>CAWDEW010000015.1:0-207003 GCA_963801445.1 uncultured Chloroflexia bacterium | reverse complement strand
CGCGTAGCGCTTGCGGCCACCGAGCTGCGCCGGCGTGATGAGCAGGACCAGCAGCACCAGCGCCCAGTAGCCGGGCTTGACGTTCAGGAAGAGGGCGGCTGCCGCCACCACCAGGGCGATATCGACACGTCGCAGCGTCACGCGCGTGCTCGCCCACAGGAGGAGGGCGATGAAGAACATGGCGCCCGAGATGGTCAGGGCGTCGCAGGCGACGCTGGCCAGCTCGTACATCGTCATCGGCAGCAGCGCGATCAGCACGATGAGCTGCTTGCCGAACGGCGCCAGGCGGATGGCGAAGAAGAGCAGCGCAATGGCCGCCAGGAGGTTCGCCAGTCTCGCCAGGTAGAAGCAGGTGAGTGGCGGGGCCCCCAGGAGTCGCCCGACGGCCACACCGACGGCCTGGGGCAGGTAGCCCAGCGGGCCGTAGCTCGCCACCCGCGAGATCACCTTCACGGTGCCCGGGGGCCCGGGACTGTTGAAGAGATCCGCATACGACGTGAAGCCGGGCTGCCCCCGGAGGGAGACGGGCAGGCCGATGTGGAGTCCCGGGCCCAGGAGCCGCTCGTAGAGATCGACCGTGCGGGCAAAGACGCCCGGCAGGGTGACCATGCCCTGCCTGTCAGCCGTGAGCTGGCCGTCCGTCAGCGCCCATGCCCGGAACCAGTGATCCCCCTCGTCGGGGACCTGCAGGGGAGGGACGAAGAAGACCTGCGCCACTCCCCAGGCCAACGCGATGACCAGGAACACGTACTCCAGCCGCGCCCGGGTGACCGCCAGGCGCACCCGCTGCCAGGGCAGCCGCACCTTCTGCGTTCCGTCGGATGTTCCAGCTCCCGGCGGGGCAGGGGCGTCGGCGACGTCCAGCAGCTGCGGTCGCTCGGCTGGCCCGACCCGGTCATCCATGGGGGTGCCGAGACCGCCGGCAAGGATCGCGACTCTCACGACGTGTGCGTTTCCCCGACATGACGCTGTGAACGATGCCGGCAGTGTATCCGCCACCGCGGCACGGTCAGGGGTGACGGCGCGCCAGCGCGGAAGCAGAAGGCCGCCGCCGGGGCGTCGGCGCGCCGGCGCGGAAGCAGAAGGGCGCCGCCCAACTACCATGCGCAGCAATGCGACCTCGAACGGCTGGGCTGCTCGTGCTCCTGGCGTGCGGCCTCTTCGCGGCAGTCGCGCTACCGACCCTGGGGCACCCGCTCCTGGAGGAGCACGCCTTCCGGCAGACGCAGACGGCCTTCTCCGTCATGGACTACGCGCGGAACGGGATCGACCTCCTCCGACCGACCGTCCCCGTCTTCGGGCCGCCGTTCGTCCTGCCGTTCGAGTTCCCGCTCTTCCAGGCCGGGGCATCGCTGCTGGTCCAGCTGGGCCTCAGCCCGGACGCCGCGTCGCGAACCCTGTCGCTCGCCATGTTCCTCGTGAGCGTGGGCCTGGCGGCCCAGATCGCCTTTGCCCTCCAGGGGACCCGCGCGGCCATCGCGACGGCGTTCGTCTATCTCTTCTCCAGCTTCAGCCTCCTGTGGGGCCACGCCGCGCTGATCGAGTCGACGGCGACCGCCTTCTCGCTGGCGGCCCTCGCGGCGGTCATCCGCTGGCGCCTGACCGGGCGGAGCGGGTGGCTGGCGGCATGCGCAGTCGCCCTCGCCCTCGCGCTCCTGGTCAAGGCCACGACGGGCGCTGCCTGGGCGGTTCCCGTGGTCCTCGTGCTGTTCGCGACGCTGTGGAGCGCGCGCCGGACCGCCGGCTGGCCGCTCGCCAGCGCCACGATCGTGGTCCTCGTCATCGCGGTCCCGTTCGCGCTCGGCCTGGCCTGGACGGCCTACGCCGACGGGGTGAAGGCCGCGTCGCCGGCGACGGACTGGCTGACGAGCCGGAACCTCGTCACGTGGAACTTCGGGACCCTCGCCCAGCGCCTCGACGTCGGCGTGTGGCAGTGGATCCTGGAACGGGCGGAGCGCCTGATCGCGCTCGGGACGGCGTTCGTCCTGGGCACGATCGCGCTCATCCGGAGCCGGGAGCGGGCGGCCTGGGCGGGGATCCTCCTCGTTCCGGTCGCGGCATTCCTCGTCTTCACCAACCTCTTCTACGTCCACGACTACTACCTGGCGGCGATCCAGCCGGCGGCGGCGCTCCTCCTGGGTCGGCTCCTCGGCGATCCGGCCGTGGTCATCCCGGCGCGCGTTCCCGCCTGGCTCCCGCGGGCGGCCCTCGTCGCCTACCTGGGGTTCCAGGTGGCGTCCGGGGCGGGCTACTGGGGCAAGGCCTACGACGCAAACGCGGACCCGGAGCACGTCCTGCCGCTGGCCGCGGAGCTGGCCGCGCACAGCGCCCCGGGCGACCTGGTGGTCGTGGTCGGCCTGGACTGGTCGCCGGCAATCCTCTACTACGCCGACCGGCGCGGCTTCATGCTCCCCTTCGGCCACCCGGCGGCGGCCGTCGGGTCGCTGATCCGGCCCGCCGACTACCGCTGGGTCCTGGCCTACGACCCGGAGTCAGCGGACGCCCAGGCCATCCTGCGGCTCTGGCCGGACCGGCTGCAGGTGAGCGCGCACCTCTTCGAAGTGTCCGGGCTGGGTGCGGCCCCGGTGCCGGCCGGATCGGCGGCGGCCCTCACGGGCCTCACCGGCAAGCCGGCCCCCTCGGCGCCGGCGGGCGGTCCCGCTCAGGGGTGGAAGTTCCACCAGACCCCATAGAGCCCCACCGCGACGCCGAACAGGATGGCCGCCTTCCAGATCCAGCCGATCCCGTGCCGGGCGGCGACCAGCGCGCAGAGGGCCATCACGAACGGGAAGCAGTCCAGCGCGTAGCGATACCCGAACTGGTACCAGCCACCGCCGTAGTAGAGAAGGCTCGGCGCGAGGACGAGGAGCGCGGTGACGCCCAGGGCCAGGTCGTCCAGGTCCCGCCAGCGGGCCCGGAACGCGGCGAGGAGCCCGGGCGAGGTGATCAGCACCGAGAGGCCCAGGCCGTCGGGCTTGAACCCCGGCAACTCCGGCACGCTCCGCGGCAGGTGCCACAGGAAGTACTCCAGGTTCATCCGCAGGTGGGCCAGCCCGAAGAGCCCTTCGGCCCGCTGGGCCTCCAGGAAGGCGGGGAGCGCCGCGATCGCATAGCCCGACTCCAGCGCGTTCCCGAAGCGCGCCTCGTTGTACCAGAGCGAGAACGCGAGGAACGGCAGGAAGCCGGCACCCAGCTCGAGCGCCGCCAGGACCGCATCCCGGATCGATGTCCGAAGGCCGCGCGGCAGGGCCCGCCAGCCCCAGAACGGCAGCGCGGCGAGGAGCGGCGCCCGGGTGAGGAAGCCCGGCACCGGCGTACAGCCCCATCACCCAGGCCCGGCGCCGTCCGTAGGCCTCCAGCAGGGCCGCGAACGTGAGGATCGAGGCGATGAGCTGGCCCGTGTGCCACACGCCGCCGCGCATCGTGACCCACCAGGTGGCGGTCGAGAGCCCGAAGAGGGCGACCAGCCACGCCCGATCCCGTGCCCGCACCACGCCCAGGCGCCCGGCCAGGCGCCAGAGCAGCGCGAGCCCGACGACCGCGAGGCCGGAGTTGACGGCCGGCTGCCAGCTGATCGCGGCCTGCGGGCCGACCGCCGCGACCAGGGGCAGGAGCACGAACGCCGGGAACGGCGCGAACGGCACGTAGGTGCGGCCGCCCACGACGACCACGTCCCAGGGTCCGGGCTGGAAGGTCAGCCAGGTGCGCCCATGGAGGAAGGCGTCGGCCAGCCAGAAGAAGTCGGCCCGGCCGGCGTCGAAGCCCACCGCCGACCAGAAGAAGACGGCGAACGCCGCGGCCAGGACGGCGATCGCCGCCCCGAGGCGGACCAGCCCGTCTCGATCGCGCAGGACAGTCACGGGGACCCGACTCCGAGCCGTGCGGCCTCTGCCCGGCCGCGCGCCACGATCGGGCCGAGGAGTCCCGCCGCGAACGCTGCCGGATAGGCGAGGTCGGCCGGCAGCCAGGTCACGAGCGGGATCGCCACGGCCCACCACTGGCGGCGCTCGAGCAGCAGGGCGACGGGCAGCAGGAGCAGCACGGCGTAATGGTCCCAGAGGAGCGGGCTCAGGAGCTGGCTGGCCACGGCGCCGACCACGAACCCCGTGACCGCGTCGCGCCGGAGCCACGCGAAGGCCGTCGCCAGGACCGTCCCGGCCAGCGCCGCCCATTCGATGGCGGCGGCCAGCTCCGCGCTGGCCCCCGCTCGCCAGGCGATCGCCCCGGGCGTCATGTTCTTGGGCGTCGTGATCGGCTGGCTGACCCGGGCGAGGAGGGCGGCGTAGTCCGACCAGGTCGCGAAGCCCGTCAGGAGCGTGGCGGCGATCGCCGCCCCGGCGCACGCGACGAGCCCGACCGCGAGGGCGCGCCAGCGCCTCGTGATCGCCAGCCACGCGAAGAGCAGGGCGGGCTGCACCTTGACGAACGCGCCCGCGGCGATCGACAGCCCCAGCGGGAGCGGCCGGCCGAGGCCGCGCCAGCCGATCGCGAAGAGCAGGAAGAGGAGGGGCCCGACCTGCCCCAGCTTCACCGAGTAGAGGAACGGCAGGCTGAGCGCCGCGAGCGCCACCAGCGTCCAGCGCACGCCGGATCGGACCGGCAGGATCGCCGTCCCCGCGAGGAAGGCCGCGGCGAGCATTCCCAGCCAGGCCCACGTCCCCAGCGACCCGGGCAGGAGGGTGAACGGGATGACCGCGATCGCGAACGGCGGTGGGTAGAGGTAGATCGCGAAGCCACCGGCCACGTCGACCGCGGGGTCGTAGAGCGGCTGCCCGGCGAGCAGGCGGCTGGCCGCGTGCGCGTAGGCCTGGTAGTCGTAGCCGAGCGTGGCGCCGGCGATGGCGAGAACCGCGAGGAGCGTGGATGCAAACAGGAGCAGGACGAGGGCCGGAACCAGCCGCCGGAAGGCGACGAAGAGGGTCGTCTGGCGGACAGCGAAGCCGTCAGGCATGCGCGATCGAGGGCTGGCCATCCGATCCCGAGGATCGGAGGAGCGGGACGAGCGCGATGGGGATCGCCAGGGCGGTCGCGAACAGGGACGGATTTGCCACGGTGATCGCGAGGACCAGGACGGACTTCGCCCCATCGTGGCCGCATCCGTCCGGCGACGACGGCCATGATCACGCCGACGAGCGCCCGGGCCCAGTAGGGCACGGGAAGCAGGCCGCTGGATCCTGTCCCGGCCTCCCCGGCCAGGGAGGCGAACTGGCGCCACGCGTCGGGAGCGACGATGACGCTGACGACGAGGATCGCGCCCCCGACTCCGGCGACGATGGCCGCCTCGCGCCAGCGCCGCGCGGCGATGAAGTAGACGAGGCCCAGCACCGGCGCGATCTTGACGGCAGCGCCGATCGCGAACGCCCAGGGCCGCCCGCGCAACCCGAGCACGATCAGGACGGCGATGAGCAGGTGGACATTCCGGAACCAGAGCTCCACGGCGACGGGCAGCCAGGCCACCAGCGCCAGCGACCGGATCAGGTTCCAGTCGCCGAGCCGAAGAAGGCAGGCCAGGAGCAGGGCGGTCCAGGAGGCCACGTACACCGCATCCGGCACCACGGACGTGAACGGTGCGAGCACCTGGGCGAGGGGCGGTGGGTACAGGTACGCGTATGGCGTGACCAGGGTCGCGGCCGGATCGTAGAGGGGCACGCCCGCGGCCAGTCGCTTCGCGCCCAGCCAGTACGCGAACTCGTCGGACGGCACGGCCCAGCGCACCCAGGCCACCACGAGCAGGAGCGCCGCACCTGCGGCGGCGAGCAGCAGGAGGGCCAGCAGGGCGGGACGCCGGCCCGGAAGCGCGAACATCCGCCGCGCCCCGGTCACTGGCCGGGACCGGTCCGCCGCGGAACGCGCCGGTGGATCAGTGGCGCCCGGAACAGGTCCCAGGCCACCCGAAGGGCCAGGCCGGGTCGCGTCCGCATCCGAGAGCCCCTCTTGTCGGCCCATCGGATGGGCACGATCGCCATCCGGTAGCCCCGGCGGCGGGCGAGGTAGATGAGCTCCACGTCGAACACGATGCTGGTGACCGCCTGGCGAGCGAACAGGTCATGGGCGGCCTCGCGGGTGAACCCCTTGAACCCGCACTGGGTGTCCTGGACCGGGCCGACCGCCCAGCCGGACGCCAGCAGGTGGAAGACCTTCCCGAGCAGGCGCCGGTAGACCGGCTGGCTGGCCCGCATGTCCGATCCGTCGGGCTGGATCCGGCTGCCCAATGCCAGGTCGTGATCGGCCAGTGCCGAGACGAGCAGCGGGAGCTGGTCGGGCGGCGTCGCCATGTCCGCGTCCGCGAAGACCACGAGGTCCGCGGCCGCGACCAGCATCCCGGCTCGCACCGCGGCGCCCTTGCCGCCATGCGGCACGGTCAGCAGCTCCAGCGCGAGCCGACCGCGGTGGTGGTCGGGCGCCGATTCCGGGCGGGCACGCACGAGGGCAGCCGTGCCATCCGTGCTCCCGTCATCCACGACGAGCACCCGCACGTCGTCGGGAAGGCTCGCGGCACCCGGCGCTCCGTCTCGCCCGCGGGTCCCGTGCCGCTCGAGGTAGCCGAACAGCTCGTCGAGCGCAGGCCCGAGGCGGGCCTCCTCGTTGTAGGCAGGCAGGACGATCGTCAACGAGTTGGCCGACATCGACGGTCAGTCTACGGACACGAGATCGGAAGCGTGTCGAGACTCCGGGCGCCACACCGGAGGTGAAGCGGGCCACCGACGGGACGGCAGGAGGACGGCGACGCCCATGAGCAGCGCAACCCAGAGGGGAAAGGCAGCGATCGCCAGTACCGATGCCGTCGTGCCGATCGCCATGGTCGCCAGCGGGCTCGCAATCGCCAGCGCCGGCACGATCGCGAGGAGCAGGACCCCCGAGTAGGCGAGCGTGTACGGAGCGACGAGAAGCCCGACGCAGATCGCGGCGAGCAGCGCCGGCCAGGGCCCGCGCCGGACCGCCCAGGCCGCCGCCAGGATTGCCGCGAGGCTGCATACCAGCTCCCAGGGCATCGGGAGCGAGCTCAACGCCAGGTTTCCGGCCATCGTGCTCGACAGGTAGTCCGGCGCTCGAAGCACGTCCACCCACGCAACATACGGTGCGAGGCCGAACAGCGCGACCGTCACCGCGGTCGCGATCGACGAGCCCAGCAGGACGCCACCCATGGAGCGGCGCCGGAACAGCGCAATCCACACGAGCACGGGGATGAGCCCCGGCTTGGGCGCTGCCGCGAGCAGCACGCCGAGCAGGATCCCGTTGCGGGCCTCATCTCGTCGCCAGGCGATGAGCGCGACTCCGGCGAGCAGGGCCACCGTGACATTGCCGAGCATCAGGTCGTACAGCGTCGGAACGAAGGCGACGGCAGTCACCGCGACGAGCGCGCGGTCCACCATCGGCAGCCGTCCGGTGGTGCGCGCGACGCCCGCCGCGATGAGGGCCACTCCACCCCCGAGCCAGGCTGCGACCGCGAGCGGTGGGGGCAGCCAGGTCAGGGGGACCAGCGCGAGGGCCCCGAAGGGCGAGTAGAGGTACCCACGGTCGCGCCCGAACCGCCCGTCAAGGAGGTCCTGCGACGCTCCAAGGTTGCGCTGGATGTCGACGGTCCACGCTGCCGCGGCCAGCTGGACGGCGGCCATCACGGCCACCGCGACCGTGATGCCCGCGATCAGGACCAGCACGAGCCGACGCCGCTCTGGTGATAGGCGGGTGTCGCTCGACGCGAAACGGGTCAGGAGCGCGTTCATCCGGTCCCGGAGGCCTGGGGGCGGCCAGCCGCGAACGGGCGTGACGCCGCCCACCCTGGCGCCGGCCATGCTTCGGCCCGCACGAACGCCGCTGCCGCGAGGACCACGGCGACCCAGGCGGGAAAGGCGAGCACCAGGGCAACGGGCGCGCTGATCGCGAGCCCGAGGACGAGCCGCGGCGACGCCCGCACCGCCGCCGGCATCACGACGAGCAGCAGGCCCGCACCATAGATCAGCGTGTAGGGGGCAAGGAGGAGGCCGACGCAGATCGAGGCGAGGAGGCCCGGCCAGTAGCCTCTGCGCAGCGCGATGAGGAACGCGGCGAGCGATACGGCAGCGGCCGGGATCGACACCAGCGGCGGCAACGACCAGAGGGCGAGGTTGATCACGTCGCCGCCGCTCAGGTAGGCAGGCGCTCGAAGCGCCGCAGCCCAGGCCTCGTAGGCCGCCGGCCCGGTCAGCGCGAGCCCGACTACCGTCGCGACAACCGCCGTCGCGACCGTCCCGAGCAGCGCCCGCCGGTGGGCCACGACGAGCCAGACCAGGACGGGGACGAGCTGGGGCTTCGGAGCGGTCGCCATGATCAGGCCGAGCGGAAGGCCGGCCGCCACGCGGTCAGGCGTCCATGCGATCGCGCAGACCGCGGCCAGGACCATCACCGTCACGTTGCCGAGCTCCAGGTCGTAGAGGATGGGCAGGAACCCGAGGACGGCAGCTCCAACGAGGATTCGGTCGATCCTGCCCAGGCCTCGCATCGCGAGGGCCGTCCCGGCGAGCAGGACCGCGATCTTCAGCGCCAGCCACGCCACCACGGCGACGTCGGTCGGAAGAGCCAGGGCTGGAACCGTCAGGGCCGCGGCGAGGGGCGAGTACAGGTAATCGGGGACCGACCCGAACGCGCCGTGGATGAGCGCGTCCGCGGCAGCGAGATTCCGGTGCGCATCAGCCGCCCACACCACGGGTGCAGCCCGCACGACGGCGAAGCCGCCGACGAGGACGGTCAGGGCCGCCAACCCGAGAAGCGCCGGGCGACGGGCGTCACCGAACCGATCCTCCCGGGGATCGCCGGATGTCGGCGGCGTCATCGCGGCAGCCCGCGCATGTCGAAGCGCGGTCCCGCCTGCAACCGGCGCTGCTCCCGCCGGATCGGCCAGAGCGCCGCCAGCACGGCGAACCCGCTGGGCCACAGGACCGGGAGCGCCAGCGTCGCGGCCACCGGCACGGTCCAGCGGCGATCCGTGCGGCCACCCCACCCGACCAGGGCGAGGGCCGCGGGGACCCTGATCCAGAGCGGGACCGGCAGCGAGAACTGGTTCAGCGCCGCCCCACCCGCCGTGGCGCCGAGGCTGTCCGTCAGCCACGAGGACCACAGCCGGCCGTCCACCGCGACCGAGATGGCGACGAGCGCGGCGGTCACGCCGAGCGCGATGGCGAGGGACCGCCACTCCCGACGCACGGCGAACCAGGCCAGGCCCACCCCGGGCGTCACCTTCGTGAGCAGCACGAAGGACCAGGCCGCCGGGTAGCGGAAGCCCAGCCAGATCGCCGCGGCCATCAGCAGGTGCACGTTGCCGTGGTAGAGCTCCAGCGCGACCGCGGGGAAGGCGAACAGCGCCAGGACGGACCGGACGGAGCCCAGCCCCAGCCAGGCGGCCGTGCCCACCAGCAGGCCGAACCACAGGAACGTGAACTGCCACAGCGGCAGGAGGCTGAACGGGGAGAAGAGGCGGGCGATGACCGGCGAGTAGGTGAACGCACCCAGCGCGCCGGCCGTCCGGGCGTAGGGCTCCGCGAGGTCCAGCGACCAGTAGGCGAAGGCGTCGAAGCCGAAGGTGCCTGCGTGCGGGGCCACGACCACGAGGAGGTAGCCCCCGAACAGCAGCCCGGCGACGATCGCGCCGTCGCGGACGGCGCGGAGCGCGGGATTGGCGGAGCGGCGCTGCATCCGGGGCATCGTAGGCGGGACGGCAACGTCGCCGCACCCCGCCGGGGCACCCACCGGCCCGCGGTCGCGGGTAGCCCATCCGTACCCCTCCGCGGGCGTCCCGGGTGGTGCTACCGTGCACCACCGTGCGGACCGCCGTGCTGCTCTTCCTCGTCGCGCTCGCCGTCCGGCTGGTGCTGGTGGCCGGCTTCGCCGATCCCGCCTACCCGGATTCGTTCTACTACGTGGACGTGGCCCGGAGCCTGGCCGCCGGCCACGGATTCTCGCGTGGACTTCATCTGGATCTTCGCCGAGGTCGGCGGGACGCTGCCCGCGAACCCGGTCCTGCCGATCGCCAGCAATGGCCACTGGATGCCCCTGGCATCCCTGGTCCAGGTCCCGTTCATCTGGCTGCTGGGCCCGACGGCGCTCGCCTCGGCGCTGCCCTTCGCCCTGTTCGGCGCGCTCGCGGCTCCCATCGGCCGCGGCATCGCCCTCGAGGCCGGCGCCTCCCGGACGGTCGCCCTGGGGGCCGGCATCCTGGCCGCCGTGCCCGCGCTGGCGACGCCCTTCATGGCCCAGCCGGACAACTTCGGGCTCTACGAGCCGCTGGTCGCGGCCGCGCTCTGGATGGCCGCGCGCGGCCTGAAGGGGCACGCCCGCTCGTACGCGCTCGCGGGGCTCCTCGTGGGCCTGGCCACGCTCGCCCGCAACGACGGCGTGCTGGTCGGCGCGGCGGTCGGCCTCTCCTTCGCGTGGGACCGCTGGCGCGCCTGGCGCAGCCACGGCGGCCGGCGCCCGGCGATCCCGGCCTGGGCCGCCGTCGCGTGCGCGGGACTCTTCCTGGTCGTCGTCGCCCCCTGGATCGCCCGGCAGCTGGCCGTCTTCGGCACGATCAGCCCGTCCACGGCGTCCGGCAAGGTCCTCTTCATCCGGGACATCGGCGAGTGGAACAGCATCACGACGCCGGCCACGCTCCAGCACCTCCTGGACCAGGGGCTCGGGCCGCTGCTGGCCAGCCGGGCGGACGGGCTGGTCGCGGCGATCACGATCTTCTCCGTCCTCGTCGGCGGCGTCCTCCTCGCGCCGTTCATCGTCGTCGGGGCCTGGCGACGCCGGCGCTCGAAGGACTTCGGTCCGTTCCTGGGCTACGCCGCGATCCTGTTCGCCTTCTCCGCGATCGTCTCCGCGGTCCACGTGCCGGGCGGCACGTTCATCCACTCGGCGATCGCCCTGGCCCCCCACGCCTACGTGCTCGCCCTCGAGGGGATCGTGGGCACCGTCGCCTGGGTCGCCGCCCGGCGCCGGAGCTGGGACGCAGCCGAGGCCGGCCGTGTCTTCCTGGGCGCCGCGGTCGGCCTCTCGCTGCTGATCGGGCTCGCCGGATCGGTCGTGACCCAGGCGGCCTGGTCGGCCAGGCGGGCCGACGCCCAGGCCGTCGCGACGGCGCTGGACCGGGCCGGCGCCCCGTTGACGGACCGGGTGATGTCGATCGACGCGTCGGGCACGCGCTACTGGACCGGGCGGGGGGGCGTGGTGCTGGTCAACGATCCGCTGGCCACGGTGGAGCAGGTCGCCCGCGCGTACGGGATCCGCTGGCTCGTCCTGAACCGGGCCGACAGCGTGGCCGCGGTCGCGCCGATCCTCGACGGCGCGCCGTTGCCCGGCTGGCTGGGTCCGCCCATCCTCGCCAGCGCCACGGGATCGCAGGTCAGGCTGGCCGTCTACCCCGTCTGCACCGCCCTCGGGGACGCGCGCTGCGCCGTGGCGGTCCGGCCGTGAGCCGCCGCGAAGCCTGGCTGAGCGTCGGGCTGATCTTCGTCGTGGCCCTGCTCGTCCGGACCTGGGCGGCGGCCCAGATGCCCTTCCCCACGCCCGAGGACGCCACCTACTACTGGGGCGCCGCCCGAAACCTGGTGGCCGGCCACGGGCTCACCTCGGACGCGATCTGGAGCTACGTGACGCCGGCCCGAGCTGCGGGCGGAGGCTGGAGCATCGGCTTCCCCCGCCCGGCCTTCGAGATCTGGCTGCCCCTGCCGGCGCTGCTCGCGGCGATCCCGATGGCGCTCGCCGGCTCCACGGCGTATGGACCCGCGCTGCTGGTGCCCGTCATCACGGGCGCGCTGGTGCCCGTCCTGGCCTGGCGCATCGCCGCGGACGTCGCCGAGGAGCGCCAGCTCTCGCCCGACCGCGCCCGCACGCTGGCGCTCGGGAGCGGCCTCGTCGCCGCCATCTGGCTGCCGCTCGTCCTGCCGGGAGCCACCCTGGACAGCACGTCGCCGTTCGGCGTTCCTGCGCTGGCCGCCTGCCTCCTGATGGTTCGCCTCGCCCGGCGGCCGCCGGCCCGGCTCCTCGACGGGCGCGTCGTCGCGCTGGGCGTCGCGATCGGGATCGCCTACCTGTCGCGCAACGAGGCCGCCTGGATCGGCCTGGCCTGGCTGGTGATCGCAGCCCGGGCGTTCCGCGGCGCGGGGACGCGCGCCGTCATCGGCCCGGTCGTCGTGGCCGGCCTGGTCGCGCTGGCCGTCGTGTCCCCCTGGCTCGTCCGGAGCTGGCTCGTCTTCGGCTCGCCCCTGCCCGGGCAGGCGGCCCTCAACGCGTTCTCCCTGACCGGGTACGACATCTTCGCCTGGAGCGACCGACCGACCCTGGCGCGCTACCTGGCCGCCGGCGCCGGCGAGCTGGTCGGCCAGCGAGTGACGGCATTCGGCCACAACCTCGGGGACGTGCTGCTGCTCCCGGGCTTCCCGATCAGCCTGCTGGGCCTGGCTGCCCTGCCCACGATCGTTCGCCTCCGGTCCCTGGGCCCGCTCCTGCTCCTGTCCGTGCTCACGTTCGCCGCCACGACGCTCCTCTTCCCCGTCGCGACGACGTGGGGCACGTTCCTCCACGCGGCGGTGCCGGCCCTGGTCCTGCTCCTGGTCGCGGGCCTCGCCGGCCTCGACTCGGCGATCGCGGCGATCGGGCGACGGCGGGCCTGGACGCGGCCGGTGGCCTGGCTCGGCCCGCTCTTCGCGGGATTCGGGGCGGTCCTCTTCCTCGCCCTGGGCATCCCCGCCTACGCGGGCCAGGCGAGCGGCGTGGAGACGCGCTACGCGGCGCTCCCGGGACGGTTCGCGACGCTCGGCGAGCCGCTTGACCCGGCACTCCCCGTGATCTCGAACCACCCGATGTGGCTGGCCGAGGCGAACGGCCTGCGGGCCCTGGCCCTGCCCAACGAGCCGATCTCCAGCGTGCTGGACCTGGCCCGCACGTACGGGGCGCGCTGGGTGGTCCTGGACGGGCCGCACGGCACGTGGCCCGGACGGCTGCCGACCGACCCGCAAGCCGCCTGTCTCGTCCCCGTTGACCTGCCGCCGGTTCCCGGAACGTCCGCGGGCTCGCCCGACTTCACGGTCTTCCGGATCGGGTGCCCGTAGCCGCTCGTATACTCACGTCCAGATGAGCCCAGAGAACAGGCAGGACGAGATATCCGGGGGCCAGCTTCGACACGCTGTACGCCGAGGCGAAGTCCGTGCTGAGCCGCGCCGCCAACGGCATGCGGGTGGTGTCCGAGCGCTATCGCGAGGCGTACCGCGAGGACGTGACGTCATGGAACCGCGAGCGCGAGGAGCTGGACTCCGCAGAGAGCTCCGGGATGACGGGCAGCGGCGACCGGGCTGACTCGACCGTGCCCGAGCCGGGCCCGCCGGGCGTCGCCGCGGGAACCGCCGTCCTGAGCGAGGAGATCGCGGACTACCCGGCCACGGCCCTGCGTCGCCAGGTCTTCGTGCATACCACCGAGCTCGGGGATCGTTCCAACGAGCTCGGGCGCCTGGAGCTGGCGGTGCGCAGCCTGGAGCGGACCTGGCTCTTCCTGGAGCGCGGCGACGCGACGCTGCTCTCCGACACGGAGGCGCCGGAGCTGCCCGACGACATCCAGATGCGCGTCGTGGAGGCCCGCGAGGCGGAGCGGTCGCGCCTCGCCCAGGAGATCCATGACGGGCCCGCCCAGGCGCTCGTGAACGCCATCTTCCAGGCCGAGTACGTGGACAAGGTCCTCGACAGCGGCCCGCTCATCGCCCACACCGAGATCCGCTTCCTGCGCGACCGACTCCGCCACGAGCTGGGCGACGTGCGCGCATTCATCAGCGTGCTCCGTCCCCCCCTGCTCGACCAGCTGGGGCTGAACGGGTCCCTCGAGGACGCGGTGCAGACGGCCCGGGCGCTCACCGGGGCCACGATCGAGACCGACCTCCAGGCGCCCGACGGCATCCTCGACGAGGCGGCCCAGGTCGTCGTGCTGCGGATCCTGCAGGAGGCCCTCCAGAACATCCGGAAGCACGCCGAAGCCCGGACGGTCAACGTGGCGACCTCGCTCGTCGATGGCGAGTGGACGCTCGAGGTGCGCGACGACGGGCGCGGCTTCGACACCGACGCGCTCGCGCCCGGCGGCCGGCAGAGCTTCGGGCTCCAGTTCATGCGCGAGCGAGCAGAGCTCGTCCACGCCCGGTTCGAGGTGCAGTCCCGACCATCGGGCGGCACGGTCGTCGGGCTTGCGATCCCAGTCCAGGGCGACAGGAGGTAGGCCTGCGATGAGCTACACGGGTCCCGAGCGCCGACGGGGTGGATCGGAGCGGCGTGGCGCCGGCGAGCGGGCGCGGGTCCTGCTGGTCGACGACCACGCGCTCGTCCGCGTCGGCATGCGTGCAATCCTCGAGCGCGAGGACGACCTGGAGGTCGTCGGGGAGGCCGACGACGGCCGAAGCGCGCTCGACGCGGCCCTGGAGACGAACCCGGACATCATCCTGATGGATCTCTCGCTCCCGGCCCCGGGCGGGATCGATGCGACCCAGCGGATCAAGCGCGAGCTGCCCTCCACCGGGATCATCGTGCTGGCCGTCGAGGAGGACGAGGACGCCCTCTTCGACGCGATCAAGGCCGGGGCGGCCGCGTTCATCCTCAAGGACGTCGGTCCGGACGACCTGGTCACGATCATCCGGCGCGTCTCCAACGGCGAGTACCTGATCAACGACAAGGTCTTTGCCAAGCCGGCCGTCGCCAGTCGCGTCCTCAAGGAGTTCCGGGAGCTGGCCGTCTACGGCCAGGAGGCGGCGCCGATCTTCGCGCCGCTCTCGCCCCGCGAAGTCGAGATCCTGGACAACATCGCCCAGGGGATGACCAACAAGCAGGTCGCCTATGCGCTCTCGATCAGCGAGCAGACGGTCAAGAACCACATGAGCTCCATCCTGCGCAAGCTCTCGGTCAACGATCGGACCCAGGCCGTGGTGTACGCGATGCGCCAGGGCTGGATCCGCATGCCGGAGGACTGAGCCGTCGCCATGACCGGGCCGTCGCGAGCACCCGCAGACCTGGCTGCGACGCTCGACGAGGAGATCGGGGGCCTTGACCGCGAGCTCACCGAGATCGAGCTCCTCGTTGGCCAGGCCAGGATCGAGGCTGGCCGTCACGAGCAGAAGCGGGCCCACGTGGAGGAGCGCCTGGCCGCCGCCTCCTCGGCCTCGAGGTCCGACCCGGCCGAGGTCGCCGAGCAGAACTCCCAGCTGGTCCTGCTCACGAAGCGGGCCGCCCTGATGGACGCCCAGATCGAGGTGCTGGCGGGCAAGCAGAAGGTGCTGGCCCGGTACAAGGAAGGGCTCACCCGCATCCGGGGCGAGGTGGCGGCGCTGGACCCCGCCGCGGCAGCCGCCCACGGGTCGGCCGGCCCTCCCGGCGCCGCCCCGGTCCCGAGCGAGAGTGGCTCACCGGGCATGTGGCGCCTGGTCCAGGGGGCCCAGGAGGACCTCCGCCGCGACATCGCCCGTGCGATGCACGACGGGCCCGCGCAGAGCCTGACCAACATCGTCCTGCAGGCCCAGATCGTGGAACGGCTCCTCGACCGCGACCCCGCGGCCGCCCGGGACGAGGTCAAGGAGCTGGTCGGGATGGTCCAGCGGACGCTGGACGCCACGAAGACGTTCATCTTCGACGTGCGCCCCATGGTTCTCGACGACCTCGGGCTCGTGCCCACCCTGCGCCGCTTCGCCCGTGACCGGAGCCGGCGGACGCAGGTGCCGGTCGAGTTCGACTCGCTGGGCACGGATCGCCGGCTCTCGATCGAGCTGGAGAGCACCGTCTTCCGGATCGTGGACCAGGCCGTCGCGGGATACTCCGCCGGACGTCCCGAACGCGTCGTGATCGCCCTGTACTGGGGCGATTCCGAGCTGGACGTGACCGTTCGGACGGTGGTCGCGGCGCTCGTCCAGGCACCGACCCAGCCCGCCCGTCCGCCGGCCTCGGGGGCCGAGGTGCCGCCGATGCTGGCCGCCTTCATGGACGATCGGCGAGCCCGACCACCCGAGGTGCCGGGTCCGTCGCTCCCGCCGGACATCCAGCGGGAGATCGCGGATCGGATCGCATCCGTGGGGGGACAGCTCCGCGCCAGCGGCGAGGGTCCCGAGGTCCGGGTCGCGATCGCGCTCCCCGCGCCGGAAGGCGCGCCACCCGCTGCCGGGGAATGACCGGGGGCACGCAGGCCGGCCGCGTCGCCGGCCAGGGGCTCGTGGAGTTCGGCCTGATCCTGGGCTCTCTGCGTGGCGGTCGCGGTCGTGACCCTGGTCTTCTTCTCCCCACAGCTCGCCTTCATGCTGAGCGTCATCGGGCGCGGGATCGACCAGACCAGCTGAACCCATCCGGGCCTGGCGCGGCGGCGCACCTCCATCTTCACAAAGCCGGCCGTTTGGGCCGCGATTAGTACCAATTGGCTAGTGGCATCGCGTTGGTTCCGCCCTACGCTTCGCCTGCCCCACGAGTATTTCGGGGCGGTAATCATCTGCGGAGGCACCCATGGCCCTCATCAACAGCATCTACGCGTGGCTGCATCGCGACGAGGAGGGGCAGGGCCTCGCCGAGTACGCCCTCATCCTCGCCCTCATCGCGATCGTCGCGATCGTCGCCCTGATCTTCCTGGGCGGCAAGGTCTCGGGGATCCTCAGCACCGTCGGCAGCTCGGTCTAGCGCCCGGCACCGCGACGATCAGCGGCGCCCCGTGGGCGCCGCACCTCGCCATCGGTGCTTGACAGGGGCAGGCGAGCCCCCTAGCGTTCGCCAGCGGCCGTTCGGGTGGGTCCGCCGGAGCAGCTCCGGCCCAGGCGGCCGATCATCGGACCCGGGCCTTCGGGCCACCAGCTCCCGCGGGGCGGGAGACTCTCGAGGGAAAGGAGGAATACCACAATGACCCGTCTGTACGCTCTTATCACGTCGCTCATGACGCGGGACGAGGAGGGGCAGGGCCTCGCCGAGTACGCCCTCATCCTCGCCCTCATCGCGATCGTCGCGATCGTCGCCCTGATCTTCCTTGGCGGCAAGGTCTCGGGGATCCTCAGCACCGTCGGCAGCTCGGTCTAGGACCGTCTCTTCGACGCAGGACAAGAGGCCGCCGGGTGACCGGCGGCCTCTTGCATCCCACAGATGCACGGGGGATGACTCGATGACACGCGCGCATCGGGTACGTCTCGACCGGGCAGTCCGGGGAGCGGCGGGCCAGGGGCTCGTCGAATATGCACTCATCCTGGTCCTTATCGCCATCGTCGCAATCGCGTCGCTCATCTTCCTCGGCGGCCAC
This sequence comes from uncultured Chloroflexia bacterium, assembly GCA_963801445.1. GTDB lineage: Bacteria > Chloroflexota > Limnocylindria > Limnocylindrales > CSP1-4 > CTSoil-043. The sequence continues at coordinate 189,752 of CAWDEW010000015.1, read as the reverse complement.
ATCTCGACGTACCTGAGCAACATCGGCAATTCAGTCTGACCGTACATGAGCGGGGCCGGCCGCCCGTCACGGGCGCGCCGGCTCCTTGCCTGTTCCGCGGCACCCGTCGACGGGAGAGACGGGCTGTCGCTGGCGGACGCAGGTGGCGCGCGGTGGCGCGCCCCGAGGGCTCCGGTCCGGTCACCGGCGCACGCGCGAAATCTGCCCAAATCCTCCCAACAGTCCTAGGCCATTGGTATAGTCGCACCGCCTTCGGGCGATGCTACAGTGGTGCGGCCTGTCACACGGCACGGGAGTATCGAATTGAAGCGCAGCAACCGGCTGATCCTGTTGATCGGCTTCTTCCTGGCGGCGGTCGCCTTCGTGGGGATCATCCTGATCCTGCAGGGCAACAGCGGCGGCGCCGGCCCGTCCGCACCGCCCACGACCGCCACGATCGTCGTCGCCGCCCGCGACATCTCACTGGGCACCAAGCTCCAGGCCGCGGACCTGACCACGACGAGCGTCCCGATCCTCAGCAAGCCCACCGATTCCTACGATCTCGTCACGACCGTGATCGGGCAGACCGTTCGCACCGACGTCACCTCGGGCCAGTACATCAGCACCGCCGTCTTCAGCGCCGCGAGCGCCGCTGCGAACATCGGGAAGACGCTCACGCCCGGCAAGGTGGCGATCGCGGTCCAGGTCGACCAGGTCACCGGCGTGGGCACGCTGATCCAGCCCGGCGATCACGTGGACGTCGTGCTGGCCCTCACCCAGGCCGACGCCAAGAACCCCATCGTCGTTGAGAAGGCCCCCACGAAGGAGGGCCAGCCGCCAGCGACCGTCCGGAACTTCGCCGTGGTCAACCCGCTGCTCAACAGCACCACCGTCAAGGTCCTCGTCCAGAACGCGCGAGTCCTCGGCACGCTCCTGCCGCCGCCGACAACGACGCCGACGACGGGTCAGCCCCAGACCCAGGCCCAGGGCTCCTCCGGGTCGCCCAGCCTGAACGGCCAGAACCAGATCGTCTTCATCGAGGTCACACCCCAGCAGGCGGAGCTGGTCCGCTTCACCCAGATCGACGGCAACCTGTCGCTCGTGCTGCGCTCGCCGCAGGACGACACCGCGGCGGACGTCGTGACCACGGGCATCACGGTTCGCCAGCTCGTGGACAAGTACGGCGTCCTGCCGCCCAAGATCATCCTCACCGAGCAGCCCTGACCCGGGTCTCGCCGTGATCGACCGGGCGGGAGGACGGACTCCTGCCCGCCACGGCGCCCGCGACCAGACACCCGCCCTTCAGGCATTCCAGGAGCGCAGGCCACCAGGCCGACCCGCATGACCAACCAGATCCGAGTCCTCATCGTCGACGACATCCCGGAGACCCGCGACCACCTGACGAAGCTCCTGGGCTTCGAGAAGGACATCGAGGTCGTCGGCGCCGCCGCGTCCGGCCCCGAGTCCCTCGACATGGCCGCGCGCCTGCTCCCGGATGTGGTCCTGATGGACATCAACATGCCCGGGATGGACGGCATCACCGCGACGGAGCTCCTCGCTTCGCGCGTGCCGACCACCGCGATCGTGATGATGTCCGTCCAGGGTGAGGCGGACTACCTCCGTCGCTCCATGCTCGCCGGGGCCCGCGAGTTCCTGGTCAAGCCATTCAGCTCGGACGAGCTGACCGCCTCGATCCGGCAGGTGCACGCGCGGGAGCGCGAGAAGCAGGGACGGATCGCGGCCCCATCCGCGGAGGCCCGGGCCACCGGAGCGGCCGGCGCCCGCGCGGCCGCCGGGCTGCCGGCGAGGGAGCCGGGCCGGGTGGTGGCGGTCTTCGCGCCAAAGGGCGGCGTGGGCCGCACGACGATCGCCGTGAACATCGCGGTGGCCGCCGCGTCCGAGGGCGACCGGACGGTCTGCCTCATGGACGGCTCCTTCCAGTTCGGCGACGTGGGCGTCCTGCTCAACCTGAACCCGAAGAACAAGTCGATCGCCGATCTCGTCTCGGACATGGAGGGCGGCACGGATCCCGAGTCCCTCGAGCCGTTCATCGTGGCCCATTCCTCGGGCGTCCGGGTCCTGCTCGCTCCCCCCTCACCGGAGATGGCGGAGCTGATCACGCCAGCGGCGGCGAAGCGAGTCCTGGACATGCTGCGGGCCCACAACGACCTGATCATCGTGGACTGCACGTCGTCATTCAGCGACTCGACGCTGGCGATCCTCGACTCGGCGGACGTGATCCTGACGATCCTGACCCTGGAGATCACGTCGATCAAGAACATGCGGCTCTTCCTCGAGGTGGCCGACCAACTCGGGTACGCCGACGACAAGGTCCAGCTGGTCCTCAACCGGGCGGATTCCGCCCTGGGCATCCGCGTCGCGGACGTGGAGCATTCGATCGGCCGCAAGGTTGACCACACCGTCGTCTCGGATGGGCGCAGCGTCGTCTACGCCCTCAACCGGGGCGTGCCGTTCTTCCTCAGCAACCGGGAGGCGCAGGTGTCGCAGGACGTCCTGCGCCTGGCCCGGGCCGTGACCGGCGAGCCCGCGCCAGCGCACGAGGAGGCCCGCAAGGCGTCGCCTCGCAAGTCCCTGTTCGCATGGCGCTAGTCCGGCTGAACGAGCCTCCCCGGGGGCGTGAAGGGGTGAACCGACGATGAGCCTGTTGAAGCGAATCGAGAGCGCGCGGCCCGGGGGGCCCGGGCCATCGACGCCGCCTGCCGGCAGTCCCGCGGGACCCGCCGGACCCGCGGGACCCGCGGGCGCAGGCGGGTCCGGGCTCGCGCCGAGCCAGCGACTCATGACCAGCGCGCCCCAGCGGGAGTCATTCCGCGACGTCAAGTTCCGGATCCAGTCCCGGGTCATCCAGGACATGGACCCGAAGCTGGACCTCTCGAACCAGGTCGAGGTCCGCCGCCAGATCGAGGAGATCTTCGGCAAGGTCATCGACGAGGAGGGGCTGGCCCTGACCCGCGCCGAGCGGGTGCGGATGCTGGAGCAGATCACCGACGAGATCATCGGCCTGGGGCCGCTGGAGCCGCTCCTGCGCGACGAATCCATCACGGAGGTGATGGTCAACGGTCCGCGCCAGGTCTACATCGAGCGCAGCGGTCGCCTGGAGCTGACCAACGTCGTCTTCCAGAACGACGACCATGTCATGCGGATCATCGACCGGATCATCGCCCCGATCGGCCGGCGCGTCGACGAGTCGTCGCCGATGGTCGATGCCCGCCTCACCGACGGGTCGCGCGTCAACGCAATCATCCCTCCGCTCTCGCTCGTCGGGCCCGTCATCACGATCCGGAAGTTCGCCGCCTCCCCCTTCACGGTGGACGACCTGATCCGGTTCGGGACTGCGACCCCGGAGATGTTCGACTTCCTCAAGGCGTGCGTCGAGGCCCGCCTCAACGTCTTCGTCTCCGGTGGCACCGGTTCGGGCAAGACCACGACCCTCAACGTCCTCTCATCGTTCATCCCGAACGACGAGCGGATCATCACCATCGAGGACGCCGCCGAGCTGCAGCTCCGCCAGGAGCACGTGGTGACGCTGGAGTCCCGCCCGCCCAACATCGAGGGCAAGGGCCAGGTCCCGATCCGGGAGCTCGTCAGGAATGCCCTGCGCATGCGTCCCGACCGGATCATCGTCGGGGAGTGCCGTTCGGGCGAGGCCCTCGACATGCTCCAGGCCATGAACACCGGCCACGATGGCTCGATGTCCACGGGCCACGCCAACAGCCCCCGCGACATGCTGTCGCGTCTCGAGACGATGGTCCTGATGGCCGGGGTGGAGCTCCCGCTGCGCGCCATCCGCGAGCAGATCGCCTCCGCTGTCGACCTCATCGTGCACCAGGCCCGGCTCAAGGACGGCACCCGGCGGATCACGAACATCACCGAGGTCCAGGGGATGGAAGGTGACGTGATCATCATGCAGGACGTCTTCGTCTTCGAGCAGACCGGCGTCGTCGACGGGAAGATCATGGGCCGGCTGAAGCCGACCGGCATCCGCCCGAAGTTCGTCGAGAAGTTCGAGGTGCAGGGCATCCACCTGCCGCCCGGACTGTTCGGCTTCGTCTTCTAGGCGAGCCGGGGTACCGATCCATGCAGATGACGATCGTCGTCGCCGCCGTGGCGGCCCTCGCGATCCTGGTGATCGCGGTGGGCATCGCCACCTCCGGCGGCGGAGCGGGGGTCAGCGCCCGGCTCGAGCGCTACGCCTCGGGCCGCCAGGAGGCGCCCAAGGTCGCGTCCACCGGCCAGGGGCCGATCAGCGACCTGATCGCCCAGTCCCAGGCGATCGCCCAGCTCAACCGGATCGTCGAGCAGCGCGACTTCGGGACGAACATCGCCCGGGAGCTGGCGCGAGCCGACCTCCGCCTGAAGGTCAGCGAGTACCTGTTCATCTGGGCCGGCGCGATCGTCGGGATCCCGGTGCTGTTCTTCATCCTGGGATTCCTGCTGCCCGGCCTGGCCAGCCCGATCATCTGGCTCGTCGGCGCGGTGATCGGGTTCTTCCTGCCCCGCATGTACGTTCGCCGGCGCCAGGGCGGCCGCCTGGGCGCGTTCAACAAGCAGCTGCCCGACACGATCACGCTCCTCGCGAACGCGCTGCGGGCCGGCTCGTCGTTCCTGCAGGCGATCGAGCTGGTCGTCCGCGAGGCTCGCCCGCCGATCTCGACCGAGTTCCAGCGGGTCATCCGCGAGATCAACCTGGGCCTCCCCTTCGAGCAGGCCCTCGAGAACATGGTCCGGCGGGTTCGCTCCGACGACCTCGAGCTGATGGCAACGGCCATCTCGATCCAGTACCAGGTGGGCGGCAACCTGGCCGAGATCCTCGACTCGATCGCGTTCACGATCCGGGAACGCGTGCGGATCAAGGGCGAGATCAGGACGCTCACGGCCCAGCAGCGGATGTCCGGCTACGTCGTGGCGTTCCTGCCGATCGGCCTCGCCGGCTTCCTGTTCATCATCGCCCCGAACTTCATGGCGCCCATGTTCGACGCCTCGGTGAGCTGGTTCGGGCTCCCGGCCGGGATCGTCCTGATCGGCGTGGGGCTCTTCTCGATGTTCATCGGCTTCATGTTCATCCGGCGCATCGTGGACATCGAGGTCTAGCCGATGGGACAGGTCCTTCCGCTCGTCATCGCCGGCGCCGCAGCGCTGGCGATCATCCTCATGGCCGTCGGCTTCTCCGGGAGCGGATCCGTCGATCCGGTGCAGGCCCGGCTCACCCAGCTGGGCACGATGCGGGCCAAGAACCTCGAGGAGCTCGAGCTCCAGCAGCCCTTCTTCGACCGGGCCATCCGCCCGCTGGCCAGTCGCCTCTCCGGCAGGGTCGCCCGCTTCAGCTCCGTGTCGTTCAGCCAGCAGACCGAGAAGCGGCTCGCCCTGGCGGGGAATCCGGGCGACCTGCGCGTCGCGGACTGGCTCGGCATCAAGGCGGTCGGCGCGCTCGTCTTCGCGCTCGTCTTCGGGTTCGTCATCGGCTTCCTGGTCATGGGCGACCCGATCGCCGGACTCCTGATGGCCGCTGTCGGCCTGCTGTTCGGCTACATCGCACCGGAGTTCTGGCTCGGCCGTCGCGTGAAGGCGCGCCAGAAGGCGATCCTCCTGATGATCCCCGATGCCCTCGACCTGCTGACCATCAGCGTGCGCGCCGGGCTCGGGTTCGATGCGGCGCTCGGGAAGGTCGTCGAGAAGATGGTCGGGCCCCTGCCCGATGAGTTCCGCCGGGCCCTCGCGGAGGTGCGCGTCGGCAAGGCCCGTCGGGAGGCCCTCCGGGACATCGTTCCCCGGACCGAGGTCCAGCCGCTCTCGAACTTCATCGGCGCGATCATCCAGGCCGAACAGCTGGGCGTCTCGATCAGCAAGGTCCTCCAGGTCCAGAGCGAGCAGCTCCGGGTGGAGCGGCGGCAGCGGGCCGAGGAGACCGCGGCCAAGGCCCCGATCAAGATGCTCTTCCCGCTCGTCGGGTGCATCTTCCCGTCGCTGTTCATCATCATCCTGGGGCCCGCGATCATCCTCATCATGAAGAACCTCGCCGGACCAGGCGGCGTGCCCGGCGGCTGAGCCGGATCGGCCCGACATGACCCAGCGCGCGATGCCCGGCGGCTCGTCCGGCCGGCGAGGCAAGGTGCCGCCGCGTTGGCGCGCGTGGAACGTGACCAGGGGCTCCAGCGTCGCCGACACGGTCGAGCCGGCCACCTCCTTCGGCGGCCGCTTCATGGGCCTGATGGGGCGCCGCTCTCTTCCCGCGGGCCGCGGGCTCTGGCTGGCGGGAACGAACAACATCCACATGTTCTTCATGCGCTTCCCGATCGATGCCGTCTTCCTGGCCAGGCCGGGCCCCGATGGCCGGCGGCGCGTCGTCGCGATCCGATCCGGCCTGCGGCCCTGGACCGGGATCGTCTGGTACGTCCGGGGCGCCGACTCCTGCCTCGAGCTGGCGGCCGGCGCGGCCGGCGCGGCCGGCACGGTCGCCGGCGACCTCGTGGCCTTCGAGGGCGAGGACGCGGCACCCGGCTGAGACCTCGCCGCGCCGGGCCAGGGCGCGCTGCGGGGTCCGAGGGCGGGCCTGCCGCCGGGGCGCCCGACAGCGCCCATCCAGGCCCCGGCGGATCCCCGATGAGCCTCCGCGAAGCCGCCCTGGGTACGGTGCCGGGATGACTGCGTCGAGCGGCCCTGCGACACGACAGCGGCTGGCGGGCCGCATCCTCGACCTCGCCTTCCCCCCGACCTGTCCCGGCTGCGGGCGCGAGGGGTCCGTCCTGTGTCCCACCTGCGCGACGGCACTGACGGTCCGGCGCGGGGTCCTTCCCGGTGCGGCCCTCGGAATGCCCTCGACGGTCCCGCTCCCGTTGCTCCAGCTGGAGTGGTGCGCGCCGTTCGCCGGTGTCGTCAGATCGGCCCTGCACGCCCTCAAGTACGCCGGGGAGCGTCGGCTCGCGGAGCCGCTCGGCGCCGCGATGGCGGATCGCTGGCGTGAGGCGGGCGCCGGCGGGGACCTCCTCTGTCCGGTGCCGGTGCACGAGAGCAGGCGCCGGGACCGGGGCTACGACCAGGCCGAGCTCCTGGCGACCGTCGCCGCGGGCCGGCTGGGGCTTCCGTGTCGCTCGATCCTCGTCCGGACGAGGGCCACCGAGCGGCAGTTCGCGCTGGACCGGGCCGACCGGGCCGAGAACGTGGCCGGGGCCTTCATCGTCGCCGCGGGCGGAGCGGCCCGTCCCGGCGAGGCCGATGCGGTGGACGCGTCGGGCAGGGCCGGCCGCGGACGCCGCTCCGGCCGGGGGTCGGTGGGTCGTCCTCGTCGACGACGTGGCGACGACCGGCGCGACGCTGGTCGCCTGTGCGAACGCCCTCCTGGAGGCCGGTGCCCTCGGGGTCTCGGCGCTCACGCTCGCCCGGGAGGCGTGACGGGCCGCGGTCACGCCGGTCGGCTCCGGGCGACGCCGCGGCTCGCCGGCTCGTCCGCCCGCGCGCCCGGGACCCGGCCCGAAAGCCGGGTTCTTCGGCCCGTCTCGATCGGGCCGGACGCCGGTCGTGGGCGTCGACGAGGCAGGGCTATACTCGGCCGACCACCGGGGCCGATCCGCGCGGCACGGGCCGCTCGGGCGAGCCCAAACCCCGAGGAGGTCCGTCGTGAGGACGATCGTCACGGGCAAGAACATCGACGTCCATGAGACGGTCCGGCAGTACGCCGACCGGAAGGTGCGACGCCTCGAGCGCCTCCTTGACGACCGATCCGACGCCATTCTCGAGCTCTCCGTGGAGCATCACCGGAGCGCCGACGACTCGCATATCGCGGAGGTCACCCTGGTCATCGATGGCCAGACGCTGCGCGGGCGCGCCGAGGGGGTGACCCACGAGGCCGCGATCGACGAAGTCGTGGACAAGGTCGAGCGGCGCGCCGTGGACCACCGCCAGAAGCCCCGCATCCGGGCCCGGGCACCCCAGGAGAAGGGCATCCTGGCCAGGATCGCCGACGGCACCGCCGACGGAAGCCGCGAACGGCGGGTCGTGAAGACGAAGCGATTCGACCTCGAGCCGATGTTCGAGGAGGATGCGATCGCCGAGATGGAGAGCCTGGGCCACGCGTTCTTCGTCTTCATGAACGCCGAGGACGAGCGGCTGAACGTCCTCTACCGGCGCAACGACGGCGCCTACGGGCTGATCGAGCCCGTGGTGCCGGGTGCCCACATGCAGGGTCGGGCCCGCGCCGCGACGGCCAGGCCGCGGCGCTGACGGCGCGCTCCTCGCGCGAGTCCGGCCGTCGGGCGCCCGCGGCGCGGGCGATGAATGCGACGTCCGCCGGGTAGCGCCGAAGCGAGGCGGAGCAAGAGCCGGGCCCGGCGTCGGGTACGATTCGGCGATGCCCGTCCGACGCGCGCCCGTGCCCCCGTCCAGCCCGGTCCCGCCCCGCCCGGCGCTGCCGGACGGGCGGCTCCTGGGAGCGCACCTTCCGCTCGGCGACGGGATGGTCCGGGCCGCGGAACGGGCGAACGTGATCGGCGCGGATACGCTCCAGCTCTTTGCCGACAACCCGACCGCCTGGCGCCGTCGGGCGGAGCTGCCGGCAGAGCTGCCGGCGTTCCGGGCGCGCGTGGCGGCGCTGGGCCTCGGGCCGCTGGCCATCCATGCCGCCTACCTCGTCAACCTCGCCGGGCCGGACGACGAGCTCTTCGAGCGCTCGCTGGGCGTCCTCCAGCGGGAGCTCGAGGTCGCGCCAGCGTATGGCGCCCGCTTCGTCAACGTGCACATCGGCTCGCACCGCGGGGCGGGATTCGAGGCCGGCGCGGCCCGCGTGGCCGATGCGGTGGCCCGGGTCCTCGACAGGGTCCCCGACGGAGGAGACGCCGCGACGCTGGTCCTGGAGAACTCCGCGGGGAGCGGTGACGGCATCGGCGCGACCATCGAGGAGCTGGCCGCGATCCTGGCTGCGATCGATCGTCGCAACGTGCCGGCCGGCCGAGTCGGGCTCTGCCTCGACACCGCCCACCTGTGGGGCGCCGGGCACGAGATCTCGACAGCCGAAGGCGTGGACGCCCTGGTCGCGTCGGTCGCCGCCCGGATCGGCCTCGACCGGCTCCGGATGGTCCATCTCAATGACTCGAAGGCGGCCGCGGGTTCGAAGGCCGACCGCCACCAGCACGTCGGCGCCGGCCAGATCGGCGCGGCCGGCCTCGCTCGCGTGCTGACCCACCCCGGCCTCCGCCACGTCGCCTACTTCCTGGAGACGCCCGGCATGGATGACGGCTACGACGCCATCAACATGGCGCGCGCGCGAGACCTGGCCCGCGGGATCCCGGTCGAGGACCTTCCGGCCGCGGCGCTGGACCTCCGCGGCAGCCGCGCCCGGGCCGCGGCGGCACCCTGAGGCGTGGCCGTCGGCGCCGGATCTCCCGCGTCCGCGCGCTCCTCGCGGCCGGACGAGGCCGCGTCCCGCGACATCGCCGTCCTGGCCGGGCTGCTCGCCCTCGCGGCCGCGCTCCGCCTGCCGGGCCTCGCCGGGCGCGGCACCTGGGACGCCGACCAGGGCAATGACATGGCGAACCTGCGGGCGCTCGTGACGGGCGGCCAGATCCCCCTCCTGGGGCCCCCGACGTCGATCGGGGATGTCCACCACGGCGCGCTGTACTACTACCTGCTGGCTCCCGCGGCCCTGCCGGCGCGGGGCAGCGACCCGATCGAGGTCGTGGCGGAGATCGCGGTCGCCGGCATCCTGGCGGTGGCGGTGACCTGGTGGCTGGCCCGCTCGATCGCGGGGCCCGGCGCCGGGCTGGTGGCGGGGCTCATCGCGGCGACATCGGCGACCGCCGTGAACGGGTCCACCTTCATCTGGAACCCGAACCTGATCCCGCTCGCGGCGGCCGTTGCCTGCGCCGGTGCGTGGCAGGCCTGGCGGACCCGGGCACCCGCCTGGTGGCTGGTGGCCGCCGCCGGCCAGGCGGTCGTCCTGCAGCTCCACGTGCTCGGGATCGTCGCCCTGCCGGCGCTCGTCCTGTTCTTCGCTGCCGACGCGCGGCGTCGTCCGGGCGAGCGTCGCCGGATGCTGCTGTTCGGCCTGGCCGGCCTGGGGATCATCCTCGGGGGGTACCTGCCCCTGCTCGTCCACGAGCTCACGTCGGACTTCTCCGAGGCGCGCCATGCCCTCGCCTGGCTTGCCGCGGGCGGTGCGGGTGGCGGCGGGGACCTCCTCGTGCGCCTTGTCTTCGTCCCGCTGCGCATCGTGGCCTGGCCGCTGACCGGCCTGCTGACCGATGCGCCGGTCGCGGGCATCCTTGCCGTCGTGGCCCTCGCGGCCGGCGTCCTGTGGCGCCTGCGGGTCGGGTCGGGCGACGAACGCGCCGCCACGCGCTGGCTCGCGGGCTCGGTCGCCCTCGGCGTGTTGATCCTCGTGCTGGCCGTGAAGGCGCTGGCCTCCGTGACCCCTCTCCCGACCGATCAGTACATCGCGTCGCTGGAGCCCGCGATCGTCACGCTGGCCGGCCTTGCCGCGGCAGCCCTGTGGCGCCGCGACCTGGTGGGGCGGATCGCGGCCGCGGTCGCCGTCACGGCGCTGGTCGGCTGGAACCTCTGGACGCAGCCCCCGCCGGTGGCGGCCGATGGTGGGTGGACGGCCGCGCGCGCGGCGGGTGTCCACCTGGCGGCGCTCGCCGGCGGTCGGCCGCTCGCGTTCGTCGGGCTGCCGGCATTCAAGGCGGTGACCGCGTACACCTACCCCTACGAAGTGGCCGGCGGGGTCGTGGGAGACGCGTCGAGCGCGCCATCGGTCGTCATCCTGTGCGACGACCTCTTTCGCGACGCGATCGGCGCTGCCTGCGGGGGGCCCGCGGAGGACGCGGCGCTCGTGCCCGCCGGCCTGGCCGGGGCGACGCTCGTCGAACGCTTCTCGCCGGCGCCCGGGCGGACGATCTCCGTCTACTCGGTGCCCGCCCGCTGATCCCCGGACCCGGCGGCCGGGACGCGGACGCGACCGCAGGGCCCGAACAAGCGCGAACGCCGGCGCCCCGGTGCGCCGGCGTTCGCCGTCCCCGAAACCCGGAAGGGGAGGGGCCTCCCGGGAAGTGGTCAGGTGGTGATCACGAGCGCCCGGTGGAGCGACGGGCGAGCAGGGTCGGCACGGCCGCGCGTGCGGTGGGGGAGCTCCCGACGACGGACGCGAGCGGGACGCCCTGGCGTACGAGGGGGCGATCCGGGAACGCCGGCCGGGAGAGACCCGCCTGCGCTGCGACCGGGCGGCTGTACCGGCGCATCCGGACCGCGAGGTAGTACTCCATGACCTGGCGGACCTGGGGCTCGCCCAGGGTGTCGTCGGCCCGCAGCGCGTATTCCACGCGCGCGGTCGGGTTCACGTGGGACGCGTTCGAGACGAGGCCGAGGTACTGCGGGGCGTCGGCGTCGTCGCGGATCTCCCGGAGGCCGCGGGCCAGCTTGGTGGCCGTTCCGAGCGATGGCGTTCGGTCTCCGCGCACCAGGCGCGAGATGGTCGAGTGGTCGACGCCCGACGCCTGCGCGAGCTGGCGCTGGGACATCTTCTTGGCCTTCAGCTGGGCGCGAAGCCACTCGTTGAAGGGGCGGCCGGACTGCGTCGTCATGCCAGTGTGGGCTCTCCGTTGAACGCGGGCCTGCCGCGTCGTGGTCACTATCGGCGAGCGGCGCGTTCAGGAACCATGACCCGTTGGTACTCCCGGCAGCCACCGGTCGGCGGCCCGGGCCCGCTCCCGGCGCGCACGAAGGTCCGCCGGCGTCCCCGACGGATCCCGTGTCGAACCCTGCCCGGGATCGCAAGCTCAGCCCGGGGCCGGAATCTCCTCGCCGAGCGTGTGCCCCCCGCGTCGGAGGGAGCTGAGGGCGTAGGCCACGCCGCCGAAGACGATGATCGAGAAGACGCTGATCACCCGGTCGACCAGGGCGATCGTCGTCGCCTCCGTGAGGGGGATCCGGTAGGCGGCGGTCAGGACGCCGACGACGCCCAGCTCCACGATCCCGAGCCCTGCCGGGCTGAACGGGACAGCCGTCAGGAGCGACCCGATCAGCGCGACGAAGAAGGCCCCGGAGATCCCCAGCTCCACGTCCGGGAAGGCCAGGGCGCGGACCACGAAGTAGAGCCGGGCCGCCTCGGTCGCCCAGACCAGGCCGGTGATCACCACCAGCCCGGGCAGCGCCCGCAGCCCGACCGCCCCGAAGACGCCCTCCTCGAAGCGCTCGTACAGCTCGACGAGCCGGGCCTTCCGGGGCAGGGGCAGCACGACCAGGATCCGCCGACCGAAGTTGCGCAGGGTGAGGAGCCCCGCCGCGAGGATGATGACCACCCCGACGCCGATCGCGAAGACGGCCTCGACCGCGGGCGGGAAGTTCCCGCGGAAGCTCCAGTACCCCGCGGCAAGGCCCATCACCGCGATCGCGAAGAGGTCCAGGATCCGCTCGATGAAGACGGTCCCGAACGTTCGCGAGAGCGAGGCCGTGCTGTTGATCTTGAGCAGGTAGGCCCGGTAGACATCGCCGAGCTTGGCCGGCACGAGGCAGTTCACGAGCCAGCTCAGGAAGATGATCTCCGTCGCGTGGCGCGGCCCGAGGCGGAAGCCCGACCCCCGCAGCAGCAGGACCCAGCGCAGGCCGCGGATGGGGAAGCCCAGGTAGAAGACCACGAAGGCCAGCAGCAGGAGCGCCGGGTTCGCGTGGCCGATCCCGGCGATCAGGTCGTCCACGTTGACGTTGAGGGCGACGCGGAAGACCAGGACCAGCATCACGAGCGGCAGGACCAGGCTCGCGATGGTGCGCGGCTGGCGAAGCCGATGCGCAAGCGAGAGCTGGTCCGCGGAGACCTCTCGTTCCGCCGCCGCGGCAGCCGCGGCTCCCGCGGCCTCGACGGCCTCCGCGTGGGTCTCGTGGTAGCCCGGGCCCGGCAGCGGCGCGATCGGCGGCGTCCCCTCGGTCACGCGGTCCCCTCCCCGTTCGGCGCAGCCCCGGGGCGGACCCGGACGTTCCCGCGCAGGCGGTTCACGAGCTTGGCGGCGGGCGTGATCGCCCGCACCAGGTAGCTGGCTCGACCCGGCTGCAGGTCGACGTTCGCGAGCGAGGCCAGGAGCCCCGCGACGGAGGCCGGATCGCCGGTCATGCGCGTGCTCGCGACACCGACCTCGAGCACGGAGTGGGCGTCCGAGACGGCGATGCCGGGCAGCCCGACCCGCAGCGCGAAGGCGGCGGCGCGCTCGTTGCCCTCCCGGAAGACGACCCGGGCGTTGTGCGCCTCCACCCAGTCCACGAGCCCGGCCAGGGCCTCGAGATCCTCCTCGGACCGACCGGCGGAGTTGCGATAGCGGTCGAATGGGTGCGGGATGCCGACCAGCCCGCCCTGCTCGCGGATGCTGGCGATCGCCTCCGCCGGGGACAGGCCGGGCGGGATCGGCTTCTCGAGGAAGACGCCGATCAGGTCGGCGACGGTCGTGCGCACCTCCTCGCCGACGAGGATGGTGAGCCCGGGGACCCCGGCATCGCGGGCCCGCAGCGCCCCGTCGATCCGATCGTGATCCGTGATCGCGAGGTGGGTGATCCCCCGGGCCGCCGCCGCCCGGGCGACCTTCACGGGGTCGGCCAGCGAGTCGAAGCTGGCGGCCGTGTGGCAGTGCAGGTCGACGTGGGCGACCGGGTGGCTCGGCCTGGGCGACCTGGCGTCGGGCACGACCGTCCCGGCGACGGGATCCCCGGGGGCCGCGGGCGGGCGCGTGGGCCTAGACCTGCTGGACGAGCGACTTCTTGAAGAAGTCGAAGTGCTCGAGCGCGAGGCCGGTCCCCAGGGCAACGCAGTTGAGGGCGTTCTCGGCCACGTGGCAGGGCACGCCCGTGACCTGGGTGAGGAGCCGGTCGATGTTGCGCAGGAGCGAGCCGCCGCCCGACATGACCATGCCCTTGTCGATGATGTCCGACGAGAGCTCCGGCGGGGTCTGCTCCAGGACGCTGCGGACCGCGGCCACGAGCTGCTGGAGGGGCAGCTCGATCGCCTCCATCGCCTCGCTGCTGGTGATCGGGATCGTCCGCGGGAGCCCGGCGATCAGGTCGCGCCCACGAACCTCCATCTGGAGCTCCCGCTCCAGCGGGAGAGCGGTCCCGATCGCGATCTTGACCTCCTCCGCCGTGCGGTCGCCGACCATGAGGTTGTACTTCTTGCGGATGTACGAGGCGATCGCCTCGTCGAAGCGGTTGCCACCGACCCGGAGGCTGTTGCTGACCACGATCCCGCCCAGGGCGATGACCGCGATCTCGCTGGTCCCGCCGCCGATGTCGATGATCATGTTCCCCGAGGGCCCGCTGATCGGCACGTTCGCCCCGATCGCGGCGGCCAGGGGCTCCTCGATGAGGTAGGCCTCCTTGGCGCCGGCCTTGAGGGCGGCATCGCGGACGGCCCGCTTCTCGACCGAGGTCACCCCGGCGGGAACGCTGATCATCACCTCCGGGCGCGAGAACCCGAGCGAACCCTTGCGGGCCCGCCCGATGAAGTAGCGGAGCATCGCCTCCGTGATGACGTAGTCGGCGATGACGCCGTCCTTCATGGGCCTGATCGCGGTGATGTTGCCGGGCGTCCGGCCGATCATCTCGCGGGCCTCTTCGCCGACCGCGACGATCCGGTTGTCGTCGGAGACCGCGACCACCGAGGGCTCCTGGATGACGATGCCCCGGCCCTTGACGTAGACGAGGACGTTGGCGGTGCCGAGGTCGATGCCGATCTTCATGCGGGGGAGGTGCTTCCTTCGTCGGGCAGGCGCTCAATCCGAACGCCGAGGTCATGGAACTTCGCGTCGATGTTCTCATAGCCGCGGTGAACGTGATGCGCACCGTGAATCCGGGATGTGCCCTCGGCGGCGAGGGCGGCCAGGATGAGCGACGCGCCGGCCCGCAGGTCCGAGATGTCCACCTCGGCGCCGTGCAGGCGGGTCGGGCCGGCCACGATGGCGTGGTGCTTGTCCTGGATCGTCACGCGGGCGCCCATCTTGGCCAGCTCGGCGAGCCACTCGAGGCGGTCCTCGAAGATCGCCTCGTGGATCCGGCTGGGGCCGTCGCCGCGGGTCAGGAGCACGCTCGTGGGCGACTGGAGGTCCGTGGCGAGGCCCGGGTACGGGGCGGTCTCGACGTCCACGGCCCGGTAGGTGCCCTCGCCCGGCCGGATGCCCTCGACCTCGATCGCGTCGGCGCTGCAGGCGACGTTGACGCCCATTCGCGCGAGCACCTCCAGGAATGCGCCCAGGTGCTCGCAGGGAGCGTTCTCCACCCGGATGTGCCCGCCCGCGACGGCCGCCGCCACGACGAACGTGCCGGCCTCGATCCGGTCGGGGATCACCCGGTGCTCTGCGCCCCGCAGGCGGCGTCGACCCTCGACCACGATGGTGTCCGGGTCCGTGCGCTCCACCGCGGCGCCCATCTTGACCAGGAAGGCGATCAGGTCGTCCACCTCGGGCTCGCGGGCGGCCGGGTGGATCCGGGTCGTGCCGTCCGCCAGGGTGGCGGCCATCAGCGCGTTCTCGGTGCCCATCACGGAGACGAACGGGAACGTCACCTCGCCGCCGCGGAGCCGGCCGGGGGCCTGGGCGAAGTAGTAGCCGTTGCGGTAGTCGATCCGGGCGCCCAGCGCGCGCATCGCGTCGACGTGCAGGTTGACCGGGCGCCGGCCGATCCGGTCGCCGCCCGGGTTGCTCATGATCACGCGGCCGAAGCGGCTCAGGAGCGGGCCCAGGAGGATGAAGCTGGCCCGCATCTTCGCGGCGGCCTCGAGCGGCACGAAGAGCCAGTCGACGTCACCGGACGCGACCTCGTAGACGCCGTGCGCCGGGTGGTCGACCACGACGCCGAGATCGACCAGCGTCTCGGCCATCACCCGCACGTCCTCGATCTCGGGGACGTTGGTGAGGCGGCAGCGCTCCCCGGTCAGGACGGCGGCGGCGAGGAGCTTGAGGGCGGCGTTCTTCGCGCCGCTCACCCGCACCGAGCCGGAGAGCGGCGTCCCGCCCACGACCCGGAAGATCTCCCGGGTGACGGGCGTCGGGCGATACTCCCAGTGGAACGGGCGGGCATCCGCCATCGGCTTGGTCGCGGCCGCCTCGGCGTCAGGCACGCCGGCGCGGCCCCTCCCGATGCTGCCGGCGTTCCGCGACGCGGATGCGGACCAGGGCCGCCTCGAGGGCGGCCCGCGCCTGGGCGAGGTCGGCCGGCTCGACGAACCCGGCGTCCAGGACGCGCTCGGCATCCCGACGGGCCTGATCCGCCTTCTCGAGGTCGATCTCCGAGGCGAGGTCGGCGTTCTCGGCCATGACCACGACGCGGTCCGGCTTGACCTGCACGAACCCGCCCACGATGGCGAACAATTCCTCGTGACCCGCCTTGCGGATCCGCAGCTCGCCCGCGCCCAGCATGCTCAGGAGCGGGGTGTGGTGGGGCAGGATGCCCAGCTCCCCTTCGATCCCGGGCAGCTGGACGCCGTCGACCTCGTCGTCGTAGGCCCGCCGCTCGGGCGTGACGATCTCGAGATGGAGGGGCATGACCTCAGCCCTGGAGCTTCGCCGCGTTGGCGCGGACGTCATCGAGCGTGCCCGCGAGGAAAAAGGCCTGCTCGGGCAGCGTGTCCGACTTGCCCTCCAGGATCTCCTTGAAGGAGGCGACCGTGTCGCGGATCGGGACGTACACGCCGGATCGGCCCGTGAAGACCTCGGCCACGAAGAAGGGCTGGCTCATGAACCGCTGGAGGCGGCGAGCCCGGGCGACGGTCGCCTTGTCCTCCTCGGAGAGCTCGTCCATGCCCAGGATGGCGATGATGTCCTGCAGGTCGCGGAAGCGCTGGAGGACGCGCTGCGTCTCGCGGGCGACGTCGTAGTGCTCCTGGCCCACGATCAGCGGGTCGAGGACGCGGCTGGTGGACGTGAGCGGGTCGACGGCCGGGTAGATGCCCAGCTCGGTGATGTAGCGCTCGAGGCGGATCGTCGAGTCGAGGTGGCCGAACGTGGTGGCCGGCGCCGGGTCGGTGTAGTCGTCGGCCGGGACGAAGACCGCCTGGAGGCTCGTGATCGAACCCTTCTTGGTCGAGGTGATCCGCTCCTGGAGGCCGGCCATCTCGGTGGCCAGGTTGGGCTGGTAGCCCACCGCTGACGGCATCCGGCCGAGGAGCGCGGAGACCTCCGAGCCCGCCTGGGTGAACCGGAAGATGTTGTCGATGAACAGGAGGACGTCGCGGCCCTCCTCGTCCCGGAAGTACTCGGCCATCGTGAGGGCCGTGAGGCCGACCCGCAGGCGCGCCCCGGGCGGCTCGTTCATCTGGCCGAAGACGAAGGCCGTCTTCTTGATGACGCCCGAGTCGGTCATCTCCTTGATCAGGTCGTTGCCCTCGCGGGAGCGCTCGCCCACGCCCGCGAAGACGGAGACGCCCGAGTGCTCCTGGGCGACGTTCCGGATCAGCTCCTGGATGATGACCGTCTTCCCGACGCCGGCGCCGCCGAAGATCCCGACCTTGCCACCCTTCTTGAACGGGCAGATCAGGTCGATCACCTTCAGGCCCGTCTCGAAAACCTCCACGTCGGTGGTCTGCTCGTCGAAGGGCGGAGCCGAGCGATGGATCGGCAGGACGCGCGTGCGGTCCACCGGCTCGCCGCCGTCGATGGCCATGCCCAGGACGTCGAAGACGCGCCCGAGGGTCACGTCGCCGACCGGGACGGAGATCGGGCCACCCGTGTCCAGCACGGCCGTGCCGCGGGCGAGGCCGTCGGTCGTGGTCATGGCCACGGCCCGGACCCAGTTGTTGCCCAGGTGCTGCTGGACCTCGCAGACGAGGGGGGAGCCCCCCGGGCGCTCGATCTCGAGCGCTGCGTAGATCGCCGGCAGCTGGCCGGCGGGGAACTCGACGTCGACGACGGGACCCGTGATCTGGATCACGCGGCCGGTCGCGGCTGGAGCGGCGGTCGCCATGGGTGGTGTGCTGCCTCCGTGTCGCCTAGCGTCCAGCGCGAGCGCCGGTCGCGATCTCGATCATCTCGCGGGTGATGTTGGACTGGCGGACCTTGTTGTACGAGAGCGTCAGGTCGTCGATGAGCGAGTCCGCGTTCTCGGTTGCGTTCTTCATGGCGACCATCTTGCTGGACATCTCCGACGCCGTGGTCTCCAGGATCGCCTGGTAGACGCGGGTCGCGACGTAGCGCGGCAGGAGCTGACGCAGGACCGTCGCCGGGTTCGGCTCGAAGATGAACTGGTTCCCGGGGATGCTGTCCGTCTCCGGTGCGGGCTGGATCGGCAGGAGCGGTTCCAGCACCGGCCGCTGGACCAGGGTCGAGACGAACATCGGGTAGACGAGGTCGATCCGGCCGTAGGTCCCGGTCAGGAAGTCGTCGCTCACGAGCCGGGCCAGGGGAGTGACGTCGGCGAAGCTGGGGCGATCCCCGAAGCCGTTGAAGTGCGCCTCGATGGGGACCCGGGCCCGGCGCAGCGCGTCGCGTCCCTTGCGTCCGACGGTGACGACCGTCAGGTCGCCCGGGTGCTCGACGATCTCCTTCATGGCGAAGCGGGTCGTGTTGGTGTTGAGCGGCCCGGTGAGGCCCTTGTCGGTCGTGATCACGACGAAGCAGCGCTTGCCGCTCTCGCGCTGCTCGAGGAGCGGGTGATCCTCGTGGCTCAGCACGGCGGCGAGATCGGCCAGGACCTCGTCGAGCTTCTGGGAGTAGGGCCGGGCTGCCAGCGTCGCCTCCTGGGCGCGGCGCAGCTTGGACGCGGCCACGAACTGCATCGCCCTGGTGATCTGCTTGATGTTCTTGACGGCGCCGATGCGCCGCCGGATGTCCCGCTGGCTCGCCACGCTTCGCTCCCGCGCCCCGGCCGGCCGCTACGCGAGGAACGACGAGCGGTAGGCCGCGATCGCGTCGTCGAGGCCCTTGCTGATCTCGTCGTCCAGCGCCTTCGTGGCGCCCAGCTTCTGGAGGATCTCCGGGCGCTCCGCCTCGAGGAACCGGTAGAAGCCGGTCTCGAACTCGCGCACCCTGGGGGTCGGGATGTCGTCGAGCTGGCCCTTGGTCGCGGCGTACAGGATGGCCACCTGGCGCTCCACCGCGAGCGGCTGGTACTGGGGCTGCTTGGTGATCTCGGAGAGCTTCTCGCCGCGGGTCAGCTGGTCGCGGGTGGCCTTGTCCAGGTCCGAGGCGAACTGGGCGAACGCGGCCAGGGCGCGGTACTGGGCGAGGTCGAGCTTGAGGGGCCCGGCCACCTTCTTCATCGCCTTGGTCTGGGCCGCGGAGCCTACCCGGGAGACCGAGATGCCGATGTTCAACGCGGGCCGCTGGCCCGCGTTGAAGAGGTCCGTCTCCAGGAAGATCTGGCCGTCCGTGATCGAGATCACGTTGGTCGGGATGTAGGCGGACACGTCGCCGGCCTGCGTCTCGATGATCGGGAGCGCCGTCAGGGAGCCGCCGCCGTGCCTGTCGTGGAGGCGGGCGGCGCGCTCGAGGAGGCGGCTGTGAAGGTAGAAGACGTCGCCCGGGTAGGCCTCGCGGCCGGGAGGCCGCCGGAGGAGCAGGGACATCTCGCGGTAGGCCCAGGCGTGCTTGGAGAGGTCGTCGTAGACGCACAGGGCGTCCTTCACGAGGCCCTCGCCCGGGACCTCGACGCCGTTCTCCATGACCTCCTCGCCGATCGCGCAGCCCGCGTAGGGGGCGAGGTACTGGAGCGGGGCGGGGTCCTCGGCGCCGGCGACGACGACGATCGTGTGCTGCATCGCGCCGTACTTCTCGAGGGTCGCGACGGTGGCGGCGACGGTGGAGAGCTTCTGGCCGATCGCCACGTAGATGCAGACGAGCCCCTGGCCCTTCTGGTTGATGATCGCGTCGATGGCCAGCGCGGTCTTGCCGGTCTGGCGGTCGCCGATGATCAGCTCGCGCTGGCCCCGCCCGATCGGGATCAGGGCATCGATCGCCTTGATCCCCGTCTGGACGGGCGTGTCGACCCCCTGGCGAGTGATGACGCCCGGGGCGATCCGCTCGACCGGCCGGCTGGCCGTGGCGTTGATCGGGCCCTTGTCGTCGAGCGGGCGGCCCAGCGGGTCCACGACCCGGCCGAGGAGCGCGGCGCCGACCGGGATCTCGACGACCCGGCCGGTCGTCTTGACGGTGTCGCCCTCCTTGATCTCGTTGGCGTTGCCCAGGATGACCGTCCCGACGGTCTCCTCCTCGAGGTTGAGGGCCATCCCCATGACGCCGCCCGGGAACTCGAGCAGCTCGGACATGAGCGCACCCTCGAGGCCGTAGACCTGGGCGATGCCGTCGCCGACCTCCACGACGGTCCCGACGTTGCGCGTCTCGGCGGTCGCGTCGAAGCTGTCGATCGAGGACTTGATGATGCTGATGATCTCGTCGGATCGGATGGCCATTCGGTGCTCCATGTGGCGCAGGGGCCGGTGCTCCACCGGCGCGACGGGAACGGGAGTCAGCGCGCTCCCGCGACGAGGCGGTCGCGGAGGCGCTCGAGGCGTCCTCGCACGCTGGCATCGATGAGACGGTCGCCGACCCGGACCGTGAGGCCCCCGATCAGCTCGGAGTCCACGGCGGAGTGCAGGTCGACCTGCGAGCCGGTCATCTCCCGGACGCGGGCCGCGATCGCCTCGAGCTCCGCGGGATCGAGGGGCATCGCGCTCGTGACCTGGGCGACGACCACGCCGCGCTCCAGGTCGACGAGCCGATCGAGCTCGCGGGCCACGACCGGCAGGCTGCCGAGCCGGCCCCGCTGGGCCAGGAGGAACAGGAGGTTGAGCATGGGTGCCGAGAGGTCCGCGGCGAGCAGCTTCGTCAGCACCTCGCGGCGGACGGTGAACGGGATGGCGGGGCTGTCGACGTAGCGGGCGACAGCCGGGGCGCCCACGACCTCCGTCGCGCGGCGCAGGCCGGCCTGCCACGCGTCGAGCGACCCGTCACGACGGGCGATCTCGAACGCGGCCTCGGCGTAGCGACGGGCGGCGGTCGTCGGACGGGGCATCAGCGGGGCTCTGAGCGGGACGGCTCGGCGAGGAACTCCTCGACCAGCCGGCGCTGGCGTTCGCCGGACATCGTCTCGCGGACGACCCGACCGGCTGCCTCGAGGGCCAGGCCGGCGACCTCGGACCGCAGGTCGGCGATGGCCCGCGCCTTCTCGGCCTCGATGTCGGTGGCGGCGCGGGCGCGCAGCCGCTCCAGCTCCTCGCGGGTGGCGGCGATGTCCGCCTCCCGGGCCTCCTGGGCGACCTTCTGGGCCCGATCGACGATCTCGCGGGCCTCCCGCCGGGCGTCCTGGATTGCCGCGAGGCGCTCCTCCTCGGCACGGGCGCGGGCCTGGTGGGCCGCCTCCGCGTCGGAGAGGCCCTGCTCGATCCGGGAGCGCCGGTCGGCCAGCCGGCCGACGAGCGGCTTGAGGATGACGATCCAGGCCAGCGCGAAGAAGACGATGAAGTTGAGCGCGGCGACGATCACCCAGAACAGGTTGATCGTGAGGCCGCCCGCCTCGGCCGCCCCGGGCGCGAGCGTCGCAGCCGAGCGAACGGCCTCGCCGATGACGGCGATCAGGTGCACGGTGCTCTCCCGGTGACCGGTGCCTACTTGCCCGTGATGAAGATGGCGAGCAGGCCGACGACGATCGCCAGGACGCCGAGGCCTTCGGCGAACGCCGCGAGGATGATCGCGAGGCCGCGGATCTGCGAGGCGGCGTCGGGGTTCCGACCGATGGCGGCGCTCGACATCCCGGCCAGGATGCCGATGCCGATGCCGGGGCCGATAACGCCGAGGGCGGCAAGCCCAGCGCCGAGGTGCTCCATTTCGTCCAGTTCCTCCGTTCGGCCCGGGATGCCCCGGGTCAGTTGGGCCGTGTGGTCGGGTCGCCTAGTGCGCCGGCGACGGGGCGAGGGAGTGGCTGTCGCCCTCCGCGCTGAGCGCGGCGTCGTGGACGGCGTGCTCCTCCTCGTGGGACTCGATGGCGATCAGCGTGAACATGAGGGTCAGGGTGCTGAAGATCAGCGCCTGCACGAAGTTGAGCATCGCCTCCAGGCCGACGATGAGGGCCGGCACGACGGCGATCGTGAGCGCGGTGACGACGCCCAGGGCGACCTCGCCGCCGTAGATGTTGCCGAACAACCGCATGCTCAGCGTGACGAGCTTGACGAACTCCAGCATCAGCTCGATCAGGCCGACGAACAGGGCGATGATCCCGGCTCCCACGCCGTTCCGGAACTCGCGGACCGGGAAGAACTTGCCCAGGTAGCCGATGCCCAGGGCCCGGAACCCCTGGTACTCGAAGTAGACGAAGGCCACCAGGGCCAGGCCGATCGTGACGTTGACGTCGCTGGTGGGCGCGCGCAGCTCCTGCACCTTGCCGATCGGCGAGAGCAGGCCGCTCCAGTTGCAGAACAGGATGAGCACGAAGAACGACGCGAAGACCGGGACGTGCCGGATGGCTTCGGGACCGCCGGTGGATCGGGCGAAGCTTTCCATCGTCTCGTAGCCCCACTCGACGAAGTTCTGGAGCGGCCCCGGGATCGCCCGCAGCCGGCGGGTCGCCACGAAGCCGAACAGGAGCAGGGCCGCCATCACGATCCACATGGTCAGGAGCGTGCTGGAGATGCTGGGATGGAACGTGATGACCAGGCCGCCGTTGACCAACGGATGGGCAGCGTCGAAGTCGATGACGGTCGCCGGCGGCGGCAGCTCCAGGTTCCCGTTGATGAAGCAGGCCGGGAACGGGCAACCGACCTGGCCGGCCGGGGGGTTGGGATCGAACGGCGGGGCGAACAGGAGGGCCAGCACGTCGATGACGACGACCGCCGCCATGAGGAGCAGGATCGGGCGCATCGGGCTCCGCCGGGGGCGCGCCTCGACGGCGTCCGGCGCGGCGGGCTGGGCCTGCTCAGTCGTCACGATCGCTCCACACACAGGAGCGCGGCGCTCTCGCCGCGCTCTCGGTCATTCTTCCGCGTCGGCCAGGAACCGGGAGATCAGCCGCCAGATCGTCCGGGCCCCGACGGCGAGCCCGAGGAAGAGCCCGACGAGGACGAAGACCGGCAGTGTCGACAACCGCTGATCGACCCAGTAGCCCCCCAGGACCCCGACCAGGACGGTCACGAGAAGGACGACGCCGATCTCCGAGAACAAGGCGAAGTAGGCGAACGTCCGTCCGGGCATGGGGCAGCGAGGCTCCCTGCGACGCGCCGGGAGTATAGCAGCGGAATTTCGGCGGCGGCAACCGCCGCGGCGGGTCGAACGGGCGCTCGACCGGCGGCGGCGCGGAGCCCCGCGAGCCGCTCCCCTCCGTCAGGCGGCCCGGGCCAGCCGCGGGAACGGGATGGTGCCGGTCCCGCCCAGGCGGGCGAGCGCGGCGTCGATGTACGGGTCGCCCGTGGGCGTCGACGCCCCTGCGTCGGGGCTCACGACCACGTCCGGCGAGAGCCCGATCTTGTGGATCCAGCGCTTGTCCGGCGTCAGCCACTTGGCGATCGTGAGCCGGAAGCCGCCCGAGTTGTCGGTCAGGTCGAGCCACTGCTGGATCGTGCCCTTGCCGTAGGTCGTCTCGCCGACGAGGATGGCCCGCTTCGTGTCCTGGAGCGCTCCCGAGACGATCTCGCTCGCGGAGGCGCTGCCCTTGTTGACGAGGACGGCGACGCGGATCGACGGGTCCGTCGCAACGCCACCGGGCTGCGCGTCGGTGGGCGTCTGGGTCCCGTCCGCCCGCTCCTCCCAGAAGATCGGCCCGGCGGCGATGAACTGGCTGGCGATCGTCCGGGCGGCGGTGACGTAGCCGCCCGGGTTGTCGCGGAGGTCGATGATGATCGACTTCTCGCCCTGGGCCAGGCCGGCCTTGAGGGAGGTCACGAAGTCCGTCGCGGCCCGATCGGAGAACGTCGAGACCTCGATGTAGCGGACGGTCCCATTCGCCAGGTCGCGGGAGACGACCTGTTCCTGGACGATGACGTCGCGCACGATCGAGAGGTCGAACGGCGCCTTCGTGCCGCGCACGATCGTCAGGACCACGGGCGTGCCCCTGGGGCCACGGACCTTCGCGACGGCCACGTCGAGCGTCTGCCCGTCCAGGGACGCGCCGTCGACGGCGGTGACCACGTCCCCGGCGGCAAGGCCGGCCTTCTCGGCCGGAGAGCTCGGGAGCGGAGTGACGACGACCAGCCGGCAGGTCGGTCCGAGCGGCGCGCAGGACGCCTGGCTCGCATCGGTCGGCTTGGCCTCCATCTGCGCGCCGATCCCCTCGAACTGGCCGCCCAGGTCCTCGCGCGCCTTCTTCAGGTCCGCGGGGCTCATGTACGACGAGAACGGGTCCCCGAGGGCCTTGATCATCCCGTCGATCGCGCCCTGGACCAGGGCTGCCCGGTCGATCGTCCCGACATAGCTCCCGTTGATCGAGCTCCAGACGTCCCAGAAGGGGCGGAAGAGCGCCGCGTCGGAGGCGGGCGTGCCGGGTGTCGCCGCGGTGCGGCTGCCCAGCGAATAGCCGGACAGGAAGAGCGCTGCGCCGGCCAGCAGCGCGACGAGCACGAGCGCGAGCTGGAGCGCCCCGACGGTGCGCCGCGTCCGGCGCGCCGGGTCGCCCACCGGTTCCACGACGTACCCTGCGGCCGCCAGGGCAGCCGCGGCAGCCGCGACCGGGTCCGCGGCACCGGGCGGAACGGCCGCCGACGGGACCGCGCCGGGCGGGACGACGGCGGCCGCCTCCTCGTCGGGAAGCGCCGGCTGGATGGGGTCGGGGGTCGTCATGGCGCTCGGATTCGTGCGGCTGGTTGCAGGGTCGGCCGGCTTGGCGGCGCGCCACAGCGTACACCGGGGCGTCGCCTGAGGGCCGGGAGCTCCGGGTCCGCTCCGCGCCCGCGGCGAAGGCCGCGGGGTTGCTCAGCGCGTGAGGTAGCTCCGCACCGAGAGCCACGACCCGAGGATGCCGACCCCGAGCCCGGTCCCGACCACGAGCAGCACGACGTCCCGGGAGAGCGTGCCCAGCTCGAGGGGAAGGACCCGGAAGAAGCCGTACATGAAGTCCGTCACCGGACCGCTGGCGACATAGAGGATCAGGAGGGTCAGGAGCGAGCCCAGGAGGCCGACGAACGCACCCTCGAAGATGAACGGCCAGCGGATGAACGCGTCCGACGCGCCGACCAGGCGCATGATCTCGATCTCCTCGCGCCGGGCCACGACCGCCAGGCGGATCGTGTTCACGATGATGAACAGGACGACGAACCCGACCAGCACGAGGAGGACGATCCCGCCGGTGCGCAAGACCCCGGTCACGGACGTCAGCTGCTCGACGAGCTTCTGGACCTCGACCACGTCCGCCACGACGCGGTCGGCCTGGTTGAGCCGGTCGACCACGCCCTGGTAGTCGCGGGGGTCGACGAGCTTCACCTCGAGGCTCGCCGGGAGCGGGTTGCGGTCGAGGTAGCCGGTCAGGTCGGCCTGGCCCCGCTCGCGGAGGCGCTCCCGGAAGCGGGCCAGGGCCTCGTCCTTGCTGACGTAGGCGATCGAGCTGACCGCGGGATCGCGGGCCAGCTGGGCCATCAGGGAGGTTGCGGACACGGCGAGGGCAGCTTCCGCGCCGGGCTCGTCGCGGAGGTCGGCGACGATCTCCACCTTCTGCTCCACGTACGCGACGCCCGCGGCCAGGCCCGCCTGGACCAGCCAGAAGCCGGACAGGAGCAGGAGCATCAGGAGCATCGTCGCCGTCGCGGCGAGGGTCATGAGGGCGTTGCGCCGGAGACCTGCCAGCCCGCGGGAGACGCTGAACGTGATGAACCGCAGGAAGCCCATCGGTCAGTCTTCCCGGTGGTAGGCGCCGACCTCGTCGCGC
This sequence comes from uncultured Chloroflexia bacterium, assembly GCA_963801445.1. GTDB lineage: Bacteria > Chloroflexota > Limnocylindria > Limnocylindrales > CSP1-4 > CTSoil-043. Next base: position 163,952 of record CAWDEW010000015.1, on the reverse strand, counting down.
ACGATCCGCCCCTCCTCGAGGCCGACGACGCGCCGACGGAGGGCGGTGACCACCTCGGCGTTGTGGGTGGCCATCAGGACCGTGACGCCGAGCTCGTTGATCCGCAGCAGGAGCTGGATGATCTCCCACGAGATCAGCGGATCCAGGTTCCCGGTCGGCTCGTCGGCGATGAACAGGCGCGGCTCGTGGACGAGCGCCCGGGCGATGGCCGTGCGCTGCTGCTCGCCACCCGACAGCGTCGTCGGGAGCTGGCCGGCCGCGCCGGTCAGGCCGACGACGGCCAGCGCCCGCTCCACGGCCGGACCGATCCGCCGGCGGGGCGTGCCCGTGACCTCCAGCGCGAAGGCGACGTTCTCGCGCACGGATCGGTCGGGCAGGAGCTTGAAGTCCTGGAAGACGATCCCGATCTTGCGCCGGAGCTCGGGCACCTTGCGCCGGGGCACCCGGGCCAGGTCGCGCCCGTCGAGGATCACCTCGCCCGAGGTCGGCAGCTCGTCGCGGATCAGCAGCTTGAGCAGCGTCGACTTGCCGGCCCCGGACGGCCCGACAAGGAACACGAACTCGCCCTCGTCGAGCACGAGATCGACCTCGCGCAACGCAGCCTTGCCGTTCGCGTAGACCTTGCCGACGCCGCGCAGGGTGAGCACGGGTCGCGCGGCGACCACGAGGAGGGCGTCGGGGCCGGGATCCGCGGCCGGACCGTCGGCGGGGCGCAGGGGGATCGGGATCGTCACGACGCTTGCGAGGCTACCACCGGTCCCGGTTCCGCGCGACGAGCTAGAGGAACGCCAGGTTGATCGGGATGTAGCGCGAGAAGTCGCCGAACGGCCGGGACCAGCAGAGCAGGGCCGGGAAGTCCTCGATCCGGAGGCCCGCCTGGAGGAGCCCCGTGATCGCCTCGCCGGCGGGGCCGGGAATCCATCCGAAGAACGCCCCGGCCGGCTCCACTGCCCCGAGGAGGTGCCCGAGGACCGGCGCCAGGAGCGCGGGGTCGGACACCGCGACCGGACCCAGGCGCCCGACCTGGCCCACGTAGCCGTACGCCAGCACCTCGCCGTCGCCGGCCTGGTAGAGGTAGCCCAGCCGCCCCGTGGCGGCGAGGTACGCGTGGTCCTCGGGATGGGCGTAGCCCAGCGAGCCCCGGTCGAGCATCGCGAGCGCTGCGGCGAGCAGCCGGCCGCCGGGCCCCGCGGGATCGCCGGGTGCCAGGACCTCGAACGGCACCGCGCGCACGTCCCCGGGAAGTGGCGGCGGGCGCAGGCCCTCGGGCCTCCCGACCAGCTCCAGGACGGGCACCCGCGGGACGATCCCGTAACGGGCATAGAGCGCGTTCGAGATCGGCTGGGCGCTGTCGGTGCAGGTGGCGAGGGTGGCCTCGTCGCCGCCCGGCGGGAGGACCCGCTCCAGGAGCAGCCGTCCCAGGCCGTGGGACTGCTCGATCGGATCCACGAAGAGCATCGCGAGGAACCAGACGTGCTCGCGGCGGACGGCGGACGCGAACGCCACGACACGACCCTCCGGGCCCGCATCCGGATCGGGCCGCACCGCCACCAGGAAGCGCTCCGGGTCGGTGGCCAGGAGGTGCCCCAGGAGCTCCAGGAACGAGGCACCGGGGGCGGGCATCGGGTAGCGCCCGACGCGCCGGCCGTAGTCGTCGAGCCCGGCGTGCCAGATCGAGCCGCAGGCCGGGAGATCGCCCAGCGTCGCGGGGCGGACGAGGATCGCGGGGTCGGGCCGGCTCACTCGGGCTCGGACCCGCCCGCCACCGGCGCCCCCGTGGCCTCGCGCTCCAGCTCCGCGGCCATGAAGACGTCCAGGTCGCCGTCGAGGACGCTGCCCGTGTTGGACGTCTCCACCGAGGTGCGGTGGTCCTTGACCATCTGGTAGGGGTGCAGGACGTAGCTCCGGATCTGGTTCCCCCAGCCGGCCTCCACGTGCTCGCCCTTGAGGCGGCGGAGCTCGAACTCCTTCTCTTCCAGGCGGCGCTCCAGGAGCCGGGCGGCGAGGACCTTGGCGGCCGTCTCGCGGTTCTGGGTCGCCGAGCGCTCGTTCTGGCAGGTCACCACGATCCCGGTCGGCAGGTGGGTGAGGCGCACCGCCGAGTTCGTCTTCTGGACGTGCTGGCCGCCCGCCCCGGACGACCGGAAGTTGTCGACCTTGATCTCGTCCCAGTTGAGCTCGACCTCGCCCTCGTCCTCGACCTCGGGCATCACCTCGAGGAGCGCGAAGGTCGTCTGGCGGCGCTTCTGGGAATCGTAGGGGCTGATCCGGACGAGGCGGTGGACGCCCCGCTCGGCCCGCAGCCAGCCGTACGCGCGCCGCGCGTCCACGCTCACGGTGACGCTCTTGACGCCGGTCTGCTCGCCCTCGGTCTGGTCCATGACCTCGGCCGGGAAGCGGTGGCGCTCCGCCCAGCGCAGGTACATCCGGAGGAGCATCTCCGCCCAGTCGGTCGCCTCGGTCCCGCCCGCCCCGGCGCTGATCGTGAGGATCGCGCCCCGCTCGTCGTACTCACCCGAGAAGAGGAGTGCGGTCCGCTCGCGCTGGAACGCCTTTTCCAGGGCCTCGACGTCCCGCTCGATCTCGGCGAGGAGCTCTGCGTCCTCGGCCTCGGCGGCCATGTCGGCCAGCTCCTCCAGGCTCGTCGCGCGAGCACCGAGGTCGGTCCAGAGCGCGACCTCCTCGCGGTACGCCTCGGCCTGGCGGAGGCTCCGCTTCGCGGTGCGCTGGTCGTCCCAGAATCCGGGAGCGGCGGTCAGCGCGTCCAGCTCGGTGAGGCGGGCCTGCTTTGCGGGGAGGTCAAAGACGCCCCGAGGTCGCCCGGATCCGCTCGGCAAGATCGCGGAGGGCGGCGCGGTCCATCTAGGCGCGGCCTCGAACGTCCTGCAGGAGGATCGGCCGGAGCTCGATGAGCCGCAGGGCGGTCTTGCTCCGGGCGACGACGGGGTTCACACAGGGACAGTACGCGTTGTGGTGGCAGACGCCGCAGTTGCCGTCGCAGTCAAGCGCGGAGGCGTAGCTGCAGCCACGACAGTCACGCTCACACGCGATGAGATCGACGAAGGCGTCGTCCTCGACCTGCTTCACCACTCCCTCGCTTTGCAAGGTGCGTGGACCGCAACCGGCAACACGTGGGGACGCGTCTGGGCGAGCCGGTGGGCCGCGAATTGACGAGAGTATAAGTTGTGAGCCCCCCGCGGCCAAGGGGCGGTTTTTCGACCCCACCCTGGCGGCCGTGCGCTCGGTCGGGGTGGCCCCCTGCCGGGATTGCCGCGCCCGGCTCTACGGCCGGCTGCCCGCGGCCGTCTCGGGGCCGCTGCCGCTGAGGATCCCGTACCAGGCGAGCGCCCCCAGCTCGTGGAGCATGGCGTCCACGCGCCGCTCGAGGGTCGCGTCGGCCGGGCTGGTCGCGGTCGGCGAGCCATAGGCCGTGATCCCCAGGTCCCGGGCCATCCGGAGGACGCGCAGCATGTGGGAGCGGTCGGACACGAAGACGGCCGAGCGCAGGCCGTTCGCCCTCATGATCCTCACCACGCCCTCGAGCGACTCCAGGGTGGACCGTCCGCGGTCCTCGCTGAGGATGGCGGACGCCGGGACGCCATGGTCCTCCGCGTAGATCCGGGCGACGGCCGCCTCGGTGGTCCTGTCCCCTTCCCGTCCGCCGCCGGTGACGACCAGGTAGCGCGCGAGCCCCTGCCGGTAGAGCGCGACCGCATGGTCGAGCCGGGCGGCGAAGACCGCGGAAGGCGTTCCGTCGTACTCGGCCGCGCCCAGGACGACGATCGCGTCGGCCGGCCGGGCCTCGTCGATCGTCCCGCGCTGCCAGATCCGGAACGCGGTGTAAGCCGTCGCCGCGACTCCCCCGACGAGGGTCAGGACGACGAGCAGGGCGACCGAACGGGCCGCGGCGGGTCGGTCGGGCCGCGTCAGCGGCCGTGGCACTTCTTGTACTTCAGTCCCGACCCGCAGTAGCAGGGGTCGTTCCGCCCGAGCTTGGCGCCCGGACCGCCCGCGGCCGCCTTCGGGGGGCTCACGGCCTGGTCGCCGAGGCGCTCCTGCATGTTCCGGAGCGCCGGCGCCGCGGGCAGGTTCCGGGCCGCGTTCGCCGCTGCGCCGGAGCCGCCGGCCGGCCGGGAGCCGGCCCGGATCGAGCCGCCTGCAGCCGAGGTGGACCCCTGCAGCCCGGAGAACGTCGCCGTGGCGCCGCCGGGAGCGCCGGTTGACGAGGGGGTCGGGGCGACTGCGCCGCCGGCCCCGGCAGCAGAGCGGAGCGCGGCGGCTCCGGCCGCGAGGCGCGTGGCCACCTGGGCCTCGTCGTCGGTGGGCTGGGACGCCTGGCGGACGACGCTCACCCGGAAGATCGTCGTCGCCACCTGGTGGCGGATGAGCTCCTGGAGCTGGTCGTAGAGGTTGAAGGCTTCCTTCTTGAACTCGTTGAGCGGATCCTGCTGGGCGTAGCCGCGCAGGCCGATGCCCCGGCGCATGTCGTCCAGCTCGGTCAGGTGCTCCAGCCAGAGCGCATCGATCGTGCGCAGCAGGACGAGCCGCTCGATCATCGCCCAGTCGGTCTCGCCGACCTCGGCTTCCTTCTCGGCCAGCTTCGCATCGGCCAGCTCGCGCAGGTGCGCCGCCAGGTTCTCGCGGCCGCCGGCGTCCCAGAGGTCGTCCTCGGAGGTCCCCGCCGGGTCGAGGCCGATCGCCCGCAGGGCGTTGGAGAGCCCGCTCATGCTCCAGTCGTCGGTCGGAACCGAGGCGGAGGCGTACGTATCCAGCAGGACGTCGAGCTCCTCGTCGATGAAGGCCTGCACGGTCGCCGACAGGTCCTCGTTGCGGAGCACCTTGTCGCGCTCCGAGTAGATCGTCTCGCGCTGCTTGGCGATCACGTCGTCGAACTCGACGACGCGCTTGCGGATGTCGAAGTTGTAGCCCTCGACCCGGCTCTGGGCGCTCTCGATCGTCCGGCTGACGATGCGCGACTCGATCGCGACGTCATCCTCGAGGCCGAGCCGCTCCATCAGGCCGGCGACCCGCTCCGACGCGAAGCGCTTCATCAGGTCGTCCTCGAGGGACAGGTAGAAGCGCGACGAGCCCGGATCGCCCTGCCGGCCGGCGCGGCCCCGGAGCTGGTTGTCGATCCGGCGGGAGTCGTGGCGCTCAGTCCCGATGATGTGCAGCCCGCCGGCCTGCACGACCCGGTCGTGGTCCCCGTCGCAGGTGATCCTGGCCTCGGCGAAGGCCGCGTCGTAGGTCGCCTTGTCGACCTCGGCCGGGTTGAGGCCCTTGCGGTGGAGGATCTCGGAGGCGAGGCCGGCCGGGTTGCCGCCCAGCATGATGTCGGTGCCGCGCCCCGCCATGTTCGTGGCGATCGTGACGGCGCTCGATCGACCCGCCTGGGCGATGATCGGCGCTTCCTTCTCGTGGAACTTCGCGTTGAGGACCTCGTGGCGGATCCCCCGCCGCTTGAGCAGCTCGGAGAGCAGCTCCGACTTCTCGACGCTGACGGTGCCCACCAGGACGGGTCGGCCGGCCTCGGTCATCTCGACGATCTCGTCGATCAGCGAGGTGAACTTGCCGAGCTCGTTCCGGAAGACGAGGTCCGCCCCGTCGTCCCGGATCATCGGCTTGTTCGTCGGGATCCCGACGACCTCGAGCTTGTAGATCTTGTGGAACTCCTCGGCCTCGGTCATCGCCGTGCCGGTCATGCCGGCCAGCTTGTCGTAGAGGCGGAAGTAGTTCTGGAAGGTGACCGTCGCGAGGGTCACGGACTCGCGCTGGACGCGCAGCCCTTCCTTGGCCTCGACGGCCTGGTGGAGGCCCTCGCTCCAGCGCCGGTCGGGCATCTGGCGTCCCGTGAACTCGTCCACGATGACGATCTCGCCTTCCCGCACGATGTAGTCGCGATCTCGCTTGTACAGCGCGTGGGCCTTCAGCGCCGCGTCGAAGTAGCGGGCCAGCCGGGGATCGTCGTAGAGGTTCTGGACGCCGAGCCACTGCTCGATCCTGGTGATCCCCTCCTCGGTCGGGGACACGGCCTTGTCCTTGAGGTCGACGAAGAAGTCCCCGCCCTCCTCGTCGCCCTCGGGCCGGGCGTGCAGGCGCGGGACGAGCCGGGCGAACTGGTAGTAGAGGTCCGCCGATTCCTCGGCCTGCCCGCTGATGATCAGCGGGGTCCGCGCCTCGTCGATGAGGATGTTGTCCACCTCGTCGACGATGGCGAAGAAATGCCCGCGCTGGACGCGCTGGTCCAGCTCCGTGACCAGATTGTCGCGCAGGTAGTCGAACCCGAAGTGGTGGTTCGTGCCGTACGTGACGTCGGCCGCGTAGGCGTCCCGGCGGGGGGCGGGTCGGAGGTTGATCAGGCGCTCGTCGGTGGTGGGGTAGCCCGGCTCGAAGACGTAGGCCTCGTCCCCGACGACGACCCCGAGCGAGAGCCCCAGGAAGTGGAAGACCGGGCCCATCCACTGGGCGTCGCGCCGGGCCAGGTAGTCGTTGACGGTCACGACGTGGACGCCGCGAGCGGTGAGGCCATTGAGGATCGCCGCGAGCGGCGCGACGAGCGTCTTGCCCTCGCCCGTCTTCATCTCCGCGATCTTGCCCTGGTGGAGGACCGCGCCTCCGAGCAGCTGGGCGTCGAACGGGCGCATTCCGAGGGTCCGCCGGAAGGCCTCCCGCGCGCTGGCGAACACCTCGGTGATGACGTCGTCGAGGGCCGCCTGGAGCTCGGCGCTCTCGCTCTTGCGGCGGGCCGTCTCGACGTCGCGTCGGCGCGCCAGGTCCTCGATCTCCTGCTCGTCGGCGACCGGCCCGAATCCTTCCTGGAGCTCGGCCAGCTCGGCGCGGATGGCATCCATGCGCTCCCGGATCTCCGCGTCGGAGCGTTCCTGGAGCTCCGGCTCCAGGGCGTTCGCGGCATCGACGATCGGCTGGATGCGTCGGAGCTCGCGGTCGTTCGAATCGACGAAGCGGGAGAAGAAGCCGAGAACCATGGAACCGCCAGTATAGGTGGGTGGGTGCGCCGGAGCCCCGGCCGCCGGTTCGGACGCAGCGTGGTCCGGCGTCGGGTGGCCGGGCTCGGCGGCGCGGATGCGCGCGAACGCCGGGTCAGGCTACTTCCAGAACCCGCTCCCGTAGCCGACCAGGAGCAGCACGAAGGTCAGGACCCCCAGGCCGACCCAGAACAGCACGGAGGCGGCCGAGCTGGTCGGGTTCATCTCCGGGTTGTCGAGCCTGGCCGGGTTCCAGCGCTGGGACTGCAGCTGGGTCCGCCAGTCCTTCGGCGTCTCCTCGCGCGGGACGAGGCCACCCTTGCCATCGGGCTTGTTGAGCTGGAGGGTCATCGGTCTCCCACGGTGGGCGCGAGCGTCATGCTCGCAGGCTCGTTCTCGCCGTCGTCGGCGTCGCCGGCCGGGTCGGGCTCGAGCGGAGCGCCCGAGCGCGTATCGATCACCTCGGACTCGCCATCGTGCCAGAAGGTGAGCTCCTGGGTCAGGGCCACCTCGCTCGAGAAGAGCGCGCCGACGGACTCGCCGCGGTGGATCCTCCGGATCGCCTCGCCGATCAGCGGGGCGACGGAGAGGGTCGTGATCTGGGGCAGCCGCTTCTCGGGTGGGAGCGGGATCGAGTCCGTCAGGACGACCTCGCGGAGGCCAGACCCCGCGATCCTCTCGACCGCCGTGGTGGAGAGCACGCCGTGCGTCGCGCAGGCGTAGATCTCGTCCACGCCCTCGCGCTCGAGGGCCCGGACGACCTCGAAGAGCGTGCCTGCCGTGTCGATCTCGTCGTCGACGATGATCGCCCGGCGTCCCCGGACCTCGCCGATGACGTTCGTGACCTCGGCCCGGTCGAGGTTGCCCACGCGACGCTTCTCGACGATCGCGAGCGGGGCTTCCAGCAGCTCAGCGAACGTCCGGGCCCGTTTCGCGAAGCCCAGGTCCGTCACCACCACGAGCTCGCCGAGCTGCTTCTGGCGGAAGTAGTTGGAGAGCAGGTGGACGGCCGTGAGCTCGTCCACCGGGATGTTGAAGAAGCCCTGGATCTGGCCCTGGTGGAGGTCCATGGTGAGGACCCGGTCCGCGCCAGCGACGGTGATCATGTCGGCCACCAGGCGGGCCGTGATCGGGACGCGCGGCTGGTCCTTCTTGTCGGAGCGACCGTAGGCGTAGTAGGGGATCACGGCCGTGATCCGGCCCGCGCTCGCGCGCTTGAAGGCGTCGATCATGATCAGGAGCTCCATGATCGACTTGTTGACCGGGCGGCAGGTGGGCTGGACGAGGAAGACGTCCTTCTCCCGGACGTTGTCCAGGATCTTGACGAAGATGTTCTCGTTCGCGAACTCGAAGACCTCTGCCTGCCCGAGGTCGAGCCCGAGGTAACGGCAGATCTTCCCGGCCAGCCCCCGATTGGCGTTCCCGGTGTAGACGTCGAACGAGTCGGAGTACACGGGCGTCTCCTCGGCTCCGAACCCCGTCACGCGCGCCCTCCACCGCCACCGGGCGTGCCGGAGGGTCCCGCCTCGGGGTCGTCATTGTCGCCCATGGCTCCCCGTGATGCCAGCCCTTCCCGGAACGCGGCGATCCCGACCACCTTGTCGCCCTCGTTGAGGCGCATCGTGATCACGCCGCGGGCGCCGGAGGAGTAGCGGTTGATGGTGTTCGTCTGGGTCCGGACGACCTGGCCGCCGGCGCTGATGAGGAGCAGCTCGTCATCGGCCTCGGTGACCTGCTGGACCGCCGCGACGCGGCCGGTCTTGCGGCCCTCCAGCGGGATCAGCATCACGCCCTGGCCGCCCCGGTGCTTGCGCCGGAACTCGGCCAGGTGGACGCGCTTGCCGTAGCCCGTCTCGGTCAGGACCAGGAGGTCGGAGTCGGGCTGGACGACGCTCATGCACACGACGACGTCGCCGGCCCGGGCCAGCCGGATCCCGATCACGCCGGCCGCGTCGCGTCCCATCGGGCGGACCTCGGTCTCGGCGAACCGGGCGAGCTTGCCCTGGGCGGTGGCGATGATGACGTCGTCGTGGCCGGTGGCCACGTCGACCCAGGCGAGCTCGTCACCCTCGGCCAGGGTGACCGCGCGAATCCCCGACGAGCGGACCTTCTCGAACTGCTCGAGGGGCGTCTTCTTGATCGTGCCCAGCCGGGTCGCCATCACCAGGTACGAGCCCTTCTCGAAGTTGGGCACCAGGAGGGTCGCCGTGGGAACCTCGCCGGCCTCCACCTGCACGCCCGGCAGGTTGATGATCGGGATCCCCTTGGCCTGCCGGCTCGCATCCGGCACGGTGTGGACCTTCGAGCTGAAGACCCGGCCCCGGTTCGTGAAGAAGAGCGCCCAGTCGTGGGTGTTGGCGACCAGCAGGCTGTCGACCGCGTCCTCCTCGCGGGTGACGTGGCCGATGATCCCCTTGCCGCCGCGCGCCTGGCGGCGGTACGTGGCGACCGGCTGGCGCTTGATGTAGCCCCGCCGGCTGATCGTGACGACGACGTCCTCGTCGGCGATCAGGTCCTCGTCCGTCATCTCGCGCGAAGAGTCGTCGACGACCCGGGTGCGCCGCTCCCCGGCGTACTTGCGCTTCAGCTCGAGCAGCTCTTCCTTGATGATCGAGAGGACCCGGGCCGGGTTGGCCAGGATGTCCTCGAGCTCGGCGATCAGCTGGATGATCGCGAGGTACTCGTCCTCGATCTTCTTGCGCTCGAGCGCGGCCAGCCGCGCGAGGCGCATGTCCAGGATCGCCTGGGCCTGGATCTCGGTCAGGCCGAAGCCGGCCATCAGGTTGCGCCGCGCCGTGTCCACGTCGGCCGACTCGCGGATCGTGCGGATGACCTCGTCGAGGTTGTCCAGCGCGATCTTGAGGCCCTCGAGGATGTGGGCCCGCTCGCGGGCCTTCCCGAGGTCGAACTCGGTGCGCCGCCGGACGATCTCGCGGCGGTGCTCGATGTGGTGGGCGATGACCGCCTTGAGCGGGAGCGTCTGGGGCTGCCCGTCGACCAGCGCGAGCATGTTCAGGTTGAAGGCGAGCTGCATCGCGGTGTGCTTGAACAGGTTGTTCAGCACCGTGTGCGGGTTCGCGTCGTTCTTGATCTCGATGTAGATCCGCATGCCATCGCGGTCGGACTCGTCGCGCAGGTCGGCGATCCCGTCGATCCGCTTGTCCTTGACCATGTCCGCGATCTTCTCGAGGAGCGTCGCCTTGTTGACCTGGTAGGGAAGCTCGGTGACGATGATCGCCACCCGATCTCGGCGGGCCTCCTCGAAGGAGCAGGTCGCCCGCATGACCACCCGGCCGTGGCCGTGGGCATACATCTGGCGGATCGCGTCGACCGTCTCGGTGACGCCCGTGATTGCGTTCTTCTGCTGCTCGAAGCGGTAGATGGAGGCGGCGGTCGGGAAGTCGGGACCCTTCACGTAGGCGCACAAGTCGTCCGTCGTCAGCTCCGGGTCGTCGATCAGGGCGATGGTGGCGTCGACGACCTCGCCCAGGTGGTGCGGCGGGATGTTGGTGGCCATCCCGACGGCGATGCCCGAGCTCCCGTTGACCAGCAGGTTGGGGAGCCTGGCCGGGAGGATCGTGGGCTCGCGGTGCTGGCCGTCGTAGTTCTCGGTGAAGTCGACGGTCTGCCTGTCGATGTCGGCCAGCATCTCGGCAGCGATCGGGGCCAGGCGCGCCTCGGTGTAGCGCATGGCTGCCGCGGAGTCGCCGTCCACCGAGCCGAAGTTGCCCTGCCCGTCGATCAGCGGGTAGCGCATCGAGAAGTCCTGGGCGAGGCGCACCAGGGTGTCGTAGATCGCCGCGTCGCCGTGCGGATGGAGCTTGCCCATGACCTCGCCGACGATCGCGGCGCACTTGCGGTACGAGGCGTTCGAGGCCAGCCCCATCTCGCCCATCGTGTAGAGGATCCGGCGGTGGACGGGCTTCAGGCCGTCGCGGACGTCCGGCAGGGCGCGCGCCACGATCACGCTCATCGCGTAGTCGAGGTACGAGGTCCGCATCTCGTCCTCGATGCGGATCGTGCGGATGTCGCCCAGGTTGTCGGTCACGGGGTGGCTCTCCGGTGCTCAGCGGCGGGTCGGGTCGTCGGCGCGGCGGTGGGGGGCAGGCCGGCGGAGAGGAACGCGGCCGCGGCCTCCGCGGCCCGGGAGGTGGATGGGGTGCCCGGCACGCGCCGGATGCCCTGGAGCGCCTTCCCGATGGCAGCGGCGTCGGCGGCAGCGAGCTTCGGCGCCGCGTCGCGGAGCACCCAGGCGCGCTGCCCATCGCGCGTGGCGGTGGCGATCTCAAGCTCGCGCCGGCAGAACGCCGTCACGGCGCCGAGATCGGCGCGGGCCATGTTCCGAATCGCCCAGCCGAGGGCCTTCTGGACGTCCGGCTCGGCATCGCCCATGAGCATCCCGATCAGGTCCAGCCCGCGGGCCACGGTGTCCGGGCTGCGCCGATCGGCGTGGCGGGCGAAGACGATGGATGCCACGGTCGAGCCGACGAGCCGGCGCTCCCAGCGGAGCGGGCTGAAGACGAGCTGCTCGAGCTCGGCCCAGCGGAAGGGTTCCCGGAGAATGGCCGGCGCGATCGTTCCGGCCAGCGTGTCGACCGTGATCCAGTCGTCCGCCTGGCGCCCGATGCGGCGCAGGACCTGCCAGGCGCGTTCGGGATCGTCGAGAACGATGCGCCCGAGGAGCCGGCAGGCGAGCCAGCGCTCCTCGCGAAGCTCGGCGCCCGCGAGCGCGTCGGCCACGAACAGGAGGCGGGCAGGCCGGATTCCCCGGAGCCCGCCGACCAACCCCCGCTCGATCGCGTCGAGGAGCGGCTGGCGCAGCCCGACGATCGGCCCAATTCCCGGCGCGACGAGGCGCTGCCCCGCAAGGTAGGACGGATCCGCAAGGCGGGCCATGCCGGCCTCCGCGGCGGCGACGAACGACGCCGGGTCGTCGATCTCCTCCGCGAGCCGCGCGCCGAGGGCGAAGGCGTCCGCTTGGTGCGTCTCGACGAACCGACGGGCAGCCTCCGTCGTGGAGCTCGGCGGGCGAGTGGTCGCGGCTCGCGCAGTCACGCGGGCCCAACCTCGGGCGAGCCTGGGGTCTCCTCGGGGACGAGGCGGAACAGGTAGCGGTCCTTAAGCGCCTGCTTACGGTCTGCCGGAGCCTCGATGTAGATGGCCTCGGCCGTGGCCAGGAGCTCGCCCGTCTCGGCGTCGACGAGCCGGGCACTGGTGTTGAGCACGCGCCGACGGTGCTCGAGGAGTCGGCCCTCGGCGCGCAGGTGGCGGCCGATGATCGTCGGCCGCTTGTATTCGACCGTGATGCGAGCCGTGAAGCCCCAGGCGTCGGCGCTCGCGAGGGCCCAGCCCATGACCTCGTCGAGGATCGTCGCGATGATCCCGCCGTGGGCGATCCCCTCCCAGCCCTGGAAGTCCTCGCGGAGGGTCACCTCGGTCCAGCACGCATCCTCGGCGACGTGCAGGACCAGGTGCAGCCCGCGCGCATTCAGCTCGCCGCAGGCGAAGCAGGCGTGCGGGGAGACCTCGAAGCGACCGGCCGGGGTCGCGACGTCAGACGTCAAGGTTCCGGACCTTGCGCGCCTCGGACTTGATGAAGTCCTTGCGGGGCGCGACCTTCTCGCCCATCAGCATCGTGAAGATCGCGTCCGCCTCGACGGCATCCTCGATCTCCGCCCGGAGGAGCAGCCGCGACTCCGGGTTCATCGTCGTCTCCCAGAGCTGATCCGCGTTCATCTCGCCCAGGCCCTTGAAGCGCTGGACCGAGATGTTCTTGGCGTTCAGCTTCTTGACCGCCGCGTCGCGCTCCTTCTCCGACTGGGCGTAGAGCGTCTGCTTGCCGGTGCTCACGCGGTACAGCGGCGGCTGGGCGATGTAGAGGTGCCCTCCCTCGATGATCAGGGGCATGTGGCGGTAGAAGAAGGTGAGGAGCAGGGTGCGGATGTGGGCGCCGTCGACGTCCGCGTCGGTCATGATGATCACCCGGTGATAGCGCAGCTTCGCGATGTCGAAGCTGTCGCCGATGCCGGCGCCGAGGGCGATGATCAGGGGGCGGACATTCTCGCTGGAGAGGACCCGGTCGAGGCGGGCCTTCTCGACGTTGAGGACCTTGCCCCGGAGCGGCAGGATCGCCTGGAAGCGGCGATCGCGGCCCATCTTCGCGGAGCCACCGGCCGAGTCTCCCTCGACGATGTAGAGCTCGCTGCGGGCCGGGTCGCGCTCCTGGCAGTCGGCGAGCTTCCCGGGCAGCGACATCCCCTCGAGCGCACCCTTGCGGATCACGAGGTCGCGCGCCTTGCGCGCAGCCTCGCGCGCCCGAGCCGCCGTCAGGCTCTTCTCGATGATCCGGCGGCCGTCGCCCGGGTTCTCCTCCAGGTACTGGACCATTCCCTCGGCAACGGCCGCCTGGACCTGCGCCTTGACCTCGGCGTTCCCGAGCTTGGCCTTCGTCTGGCCCTCGAACTGGGGGTCGACGAGCTTGACCGAGACCACGGCGGTCAGTCCCTCGCGCACGTCGTCGCCGCTCAGGTTCGAGTCGGAATCCTTGAGGATGCCGGCCTTGCGCGCCCAGTCGTTGAGCGAGCTGGTGAGGGCAGCCCGAAACCCCGTGACGTGCGTGCCGCCATCGACCGTGTTGATGTTGTTGGCGAAGGCGAAGACGTTCTCGGTGAACGTGTCGTTGTACTGGAGCGCAACTTCGATGGCCGTGTTGCCCTCGCGCCGATCAACCGAGATCGGCCGCGCGTGCAGGGCCTCCTTGTTGCGGTTGAGGTGCCGGACGAACGAGACGAGGCCGCCCTCGAAGTAGAACGAACGCTCCCGGTCGGCGCGCTCGTCGACGAGCCGGATCCAGAGCCCCTTGTTGAGGTAGGCCGACTCCCGCATCCGCTGGGCGATGGTCTCGAAGCTGTAGTCGGTCGTCTCGAACATGTCGGGATCCGCCCGGAAGCTCGTCCGGGTGCCCTTCCGATGGCCCTGCGGGCCGACCTTCGCGACCGACGTCGTCGGCTTGCCCCGGGCGTACTCCTGGGCCCAGACGTAGCCGTCCCGGGCCGATTCCACCCGCAGCCACTCGGAGAGGGCGTTGACCACGCTGACGCCCACGCCGTGCAGTCCGCCGGAGACCTTGTAGCCGCCGCCGCCGAACTTGCCGCCGGCGTGGAGGACCGTATGGACCACCTCGAGGGCGTCCTTCCCCGTGGCGTGCCTGCCGACGGGCACGCCCCGGCCGTCGTCCTCGACCGTCACCATGCCGTCCGCGGCGATGAGCACCTCGATGCGCGAGGCGTGGCCGGCCATGGCCTCGTCGATGGAGTTGTCGACGACCTCCCAGACGAGGTGATGGAGGCCCCGACCGTCGGTCGAGCCGATGTACATGCCCGGGCGCCGGCGGACCGCCTCGAGACCCTCCAGGACCTGGATGCTGGCAGCGGTGTATTCGCCGCCGGCCGGGCCCGCGCGCCGCGCCCGGCCCGCTGGGCCGTTCGTCGCCGCTCCCTGCCGGGCACCCGTCGCCTGGTCCGTCACGCGTTCCCTCCGGTCAGCCGTTCGTACAGACGGCCAAGCTCCTCGTCTCCGTACCACTCGATGACGATCCGTCCACCCTTGCGGGACCGGGCCAGGAGGACCTTGGTCCCAAGCGCCTGGCGGAGGTCCTCTTCGACCCGCTCGAGCTCGGCGTCGCCGGCGGCTCCGTTTCGCCTGCGACCGGGGGTCGTGCCGCCAGCTTCGCGGAGGCGGCGAGCGAGCTCCTCCACCTGCCGCACGGACAGGCCCCGGGCCTCCGTCAGCGCCAGGAGCTCGCGCTGCTGCACGGGGAGGAGGCCGAGAAGCGCCCGCCCATGGCCTTCGCTGATGCGTCCGCCTCCGAGCGCCTCGAGGACCGCCTCATCGAGCTCAAGGAGCCGCAGCGTGTTCGCGATCGTGCTCCGTGCCCGACCGACGCGTGTCGCCACGCCATCGGCGGACAGCCCGAACTCATCGACGAGCTGGCGAAACGCCCGGGCTGCTTCAAGCGGGTTCAGGTCCGTGCGCTGGATGTTCTCCACGAGGGCGATCTCGAGCTGGTCGCGCTCGGCGGACTGGCGGACGATCGCCGGCACCCGGGCAAGGCCGGCCATCTGGGCGGCCCGGAGACGACGTTCGCCGGCGATGAGCCGGTACCCGCCGAGGGTCTCGATGACGAGGATCGGCTGGAGCACACCGTGCTCGGCGATGCTGGCCGCGAGGCTCTCGAGCGCGTCACGGTCGAAGGCAGCCCGCGGCTGGTAGGGGTTCGGCTCGATCTTCTCGACCGGGATCTCGACCGGGACCGGCGTCGTGGCTGCCGCCTGCGGGATGAGCGCAGCCAGGCCCCGGCCGAGGGGACCGGGCCGACTCGCGCGCGCGGTCATGCCGGCATCGCGGGGGCGACCATCCCGAGACCGGCCGTGCGATCCGCGAGCGCCTGTGCCGCACCGAGCGCTGGGTCGAGGTCGGGATGCAGCATCGGCGACGCACCACCCGCCCTGGACGACTCGCTGTCAATCGCGCCGGGCCGCCCGTCGCGTCGACGGAGCTCGTCCGCGAGGAGTCGATAGGCGTTCGCGCCGCGGCTCTCCGGCGCATAGAGGACCGCTGGCTGTCCGTACGAAGGCGCCTCGGCGAGGCGGACGCTGCGCGGCACGATCGTGTCGAACACGGCACCGGCCAGATGACGGCGAACCTCCGCGGCGACCTCACCTGAGAGGTTCGTACGGCCGTCGTACATGGTGAGGACGACACCCTTGACCTCGAGGCCCGGGTTGAGGTGGTCCCTGACGAGGTGCACCGTCGCGATCAGCTGGGAGAGGCCCTCGAGCGCGTAGTACTCGCACTGCAGCGGGATCAGCACCGAATCCGCCGCTGTCAGGGCGTTGACGGTGAGCAAGCCGAGCGACGGCGGGCAATCCACGAGGACGTAGTCGTACTGGGGCACGACATCGCCGAGCAGCCGCGAAAGGCGGCGCTCGCGCTGGGCCATCGGTGCCAGCTCGACCTCGGCACCAGCGAGCGCTATCGACGACGGCACCATCAACAGTCCAGCGACGGCCGTGGCCACCGCGAGGTCGGCCAGGGGGACGTCACCCGAGAGGGCGTCGTACACGGATCGTTCGCGGTCGGGTCGGGCAATCCCGAGGCCGCTCGTCGCGTTGCCCTGGGGATCAAGATCGATCACCAGCACGCGCTCGCCAGCGCGGGCGAGGTATGCGCCAAGGTTCACGACAGTGGTGGTCTTACCGACACCACCCTTCTGATTGGCGCACGCGATCGTCTGGCCCACTAGCGGCCACGAACCATGGGATTCACGATCCAAGTCTACCATCGGAGCCCCTTCTCCCTCCGTCGAGGCCGCCCTTGCGCCACCTCCCCGAGCATTGCAGGGCGGCCTTCACCGTGGCTTTGCCGGAGCATCCCCGTGGGCGTGGCCTGGGCCGCCGTTTCACGTGAAACAGGTGGTCGGCCCGGGACCGGCCGCCGACGGTCGTGGCATCGCAGCCCGGGATCCGGGGTCAGCGCGACCGGCAATTCCGACCGCATGAGACGGGACTCGTCCGTGGCATCCAGGTCATCGCGGACGGTACGCCTCGGCTCGCGAGCGGGCCCCGTCTCACATGACGCTCGCGTCCAGCGTATAGAGGTGACGATCCCGGCCGCCGGAACGCGGCTGTGCCCCGGCACGCGAGGCGCAGCCCGATCGCCGGACGAGTCCCGTCGTGCGGCCAGCCGAGCACCCCGCGGCTGGGCCACAGAGGAACGGCGCATGTGCTCGCTCGCCCAGGATTTTGACCGGTCGGTATACTCGTGAGGCAGGTCCTGTAGGGCCGGGCAGCGCATGCCCGGGACCTTCCGGACTGCGGTTCACTGAGGAACGACCGCCATGAGCCTTGTCCTCGCAGCGGTCGGGACGGCAGTCACCGCGCTGATCCAAACATCAATCCTTCCGTTCACCGCCGGTGGCGGTGGGCTCGACCTCGTCCTCGTCTTCGCCGTTGTCTGGACGATGACGGTGAACCTCGAAGGTGGCCTCGTGTGGGCCTTTCTCGGGGGTCTCATCATCGACGTACTCCTCATGCGACCTCTTGGCCTGACCGCATTCGTGCTTCTCCTTGCCGTCGGCGCCGCCTGGGTCGTCGGGCGCCTGGCGGCCCGGGCGATCTACCCTGCGGCCGTCGCCGTCGCGGGAGTCGCCGCGGGGCTCGCGTCTGCCGTCACGACCTTCCTCTACGGCATGCTCGCAGGCAGCCCATCGCCCGCGCCGCTCGCCGGCGTCCTGCCGGCCATCGTGCTCGGCGCGGTCGCGGCCCTGATCGTCGCGCCGGTCCCGATCCTCGTGAGGCGCCGGCTGCGCGGCGATGACACGGAGCGACTCGACTGGTGAGCGTCCTGCAGGAGCCGATCGCCCACGTTCGCCGTCCGGCGCGCTTCGTCGCGTTCGGGATCGCGGTCGTGCTGGTCCTCAGCGGCCTCACGGTCCGCCTGTTCGCGATGCAGCTCGCCGGCAAGCCTGCCGAGGCAAGCACGGTCCAGGCGCCGGCGATCGTCCCCTCCACGACAACGGCGAACGTGCCGATCACGTCCACGCGCGGGTTGATCTACGACCGCAAGGGCCGGCCGCTGGTTGCGAACGTGCCCACGTTCACGGTCGGGATCCGGCCGGCCAACCTGCCCCTCACCCAGCGGACCCAGGTGGCCCAGCGCCTGGCCGGCCTCCTCGGGACCACCGCCACGGCGATCATCACCACGCTCGATTCGGCGACCGGGTCGCGGTTCGACCTCGTACCCATCGCGCGGAACGTCCCGGAGGTCGTCAGCCGCCTGATCAGCGAGGACAGCCTGACCCTCCCCGGCGTGGAAGTCACCGTCGAGCCCCGACGCTCCTACCTGTCCGGCTCGCTCTTCACCCAGATCGTCGGGTGGACCGGCCAGATCGACGCCCAGGCCTACGCGGACCTGGCCGCCCAGGGGTATCTGCCCACGGATCGGATCGGCCGGACCGGCGTCGAGGCGACCTACGAAACGCAGCTGCGGGGCACCTACGGCGTGCGCCAGGTGGAGAAGGACGGCACCGGGCAGGTCATCCGCACGCTGGCCACGACGGTCAAGCCGGTAGGCGGGGACTCGGTCGTGCTGACAATCGATTCGACGGAGCAGAAGCTTGCCCTGAAGGCACTCCAGTGGGGGCTCAAGACGGCCGGGGTGCGGCGCGGCGCGATCATCGTCGAGAACCCCCAGACCGGCGAGATCCTCGCGATGGTGAGCCTGCCGACCTACGACGGCAACCTGTTCTCGGCCGGGATCAGCGCGAAGGACTTCACCAAGCTGCTCAGCGATCCCGGCCGGCCGCTCATCAACCACGCCATCGGCGACCTCCAGCCTCCCGGATCGACGTTCAAGATCGTCACCGGGGTCGGCAACCTGGCCGACCACAAGCTGGGCCCGACCGAGACGGTCCTCAGCAAGCCGTACGTCCAGATCGGCCCCACGAAATTCTGGGAATGGAACCATCTCGGCTGGGGCCCCCTCACGATCAAAGGGGGTTTCGCCCACTCGAGCGATACGTTCTTCTACCAGCTCTCGCTGCGCCTCGGGATGGGGCGACTCAACTACTGGTCGCACCAGCTCGGGTTCGCCGCACCGACGGGCATCGACCTCCCGGGCGAAGCCACCGGCCTCATCCCGTCCGACCAGTGGAAGATGGACACGTTCGGCCAGCCGATCTACCCCGGCGAGCTCGCCCAGGCCGGCATCGGCCAGGGCTACGACACCGCGACACCGCTCCAGGTGCTGAATGCGTACGCCGCGGTCGCGAACGGGGGTCGCCTCCTCCAGCCGCAGGTCGTGCGCGAGATCATCGACGCCCAGGGCAACGTCGTTCGGCCGTTCGCCCCGAAGCTGATCCGCAAGGTCGGGGCGCCGGCGTGGGTCTACACGACCATGCGCCAGGCGGCCCGCCAGGTCGTCACCAGCCGGCACACCTACAACCTGGTCGACCTGCCGATCGTGGTCGCCGGCAAGACCGGCACCGCCGAGTTCGGCCTCCGGGACAAGTACGGCGTGCTGCCCTACCACAACTGGTTCGTCGCCTTCGTCCCGAAGAACGCGTTGGTCAAGACGAACCCGACGGGCGACGTGTCGAAGCCGGACTCGGAGCTCGCGGTCATCGCCTACGTCTACGACGCCGGCACCCTGGGCAACACGGCGACCGAGATCGTGAAGTACTACCTCCAGCTCCACTTCGGCATCAAGCACGACTATCGGCTGCCGCAGCTGCTGGAGAAGACGAACTTCTACCAGGGACCCACCTGATGGGCGTCCTCCGCGTCGAGCGAACTGCCGCGACCGGCATCGCGTCGCGGGTCAGCGGCGTGTCGTGGCGCGCCTTCGATCTCCAGCTGCTCGTCTACATGGTGCTCCTGGCCACGCTCGGCCTGACCATGGCCTACAGCAACTCGGCCGGCCAGGCAGGCGATGCGGCGTCGACCGGGACCACGTTCGCCCGGGGCCTCATGTGGGCGGTCGTCGCCCTGGCGGCTTTCGCGGCGGCGGTCGTCTTCGACTACACGTGGCTCCGGACGTTCGCCTGGCCGCTCTACTTCGCGAACCTGGGCCTGCTGGCCGCGACCCTGGTCCTGGGCAGCACCGATGCCGTCTCGGCCCGCTGGATCTCGGTGTTGGGCTTCCAGTTCCAGTTCAGCGAGCTCGCCAAGATCCTCATGATCATCGTGCTGGCCCGGTACCTCGCGGACCGGGAGCAGCGCCTCGACTCGCTCGTGGCGATCCTGGGCGCCTGCCTGCTCGTGATCCCGCCGTGGGTCCTGGTCATGCTCCAGCCGGACCTTGGGACGTCCCTGGTCTTCCTCGCCATCCTCGTCGGGATGCTGTTCATGGCCGGGGCGCGCCTGCTGTGGCTCGGGGCCCTCTCGCTGTCGACGCTGCTGGCGCTGCCCTTGATCTGGACGTACGTGCTCCACGACTACCAGCGCGAGCGCCTGACCAGCTTCCTCGACCCGGCGAAGGATCCCCTCGGCGCCGGCTTCCAGCTCCTGGCGGCGCAGAAGGTGGTCAGCTCCGGCGGCTTCCTCGGCGCCGGGATCTCGAACGGCGTGCAGGACGCATCGAACCTGCTCCCCGTGCAGACGACCGATTTCGTGTTCGCCAAGCTGGCCCAGGAGCTGGGCTTCGTTGGCTGCGTCGTCGTCTTCCTGCTCTTCGCGGCCCTGATCTGGCGCGTCCTCGTCGTCGCCTGGCGATCGCGCGATCCCTTCGGGCTGATGGTCGGGACCGGCATCGCAGCGATGATCCTCTTCCAGATCGCGGTCAACGTCGGGATGGTGCTCGGCGTCATGCCCATCACCGGGATTCCGCTCCCGTTCATCACCCACGGCGGGGCATCCCTGGTGAGCATCGCCATCGGCCTGGGCGTGCTCCAGAGCGTCTCGATCCGACAGCAGCGCGCAGAGTGGTGAGCCCGGCGCACGAGCGGTCTGCCCGGCTGCGTGGACCATCCCCCGCCCGCCGCATTGCGCCCTGAGGTGGTCGCCCGACCCGGGGATCGATCCGAGGGGCCGGCCGCCCCGCCGGATGGGCGAGCTCAATCGACCGGCAGCGCGCCCCCGGCGACGCCGGCCGCCGCCGTCGCGGCCCGGCAGCGCTGGCGCTGCATCCTGCGGATCGAGGCGCAGGCCGCACCAGGAGGCCTTCCGTCGGGTCCCAATGCCTGGGCGGAGCTGCTGGGATCGAGCGGCCTGCCGCTGGCGGGTGCACCGGGCTCCCGGGGACGCGCCGTCGTGGCCGCCCCCCTTCCCCTCGGGACCGTCGGGGAACGCGAGGTGGTCGACCTCCTCCTGGGGGAGCGGCTTCCCATGACGGTCGTCCGCGCGGCGCTCCGCGCTGCCCTGCCGCCGGCCATCGAGCTGGTTGACCTCCACGACGTGTGGCTGGGGGCGCCCGCGGCCCCGGCCGACGTGGTCGCTTCGGACTACCGGCTGGCCGTCCGCGGATCCGGGCCCGCCGAGGTCCGGTCTGCCGCAGCGGCGCTCCTGGCGGCTCGCTCGCTCCCGCGCGAGCGCCGGCGCGAGAAGAAGCCCGGCGGCTACGACCTTCGCCCTCTCCTGCTGGACCTGGCCGCCGACGCGCCGGGCGCGGGTGATCCGCCCGGTGCCACGGTCATCGTGCGGGCCCGGCTCCGGCACGGGACGGAAGGCGTCGGACGGCCGGACGAGGTGGTCGCAGCGCTGGCCGAGACACCCGCGACGGAGACCGCCGCGCCCCTCGAGGTGCTGGCGATCGCGCGCGAACGGCTCATCCTCGCCGGCGATCCAGGCGCGCCTGAACCGTCTGCCCGGCCGTCGGCCGGCTCGCCTGCAGGGCCGGGGAAGGGAGCGCCGGGGGGGCGATCCGCGTACCGGCCGTTCCGTCCTGCTCCAGGGCGGCCGAACCGCGGCTGACGGCCGCCCGGGACCTCCGGGCCGTTCGAACCGGCCGGCCGGCCCTCGACGATGGCCGGATCCGGCCCGACGCTCAAGTCCGTCACCGGGCGTGACAGCGCGCTGGAGGTGGACGATGACGATCGCGATCGAGCTCCGGGGCCTGACCCGCTGGTATGGCCGGCGGCGCGGCGTGCTCGACCTGGACGTCGGCGTGGAAGAGGGCGAGGTCTTCGGGTTCCTGGGTCCCAACGGCGCCGGCAAGACGACGACGATCCGGATGCTGCTGGGCCTCCTCCGATCGTCGTCCGGGTCGGCCACGATCTTCGGGCTCGACGTGTGGCACGACGCACCCGCGGTCCATCGGCGACTGACCCATCTCGGCAGCGACCCGGGATACCTCGGGGAGCTGACCGCCGAGCAGCTCCTCGACTACGTCGGGGGCCTGCGCGGCCTGGCGGCCGGGACCTGGCGCCGCCTCGCGGAGCGGGTCGGGCTGGATCCGACGGTCCAGGTGCGGAGGCTCTCGCGGGGCAATCGCCAGAAGGTCGGCGTGGTCCAGGCGTTCATGGGCGAGGAGCCGCTGCTGGTTCTCGATGAGCCCTCGACCGGCCTGGACCCGCTGATGCAGCGCGTCTTCCTGGCCCTCGTCGCCG
Source organism: uncultured Chloroflexia bacterium (assembly GCA_963801445.1). Taxonomy (GTDB): domain Bacteria; phylum Chloroflexota; class Limnocylindria; order Limnocylindrales; family CSP1-4; genus CTSoil-043. The sequence continues at coordinate 141,863 of CAWDEW010000015.1, read as the reverse complement.
AGGCCAAGGCGTCAGGGCGAACGGTCTTCCTCTCCTCGCACAACCTCCAGGAGGTCGAACGTGCCTGCGACAGGGTGGCGATCATCCGCGAGGGCCGCCTCGTCAAGGTCGCGAACGTGCAGGACCTCGCCGGCGAGCATGCCCGATCGATCAACCTGGTCCTCGGCCGGACGGCCCCGCCGGGGGCCTTCGCGCTGGACGGCGTGACCGTCCTCTCGAGCACGGGCCAGGACGTCCACCTGCTGGTGCGCGGCGACGTCAACCCGATCCTCCGTCACCTCGCCACGCTGGAGGTGCGTGACGTGGCGATCAGCACGCCGGACGTCGAAGACCTCTTCTTCCGCTACTACGACGGGTCGGTGGCCGGTTCGGAGGGGGGCGCGGGCGGCGGCGATGCGCCGCTGACCCACGGGACCGGCGACCAGCGGACAGCGGAGCCGGTCGCGGGCGGGGAGGCTGTTCGATGATCGCGCGCACGTTCCGGCTCGAGCTGCGCCGGAGCCGGACGGCCACGGTGTGGCTCGTGGCCATCGCGGTCCTCTATGCCGGCATCGTGGGCCTCTTCTACCCGGTCATCCGGGACAACTCCAAGGCCCTCGAGGACTACATGAAGATCTTCCCGAAGGGCCTCCTGGCCGGCTTCGGGATGACCGGGAGCCTGGCCGATCCGGGCATCTTCTTCTCGATGTACATCGGGAACATGCTCTGGCCGATCCTGGCGGCGATCGCCGGGATCCTGGTGGCCACCCGGGCCCTGGCGGCCGACGCGGATCGCGGCTGGGTCGACATCCCGCTCGCGACACCGCTCACCCGGACCGGCCTGGCGCTCGCCTCGATCGGCGGCCAGGTCGTCGTCCTGGGGCTGCTCGCGGTCTCGACCGTGGGCACCGTGGTGGTGATCGGGGCGGTCGTCGGGGCCGGGTTCGATGCCGGCCGTTTCGCCCTGGCCAGTGCGCCCCTGCTCCTCTTCGGCTGCGCCGTCTGCGGCGTCGCCTCGTTGATCTCCGTGCTGACCCTCAGTCGGGGGGTGGCGGCGGGAGCCACGGCCGGGCTGCTCCTGATCATGTACCTGCTCAACGTGGTCGCCCAGATCCAGCCCGACCTCGGCTGGCTGGCCGACCTGTCGGCCTTCAAGTACCTCTCGACCACCGACACGATCGACACCGGAGCCCTCTCCGCCGCCGCTCTGCTGGCGTTCGGCGGGACCGCGCTCGGCGCCTGGATCCTGGCGGTGGTGGCTTTCCGGCGACGCGACCTGGTCGCCTGACGTCCCGAGCGCGACCGCCCGAACCGGAGGCAGCGCCCGGCGCTCGATCGGCGCGCCTTGCTCGCAGAGGGGCGGTGCCGTGCCCCGAGGGCCCCGCCTCACGTTTGACGATGGACCTCCCGAGACGTACACTCCGCATTCGCGCCCGGTGCACGCCGGTCGCGCCTGTGCGCCATCCGCGGCCGGCTTCCCAGCCCGCCCTCACCCACCCCGGAGATCCATGTACGCAGTCATCGAGACCGGCGGGAAGCAGTACCGCGTCGAGGTCGGCACCGAGCTCGCGGTCGAGCTCCTCGACGTCGAGCCCGGCCAGGAGATCACCCTCGATCGCATCCTCCTCGTTGCCGACGGTGACGAGGCGGCGATCGGCCGTCCCGTCGTCGAGGGCGCGACCGTCGCCGCGACGGTCGTCCGGATGGACCGCGCGGAGAAGGTGATCTCGTTCAAGTACCGGCCCAAGGCGCGCAGCCGCGTGAAGAAGGGCCACCGCCAGGAGCAGACGATCCTGCGGATCACGGACGTCACGCTCAACGGCAAGAGCGCTGCGGCGACCGCCGCGGCCGTCGACGCGGCCCGCAAGACGGAGCGCGAGAAGCTCGCCGAGGCCGCCGCCGAGGCCGCCGCCCGGGATGCCGCGCTGGCCGCGACGCTGGCCGACAAGGCCGCCGAGAACGCGTCCGCGGAAGCCCCCAAGGGCGCGGCCGCCAAGGGCGCGGACAAGGGCGCGGCCGCCAAGGGCGCGGACAAGGGCGCGGCCGCCAAGGGCGCGGACAAGGGCGCTGCCGCCAAGGCTGCGGCCGCCAAGGCGCCGGACAAGCCCGCGCGGGCCCGCGCCGCCAAGCCCGCAGCGAGCGCCGCCCCGGAAGCGAAGCCCGCCCCGAAGCGGACCCGGACCCCGAAGAAGGAAGACTGATCGATGGCCCACAAGAAGGCAGGCTCCAGCTCGAAGAACGGCCGCGACTCGGTCGGCCAGCGGCTGGGCGTGAAGGTCGGCGACGGCCAGCTGGTCCCGGCCGGCTCGATCATCGTTCGCCAGCGCGGGATGACCTTCCTCGCCGGCACGGGCACGGGCCTGGGCAAGGATTACACGGTCTTCGCGACGGTCACGGGCCGGGTCCGGTTCGAGCACCAGACACGCACCAAGAAGCGGATCCGCGTCGAGCCGGTGGCCGAGGCCGCCGCGCCGGCCGAGGCCGCAGCGGGCGCCTGAGCGCGTCGGAGAGAACCATGAAGCCGAAGATCCATCCCAAGTACTTCGAGGCGAAGGTCCACTGCGGGACCTGTGGGACCGAGTACGTCATCGGGTCCACCCGCCAGGAGCTGCGCGTCGACGTGTGCGCCAGCTGCCACCCGTTCTACACGGGCAAGCAGATGATCATGGACACCGCGGGCCAGGTCGAGCGGTTCCAGAAGCGCCTCGAGCGCGCGGCAACCGGGCGCTGAGGCTGATCCTCCGGACTCAACGGCGGGCCCATGGGCCCGCCGTCGTGATTCCCGGCCGGTAGACTTACCCCGATGGCACGGTTCTCCTACGGCGGCCAGGCTCTCATCGAGGGCGTGATGATGCGCGGACGCGATGCGATCGCGGTCGCGCTGCGCCATCCCGATGGCCGGATCCTGTGGGCCGACGAGCGCCTCGTCGTTGGCTTCCGGGGCACCCGCTGGGCGAAGCTGCCGTTCGTGCGGGGCCTCGTCGTCCTCTACGAGACCCTGGTGGTGGGGACCCGCTGGCTGGTCCGGTCCGCGAGCGTCGCGGCCGCGGAGGAAGAGCGCGCGGAAGCCGCGGATCAGGCCGCCGCCCGGGCGCCCGACGGCCCGGCGATGGCGCCCCAGGCGGCCGAGGTGGATCTCGCCCTCGACCGGATGGCCGCAGCCGCCACGGATGCGCCGATCGCCGCCGAGGCGGTCGCACCGGCGGCGGACCCGGCGCCGTCCGATGGGGCGCCGTCCGACGCGGAGCCTTCAACGAGCGGGCGGCACGCCCCGCCCGCCTCGACCCAGGCGGTCGACAGCGTGGACCTCGGGAAGGGCGCCGTCGCGTTGATGCTGGGCCTGACCCTGATCGTCGGCGTCGGGTTGTTCTTCTTCCTCCCGCTGGCCATCGCGAAGCTCGTGGCCGGGGGCCAGCCCGCTCTCGTCGAGCGCGCGGTCGAGGCCGTCGTCCAGGTGGCGATCTTCGTCGGCTACCTCACCCTGATCGGGCGGACGTCGGACGTCCGACGGACGTTCCAGTACCACGGCGCCGAGCACATGACGATCCACGCGTTCGAGGCGGGCGATCCGCTGACGGTGAGCGAGGTCCGCAAGTACCCGACGGCGCACCCCCGCTGCGGGACCGAGTTCCTCGTCGTCGTGATCCTCGTCTCGATCATCGTGTTCAGCCTGGTCGGCCGCCTGGACCTGCCCTTGATGGTCGCCAGCCGGATCATCCTCATCCCGGTGATCGCGGGGATCAGCTACGAGCTCCTCCGGTTCGGCGCCCGGCACCGCGCGAGCCGGATCGTGCGATGGGCCTTCCAGCCGGGGATCTGGGTCCAGAAGATCACCACCAAGCAGCCCTCCGACGACATGATCGAGGTCGCGATCGTGAGCCTGGAGCAGGCCCTCCTGGCGGACGGCGAAGCCGTGCCGGCCGGCGGCGGCGCCTTCGCGCGCTCCCGCCTCGTCCTCGGCGGGAGCGCGGCACCGAGCGACCCCGTCCCGGGGGCCTGAGCGGTGGCCGACTCCATCGAACGAAGCCTCGGCGACGTCGTGGCCCAGTACGAGACGCTCCAGGCGGAGCTGGCCGAGCCCGGCGTCTCCTCGGACCCGGACTCGATCCGGCGCCTGGGCCGCGAGCTCGCCCGCATGGAGCCCGTGGTCGCGACCTGGCAGCACCTGCAGGAGATCCGGCGGGAGCTCTCCGGCGCGCGCGAGATGCGCGACGCGGAGTCGGACGAGGAGATCCGCCAGATGGCCCGCGAGGAGGTGGACCGCCTGGAAGCGGCGGAGGTCGCGACCGTCGAGAGGCTGAAGGTCCTCCTGCTGCCCCGCGACCCGGCCGACGACCGGGACGTGATCCTGGAGATCCGGGCCGGCGCGGGCGGCGAGGAGGCGGCCCTCTTCGCCGGCGAGCTGCTCCGGATGTACCTGCGCTACGCGGACCGCCACCGGATGCGGGCCGAGGTCGCCGCGCTCAACGAGACCGGCATCGGTGGCGTCAAGGAGGCGATCGTCGAGATCTCCGCGGATGGGGCCTACAGCCAGCTGAAGTACGAGAGCGGCACCCACCGCGTCCAGCGCGTTCCCGCGACCGAATCGTCGGGCCGAATCCACACCTCCACGGCGACCGTCGTCGTAATGCCCGAGGCGGAGGAGACGGACCTCTCCATCGACGAGGAGAAGGACCTCCGCATCGAGGTCAAGCGCGCATCCGGACCCGGCGGGCAGGGCGTCAACACGACCGACTCGGCGGTGCGGATCACCCACCTCCCCAGCGGCCTCGTCGTCGAGATCCAGGACGAGCGCAGCCAGATCAAGAACAAGGTCAAGGCGATGGCCATCCTGCGCGCGCGGCTGCTGGAGGCGGAGCGGGCGAAGCAGCGCGACGCTGACTCGGCCACCCGACGCCTGATGACCGGCGCGGGCGACCGGTCGGACAAGGTCCGGACCTACAACTATCCCCAGGATCGGGTCACCGACCACCGGATCGGGCTGGACCTCTCCAACCTGCCGGGCATCCTCGACGGCAACCTCGACCGGCTGATCGAGGCGCTCCGCCAGACCGACCAGGCCGATCGGCTCTCCCACCTCGGCCTGGAGGACGGCGCGGGCTGACCATGGCGACGACCGCGGCGCTCCTCACCGCCGCGGTGGCCCGCCTGCGCGCGGCCGGGTCGGCCAGCGCGCCCCTGGATGCCCAGCTTCTCCTGGGGTACGTGCTGGGAGTGGATCGCACGCGCCTGATCGCCTACCCGGAGGCGCAGGTCGGGACCGGCCAGGAGGCCGCCTTCGAGGCCCTGGTCGTGCGCCGCGAGGCCGGCGAGCCGGTCGCCTACCTGCGCGGCATCCAGGAATTCCACGGGCTGGCCCTGACCGTCGACGCGCGCGTCCTGGTTCCCCGGCCGGAGACGGAGCTGCTGGTGGATCTCGCCGTCGCCGAGATCGCGGATCGGCTCGTGACCGCGCCGCGCGCGCCTGGTGCGGCGCCCCTCCACGTGGTCGACGTCGGCACGGGAAGCGGGGCGATCGCGGTGGCGATCTGCGCGACGCTCCGGCGCCGCGGGATGTCCGGCGAGGTGGAGGTCGTGGCCTCGGACATCTCCGCGGACGCCGCGGCGGTCGCCCGGGAGAATGCGGTCGGCCATGCGGTCGCGGACCGGATGGGGGTCGTGATCGCGGACCTGCTCCCGCTGGCCGGCCTGACTGCCGGACTCCTGCAGGTGCCCGAGCGTTTCCACCTCGTGTGCGCCAACCTGCCGTACATCCGGACCGCCGAGCTGCCCGGCCTCCCGGCGCCGGTGCGCCACGAGCCGGACCGCGCCCTCGATGGCGGCCCGGACGGCCTGGGCGTGATCCGGCGGCTCCTCGCCGTCCTCCCCGATCGGGTGGCGCCCGGGGCCCTCGCGCTCCTGGAGATCGGCTCGGACCAGGGGGCCGGGATCCGGGAGGCGGCCCTGGCGATCCTCCCCGGCTGGACCTGCGACGTCTTCGCCGATCTCGCCGGCCTCGATCGCGTGGCGAGCCTGCGCGCCCCTGCCTGACTCGGTTGGGACTGCGGGCGCAGCGCGCCAGCTCGTCGCACGAGATGGGCCCACCCAGCCCCGCCGCGGACGCCGCCCCACGAGATGGGCGACAATGCCGATCGAGCGCGCACGGCTCGACCTCGCGGCAGAAGGAGCGGAGATGGCGACGACGGAGTCCGCGGGGACCGCCTGGGCACCGGTTTCCGAGGTCGACCCGGAGATCTGGGCCGCGATGCTCGGCGAGGCCGATCGCCAGCGCTGGAAGATCGAGCTGATCGCCAGCGAGAACTACGCGTTTGCCGCGGTCATGGAAGCCCAGGGCTCATGGCTGACCAACAAGTACGCCGAGGGGCTGCCCGGCAAGCGCTACTACGGCGGCTGCGAGTACGTCGACGTCGTGGAGCGGCTCGCCCAGGACCGCGCGCTGGCCCTCTTCCCGGGAGCCGAGCACGTGAACGTGCAGCCGCATTCGGGCGCCCAGGCGAACCAGATCGCGTTCTTCGCCGTCCTCACCCCCGGGGATCGGATCCTGGGCATGCGCCTCGATCACGGCGGCCACCTGACCCATGGCCTCTCCGTGAACATGAGCGGCAAGTGGTTCGAGGCGCACGGCTACGGCGTGAACCCGGAGACCGAGACGATCGACTACGAGGCCCTGGAGCGCCAGGCCGCCGAGGTCCGCCCGAAGCTCCTGATCGCCGGCGGCAGCATGTACTCGCGGATCATCGACTTCGAACGGTTCGCCGCCATCGCCCACGGCGTCGGGGCGCTGCTCCTCGTGGACATGGCCCACATCGCCGGCCTCGTGGCGGCGGACGTCCATCCCTCGCCCTTCCCCCATGCCGACATCGTGACGACCACCACCCACAAGACGCTGCGCGGCCCGCGGGGCGGCCTGATCTTCGCCACCTCGGCCCTCGGCGCGGCCGTGGACAAGGCGAACTTCCCGGGCATCCAGGGTGGCCCGCTCATGCACGTGATCGCGGCCAAGGCGGTGGCCCTCAAGCTGGCCGCGACCGAGTCGTTCCGGGCCGACCAGCGGCGCACGGTGGAGAACGCGCGGGTCCTCGCCGACACGATCACGGCGCTGGGGGGCCGGATCGTCGCGGGCGGGACGGACAACCACGTCTTCACCCTCGATGTCCGGCCCTTCGGGACGACCGGCAAGGCCGCGGAACGGCTCCTGGACGGCGTCGGGATCACGGTCAACAAGAACACGCTGCCCTTCGACCCCAACCCGCCCACCGTCGCGTCCGGGATCCGGATCGGGACGCCGGCCACGACGACGCGGGGGTTCGGTCCCCACGAGATGCGCCAGATCGGCCGGCTGATCGTGACCGCCCTGACTTCCGGCGAGGAGCCGGCCGGGCTGGCCACCGTCGCCGCCGAGGTGCGGACCCTCTGCGGTCGCTTCCCCGTGCCGGGCCTCCCGCAGGCGTGACGGCCGGAGCGGGGCGGCGGGCGGGGCGCTGACGGCCATGCCGGGGCTCCTCCTGCCCGGGCTTGCCGCGTTCCTCGCGGCCGTGGTCCTGTCGTTCGCCCTCACTCCCCTGGCCCGGCGGCTCGCGCTCCGCGCCGATGCGCTGGACCATCCGGATGCCCGGCGGGTCAATCTCGCGCCGGTGCCGCGGGGCGGCGGCATCGCCGTCGCGACTGCGTTCCTCCTCGTCGCGGGTGCGCTCCTGGTCGTCGACGCGACGCAGGGGATCTGGCTGGAGGGTGACCGGCTGCGCCCCACCGAGGTGATCGCCCTGCTCGGCGGCGCCGGCCTGGCCGCGCTGATCGGCACCCTGGACGACATCCGTGACCTGCGCGCCCGCTGGCAGCTCCTGGGCCAGCTCTTCGTCGCGGGCGTGGCGGTCGCCCTCGGGGTCAACGTGGGCGCCTTCGCCAACCCGTTCGGCTCGGGGGTCATCCCCCTCGGGGGGATCTTCGGCGCCGCGTTCACGGTCTTCTGGATCGTGGGCATGATCAACAGCATCAACTTCATCGATGGCCTCGACGGCCTCTCGTCGGGCATCGGCGTGATCGCGATGGTGACGCTGGGGATCATCAGCCTGACCGCCACGATCGACCAGCCGGCCGTCGGCCTGCTCTGCTTCGTGGTCGCCGGGGCCCTGCTCGGGTTCCTGCGCTGGAACTGGCACCCGGCATCGATCTTCGTCGGCACCAGCGGCGTGATGTTCATGGGCTACACGCTGGGAGTCCTGTCGATCCTGGGCAGCGCGAAGGTTGCCGTCGCGCTCCTGGTCCTGGGCATCCCGATCATCGACACGTTCTTCAACATCGTCCGGCGGGTCGCGAAGGGCAGGTCCCCGTTCAGCCCGGACCGCGGGCACATCCATCACCGCCTGCTGGACCTCGGGCTCTCGCACAAGCAGACCGTGACGCTGATCTACGCGATCTGCGCCGGGCTGGCGATCCTCTCGCTCGTGCTCACCGGCACCGGCCAGCTGTACGCGTTCATGGGCGTGGTCCTGGTCTTCGGCCTCGCGGTCTTCGTGCTCGGGCGCACGGTGCAGGAGGCGGAGCAGGACCTCGAGGCGGACCTCGAGGGCGGGCACCCGACATCGAAGCGCCCGTCCGGCCGGCGGGGTGCCCGTGCGGCGGGACGGGCTGGCGACGACGCCGACCCGACGACTGCCCCGAACGGAGAATCTGCGGATCGCGAGCGGCGCTGACCCGCGCTACGCTTCGCGGGTGGTCGGGGTCCGCCCGGCCGTCGAGCCGGGGTTGGAATGAGCGGGAACGTGCCGCGACGCCGCGACGGCAGGACGACCGACGCAGTCCTGGCGCTCGCGAGCGCTCCGGGGCTGGTCACCTGGCTCGTGGTGGTCGTGGCGGCCCTGGCCGTGGGCACGGTCGGGTACATGGTCCTCGAGGGGTGGTCCTTCGGGGACGCCATCTACATGACCGTGATCACGATCACGACGGTCGGGTTCCGGGAGGTCCGGGCGCTCGACGACGGGGGCCGGGCCTGGACCATGCTGGTGGCCGGGGCCGGGGTGATCATGATCTTCGGGACCGTCGGGCTGGTGACCGAGTACCTCGTGATCGAGGCAACGAGCGGAAGGCGGGTGCGGCAGCGTATGGAGCGCGCGGTGAGCGAGCTGCGGGGGCATTTCGTGCTGTGCGGCTACGGCCGGGTCGGCTCCACGGTCGCCCGGGAGCTCCGCCACGATGGCGAGTCCTTCGTGGTCATCGACGTCAACCAGGACTCCCTGGAGCGCGCCCGCGCCGACGGACACCTGGTCATGGGGGGCGACGCGACCGACGACGCCACGCTCCGGGCGGCGGGCATCGCCCGCGCCAAGGGCCTCGTCTCGACGATCGACTCGGACGCCCAGAACGTCTACGTGATCCTGTCTGCCCGCGCCCTCAATCCGGACCTGTTCGTGGTGGGGCGGGCGAGCACCGCGGCGGCCGAGGAGAAGCTCGCCCGTGCGGGAGCGGACCGGGTGGTCTCGCCGTACGCGATGGCCGGTCGCCGGCTCGCCGAGCTCGCGGTCCGGCCTCGCGTGGTGGACTTCCTCGACGCCGCGCTCTCCCACGGCGAGCTGTCCTTCAGCATCGAGGAGCTGCACGTGCATCCGGGCGACGCGCTTGCCGGCACCACGATCGCGGAGCTCCGGACGCGGGCGATCTTCGTGCTGGCGGTGCTCACCGACGACAACCGGTACGTCGCCAATCCCGCGGACGACCGCCGGCTGGAACCGGGGGAGGCCCTGATCGTCTCCGGTTCCGCCGAGGCGCTCGCCCGGGCCCGCGAGGACGACCCCGACGTGGACGGAGCGGGTCGGCGGCGGACGGCAGGACCGCTCCGGGGGGCCACGCGGACGTGATCGACGGCCCGTTCCTCGTCGTCATCCTGGCCATCGCCGGGGCGCTGGTCGCGGTCGGCGTCGTCCTCGGCGCTCGTCGGCGCGAACGCGTCCGACGGGCGGGGGAGGCGCGCCGGATCGAGACGGAAAAGCTGATCCTCGACCGCCTGGCATGGCTCACCGGGGACCAGCCCCGACCCGGCGGTTCGGAGGGGGCTCCTGACCCGACGCCCCCGGGCGCGAGCCTCGTCGGCGCGCCCGACCAGCCCACGGCTCCGAACCTCCTCGGCGCGCCCGCACCATCCGCTGAGACGCTCGGAGCGACCCGGCGGAGCAGCCAGGCGAGCCCCGCCCCGTCCGCGGCCCTGGGCCTCATCGACGAGAAGATCCCGACGGCGGCTCCCGAGACCCGCGGCGACGATTGGCCGCTCGTCCCGGCGGCGCGCCGGAGGCTGCTCTGGCGCGACACGGTGGCCGTGCTGCTGCTGCTCGTCGTTGGGCTGCTTGCGCTCTCGGAATGGATGCCCGGCATCTTCGGCGGGCAGCCTGCTGCCACCCCGACAGAGGCCCTGGCGCCCACGCCAAACCCGCCCGTGCCCACGGCGACGCCCACCCCGGCACCCACGCCCAGCCCGACGGCATCTCCGACGCCGTCTCCGGCGCCCACGGCGAGCCCGACGCCATCTCCGTCGCCGTCTCCGAGCCCGACGCCGAAGCCCACGGTCAAACCGACGCCGCGGCCCACCCCGCGCCCGACGGCGGCCCCCGTGCCCCGGGTGACGCCCCGGCCTGCGAAGACGCCGCCGCCTGTCGTCGTCCCCCCGCCGTAGCGGCTTCGCCGCCCGCCTGGGCCGGGGCCGGCGGCCCTCTTGCCAGATCGGGGGTCGTCCTGTACGGTTTCCGGGATCGAAAGGAGGTGATGTGCAGTGACAGACAGTAGTCAGCGTCGTTGCACCACCTCGCAGGAGCTGTCGGCCTGACCGACGGCCCCGCGGGTGGGCAACTCGAAACGCGTTCGAAGGCCGGTTCCGGCAGCGGAGCCGGCCTTCGTGCGTCAGGGCGCGGTTTGGGGCATGATCCGGCGGCACCGCCGGCAGCCCGGCGGTTCCCCGGCGCCGGGCCGCCCCGTCCCGCGGGCCCGGCCACCAGGCGGACGACAAGGAGCACCCACGCGATGGGCGAGGACACGATCGCCCTCAACCGGAAGGCCCGCCACGAGTACACGATCGAGGACACCCTCGAGGCGGGCATCGTCCTGACCGGGACGGAGATCAAGTCGATCCGGGCCGGCAAGGTCAGCCTGCAGGACGCCTACGCCCGAATCGATCGGGGCGAGGCGTGGCTCGTCGGCGCCCACATCGCGCCCTACGCGACGGGCAACCGCTTCAACCACGAGGCGAAGCGCAACCGGAAGCTGCTCCTCCATCGTCACGAGATCATCGAGCTGCTGGTGCGCACGAAGGCGAAGGGCCTCACGATCGTGCCGCTCCGCCTCTACATCACGGAGCGGAGCCTGGCCAAGCTCCAGCTGGGCCTCGGTCGCGGCAAGCAGCTGCACGACCGGCGCCGCGACATCGCCGATCGCGAATCCAAGCGCGAGATCGCCCGGGCGATGGCGGACGCGCGCAAGGGCCGCTAGGACAGGTCGCGACCCGGGCCGCCCGCGGCCGGCAGGCGCGGACGGCGACCCCAGGCGTCGGGAGCGGCCGCCGGGCGGACGACCGGGCCGGCCCTCAGCGAGCCCCGTCCAGGGCCCGGACCACCTGCGCGAGGTGCTGCGCGTCGTGGCTCACGAGGTGGACCGTGTGGGCCTCGATGGTGATCCGGCCCTGCTCCGCGTGGATCCCGGACCGGGCCCAGGCCGCGGGCGCGAGGGCGCGCAGGAACGCGAGGTGCTCGGCCCGGAAGGCGAAGAACGCGTCCAGCGCGCGCCCGAGGTCGTCTTCGGCATAGCGCCGCTCGATCGCCCACGCATCCTGGTCGTAGCCGGGAAGCGCCGGCTCGTCCTCGTCACGCATGGCCCGGGCGCGCTCCAGGGCGCGCTCCTCCGCGTCGCGGAGGTGGCAGGCGACCTGGACGACGGACCAGCCCTCGTCGCCGCCGCGAGCCCGTCTCGCGAGGCCCGGGTCGACCCCGGCCAGGACGGCCCGGAAGACGTCCGGGGTTGCGGCGAGCGCGTCGACCAGGTCGCGAGCGGTGTCGTACATCGATTCCTCCAGTGCGGGCCCCGAATCGTATCGGCTCGCGCGCCGGAAGGTCGTCGGCAGGTCCGGTCGGGCGGGTCCGGCCGGCGGACGCCCTCCGCCCGGATCCTTCAGCCCGGGTTCAGCCGACCGTGAGACGATTCGGCCATGGCCTCGTCCCCTTCCGCCGGAGCGCGCCCGCTGGGCGGTGCCCGCGCCGAGCCGGCAGACCTGGCTCACGGCCTTCTCGCGCCCCACCGGCTGGCGCTGCTGGGGATCCTCGGGCTCTCCCTCGCCCTCGGCCTGTGGGAGCTCTCCGGAGAGGGGACGGCGAACCAGTACTACGCGGCCGCGGTGCGCTCCATGACGGAGAACCCGACCGCGTTCTTCTTCGGCGCCTTCGATGCCGGTGGCTTCATCACCCTCGACAAGCCGCCCCTCGGGTTCTGGCTGCAGGCGCTCAGCGTGCTCACGTTCGGCTACTCGGGCGTGGCCCTCCTGCTGCCCCAGGTCCTCGCGACCAGCGCCTCGGTCGGCGTCCTGTACGCCCTGGTCCGCGACCCGTGGGGGACCCGGGCCGGGCTCCTCGCGGCGCTGGCCCTCGCGATCATGCCGATCACGGTCGCCGTCGGTCGCAACAACACCCCCGATCCGACGCTCGTGCTGGCCCTGCTCGCGGCGGCCTGGTCGCTCCAACGGGGGCTTCGATCGGGCCGCCTGCGCTGGCTGACGCTGGCCATGGTCCTGGTCGGCGTCGGGTTCAACATCAAGATGCTCGAGGCCTGGCTGGTTCTGCCCGCCTTCGGCTTCGCCTGGATCGTGGCCGCACCGGGACGGCTGGCGCGACGGATCGGGCAGGTCGCGCTCGCGGTGCTCCCGCTGCTCGTCGTGTCGCTCGCGTGGGTCGTGGTCGTCGACCTGGTCCCGGCCGGCGCGCGCCCGTACGTCGGGGGCAGCCAGACGAACTCCGCGCTGGAGCTGGCCCTCGGCTACGACGGCCTCGAGCGCCTGACCGGCGGGATGCCCTTCGCGGACACGGGCACGGCGGGCCCGTTTCGATTCCTGGAGCCCGTCCTCGCCGGCCAGGTCGGCTGGCTGCTGCCGTGGGCCCTGGCCGGCGGGCTCGCCGCCCTCCCGATGCTCCTGCCGAAGCTCGGAGCCCGGCGGCGGATCCGCGGAGGATCGCTGCTCCTGTGGGGCGGCTGGCTGGCCACGACGATCGTCTTCTTCAGCATCGCCCAGTTCTGGCACCGCCACTACCTGGTGGTCGTCGCGCCGGCCGTCGCCGCCCTCGCGGGGCTGGGAGCGATCGTGCTCTGGCGCGCCTATCGGGGCCGGGGCTGGGCCGGTTGGCTCCTCCCCGCGGCGGTCGCCGCGACGGCCCTCCTGGCCCGATCCACGATCGCGGCCACGACCGAGCTGACGGCGCTGGCCGACCCGATGCTCTTCGCGGGCCTCTCGATCGCCCTGGCCCTGGCGCTCGTTCGCGGCGCGCTGCTCCTGGGCACGGACGCCGAGGCGACGGTCCGGCGGGCCGGCGGCTGGCTGGTGGTCGCTGCGCTGGTGGTGGGCCTGCTGCCCTCGGTCGCCTGGTCCGCGTGGACGGCGGCACACCCGTCCGGGAGCTCGCTGCCCACCGGCGGCCCGGCCGTCGCGAACGCAGGAAGCGGACCGGGCGGGCTCGGGCGCGGAGGATTCCCGGGGGGCGCGGGAGGCTTCGGGGGACCGGGCACCGGGTTCCCCGGCGGCGGGCCCGGAGATCGAGGCGCGCTCCTGGGCAGCACCGCGGACTGGCTCATCGCCAACCGCGGGGGCGCGACGTGGATCGCGGCAACGGCCTCCTCCCAGGAGGCGGCCCCGATCATCGTTGCCACGGGCGCCCCGGTCATGGCGCTCGGGGGCTTCAGCGGCGGGGACCCGGCGATCGACGTGGCGGGCTTCCGCGCGCTGGTCGCGCAGGGCAAGGTCCGCTACGTGCTGACCGGCGGGTTCGGGGGAGGCGGCGGGTTCGGGTTCGGCGCCCCCGGCAACGGCCCGGGCGGCGCCAACGCCGTCATCCGGTGGGCGGCCCGGTCGTGCGCGCCGGTGAGCGGCGTCCCCGCGGTCTACGACTGCGCTGGAGCCTGAGCAGGGGCCGAGCGCGCCGCGGCGTAGAATGGGGGCACGTCGGCCGCGAGCCGGCGGCGATCGGCTTCGGCCGGTCGATCGGTGGGGATGCGTGGTCTCGACGGGGCCCCGCAGCCCGGGAACGCGAGCCGAGGATGCCGCTCTGGCCTCGTTAAAAGGCGGCAAAACGAAGTAACTGCCAACAAGCAGCCTGCTCTCGCCCTCGCCGCTTAGGCGGTAAGGTGAGCGTGGAAGCGGCCTCCCCTCCGTGGGCCGTGGAAGCGTCACTCAGCGGAGGTGCAGCCCCGGCAAGCGCCGCGTAGCCGGGAGCGAAGCCCGATCTAGGGACACGTTGCTGGGCCGATCATCGCCCCTGCCGATGGGGGTGGGTCGGCCGAGATCAAGCATCGGACACGCTCGTAGTGGTTCCGGGTCACGGGTTTCGGACGGGGAGTTCGACTCTCCCCCATCTCCACCACTCCTTCTCCCTGCTGGCGGCGGGCCAGCCGTGCCGATGGCCCGCTCAACCGTCCTCAGGCCGCGAAGAACGCCTCGAGCACGGGACCCAGGACGGCGGGCACGAGGTCGTGGGTCTGGCCTTCCAGGATGCAGATGCGCCCATCGGGCAGGCCGTCGGCAACGCCCTGGGCCATCGCGCGCAAGGGCGGGGGGCTCGCCTCACCGGCGATCACCAGCGTGGGCACGGCCACCGAGGGCACGCGTTCCATCGGCGCGGTGATCAGGGCTTCGTAGACGAGCGTGTGCGCCATCTTCTCGAGGGCCGGACGGAACGGCGCATGGCGCAGCGAGGCGACAACGGCGTCAGGCAGGCCCACCATCTGGCCCTGGAAGTACTCGACCGCCTCCCCTCGCCTGCCCGCGGCAACCAGGTCGGTGAGACGGGCCGAATGATCCACCGACGGACCGGGCCCGGCGCCCTCGACGGCCAGCGGCGGCTCGTACAGCGCCAGCCTCGTGATCGGGAGCCCCTGCGCGGCGGCCTTCAAGGCCAGGACAGCGCCGCTGGAGTAGCCGAACACGGAGGCCGTGCCACCCGCCGCGCCGATCAGGGCGCCGAGATCCTCGATCTCGCGCTCGACGGCGTACGGGGCGGTGTCCCCGCTGGCCCCCCGGCCCCGGCGGTCGTAGTTGAGGACTGTGAAGCGCCGGGCGAGGACCTCCGCCAGCGGCGCGCCGGTCCCGCGATCGTTGAACGCGCCGACGACCAGGATGACCGGCGGTCCGTCGCCGGACCGATCGAAGGCGATGCTGGTGCCGTCGCTCGAGCGTACCTGCTCCACGTGGACCCCCCTTTCCTGTGGTGCTCCTGGTGGCGAAGGATAGGCCCAACGCCGTCGAATGGCTCCCGACAAGGCGGCTTGGCCCCGGCGCCGGCGCCGGTCGATCCGGCGAAGGTCATGGACCATCCGCCCCGAACGGGTGATGAACAGCGCGCCTGGTTTCGTCGAACCTGATGGTCCACGGACCGCACCGCCGCGCGTCGGCGGACGTCCCGTGGCACGGGATCGACTCGGCGGGGACCCGACGAGCCAGGGAAGGCGGATGGACCTCTTTCCGAATCGCGCGCGTTCCGAACCGGGCCAGGCGGCCGTCGAGGACGGGCAGGCGCCCGCACCCGGGGAGAGGCGGGAGCCTGCGCCGCTCGGGCCCGAGCGAGAGGCCGTGGCGGTCGACTCGTCGCCGCCCCGGGTCGCGCGGCTGCGCGCGTCGGACGTGCTGGTCGACCCGCTCACGGACCTCGTCGGCCCGGAGGTCTTCGACCGCATCCTGCGCACGGAATCGGCGCGCTCCGTCCGCTACCGGCGCGGGGCGACCGTCGTCCTGGTCGAGCTGGACGGCGTCGAGAAGCTCCTCGATACGTGGGGTCCGGACGTCGCGGCGAGCACCATCGCGGCCGTCGGCCGGCGTCTCCGGCGCAGCTGCCGCGAGAGCGACTACCTCGCCCGCGTGGCAGCGAACCGCTTCGGCCTGATCCTGCCTGAGACGGACGAGATCGCCGCCATCAACTTCGTCGAGCGGGCCCGCGAGTCGTGCCAGCCCGAGCTCCGCTTCGCCGCCCGTGACCTGCGGGTGGGATTCGGCTGGGCGAGCCCCACGCCGAACGGGACGCTCCTGGACGCCCGTGACCGCGCCGAGGCCCGGCTGCGCTCCGACCTCGTGGGCTGAACCCCGCGGCCGACCCGCGCCGGCCGGCGATCAGGGGACGGCCAGGGCCGCCAGGGTCGCCATGTCGGGCACGACAAGGTCCGGGACCGCGTCCGCCGGGGGCGTCGCCCCGGAGCCGGGACGCCCCGCCCGGCGGTTGACCCACACGGACGCGAGCCCCAGCTCCCTCGCCGGGACGTGGTCGTGGAAGAGGCTCTGGGCGACGTGGAGGATCCGCTCCCGCGGGATCGCGAGCCGCTGGAAGAGGACCTCGAAGCCCGCCTGGCTCGGCTTGTAGGCGCCCACCTGCTGGGCGGTGACGACCCACTCGAACGGGTCGCCCAGGCGCCTGCTCGACCCGGCGAAGAGGTCGTCGTCGCAGTTCGTCAGGACGCCCAGCCGGAAGCGCCCGCGCAGGCGGGCAAGCGCAGCCGCGGAGTCGGGGAATGCCGGCCAGGAAGGGACGGACCGGCCGAACGTCGCTGCGTCCTCGTCGGCGACCTCGGCGCCGAGCTCACCCCCGACGCCGCGCAGGGCGAGGGCGAGGACCTCGCGGTAGGGGAGGTACGGTCCCTGCTCCAGCGCCGTCTCGTGGCGCGCGTACATCTCCAGCAGGTCCTCGTCCGTCGTGGCGGCCGCGCGGGCAGCCAGGGCCGCCCGGAGCCCCTCGAGGATCCCGGCCTCCCAGTCGATCAGGGTCCCGTAGCAGTCGAAGGTCAGGGCGTCGAACCGCCCGAGGTCAAGCTCGCTCATCGGCGCCATTCTACGGGCGCAGGCGGGGCCGGCCCGGGCGCTTGAACTCCGACCGGGGCACTGGAGCCGCCATGCCCGGCGAGCGTGCGCCGAATGGCAGGTCCGGCTCCGGTCGACGCTCGGTAGGATGGGGCGATGCCCGCCCCCAGCCTTCACGAACGCATCTCCACGCTCTTCGCGCGGAGCCTCCTGCCGTTGACCGCGTGCGGGCTCGTGCTGGGCCTCCTGCTCGCCTGGAGCGGGCGCGAGGACCTCGCCGCCATCGCCTGGAGCGTCCCGAGCGCGATCGTCGGGCTCCGTCTCGCCTGGGCGATCGCGGTCGACCTGCTCCATCGAGAGGCTGGCGTCGACGTGATCGCGATCCTGGCCATCGCCGGAGCGCTCGCCTTCGGTGAGGCGCTGGCGGCGGCTGTGATCGGAGTGATGCTCGCGACGGGCGAGGCCCTCGAGGCGTACGCGGCCGGGCGCGCTCACCGGGAGCTCAGCGCGCTCCTCGGCCGCGCCCCGCGGGAGGTTCACCGGTTCGCCGGAGCGGGGATGGAGACCGTGCCCCTTGAGGCGGTCGCCAAGGGGGACCGCCTGCTGGTCAAGCCGGGCGAGGTCGTGCCGGTCGACGGGATCATCTTCGGCGCTGCCGCGGTGCTCGACGAGTCCGCCCTCACGGGCGAGTCGCGCCTGGTCACCCGCGAAGATGGCGAGACGGTCTCGTCCGGCGTGGTCAACGCCGGCTCTCCGATCGAGCTCCACGCGATCGCGATCGCGGCGGAGAGCACCTACGCCGGCATCGTCCGGCTGGTCGAGGCGGCAAGCAGCTCGAAGGCACCGTTCGTCCGGCTGGCCGACCGCTACGCGCTCCTGTTCGTGCCGCTCACGCTGGCCCTCGCGGGGCTCGCCTGGATCGTCTCAGGCGTCCCGGACCGGGCGCTCGCGGTCATCGTCGTCGCGACGCCCTGCCCGCTCCTGCTGGCTGCTCCGATCGCGATCGTGGCCGGGATCTCCCGGGCCGCCCGGCGCGGGATCATCGTCAAGGGCGGCGGGCCGCTCGAGACCCTGGCCCGCGCCCACATCATCCTGTTCGACAAGACGGGCACCCTGACGGCCGGCCGGCCGCGCCTCGCCGGGATCGAGACCGCCACCGGCGACGTGAACGCCGTGCTCCGCCTTGCCGCAGCCGTCGAGCAGGTCTCGCCCCACGTCCTGGCCGGCACGATCGTGCACGCAGCCCACCAGCGCGGCCTCGAGCTGCCGATGCCCACCGATGTCGTCGAGCGGGCGGGTGCCGGGATCAGCGGGGTCGTCGAGGGCCACGAGGTCGCGGTCGGCACATCCGAGTTCGCGACGGACGGCGGTCCATTGCCCGGCTGGGCCCGCGACGTGCGCCGGCGCGCCGCGCTGGAAGGTGGCACCAGCGTCTTCGTCCGGATCGACGATGCGGTCGCCGGGGCCCTGGTCCTGGACGATCCGATCCGGCCCGAGACGCCGAGGGCGGTCCGCTCGCTCCGGCGGGCAGGCTTCTCGCGGATCGTGATGGTCACGGGCGACCACCACTCGGTCGCCGAGATCGTCGGGTCGGCCATCGGGCTGGACGCCGTCCTGGCCGAGCGGACGCCCGCCGACAAGGTGGACGCGGTCCGGGCCGAGCGGAGCGACGCCGCGTCTCCGCTCGTGATGGTCGGCGACGGCCTGAACGACGCCCCTGCGCTGGCGACCGCCGACGTCGGCGTGGCGATGGGCGCCCGGGGCGCGACCGCCTCGTCCGAGGCCGCCGACGTGGTGATCACCGTGGACCGGCTGGATCGGCTCGCCGAGGCCGTGCGGATCGCCCGTCACTCGCGCGCGATCGCCATCCAGAGCGTCGTCGCGGGGATGGGCATGTCGGGCATCGCCATGGTCGCGGCCGCGTTCGGGCTCCTGCCCGTCGTGGCCGGGGCCCTGCTCCAGGAGGTGATCGACGTCATCGTCATCCTCAACGCGCTGCGCGCCCTTCGGGGCGGGATGGAGGCCCCCGTCCAGATCCCGGGCTGGGCCACCACGGGCACTGCGCTGCGCATGGAGCATCGGGAGCTGGAGCCCTCCCTGGGCCGGATCCGGACGGTCGCGGACCGCCTGGAATCCTTCCAGCCCGCCGCGCTCCTGGTCGAGCTCCGGACGATCCGCAGGTTCCTGAGCGACGACCTGATCCGCCACGAGGAGCTGGAGGACCGGACCATCTACCCGATGCTCGCCCGTGCGCTCGGCACGGACGACGCGATCTCCGGCCTGCACCGGACGCACGTCGAGATCTTCCATCTCGTGCGCCTGTTCGACCGCCTGGTCAGCGACCTCCCGGAAGACGGCCCGGCCGCGGACGATCAGACCGACCTGCGACGCGTCCTCTACGGGCTGGACGCGATCCTGCGCCTCCACATGGCCCAGGAGGAGGAGCTCTACCTCTCGATCACCGACGAAGCTGATGCCTCGTCTGCCGTCCAGCCGAACGCCGCGTGAGGGCGTTCAGGGAGTCGGGGTCGGGGTCGGGCTCGGGGTCGGGCTCGCGGCGGGGGCCTTGACCCCGATGAGGGTGAGGCCGTTCACGCGCGCGTAGTGGGAATACCACGTGTCCCTGTGGATCACCTTCCCGCCCTCCGAGACCGTCCGGGTCACGGCCACGTCGAACCCGTCGTCCGGGTACTCGATGACCTTGACCTGGCCGGGCCGGAGGCTCGTCGTGCGCTGCACGCTGCTGGTCGCGTAGCTGTAGTTGCCCTTGGCCGAGGTGGCGAACGAGACGGTCCGCCCGTTCGCGACGTGGTAGGTGAGGTTGGAGGATCCCGGGATCGACGATCCGCCGCCGACCACTCCGTCCTTCGTGGTGGCGACGGTGTACAGGGAGAACGAGACGACGCCCGGCCGGGCATAGGACCGGATGAGGACCGGGTACTTCGAGTCGTTCCGCCAGGACATCGTGGTCACCGAGCTGCCGCTGATGATCACGGTCGCGTCGAGGCCCGTGGGATAGCGGGAGATGTAGTAGTAGTGGTTCGTCTTGGCCAGGGTCTGGTAGCCGGCCCGGGCGACCGCGTTGAACAGGGTCGTCGAGGTCGAGCAGATCCCGCCCGCCAGGGCACCCGTCGGCTCCGAGTGTCCGTTGATGATCGCCCCGCCGTCGCGATAGCCGCGGGCGTACGTCACCGGCCCGATCGACTTCCAGAAGTCGAAGATGGCGCCCGGGGCCACGACCGTTCCGTCCAGGTCACGGGCGGGAATGGTGATGTTGTTGCTGAAGCCGTTGCGCTCGCTGACCTCGTAGTAGGTGGTCCACGTCGAGATCTTGCGCATCAGCGGGGCGACCTTCTGGGCCTGGGCCGTCGTGAGCTTCGGGGGAACCGTGGTGACGGCCAGCGCCACGCTCGGGGCGGGCGAGGGCGCATCGGGCGCCGCCCGGGCCATCAGGGCCGCGATGACGAGCGGGGTGGTGGCGGCCGGGTCGAGCGTGCGCCCGTTCTTGCCGGCGCTCACGCCGACCACGGCGCTGCCCTTGCCGATCAGGAACGAGGCCTCGACGGGGCCGCGGTCCACGAGCTTGGCCAGGCCGGCGATCGCGCCCACGGGGGCGTCCGGGGCGATCGAGGGACCGTACCCGCCGTTCGGCGTGGGCCCGAAGGCGATCCACGATCGGATGGTCGCGGCCGGGATGGTCCACTTCTCCGAGCCGAGGACCAGCGTGAGGTCGGTCGCCGCCATCCGGGTGGCCGCGCTGGTGGCGTCGCCCACCTCGGCGTCGGTCACGGTCGGGTCCACGGGCCCGAGGGCCGCGGTCAGCGGTACCTCGGCCGGCGCTCCGGGATCGGCGAGCGCGGCCGAGATGGCGACCCCGAGCGCCTTCTGATCCAGGCTGCGCCCGACCCGGGCGAGCGTCGTGGTGAAGGCGGTGGGGGTGATGGTCGCGCTCGCGTCCACGGGAGCGATGTCGACCTGGCCCGCGGCCGATGCGATGGCGCTGGCGAGCTTGCCCTCGTCCACGACGACAGCGGGGGGGATGGCGGCTCCGCGAACCAGGCTACGGACGCCGTCAGCGGCTCGGACGACCGAGTCGCCGGTCCGGCCGATCGCGAACGCCTCGTCGAGCATTCGATCGACGTCCGCATGGCGGCCGACGTCCGAGAAGGGGATGCGGAGCGTCTGCTCGCCGGCGCTGACCACGATCGTGCCCTGTCCGAAGCGGGCGAGCCCCTGGGTCAGCGCCAGGCGTGCGGCGCCGCGGTCGAGCCCGCCGAGGTCGATCCCGGCCACGGACACGCCCGGGTAGATCCGGTCGGCATAGCGGCCCTGGTACGCGAAGAGGGCCCCCGTTCCGGTCGCTCCGACGAGGAGCAGGCCGGCCACGATGGCGAACAGGATCTTGCCGAGTGGGATGCGGCGGGTCCGCGGGGCGTTCATCAGTCTCAGGTCCGATCAGCAGCGAGTGCGAGCGCGAATCTAGCAGGCCGCGCGTCGTGTGACGATCAGGAAGTTTGGTCCGTTACGCGCGGGCCCGCGTGTGCTCGTGGACCCTGGTCTCCGGCACGGCCGGCAGGAATGCAGATCGAGGTCAGCCTGCCACCTTGGGCACGAGGACCACGCGGCGATTCGGCTCTTCGCCGATCGACTGGGTTCCCACCTGGGCATGATCGCGCAGGGCGAGGTGGATCCAGCGCCGCTCGAGCGCCGGCATCGGCTCCAGCTGGAGCATCTTCCCGCTCTCGATGACCCGCTGGGCCGCGCGCTCGGCGATCTCGCGGAGCTGCCGCTCGCGCCGGCCGCGGTAGCCCTCGACGTCGACCAGGACCCGGGTCCATTCGCCCATCTCGCGGGAGAGCATCAGGTTGACGATGTGCTGGAGTGCCGAGAGGCGCTCGCCCTTGCGGCCGATCAGCGCGCCGAGAGCCTCATGCTCCTCGTCATCGCGGCCGACGACGTTGAGCCGGTTCGTCTCCCCGGTCTCGATCTGCACGTCGACCGCGAAGCCGAGGTGCTCCATCAGCTGGGCCAGGATCTTCCGGCCGGCCTCGAGAGCCGCGGGAGATGCCTCGGCCGCCTGGAGCTCCTCGCGCTCCCGCGTGAGCGAGCGGGCGGCGCGAACCTCGTCTGCCTCGGTCGTCGAGAGCGAGGCGATCGGGCGGCGATCCTCGCGCGGCGGGCGATCGGCGCGGGGCGCTTCGTCGCGGCGCGGGCCGCGGTCCTCACGGCGGGGTCGATCGTCACGGCGCGGGCCGCGGTCCTCGCGCGGACGGTCGTCGCGGGGCCGGTCCACGCGCGGCGGGCGATCGGCGCGGGGCGCTTCGCCACGAGGTGCCTCAACGCGGGGCGCCTCGTCGCGGCGCGGGCCGCGGTCGTCGCGATTGAACCCCCGATCGCGATCGTGGCCGCGGTCGTCGCGCGGGCCTCGCTCACGATCGCGGGGCGGAGGGGCGGGCAGCGGCGTGCTGGCCGCGGCCTCGCGCTTCGGGGTCGCACCACCCAGCGCGGAGCGGGGCGCCGCGACGATCCGGGCGGGCTCGGCGCCCATGCCGAGGACGCCTCGGCTGCCGGGGGTCAGGATCTCGAAGTCGAGCTCGTCAAGCCCGACACCAAAGTCTTCGCGGGCCTGGCGAAGCGCGTCCTCGACGGACTTGCCGGTGAACTCTCGGTAGGCAGTCATGCTCAGCGTCTTCTCCCTCGGCGGCCCTGACGGCCTCTCTCGCGGGGGCGCACTGTGGCCGCGGCAGATGCGGCCCGGTTGGTCGTGCGCTCGGTTGTCTGCTTGGGCGGAGCGGGCCGCCGGGTGGGCGCCCCGGAACCACCCGGGGGTGGTGCCACCGACCCGATCTCAACTGGGAAGCGCGGGCGATGGTCCCGCGCGAAGCCGGGCGTCCAGCGGAAGAGTGGGAACAGGGAGCCCCACCCCACGATCAGGTACTGCTGGACGATGCCGAAGATCGTCGTGACGATCCAGTAGATGAACAGGCCGGCGGGCAGGAAGCCGCCGTAGGCCAGCGAGATGAGCGGCAGGAACAGGACCAGCTGGCGCTGCATCTTCGAGTTCTGGTCCGTGTACTCCGTCGTGGCCGGCGGCATCGTCATGCGGCTCTGGACGAGCTGCAGGACGGCGGAGGCCGCGGCCAGGATGCTGAACCACGAGAGGTACGGGATGTTCGGGAAGAGCACCCACTTCGCCGAGACGTCGAGGTTGCCGAGCCACGCGACGGTCGTGTTCACGCAGGGCCTCATGAGGTCGACCGCCTGGCCGGCCGCCCCGCCCACGCCGTTCACGCAGCTGTAGTCGATGAGCTTGACCCCGAAGAACGTGAACATCGCCCGTGGGTCGGGAGTCACCAGGCCCTGGCTGATGACCGAGTAGATGATCATCAGGAGCGGCAGCTGGAGGAGCATCGGGAGGCAGCCCGAGGCGGGGTTGACGCCGCGCTCCTTGAACAGCTCCATCTGGGCCGCGCTGAACTTCGCCCGATCGCCCTTGTAGCGCTTCTGGAGCTCCTTGAGCTCGGGCTGGATGAGCTGCATGCGCTTGGTCGAGACGATCTGGCGGCGGAAGAGCGGGATCAGGAGCGCCCGGATGACGAGCGTCGCGAGGATGATCGCGACCGCCATGTCGCCGGTCAGCTTGTCCAGCCAGAGCAGGCCGATCAACAGGAGCTGGAAGATCGGGTTGAACAGCCAGGCCATGAGCGAGACGGGATCCGCGCCCGGGCTGGCCGGGACGAGCGCCGGGTGGGGGCTGGCCGTGGCCGGGAGCCCGCTCCCGCCGGGGACGACGGTGCTGCCGGCGCAACCCGCGACGACCAGGAGGACGAGGAGGATCCCGAGCCCGACGAGCGCCGCGTCACGGCGCGGGCGGGGAAGCGTCACGGTCGGTAGCCTCACTAGCGAACTGGGTCGTAGCCGCCCGGGTTCCAGGGATGGCAGCGGGCGATTCGCCGCGCCCCCATCCAGCTGCCCCGCAGGAGGCCGTACTTGTCGATCGCCTGCTCCGCGTAGCGGGAGCAGGATGGCTCGAACCGGCAGCTCGACGGAAGCCACGCGAAGACGGCGCGGTAGAGATGGATGAACCCGATCCCGATCCGCTTCACGAGGTTGTCGAACCTCCGAGGACTCCCGCCTTCCGGAGGAGCCGTTCCAGCGCCTCGACGAGCGCCGCGTGGTCCGCCGCCACGAGCGCGGGTCGGGCGATGATGAGAACGTCCCAGCCCGGCTGGAACGAGGGCGCCATCACCCTGAGCGCCTCCCGGAGCCGCCGGCGAACCCGGTTGCGGACGACGGCGTTGCCGAGCGGTCGGCCGGTTGAGAGGCCGAACCGTACGTCCGAGAGGTCTGTCCGACGAACCTTGGCGATCATCAGCGGGTGGGACCGGGTGGTCCCCCCTGCCTGGAGCGCCGCGAAGTCCATCGGGCTGGTGAGCATTGCGAGCCGACCCGGCGGGCGGCCCGTTCCCGACGTCAGGCCGACAGCCGCTTCCGACCCCGGGCGCGGCGAGCCGCGAGGACGCGGCGGCCCCCGGTGGTCTTCATCCGGGCGCGGAAGCCGTGCTCCTTGGCGCGGTGGCGCTTCTTCGGCTGGTAGGTCTGCTTCATCGGGTGTCGTGATCCTCAACCGTACGGCCCCGGGGATCCATCTCCTGCCCCAAGAGGCACGGAAACGCGCCAACGCACTCCGGCGCATGGCGCGTCAACGCGTGCCGATTATAGGAACCGCCAGCCGAGAGCGTCAAACGGCGCGGGGCGACACGGTTGCCGGGTATCCCCCCGTCGGTCGGGGTCGCCGCGCCTGATACTCCCCTGGAGTATATCGAATTGGCTGCGTCCGAGCCTTGCGACGGGCCCCCGGGCGGTGCTACCATGCGGCGGCCCACGGCACCGGGACGACCGCGGGCAACCCCCGGGCAACCGGGGGAGGCCCAACCGACGCAGGTCGTCCAGCCCGCCTGGATCTTCGCTGCGTCCGTCGCTCCGGCTTCGCGAATCGCGCGCCTCGGCACCGCTCCCTGTTCCGTCCACGTCAACATCCGGCGCTCCGCCGGCACGCAAGGGTCCTCGATGGACGCAAAGCACATCTGGCGCGCCGCGCTCGGAGAGCTTCAGGTCGCGCTGTCTCCGGCGAACTTCGAGACCTGGCTGCGCCATACGTCGCTCGTCGACGTCGACGACACCCGGTTCCAGATCGCGGTGCCCAACGGGTTCGCGAAGGACTGGCTCGAGGCTCGCTACCGGTCGCTGATCTCCCAGACGCTGGCCCGGATCGTGGGCTACAGCGTCTCGGTCGAGTTCGTGGTCCGGGCCGACGCCGGACAGGCCGAGGAAGGCGCCCCCACGCCCCTCGCCGCCGTGGATCACCAGGTGCGGGTGGAGCCGACGCGCGTCGGCGCGACCGAGAACGGTGCGCTCAACATCAATCCGCGCTACACGTTCCAGAGCTTCATCGTCGGGTCGGCCAACCGCCTCGCCCACGCGGCGGCCCTGTCCGTGGCGGAGCGGCCAGGCCACGCATACAACCCGCTCTTCCTGTACGGCGGCGTGGGCCTGGGCAAGACCCACCTGATGCACGCCATCGGGAACGCGGTGATCGCCCGCTTCCCGCGCAAGAAGGTCGTCTATGCGACCAGCGAGAAGTTCACCAACGACTTCATCACGAGCATCCAGCAGGGCCGGATCGACGATTTCCGGGCCCGCTACCGCCGGATCGATCTCCTCCTCATCGACGACATCCAGTTCATCGCGGACAAGGAGCGGACGCAGGAGGAGTTCTTCCATACGTTCAACACCGTCCACGACGAAGGGAAGCAGATCGTCCTCTCGTCGGACCGGCCGCCGAAGCAGATCACGACCCTCGAGGAGCGGCTCCGGAGCCGCTTCGAATGGGGGTTGATCGCCGACCTCACGGCCCCGGACCTGGAGACGCGGATCGCGATCCTGCGCGCGAAGGCCGAGGAGACCGCCGTCCCGGTCGGGTCGGACGTCATCGAGTTCGTTGCCCGCAAGGTCGTGAGCAACATCCGGGAGCTCGAGGGTGCCCTCAACCGCGTCGCCGCCTATGCGAGCATGGGCGGGATGCCCATCAGCATCGACCTGGCGGGGGCGGTGCTCTCCAACGTCCTCTACAACCCCAAGAAGCGGCTCGTCACGACCGAGAAGATCGCGCGCGCCGTGGCCGACTACTACGGCGTCGGTCTCGACGCGCTGCGCGGGCAGAAGCGAGACCGGGCGATCGTCACCCCCCGCCAGATCGCGATGTTCCTCATGCGCGAGGAGACCGACGTCTCGCTCCTCAAGATCGGAGCGGAGCTGGGCGGCCGGGATCACTCCACGGTGCTGCACGCCTGCGACAAGATCAACCGCGAGGCGGCCGTCAACGACGAGATGCGCCGTGACCTTGCAGCCGTACGCGAGCTGATCTACGCCGACTGAGCTCCGCTGGCCGACGACGCGACCGCGCCGCCATTCCCGGCCGAGCGCTGCTGTTCGATCCGGCCCGCACCTCCCTCCGTGCTATCCGCCCGGCACCACCCTCCTGTGGATAAAGCGGCGGATTCGGTGGATAACCGGGTCGCCCTGTGGAAAGCGCGGGCCTGCAGCGGCGCGGGCCGGGGGATCATCCTGGCCCCGCGGGCGCTCCGGGGGCCGGTCCCCGGCGGGCTCCCTCACCTGTCCCCACCGGGATCCCCGCACTGTCCGCGCCGGGGCGGCGCTCGTCCACGTTGGCCGGGCCGGTGATCCGCAGCCGATTCGCGTGGGGGCGAGCGTGGCCGTCCACCGAATCAACACCATGATGACGACGGTGATGACTTGATATGCGACCATGCACCGAACGAGGCATCCCCGGTCCGGGGGATCGGTTCACGATGTACCTCGCCCAGCCCGAACATCCCGGAGTGAAGTCTCGGTGAACCTGTCGGTCATCCAGGAGAATCTCGCCCGCGGCCTCACGGTCGTTGGCCATGCCGTCTCGTCGCGGAGCACGCTTCCCGTGCTCGCGAACGTCCTGCTCCGCACGGAGGACGCGGGCCTCAAGCTCACGGCGACGAACCTCGAGATCGGGATCACCTGCTGGGTGCCCGGCAAGATCGAGACCGACGGGGCGATCACCGTGCCGGCCAAGCTCTTCGCGGACATCGTCAACGGGCTCCCGCCCCAGGAGCGGGTCGACCTCGAGCTGCGCGGGGGGGACCGCCTCTTCATCCGGGCCGGCCGCTTCGAGACGACGCTGCGGGGTATCGATGCCGATGAGTTCCCCGCGATCCCGGCCGCCGGCGAGCGCCCGACGACGCGGATCAGCCAGAGGGTCCTCCGGCGGGCGCTGGCCGAGGTGACCTTTGCCGCCGCTTCTGACGAGGCGCGCCCGATCCTCACCGGCGTCCTGACGAAGTTCGAGGGCGACCGGGTCACCCTGGCGGCCGCCGACAACTACCGCATCGCGATCACCACGATCCCGAGCCTGGACTCCGTCGAGGAGACGAGCATCGTCGTCCCGGCCCGCTCGTACGCCGAGCTGGCCCGCGTGCTGACCGACACGGACGAGCCGGTCGAGCTGATCCTGTCGCCCCAGAAGAACCAGATCCTCTTCCATCTCGAAGGGACCGATGTGGTCAGCCGTCTCATCGACGGGCAGTTCCCGAACTACCAGCAGGTTCTCCCGGCCACCCACGCCACGCGCGTGGAGCTCGACCGCGACGACCTCCTCAAGGCCGTCCGCCTGGCGGCCTTCATCGCCAGCTCCTCCGCCAACATCGTGAAGCTCCAGGTCGGGCCCGACGGGGCGCCCCAGGTCCTCGTCGCGGCCGCGGCCGAGGTCGGCGAGAACCGCGGCCTGGTCGACGCGGTGATCGAGGGCGATGGGACGACGATCGCGTTCAACGCCCGGTACCTCGGCGACGTCCTCCAGAACGTCGACGCCGACCGCTTCGCGATCGAGCTGAACGGGCCGCTCTCGCCGGGCGTGTTCCGGCCCGCCGACGGGCGCGACTACACGCACGTCGTCATGCCCGTCCGGACCACCTCCTAGGCTCCGGGGGACCGGGCGCCTGCGCCCGGCGGCACGCTGCTTACCCGACTGGTCCTCGGCGGCTTTCGCGGCTACGAGTCGCTGGCCGCCTCGTTCGGGGCGGGCGCCCAGCTCGTCTGGGGACCCAACGCGGCCGGCAAGACGAGCCTCGTGGAGGCCATCGTGCTCTGTGCTCGCGGAGCGTCCCACCGGACTTCGACCGACGCGGAGATGATCCGCTGGGGTGACCCGTTCACGCGCGTCGAGGCCCGCCGCGAGCTCCCCGGAATGGACCCGCTGGATCTCGACGTGACGCTGGTCCGGGAGGGGCCCGCGGGTGGGCGCAAGCGAATCCGGGTCAACGGCGTGCCGCGCCGTGGCTCGGCGCTCCCGGGGCTGCTCCGGGTGGTGCTGTTCGCCCCGGAGGAGATGCTCCTCGTCATCGGCTCGCCCTCGCTCCGAAGGGGGACGCTCGACGCGCTGGCCGCGCAGCGCTTCCCGGCCTACGCGGCGGACCTCTCGACGTATGGACGAGTCCTCACCCAGCGAAACGCGCTCCTGCGGGCCATCCGCGAGGAGCAGGCGACGCGCGACCAGCTGCCCCCCTGGGACGCCAAGCTCATCGAGGGGGGCGCTGCCATCCTCGGCGCCCGGCACGCGCTCCTCGCGGAGCTCGACGGACCCCTCTCCGCCGCGCACGCGGAGATCGCACCGGGCGAGGGCAGGCTCCACCTCACCTACGAGAGCAACGCCGCCCCGGGACCCGGAGAGCCACCGGCCGCCGCCTTCGCGCGGCGGCTGCGCGAGACGGCCGACAAGGAGACCTGGAACGGCACCACGCTCGTGGGTCCCCACCGGGACGACCTGGCCTTCCGGCTGGACGGCCGCGACCTGGGCGGGTTCGCCTCGCGGGGCCAGCAGCGGACGGCCATCCTGGCCCTCAAGCTGGCCGAGATGGACCTCCTGACCGCGCTGGACGGCCGGCCGCCGATCCTGCTGCTCGACGACGTCTTCAGCGAGCTGGACCCGGCCCGCCGGGGCCACCTCGTGCGCCGGATCGCGGACCTCCCCCAGGCGTTCGTCACGACGACCACGCTCGCGGACCTGGACCCGCTCCTGCGCAGCCACGGGACTGCCTGGGAGGTCGCGCCCTCCGAGGCCGGCGCCCGGGTCCTCGGACCCGGCCCCGCCGCCGGGTCGGGCTGAGCCAATGTCCCCGGCCCGCCGCTTCGACGACGACCGCGTGCCCAACCGGCGGCGGGTGCGCCGCGTCGGGGAGCTGCTGCCCGAGGCGGCCCGCGCCCTGGGCCTGGAGGAGCAGCTGCGCTGGGCCCGCGCCGCCGCGGCATGGGAAGCCCTGGTGGCGGAGCGCGCCCCCGCGGCGTCGGGCGGTTCGCGGCCGCTGCGCGTCGAACGCGACGGGACGCTGATCGTCGAGGCGAGCGCGCCCATCGTTGGCCAGGAGCTCCAGCTGATGGCCGACGAGCTGCTCGACGCGTACGGGGCGATGCCCGGTGGGATCCGTTCCGAGCGGCTGCGGGTGGTCATTTCCCGGGGTATGATCCGGTGACCCCGGCCGGCGGCAGCGCCCCGCCGTTCCGCGAGTCGCGCCCGGCGTCACGCCGGCCACTCCCCGCGCGTCAGGTTCGCCGAAGCGAATGGCCGTCCGACTGCACATGAAGCTCGGCCTCGTTGCCGAGCACGAGCGCCTCGAGGACTCTCCCGATGCCGTCGCCGTCGTCGAGCCGACGATCGGAGCGACTGCCCGCTCGAAGGGGAGCCTCTACCTCGTCGTGTCCGCGACGAGCAGGGCGAAGCGCATCGGCGAGGCCACCCGAATGGTCGCCGAGGCGATCCAGGGCGACTACTACTACGACGAATCGGCCGGCCTCATCGTGTGCCTCGAGAAGGCCATCCGGAGCGCCAACCGCAAGCTGACAGCGCAGCACGAGCGGTTCGGGTTTCCCGTGGACTCGCCCGGACCGATCGGGATCGGCGTCGCGGTCGTCCGGAGCAACGAGCTCTACGTGGTCACCTCGGGGCCCGTGGAGGCCTTCCTTGTCCGGCAGGCCCATCTCCTGACCCTCCCCGACGACCACCGGGCCCATGGCCTCCCCCACGAGGACACGGCACCCTCCGTCTGGCGCGGGGAGATCACCGCCGGGGACTCGCTCGTCCTGATCTCCTCGAACGTGACGGCCCACCTCGGCCCGGACGAGCTCAAGGACGCGGTCGTCACCCTCCATCCACAGGCGGCGATGGAGCACCTCCATCACCGGTTCGTGGCCGCCGGGGGCACCGGCAGCGACGGCGCACTGGCGATCGAGGCCACCGAGGTGTCGGCCACGACCCGCCGGGGACAGCTCGTCCCGGTTCGACCGCCCGAGCCCCTGGCCGGCCAGCCGGATCGCTCGCCGATCCCCCTGGTGGACTCCGTGGGCGCCGGAGCGGCCGCTGCCACGGCCGGAGCGGCCCGGGCCCGCACCGCGGCCGGGAGCGCCGTGACGGGCATCCTCGGGCGTCTCCAGGACCTCCTGCCGCGCCGCGGGCCCCGCTTCCGGCGAGTGACCCCGGCGGCCTCGCGGAGGGAGTCCCAGCGGCGGGCCGCGCTGGCCGTCCTCGCGTTCGTGGGCGTCGCCTCCGCCCTCGGCATCGCTTCCTGGGTCGCCGGCGGCTCGGGGGGCGGCAACCCGGTCCCGGCCATCACCGCCGGCGAGAAGGCCCTCGCCGCCGCCCGCGAGGACGTACGGCTCGTCTTCGACAACGGGACCGATCTCGTCGTCGCGGATCCGAACAGGGCCACGCAGCTCCTCAACGACGCGCTGGACCGGCTCGCCGAGGCCGGCAGGAATGGGATCCCTGCTGCCGCCACCTCGCCCATCCGCCAGCGCGCCGTCGCCGGCCTGGACCGGCTCTATGGCGTCGTGGGCATCGCCGCCTCGGTGGCGTTCGCCTTCCCGGCCCAGACGCCGGCCTTCGACCTTGGCGCCCTCGTGCTCGGGCCGGACGGGGCGCCCTACGTCCTGGACCGCGGCACCAAGACGGTCTACCGGATCGACCTGAAGGGCAAGAAGGCCCAGCCGATCATCAAGGCTGGCACCGCGGGCGTCGCGGGCGCCGGCGGCGCGAAGATCGGGACGCCCAAGATCCTGTCGGCGGGCGGGCAGGACATCCTCGTGCTGGACGACAAGAACGCGCTGTGGCGCTGGCGCCCGTCCGACGCGAAGGGCACGGGCACTCTCTCGCGGATCGCGATCCCGGAGGCGACGACCTGGGGATCCGACATCTCGATCCTCGGGACGTTCGTGCCCAATCCGAACGACGGCCTCTACAGGATCTACGTCGTCGACCCTTCCGGACAGCAGATCCTGAAGTACTCTCCGCTCGCCGACGGGAGCGGCTACACGGGCGCCGCGACGAAGTACCTGACCAACCCCCAGGACCTCTCGCAGGTGACCTCGATCTACATCGACGGCGAGGTCTACCTGGCCGACAACGGGACCATCGAGCGGTTCGCGGGCGGGAGCGGCGGCGGCTGGCGCCTCGGCGACCCGGGCGACTCGTCGCTGCGCCCGACCCACCACTACACCCTGATCGATTCGCCCGGCCTGCGCGGCCTCGGCACGCTGTACGCCTACGACGCCGACAACTCCCGGATCGTCGCGTTCGACAAGGCCACCGGCAAGTACGCGAGCCAGTACCGCCCGGCGGACGGCAGCTCGGGGCTCGCCGGAGCGCGCGGCCTCTACGTCGTGGACCCGGGCAACGGCAAGCCCCCGACCGCGTGGTGGATCGACGGCCAGCGGCTCCTGAGCGCGCCGCTCGTCCAGGCGACCCCCGCCGCGTCGCCGTCGCCTTCGTCCTCGCCCGCCGCCTCCCCGCCGGCGAGCCCCAAGGCCTCCCCCAAGGCGACCCCGAAGGCCACCAAGCGGCCGGTCGCGACCCCGCGGCCCAAGCCCTCGGGCTGACCCCCGGGAAGTGCCGGCGCGGCCCCGTGGGATAATCCGGCCATGAGCGATCGGCGCATCGAGATGTCCGTCGAGAGCGTGCGCGTCCACGTCATCTCGACGACCCACGTCGTGATCCTCAGGGAGCTCGAGACGGAGCGCTACCTCCCGATCTGGATCGGGCCCTGGGAGGCGAACGCCATCGCCATGAAGCTCCAGGGACTCTCGCCCGAGCGGCCCCTGACCCACGACCTGCTCACCGCCGTCCTCGAGGAGCTGGGCGCGACGCTGCGGGAGATCCTCATCGCCGACCTCGCGGACGAGACCTTCCACGCGCGACTGCTCCTGGAGACGGCCGACGGGCGGACCGTCGAGGTGGACTGCAGGCCCTCGGACGCGATCGCGCTGGCCGTCCGCACGGGGGTCCGGATCTTCGCGGCCGAGTCGGTCCTGGAGCGGGCGGGCGTCCGACCCGACGGGCGGGACGAGTCCGGCATCGCGACTCGCGACCCGGATGCGCCGGCCGAGGAGGAGCGGCTGTCCGTCTTCCGCGACTTCGTCAACTCGCTCGGCAGCGATCCCGGCGGCGAGGAGCCGCGCGAGGGGCCGCGCGAGGGACCCCGCCGGCGCGACTGACCCGGCCCGCGACCTACTCGACGATCGGGCTGCCTCGCCGGAGGGCTCTCTGCCGGTTCGCCCAGAGCCGGAGCCGGAGGCCCCAGAAGTCCTTCACGGCGCGCCAGATCACGGACGGCCGAGCCCCGGTCGGCGACCCCGCCGTGCGCGGGTAATGGGGCACGCCGACCTCGACGAGCCGTCCGCCCGCGGCCCCGAGCTTGACCAGGAGCTCCGCGGAGAAGAACGCGCCCCCGGACTCGACCCTGACGCCGTCGAGGGCGCCGCGGCGGAAGAGCTTGCACGCGCAATCCACGTCGCGCACCTTCAGCCCGAACCAGATCCGGTTGGCCACCTTGTACAGGCGGGCGTAGATGGTCCGGATCGCAGGATCGGCGCGCCGGATCCGGTAGCCCACGACGGCGTCGGGCGCGTCCGGCTGGGCGAACCGCGCCGTGAGCCGACCCAGGTCCGCCACCCGGAACTGGCGGTCGCCGTCCGTGAAGCAGACGAGGTCGTGGCGGGCGGCCCGGAACCCCGATCGGAGCGCGGCGCCGTAGCCGAGGTTCGTGGGGTGGTGGACGGCGCGGACGAGACCCGGGTTGGCAGCGGCGAGGCGGTCAGCGATCTCCGCCGTCCGATCGCTCGAGCCGTCGTCCACGGCGATGATCTCGAAGCGGTCCGCGAGCGCCGGGAGCTCCGCCAGGGCCTCCTCGACCAGCGCCTCGAGGTTGGCCTCCTCGTTGTGGGCCGGGAAGAAATAGGAGAGGGCGGCCACCCGCTGCCGAGCGACGGGAGCCTCGGCGGGAGCGGGAGCGGGTGGTGCGGCGATCATGCTGCCATCGTACCCGGGCGCGCTCCCCGGGCGGCCGCGGCGCCGCTCAGGGCGTGGCCGGAGCCGGCCCGACGACCCGGTACAGCGACTGCATGCCCAGGGGATCCCGGACCTCCTCGAGGACCCAGCGCGTCCCCAGGTCGGCCAGCTCCCCCGCCTGGCGGATCAGGTAGACGGGTCGCGCCGGCAGGTTCGCCCGGATCACGTCGTCGACGCTGCCCAGGTTCTCGTCGAGCCGGTCCCGGTCATCGTCGATGGTGAGGTCGGGGCGCTCGCCGAGGACGCGCTGGCGGTACCAGAGGGGCGTCGAGTAGCTCCACCACGAGACGATGACCGCGGACGGCGGGGCGGCGGCGAACACCCAGCCACTCCAGTCCGCGGCGCCCGTCGAACGGGACAGGTCGACGGTCGTCCGCGTGGCCGGCGCCGCCAGGATGCCCGGGATCACCAGCGCGATGGCCACGACGATCGAGACGAGGCCCGCGAGGAGCCGCGGAGCTGCCGATGGGCCGGCGGGACCCGGGAAGCCCGGTCCGGAAGCGATGTCCCCGGGCGCCACCGGATGCTGCGCGGGCCGGGGCGAGCCGGACGCCAGGCCATTCGCCGCGGCCGCAGCGTCGGTCGCGCTTCCGGCGACCCCGGGCAGCAGGTCCACCAGGGCCGCCGCACCGATCCCCAGCCAGGTGACTGCCAGCAGGAGCGGACCGAGGTAGTACCGGTCGATCTCGGCGTTCGTGTACGAGGCCGCGAACCAGGCCGTCACGGCGAACCAGGCGCCGCCCAGGAGCGCCACTCGCCACCGTCGCAGCAGGGTGATCAGGAACGCGGCCGGTACGAGCGCGGCGAGGATCCCGAGCTGGGCCGAGCCGAGCGTCGCGAGCTCCCCGACCTTGCCGGCGAGGTCTGCGAACGGGCTGCGCAGGTCGCCCTGGAACTGCTGGGCGAGGACCACGTACCAGAAGCCGCTCCACGTGTTCGGCAGCCCATAGACCAGCGGCGCGTTCATGGCGGCGCGCAGCGGCAGCTCGAGGTAGACGAGCACGGCGACGCCGAAGAGGGCGGCCAGGCAGCGTCCCACCTGGGCCGGGCGGAGGACCACTCGAGGCTCCGTGACCAGCACGAAGAGCAGGATGCCCGGGGCGAGGAGCAGCGTCAGCTGGTGGTTCCCGAGGGACAGGCCGTAGAGGCCGGCCGCGGCCACGAGCCAGCGGTCCGCCCCGCGCCGGCCGGCCCGGAGGCGCGTCTCCCACCCGACGAGCAGCACGAGCAGCCCGGCCACGAGGGCCAGGTGGAGCATGTGCGGATCGGCGAACGAGCCCACCCGCCAGGGGATCGGGGTCAGGGCCAGCAGGGCCCCGCAGGCCAGGGCGATGGCCGTCCGCCCGCTCACCTGGCGGACGACGACCGTCGTCAGCCCGGCCGCCGTGCCCAGCAGGAGGGCCGAGAGGAGGTTCATCCGGAACGCCGGCTCGCCGAACGGCGCCAGCACGAGGCTGGCGAGCCAGCCCAGCAGGACGTAGGTCGGATAGCCGGTGGGGTGGGCGGTGCCGAGGATCGGCGGCACGGTCTGGAACTCGCCGGTATCCCAGAAGCCCTGGCCGGGCAGGAGCGTGCTCCGGGCGAGGGCCAGGGCCACGAGTCCCGCGGCGAGCGGCGCGCCCAGCAGCGAGGACCCGGTCGAGCCGCGCGTCGAGGTCCCGGGATCCGGCCGGTCCGCTCACCACTGGAGCGTCCGCGCCCAGGCGATGCCCCAGGCCTGGATGGCGACCGAGGCCGCCACGAGGCCGCCCACCGCGATCCCCCCGCGCAGGGCCCGGGTCCCATGCCGGGCCACCAGCGCCTCGGCGCCCAGGGCGGTCGCGACGAGCAGGAACGGGGCGAAGTCGAGGCTGAAGCGGTAGCCGAACTGGACCCAGCCCTGGCTGAAGTGCATCAGGTTGACGGTCGCGATCAGGGCCGTGGCGACGAAGGCTCCCAGCACGCGGCGATCGGAGAGCCAGCCCGGCGCCGCAAGCGCCAGGAGCCAGGCCGG
Organism: uncultured Chloroflexia bacterium; assembly: GCA_963801445.1. Lineage (GTDB taxonomy): Bacteria > Chloroflexota > Limnocylindria > Limnocylindrales > CSP1-4 > CTSoil-043. Next base: position 106,424 of record CAWDEW010000015.1, on the reverse strand, counting down.
GCTGGCCAGGACGAAGCTCATCCCGACCTGCCGGGGCACCACCCACGAGCAGCCCTGCGCGCTCCAGAGCGTCCGGGAGACGTCCGGGTCGCAGGCGGGCATCAGGGTCGGCGAGCCCAGCAGCATGATCCCGAGATTCTGCGGGATGTAGCGGAGGTCCTGGAGCGCCCAGCCGGCGTTGTAGTGCAGCTCCGGGTAGGCGATGACCTCGTAGCGGTAGAGCTGGTCGTAGACGGGGTTGAAGAGCGTCCCGGAGACGGCCAGGTTGTAGGCCAGCAGGCAGGCCACCGGGATCGCCACGCCGACTCCCGCCGCCAGCCCCCGGCGGAGCCAGCTGCTCCCGCCCCCCACGAACAGGAGGAAGACGACGCCGAAGGCGACGGTCAGCCGGCTGGTGGCGGCGAGCCCGATCAGGAACCCGGCCAGGACCTGCCGACCGTCGAGCAGGGGAGCCACCGCCGCGGGATCGCGGTCGCGCCGGCGCTGGTCAGCCTCCAGCGCGATCGCCAGCGCGGCGAACAGGAGGCCAACCGCCACGACGTGGGCGAGGAACCAGGTGGTCCCGATCGAGGCGGCATACCAGAGGGCCGCTCCCGCACCGGCGAAGATCGTCATCGCCGCCCTGACCGACGGCCGGATCGGGAGCCGGCCGAGCAGCCAGAACGCGAGCGCCACGTCCAGGGCGCCCAGGAGCGCCGTGATCAGGCCCTCGTCCGTGGCGATGCCCCACGCCGCGACGAAGGGCAGCAGGACGATCGCCGGGAGGGGCGGAAACGGGATCATCCCGAGACCGGTCGCGGAGCCGTCCGGGTTGACGACCGGGACCACGTCGTTGAAGAAGGCGTTCCCGGGCTGGCCATTTCCCTCCGCGACGGGGTAGTCGATCGCGGCCCGGCCGTGGAGGAAGGCGTCCGCCTGCCAGACGAAGTGGTTGTAGACGACCTGGTAGGCGGGCCGGGTCAGGACGTACAGGGCCAGGAACAGGACGACGAGGATCGCGCCCGCGACGACGGTCGTCCGGGCGGGCAGGTCGCGCGCGTCCGCCCGGAAAGGGGGGGCGGGGCCCTCGGCTATACTCCGGTCCATTCCAGCGCTCGATCCAGGAGGCCGATCCCTCGTGACAGGCCCCGCGCCGGGCGAGCGAGCGGGGTCCGACGAGCCGTTCGGCGTGCGCCTGCGCGACGTCGCCCTCCCGCTCGGCGTCCTCCTCGCCATCGGCCTTGCCCTGCGGCTCATCATCGCATACGTCCTCCTGCCCGGCTCCGGGTTCAAGGTGGACGTCCAGAGCTTCGACGCCTGGTCCGCCCAGCTCGCCCGGAACGGGCCGTGGGGCATCTACGACCGCGGGTTCTTCCTGGACTACACGCCCGGCTACCTCTACGTCCTGTGGGCCCTGGGGACGGTGGCGGGGTTCCTCGGCGGCCCGGGGTCCGGTCCCGGCGAGATGCTCAAGCTGCCCGCGATCCTCGCCGACCTGGGCCTGGCGGTGGCCGTCTTCATGCTCACGGTGGACCTCTCGGGCCGCCGCCGGGCCGGGCTCGTGGCCGCAGCGATCGTCCTGTTCGTGCCCACGACCTGGTTCGACAGCGCGGTCTGGTCGCAGGTCGATTCGGTCGGCACCCTGGTCCTCGTCCTGGCCGTCCGGGAGCTCTGGAAGGGGCGCGACGGGCGCGCCGCGATCCTGACCACGATCGCGGCGATCATCAAGCCCCAGTTCGGGATCCTGATCCCGCTGGCCGCGGTGCTCATCGTGCGCCGCGAGTGGCGACGCCGGAATGCGGCGGCCGGGCCCGGAGGGGATGCCGGGGTCGCGCCGGGCATTCGGCTCGACGCTGGCCCGCCGGCCGGCGGGGCCCCGGGCTGGTGGTTCGACGAGCCCATCGCCTGGGCGCTTCGGGCCGGCGCCGTCATCCCCCTCGCCGTCCTCGCCGTCGTGGGCGGCGGGTCGCAGGCCGCCCCGCTCGTCCTCGGGGGGCTCACGGGCGTCGCCGTCGCCTCCCTGGTCGCGCTCGCCTACCGCGACCCGCGCCTGGGCCACGGGCTGGGTCGGCTGGTGAGCATCGCCGCCGTCGGCCTGGTGACCGCCCAGGTCGTGTGCGTCCCGTTCGGGATCACGATCCTCCGGCTGGCGACGCAGATCGTCTCCACGGCGGGCGGCTACCCGTACATCACGGTCAACGCCTACAACCCGTGGGCGCTCCTGGCCCAGGACGGCAGCGGCCTGGCGGCGACCGGGACGTGGATCTGCGACATGCTCATCCCGGGCAAGTGCGACACGTCCTTCTCCATCCTGGGCCTGCCGGCGCTGCTCGTGGGAACCGGGCTGATCCTCGTGGCGATCGCGGCCTTCTGCGTGGTCATCTGGCGCCGCGACGACCGGCGGACGTTCCTGGTGGCCCTGACCGTCATGGCGATCGCGTTCTTCGTGCTGCCGACCCGGGTCCACGAGCGCTACCTGTACCCGTTCTTCGCGCTGGGGGCCGTGGTGGTGGCGGTCAGCCCGCGCTGGGCGGCGATCTACGGCACGCTGGCGGTCGCGAACTTCATGAACCTGTACGGCATCCTGACGACCCCGTTCTACGAGAACATCGGCCTGGCTCCCATGCTCGACATGCTCGGCGGGCTGGGCACGAAGGCCTCAGAGGTGTTCCGCTCGAGCCAGGGCGTCACGCTCGCCGTCGTGCTCCATGCCGTCGGGTTCGCGGGGGCGATCGGGAACCTGCTCCGGCCCGCCCCCCGGGAGGTCGACGGCCGGACAACGCCTGACGAGGAGGCTGCCTGGGGCGAGCCGCTGCCGGAAGGCGTATCCGGGCCAGGGGTCCCGGGTGATCCGGCCGGCCCGGCCGGCGGGGCGACCCCGGACCGGGACGTGGCTTCCCGGCCCTTCACGGGGCAGGCCGGCCCGGCCGCCGGGGCGACCCGGCCTCCGGAGGGTGGCGAGGAGGACGCCCGGACCGGGCGGCTCGCGACCGCCGCCGCCACGACCGCGGCCGGGGCCGCATCGCTCGGCCGGGCCGTCAGGGAGCGCTTCGATCGCTCCCCGCTGCTCCACGGGGAGGGTGGCGGGCGCCTCGACCGGCTGGACCTGTGGCTGCTGGTCGTCTTCGTGGTCGCGTCGCTCGTCCTGCGCACGTTCCGCCTGGGCGAGCCGGGCCGGATGCACTTCGACGAGGTCTACCACGCCCGCACCGCGGCCGAGTTCCTCCAGGACTGGCGCTACGGCCAGCCGCACTCGATCTACGAGTACACCCACCCGCATCTCGCCAAGTACGCGATCGCCGGCGGGCTGGTGGCCTTCGGCAACGACCAGGTGGTCTCCAGCGGGGTGCTCGGCGTGCCGGTCACCGACACGGCGATCGAACCGCGCTGGGACGACGCGGCGAGCGCCGGCCAGCCGGCCCGCCGGGGCGGCGAACGGCTCTACATCACGACCGGCACCGAGCTGCGCGTCTACGACCTGCTCACCCGCGATCGGCTGGCCACCTACGAGATCCCGGGTGCCCAGGCGCTGGCCCTCGACATCCCGGGCCGGCGCGTCCTGGTCGGCACGTCGTCCGGGAGCATCGTGGCGATCTCGACGGATGCGCCCACGGGCGAGCTGCGGGCCTCCGCTGCGGGCCAGGCCGATGCAACGCCGCTCGAGCAGGTGCCCGTGGCGACCACGGGGGTCGCCGTGGAGAAGATCTGGACAACCTCGGACGGGACGCTCCTCCTGGCCCGCCTGCCGGGGGACAGGCTGGTCACCTACGACTCCCTGACCGGCGCCCTGCTCTCGACCGTGACGCTGCCGAGGATCGCCGACGTGGCGGACGCGGGCTCCCTGCCGGCGCTCGTCGCGTCCATCCCGGACGTGCCCGATCCGGCCGCCGCCGCGAAGGAGCTGGTCACGCTGCTCGGCGGCCAGGCCGCCACCTACGAGAAGCTGCTCGGCCTGTCGGCCCCCCTCGTCACGATCACGTCCGACTTCGGGGATCACCGCAAGGCCGTCGACGACGCCATCGCCGCGGGGAAGCTGCCGGGACTGACCATCCAGGACACGACGCGGGTGGCGGTCGCAACGGCAGACGGCGTCGCCCTCCTGGACCCGGGCACCGGTCGGATCACGGGGACCGTGCCGCTCGCGGGCGGCGCGACGAGCCTGGCCCACGTCGACGGCCTGGAGCAGCCGACGCTCTACGCCGCCAATGGCGCCCAGCTGATCACGATCCCGATCCCCAGCGACCCCGGGATGGCCTTCTCCACCGACAAGACCGTGTGGATGCCGGCGTCGATCAGCCGGCTCTACTCCGATCCGGCCAGCCAGCTCGTCCACGCCCTGGGGCGGACTCCGGACGGCACCGGATGGACGATCTACGTGGTCGAGCCGCGCGGGAACAGCGTCTTCGCCGACGCCGCGCTCCCCTTCGCGCCGGTCGCCTGGGCGGCCGACGTCAACGCCCAGTACCCCAGCGAGGACCGCCAGCAGCTCCTCGCGTTCGCGGCGGACGGGAGGAGCGCCGCCGTCTCGATCGGGCAGCACGCCTTCGCCTGGCGCCTGCCCGGCGTCATCGCCGGCGCCCTGATGGCGGGGTTCCTCTTCCTGCTGGCAAGGTTCCTGTTCCGGCGGCGCTCGGTCGCCGTGCTCGCGGGCCTCTTCGGGCTGCTCGACGGGATGTTCTTCGTCCAGCAACGGATCGCCATGAACGATTCGTACGTGGACTTCTTCGTGGTCGCCGCGGTCACGGTCTTCGCCGCGATCTGGATGGGCGCCTGGAGGGGCCGCGCCGCGTTCTGGCTCGGGATGCCCGTCGTCGGGCTCCTGCTCGGCCTTGGCCTCGCCTCGAAGTGGGTCGCCCTGTACGCGATCGGCGCCCTGGGGATCCTGCTCCTCCTGCGCTCCGCACTCGGCCGCGTCCTCGTCGTCCTGGGGCTCGCGGCGGGCGCCGGCGTCCTCGGCTACATGGCCATCCAGGTCGGTCCCGCCGCGACCACCGGCGGCAACCTCACGTTCCTCCTGGTCATGATCGGCGCGACCCTCCTGGCCGCGACGCTGGCCGTCCTCCACCCGATCGCCTGGACCGCGGACGAGGTCCGGATCGCGATCGGCGGGCCGCTGGTCCTGGGGGCGGCCGCCGGCCTGGCCGCCCTGGCCCTCGGTCCCATCTCCGTGACCGTGCCGGCCGCCGTCGGGCCCGGCGAGGGCTCCCCGATCATCGCGGCCCACACCGCCCTGGGCATTGCCGGCTATGCGCTCGTCGCGGCGCTGGCACTCTTCGCTCTCGCCGCCGTCGCGGTCGCCTGCTTCTGGGCCGGGGGCCGGCTGGGGTTCGGACCGCTGGCCCCGCCCCGCTCGCCCGACGACCCGGCGACGCTCCTCGCCCCGCCCTCAACGGCTCCCGACGGGTGGCTGCGGCCGGGCTGGGGGTTCGGCCTGCCGATCGCCTGGGCCGCGGTCTCGCTCCTGGCCATCCCCCTGGCCGTCTACGTCCTGAGCTACGTGCCGTGGGCCCTGGGCGCGGCCGGCGCGCCGCAGATCTTCGGACCGGGCACGCCGCTCGTCGGGCAATGGCCGCCGGGCCACGCCGGCCAGACTCTCCTCGACCTCACGAAGTCGATGTACGACTACCACAACAACCTGCGCGCGGCCCACGCGGCCTCGTCCCCCTGGTGGGCCTGGCCGCTGGACCTCAAGCCGGTCTGGTTCTACGACGACTCGTTCGCCGGCTCGACCAGGGGGGCGATCTACGACGCCGGGAACCTGGTCCTCTGGTGGCTCTCCATCCCGGCCGTGGCCTACGCGGCCTTCCAGGCGTTCCGGCGCCGGAGCAACGCCCTCGGCCTGATCGTGATCATGATCGCCTGCCTGTGGCTGGCCTGGTCCCGGATCGACCGGGCCACGTTCCAGTACCACTACTACTCGACGCTGCCGTTCGTGCTGCTGGCCCTGGCCTACTTCGTGGCCGACCTCTGGCACGGGCCGTCGCGCCGGACCTGGATGCTCGCCCGCGGGGCGGCGGTCGGCGCGCTCGTGCTGCCGGTCGTGATGTGGGTGGGCCGGGCCCCGCTGTGCCTGCTGGCCAACGTGGCCAAGGCGAACCCCGGCTCGCAGGCGTGCAGCTCCGCGTCCGCGCTGCCGATCTCGCTGACGGCCCAGGTGACCGGCCTGATCGTGGTCCTCATCGTCGGCGGGGGCGCGCTCGTCTGGCAGCTCGTCCGTCTCGATCGGGCGGTCCGCGGGGGAGCGGGGCCCGAAGAGGCCGGCCCGGCCGGCCGGCGGCTCATCTGGACCGGGGTCGCATCCGGCGCGGCCCTCGTGGTTGCTGCCCTGATGCTGCCGGCCCAGCCGTTCATCGAGACGCCCAGCATCCCGGGCGAGATGCTGGCGCTCCTGCTGCTGCTCGTCCTGGGCCCGCTCGCCTGGGTGGCGTGGTCGGCCCGCTCGCCCCGGCGCTTCGCCGTCGGGATCGTCCTGACGGCGCTCGTCGTGGGCGTCGCGATGTACCCGAACCTGTCCGGGCTGCCCCTCCCGAACACGGTCTACAACTACTACCAGGCCCTCCTGCCGACCTGGATGTACCCGTTCCAGTTCGCGGTGAACACGGACCCGGCCTTCACCGTCTCGTTCAGCAGCCTCGAGCCGCTGCTCCTCGCCGGGGTCACCCTCGCGGCCGCCATGGTCCTGGCCTACGCCGTGTGGGTCTGGCGGATCGCGCTCGCCGAGCGCGAGGCCGACGAGGCGGTGCCCGGGGGCGAGCCGGAAGCCTGACGGCGGGGCAGCCTGACGGCCGCCCGGGGCGCTCCGGGCGCCGCTGGCCCGGCTCGGCGCGGCGCGGCGCGGCGCGGCGCGCGACGAGCGCAGGCCGGTCCGTCGCTCGGGCTAGGCGCGGTCGTCCGGGTCGCCGCCAGGGCTGCCGTCCGGCCCACCGCCGACCGTGCGCGGGTCGGGCGGCACCTCCGCGTTGAAGCCGGGCGGGAGCGTCCCCTGGGCCGCGAGCCGCCGGATGACGAACCCGTAGTAGGCCTCGACCCGGGCCGCCACGCGATCCCAGCCGAACTCGCGGACCCGCTCCTGCCCGCTGGCGCCCATGCGCTCGCGCAGGGCAGGATCCGCCAGGAGCCGCCCGATCGCCTCGGCCAGCGGCCTGGCCTCGCCGGGGGGCACCAGGAGGGCCTGCTCACCGCGCTTCACGACGCCCTTGTAGCCGTGGATGTCGGAGCAGACGATCGCCGTTCCCGCGGCCATGGCCTCGAGGAGGACGATCCCGAAGCTCTCGCGGCCGGTGGCCGGCGAGACGTAGACATCCGCCGTCCGGAAGAGCTGGACCTTGTCCGCCTCGGAGACGCGGCCCAGGAACTCGACCTGCTCCAGCCGGCGGGTCATGACGTAGCGGCGCGCCTCGCGCTCCTGGGGCCCTGAGCCCACGACGAGGAGCCGGCAGTCCAGCCCGCTTTTGCGCAGGATCCTGAATGCCTTGAGGAGCGGCACGAGGCCCTTGCGGGGCTCGAACCGGCCGACGAACAGGATGTTCGCGGTGCCGTCCTGCCAGCGCGCCATGGGGACCGCCTGGGCCCAGCGGTGCAGGTCCACGCCGTTCGGGATCACCTTGAAGTCGCCCGGGAGGTAGCGGTCCGCGAAGTGGCGGGCCGCGGCGCTCACCGCGATCCGCCCGTGCAGCTTCTCGGAGACGACGCGCCGGAGCATCCGCCCGCCCAGCTGGTAGCCGGGCGCGTAGCCCGCATAGGCGTGGAAGGTCGCCACGTTGACGCTGGCCGACTCGCGCAGGGTCATCAGCGAGAGGAACGGGACGAAGGGCTCGTGGAAGTGAAGGAGGTCGAAGCGTTCGGCGTCCAGCACCGCCCGGATGTCGCGCTCGTAGCGGAAGGCGACGGTCAGGGTGCCCATGCTCCCGTTCGCCGGAACGGAGAACCCCGTCCCGATCCGGATGACGTCGCCCTCCGACACCCGCTGGAGCCCGTGGCGCGCGCTCAGGATGCGGACGTCGTGGCCGCGGGCACGGAGGTTCTCGTAGAGCTGGCCGACGTGATCGTTGACGCCGCCCGGGAGCGGGTAGATGTAGGGCGTCACCAGGCCGATCTTCACGCCGGTCCCTCCTCCCCGGCGGCGGCCCCGCCGCCGGTGGCGGGATCGATCCCCCGGCTGGGCCCCGGATCGTCCCGGCCGGGCGGCCGGAGCGTCCCGGTCGGGTAGCCGAGGTCGCGGCCCGTCCCCGTCCGACGCACCCTGCCCCCGACCTCGGCCCGCAGGTCCCGGCCGTACTTGCGCAGCTGGCGGCCGAAGGTGGGCAGCTGCGAGACCGTGCCGTGGAACGACCCGTGCCACCCGGTCGTCCCCTGGAGGATCGCGCTGCGCAGGTCCTCCGCGCTCGATCCCTCGAACGTCGTGACGCCCAGCCCGACCGCCCGTGCGTCGTGCGCGTCGCTGTTGCCGACGACCGGCACCCCGAGCTCCGCCGCGAACGTAACGACCCGCCGATGGACGAACCGCCCGAACGTCGTCGGGTTGAAGGCCTCGAGCGCGTCCGGGCGCACCCGCGGGTCGTCTCCCCGGAGCAGCGCCCGGAGGGTCCAGGCCTGGACGCACATCGGGTACGGGAAGAGCGGGTGGGCCGGGATCGCGATCCCGCCCTGCTCGTGGATCTCGCCGATCGACGTGCGCATCGGCCGCAGCGGGCGGATCCGCTCCTCGATGAAGAGGGCCAGGAGGTGGCCGTCACGGGTGGTGATCTCCTCGCCGACGACGACTTCGAGGGGCAGGTCCCGGGCGCGGGCCAGGGCCCGCGCGGCCAGCGCTGCGTCGATCCGCTCATGGTCCGCGATCGCGATCACGTCGAGGTCGGTGGCTTCCATGACCCGGGCCAGGATCGCCTCGATCCCGTCCGTCCCGTCCGAGGCGAGCGTGTGGATGTGGAGGTCCGCCCGGCCATGCGGGGCCGCCACGTCGGGACCGCCCGCCGAATGGTGGGTCGCCGCCCACGCGCCGCGGGCGGCTCGATCCGGGGCGCCATCCCGCGCGGCGCGGCCGCCGATCGGGTCGCTCACCGGGCGCGCCGCGTGGCCGGCCCGAGGTCCGGCCAGATGGGGAAGAAGACCGCCCACCACTGCTCCGGGGCTTCGCCGACGAAGTGCTCGAACGCGGCGGCCTCGGCCGCCAGCACGGCCTCGACCCGGGCGCGCCGCCTGCCCGGCCCGCCGGACTCGGGCGCGACGACCGCGGGCCGGATCGTCTCGAGGTGGCCCGCGAAGCGCTCGCCCTGGAGGCGCCGGATGCCGGCCACGTGGATCGGCACGTCCTCCTCCACCGCGAGGAGCGCGGGGCCGACCGGGAGCGGGGCCGGCGAGCCGAACAGCGGGACGGCAACCCCGCCGCCCAGGACGTCGCGGTCCGCCACGATGCCCACCAGCTCGCCCCGGGCGAGGGCCGCCCGCATCTCGCGCCGGGCCTCCCGCAGGCCGACCAGGCGGATCTTCGGCGTGCCCCGCGTCCGGGCGAGGAAGCCCTGCAGCTCGGGATCGCCGACCGTCTCCATCGGCGACGTGATCAGGGAGTGGGCCCGCCCTTCGATCACGGCCGACTGCGCCTCCAGCGAGCCGAAGTGCATCGTCGCGAAGACCGCGGCCCGGCCGTCGAACGCGGCCTCGACCGCGGCCGGATTCTCGATCGTGAGTCGAGCATCCAGCTCCCGGGCGATGGCGGCGTGGCGGAACGACTCGGCGTAGGTCCGGACCGCGTGGCGGTAGGTCCCCCGGACGAGGCGCTCCAGGACGTCCGGATCCGCGGCGGCGGCACGGCCGCGGGCCGATCCGCGCCCGGTGGCCGCCAGGTTGGCGCAGACGCGCCCGAGGTTCGCCCGAGCCATGGCCGCGCGTCCCGGCGTGGCGCGATACCAGAGCTCCCCGATCGAGTCCGCGAGCGCGCCCACCAGGCCGGTGGGCAGCCGCGCGACGAGCGCGGCCACGGCACCGAGGAGCACGACGCGCGCCCGCTGTCCCGCCGTCCCGCGGCCGCCCCCCACCGAGGACGCGGGCAGGGACATCAACCCGCGCCCGCGGCGGGCCCGCTCGAGCCGTCGGGCGCGCCCGGGGTGCCGGCCCCGCTGTCCAGCGTCCAGCCGTCCGAGGCACCGGCCAGCGCGGCCTTCGCCTGCGCCTCGAGCCGCTCGCGGACGGCCGGGTCGTGCGGCCACATCGGCTTGAACACCACCCACTGGGCGGGATCGCGGCGGATCGCCGCCTCGATCACGTCGACGTAGGCCTGGGTCGCCCGGACCAGCTCGGCGGGAGCCGTCGAGGCGACGCGGATCGGATCGCCGACGACCGTCCGGAAGCGTCGACCGTCGCGGGGCACCGAGAAGGGCACGATCGCGGCGCCGGTCTTGGCGGCCAGCACGACCGGACCGGCGGGGAACGTGGTCCAGGCGCCCAGGAAGCGCACGGGCACGCCGTCCGGCCGATAGCCCCAGTCCACGAGGAGGGCCAGGATCTCGCCCTTGCGCAGCACGCGGAACGTGCCGCGCAGGTTCCGCCAGGGCACGACCTCGATGCCCCAGCGCCGGCGCCCCGCGGCCAGCCACTCGAACAGCTCGTGGTAGGCGGTGTCCTCGGCGACTGCGCTGAAGGGGAGGCCGCGGCTGGCCATCCCGGCCGCGCCGGCCTCGTTGTTGCCGAAGTGCCCCCCGACGCAGACGAGCGCGCCGTTGTCCCGCCACGTCTTCTCGAGGTGGGCGCCCCCGGCGTCGTCGATCTGGGCGGCCAGCGCGGGGCGCTCCATGCGGGACATGCGCATCAGCTCCACGACCCAGCGGGTCTGGCTGCGATAGACCTTGCGGGCCAGCGCGGCGACCCGCCGGTCGGTCGGCGGAAGGTCCAGGACGCGGGCGCAGTTGCCCTGCACGATCCGTCGCTTGGCGGGCCAGAGCCAGTAGGACACGACCGCGAGCCACCCGCCGACCCAGATCGTGGGACCCCAGGGCAGGCGCGCCAGGGTCCACTCCCCGGTCCGATAGCCCATGAGCACGAGCTTCTCGCGGAGGCGGGGACCCGTCGTCGTGCGCCGGTGGGGGGCCCGAAGATGCGCCCCACCGGCATCGGTCGACCCGGACGGCCTCCGCGCCGGCTCGCGCGCCGCGGCTCCCGGCGCCCCGTCGAGGGCGCCGGGTGTCCCGGGGGCGGAGGTCACTGCGCGGCGGCCTTCGCGGCGGTGTGGGGCTTGGCCAGGGTTCGGTAGGCCGGCTTCCTGATGGCCTCGGTGCCGACGAGGGTCTCGTTGTCCTCGCCCCGGATGAAGGCCTCCACCCGGTTGAACGCGATGTCGTCGTGGATCTGCTGGGGCGGGCTCTTCATGAAGTAGCTCGAGGGCGCGACCAGCGTGCCCTTGAGGCCACGATCCAGGCCCAGCTTCAGGCAGCGGATGGCATCGGTGATGACGCCGGCGCTGTTCGGGCTGTCCCAGACCTCCAGCTTGAGCTCCATGTTGAGGGGCACGTCGCCGTAGGTCGTGCCCTCCATCCGGATGTGGCACCACTTGCGGTCCTTGAGCCAGGGCACGTAGTCGGAGGGACCGACGTGGATGTCCTCCGGCTTCATCTCGTAGTCGAGCATCGAGGTGACGGCGTTCGTCTTGGAGATCTTCTTGGACTCGAGGCGCTCGCGCTCGAGCATGTTCAGGAAGTCCGTGTTCCCGCCGAAGTTCAGCTGGTAGGTCCGGTCGATGCGGACGCCGCGGTCCATGAACAGGCGAGTCAGGACGCGGTGCGTGATCGTCGCGCCGACCTGGCTCTTGATGTCGTCGCCGATGACGGGCAGCCCCTCCTCGGCGAAGCGGCGCTGCCAGTAGGGCTCGCGACCGATGAAGACGGGGATGGCGTTGACGAAGGCGACGCCGGCCTTGAGGGCCTGCTCGACGTACCACTTGGTGGCCTCCTCGCTCCCGACCGGGAGATAGGAGACCATCACGTCGACCTCGCGCTCCTTGAGGATCCCGACGACGTCGGCCGTGGGGCCGGGCGCCTTCTCGATCACCTGGCTGAGGTACTTGCCCAGGCCGTCGTGGGTCATCCCGCGGTCCACCGTCACGCCGATGGGCGCGACCTGCTGGAAGACGAACGTGTTGTTCTGGCCCGAGTAGATCGCCTCGGAGAGGTCCTTGCCGACCTTCTCCTTGTCGATGTCGAAGGCGGCCACGAACTCGATGTCGCGGATGTGGTAGCCACCCAGGTTGACGTGCATGAGGCCGGGGACGAAGTCGCCCTCCCGGGCGTTCTCGTAGTAGTAGCGCCCCTGGACGAGGCTGCTGGCGCAGTTGCCCACGCCGACGATCGCGACGCGGATCTTCCCGTCCTTGCGCTTCGCGCCGGCCCAGCGGCCGGTCCCGTCCGCGCTCTGCCCGTTGCTGTTCACGCTCTTTGCGCTCCCGTTGTCGCTCTTCTTGGCCATGGCTCCTGTTTCCGTGCTCCTCGGCTGGTGGGTTGACTGGATACGACGATGGATCGAGTTGGTGGTCGGGTCAGCTGGGCAATTCGGTCGCCTCCGCCCGGGCGGCCTGCCGGCGAACGTGCAGGACGCGCTGGATGACGGTGATCGTCCCGAGGAGGGCGATGAGCCCGAGGGCGGCCTCCAGGGCCAGCGCCGAAAGCGGGTAGGCCTGCGCTCCGGGGAGGTCCATGTCGCTCGGGAAGCCGGGCAGGAGCCCGGCCGCGACCAGCCCGACGGTGAGGATGACGACGCGCACCTCGCGCGGGGCGAGGCCGACGGCCGCCATCCCGGTGCCCGCGGAGAAGCCGAGGCCCTCGGCCTTGGCCCGCGTGTAGCTGACCATGAAGGCGGCGGCCATGGCGGCCGCGCTCAGCACGACGGGCCGCCAGAGGCCCAGGTCGAGCGTGCCCCACACGAGGCCGATGTAGACGAGCCCCTCGCCCCAGCGGTCGAAGACGCTGTCCATGAAGCCACCGAGCTTCGAGACGCGCCCCGTGGCGCGGGCCAGGGTCCCGTCGAACATGTCGAAGATCGCGCCGCAGAAGACGACGAGGCCGCCCACGAGCCAGAGCTGGTTGGCGAGGAGGACGGCCCCGCCGGCCGTGATCCCGAACCCGACCAGGGTGAGCCCGTCCGGTGTCAGGCCCAGCCGGCCGAGGAAGAGGGCGATCGGCTCGCCTGCCTTCTTGATCCGCGCGCGGCTGTCGTTGGAGATGGTCATCTGCCGCTCGCCGTTCAGCCGGCGCGTCCGCCGGCGTAGCCGAGGACGGCCCGTTCGCGGGCCGCGCTCTCGACGAAGGCCTCGGCGCGGAGCGTGCAGATCGTTTCCCGGCCGGCGCGGCGGCTCGTGACGAGGCCGGCCTCGCGGAGGCGCCGCAGGTGATGGCTCACGAGAGGCTGGGAGAGGCCGACGTGATCGATCAGCTCGGTCACCGTGGCCTGTCCTTCGGCGAGGTGGCGGACGATCCGGAGGCGGTTCACGTCGGCCAGCGCCTTGTGGAAGACGCGCAGCTCCCGCAGGTCGTCCGGCTGGTCCACCAGCGCGGCGATGGTTCCGCGGATCCGGGCGGGCGAGGGGCTCAGGGTGGGTCCTCCGGGAGGGAGTCGCGCCGGCCTTGCCGGGCGGGACGGGACGGATACAACGTCCGTTTATATAAAGCGACGTTGATGGTAGGCAGCGCGCCGCAGGGTGTCAAGGCCCGGGCCAGGGCGTCAGCCCTCGCTCACGGGGGCGGCTTCGGGCGCCTCCGGACGCGCGGCCGGGACGGGGGTCGATCGTCGGGCTCGACCTCGCGGGCGGCCTCGGCTTCGCGGCCCCGGCGGGCCTGGGCGTCGAGGACCTGCTTGAACTGCTTGGCCAGGCCGGTCCGCATGCCGGCTCGCTTGGCGGCACCGGCATCGTGGTCGCGACGTCGATCGCGCGCGGCCTCCGTCGGCGGGAGGTCCTCCGTTTCCTCGGGTTCGTCGCGATCGTCTGGGTCGGGCATGGGGAGAGCGTGCGACAGGTCGGCGGCGCGCGTCAACCGATCGGGCCGCTCCCGGGCCGCTCCCTGGGCCACGTCGACGGCCGGGCGGCGGGCGAGCCAGTGGTTGGTGTACTCCGGCTCGTCGGTGACCTCCCTGACGCGCAAGGCCTCGATCGCCGGCGGCAGCTCGGGGACGTCCGTCGCCACCTCCTGCTCGATCTCGAGGAGGACCAGTCCGGGCGGCACCTCGAAGATGTCGAGCTCCAGCGTCCAGCCGGCCCACCGGATGACGTGGCGGACCTTGCGGATCGGGCGCCGCCCCGGGTCCGCGTCGGCGAGGAGGGCGGCATAGGCGTCGGCCGTGAGGTCCGCCTCCAGCTCCTCGAGCGTGGCGGCTGCGCCGGGGCCCGACCCTGCCGCGGACGCGCCCACGCGGACAGCGCGCTTGCGGGTCTCGACGAAGCGCACCTCGCCCTCCGCCTCGATCCGCCGGATGCGCCGCACCCAGTCGTCCGTCTGGCGCAGGTAGACCTGCTCCAGCCGCTTCGGCCGCGCCCCCAGCGCCGCGAGCGTCTCGGGCGAAGGCTTCCGGGAGAGCAGGTACTTGCGCTCGATCTCAATTCCCGGGGGCATCGCACTCCCACCCGACGTTCGAGGTCGCCTCGGCAGGCCCGGCCGGCCGCCGCGCGCCTCGTACACTGCCAGCATGGACCGCCGCGCCGCGATCGTCCTGCTGACCGTGCTCGGGACGGGCGTCTTCCTCTCCGGGCTCGAGCTCATGATCACGGCGGTCGCGCTGCCGGCGATCGTGGCCGACCTGGCCTCCTGGACGGAGCTCCGGCGGGCGAGCTGGATCATCAATGCCTACCTCCTGGTCTACGTGGCCACGATGCCGCTCGCGGGCCGGCTCGCCGACCTGTGGGGCGTGCGTCGGCTCTTCCTCCTGGCCCTCGTCGCGTTCACGCTGGGGTCCCTCCTGGCGGGGCGCGCCCAGACCCTCGACGAGCTGGTCCTCGCGCGCGTGGTCCAGGCCCTCGGCGGCGGGGCGCTCGTGCCGGTCGCGACCGCGGCGGCCTCGCACCTGTACGAGGGGCATGCCCGTCCGCGCGCCCTGGGGGTGATCGGAGCGCTCACCTTCCTGGGCATGGCCGCGGGCCCGTTCCTGGGCGCGGCCATCCTCGACGCCGTCCGCCCGGACGCGGCCCTGGCCCATCTCGGCATCCTGGGCGGGCCGCTGGTGGACTCGCTCGCGCCCGCCTGGCGCTGGGTCTTCTACGTGAACGTGCCTGTCGGCCTGGCTGGGCTCGTCCTCGCCTGGGCCGCCACCGCGGGCTGGGACACTCCGCGCACGCGGACGCGCGTCGACGTCGGGGGTGCCGCCCTGTTCACGCTGGCCCTCGCCGCGATCCTCCTGGGGGTCACGCTCCTCGGCGAGGCCGGCGGGCAGGGCACCCCGTTCGGGCTGGACCCGGCCGTCCTGTCGGCCGGCCTGGTCGGGGGCGGGCTCGTGGCGGGTTCCCTGGCCGTGATCCTCGGCCTGCGCCGGCCGGACCCGTTCCTCGATCCGCGCCTCTTCGCCGGGCGGGTCTTCTCGTCGGCCGCGCTGGTCAGCCTGCTCACGGGCTACGGGTTCGCGACCGCGATCGTGGGATCCGCCGTCTTCGTGGACCGCGTGCTCTACGGCGGCCCGGACGTGCAGCGGGTCGCCCTGGGCGGCCTCGCCGCGGCGACCGCGGTCGGGGCGCTGGCCAGTGGCTGGCTGGTCCGCCACCTGTCGTTCCGGGCGGTCACCGCGCTCGGCCTGGGAGCCTCGATCGCGGGGCTGGCCTGGATGGGAACCTGGAACGCGGCCGTCACGATGCCGATCGTCGCGGCCGCGGGCGGCCTCTTCGGCCTCGGCTTCGGGCTGACCATCACGCCGCGCTCGACGGCTGCCGTCGAGTCGGTGGGCCCGAGCCGGTATGGCGCTGCCAGCGCCACGGTCACCGTCGCCCGGATGATCGGGATGGCGATCGGCCTGGCCGTGCTGACCGCCTATGGCTCCACCGCCATCGATCGCTTCTCCGCCCAGGTCTTCGGGTCGCCGGATGCCTACCGCTCGATCGTGCCGCCAGCGCTCGCGAGCCGGGACCTGCGCGACCCGCTGGTGGTGGATGCCCTGGAGACGTGGGCGGCCGGCAAGGCGGCCGAGACGATGGTCGCCCTCTTCCTGGTCGCCGCCGGGGTGACCGCCGCGGCGCTGCCGGCCGGCCTCGCCCTCGGCAGGCGAGCGCGTATGCTCTCGGGCGACGCGTCGGGCGCAGCTCCGGCGGCCGCATCCGGAGGCATGGATGGTGACCCGCGAGCCGAGCCCGGAACAGGGACCGCCCCCTGAGCCAGTCGCCGTGCCGACCGCCGCCCCGGACGACCCGGTCCCGCCCGGTCCAGCCCGCGACCCGCTCCCCGCCGACTACCCGCCCGAGCTCGTCGCGGAGGCCGAGCGCGCCCTGCGCATCGAGCACTGGCGCGACGGAGAGCATCGCGCGCTCGTCGGGCTCGAGGCGCTGCGCCACTCCGTCGGCGAGTCGACGGCGCTCCACTGGATCGACCTGACGGATGCGTCGCCACCGCTCATCAGGGCGGTCGCCGCCGAGCTGGGGCTGCACCCGCTGGTGGCCGAGGACATCGAGGAGCGCAACCAGCGCCCCAAGATCGAGCTGACCGGGGATCACGCGCACATCGTGGCGTTCACGCTCACCTGGGACCAGAAGCTGCTGCCCGAGGAGATCGACTTCGTCCTGGGCAGCTCGTTCCTGCTGACCGTCCACACGAAGAAGTGGGATCCACGCCGGTCGCCCCACCTCCGCGAGGGCGTCGCCCCGGTCCTCAAGGAGGGCGCGGACTACCTGGCCTGGGCCCTCCTCGACTCGATCGTCGACGACTTCTTCCCGGTCTTCGACCGGATCGAGGACCAGATCGATGACCTGGAGGACCAGATCGTCGACCGGGCCGGGCGGGACACGCTGGAGAACGTCTTCGCCATGAAGCGCTCCCTGGTCGAGATCCGCCACGTGATGGCTCCCCAGCGGGAGATCTTCAACCAGCTCACGAACCGCACGATCCCGGTCATCTCCGCGGACCACGTGATCTACTTCCGGGACATCTACGACCACGCCGTCCACCTCTCGGAGGAGTACGACTCCTTCCGGGACCTGGTCTCGGGCGCCCTGGACGTCTACCTCTCGACGGTCAACAACAACCTGTCCCTGATCATGAAGCGGTTGACCGGCATCACGGTCGTGCTGGCCGGGATCGGCGGGTTCGCCGGGATCTTCGGGATGAGCGAGGCGGGCGCCGCGTTCGCCGGCCAGGAGGCGATCGGGTTCTGGCTCGTGAGCGGCTCGATCGTGGGCGCCTCGCTCCTGCTGTTCGCGGCCCTGCGCCGGCTCGGCTGGCTGTAGGGCGCGCCGGGACCCGGCGCCGTCCGGGCGCGGGTGTCGACGCCGCCCGGGCCTATCCGCAGACGAGCGGATGGGGAGGCGGGTTCGCGGCCGCGTGGTCCGCCGGCGACGATCCCAGGGGCCTGGCGACGAGCATCGTCTTGGCGATCGTGCCCCGGGGGCCCTCGGACGTCTGGAGCATCAGCTGCTCGTTCGTCGCCTGGTAGGCGACGTCCAGGTTGGTCTGGTGGCGCAGCACGTCGACGACCTCGTAGAGGTACTGCCGGTCAGTCGCTCGTGTAGACCTCCACGAGCATCCCCTTCATCGAGGCGTCCGAGCTGGTGAGGATCGGCAGGAACATGCCAGTCCGCGCGTGGGCATAGATGAACGTCGTTCCGGGCTGGCCCGGCCGGCTCAGGGCCGCCAGGTACTCCGCGACGTTGCAGTACGGGAAGTGGTTCGGATCGTTGGGCGGCCGGACCACCGGCAGGTCGATCTGGAGCGCGGGGATGACCACCCGGGTCGGGTCGGCGGCAGGCCCGGGCGACGCCGACGGCCCGGCCGACGAGGGCAGGGTCGGGATCGGGATCAGGGTCGGGCTCGGCCCGGCGGACGGGATCGACGCGGAAGGCTCGGCGGTCGGCGTGGCGCTGGCCGGGGTCCCGTAGGTGAGCAGGCCGGCCGCGACGAGACACACGCCGGCGGCGGTCACCGCGGCGGGCAGGAGTCGGGAGCGGAACCAGCGCAGGAGACCGTGCATGCCGACGGTGATCCTACCAATGGCGCCGGATCGCGGCCGCCGCCGACGCGGCGACGATACGGGCCGGCGGCGCGACGGGCCGCGCCGCCCCTACTTCATGCCGGCCGCGATCGCCTGGGCGGCCGACGTCACGCCCTGCAGGAAGGGGGTCGGGAAGAGCCCCAGCACGATCGTCATCACCGCCGTGATGGTCAGGCCGACGCGCAGCAGCCGGCCATGGCCAACCGGGCTCGCCTCGCCCTGCGGCTCGCGCATGTACATGTACACGACGACCCGCAGGTAGTAGAACGCCGCGGCCGCCGCGTTGAGCACGGCGATCACGGCCAGCACGGTCAGCGGGCCGCCCGCCTGGACCGCGGCGATGATCACGTAGGCCTTGGCGAAGAATCCCGCGGTCGGCGGGATGCCGGTCAGCGAGAGCAGGAAGAGCACCATCAGGATGCCCAGCACGGGCTCGCGCCGGCCCAGGCCGGCGAACG
This sequence comes from uncultured Chloroflexia bacterium, assembly GCA_963801445.1. Lineage (GTDB taxonomy): Bacteria > Chloroflexota > Limnocylindria > Limnocylindrales > CSP1-4 > CTSoil-043. Next base: position 87,828 of record CAWDEW010000015.1, on the reverse strand, counting down.
TCTCCAGCCGGCTGCTGACCCCGGGCCGCTTCTGGAGCGCGGCGATCACGGCGAAGGCGCCCAGGTTCATGAACGAGTAGGCCGCGCCATAGAAGAGGAGCCCCTCCAGCCCCTGGACCTGGCCCGCCGCGAAGGCGGCCAGCCCCACCATCATGTAGCCGGTGTGCGCGATCGAGGAGTAGGCCAGCATCCGCTTGACGTTGTCCTGGGTCAGCGCGACGAGGTTGCCCAGGGTCATCGTCAGGGCGGCCAGCACGAAGATCACGATCAGCCATTCCTGGTGGAGCGGCGCGAGCGCCTCGGCGAAGACGCGCAGGATCAGGGCGAACGCCCCGACCTTGGGACCGACCGACAGGTAGCCCGTGACCGGGGTGGGCGAGCCCTGGTACGCGTCCGGCGTCCAGTAGTGGAACGGGACCGCGGCGATCTTGAAGGCGACCCCGGTCGTCAGGAACGCGAGCCCCAGGGCGAGCGCGGGGACCATGGTCGCGCTGCCGGCCACGGTCGCCCCGATCTGCGTCGCGACGTCGGCGATCCGCGTCGTCCCGGTGATGCCCCAGACGAAGGCCAGGCCGAACAGGAAGATCGCGCTGGAGAACGACCCGAGCAGGAAGTACTTGATCGCACCCTCCGTGCTGAGGGCGTCCCGCTTGTGGTACCCGGCCAGGAGGTAGCCCGGGATGACCATCAGCTCGAGGCCGACGAAGAGGACCACGAGGTCCGCCGAGGCGGACACGAGCATGAGCCCGGTCAGCGCGAACACGAGCGTCGCGGTGAGCTCCGCGACGGGCAGGCCGCGCGGCTCGAGGTAGTCGGGCGCAAACATGACGGTCAGGGCGATGATCGCCACGAAGACGAAGTCCAGGAAGGTCGTCAGGTCGTCGACCTTGTACATGCCGCCGAACGCGGTGCCCGGCGTCTGGCCGGTCCACCAGGTCAGCAGCGCGATGAGCCCGAGGCCGGCGAGGGCCACCCCGAGCACGGCCGGGCGATTGCCGGGCTTCGCGATGTCCACCAGGATCACGAGCGCCGCCAGGACGACGGCCGCCGCGAACGGGGCGATGACGGTGAGGTCCGACCAGGTCATCTGCTTCGCTCTCCCGTCAGCGCAGGCTGGCGGCGAGCGCCGGATCGACGGCGGCCAGCGCCGCCTTGACCGTGCCGCCGATGAGGTCGAGGACCAGCGCCGGGTAGAGGCCCAGCACCACGACGAGCGCCCCGAGCGGGGCGAGGGTGAGGATCTCCACGGGCTTCATGTCCGTCAGGTGGTGGCCCAGGCCCTTGAGGAACTCCGAGACCGGCCCGAAGAGCAGGCGCTGCTGCATCCAGAGCAGGTAGGCGGCCGCCAGGATCATCACGAAGGTGATCGCCACCGCGGCCCACGGGTTGAACGCGAAGGTTCCCTGGAAGACCAGGAACTCCCCGACGAACCCGGCCAGCCCGGGCAGGCCGAGCGAGGCGAGGACGAAGAACCCGAGCGTGGCCGCGTAGACCGGCGTCACCGCGCCCAGGCCGCCCATCCTGGCGATCGACCGGTCGTGGGTCCGCTCGTAGATCACGCCCACCAGGAGGAAGAGGGCGCCCGTGATCAGGCCGTGGTTGACCATCTGCAGGATCGCGCCCTGGAGCCCCTGGGCCTGGAAGATGAAGATCCCGATGGTCACGAAGCCCATGTGGCTGACCGAGCTGTAGGCCACCAGCTTCTTGAGGTCCGGCTGGACCAGGGCCACGATCGCGCCGTAGATGATCGCGATCACCGAGAGGACGATGATCAGCGGGGCGTACTGGTGGGCGCCCGCCGGGAAGAGCGGGATCGCGAACCGGATGAACCCGTAGGCGCCCAGCTTCAGGAGCACGCCGGCCAGGATCACGGAGCCTGCCGTGGGCGCCTGGACGTGCGCGTCGGGCAGCCAGGTGTGGAACGGGAACATCGGGACCTTGATCGCGAAGGCCAGGAAGAACGCCCCGAAGGCGAGCGCCTGGAAGGTCCCGTCGAAGCCGAAGCCGGCCAGCTTCTCGAGGTCGAAGGCCCCCTGCCACGAGCCTGTCGCGGCGTGGAACGTGAACGCGGTGGCCAGGATCGCGACCAGCATCAGGAGCGAGCCGACCAGCGTGTACAGGACGAACTTGATGGTCGCGTAGATCCGGTCGGCCCCGCCCCAGATCCCGATGATCAGGTACATCGGGACGAGGACGACTTCCCAGAAGATGTAGAAGAGGAAGAGGTCCAGCGCGACGAAGACGCCCAGCATCCCGACCTCGAGGATGAGGAAGGAGATCATGTACTCCTTCACCCGCTCCTTGATCGGCGCGAAGCTGGCCAGGATGGAGATCCAGGTCAGGGTCGTGGTCAGGACGACCATGGCGACCGAGAGGCCGTCCACGCCCAGCTTGTACTGGATCCCGAAGAGGGGGATCCAGTCGGCGGTCTCGACGAACTGGAACGCGCCGGCCGGCCCGGCGACCGCGCTGCTGTGGGGCAGGAACGCCACCAGCAGGACGAGGCTGAGGACCCACGCCGCGAGGGCGAAGCCCAGGGCGACCAGGCGGATCGTGCCCAGGCGGCTCTTCGGGATGAGCGCGACGACGAGCGCCCCGGCGAGCGGCAGGAACGTGATGACGCTGAGGATCGGGAAGGATCCGAGGTTCATCGTCCTCCCCCTACCGCGACGCGATGAAGAGGTACGACCCGGCCATCACGATCAGCCCGATCGCGATCCCCAGGGCGTAGTTCTGGACCCGGCCGGTCTGCACGCGGCGGAGCCCGCTCCCGGCATCCACGGTGAGCCGCCCGATCCCGTTGACCGTGCCGTCCACGATGGTCCGGTCGATCCACCAGAGCCCGGCCGCGACCCGTCCGCCGATCACGATGAAGAGCAGGTGGTTCAGGTCGTCGAACCACCACTTGTTGAGCGAGCCGCGGTACAGGAAGCGGGTCACGCCGTTGGCCGCCGCGATGCGATCAACCGCCGCCCGGCGGCCCGAGGCCCGGAACGCGCCGAACAGGACCAACCCCACGACCAGCCCGAGCGTCGCGACCGCGACGCTGGCGACGATCAGGGCGCCGTCGATCCCGAACAGCTCGAACGTCCGTCCGGCGTGCCCGAGGGCCTCCTCGGAGGCGCCGAAGATCGGCTCCAGCCAGTGGGTGAGCGTCGAGGCGCCGAAGGGGAGGCCCAGGGCCATGCCCAGCCCGAGCGAGGGGATGGCCAGCAGGATCAGGGGCACGGTCATCGTCCAGGTCGACTCGTGGATCCGGTCCCAGATCGACTTCGCGTACTCGGACGGGGCGCCGTAGAAGGTCTTGCCCATGAGCCGCCACATGTAGAAGGCGGTCATCCCGGCCACGAGGAACCCGACCGCCCAGACCCACAGGAAGCCGTTCTTGAAGCTCTCGCCCAGGATCTCGTCCTTGCTGAAGAAGCCGGCCAGGGGCGGGATGCCCGCGATGGCCAGGGTGCCGACCAGCATCGTCCAGTGGGTGATCGGGATCTTCCGCCAGAGGCCGCCCATCCGGTTCATGTCCTGCTCGTCGTGGACGGAGTGGATCACGCTGCCCGAGCCCAGGAAGAGCAGGCCCTTGAAGAAGCCGTGGGTCATCAGGTGGAAGATGGCCGCTCCATAGGCCCCCACGCCGAGGGCGGCGAACATGTAGCCCAGCTGGGACAGCGTCGAGTAGGCCAGGACGCGCTTGATGTCCGTCTGGGTGAACGCGATCGAGGCGGCCAGGATCGCGGTGAAGATGCCGATCGCCGCGACGATCACCATCGCGTCGGGGGCGGCCGTGAAGATCGGGTTCGTGCGGGCGACGAGGTAGACGCCGGCGTTGACCATCGTGGCCGCGTGGATGAGGGCGGAGACCGGGGTGGGACCCTCCATCGCGTCGGGCAGCCAGACGTGGAGCGGGAACTGGGCGCTCTTGCCCACCGCCCCGCAGAACACCAGCAGCGCGATGACCGTGATCGGGATGGGCAGGACCGCGCCCGGCGCCGTGAGCTTGGCCATCGACTCCTGGATGTTCAGCGTCCCGGTGGCGACCCAGATGGCCATGATCCCGAGGGCGAAGCCCACGTCGCCCACCCGGTTGACGATGAACGCCTTCTTGCTGGCCAGCGCCGCGCTGGGCTTCCGGTACCAGAAGCCGATCAGCAGGTAGGAGCTGAGGCCCACCAGCTCCCAGGCGGCGAAGACGGTCAGGAAGCTGTCGCCCAGGACCAGCAGCAGCATGCTCAGCATGAACAGGTTCAGGTAGGCGAAGAAGCGCCAGCGCCCGGGATCGTGGGCCATGTAGCCCACCGAGTAGAGGTGGACGAGCATCCCGATCGTGGTCACCACGATCAGGAGGCAGGCCGTCAGCTGGTCCACGTACAGGTCCAGGTTCACCGTGAACGCCCCGGCCGGGATCCAGGTCCACAGGTGGTAGGTCTGCGGGCCGCCCCCGCCCAGCACGTCCACCACGACCGACATGGCGATCAGCCAGGTGGCGACGACCCCGACCAGCGGGACGAGGAAGGCGAACCGCCCGATCCGGCGCCCGAAGAACGCCGTGAACACGAACCCGGCCACCGGCAGGGCCAGGATGACCGGCAGGAGCGGGTTCACGATCGCGGGCCCGGCCTCCGCGGCGGCGGAGAGGAGCGGCGAGGCAGCGGGGATCAGGGAGGGAAACACGGAGTCGGCTGGGCTCCTCGGACTACTGGCTCATCGCGTCGTACTCGTCGACGAGCGGCGTGCGCCGGTTGCGGTAGATCGCGATGACGATCGCGAGCCCGACGGTCGCCTCCGCCGCGGCGACGGCCATCACCACCAGGGCGATGACCGAGGCGTCGACGTTGAGCTTCGGGATGAACGCCCCGAACGCGACGATGGTGAGGTTGACCGCGTTCAGCATCAGCTCGATCGACATGAGCATGCTGATCGCGTTGCGGCGGGCGAGGAAGCCGAAGCTCCCGATCGCGAACAGGATCCCGGAAAGGACGAGGTAGGCGTCCAGCGAATGGCTCATGCGTCCCGGTCCTCGCGGCGGGCGAGGAAGACCCCGCCGATCACGGCCGCCAGGAGCAGGACGCTCACCACCTCGAAGGGCAGGACCCAGTCGGTGAAGAGGCGCGTCGCCAGCGTGCGCGTCGCGGTCGCGATCCGCTTGCCGACCTCGCCCCAGTCCGTCGCGGTGACGCACAGCCCGATGATCACGGCGAGCACGATCGAGGCGACCGCCGCCGGGATCGCCTGGGTCTGGAAGACGAGCCGGCTGGGGGCGTTCTTGGCCTGGGTCAGCATGACCGCGAAGAGGATCAGGACGCTGATCGCGCCGATGTAGACCAGGACCTGGGCGGCGGCAACCAGGGGTGCGCCCAGCATCACGTACAGCCCGGCCAGGGCTCCGAAGGCCACCATCATGGCCAGCCCGCAGCGGATGATGTCGCGCAGGGCGACGACGAGGAGCGCCGATCCCAGCATCACCGCGGCGAGGACGATGAAGAGCACGTCCCCCCAGGTGATCCCGAGGATCGGGACGGTATCCGGTATCGGCACCTGTTCCTCTCTCTTGCCGTCGTGCGGGCGCGTGGGGCCGGGCGTCCCGGCTCGCCGCTCCCGGCCTAGCGGTGGTCCGCGTGCCCGCCGGCGCCGCCGGACGGACCGTGCCCATTGTGGCCGTTCGAATGGTCGTTCGCGTGGCCGTTGCCGCTCCCCGGGCCGGCCAGCGAGGCCGGCAGGACAGGCAGCTGGCGCGGACCGACGTCGCGCCCCGATGCGATCGCCCGCTCGAGCCAGTCGCGCTCGCGGCGGACGTAGGACATCTCGGTCTCGCGATCGACGGCCGCGATCGCGATCAGGTCGATCATCGGCTCGGACCGGCTCGTGTGGGCCAGCTCCATGTCCGGTCCGCAACGGAGAGCGTCGTAGGGGCACGCGTCGACGCAGATGCCGCACAGGATGCAGCGACTCTCGTCGACCTCGTACTTCTCCAGGATCCGCGGCTTGGGCATGAGCGCCCCGGTCGGGCACGTCTCCGCGCAGCGCCCGCACGACACGCAGGGGGTGTCGTTGAGGCTCATGTCCAGCGGCGTCGTCACCAGCGTGTCGAAGCCGATCCGCATGAAGTCGTAGCAGGCCGCCCCGACGACCTCGGCGCAGACGTTGGCGCAGCGTCCGCAGTCGATGCAGCGGGATGGCTCGCGCAGGATGAAGGCGTGGCTGTCGTCGCGGACGTAGTCGTGGTTGTAGCCCGTGAAGCGGTTCTCCGTGACGCTCCGGTAGCCGGCCCCCTGGTGGAACTGCGGCTCGAGCGACTTGAGCGTGGTCCCGTACTCGATCCCCAGCCGGCGCAGGTCGCAGAAGCCGATCGCTTCGCAGGTGCACTGGAGGCAACGGGTGGACTCGGCGACGGCCTCGACCCGGGTGTAGGGGATCTCGTACTCGACGTAGCTGGTCCGGCGCTCCTCGGCGGGGAGGCCGCCCAGGCGGTGGCGCGGCTCCTTCACCTCGGAGGTGAACGGGACGATGCTCAGGAACTCCGGCTGCGGCTCGGCCAGCGTCTGGCGGGTCCGTATCTCGCCCAGGGCCATGCCCTTGAGGAAGGCGTCCACCGCGTACGAGCAGCGCCGTCCGTCGGCGATGGCCGCGACCACGGTCTGGGCGCCGTTGCGCACGTCGCCGGTCCCGAACACGCCGGGCCGACCGGTCTCGAAGGTGACCGCGTCCGCCTTGAGGCGGCGCTGCTTCGTCGCCGTCGGCCCCTCGTTCCCGGCGCCGATCCAGGCGAGGTCCGGGCCCTGGCCGATGGCCAGCAGGACCCGGTCGCAGTCGATCGTGAACTCGGTCCCCGGGGCGGGCTCGGGCCGGCGCCGGCCGGACGCGTCGGGCGCGCCCAGCTGCATCCGGATGAACTCGACGCCGCTGACCTTGCCGCTGGCCGCGTCCTTGATGACCCGGGTCGGGCCGGCCTGGAAGATCGTCGTGACGCCTTCCTCGATCGCCTCGTGGACCTCGCTCGACGCCGGCATGTCCTTCATGTCGCGGCGGTAGACGAGGGTCACCTCGGAGGCACCCTGGCGGACGGACGTGCGGGAGCAGTCCATCGCGGTGAAGCCGCCGCCGACGACCACGACGCGCGTCCCGGCATGGCCCGGGTAGGGCAGGCCGAGGGTGGCGATCTTGAGGTACTCGAGGCCGTCGATGACGCCGTCCGCGTCCTCGTCCGGGATCCCCAGCTTGTTCGTGTCGTAGCAGCCGATCGCGACGACCACCGCGTCGTAACCCTGGTTCTGGAGGTCGTCCAGGGTGAAGTCGCGGCCCAGGGCCATGTTGCAGACGAAGCGCCCGCCCAGGCGGGTGATGCTCTCGTACTCCGGTCCGAGCACGCGGTCCTTGGGCAGGCGGTACTCCGGGATCCCGTAGCGGAGCATGCCGCCGGGCAGCTCGTCGCGCTCGAAGACCGTGACGTCGTGGCCGGCGATCAGGAGGTAGTAGGCGGCCGAGGCGCCGGCGGGCCCGGAGCCGATCACCGCGACCCGCTTGCCCGACGTCGGCTGGACCTCGAAGGGGACCGGCGGATCGATCCCCTCCTCGCGCATCTGCCTGAGGACCTGGTCGCCCGCGTAGCGGTGGCTGTCCCGGATGGCGATCGCCTCGTCGACCTCGTCGCGCCGGCAGTGCTCCTCGCACGGGGCGGGACAGACCCGGCCCAGCACGGAGGGGAACGGGATCGTGCGCTTGAAGATCCGGGCGGACTCGCGGAACTCGCCCTCGGCGTTGGCCTTCAGGAAGCCCGGGATGTCGATATGGCTGGGGCACTTGTTCTGGCAGGGCGGCAGGCAGTAGGCGTTGTGATCCGAGAAGATCAGCTCGAGGTTCGTCCGGCGCAGGCGTCGCACCTCCTCGGTCTGGGTCTGGACCTTCATCCCCGCCTCGGCGAGGCGGGAGCAGGAGATCGGCGGGTGCTCCTCGCCCTCGACCTCGACGACGCACATCCGGCAGGCCCCGAAGCCGGGCAGCTTGGGCTCGTAGCAGAGCGTCGGGATCTCGATCCCGTTGTCCCGGCAGACCTCCAGGATCGTCTGGCCGTCGCGGCCCTCCACGACCCGGCCGTCGACCTCCAGCCGGATCACGGGGGCGGTCTGGCGGCGCTGCGGGCTCTGGGTCCGCAGGAGCCGGTCCGCCAGGGAGTCGGCGCTCGGCTCGGGGCGCGTCGACGAGGCCGGAGGGGCCGGCTCGGCGGGGCGGGTGATCAGGTCGGCCATGCGGTCCCGCCTACCTTCCCTGCGCCGTCGCGGCGGTCGCAGCCGGGATCGGGCTGCAGACGCCGGCGGGGCAGGCGCCCCGCAGGATGTGCTCGTCGAGCTCGGGGCGGAAGTAGCGCAGCGCGGTCGCCAGGGGACCGACCGCCAGGCGCTCGTGGTCGCACAGGGCGGAGCCGACGATGTCGGCGGACAGGTCCTCGAGGAGCTGCGCGTCGGTCGGCCGGGCCCGCCCTTCGGCGAACCGCTGGCCGATCTCGGCGACCCGGCGCAGCCCGATCCGGCAGGGGATCGTCTTGCCGCACGCCTCGTCGGCGCAGTAGCGGGCGAGGAGCCTCGCGAGGTCGAGGACGCAGGTCCGGTCGTCGGCGACGACGATCGATCCGGACCCGACGTGGGCGCCGGCCGCGCGCAGGGCGTCGAACGTGTAGGCCGTGCCCAGCAGCTCCGCGGGGAGGAGGCCGCCGGACGGGCCGCCGACGAGGACGGCCTTCAGGGCCCGGCCGGCGGCCATGCCGCCGGCGAGGCGGACGATCTCGGCCAGGCTCGTGCCGGTCGGGACCTCGGCCACGCCGGGCGCTGGCACGGCGCCGCTCACCTGCACGAGGACGGTGCCGGGCGCCGCCGGATCGCCGATGGAGCGGTAGGCGTCCGCCCCGTTGACCACGATCCAGGGGACCGCGGCCAGCGTGGCGACGTTGTGGACCAGCGTGGGATGGTCGAACAGCCCGCGCTCCGACGGCCAGGGCGGGCGCTGCTCCGGCTGGCCGCGCCTGCCCTCCAGGGCCTTGAGCAGGACCGTCTCCTCGCCCAGCATGTACGCGCCCTGGACGGCCCGCACGCTGATCTCCACCGCGCGCCCGCTGCCCAGGATGTCCGCCCCGAGGAAGCCTGCGGCGCCCGCCTTCGAGATGGCGCCGTCGAGGGCGTGGATGGCGTCCGCGTACTCGGCCCGGACGGCGATGATCGCCTCGCCGGCCCCGACGGAAAGCGCCGCGATGGCCAGGCCCTCGACGACCGCGAACGGCCGCGTCTCCATGAGCAGGCGGTCCACGCCGGCCCCGGGATCGGCCTCGTAGCCGTTCGCCACGGCGTAGCGGACCGGGTCGTCCTGGGCCGCGACGGCCCGCCACTTGTCGGCCGCCGGGAAGCCCGCGCCGCCGCGGCCGCGCAGCCCCGCCTCGGCGATCGTCGCCGTGGTCAGCGTGGGGCCGAGGTCACGGAGCGCCTTCCGGAGGCCCGCGAACGCGCCGGCGGCCACGGCCGCGTCGAGGTCGGCCGGGTCCGTCGCCGGGGTTGCCCCGAGGAGGGGGCGCGGCCAGCCGGCGGGGGTCTGCAGGAGCGTGGTCATCTGATCAGTGGGTCGTCCGGGTGGCCGGGTGCTCCCCGGCGAGCGCCTGGGCCCAGGCGGTGGCGTTGGCCGGCGTGACCACGGGCTGCGGCTCGCCGTCCAGCGCGACGAGCGGCGAGGCCGCGCCGGCGAGGTGCGTCGGCAGCCAGGCAAAGCGGATCCGGCCGTCGGGCGTCACTCGCCCAAGCTCCGTGCCGAGGCCCCTGCCGAGCGCCTCGGCGAGGCGCCCCCCGCCCTGCATCAGGCAGGACGTGCAGCGGCAGACGGCGACCTCGTCGACCGTCTTCTCGAACCGGAAATGCCGGTAGTACGTGGCGGTGCCGTAGACCATGGCGTACCAGGCCCCGGTGGTGAAGCTGATCCGCTTGAGGGCCCCGACCGGCAGGTTGCCGAACGCGGCCTGGACCTCCTCCAGGATGGAGAGCATCTCGTGGGGGTCGTGGTCGTGGGCCTCGAGGATCCGGTCGACGACGGCCACGTCGACCGGATCGAAGCGGGAATAGACGGGCTCCGGGACCTCGCGCCCGGAGCGGCGCAGGGCCGCCTCCTCGCGCCGCTCTCCGTACGTCTCGGCCGGTCCCCAGTGGATCGCGAAGCGCCCCCGGGTGTCCGTGCCGCCCATGTCGATGCACTCGATGGGGCAGGCCTGGGCGCACTGGAAGCAGGTCTCGCACTTGAGCGTGCCGTGCTCGTCGTGGAGCAGCTGGAGCCGCCCGCGGAACCTGACCGCGACGTCGGCGGGGACCTCGGGGTAGCGGATCGTCACGGCCGGCTGGAAGAAGCGCCGGAAGGTGAACGCCATGCCCCGGAGGATCCCCAGGCCGGGAACCGTGCTCATCGCGGCGCTACCTCGTGGCCAGGATGGAGACCGCCGCGGCGGTCGCGAAGATGTTGATCAGCGAGGCCGGCAGGAGCCACTTCCAGGCGAAGCTCATCAGCTGGTCCACCCGGACCCGGGGCAGGGTGGCGCGCATCTGGACGAAGATGAAGACGAAGACGTACGTCTTGGCCATCATCCAGAAGATCCCGGCGACCCAGTCGAAGGAGACGAAGGCCCAGGCCAGCAGGGCGCCGATCGCCAGGACGTTGAACAGGATGAATCCCAGCACGATCGCCTGGAGCCCGCCGACCCGGCTGCTGGCCAGCCAGAACGGCGCGCCCAGGATCAGCGTCCCCAGGACCGGCACGAGGGCGATGACGAACACGAGCCCCAGGCCCAGGCTGCCCGGGTCCAGGGCGAGGGTGACCGGGAAGGGCCAGTTGAAGGGGGCCGTCCAGCCGCCGAAAAACAGGACGACGATCACCGCCGAGACGACGAAGACGTTGACGTACTCGGCGAAGAAGAAGAACCCGAAGCGCATGCCCGAGTACTCGGTGGCGAACCCGCCGACCAGCTCCTGGTCCGCCTCGGTCATGTCCAGCGGGGTTCGGTTCGCCTCCGCGGTCGCGGCGATGAAGAAGATCAGGAAGCCCAGGGGCTGCTTCCAGATGTTCCAGTCCAGGAACGAACCCGACTGCATCAGCACGATCGAGTTCAGGCTCATCGTGCCGGCCAGGATGATCACGCCGACCACGGAGAGCGTGAGCGGGATCTCGTAGCTGATGGCCTGGGCGGCGGCCCGCAGGCACCCCAGAAGGCTGTACTTGTTGAAGCTGGCCCAGCCGGCCATCATCAGGCCGACCACGCTCATGCCCCCGATCGCGAAGAAGTAGAGCAGCCCGATGTTCCAGTCCTGGCCGAAGAGCCCGGGCGCGAAGGGCACGACGACGAGGGTCATGATCGTCGCGAGGAAGACGACCACCGGCGCCAGCGTGAAGACCGGGGCGTCGGCGCCGGTCGGGGTGAAGTCCTCCTTGGACAGCACTTTCAGGCCGTGGGCAACGGACTGGGCGACGCCGAACGGCCCGACCCGGTCCGGCCCGACCCGCAGGTTCATCCGGGCGATGACCTTCAGCTCCAGGTAGATGATCACGAACGCGGTGGGAATCGTGACCACGATGATCAGGGTCGCGGCCGCCAGGAAGCGCACGATCGGCAGGTTCGCGCCCAGGAAGCCCAGGAGCGGCGGCATGGCCAGGACGACCAGGACCGTCAGGAGGGCGCCCACGACCAGCAGGGTCGGGACCAGGACGAGCGCGGCCCGAGACCCGGTCGAGAGGCGGTTCCAGTAGGCCGTCACGACGCCCGCTCCCTCACTTGTCCACGCCGCCCATGACCGGGTCCAGCGAGGACATGATCGCCATCGTGTCCGGGATCAGGTTGCCCGGCATGAGGAGCCCCATGAGCTGCAGGTGGGCGAAGCTGGGGTCGTGGATGCGCATCCGGAAGGGCTGGTCCGTGCCGTCGCTCATGACGTACGTGGAGTACTGCCCGCGCGGTCCCTCCACGGCGCCGTAGGCGCGACCCGGGCGCGGGCGCAGGAGGCGCGGCAAGGGCGCCATGACGGGCCCGTCGGGGATCTGGTGAAGGCACTGGTCGATGATCCGGAGGCTCTGCTTCACCTCGTCGGCCCGGAGCAGGAAGCGCGCCAGCGAGTCGCCTTCCCGGCGGGTCGGGATGTCGAAGTCCAGCTCCGGGTAGACGCTGTACGGGTGGGCCCGGCGCAGGTCGAAGGGGACGCCGGACGCCCGGAGGTTCGGCCCGGTGGCACACATCCGGAGGGCCGTCTCGCGGTCCAGGGTGCCCAGCCCGCGGGCGCGCCGGACGAAGATCTCGTTCTCGTTGAGGAGCGCGGTGCCAGCCTCGAGCTGGGCGCCGGCCCGGCTCATCCAGTCGCCCAGGCGGCTCATGAACTCGTGATTCAGGTCGCCGTTGACGCCCCCGATCCGGAAGTAGTTGAAGAGCATCCGGGCGCCGGTCAAGCCGGCCAGCATCTCCACGATCTCATCCCGCTCGGAGAAGCTCCACAGGATGGGCGTGATGCCGCCGAGGTCCAGGGCCATGAAGCCGAGGAACAGCGTGTGGCTGGCGATCCGGTTGAGCTCGCCGGCGATGACCCGCACGTACTCGGCCCGCCGCGGGACCTCGACGTCGAGGAGCTTCTCGTAGGCCATGACCGCCGGCCACTCGCAGAAGATCGAGGCCAGGTAGTCGAGGGGGTCCATGTAGGCGATGGACTGGTGGTAGTCGGCGTTCTCGCAGAGCTTCTCGACGCCCCGGTGGAGGTAGCCCAGGACCGGGTCCAGGTCGACGACCTGTTCCCCGTTGATCTTCAGGACGACCCTCAGCACGCCGTGCGTCGCGGGGTGGTGGGGCCCCATGTTGAGGAGCATCTCGCCGTCCCGGAGGGTGTAGAACTCCTGCTGTCGCTCGGTATGTGCGGCCGGGATGGGCTCGAAGATCCCGGCATGGTCGACGGGAATCTGGAGGGCCGGGTCGTCCAGGCTGGGGCGCAGCGGGGTGGTCATCAGGTCCTGCCTACCGGTTCCGCGCGGTGCGCCGCACCGTCGTGTCGGTCGCGTCCGCGGGCGGCGCCGGGTTCTCCATCGGGCGCACGCCGCCGCCCGGGGAGCGGGAGGCGTCGTCGGCGATATGGAAGTCCTTGCGCAGGGGGAAGCTCACGAAGTCGTCGGGGAGGTAGATCCGGCGCAGGTCGCGGTTGCCCTCGAAGATCAGGCCGAACATGTCGTAGGCCTCGCGCTCCATCCATTCCGCCCCCTTCCACAGGAACGTGATGGAGGGCACGCGCGGCTCGTCCCGCGGGATCGCGTCCACGACCAGGCGCAGCCAGTCGGGCGTCACGTCGCTCCAGAGGTGATAGACGACCTGGAAGGTCGTGCCCGTATCCACGCCGCACAGGTCCGAGAGGTACTCGAACCGGAGAGCGGGGTCGTCGTGGAGCGTGCGCATGACCGTCGGGACGTCGCCCGGACGGATCCGGATCTCCGTCTGGTCGTGGCGCTGGCGGATCGGCCCGAGGAGGGTGTCGCCGAAGGCGCGCTCGAGCTGGGCCTTGAACTGGCGGTCCACGCTAGATCCCCTCCGGGACGGTGGGCCCGATCTTGCGCTCCGGCCAGTGGCCGCGGCGATCCCGGATCAGCTGCTGGAGCTTCATCATCGCGTAGATGAGGGCCTCGGGCCGGGGCGGGCAGCCGGGCACGTAGACGTCGACGGGCATGATCCGGTCGATCCCCTGGATGGTGCTGTACGACCGCTTGTAGCGACCGCCCGAGCAGGTGCAGTCGCCCATCGCGACGCACCATTTCGGTTCCGGCATCTCCTCCCACAGGCGGATGAGCGGACCGGCCATCTTGGTCGTGCAGGTGCCGGCGACGATGAGCACGTCAGCCTGGCGGGGCGATGCCCGGAACGGGAACATCCCCCAGCGGTCCATGTCGTTCTTGCTGGTGGCCGCCGACATCATCTCGAAGGCGCAGCAGGCCAGGCCGGACAGGAGCGGCCAGAGACTGTTCAGGCGGATCAGGTCCAGGACGTAGTCGGCCTTCGTCGGGATGACGTCGAGGGCGCCCCAGCGGGCGTCGTCGCGGCGACCCTCGCCGGACTCGTCGTAGCGGGTCAGCTCGAAGCGCGGGTCGTCCTGCAGCGCGCCCCCGCCGTACCCCGCCGCGTCGGCCGGGCTCCAGAGCCGGTTCGGGACCACGACGGCCTCGACCTGCGCGTCCGCGGGGGTCGCCGCGGGGACCGGCAGCCGGCCCCCGGAGGCGGGATCCATCAGCGCCACGTGAGCACGCCCTTGCGCCAGGCGTAGGCCAGCCCGAGCAGGAGGATCAGGATGAAGATGCCCATGGAGAGGACCACCCCGGGGATCGCCGATCGGACGACGAGCGCCCACAGGAAGATGAACACGACCTCGATGTCGAACGCGACGAAGAGGAGCGCGTAGATGTAGTACGAGACACCGAAGCGGCCGTGCGTGTCCCCGAATGTGTCGATGCCGCTTTCATAGGGTAGGCCCTTCCCCCGCCCCTTGGTGCGGTGGCTGATCAGCCACGCGGCCCCGATCGTCAGGAAGACGAACGAGATGCCCGCGAAGACGAAGCCGACGACGTACCAGAGCCCTTCCATCAAACCTCTCTGCGGGACGGCCGTCCCCTGCGGGTCGGCCCGCCACCGCGGCGGGAAGCATTCGGGTGGAGACACGCGCACGCGTTCGTGCCCCGGGAACCCCCCGGGGCCGCCCGGTCATGGTAGCAGGACGATCCGGCGGTCGGCGTGGCGCACGGGGGCGCGATCGGCCCCGCGCGGGCCCCGGGATCGGCCCCCGGCGATTGTCCCACGGGGGACCGGAGGGGCCGGACGGCCCTCAGGCGGAGCCGCGCTCGTTCCCGAACGCCAGGCCGCGGAGCGGCGGCTCGAGGGCGATTCCGCGCCCGGCCAGGACCGCCCGGAAGCCCCCCAGCTGGCGCGGGTCGAGCAGCCGGTGCATGGCGCTGCGCAGGAGGAGCCCCGCGGCGACGTCCGGGAGCCGCGTCCGCTCCCGTTCCAGGACCTCCTGGAGCCCGCAGCCCACCAGGAGCTCCGCCTGCGATGTCTCGCCGTGGAGGTCGAGGCCGGCCGCCCCGAGTCGGCGCTGGAGCGTCGTGGTGTCGACGTGGGCGGTGATGTCGCGCTCGCCGACGTCCCGGTACGGCGCCCCCGGGGATCCGTCGGCCGCGTGCGATCGGTAGGTCATCAGGGTCCCGCGCGGATGCCGGGGGCCGTACAGCGCGGCGGCGGGCGCGCCGTAGTCCAGGACGAGCACGAGGCCCGCCTCGAGCGTGGCCCCGACGTCGGCCGCCCACCCATCGAGGGCCAGGCAGAGCTCCGCCCGCTGGCCCTCGGCGAGCCGGACGCCATCCCTCGCCAGCTCATCCAGGCGCGCCGCGAGGGCCGGCGTGGAGGGGTCGGCGAGGACCTCCTGCAGCGCACCGCCCGGGCCGACGGTCACCTGCACCTCGCGCAGGTCGCCGTCCTGAAGCTCCACGACGTGGACCGGCAGCGCGTCGAGGAACTCGTTGGCCAGCACCGCCCCGACCGCGGGGGCCGTCGGGGTGGGCGGCTCGACGAGCGGGAGATGCGCCGTGGCGGCTCGCTCGCGCAGCTCTGCTCGGCGATGCGGGTTCATCTCGCGCGGGGCGTAGCGCAGGGCGGCGGCCAGCCCCGATCCGTCGTCCCGGAGTCCGGCGAGGATCGCGAGCGCAAGCGTCCCGGCCCCGGCACCGTCCTCCACGAGCGTGAAGGCGGCGGGCCGGCCGAGGCGCGTCCACGCCTCGTCCAGCTGGCGGGCGAGCACGGCGCCGACGATCGGGTGCAGCTCCGGCGCGGTCAGGAAGTCGCCGCCCCTGGTCGGCCGGGCGGCGGCCGCCATGTAGTAGCCACCGGCCGGGTCGGCCAGGGCCCGGGCCATGAACTCGGCGAACGGGATCGGCCCGCGGGCGGCGATCGTCGCCCGCACGGCCACCTCCGCGGGCGTGGGGGTCATGGCGCTCCCCGGGTGCCGTCGGGCGCTGGCCGCGGGCCCTGCCGCAGCTGCTCCACCACGAGCCGGAGCCCGGGTCCGACGAGCGTATGGCCGCCCAGCGCGACCGGGATCGGAGCTTCCAGGGCGGCCGTCGTCAGCTCCCGCAGCCAGGGGTCGCCGACCCGGTCGGGGATCAGGAGGTCCGAGGCGAAGCGGTCCTCGGCCCGCGGCCAGGCCGCCTCGTCCGCGCCCAGCCGATGCGCGAGCAGCACCCGCGAATTGACGATCGCGGCATCGCCGAGCTCCGCCAGGATCCGCCCCAGCGCCCCCGGCCCGTCGCGGTCCAGCAGCATGCCCAGCACCGAGCGCGGCGGACGCGGCCGGGCCGAGGGCCCCGGCTCTCCCGCCATCCCGTCATGGAGAGCGAGCCGGCTCGCTGCGCGCAGCCCGCGTTCCTCGACGAGGGCCCGGATCCGCGCCGCGCTGCCGCGCTCCAGGGCCCGGAGCGTCGAGGCGGAGGTCCGGCCGGCCACGACGACCTCCGCCCGCCGATCGCGCAGCTGCTCCCGCACGGCTGAGAGCCGCTCGGCGGCGCGGCGCAGGTCGGCAGCGTCCGCGGGCGATCCGGTCGCCCGGGCCACCCGGGGCAGGACCAGGTCGGCGGGGGAGTCCAGGTCGACGGCCAGCTTCCAGCGCTCCCGGAGGTCCCGGACCGGCACGCCGGCGACCTCCTCGAGCCAGCGCGGCAGCGCGTTGTCGCCGGGCAGGTCGGGCATCCCGAGGAGGACGTGCGCACCGGAGATGGCGACGACGTCGGCCGAGTAGCGGTTGTTCGCCAGCGCCCCCGGCTCGCGGGCAGCCGCGCAGGCCACGAACGCGCGCCGATCAGCGTCCGTCGCCAGGGGGATCGCCCCGGCGCCGACGATCACCAGCCCGGTCGTGTCCAGCCCGCCGGCGAGGTCGCGCACGAGGGGACCGAATCCCGGCGAGGGCGCGCTGACGATCCAGGCCTGGGTCGCCCCGACGCGTCCGAACGCCCGGACCTGGCGCTGGGCCAGGCGGGCCCGGGCGTCGTGGAGGAATTGTTCCAGCGGGCCGGAGTCGGCGGGCAGCGGCCGCAGCAGGATGAGGACCGTGACGTCGGGCATGGGTCTATTCTCCCGCCCATGCCGCGTCGCGTTCGCGCCTATCTCGGCCTCGGCGCCAACCTCGGCGATGCGGCCGGGACGATGGGGGCCGGGATCCGGGCGCTCGCGGCCCTGCCCGGCGTCCGCCTCGTCGGCGTCTCGCGCCTGTTCGCCAGCGCGCCCGTCGGCCTGCTCGACCAGCCCGAGTTCCGGAACGCGGTCGCCGCGCTCGACGTTCCGGCCGGCCCGGACCCCGCGACCGGGGCCCTGGCGCTCCTCGTGGCGCTCAAGAGCCTCGAACGGGCCTTCGGGCGCCGGGCCCGGGAGCGCTGGGGTCCTCGCGAGCTGGACCTGGACCTGCTCGTCTTCGGCCGCCACGAGATCCACGTGGCCCGGCCACCCGCGGCCCGGAGCGGCAACCCGGAGCGGCCGCCGGCGCAGTGGCTGGACGTGCCCCACGTCGCTGCCCGGGAGCGCCTGTTCGTCCTGGCCCCGCTGGCCGATCTCGCGCCGGGGCTCCGCCCGCCCGGGTGGGGCGAGACGGTCGCCACGGCCATGCGCCACGCCGCGGCCTCCGCGGCAGAAGGTGCCGTCCGGCCGATCGCGGCATGGGACGGCCGCGGAGGCGCCTGGGTACCCCTGGGGCCTGCCGCGCCGCGGTGACCGGCGGTCGTCCGCAGCGCCCCGGGCGGCTAGAGCCGGACCGCCGGCGGGCGTCCCCGGTCGAACATGTGGACCGTGTCCACGAAGCGCACCTGCTTGGTGTTGTAGGCCATCACCAGCGAGTGGGTCCGGGCGCCCCCGCCGAAGTAGCGGACGCCCTGGAGCAGGTCGCCGGTCGTGACCCCCGTCGCGGCGAAGACGATGTTGTCGCCCGAGGCGAGGTCCTCCGTGTGGTACACGCGGGTCTGGTCGCCGTGGCCCATCTCGGTCGCCCGCCTCGCCTCGGACTCGTTGCGGAACACCAGCCGGGCCTGGATCTCGCCGCCGAGGCAGCGCAGGGCCGCCGCGGTCAGCACGCCTTCGGGCGCCCCGCCGGTCCCGAGCACGGCATGGACGCCCGTGCCGGAGACGGCGGTGGAGATGGCCGCCGAGAGGTCGCCGTCGCTGATCAGCTTGATCCGGGCCCCGGCGGCCCGCACCTCGGCGATGAGGGCGGCGTGGCGGGGCCGCTCGAGGATCACCACCGTGAGGTCGTTCACGCCCCGGCCCAGGGCGGCCGCGATCCGGCGCAGGTTCTCGGTGGGGGTCAGGCGGATGTCCACCTTGCCCGCGACCACGGGACCCACGCACAGCTTCTCCATGTAGCAGTCCGGGGCGTGGAGCAGGCCGCCGCGCTCCGACGCGGCAAGGACCGTGATCGCGTTCGCCTGGCCGTTGCTGACCAGGTTCGTCCCCTCCAGGGGATCGACCGCGATGTCGATCTCCGGGGCCGCGCCCTCGGCCTGGCCCGGGTTACCGACCCGCTCCCCGATGAAGAGCATGGGCGCCTCGTCGCGCTCGCCCTCCCCGATCACGATCGTGGCGTCGATGGGCAGCTCGTCGAGCGTCCGGCGCATGGCCTCGACCGCCGCGCGGTCCGCCCCGGTGTTGTCGCCGCGGCCCATCAGGCGGGCGCAGGCGATCGCCGCCGCCTCGGTCACGCGGATCATCTCCAGTGCCAGGACGCGTTCCATCTCGCTCCTCGTCTCTGGATCGCCGGGATGGCGACCGTGCTCGGGCTGGCGGAAGGCTGCCGGTCAGTGGCGGAAGTGGCGGCGGCCCGTGAAGACCATGGCCAGATGATGACGATCGGCGACCTCGATCGCCATCTCGTCGCGGCGCGACCCGCCCGGCTGGATGATGGCGGTGACGCCGGCGATCGCCGCGTGGGCGATGACGTCGGGGAACGGGAAGTAGGCATCCGAGGCGAGGACCGCCGTCCGGGCCCGCTCGCCGGCGCGCCGCAGGGCGATCTCCACGGCGACCTGGCGGCTGACCTGGGCGGCACCGATCCCCACGGTCTGGAGCGTCCGGGCCAGGACGACGGCGTTCGAGCGCACGTGGGCCACCGCGCGCCAGGCGAACAGCAGGTCGGTCAGCTCTTCCAGGGTGGGTGGCCGCTGCGTGACGACCCGAAGCTGGCCCCGGTCGAGCGTTGTGTGATCCAGCGTCTCGAGCAGGATGCCCCCCCCGATCCGCTTGAAGTCCAGCGCGGCGATCCCGTAGTCGGGCACCCCGATCGGCGGGTTGGGCGGCACGCGCAGGACGGTCAGCTCCGCCCGGGCCGCCAGGATCGTGCGCGCCGCCTCGTCGTAGCCGGGGGCCACGACCGCTTCGAACGCGCCGTTCGCGATCTCGCGGGCCGTCGCGGCATCCATCGGCCGGTTGAAGCCCACGATCGAGCCGAAGGAGGCGACGGCGTCCGTCTCGAGCGCCTTCCGGAAGGCGCCGACCAGGCCGTCGTCCGAGGCGAGCCCGACCGGGTCCGTGTGCCGGACGATGACCGCCGTGGGCGCGCCGCCGAAGTCGGCCGCGATCCGCCACGCGGCATCGAGGTCCAGCAGGTCGTTGAAGGTCGGTGGCCGGCCCTGGAGCGTCTCGGCGTCGGCGAGCGTCCCGTCGCGGTGGGTCGTCTCGCGGTAGAACGCGGCCCGCTGGTGCGGGTTCTCGCCGTAGGGCAGGTCCGTGACCTTCTCGAGGACCATGCTGACGTGCGGCGGGAAGGTCGTGTTCGTGACCTGGTTCAGGTAGGCCGCAACCTCGGCGTGGTAGGCGGCCACGACCGCGAATGCCTCGGCGGCCAGGCGCTGGCGGAGCTCCGCCGAGACGCATCCGCGGGCCCGGACGTCCGCCACGAGCTCCTGGTACGCATCCGGCGAGCTGACGGCCGCGACGGCGGCGTGGTTGCGGGCTGCGGCGGACAGCAGCGCCGTCCCGGCCACGTCGATCATCTCGAGGGCCTCGTCCAGCGGGATCCGGCGCTGGCCGACCTGCGGGGCGAACGGCTTCACGGTGACCACGACGACGTCCAGGAGGCCGAAGCCCTGCTGCTCCAGCTCGGCGAGCTGGTCGGGGCGGTCGCGCCGGGCCAGGATCCCGGCGTAGACGGCCGGGTGGAACGTCCGGACCATGCCCTCGAGGAGGGGCGGGACGTTGGTCAGGGCGCTGACGGGGAGGGCCTCGATGCCGTCCGCGTGGAGGTGCTCGCGGGTGCCGTTCGTCGCGTAGATCTCGACGCCAAGGGCCTGAAGGTCACGGGCCAGGGCGGTCACTCCCTGGCGGTTGGCGACCGAGAGGAGGGCTCGCACCCGGGTGAATCCTCCCACTCACGCACGGCGGAGGCCGCCACCGGGGCGCGGGATGGGCGGCCGATC
This sequence comes from uncultured Chloroflexia bacterium, assembly GCA_963801445.1. Taxonomy (GTDB): domain Bacteria; phylum Chloroflexota; class Limnocylindria; order Limnocylindrales; family CSP1-4; genus CTSoil-043. The sequence continues at coordinate 67,353 of CAWDEW010000015.1, read as the reverse complement.
GGGCGCGAGTATACCGCGCGGGCGTGGCATACTCCCCTCCCTGGACCAATCATCGGGGTCGCGCGGCCCCCCGCCCGGCACCCATCCTCGATCGAGCACGCGACGGAGCTCCCGACGTGACCCTGCTGCCCTGGGACTACCTCTTCGAGCCGTTTGACGATCTCAAGTTCCCGGACCTGTTCAACACGGTCTGGATCCTGGCCCTCCTGGGGACGGTGGCCGTGGTGATCCTGTACAACGTCCGGACCCGGCAGCTCAGGCGCCACCAGCCCTACCTCGACCTCTACGAGTGGATCCTGTGGGCCTCGGTGACCTTCTTCTTCCTGATCCTCGTCTACGCCGTCTTCCATTTCGACTTCATCTTCGTGGTCGTCTCCGTGCCGATCGGGGTCGGGGTGCTGGTCTGGATCCGGTTCGTGCGCTTCCCGCCGACCCTGAACCGCTACGAGCACCAGCTGGCCAAGGCGCGCTTCTACTCGAAGCAGAAGTTCGCCCACCCGGAGTCCACGATCCGGCCGAAGCGCTCGTCGCGCCGTCGCCGGCGCTGATCGGGGCCGCCGGGCCGCCCGCCCGGCGCCACTGGGAGGGGCCCATGGAGATCCGCCGCTTCGGTGTTGGCAACCGGCGCCCGGACGGGCCGCCGGGCACGGTCGGCGTCCGCGGCCAGGTGATCCACGCCGATGCCCGCGGGGCCGTCGCGGAGCTGGCCTTCGCGCGCAATGCCCGGGTCGAGCCGCACTCCAGCGTCGACACGACCTGGCTGCTCATCCTGGAGGGCGGCGGCTGGGTCCAGGTCGGTGACGAGCGCGCCCGCGTCGCTCCCGGCGAGGCGGTGCTCTGGCCGGCCGGCATCACCCACTCCGCCTGGACGGAGCTGACCGAGATGCGGGCCCTGACCGTCGAGCTGACCGGCGCCGACGATGCCTGGGTTCGCGGGATCCTCGACGGCCGGGCGCTCCTGCTGCCGGCCGCGGCGGGCGCGGAGGGGTCGGGATCGGTGGCCCGGGTCGGGCAGCCGTCGGCGCCGGTCCCCGGCGACCCCGGGGCGGAGGCGGCCGCCGAGGGCGAGCCCATCTAGCACGCGGACCCCCGAATGCGGCCGTGCCTGCCCGAAACGGGTTCGCGGGCCTGCCTCAGCCCCGGGCCAGGAGCCCCCCCAGCTGGGCCAGCATCTTGGCCGTCGCGCCCCAGACCATCCGACCCTCGACCGGGAACGCGCCGTAGCGGAGCGGCCAGCCCCGGATCGTCCGCTCGACGATGGCGTGCGGAGCGTCGGGGAGAAACGCCTCGAGCCGCGGCTCCAGGATCGCCACGACCTCCCGGGGGTCGGGAACCAGCTTCCACGGGCGGCTCGCGATCGCGACGATCGGCGTCACGAGGAAGCTGCTGGGCGCGATCCAGACCGTCTCCAGCCGGGCGACGATCTCCAGGCCGGCCGCGTCCGCGTCCAGGCCGACCTCCTCGGACGCCTCGCGGAGCGCGGTCGCCACGGGGTCGCCGCCGTCGCCCGGTTCGGCCCGACCCCCCGGGAAGGAGATCTCGCCGGCGTGGAACCCGGCGTAGTCCGGGCGCTCCGTCAGCAGGATTCGGGCCTCGCCCCCGGGCCCCGGCACGATGCAGGCGAGGGCCGCCGCAATGCGCGCATCGACCCCCGGCACGGGGCGGTCCGGGATCGCGACGCCGTCGGTGCGCACGGGGCGGAGCCAGGCCGGGACCGGCGGCCAACCGCCGGCCGGGGCCGAGCCGTCGGTCGGGATCGCCGCCAGGCGCGCCCGGACCTCCGCGATCCTCAGTTGAGCAGCCCCCCGTCGCCATCCTTCTTCGGCTTCTTCTTGCCTGTCGGCGGCAGGTCGAGGATCGGGTTGGCGGTCCCGCCCCGGGCCGCGCCAACCTTCTCGGCGTCCTCGCGCGCGGCGGACCGCGCGTCGCGGCGCTCCGAGGCGTCGGCGACCACCGTGGCCCCGTTGCCGGTGAAGAGGAGCGTGCCCGAGACCGGGTCGGCGTCCACGGCGATCGCCTCGCCCGGCCGGAACTCGCCGCGCAGGAGCGCCCGGGCGAGCGGGTTCTCCACCAGGCGCTGGATCGTCCGCTTGAGCGGCCGGGCCCCGTAGATGGGGTCCGTGCCCTCGGCGGCGATCACGGCCTGCGCGGCCGGGGTCAGGGTGATCGACAGGTCGTGCCCGGCGAGGCGGTGCTGGAGCTCCGCGAGGAGCAGGCCGACGATCTTCTCGAGGTCGGCCGTCGAGAGCGCGTGGAAGACGATGATCTCGTCCACCCGGTTGAGGAACTCCGGCCGGAACTCCTGCCGGAGGGAGGCCAGGACCTGGCGCTTCATCGCCTCGTAGGACCCGTCGCCGGGGGCTGCCGGGCCGGTGAAGCCCGTGATCAGCTGGCTCCCGACGTTGCTGGTCATGATCACGACGGCGTTCTTGAAGTCCACCGTCCGGCCCTGCCCGTCGGTCAGGCGCCCGTCCTCGAGGACCTGGAGCAGGACGTTGAAGACGTCCGGATGGGCCTTCTCGATCTCGTCGAGGAGGACCACCTGGTAGGGCCGCCGGCGCATCGCCTCGGTCAGCTGGCCGCCCTCCTCGTAGCCCACGTAGCCGGGCGGGGCCCCGATGAGGCGCTGCACCGAGAACTTCTCCATGTACTCCGACATGTCCAGCCGGACCATGGCCTGCTCGTCGTCGAACAGGAACCCGGCCAGCGCCCGGGCGAGCTCTGTCTTGCCGACCCCCGTCGGGCCGAGGAAGAGGAACGATCCGATCGGCCGGCGCGGGTCCTTGAGCCCGGCCCGGGCGCGCCGGACCGCGTCGGACACCGCCTCGACCGCCTCGTCCTGGCCGACCACCCGCTCGTGGAGGCGGTCCTCCATCTGGACGAGCTTGGCCATCTCGCCCTCAAGCAGGCGGCGCACCGGGATGCCGGTCCAGGCGCCGACGATCTCCGCGATGTCGTCGACGCCGACCTCCTCCTTGAGGAGGCGAGGGGCGCCGTCGGTCGCGGCGAGGGCCGCCTCCTGCGCCTTCATGCGCTCCCCGAGCTCGACCAGGGTCCCGTACTTCAGCTTGGCTGCGGTGCCATAGTCCGCCTCGCGCTCGGCCTGCTGGATCCGGAGCTGGGTCGCCTCGATCTCCCCCTTCGTGGCGCGCAGGCCCCCGATCGCCTGCTTCTCCGTCTCCCAGCGCTGCTTCATCGCCCCGGCCTGCTCGGCGATCTCGCCGAGCTCCGCCTCGAGGGCCGCCAGGCGGGCGCGGGACGCGTCGTCGCGCTCCTTGCGCAGGGCCTCCCGCTCGATCTCCAGCTGGATCCGGCGGCGCTCCAGCTCGTCGAGCTCGATCGGCATCGAGTCGATCTCCATCCGGAGCCGGCTGGCCGCCTCGTCGACGAGGTCGATCGCCTTGTCGGGCAGGAAGCGGCCCGTGATGTAGCGGTTGGAGAGGGTGGCCGCGGCCACCAGCGCCGAGTCGGTGATCCGGACCCCGTGGTGGACCTCGTAGCGCTCGCGGAGGCCGCGCAGGATCGAGATCGTCTCCTCCACGGTCGGCTGGTCGACGAAGACCGGCTGGAAGCGCCGCTCCAGGGCCGCATCCTTCTCGATGTGCTTGTGGTACTCGTCGAGGGTCGTGGCCCCGATCGTGTGGAGCTCCCCTCGTGCGAGCATCGGCTTGAGCAGGTTCGAGGCGTCCATGGCGCCCTCGGCGGCGCCCGCACCGACGACGGTGTGGAGCTCGTCGATGAACAGGATGATCCGCCCTTCGCTGTCCTTGATCTCCTTGAGGACGGCCTTGAGGCGCTCCTCGAACTCCCCGCGGTACTTCGCCCCGGCGATCATGGCCCCGAGGTCCAGCGCGACGACCAGCTTCTCCTTGAGCGTCTCGGGGACGTCGCCACGCACGATGCGCTGGGCCAGCCCCTCCACGATCGCGGTCTTGCCGACACCTGGCTCGCCGATCAGGACGGGGTTGTTCTTGGTCCGTCGCGAGAGGACCTGGATCACCCGCCGGATCTCGTCGTCCCGGCCGACCACGGGGTCCAGCCGGCCGGCCCGGGCCTCCTGGGTGAGGTCACGGCCGTACTTCTCGAGGGCCTGGTAGGTGCTCTCGGGAGTCGGGCTGGTGACCCGCTGCCCCCCCTGATCCCGGCCAGGGCTCCGAGGACGGCCTCGCGTCCGGCGCCGTTGCGCTCGAGGAGCGCCTGGCCGTCGCCGCCGACCTCGAGGACGCCCAGGAGGAGGTGCTCGGTGGAGACGAACTCGTCGGCCAGGCGCTTGGCCTCGGCGGCCGCCCGCTCCAGGACGCGCCGGGCGCGCGGGTCGAGGGTCAGCGAGCCGCCCGCGATCTTGGCCCGGCGTGCGAGCAGGGCGGCGAGCTCGCCGCGGAGCCCCGACATATCCACGCCGAGCTTGCGCAGGGTGGCTGCCGGCACGCCCTCGTCGTCCTCGACGAGGGCGGCGAGGAGATGCTCGGCGTCGAGGATCGGGCTCTGCAGCCGCTCGGCGAGCGCCTGGGCGCCGGCGATGGCCTCCTGGGCCTTCTGGGTGAAGTGCTCGAGGTTCATGGGTCCTGTGTCGCTCCGAAGGTCATGCTGGTGGCGGAGGAGGGGGGCCGGAGCGGGATCATCCGCGGGCCCGTGGATCGGGTTGGTCGACGGCGTCGAGGAAGGCGGACGCGGCCGCTCGACCCTGGTCGTCGAGCACGGGGAGGACGACCCGCACCTTGGCCAGGAGGTCGCCGCGACCGTCTCCCTTGAGCCGCGGCAGGCCCTGCCCGGCAAGGCGAATCGTGCGGCCCTGCTGGGTTCCGGCGGGGACCCGCAGGAGGACCCGGCCGGAGAGCGTCCGGACCGCGACCTCCGCGCCGAGGAGCGCCTCGCGGAGGGTGACCGGCAGATCGCAGGAGACGTTCACTCCCTCCCGAGCGAACGTCGGGTGGGGCAGCACCTGCACGATGAGCACGAGGTCGCGCGCCGCGGCCCCCTCTCCGCCGCCCTTGCCTCGCAGCCGGATCCGGCTCCCCGTGGCCACGCCGGGCGGGATCTTCACCTCGAGTCGTCGACCGTCCAGCTGGACGATCCGGGTTGCCCCGGCCAGGACGTCCTCGAGGGTCACGTCGACGCGTGCCTCCACGGGCGCCGGCGCGCCCCGCGCGGTCGTGGCCGCGCCCGGGCCGCCCCGGGTTCGGCCCCGGCCGCCCAGGCCAAGCCCGGCCAGCAGGTCGTCGAGGCCGCCCCCGCCAACCGGCCCCGCCCCGTCCTCCACGACCGTGCCTCGACCCCTGCTGCGCGCAGCGGACCCTGGGACCCCGTGCGGCATCGCCCCGGCGCGCCCGGCCGGCCCCGCGGCGGTCGCACCGACGGCTCCACCTGCGAAGAAGGCGTTGAAGAAGTCCGAGAAGTCCCCGGGATCGCCGGCGAACTCGAAGCGGACGCCCGGACCGGCCGCCCCGCCGCCGGCCCGGAAGCCGGCGAACGGGCCGCCGGGACCGAACGGATCGCCACCCGGACGGCCGCCCGCGCGCGCGTAGTCGGCCCAATGGGCGCCCAGCTCGTCGTACTGCCTGCGCTTGGCGGGATCGGCGAGGACCTCGTTCGCCTCGTTCAGGTCCTTGAAGCGGCGTTCGGCCTCCGTGTCCCCGGGATTGCGGTCGGGGTGGAACTGCCGGGCCAGCCGGCGGTAGGCCTTCTTGATCTCGGCGGCCGAGGCGGTACGGGGCACCCCAAGCACGGCGTAGTAGTCCCGGTATTCCATCAGCGGCCGATCCCGGCGCCCATGACGACGGCGCCGCCGGTCGCTCGGCGGCCGGCGGCGCTGGTCATCGTCGTGAAGGCCTCTAGCCGCCCAGCCCGGGGACCGGGATGACAGCCGAGGTCGGCGCGGGCCGCCCGGACGGGTGCTCGCCGGACGCGATCGCGGGCGGCTGACCCGCCGGGAAGGTCGGACGAGCGGGAATGGCCAGCGGCTCCTCCTTCTTGGCCCCGCCGCTCGATCCCGACGAACGGGCCGGCAGCGGGCGGGGCTTGCGCCGGAGGGCGGCCTCGAGGACCTGGTCGGTCGTTTCGACGAGGACGAGGCGGATCTGCTTGCGGATCTCGTCGGGCACGTCCTGGAGGTCCTTCTCGTTCTTCTTCGGAAGGATCACCATCCGCGCGCCGGACAGGTGCGCGGCCAGAATCTTGCTCTTGAGCCCGCCGATCGGGAGCACGCGTCCCCGGAGCGTGATCTCGCCGGTCATCGCCACGTCCTTGCGGACCGGGACCCCGGTGAGCGCGCTGACCATGGCGGTGGCCATCGTGATCCCCGCCGACGGGCCGTCCTTGGGGGTCGCCCCGGCCGGCACGTGGATATGGAGCGTGTTCTTCTCGAAGACCTCGCGCTCGATGCCCAGCCGGTCCGCATTGGCCCTGATCCACGAGAGGGCCGCCCGGGCGGACTCCTTCATGACGTCCCCGAGCTGGCCGGTCAGGATGAAGTCCTCGCGGCCCTCCATCTTGGTGACCTCGACGGCGACGACGTCGCCGCCGACCTCGGTGACGACGAGGCCCGTCGCCGCGCCGATCTGGTCCTCGGCCTCCAGCTCGCCGTACTCGAAGCGCGGTGGGCCGAGGAACTCGAGGAGCCGCTTGCTGTCGACGATCGTCTTGCGCTTGCGGCCCTCGGCCACGCGCCGGGCGACCTTGCGCATCACGTTGGCCAGCTCGCGCTCGAGGTTCCGGACACCGGCCTCGTGCGTGTAGGCCTGCACCAGCTGGACGAACGCCTCGTCCGTGATCTCGATGTGCTTCTCGCTGAGCCCATGGTTCCGGAGCTGCTTGGGGACCAGGAACCGCTTCCCGATCTCGATCTTCTCGGTCTGGGTGTAGCCCGGGAGGCCGATGACCTCCATCCGGTCGCGCAGGGGCGGCGGGACCGGGTCGAGGAGATTCGCCGTCGCGATGAACAGGACCCGGCTGAGGTCGAAGGCGACCTCGAGGTAGTTGTCCTGGAACGTGTTGTTCTGCTCCGGGTCGAGCACTTCGAGCAGGGCGGACGACGGATCGCCCCGGAAGTCCATGCCCAGCTTGTCGACCTCGTCCAGCATGAAGACCGGGTTGTTGGAGCCCGCGGTCTTGATGCTCTGGACGACGCGGCCGGGGAGGGCCCCGATGTAGGTCCGGCGGTGGCCGCGGATCTCGGCCTCGTCGTGGACGCCGCCCAGGCTCATGCGCACGAACTTGCGGCCCATGGCCCGGGCGATGCTCTTGCCCAGCGACGTCTTGCCCACGCCGGGCGGTCCGACGAAGCACAGGATCGGGCTGCGGATCGTGTCGGCCAGGGTCCGGACCGCGAGGTACTCGAGGATCCGCTCCTTGATCTTCTCGAGGCCGTAGTGGTCCTCGTCGAGGATCTTGGCGGCCTCCCTGATGTCCAGGTTGTCGGGCGTGGCGACGTTCCAGGGCAGCCCGACGAGCCAGTCCACGTAGGTCCGGATCACGCCGACCTCGGGCGACGCGGACGGGATCCGGGCCATCCGGTCGACTTCCTTGAGGGCGCGGGCGCGCACCTCGTCGGGCATCCCGGAGCTCTCCACCTTGCCCCGGAGCTCGTTGATCTCGGCCTGCTGCGGATCGTCCTCGCCGAGCTCGCGCTGGATCGCCTTGAGCTGCTCCCGGAGGATGTACTCCCGCTGGGTCTTGTCCATCTCGGACTTGACCTCGCTCTGGATCTTCCCCTTCAGCTCGAGGATCTCCACCTGGCGGGCCAGGAAGTTGGAGACGAGCTTGAGCCGCTCGGTGACGTCGACGGTGTCGAGCAGCTCCATGCGTTGCTCGGTGGACATGTCCGGGCTGTAGGCGACCATGTCGGCCAGGAGCCCTGGCTCGGTGATGTTGCGGGCGGCCACGGCGGCCTCGGGCGGCACCGGCGCGCCCGACTGCACGTACGCCTCGATCTGGCCCTGGACGGTCTTGATCAGCGCCTCGATCTCGAGGCCGGCCGGCTTGGCGTCGGGCAGCTCCTCGATCTCGGCCCGGATGTACGGCCCGGACTGCGTGAACCCGAGCACGCGGAGGCGGCTCTGGCCCTGCACGATCGCCCGGACCGTGCCGTCCTGGAGCTGGACGACCTGGGCGATCTTGGCCAGGGTCCCGACGGGGTAGAGGTCGGCCGGGTCGACGATCTCCTCCTGCTCGGCGCGACGTTGCGTGACGAGCGCGATGAAGCTGCTCTCTCCGACGGCCGCGTTGAGCGCGTTCACGCTCTTCTCGCGGCCGACCGTCAGGGGCACGATCATCTCCGGGAAGATGACCGTCTCGCGGAGGGCCACGAGCGGCAGCTCGCGGTTCTGCTTCTGGGCCGGGCGCTCCGCGTCCGACTTTCTGGGTGGCATCACGCACTCCTCGCGCAAGGTGGAAGGCAGGATCCCGGCGCGTCGCCGGCGCTGAATCCGACGGTCCCGTTGGGGATGCCCGTCCGGGCGATGGCTGTGGCTGGTGCGGCCGGCCGGCGGCCGGCCCGCGTGGTGCTGGGCTTCATCGTGACGATCCCGGCGTCCGGGTCAAGAGGGGCCGGCCGACCGGAGCGTCCGGAGCCGCCGCCTCGGCGGTCTCTCGGGTTCCTTCGTCGTAGAGTGCTTCGAGGATGCGCACGCCGATGCGCTCCTCGAGCTCGAAGAGGATCCGGATTCCCGCGAGGTTGACGCCCCGCGCCTGGGTGAGGTGGCGGATCCACAGGATCCGCCGGATGTCCTGGTCGGAGTAGAGGCGGATGTTCGTGGGAGTCCGGGCCGGTTCGATCAGGCCCTCGTCCTCGTAGATCCGGAGCGTCCGCGGGTGGACCGCGACGATCCGGGCAGCTACCGAGATGACGTAGACGGGACGGCTGGGATCCCGCTCGAACCGGGCGCGGAGCACTGGACGGTCGTCAGCTGCCGCTGCCAGCGCCGACGAGCTCTCGCTCGGCCTGCGCATGGGGGTGGCCGGGGGTGATCCTGATCTGCCTCGGCTTGACCTCCTCCGCCCTGGGGATGCGGAGGGTCAGGATGCCGTTCTCGTAGCCGGCGGTCGCCCGATCGCCGACGAGGCCCTCGGGCAGCTCCAGCGTCCGGCTGAAGCCGTCGCGGCGGATCTCGTTGACGATCCAGGACTCATCCTCGCGCCGCGTCTCCTCCTTCATCTCGCCCGAGATGGTGAGGGTCGTCCCGGTCAGGGTGATCTCCACGTCGTCCGGCGTCCAGCCGGGCAGGCTGGCCCGGACGAGGAGCTCGTCCTTCGTCGTCGTGACGTCCAGGGCAGGCTCGGCGCCCGTGCCGATCCTCCAGAACCGCGGCCGGACATCGTCCTCCAGCAGGCGGTCCATCGCGCGGCGCAGGCCGAGGAACTCGTCAAAGGGGCTGGTCCGTCGAAAGAGCGTCATCTTCAGGCACCTCCGGGTGCTGGGTTTGGCAGCCGCCTCACGTCGCCGTCGACGCGAGGTGTCCGTCGCGGAGGCCCGGTGTCGCCCGCGCGCAGCGAGCTCCCTGCTCCGCCGGAGCGCACACATCGGTGCCACGCTTCCGAACACGGCCGGAGTCTAGAACCATGACAATAAGATTGTCAAGTGTCTTGCGTGGATCGAGGCCGAGGGCGAGCCGCCTGCGGACCGGGGGACGGGGATCGCGAGCCGGCCAGCGTGCCCGACCGGGCCGCCCGCCGCGGGGCCCGTGGAGCGCGCGGGTCCCCGGACTACTGCTCGAGCGGCTCCCCGATAAACATGCCGTGGAGGGCCGACTCGCATTCAGGGCTGCCCGTCGCGATGACCTTGTCGCCGGAGCGCAGGACGGTGTCCAGGCCCACGGCGTGGGCGACGTCGCCCCGGACGACCGCGATGATCGCGCACCCGTCGGGCAGCGAGAGCTCGCTGGGCCGCCGGCCGACCGCGGGCGAGCTGTCCGCGAGATGCGCTTCGACGATCTCCAGGTCGGCCGAGAGGGGCGCCAGGTGGAGCAGCTCGTGGACCGGGATGTCCTGCTCGATCGAGCCGAGGATCATCCGGGTCGGCGAGATGATCTCGTCGACGCCGAGGTGCTTGAAGAGCGGCTCGTTCTTGGGGTTGTTGACCCGGGCGATCGTCCTGCGGACCGCGAAGTGATGCTTCGCCATCTGGCAGATCACCAGGTTGTCCTCGTCGTCGCCGGTCACCGCCGCGACGACGTCCGCGCGCTTGGCCCCGGCCTCCTCGAGGGCGCTGCCCTCGCACCCGTCCTTGGCCACGACGATCGAGCCGATCTCGTCGGCGATCTGGTCCGCGCGGTGGCGCTCCTTCTCCATGAGGACCACCTCGTGGCCGGATTCACTGAGCTCGCGGGTCAGGTAGTAGCCGACCTTGCCGCCGCCCACGACGAGCACGAACATCGATCAGCCCTCCCGGCTGGCGGCGCGGCCGGTGCCCACGACGGGGCCCGGAGCGTCGTCGTGGGCATGTGCCGCACCTCTGCGGACGGACGGCTCGTCGCCGATCGGGAGGCCGAGGACTCCCAGCACGGCCCCGGCCAGCATCGTCGTCCGGCAGATCGTGCCGATCCCCAGCTCCGCGTACGCCTCGGCGCGCACGGGGTCGTTGACCTTGGCGTACACGAGCCCGATGTCGAACGCCTCGCGGGCCAGCTGGGCGGCCATGATGTTGCGGTTGTCGCCCTCGGTCAGGGCCAGGAAGGCGTCCGCACCCTCGGCCCGCGCCCGGCGCAGGACGTCCTCGTCGGTCCCGTCTCCGCGGATGGCCTCGCCGGCGAAAGTCGACGGAAGCCGATCGAACGACCGGGTGAGGAGGTCGACGATCGTCACCTGGTGGCCGGAGGCATCGAGCGTCTCGGCCAGCACGGCCCCGACGCGGCCGCAGCCGATGATGACCACTTTCATCCGCGAGTCTCCTGTGGCATGGGCTCGCGCGCGACCCAGACGGCGCACGGCGCGTTCTTCAGGACGTAGGGAACGGTCCGGCCGATGGCGAAGTCACCGCCGAATTGCTTGCGATAGGGGAGGCCGAGCACGAGCAGGTCGGCGCCCCGCTCGACCGCCTCGTCGACCAGGGCAGCGCCGACGTCGCGGGCTTGGACGAGCACGGTCTCCAGGCGGCCGTGGAGGTGCTCGGCCTGGGCCTCGGCCATGTCCAGGATGCGCTGCGCATCCTCGGATCGATCGGCCACGTCCGCGTCGAGGGGCAGCGTCCAGTCGATCTCGACGACGTGCACGGCCACGACCTCGGAGTGGGCCTGGTTCGCGGTCTGGACGACGAGGCGGACGATCCGCTCGTCCGAAGAGCCGCCGCTCAGCGCCAGGACCGCGCGATTGAACGGCGGAACAGGCTTGTCAGCCACGGGACGAGGTCGCCCTCCGGATCATGCGTCGCGGCGTGCCGGCCTGGATCTGGGCCGTGCCGCGCCTCTGCGTAGGTGAACGATAGCAAAGCCACCGGGAGGAGTCGGCAACGGGGGGTCGCCCCGATCTGCGGCTCAGGATGCAGGCCGCCCGGCGCCTTCGTCCGCCGACCCGAACGCCTCGGGCCACTCGCGCCGATACGGGACGCTGGTGACCACCGTGTTGGGTCGTCCGACGAGCGCTCGCCGGAGCTGGCTGGTGGACTGGTTGTACAGGATCCGCTCCCACCAGCGCCGGGCCACGTACTCGGGGATGACCACGAACGTGATCGGTTCCTCCTTGTCGGGCGGCCACGCCTGGTCGAGCACATCGAGGTAGGCCAGCAGCGGGCCGGTCAGGGCCCGGTAGGGCGACTCCACGACGACCAGGGGAACGCCCGGCATCTGGCGCGCCCACTGCGCGCGGATCTCCTCGGCCCAGGCGTTATCGTCGGCCACGAGCACCGCGCGGACGTCGTCGCTGATCGCCCGGCCGACGTTGACCGCCTGCACGACCGCCCTGTTCAGGGCGTTCACGGGGATCACGACGCGCTCCTCGCGGTGGGGGGCCCTGATCACCTGCTCGGGGCGCAGCGCGAGGTGGGCCCGCGAGGCGGCGTACTGGCGGTGGATGAAGAGGAAGAGGAGCACGATCAGCGGGATGAGGACCACGACGAGGTATGCCCCGGCCTCGAACTTGACGCTGGCGACCACGATCAGGACCACCAGGGTCAGGACGCCGCCCAGCGCATTGACGATCGCCCTCCACCACCAGCCCGTTTCCCGTACCGCGATCCAGTGCTTGACCATGCCCGCCTGCGACAGCGAGAAGCAGACGAAGACACCGACGGAATAGAGCGGGATCAGCGCGTGGGTCTCGCCGCCGAACGCGGCCAGCAGGCCCCCGGCGATGGTCGCCAGGACGATGATCCCCCAGCTGAAGGCCAGTCGGTCGCCCCGGAACGAGAACTGGCGGGGCATGAAGCCATCCTGGGCAAGGATCGCAGCGAGGCGCGGGAACGCGTTGAAGCTCGTGTTGACGGCCAGGAACAGGATCAGCGCGGTCGCCGCCTGGAAGAGCACGAACAGGATCGAGCCGTCACCGAAGATGGTGCCCGCAACCTGGGCGACCACCGTCGGGCCGCCCTCCTGGGTGGGCCGGATCCCGAACGTGTCGGCGACCACCGTGATCCCGATGAACAGCACCCCGAGCAGGATCGCCATCAGGGTCATCGTGTTGGCCGCGTTCTTCGCTTCTGGTGGCTTGAACGCGGGCACCCCGTTCGCGATGGCCTCCACGCCGGTCAGGGCCACCGAACCGCCCGCGAACGCGCGCAGGAGGAGGAAGACCAGGAGGATTCCCGTGTACTCCCCGCCCCCGAATGGGACTGCCTCGGGCGGCACCGCGACGGGATGGGCGTCGCCGGTCACGATTCGGAAGATCCCGATGCCGATCATCAACAGGGCGAGCCCTACGAACGCATAGGTCGGGCTCGCGAACACGAGCCCCGATTCGCGCAGGCCCCGCAGGTTGGCGACGGTGATCAGGGCGATCGAGACGAGGGCGATCTCGATCCGGATGTCGTAGAGCGCGGGGACGACGGAATAGACCTGGGCGACGGCCGACGCGGTGGACACGGCGACCGTCATCACGTAGTCGATCAGCAGCGCCGCCGCCGCGACCAGGCCGGCCAGCTGCGAGAGGTTCTCCCGCGCGACGACGTAGGCCCCACCGCCCGACGGGTAGGCCCGACAGACCTGACGGTAGGACAGCGAGACCACCGTCAGCAACAGGGCGATGGCAATCGCGATCGGGATCGAGAAGAGCACGGCACTTGCGCCCGCCAGCACCAGGACGCGCAGGATCTCCTCAGTCGCGTACGCGGAGGACGAGATCGCGTCCGAGCTGAAGATCGGGAGCGCCAGCTTCTTGGCGAGCCGCTCGCCGACCTCCTCCTCGTTGGAGAGGCGGCGCCCGAAGAGCATCTTGCGGACGGGCTCCCAGGCGGCCCCGAATCCCCGCTTCGGGGCGCTCGCGGCCTCCTTGGCCTGGAGCATGCCGGGGCCGGTGTAGCGGAAGTAGGGCGAATGCGGTCGCTCGACACGCACCCGGCGGTCCCCGATCTTGCGGCCCTGGAGGGGTCGGCGGCCACCGATCATGCGGAGTCCGACACCTGCTTGTTCGATCCTTCCTCGGCGTTCCGCACCCCGGACGCTACGCCACCGCTCGGCATTGGGGCGCGCTCCGGGACCGCGGGCAAGGCGCCGGTGTGCACGGCTGGCACGTGCCGCGAAGAGTGGTTATACACCACGGCCGCCCGCGGCGTGACGCTGCGCGGCTCGTCTCAGCGGCCCACGGACAGGTATCGCCGCGGGTCCCCGGATCACCAGGGGTTCCGGCGTCGCTCGGGAACGCCGCGGGGGTACGTGCGTGGCGTTGGCCCGGCCTTGCGCACGAGCACGAGGACGTGGTCCCGGAGCGTCTCGAGGGCGGCGACGTGACCGTCAGCGGCGGTCCCGTCCGGGGCCAGGAGCGCCGCCGAAGGCCCCGGAAGCGCCCGATGGACCTCGATCGTGCCGCGCCCCATGGCCTCGACAGCGATGGCGGCGGCCGCGAGCTCCGAGGTCAGCTCGGAGCGCTTCCAGGCGACCAGGATCCCACCGGGGACGAGAAGCGGAAAGGCCAGTTCCACGAGCTCGGGCAACGGCGCGACCGCGCGCGCCGTGACCGCCGGCCAGCGTTCCCGGTGGTGGGGGTCCGCGGCGAGCGTCTCGGCGCGGGTCGCGGCCACGGCCGCTCGCCCTCGCAGCCCGAGGGCGTCGACGGCCGTGGCCAGGAAGCGAGCCTTCTTGCCCACCGACTCCACGAGCAGCGCGCGGCGGGCCGGGAGCGCGATCGCGAGGGGGATCCCGGGATACCCGCCGCCCGACCCGATGTCGAGGAGCGAGCTGACGCCGGCCGCGCGGAGGAGCGGGACGGCGGCCAGGCTGTCGAGCACGTGGCCCGGAACGGCCGCCTCGGCGGTCCGGATGGCCGTCAGGTTGATCGCCCGGTTCCAGGCGAGAAGGAGTCGAAGGTGATCCTCGAGGGCTGCCAGGCCGGCCGCCCCGATCCCTCCTGCCGCCGACGAGCCGCCCAGTCCCAGGGCAGCCAGGGCGCTCGCGAGCACGCCGCGCACTGCTTCGGGGAGGGCGGGGCAGGAAGAGGGATCGGTCGGGAGCGGCGCACGATCGCTCAGGTCGAGGGACCCTCTCGCAATGCATCGGGCCCCGCCACGACCGCGCGCCCCCGGGCCGGTGATGGTTCGCACCCTGCGGCGAGGCGGTGACGGTCTCGCGACCTGCCGGCGCGGTTGGCGGCCGGGTCTCCCCTGGGCCCCGCGAGCGGATCGGTCCCCGTCATGTGTCCGCCGACTGATGCGGAGACGGATCGTCCGTCGGACCGCGACCGGGTGTCAACGGGCTTATCCACCAACTTGGGCGAGTCGTCCACGTTTGTGGACAACCGGTGCTCCCTGCCCCGGAGCCGTGGATGGCGCAGCCTGGGCGCTCGAGCCGGGCTCGACGTCCCGAATCCGGAGGGTCGCCTCTACGCTCGGGAGCTGCCCCGGACCGGTCGGCCGAGGGCTCGCCGAACCACGTCCAGGACTTCTTCGACGTACTGGTCGGCCTCCCCCTGCTGGGCCGCCGTCCGCACGCAGCCCTGGACGTGGTCCTCGAGGATGAGGAGGCTGACCGAGTCCACGGCCGCCCGGAGCGCCGACGTCTGCTGGAGGATGTCCACGCAGTACTCCTCCCGCTCGATCATGCGCGAGATCCCGCGGACCTGGCCCTCGATCCGGCTGAGGCGGCGCAGGAGCTGGGCCCGGTCACGCGAGTAGCTGTGGCGGAACGTGCCGTGCGCCGCCTGATCGGGCGATGCCGTGCCGTGCGCCGGCTCGCTGCTCATGGGTACGCCTCCACGGTCCGTGCGGGTCGACTGACCGATCGATCATACTCCCCAGGGGTATCGTCGTGGAAGCGGAGCGTCGGCGGCGAGGTCCCGGCGCCGGGTCCTCAACCGGTCGGGCGGCTGCCTCCCGTCGAGCACCGCACCTGGCGTGGCGATCTCGCGCCACGAACGGCTAGAATCGAGCGGATGCATCCGCTCGCGCCGCACCGCGTCTCGCCCCGCCAGGTCTGGTGCGCGACCCGCGTCCCGGGGACGTGCCGGACCGGGGACGCGCCGGCGTGACCGACCCTCGTCCGCAGCCGGCCTTCGCCCACGCCAGCGAGGCCGAGCTCGCGCGGATCCTGGACTTCTACGAAGTGGCCTGGGAGTACGAGCCGCACACCTACCCGATCCTCTTCGACCGGAACGGCACGGTCCTGGAGAGCTTCAGCCCCGACTTCTACCTGCCGGAGGTCGATCTCTATCTCGAGCTCACGACGCTCAAGCAGCGCCTCGTCCGCAAGAAGAACCGGAAGCTCCGGCGGCTCCGTGAGCTCTACCCGTCGATCCGGATCAAGCTGCTCTATGCGCGCGACTTCCGGGCCCTCCTGTTCAAGTACGGTCGCCTCGCCCTGGCCGATGCGTTGAGCGGGGCCGATGGCCAGACGACTCCCGCGCGGACCCACGCCGCGCGCCCAGCGCCCGCCGAGCGAGTCGCCTACGCCGGTGATCCGGCCGGGATCGCCCCACGGGCACACCTCCGACCCGCCCCGGCGCACGACGAAGGCGCAGAGGCGACGCCGGCGCGTCGTCGCCATCGCCGCTCCCGCGCCGAGGCCCGCGCCCGGGTCGCCGCTCGCGTCAATGCCGCCGCCGGCGGCGCCCCGGAGGTCTCCGAATGACGCGCCGCCCGGATCACCAGGCCGATGTCGCCGAGGTCCTCCTCTCCGAGGAGCAGATCCGGGAGAAGGTCACCGAGCTTGGCGCCCGGATCAGCCGCGACTACGCCGACCGCGACCTGACCCTGGTCAGCGTGCTGAAGGGCTCGCTTCCGTTCATGGCCGACCTGATGCGGGCGATCACGATCCCGGTCCAGATCGACCTGATGGAGGTCTCCTCGTACGGTGGGACCGCGACCGAATCGTCCGGGCTCGTGCGGATCCTCAAGGACCTCAGCTCGAGCATCGACGGTCGGGACGTCCTGATCGTCGAGGACATCATCGACACGGGCCTCACCCTCAACTACCTGGTCCGCTACCTGCGGGGCAAGAACCCGGCCTCGCTCCGGATCTGCACGCTCCTCGACAAGCCCGCCCGGCGCCTCGTGGAGATCGCGATCGACTACCGCGGCTTCGAGATTCCCGACCAGTTCGTGATCGGCTACGGGCTGGACTACGGCGAGATCTATCGCAACCTGCGTTACGTGGGCGTGCTTCGCCCCGAGGTCTACGCGGAGCCGGGCGGATGACCCTCCACCGCCGTCCGCTGGGCCGGGGTCGCTGGATCGCCGGCATCTCCGCGCTCCTGATCCTGGTGGGCTGCGTGCTCCCCTGGTTCCGGGCAGGTGGGGGCGACATCCCGGCGTTCGCCCAGAACGGCTTCTACGGGACCGGGATCCTGGTCTTCCTGGCCGCCCTGGCCACGCTCGCGCTCGTCGCGCTCCCGTACGCCGCAGGCGATCGGCCGGTGGCCTACGACCGCTGGTGGGCCTACGCGGCTGCCGCGACCGTCGCCCTGGTGGGCCTCGCCGTCCGGGTGGCGGGCCTGATGGGCGACAGCGGCGGCTTCGGGACGATGCTGCCCGACCGCGCGCCCGGCCTGTGGCTCACCGCCGTGGGCGTCGTCGGGCTCGTCTTCGCGACCGCGGAGCTGTACGGCAGGCGGCCCACCTAGCCGCGCGGCGCCTTCTGCCTCGTCCCCCGACCTTCAACCGCCCAGGTAGGCCTTCTTGACCTCCTCGTCCTCGAGGAGCGCCTTCGCGTCGCCGGAGCGCACGATCCGGCCGGTCTGGAGCACGTAGCCGCGGTCCGCGACGCCGAGCGCCATGAGCGCGTTCTGCTCGACCAGCAGGATCGTCGTTCCCTGGTGGTTGATGTCCCGGATGATGGAGAAGATCTGCTCGACAAGGATCGGGGCGAGACCCATCGACGGCTCGTCGAGGAGCAGGAGCTTCGGCCGGGTCATCAGGGCACGGCCGATGGCGAGCATCTGCTGCTCGCCGCCGGAGAGCGTGCCGCCGTGCTGCGAGCGGCGCTCCTCGAGCCGCGGGAACAGCTCGAACACGCGCCGGTAGTCATCGGGGAGGCCCGACTTGTCCTTCCGGCTGTAGCCGCCCATCTGGAGGTTCTCCATGACGGTCATCCGCGAGAAGATGCGCCGTCCCTCGGGCGACTGGCCGATGCCGACCTTCACGTGATCGTGGGCGGGCATGCCCGTGATGTCCTTGCCGTCGAACTCGATCCGGCCCTTGCGGGGATGCATCAGGCCGTGGATCGTCTTCAGCGTGGTCGTCTTGCCGGCGCCGTTGGCGCCCAGCAGGGTCACGATCTCGCCGGTCCGGACCTCCAGCGAGATCCCCTGCAGCGCGTGGATGTTGCCGTAGTAGGAATGGACATCGGTCATGCGCAGGATGACCGGCGCGACGGCGTGTCCCTCGGGAACGTCTGCCATGGGGGCCGTCATGCGGTCGCTCCCTTGCCCAGGTAGGCCTCGATCACCCGCGGATCGGCGCGGACGATCTCCGGGGTGCCCTCCGCGATCTTCTCGCCGTGATCGAGGACCGTCACCCGGTCGCTGACGCCCATCACGACCCGCATGTCGTGCTCGATGAGCAGGATCGTGACGCCCAGCTCGCGGCGCACCTGGGCGATGAGCTCCGTCATCCGGCGGGTCTCGACCGGGTTCATGCCGGCGGTGGGCTCGTCGAGGAGCAGGAGCTTGGGTCGGCTCGCCAGGGCCCGGGCGATCTCCAGCCGGCGCTGGTCGCCGTAGGGCAGGTTCCGGGCCAGCTCCCCGCCGCGCCCGGTGAGTCCCACGTAGGCCAGCCATTCGTGCGCCTTCTCGAAGGATTCGGCTTCCTCGCGCGTGTGCCGGGGCAGCCGGAACGCGGCGTCGATCGGCGAAGCGCCCAGCCGACTGTGCATTCCGACGAGCACGTTCTCGGTGGCGGTCATGTACCCGAACAGGCGGATGTTCTGGAACGTCCGCCCGATCCCGAGGGCCACCATCTCGTGGGGTCGGGCGCTGCGGAAGACGCCGCTCCGGCGGAGCAGCGCGCGGTACCACGGCGGCCGGATGATCGCGATCACCAGCGAGCCGACCAGGAGCAGGACCGCAGCCAGCACCGGCAGCTCCGCGGTGATGCCTACGTTGAGCACGATGTTCAGGGCCGCGACGATCCCGACCACGACTGGCAGCACGAACCAGAAGAGTGGCTCCGCCCAGGTCCGGCGCGGGCGCGCCACCACGGGCTCGCCGGCGAAGTCGATCGTGCCTTCGCTCGGCTCGCTGACGCCGGCGATGACGTTGAAGAACGTCGTCTTGCCGGCACCGTTGGGGCCGATCAGGCTCACGATCGACCCCTCCGGGATGTCGAAGTCGACCGTGCGGACGGCCACGAGGCCACCGAAGCGCTTGGTGATCCCGCGCGCCACGAGGAGCAGGCCGCCGCCCGGAGCGGGGGCCGCGGCGGGGATCGAGGGCGCGCTGGGCGTCAGGGAGCCGGCCACTGTCAGTCGCCCCCAGTCGGATCGGGAGCTGCCAGCTCGTCGGTCGCCGGAGCCTCGTGGAGCTCCCGGCGTCTCCGCCGGCTCGGGAACAGGCCCTCGGGACGGATCAGCATCATGAGCACCAGGGCCAGGCCGTAGAGCAGGTTCTGGTAGTTGATGAAGTTGATCGAGCCCAGGTTGATGACCACCGGGCCGAGCGCGAACGTCGGCAGGTTGAGGCCCTGGACGAAGGCGCCGAGCTGCTTGAGCCCCTGGCTCTGGATCTCGTAGATGATGAAGGCACCGGCAGACACGCCCCAGATGTTGCCCATGCCGCCGAGCACGACCATCGCCAGCGCGGTGAACGACACGGTGAACCCGAACTGGTCCGGGGTCACCGTGGCCAGCTTGGAAGAGTAGAAGACGCCGGCCAGGCCGGCCGTCGAGGCGCCGATCGCGAAGCCGAGGAGCTTGGTCGTGATCGTGTTGATGCCCATGCTGGCGGCCGCCAGCTCGTCCTCCCGGATCGCCACCCAGGCGCGACCCAGGCGCGAGTCCTGCAGGCGGTACAGGAAGATGATCGCGATCGTGATGATCCCGATGATCGTCAGGTAGTAGAGCCAGGGGTTGGTGAACCCGAATCCCTCCACCCCGAACAGGCCGTACAGGCTGGGCTGGGAGATCCCGGTGATCCCGTTGGTGCCGTTGGTGTACTTGTCGGCGTTGAGGAAGACGACCGGGACGATCTCGCCGAAGCCGAGCGTCACGATCGCGAGGTAGTCGCCCCGGAGCCGCAGCGTGGGGGCGCCGAGCAGGACGCCGAACACTGCGGCGACCCCCGCGCCCACCAGGAGCATCGGCCAGAACGGCAGGTCGAGGCCGGTCCAGCCGGAGGCGCTGAAGGCGAACGTGTAGGCCCCGATCGCGAAGAAGGCCGCGTAGCCGAGGTCGAGCAGGCCGGCCAGGCCGACGACGACGTTGAGGCCGAGCGCGAGCAGGACGAAGACGCCGGCCGCGGCGAACCCGCCGATCCAGTCCCGCTGCGTGCCGAAGCCGCTGAACGGGGGGACCAGGGACACGATCGGCAGGATGACCGTGATGACCACCGCGACCGTGATGATGGACATCGACTGGTGCTGGTCCCCGAAGTCGCGGATGCGTCCGAGGCGAGCCTTCAGCGCGCTCATGCGCGGTCCGCCAGCTGCTGGCCCAGGATGCCCGTGGGCCGGAAGACGAGGACCAGGACGAGGGTGGTGAACACGGCGGCCTCGCTCCATTTGCCGACCCCGTAGACGACCGCGAGCACCTCGATGAAGCCGATCACGAAGCCGCCGATCGCGGCGCCGGTGGTGTTGCCGATGCCGCCGAGGACGGCAGCCGTGAATGCCTTCAGGCCGGCCTGGAAGCCGATGTTGAAGACCGTGACCCCGAAGTACAGGCCCTGGACGACCCCGGCGGCGCCCGCGAGCGCCGAGCCGATGAAGAACGTCAGGGCGATCGTGGTGTTGATGTCCACGCCCATGATCTGGGCCGCCTCGCGGTCGATCGCCGTCGAGCGCATCGCCCGGCCGAGCTTGGTCCGTCCGATGAAGAGCTCGAGGCCGATCATCAGGACCAGGGCGAGGACGATCACGAACAGGTTGATCAGGCGGATGGACAGCGGCCCGATGGTGAGGTCGGGGTTGGGGATGATCTGAGGCGACGTGACGATCGAGTTGCTGATCACCACGAACACGATGTTCTGGAGGATGAAGCTCACCCCGATCGCCGTGATCAGGGGCGCCAGGCGCGGGGCGTTGCGCAGCGGGCGATACGCAAGCCGCTCGATCACCACGCCGACCACGCCCATCACGACCATCGAGACGACGAAGGCGAGGATGAGGACGAGGACGAGGACGAGCGGGTCGCGGACGGCGCCGCTGAAGCCCAGGGTCGACAGGAGCCACCACGAGACGAACGACCCGCACATGAAGATCTCGCCGTGGGCGAAGTTGATCAGCTCGATGATCCCGTAGACCATCGTGTAGCCGAGGGCGATCAGGGCGTACACCGCGCCGATCGTCATGGCGTTGACGAACTGCTCCTGCCCCTGCGGACCCGCGCCGATCACCATCAGCACGTATGCGGCGACCAGGGCCAGGCCGATGCCGATCGGGGTCTTCAAGCGGCCGTCGAGCGGACGGCGGGCTGCCCTGGGTTCCGAGAGAGCGGTCGTCATGGGCGGATCACTCGGTAGGCCGAATTCGGAGGGGGGACCCGGGCCGGAAAGACGGAGGGCCGGGGCCTCGTCATCGAGGCGGCCCGGCCCTTCGTCACTGGTGCGCTACTTGACCGGGTCGGCGATGAAGTCGCGCTGCTTGAGGAACTTCCAGTCCTTCGTGGTCGCGTCGAACTGGTAGTACGAGATGGTGTGCTGGGTGGTGTCGCCGTTGGCGTCGAAGGCGACGGTGCCGAGCACGGTGTCGAACTTGTTGGCCGCGTCCGTGACGTAGGCGCGGACCTTCTCGCGCAGCTGGGCGAGATCGGTCACGCCAGGGCCGACCTTCGCGAGGGCCTGCAGGAAGATCTGGGTGCACGCGTAGCCCGGGGCGCTGTATGCGCCGGGGGCATCGGTGAACTGGGCCTTGTAGTCGGCCGTGAACTTGTCCGGGTTCGGGATGTCGTGGATGGCCGCGACGGTGCTGTAGCTGTTGGCGTCGCCATCGGGGCCCGCGATGTTGAGGTACGTGCTTGCGCCGGACGCCGGTCCGTCGCTGATGCCGTCGCCGCCGACGATCGGGATGTTCGCCAGGCCGGCCGAGGCCATCTGCTTGCGGAACAGGCCGATGCCCGACGTCGTGACGCCGCCGTACATGATGATCGCCGGGGTTCAGGCCCTTGATCTTGGTGATCTGGGCGCTGAAGTCGGTGGTCGTGCCCGGGACGCCCTCGGAGCCGACGATCGTGCCGCCGAACTTGGTGTAGGCATCCGTGAAGCCCTGGGCCAGGCCCTTGCCGTAGGTCTGGGTGTCGTCAAGGACGTAGGCCGTCTTGGCGCCGGCGATGTTGTAGGCGATGTCGGCGGTGCCGGCACCCTGGTTGTCGTCGGTCGTCGCGACGCGGACGTACGCGATCTTGCTGGGGTTGGTCTTGCGCAGGGCCACGGCCGCGTCACCCTTGGTCAGGCCGACCGCGGTGTTGGCGGGGCTGCACTGCATCAGGCCGGCCGCGTTGCCGACCGGGATCTCGGCCTGCGCGACCGACGAGTTGTACGGGCCGATGATGAAGAGCACCTGCGCGTCGTTGGCCAGCGCCTGCACGTTCTTGGCGCCCTGGTCGGCATTGTGGACGCCGTTGACCGCGTCGTCCTGCTGGTTGATCGTGACCGTGAAGCCGGGCACCTGGATCTGCTTCAGCGCGAGCGCGACGCCATTGGCGGTCGGCACGCCGTTGGGGGCCTCGCCGCCGGTCATCGGCAGCTCGATGCCCACCTTCACGGCGATGCTTCCACCGGCGGCGCCCGACGACGTCGATCCGCCGCAGGCTGACACCACGATGGCCGCGGCAGCGAAGGCCGCGCCCATTCGTCCGAGTTTCATGAACTCCTCCTCCTGTGTCCCGCACCCGCGTTGATCCCGCACGAACGGAACCGGATCCATCCGCCCTGCAATTCCGGGGGGACGCCGGCAGCTGGTGCGGAGTTGACGGGGGCAGAAAACCCAAACAGACACTCCGCGCGTACACGCCGGAGCGATGCCGTATATTAGGCAGCGGCGACCCGAATGCAATACATCGGCGTCGTGCGCCCCGGCGTGGTCCGGCGATCGTCCCTTCGAGGCGGCCGTCGCCCCGGTGCGGCGCTCCGGCGCCACGGTCCCGGTCGAGCGTGCCCGGGCCCGTTCACATCCCGGGGGTCGCCGTCCTGAGCGAGGGAGAACCCTCGGAGTGGAATACCAGGTTCGGGCGGCACGGATCACCGACGTGGAGCGCATGGTGTCGCTCTGGTCGACGGCCGCGCCGAACGCCGGACAGGCCGCGACGCTCGACGGCGGGGACCTGCTCCGGCAGCTCGTCTACCTTCCGCAGGCGAGCGTGCTCGTCGCGGAGACGTTCCGCACGCTGGCGGGAGTCGCGGTGCTCGCGCTCCGGCCTTCGATCCGCATCGGCGGGTACGTCGGAACGGTCGATCTCCTCGTCGTCGACTCGCGCCACGACGAGGAGCGTGTGACAGAGCGCCTCATCGAGGAGCTCCTCCGATCGGCGCGCAACAAGGGGTGCACGGTCGTCGAGGCCGCGCTCCCGGCCGGGGGCGGAGTCCTCGCGGTCTGGGAGCGGTTCGGGTTCACGCCCGCCGGCCCCCGGATCGAGTGCCCCATCAGGGCGGAGCGGGCAACCGCCCTCCGGGGGTAGGGGCCAGACCCGGCGCGCTGCGCCGGGAGGCCCGGGTGGCCGGACGACCGGCCAAATCGAACAGTGCGCCGGGGCGCACGAACCAAGGAGTCATCGTGGGCAAGAACGTCGCCGTCTTCGTGGACGTGGCGAACATCTTCTATGCGGCGAAGGCGGCTGGAGTGGACATCGACTATGTCCTCCTGCTCAAGGCGGCATCCGCCGGGCGGGACCTGGTCCGCGCTTACGCCTACACCGGGCTCGACCCGGACAACGAGAACCAGCGCAACTTCCACAGCTTCCTCGCGCGGCACGACTACAAGGTCGTCAGCAAGGACATCCGGAAGTACGGCGACGGCAAGGTGAAGGCCAACCTCGACATCGAGCTGGTCGTCGACATGATGAAGACGGCCCGCAACCTCGACGTCGCGGTCGTGGTCTCCGGCGATGGCGACTTCGCCCCGGCGATCCGGGCGGTCCAGGAGATGGGTGTCCGCGTCGAGGTCATCAGCTTCCGCGGGAACACCAGCTCGGACCTCATGGACGTCGCCGACAAGTTCACCGACATCACGCAGCTGGCCAAGGTCGAGAAGGGCTCGACCGTCTCCGGGCGTCGCGTGGCCTCCGACGAGGACGAGGACCTCTCGATGACCGAGGTGCCCGACAAGCTGTCGGAGGGCACCGGTCGCGGTCGTGGCCGCGGGCGCGGGCGCGTCACGCGAACCGAGCACGAGCCGGTCGCCGCCCGCGGCAGGGCCGAGCGCGTGACGCCGCTCCGCGGCCGGGTCGAGCGCGTCGAGCGCCCCGTGGAGGAGCATGAGCCGGTCGCGGCGGGCGGCCGGGCGCCGCTGGTCGCCCTGCCCGGAGAGAAGCTCTCGAAGGTTCGTCCCGTGCCGGTCGAGGCGGCTGTCGACGAGGAGGAGCTCGCGGAGGAGGCGGCCGCCGCCGAAGCCGAGGCCGCCCTCGGTGCCGGCGAAGGTGCTGCGGATGGTGCGACCGAGGAGGGCGAGCTGGACGCGGAGGGCCGCCGGCGCCGCCGGCGCCGGCGTGGTGGTCGCGGTCGCGGTCGCGGTCGCGGTGAGGTCGTCGAAGGAGCCGCCGTGGTGGATGGCGCCGCGGATCAGGAGGAGGCGGAGGAGGAGCTCGAGGACGAGGAGCTGACCGCTCCCCGGCCGCCCCGTCCGGCGGCATTCGGATCCGTCTGGGACTCGCAGATCGGCGTTCCCGCGGCCCCGCTCGCGGCGAGCGGCGGTCCCGTGGACGACGAGGAGTTCGACGACGAGCCGGAGATCCCCGAGTACCTGCTCGCGGAGCGGCGCGGTCGCGCTGGCCTGCCCGGGCGCGGAGCCCTGCCAGGCCGCGGCGGCCAGCCCGGCCGGGGCGGCCAGGGCGGGCGCGGCGGTCGTGCCGGCTCGTATGCCGCGGCGATCGATCGTGAGCGCTTCGGGCGCGGCGGCGTGAGCCGCTACGCCGAGCCCGCGCGCGGCGGCCAGGGTGGCGGACAGGGTCCCGTCCAGGGTGGCCGCGACCGCGGCCCGCGTCGCGACGCTGGGCGACCCGTCGTCCAGCCGCGACCCCAGCGCAGCGAGGGTCGCGGCACGGACGCCGAGCCGTGGAGCGAGGTCCCGCCGGAGCTCGAGGAGATGCTCCGGGCGCAGCTGGCCCAGAAGCTGACGCGCGAGGTGCGGCCCGGCGGTTCCAGGCCGGTCGGGGCGGCCCAGCCCGTCGCCGAGGCGCCGAGTGCCGCACCGGAGGCTCCGGCCCCCCGGCGCCGCACGACGCGCAAGCCGGCCGCGGGTGCGGCCGCGGTCCCGGCCGTCGAGGCGCCCGTCGCGGAGGCTCCGGCCCCCCGTCGCCGGTCGACCCGCAAGCCGGTCGGGGCGGCCCAGCCCGTCGCCGAGGCGCCGAGTGCCGCACCGGAGGCTCCGGCCCCCCGGCGCCGCACGACGCGCAAGCCGGCCGCGGGTGCGGCCGCGGTCCCGGCCGTCGAGGCGCCCGTCGCGGAGGCTCCGGCCCCCCGTCGCCGGTCGACCCGCAAGCCGGTCGGGGCGGCCCAGCCCGTCGCCGAGGCGCCGAGTGCCGCACCGGAGGCTCCGGCCCCCCGGCGCCGCACGACGCGCAAGCCGGCGACCTCCGCCGAGGGGGCGTAGCCGACGCGTCGAAGGACGCCGGCCAGGTGAGCGGGTCGCGCCGCCGCGGATCAGGTTCGGGGCACCCCCCGGTCGAATCCGCGGGCGGGGCGCTGCCCGTCACCCGGTTCGCCACCCGGGGCCAGCCGACGGCGCTCGCAGCGGTGGAACGGATGATCTCGGACGGCGCCCCCCAGGCGCTGCTCCTCGTCGGACCGCCGTCGACCGGCAAGACCACGCTGGCCCTGGACCTGGCCGCCGGCCTTCTCTGCGAGGCCGACGACCGGGCGAGGCGCCCCTGCCGTGCCTGTCGGGCGTGCCGGCTCGTCACCCACGGCACGCACCAGGACCTCCATCGCCTGGCCCCGGAGGGGGCGGGCCGCCAGGTCCGCATCGGTGACGCGGTCGATCCCGACCCTGGCACGGTCCGCCACCTCCTCCACGAGCTGGCGCGGCGGCCCGTCGAGGGCGAGCACCGAGTGGCCATCGTCGAGGGTGCCCACCGGATGAACGAGGATGCCCAGAACGCGATCCTCAAGACGCTGGAGGAGCCGCCCGCCGGCGTCACGATCGTCCTCTGTGCCGACGACGCCGAGCGGCTGCTCCCCACCATCCGCTCCCGCACCGCGATCCTGCGCCTGGGGCCGGTGGGCATCCGGGCCATCGAGGGGCTGCTGGGCGACCACGGGATCGACCCGCCCCGGGCGGCCCGGCTCGCTCGGCTGGCCGGTGGTCGCCCTGGCCTCGCCCTCGCCTATGCCGACGCACCCGAGGCGGTCGGCACCCGCGAGGAGATCGCCCGTACGCTGCTGGACCTGCTGGTGGCCGACCGATCCCGAAGGCTGGCCGCGGGTCGCGACCTGCTCGCCCGCGCCGCCGACCTCGCCCGGCTGACGCCGGGGTCCGAGAGCGCGCCGGATGCGCGGCCGGCGAGCACCGGGAGCCCCGGCCGGACCGGCGTCCCGAACGAGCCAGCCGGGACGGCGGCCGGCGCTGACGGCAGCGCGCCCGGCGAACCGCCGCTCGCGAGCGAGAGGAGCACGCGCGGCACGCCGGCCGAACGGAGGATGGCTGCCCGGGCTCTCCTCGAGACCTGGGCGACGGTCGCGCGCGACCTCGCCGTCGTCGCTGCGGGCGGGCGGGCCCGGGTTCGCGACGTCACCCTCATGGAGGAGCTGGAGGCCGCGGCGGCCAGCCTGGCCCCGGGTGCCGCGTCCGCGTTCCTTGGCCGTCTCGCGCGCACGACGGAGCTGCTGGAGGCGAACGCGAACCCGGAGCTGGCGATCGACGTGCTCGTCCTGGCCTGGCCTCGCGCCGCCTGAGCCGAGATGCGCTGATGCCCTCCGAGCGGCCGGCCATGTTCGATCCGGACCAGCGCGACGACCCTGCCGCGGAGGCCCGCGTTGAGGCCGTGGTGCGGGGAAGGGTCCAGGGCGTCGGCTTCCGCTGGTTCGTGCTCGAGGAGGCCCGTCGTCGCGGGCTGCGGGGCTGGGTGGCCAACCAGGCCGACGGCTCGGTTGCGTGCGTGGCCGAGGGCCCGCGCGGCGACCTGGAGGACCTCCTCGTCGCGCTCGCCCGAGGGCCGGTCAGCGCGATCGTGGAGCGCGTGCAGTCGACCTGGCCTCCCGCAACCGGGGCCCCCGCGGGGTTCGAGATCCGGAGCGGCTACCACCGGGGCGACTGACGGTCGCCGGGTCGCGGCGAGCCCAGCGGCCATGCGCCCGGCGGTACCTTCGGGTCATGGCCCGCACCACCTCGCGTCGGGCAAGGTCGGGGGGTGGACAACGACCCGGAAACGATCGCCGAGGCTCTGCCCCAGCTCTACCGCGTCGTGCTCGACGCGCTCGGGCGGCTCGAGACGAACGGCTCCCGCCGTCAGGCGCGGCGCTGGCGCGACGAGGCGATCGAGCGCTATTCGCGCGCCTGGGACGCGACGACGATCCGCCGCCTCGAAGAGCTGCGCGGGCGGATCGAGACGTTCGAGCGCGCCCAGGAGCGTCGTCCCTACCTTGACCGAGCGGAAGGCCCCCCGCCGGATGGCCTGACGGGTCAGCACGCTGAACCACGTCTCGACCTGGTTCATCCAGGAGGCCGAGGTCGGGGTGAAGTGGAAGGTGATCCGGGGGCGCTCCTCGAGCCAGGCCCGCACGGCCGGCGTCTTGTGGGTGGACACGTTGTCGAGGACGACGTGGAGCGCCCCGGCGGGGTAGGCGCGCTCGACCCGGCGCAGGAAGGCCAGGAAGTCGGAGCCCGTGTGGCGCGCCCGCGCCTCGGTCGTGACCCGCCCGGTGCCGACCTCGAGTGCGGCGAACAGGCTGGTCGTGCCGTGGCGCTCGTAGTCGTGGGTGTGGCGCTCGACCTGGCCCGGCCGCAGGGGCAGCATCGGCTGCGTCCGGTCAAGCGCCTGGATCTGGGTCTTCTCGTCGAGGGACAGCACGATCGCCCGCTCGGGCGGGGCGAGATAGAGGCCGACGACGTCGCGGACCTTGGGCCCGAGGTCGGGGTCGGTGCTGAACTTGAACGTCTCGGGTCTCGTCCCGGGTCCCCGGCGCGCAGCAGCGCTACCCTCTGCGCGTGATCGAGCCCGTCCCGCCCGCCAGCCGCCCCGCGACGAGGGGCGACGCCGTCGCCCGCGCGCTCGCCGCGCTCGAGGCGCTCGCCGCTCTTGGCGAGGAGGTCCAGGACGAATGGACCTACGTCACGGATCTCGGAGCCGTCGGGCGGGCACGCATCGCCGCGGCCGCGGGGCAGCCGTCGGACGCCTTCGACCCTGCGCTGGGCGGCGCGATCGCGGCGGTGGTCGACGAGGTCGCCCGGATCTCGGATCCGCACCGCGCGATCGACTGGCTCTCGACCTTCCCGGCGATCGTCGAGCTGGCCCTCCGCGCGCCTGGAACCCCGGCGGGCCCGACGCCTCCCGCCGCCGAGCCGGAGGAGCTGAGGGTGCGCTTCCAGGACGCGGCCCGTGACGCGCGGACGGTCGTCTACGCGGGGATCCAGGCCGATCCGCTGGTCGCCCGTCTCGCGGGCCTGGCGGCCGACGCGTCGTACCCCCAGCGCCTGATGGCCCGCGCCGTGATGAACGGGGAGTCCAGCGACCCGGGCACGTGGCGGTCGATCTTCCCGACGGTCCTGGGTCCCGGCGCACCGGAGCCCGAACGCGCCGAGGCACTCCTGTCCGCCGCCCTCGAGGTAGCCGGTCGGGGCGAGCAGGCCCGCAGCCAGTTCCGGGGCGCCTTCGTCGAGGCGCTCAGCGAACGGCTCGTGGCCCGTCGCCTTGGATCCCCGGCCGTCCGTCGCGAGCGCCGGATCCTCTTCGACGGCGTTCCGGCCGAGATCCACCCATACGACCTCACCGTGGAGCTCCCCGGCCGGGCCGAGGCCTGGGACTGCAAGTGGGGCGCCCGCGGGATCAACGCCGACGTGCTCAACCAGCTCGACGACGCCCGGCGCAACGCGGCCGCCGAGGAGGCGACGATCCTGGTGGGCCTGGTCGTGTTCGACGTCAAGGCGAGCTGCGCGGTCCGCCTGGCCCGCCAGACCGCCCCGCGCCAGGGCACGCGCGTGGTCACGCTCGAATCGCTCGACCTCCTGGCGGGCCGGAAGGCGGGGGCATGAGCGTCCTCGATGCCGACGCCCCGGAACGGCCGCTCTCGGTCGAGCGGGAGTACCGGGTCCGCTTCGACGAGGCAACCTCCGGCGGCGTCGCGAGGCCGTCGGCCCTGCTGGGCTACCTCCAGGACGTGGCCTGGCTCCATTCCGAGGTCCTCGGCTTCTCCCGGTCGTGGTACGCCGAGCGTGGCCTCCTGTGGGTCGTCCGGGCGGTCGAGATGGAGGTTCGCGAGCCGATTCCGGACGGCGGGGCCGTCCGGATCAGCACCCGGATCGTCGGCTACCGCCGGGTCATGGCTCGCCGACGCTCCGAGCTGACGCTGCCGGACGGCCGGCCGGCCGGACACGCGCTGGTCGACTGGGTGATGACCGACGGGCGGACCCCCGTGCGCATCCCGCCCGAGATCACCACCTACCCGGGGATCGACCTGGCCTCGTTCACGCCCCTGCGCGCGGACCTGCCCGCGCCGCCGGCCGGGGTCACGGGGCTGGCGCTCGTCCCGCGGCTGCGCGAGCTCGACCCGTTCGGCCACGCGAACAACGGGGTCTACGTCGACTGGCTCGACGAGGCGGTGGTCCAGGCCGGGGGTGAGGAGTCGATTGCCGCCCATCCCCGCCGCTACACGGTGGAGTACCTGCGGGCGGCAGGACCCGGGATGACCCTGCGCTCCGCCGCCTGGCCGGACGGCAGAGGATGGGCGTGGCGCCTCGCCGGCGCCGCGGGTGGCGATGAGCTGGCCCGGGGGCGCGTCGAGCCCGCCTGATCCGGTCTCGGCAGCGAGGCACACGGCGCCTGTCGCGGCGGCGCCCCGGGGGGTGCGCCCGCGCGCCGGATCGTGGGCCCCGGGCGGCCGAGGACGTGGCCGGCGCGCCCGCGCCCGTGACAAGATGCGCTCGGCCACCGCGCCCGGTGCCTGCTCATCGGGCGGATCGGGCGGGCCGAGCAGCGGGCGTCGCCCGGGAGGGATTGACCGGCATGAGCGGGCAACTGGCCGACCTCGCCGCGGTGATCCGGGGAGGCGAGCAGTGCGGCGCCACGGCCCGGTTCGCCGACGGCCACTGGACGGTCCTGGTGCGCGAGGAGATCCCCCCACGATCCCCGGCAAGGCGGCCGGGATCGTGGAGATCGCGACGTCGGCCGCGACGCTCAGGGACGCGATCGCCGAGGCCGCGCGAGCGCTGCGCGAGGCGCGCGGGGAGCCCTGAGGCGGGACCCCACCGGCGCTCGCGGGCTGCTGGATCGCCGGTCGGGCGGGCACGGAGCGAGCCCTGGGCCGGGCCCAGATCGAGATGAGGGCCAGTCAGTCACGTCGGGATCGTCAAAGGCCAGGGCAGGCGCGCCCGGCAGAGACCCGCCCGCTCGGGCGGATCGGCGGGCAGGCGAAGATCGTCCGCCCGCCACCTATCCGAGGCGTCTCGGGTCCCGGCCGGTCCTACGAGCGGCGAACCCGCCGCGGGGCGACGAGGAACAGCAGGAGCCCCGCCAGCGCGGCAAGCGAGAGGATGACGAGCGCGGCGCCGCCATCGCCCCGGGCCTCGATCGCAGCGAGGGTCGACGTCGGCGGAGTGGTCACGCTCGGTCGCGGCGTCGCAGCGGCCGCCATGTAGGTCTGGAAGGCGAAGTCCGCGTTCCCCCCGTCGCTGATCTGGATGTGCGAGCTCATCAGCTCCCAGACGCCGTCTGCCGAGTCGTAGGCCTCCCCCCCGGCGTAGTTCGGGTGGGCGGTGTTGTTGCCGTCCAGCTCCCACAGCAGCCACGGGGTCTCGACGTCCTTGGCCAGCTCGGGGAGGACGATCGCGTACGTGGTCCCGGCGGTCACGGACGGCTGGGTGGCGAAGTCCACCCGCATCCAGGCGGGCGCGTTCGCGGCGGTCGGCCAGCCGGCGGTGCTGATGGTTCCCGTCGCCAGCGCGGCCCCGCTCGGCGCTCCGGCCGTCGTCGCCCGGATCTCCACGTTGAACGTGGCCGGCGGGTTCGTGTTGGGGCGCAGGTCGAGGTAGAGCGCGACGGCCTGGAGCTTGCCGGTCATGCCGGCCGTGAAGGTCTGGCCCAGGCCCACGGTCGTGGCCGGGGTGGTCGAGTATTGGGTCGGGTATGTCGCGTCGGTCGGGTGGAGGTCGCAGACGAGCCCGGCCGGCGCCACCGGCTGCGGCGAGTTGCTGCACTCGTGATGCTGGTCGAGCGTGCCGGCCGGCACGATGGCCAGCGCCCCTCCGGCGAGACCGAGGATGGCGGTTCCCGCGACGAGCGCGCCGAGGACGTGACGAATGCGCATGAGATGGTTCCCCTCCCGGCTCCCGGGCCCGTGGATGAAATGGCCTGCCCGGAGGCCCAAGAGTACGCGACGGGACCCCGGAATCCAAACCAGTGAATCCCCCCGGATAGGGTGGCCGGGCTCACGATGCCGGTGCTGATGGTCGCCGGGGATGCCGATGGCCTGCCGCCGGCCCACGCGGTCGAGTTGGTCGGGCTGCTCGGCGGCGGCCGGCGCGATGCTGGCTGGGACGGCGTGGGGATGACCCGCCACCGCCTCGCGATCCTGCCCGGCGTGACCCACTACGCGATCGACACGGCGCCGGCGCTGGCAGCGACCGCGGCCATCTTCCTCGATGGGGGATAGCCGCAGGCACGTGCCGGCCGCCGGACCGGCCCACCTGGCCGACGACCTCAGCGGCGCCTGCGCGCTCCGCCGAATTCCAGGACGACCGTGGTCGGCCAGCGCCCCGGTCCCCGGCCGTCCTGGGGTCGGCCGAGCAGGTAGCCCTGGCCGTGCGCGATCGCGAGGGAGCGCAGCGTCCGCAGCTCGGCCGGCGTCTCGATCCCCTCGGCGACCAGGCCGATCCTGCGCTTGACCGCGAAGTAGGCCATCCCGGCGAGGAGCGCCTGGCGGGCCGGGTCCTGGTCGATCCCGCGGACCAGCCCCATGTCGAGCTTCACCAGGTCGGGCGAGAGCTCGAGGATATGGTGGAAGCTGGCGTAGCCGGCCCCCGCGTCGTCGACCGCGAGGCGGACGGTCGGTCCGAGGGCCGCGAGCTCCGCCCGGAGCGCCGGATAGTCGTCGATGGCGACATGCTCGGTGATCTCCAGGGCGAGCGGACGCCCGAAGCCGGCGAAGAGCGCGCGGAGCGCACCCGAGCCGACCAGCTCCGGCGAGGCGTTCAGGCTCAGGTACGCCTCGGGCGGCAGGACGGCGGCCGCGGCGGCGAGGGCCGCCCGGAGCGTCTCGGTCTCGAGCTGGAGCCCAAGCCCGACCCGGGCCGCGGCCGCGAACCGGACGTCGGGCGGGACGCCATCGGCGAAGCGACTGAGCGCCTCGTAGCCGACCACCGCTCCGCTGTGGAGGTCGACGATCGGCTGGAAGAACGGCGTGAAGGCCGCCTCGTCGAGGATCGCCTGGATCGCCGACCGTCCCTCGGCGACGCGCCGGCGACCCTCGAGCTTCGGCACGAGCAGGGCTCCGAGGATCGAGGCGAACGTGGTCAGGGCCGGGACGTGCTCGACCAGCGCCTGGGCGGTCGTCGGATCGTGGCTCCCGATGCCGACGATCCCGACCACCCCGCGCGGGCTGCGCATGGGCGCATACGCCATCGCCTGGAGCCCCGTGGACGTGACGGCCTCCGCCCAGGACCCATCCTCGGAGCGCGGGCGCCACTCCTCGAACCAGGGACCGCCGGCGCCCCGTTCGCAGAGGTACTCGACCCGTCGCGCGGGAATTGGGCGCCCGTGGGCGAAGGTCGGGACGAGCTGCCCGGTGGCGGCCAGGACCTCGCCCTCGACGTCATCGATCGCGCCCGCCCAGGTCGATTCGACCCCGGCGAGCCCGTTGATGACGGCGCACGCGGCCGCAGCGATCTCCTGGGCCGATCCGGCCGGGTCGATCCGGGCGAGGGCAGACTCGATGGTCTCGCGCTCGCGGGCGTCGCGCTCGAGGGCGCTCATGACCGCGCGTTCCCGGGTCACGTCGCGGTCGGTCTGGACATAGCCCGACAGCCGGCCGTCGGCGTCGCGGATCGCCGAGATCACGGCCTCGACCTCGACCAGGCTGCCGTCCTTGCGCCGGTTGACGATCGTGCCGCTCCACGTCTTCCCGGAGGCCGCCCAGGCCCAGATGGCCGAGAAGAACGCCGCGTCCTGCCGACCGCTGCTCAGGATCCCGGCGTACTGCCCGACGATCTCGTCCGGCTCGTAGCCGTAGACCCGGCTGAAGGCCGGGTTGACGTAGGTCACGTGCTTGTTCGACGTCCTGCATCCAGATCGAGTCGGCGGTCTGCTGGACGGCCGAGACGAGCCGCGTCCGCTCCGCCTCGGCGACGAGGCGCAGGGTCATGTCCCGGATGTTGCGCTGCAGGCGGCCGTCGGGCAGCTGGGTGAAGCTGACCTCGGCCGGCAGGCTCGTGCCGTCGGCGCGCCGGTACCGGCGCTCGACCAGGAGGCCCTGCCCGGCCCCGGTCGCGGCCAGGCGCTCGTCCATGTCCTCCGGGCTCAGGGGATCATCCGCGGCGCTCAGGCTGGGCGTGGACATGGCCAGCACCTCGGCGCGCGAGTAGCCCAGCATCCGGCAGATGGCCGGGTTCGCCTCGACGTAGCGTCCGGCCTGGTCCGAGACGAGGATGCCGTCGGCGGACTGGTCGACGAGGGCGCGATAGAGCTCCTCGCTCTCGCGCAGGGCCCGCTCGGGGTCCCCGCTTCGGGTTCGTCTTCGCGCTGTCGAGGAGCTCCCGGCGGGGCCTGTCATGCGGAGCGACCTCGGTGATCCTGCCCTAGCCGATCGACAATGGGCGGACCGGAATGGCAGGCCACGGGACCATCGTCCTGCCCGAAGCGCCCGATCATCCTGCGACCTGGGCGATCGCAGGAGCCGCAACGAAGGCCGAGAGGCCTGGAGACGTACCCAGAACCTGCCAACCGGGCCGAGCGCCGGCAAGGGCCATGTTACCTGTATGGTCCGGCTCCGCTTCTCGAGGTGGCCTCGCCGTGCGATCTTGCCGGCGAGCTGGGGATGATCCACGATTGGCGCCTCTGGCTGGTCCACACCGGACAGCCCAGCTCAGGCCACGACCGAGGGCCCGATGGATCCAGTGACCGGCGTCATCACCCACGCGAAGTTCCGAATGTGGCTCCGGCCCGATGGGATCGTCCAGCTGGTTTGGGCTTCGCGGGTCGCGATGGGCCTCGAGGACGCGGTCGCGGCAACGGACGCGATGACCCGCCTGACCGACAGGCGACAGAGCCCCCTGCTGGTGGACACACACGATGCCGGCCCGCAGGATCGACCTGCCCGCATGGAGTTCGCAGGCCGGGGCGACCTCGTATCGGCCGTGGCCCTGATCGTGGGCACCCCTCTCAGCCGGATGATGGGGAACTTCTTCCTCACCCTGAGCAAGCCGTCGGCGCCCACCCGGCTGTTCGACGACGAAGCGTCCGCCGTTGCCTGGCTCCTGGAGTTCGTCGGCTGACAATGACGCCCGAGCCGGCGGACGAGGCCGCTCCGCGCGACGGTCACGCGCCCATTCCGTCGCTCGTCAGGCGGACGACGGACCACGTGGACGACCCGGTCGGGGGTTCGGAGCGGCGCCTCGAGGAGATCGTGGACGCGATCAAGGAGTTCGCCGCGCTCCGCTTCGACGCCCGCGCCCCGGTCGGCCCGGCTGGGGACGTCGTGGATGCCGTCGCCGCCGGGGTGAACTTCCTCGGCGAGGAGCTCGAGGCGTCGTTCAGCGAGATCGAACGCCGGGTGGCTGACCGAACGGCCGAGCTCGCGACCGCGACGCGGGAGCTGGCCCGCCGGGCCCTCCACGACGAGCTGACCGGGCTGCCGAACCGAGCCCTCTTCTGGGAGCATCTCTCCCACCGCCTGAAGGTCACGGACCGGCGACAGACCGGCTTTGCGGTCCTGTTCCTCGATGTCGATCACTTCAAGGCCATCAACGACGCCCTTGGCCACGCCGCCGGTGATCAGCTGCTCATCGAGGTCGCGGCGCGTCTTCGTTCCGTGCTTCGTGCGGGTGACACCGCCGCCCGCGTGGGCGGCGATGAGTTCGTCGTTCTTCTCGATGACGTGGCCACGGAGGCGGCGGCCCTGGTCGTCGCCCAACGCCTGGGCGAAGCGCTCCGAGCATCGTATGAGATAGGGGGCGAGCGTCTTGTCGCGACGGCCAGCGTCGGCGTCGCCCTGGGCTCTGAGAGCCTCCGAACCGCCGACGAGGTGGTTGCCGCCGCCGATGCTGCGATGTACGACGCGAAGCGGCGCGGCGGCGGACGAAGCGTGCTCTACCGCGAGGATTGGCACGGGCGGTCGAGCCGCGGATTTCGGGGCGGGTGACCACTGGCCCGTGGCCAGGCCGTCACGGTCCGGTGAGCGCCTGGCGACCCCGCCGCAGGAAGTGGCGCTCGGCCGCGTTCTCGGTGCGGGCGATCGCCGCGTCGTAGGCCTCGGCGGCCTCGGCGGCGCGGCCCAGGCGCCGGAGCAGGTCGGCGCGGATGGCGTGGAAGAGGTAGTAGTCGCTGAGGCCGAGGTCGTCCACGAGGACGAGCGCCGCACCCGGTCCCGCGACCTCGGCCACTGCGACCGCGCGATTGAGGGCCACGACCGGGCTCGGAGCGAGGGCCAGGAGCTGGTCGTACAGGCGCAGGACCTGGGGCCAGTCCGTGGCGCCCGCGGTCGGCGCATCGCTGTGGACGGCATTGATCGCGGCCTGGACCTGGTAGGGGCCCGGCTGGTTGCGCCGGAGGCAGCGCCGCACGATCGCCTGGCCCTCGGCGATGAGGTCGCGCTTCCAGAGGACGCGGTCCTGCCCGGCCAGCGGCACGAGGCCCCCGTCCGGGCCGGTGCGCGCCTCCCGGCGGGACTCGACGAGGAGCATGAGCGCCAGCAGGCCCATCACCTCCGCCTCGTCGGGCATGAGCTCGACCAGGAGCCGCCCGAGGCGGATCGCCTCGGCGCAGAGATCCTCGCGGACGAGCCGGTCGCCCGAGCTCGCGGCATAGCCCTCGTTGAAGACCAGGTAGACGACGGCCAGCACGGCCCGCAGGCGGACCGGGAGATCGGCCTCGCCGGGGACTCGGTAGGGAATCCTCGCGTCCCGGATCTTGCCCTTGGCCCGGACCAGCCGCTGGGCCATGGTCGCCTCCGGGACCAGGAAGGCGCGGGCGATCTCGGCGGTCGTGAGCCCTCCGAGGAGTCGCAGGGTCAGGGCGACCTGCGCACCGGTGCCCAGCGCCGGGTGGCAGCAGGTGAACATGAGGCGCAGCCGGTCGTCGTGCACGGGACCTTCCTCGGCAGGCTCGTCATGGTCGTGGAGCAGGGCAGCCTGGCGCTGTCGATCCTCGCGCGACGACTCCCGGCGGAGCCGGTCGATCGCCCGGTTGCGCGCGGTGGTGATGATCCAGCCCGCCGGGCTGGGCGGCAGGCCCGCGGACGGCCAGCGCTGCACGGCCGTCGTGAACGCGTCCTGGACCGCCTCCTCGGCGACGTCGATGTCACCGAAGACGCGGACCAGGACGGCCACGGCGCGACCGTACTCCGCGCGGAAGACCCGTTCGATCTCCGAGGCGGGGAGGCCAGCCACGGTCGGGATCAGTCGGCCGCCTCTTCCTGGAACGGGCGCACCTCGATCGGGACGGCGCACGCCCGGGTCGCCTTGCGGCCCCACTCGAGCGCGACGTCCAGGTCGGGCGCCTTGATGACCCAGAACCCACCGATGTGCTCCTTGCCCTCGACGAAGGGTCCGTCGGTCGTGAGCACCTCGCCGTCCTTGAGCTGGAGGACCGTGGCCGTGCTCGAGGGGTGCAGCCCACCGGCGAAGACCCACGCGCTGGCGGCCCGGATCTCGTCGTTCAGGGCATCCACGTCCTGCATGATCTTCTCGAGGTCGGCGGGCGCGATCTCCCGGTACTCGGGGTGATAGACGCTCAGGAGGTACTGCTTCATCTCGTTCGCTCCTCTTGGTGGTCCGGCGGCCCGGTGATGGGCCGGTTCTCGGTCACAGGTCGATGGTTGGGCGGCTGGTTCGTGGGTCACGGATCGTACGGGAATAGTCCGTCGGGCCCGGGCGCCTCTCAGAACGCGCTCGTCAACGGCCTCGGTGGTCCCCTTTCACGGGCGCGGCGGTCCGCTCGAGGCGGGTTCCGCGGGTCGATAGGTCGCGATCAGCACGCCCGCTGTCCTCGAGGTCGGGCGCGTGAACCCGATGATCCTGGTCAACCACGGCTCCTTTCGTTCGGTCGGCATTCCGTCCGACCCTGGGACGCCCGGGCGACGGGCCGGACCAAATGACCGGCCACTTCCGCCGCGCCTTCTCACCCCCTATACGAACGAAGCCTGCCGGGATCGACGCGCCGCCCGAGCTGGCGCCGAGGAAGATTCAACCCGTGACCGTCCCGCAAGGCCTCTTCCAGCGGCCCGGACGAGCGCCTAGAGTGAGCACCATGAGCGAGCAGCGAAGCACAGGACAACGCACGGCCGACGTCCTGGCCGTGCTCGGCCGGAACGGTGACGCATGGCTGGCCACGGCCAGTCCGGCCGGCCGGCCGCACCTGATCGCGGCCTCGGCGTGGTGGGACGGAGAGCTCGTGGTGATCGCCACGACGAGCACGAGCAGGACCGCCCGAAACCTGGACGAGACGAAGCTGGGACGGCTCTCCTTCGGCTCCCCGGATGACGCGATCCTGGTCGACGTCGGGCTCGTGGACAGCCAGCCTGCCGGCGACCCCGAGGCTGCCCTCAATCGCGGGTTCGCCGCAGCGGTCGGCTGGGATCCGGCCGGCGAGGACGGTGACTGGCGGCTCTTCCGGCTCCGACCCGCCCGGATCCAGGCCTATCGAGGCTACGGCGACCAGCGTGACCGCGAGGTCATGCGCGACGGGCGCTGGCTCGCCTGATCCCGAGGATCGTGGAATCTGGCGCGGCCGCCCGACCCACCCTGGAGCGAGCTCGGACGGGCGCGGGTGCGGACGGCGCCGGCTGCGGCCGTTGGGAAGGTCGCGGCGGTCGGCCGCGGCGGTCGGGAAGGTCGCGGCGAGCGGGAAGGTCGCGGCGAGCTCGCGCCGCCTGAGGATCGGGGCGGATAGACCTGGGGGGCATCGTCGTCAATCCCGGGGGGCTGGCTGAGGCTGACCGAACGCTGCGCGGAGCGGGAGGCCCCGCGGGTCATGCCCTGTGGTTGGCCGAATATGCCGCGCAGGTCTGCCGGACGTGGGCTGCTCTGTCTCGCAGACCACCAGGTCATGGCTGGCGCACCGCTCCAGCTCCCAGGGCGCCATCATGCCTCGGAGACATGGCAGGCGGCCTCTGGCAGAGAGCCCGTTGCCTACGATGCCCCCGAGACCTATCCGGCCGGGGACCGCGCCGCCGGGGACCGCGCGGGCTGGGGGCCCGCGCCCAGGCGCTCGACCGGGGACCGCGCCGGGGTCCACGCGACCGGGGACCGCGCGGCTGGGGGGACCCGCTCCTACAGACGCGCGACCGCGCCCAGGCGCGCGACCGGGGACCGCGCCGGGGTCCACGCGACCGGGGACCGCGCGGCTGGGGGGACCCGCGCCCAAGCGCGCGACGGGGGACCGCGCGCCCGGGGACCGAGCGCCCGTTCACCGCGCGGCCTGGCGGGAGAGTCGACGCCTTCGGGCGACGTACATCGCGGCGTCCGCACGAGCGATGACCGCCCCGATGGACTCCCCGTCCGCGGCCGCCGCGGCGCCCATGGACAGGCCGAGCGCCGGCTCGTCCTCGCGGTTGGCTCGCCGTACGGCGGCGCGCACCCGGGCGATGTAGCGGGCACCGCCCTCGGCGCCGGTCTCCGGCATCAGGACGAGGAACTCGTCGCCGCCGACCCGCGCGACCCGGTCTGCGGTCCGGGCTTCTCCGCGCAGGATCCGGGCAGCCGCCTGGATGATCCGGTCGCCGGCCGCGTGGCCGAACCGGTCATTCACGGACTTCAGGGCATCGATGTCGGCGCTCACGATCGTGACCGGGCGCGGGTAGCGACGCTGGCGCACGTCCTCGATCGTGACCAGCTCCTGCCAGGCGGCCCGGTTCTCGAGCCCGGTCAGGGGATCGGTGCGCGCCTCGTGGGCGAAGCGGTCCCGATCGGCCGCCAGCTCCTCCCGGGAGATGGCCTGCAGGAGGAGCGACTCGGCGACGTCTGCCAGGGCATGGCCGATCCGCTGGCACAGGTTGGTGAAGCCGCGGGCGTGCGTCGCGGCGTGCGCGACGACCAGCACGCCGATCGGCTGGCCCCGCCCGATCGGCAGCGCGAACCGCGCGACCAGGCCCTGGTCGTGTCCCAGGGCGTCGCCGGCCGCGGCCTCCAGCTCGGGCTCGAGGATCGCGCCGTCCCGGGCGCGCTCGAAGAGGTCGACGAGCGTGGTCCTGATCGCATCCGCGTCCAGGCGGGCGGGCCAGTCACGGGTGATGACCTCGGCCACGAGCTGTTCGCGGTGGCGGACCAGGACGGCGCCGACCTCGCACGAGAGCGGCTCGGCCGCCTTGGCCGCGATGTGGCGGGCCGTGTCGATGATCCGCTCCGGGCGGTACTCCATGAGGCTGCGGATCGCATGGACGATCTCGAGCTCGTCGGCGAGGAGCTTGGTCGGTGCGACCTGCTGGAGGTCGGCCACGAGCTGGGCCGCGGCCGGGACCAGGGTGGCGTCGGAATCGCGGAGGGGCACCTCGTCGCCAAAGACGACGAGGTGCTCGCCGCCCACCGGGACCAGCAGCGCGTGTCTCGCCCAGTACGGGCCGATGATGCGCACCACCTCGCCGGCGCCGTCGACCCGGGTCGGCCGGCTCGAGTCGTGGACCCGCTTCGCGAGCGGCTCGCCGTCGAGGACCAGCTCGACGATCCCGCTCCAGCCGACGCCCCGCCCGCTGCCGCCGACGAGCGTCAGACCGGCCGGGGTCACGCGAAAGATCAACGTGTCCCGCGCGTAAGGGCCCGTCCCGGCCCCGAGGGGCTCCGCTTCGCTCATCACGCTCCGATCCTGCCGGGGGGACGCGCAGGAGCGACGCCCTGCGCCCGAACCCGCGGGATGATGATCACGTCCCGGCATCGTAGTCGCCGTACCCGATCCAGGGGAACGGGCAGGCCCGGCGAACATTCCCCGGCCGCGGCCCCGTCCCCCGGGGGATGGCATCTGCTCGCCGTGACGGGCATGATGCGGCCATGGCGGTCCCTCCCAGCGCTCCCGACCGGCAGTCCGCACTCCCCGCCTTCGCCCGGCCCGACGCCCGGGCTCCCTGGCGACCGGGCCCCGAGCTCCTGGCCGACAGTCGCCCGGCCCGGCTCGTGCGGGCCAGCGGCATGCCCGATCTCGAGGCGCTCCAGGCCAGGGCCGTCGCCGATCCGGCCTGGTTCTGGGGTCTCGCGGTCGACGACCTCGAGCTCGCCTGGGGCCGGCGCTGGGACCGGGTCCTGGACGTGGACGCGGGCATCGAGTGGCCTCGCTGGTGGGTCGGCGGGGCGTTCGACCACGCCGCGCCGTCCTCGAGCGGTGGGCCGCACGACCCGCCGACGAGGCCATCGCCTGGGAGGGCGACGACGGCTCGGTCCGTCGCCTCACGGGAGGGGAGCTGATCGCGGGCCGTCGAGGCGGCGGCCGACCGCTTCGCCGCGCACGGGATCGGCGCCGGGACGCGCGTCGGCGTCTTCCTGCCGATGCTCGTCGAGACGGCGATCACCGTCCTGGCCCTGGGACGGCTGCGCGCCGTCTTCACGCCGATCTTCAGCGGCTACGCCGGACCGGCCGTCGCGGCCCGCCTCCGCGCGTTCGAGGCGACCCACCTGGTGACCGCGGACGGCTTCCTCCGTCGCGGCCGGGTCGTCCGATGGCCGTCGGTCGCGGCGGAGGCCCTCGCCGGCGTCGCCGGGCGTCCGCCGGGTCCTGGTCGTGGCGCGCCTCGGCCCGACGGCCTCCCGGCCGCGCTGTCCGACCCCGTCCGGGACGCGTCGTGGGGTCGCGGCCCGACGCGCGGAGCAGCAGGCCGCGCTGCCGCCGGCACCGCGACCGACCGGCCCGGTCGATCCCGAGACGCCCTACATGGTCATCTACACGTCCGGGACCACCGGCGTCCCGAAGGGCACCGTGCACGTCCACGGCGGCTTCCCGATCAAGGCCGCCCAGGACCTGGCCCACACCTTCGACCTGCGGCCCGGCGACGCCCTGTGCTGGATCACCGACCTCGGCTGGATGATGGGTCCCTGGGCGATCAGCGGCGCGCTCCTGCTCGGCGCCCGGCTCGTCATGTTCGAGGGCGCGCCGGATCACCCCGACGCCGGCCGCGTCTGGTCGCTCGTCGAGCGGCACCGGATCACCCACCTCGGCGTGAGCCCGACCCTGGTTCGCGCCCTCCTCGTCCCGGGCGACGAGCCGGTCCGCGACCACGACCGTCGCTCGCTGCGCGTCCTCGGCTCGACCGGCGAGCCGTGGAATCCCGACCCCTGGACGTGGCTCTTCCGGACCGCCGGCGGGGGCCGGCTGCCGATCGTCAACTACACCGGCGGGACGGAGGTCTCCGGCGGGATCCTCGGCGCGACGCCGCTCCGGCCGATCCGCCCGACGTCGTTCAACGGGCCCGTGCGTCGGGATGGCCGCCGAGGTCGTCGATCCGAGCGGGCGCCCGGTCGGTCGACGAGGTCGGCGAGCTGGTGATCCGGGCCCCCTGGCCGGGCATGACGCGGGGCTTCTGGGGCGGGACGCCGGCCGACCGGGAGCGCTACCTGGAGGCGTACTGGCGACGCCTGCCCGGGACCTGGGTGCACGGCGACTGGGCGGCGCGCGACTCCGACGGGTTCTGGTACCTCCACGGGCGGTCCGACGACACGCTCAAGATCGCCGGCAAGCGGGTCGGCCCGGCGGAGCTCGAGACCGTCGCCGTCGCCCATCCCGCGGTCGTCGAGGCCGCCGCCATCGGGGTGCCCGACGAGCTGCGGGGCGAGGTGGCCGTGCTCCTCCTCGTCGTCCGGCGGGACGCGCGGGTCGAGCCCGAGACGCTCGCTCGCGAGGTCGGGGACCAGGTCGCCCAGGGCCTCGGGAAGCCCCTCCGGCCGGCGGCCGTCGTGATCGTCCCGGACCTCCCGCGGACCCGGAGCGGCAAGATCATGCGCCGCGTGGCGCGGGCCGCCTGGCTGGGCCAGGATCCGGGCGACCTGTCGGCCCTCGAGAACGCGGACGCGGTGACGGCGATCGCGGCGCTGGGCGCGAGGGCCCGGGGAGGCGCGTAGCCCGCCCGGCGCGGCGACGAGGCGCGACGACACCGCGGCGTCGGGGCGCCCCACGCCGGTCGGCCCGACCCGCCTCACGCTCCGGACGGTCGCCCCGTCGGCTGCCCCGTCGCGGCGTCCCAGCCGCCCGCCTGGCCGACCTTCGACGAGAGCGGCCGGCCGAGCGCGCCGGCGATGAACCGCGCGGCCTCGAGGAGGCGGGGCAGGTCGACGCCGTGCTCGATCCCCTCGGCGTCGAGCAGGTAGACGAGGTCCTCGGTCGCGAGGTTGCCGGCGGCGCCCGGCGCGTAGGGACAGCCCCCGGTCCCGCCCGTCGAGGCGTCGAAGCAGGTCACGCCCAGGCGGAGTGCGGCCGCGACGTTCGCGAGCGCGGTGCCCCGCGTGTCGTGGAAGTGGTGGGCGATCCGCTCGACCGGGATCCCGGCCTCGAGCGCGGCGCCCGTGAGCGCCTCCACGGCGCCCGGGACGGCCACCCCGATCGTGTCCCCGAAGCAGACCTCGTCAGCGCCGAGGTCGAGGAGCCGCCGAGCGACGGCGACGGGCCTCGCGGGGTCCACCCGGCCGGTGTACGGGCAGCCGAACGCGGTCGAGACGTAGGCGCGCCGCCACCAGCCGCGCCGGGCCGCCTCCGCCAGCAGCGGAGCGAAGGCCGCGAGCGAGGCCTCGACCGAGAGCCCGATGTTCCGCTCCGCGAAGGCGTCCGTCGCCGCCGTGAAGACGGCGATCGCCTCCGCGCCGGCGTCGGCCGCCCGGGCGAGGCCGCGGGAATTCGCCACGAGCACGGGATAGCGGACGCCGGCCCCCCGCGGGAGCGATCGGCAGCAGCTCGTCCGCGTCGGCGAGCTGGGGGATCCGGTCGGGGCGCACGAAGCTCGTCGCCTCGATCTCGCGCAGGCCGGCCGCCACGAGCAGGCCGATGAAGCGTGCCTTGGCCGCCGTCGGGATCGCGGTGGCCTCGTTCTGCAGGCCGTCGCGCGGCCCGACCTCGTAGATCCGGACCCGTCCGGGCGCGCATCGCCGTTGCCGGAAGGGTCGCTCACGCCTGCTCCTCGAGGCGCGCGACGAGCCGGCCGCGCTCGACCCGATCGCCGGCCTTGACGAACAGCCCGGCGACCCGGCCGGCCCGCGGCGCCGACACGACGTGCTCCATCTTCATCGCCTCGAGCGTCGCGACACGGTCGCCGGCCGCCACGGATCCCCCGACGGCGACGTGCACGCCGAGGACGGTGCCGGGCATGGGCGCCAGCAGGTCGGTGGCGGACCCGGCCCCGGCGGCTCCCCGTCGCGACGCCGTCCGCGCGAGCTCCGGGGGCGGCGCGAGCCCGAACCGGACGCTTCGGCCGCCGACCGAGACGTGGACGCACGTCGCCAGCGCGGATCGCGAAGGGAGCCGGCTCCGGGCCGCTTCCCCCGGGAGCTCCGGGGCGCTGCCGTGCCCGCCGGCGCGAGGGCGGCCCGGCC
Organism: uncultured Chloroflexia bacterium; assembly: GCA_963801445.1. Classification (GTDB taxonomy): domain Bacteria; phylum Chloroflexota; class Limnocylindria; order Limnocylindrales; family CSP1-4; genus CTSoil-043. The sequence goes on along the minus strand of CAWDEW010000015.1, from coordinate 23,558 downwards.
AGTTGAACCGGGCGCGGGCGCGAGGCCCGACGTCAGCTCCACGGTGCGCTCCTCGGGCCCGGCAGGCCCGTCGGCGGCGAGCCGCAGTCGGGCCGGGCCGTTCAGCCGCCAGCCACCGTGCCACGGGCGTGCCGTCCGCCGCGCTCGGCCAGGGCCTCCGCGGCGACCTGCCACGCGACATCCGGGATCGGGGTCGGCCTGCGCCGCCTCGCCGGCCAGCTCCTCCAGCGTCTCGGTCCGGGCCCGACCCTCGCGGACCACCGCCAGCCGGACCAGCCGGCGCAGGAACGAGAGGTTCGTGACCAGTCCGAGCACCTCGGTCTGCGTCGAGGGCGCCGGCCAGCCGGACGAGCGCCTCGCCGCGGTTCGCGCCGTGGGCGATGATCTTGGCGAGCAGGGGATCGAAGGCGCCGCCGACGACGTCGCCCGGCCGCGATCCCGGCATCGACGCGGATCCCGCCGTCGGCCGGCGGGCCCGAAGGCGCCGGCCCCGTCCGGCCAGCGCACCGCCAGCACCGGACCGGCCGACGGCAGGAAGCCGGTCGCGGGATCCTCCGCGTTGAGGCGCACCTCGACGGCGTGCCCGCCGGCGGCGAGGGCCGCCTCCACGCTCCCCTCGTCGAGGCCGAGCTCGGCGAGCCGGGCGCCCTCGGCGACCCGGAGCTGGTCGGCGACGAGGTCGCGCCCGAGGACGAGCTCGGTCACCGGGTGCTCGACCTGGAGCCGGGCGTTCATCTCGAGGAAGACCCAGCTCCCGTCGTCGCCGACGAGGAACTCGCAGGTGCCGGCTCCCTCGTACCCGACGGCGCGGGCGATCCGCACCGCCGCGGCCCGGATCGAGGCCCGCAGCTCCGCGGCCAGCCCGGGCGCCGGGGCCTCCTCGAGCACCTTCTGGTGGCGTCGCTGGAGCGAGCAGTCGCGGTCGCCCAGGTGGAGCGACGCTCCCGTGGGCGTCGGCGAGGACCTGGACCTCGACGTGCCGGGCGGGGGTGACGTAGCGCTCGACGATCAGGCGATCGTCCCCGAAGGCGCGGCCGGCCTCCCGCCGGGCGGCCTCGAGGGCCGGCTGGAGCTCGTCGCGGCGCCGGACGACCCGGATGCCCTTGCCGCCGCCGCCCGCGGCCGGCTTGACGAGGAGCGGCAGCCCGATCCGGTCGGCCGACGCGGCAAGCGATGCGTCCGACTGGTCGTCGGGCTCCTCGCCGGCCGCGACCGGGACGTCGACGCGCCGGGCCGCCTCGCGGGCCCGGGCCTTGTCGCCGAGCGTGCGGATCGCGTCCGGCGGCGGGCCGACCCAGGCGAGGCCGGCCGCGATCACCGCCTCGGCCAGGACCGGGCTCTCGGCCAGGAAGCCGTACCCCGGGTGGACCGCGTCGGCGCCGGCCGCGAGCGCCGCCCGGACGACGTCGGCCGGGTCGAGCAGGTCGACGGGATCCGCGGCGCGTGGCCCGATCTCGCCACCGTCCGGGCGGACGGGACCAGCCTCGGCGTCACCGGCGCCTCCGACCAGCGGCACGATCGGGACGATCCGGAGCCGGTGCGCGGTCGTCGCGATCCGCGCGGCGATCTCCCCGCGGTTCGCGATGAACAGGACGCGGATGGGACGCCCTCGTCCGGCTGACGGCCTCGGCGCTCACCCCGGGCCCCGGCGTCTCCCACGATGGCGGTCGATGCTCCTCGACCGCGCGGAGACCCTCGGCGCCCTCGGCCGAGGCGCGCCGGAGCGCCAGCGCCCGGGCCGTGCGCTCCGCCGCGGCCTCCGGGTCTGCGCCGCGCAGGTCGCGGATCAGCTGCTTGGCGGCGCGGGTCGCCTCCGGGCCGCCCGCGAGGACATCGGAAAGCGCCGCCTCGACGGCGCCGTCGAGCGCCGTCCGGCCCTCGGCGACCTCGTGGACGAGCCCGATCCGCATCGCCTCGGCGGCGTCGAACCGGCGCCCGGTCAGCGAAGAGCGCCCGCGCGTGCCCCTCCCCGACCCGGGCGACGACGAACGGCGTGATCGTCGCCGGGATGAGGCCGAGGCGGACCTCCGGGAAGCTGAACCGGGCGCCGGCCTCCGCGATCGTCACGTCGGCGACCGCGCAGAGGCCCGCGCCACCGCCGAGCGCGGCCCCCTGGACCCGGGCGATCACGGGGACCGGGCAGCCGTCGATCGCCCCGTACATCGCGGCGAGGCCCAGCGCGTCCGCCTCGTTCGCCGCCGGCGTGGCGTGCAGCGCGGCCCGCATCCAGCCGAGGTCCGCCCCGGCGCAGAAGACCGGCCCGTCACCGGCGAGGACGATCGCCCGCAGCGCGCCCGGCGCCTCCTCGGCGAATCCCTCGAACAGCGCCCGCAGCGCCGCGATCGTCCCGGCGTCGAGCGCGTTGCGGACCTCCGGGCGCGCGATCGTCACGCGCGCGACGGTCCCGTCGGGACCCTCCCGCTCGACCCGGACGCCGGAGGGCGACCGGCCCGTCGACGACCCGCTCACATGCGGAACACGCCGAAGCGCGTCTCGGGGATCGGCGCGTGGAGCGCCGCCTCGAGCCCCATCGCCAGGACCCGGCGCGTCTGGAGCGGGTCGATGACGCCGTCGTCCCAGAGCCGGGCCGTCGCGTAGTACGGGTTTCCCTCGGCCTCGTAGCGCTCGAGGACCGGCGCCTCGAAGGCGTCCCGCTCCTCGTCGCTCGGCCAGCGTCCCCCGGGGAGCGACGCCGCCCGGACCGTCGAGAGGACGCGCGCCGCCTGGCGGCCGCCCATCACCGAGATCCGCGCGTTCGGCCAGGTCCACAGGAACCGCGGCCCGTAGGCCCGGCCCGCCATGGCGTAGTTCCCGGCGCCGAACGAGCCGCCGACGAGGACGGTGAGCTTCGGGACCTCGACCGAGGCGACGGCGGTGACGAGCTTGGCACCGTCCTTGGCGATCCCGCCGGCCTCGGCCTCGCGCCCGACCATGAACCCCGCGATGTTCTGGAGGAAGAGGAGCGGGATCCGCCGCTGGGCGGCGAGCTCGATGAAGTGGGTCCCCTTCAGGGCCGAGGTCCCGAAGAGGATCCCGTCGTTGGCGAGGATCGCGATCGGCCAACCCTCGAGGTGGGCGAAGCCGCACACGAGCGTCTCGCCGTACGTCGGCTTGAACTCGTGGAGCTCGCTCCCGTCGACGAGCCGGGCGATGACCTCGCGGACGTCGACCGACCGCCGGGGGTCGGCGGGGACGGCGGCGTACAGCGAGGCGAGGCCGTCGCCACCCTCGGCGGGGACCGCGGGCGGCCGGGGGACGGCGCGCTGCCAGGGCGGCTCGGGCGGGCGGCGCGCGAGATGGCGGACGATCGACCGCGCGATGGCGAGGGCATGCTCGTCGTCGACCGCCTCGTGGTCGGCCACCCCGCTGATCCGGGTGTGGACCTCGGACCCGCCCGAGCTCCTCGGCGCTGACGCGCTCGCCGGTCGCTGCCTCGACCAGCGGCGGGCCGCCCAGGAAGATCGTGCCGGTGCCCCGGACGATGACCGTCTCGTCGCTCATCGCCGGCACGTAGGCGCCGCCGGCGGTGCAGCTGCCCATGACCGCGGCGACCTGCGGGATCCCGGCGGCCGACATCCGGGCCTGGAGGTAGAAGATCCGCCCGAACCCGTCGCGGTCCGGGAACACGTCGGCCTGGAGCGGAAGGTAGGCGCCGCCCGGAGTCGACCAGGTAGACGCAGGGCAGCCGGTCCTCGAGCGCGATCTCCTGCGCCCGGAGGTGCTTCTTGACCGTCTCGGGGAAGTAGGTCCCGCCCTTCACCGTGGCGTCGTTCGCGACGATGACGCAGAGCGTGCCCTCGATCCGGCCGATCCCGGTCACGATGCCGGCGCCGGGCGCCTCGTCGTCGTGCATCCCGGTGGCGGCCAGCGGCGAGAGCTCGAGGAAGGCCGCGCCGGGGTCGAGCAGGCGCTCGATCCGCTCGCGGACGAGCAGCTTGCCGCGCTCGCGGTGCCGCGCGATCGCGGCCTCGTCGCCCGCGGCGCCCCGGCCCGCGACCGCCGAGGTCCGGGCCCGGAGCTCCTCGACGAGCGCGAGCATCGCCGCCTCGTTGGCGCGGGCGTCGTCGGAGGCCGGGTCGAGCCGCGACTGGAGCGCGACCATCGGCCTCAGGTGACCCGCAGGTCGAGGATCCGCCGGGCGATGACGAGGCGCTGGATGTCGCTCGTCCCCTCGCCGATCTCGGTCAGCTTCGCGTCGCGGAAGAACCGCCCCACCGGGTAGTCGTCGACGTAGCCGTACCCGCCGTGGATGAGGAGCGCCGCGTTCGTCGCGCGCCCCGCGACCTCCGAGGCGAACAGCTTGCCCTGGGCGGCCGCGAGCCCGAAGTCGCGACCCTGGTCGCGCAGCCACGCCGCCCGGTGGACCAGCGCGCGCGCCGCCTCGATCTCGGTGGCCATGTCGGCGATCCGGAACGCCACGCCCTCGAACGACCCGATCGGCCGCCCGAACTGCTCGCGCGTCCGGGCGTAGGGGATCGCGGCGTCGAGGGCCGCCTGGGCCAGCCCGAGGGCCAGCGCACCGATGGAGATCCGCCCGCCGTCCAGGACGCGCAGGAACAGGTGGAAGCCCTCGCCCTCGGCGCCGAGGAGGTTCGCGGCCGGGATGCGGACCCGATCGAGCACGAGCTCCCCCGTCGCCGAGGCGTGGAGGCCGAGCTTCTCCTCGTAGCGGGCGACCGAGAAGCCGGGCGTGTCCGCGGGGACGATGAAGGCGCTGATGGCGGCCCCGCCGCGCTCGGCTCGTGCCGGTCCGGGCGGCGATGATGTAGGTCGAGGCCTGGCCCGCGTTCGTGATGAAGCGCTTCCCGCCGTCGAGGACCCAGGAGCCCCCGTCCGGGCCGTCCTCCCGCCGGGCCGTCGTCCGCGTGCCGCTGGCGTCGGAGCCGGCGCCCGGCTCGGTCAGCCCGTAGGCGCCGATCGCCCGCCCGCTCGCGAGCGGCACGAGGTACCTCGACTTCTGCTCGTCGGTCCCGGCCAGCATGAGCGGGCCGCAGCCGAGCGAGGTGTGCGCGGCGACGATGAGGCCGAGCGAGCCCCACACGCGCCCGATCTCCTCGATCGCGACGGCATAGGCGAGCGTGTCCATCCCGGCGCCGCCCCACGCCTCGGGGATCGGGATGCCGAGCCAGCCCATCTCGCCGATCCGGCGCACGACCTCGACCGGGAAGCGCCGCTCCCGCTCGTGCTCGTCGACCAGCGGCGCGACCTCGGTCTCCATGAAGTCGCGGACGGTGCGCCGGAGCAGCTCGTGCTCGGCCGGAAGGTCGAGGTCCACGGCCGGAGGGTAACACGCGGCATCCACGGGCCCGCGGCCTGTGCGCCGGGGGGAGCGCGCCGGCGACCCGCTGGCCGGGCTCGGCGAATCTGGCCAGTGCGCGGCGATGAGGTCCGACGCCTCCCGTCGTCTACCAAGGCAGGCGGGCGGGAGGCGAGACCCCGGGGCCGGTGAAGGTCCGGTCGACCCCGCGCCACCGGAAGGAGCCAGCGTGAACCTGAACAGCATCCTGATGGGGTCCCGGGATCCCCAGCGCCTGACCGCGTACTACACGGCGCTCTTCGGCGAGCCCGGCTGGGAGGATGGCACCTACGCCGGGTGGCAGATCGGGTCGGGCGCCCTCGTCATCGGGTCGCATGACCAGGTCGGGGGCAGGAATGCCGAGCCGGGCCGGATCATCTGGAACATCGAGAGCCCCGACGTGATGGCCGACTACGAGCGGCTGAAGGCCGCCGGCGCGACCGTCGTTCGCGAGCCCTACAACCCGGGTGAGGCGGCCGAGGCCTGGATCGCCACGTTCTCCGACCCGGACGGCAACTACTTCCAGCTCGTCAGCCCGATGTAGCCCGGCTCCCGGCCAGGTTCGCGACCTCCCGCGCGTCGCGACCCCGATGAGTCCGGGTCCGTGCGGCGGTCAATGAGGGAGATGGCGTCCGCGCGAGGGCAGGGCTCCAATCGAGGGACAGGGGAGGCGACGTGAGCACGATCGAACCACGAGACCGGACTTCCGGCGCCCGCGAGCGGATGGCCGAGGGCCACGAACGGATCCCCGGCGGGGCTGCGTCGGGCGACGGCGCGACCGCCAGCAGCACCCGCTGGGCGGCCCTCTACGTCCTCTGCCTCGGCACGCTGATGATCGTGCTCGACACGTCCATCGTGAACGTGGCCCTGCCGTCGATCAGGGACAGCCTCGGCTTCTCCGCCGCCGCGCTCCCGTGGGTCGTCAACGCGTACCTGCTCACATTCGGCGGCCTTCTGCTCCTGGGCGGCCGCCTGGGTGACATCTACGGTCCGCGACGGCTCTTCGTGGCCGGGATCGCGCTCTTCACCCTCGCCTCGCTCGCCTGCAGCCTGGCGGCGACCCAGGAGATGCTCGTCGCGGCGCGGGCAGTCCAGGGCGTCGGCGGCGCGATCGCCTCGGCGGTCGGGCTCTCGCTGGTCGTCGCGATCTTCCCGGAGCCCGCCGAACGGGCGAAGGCCATGGGCATCGCCGGGTTCGTCGCGTCGGGCGGCGGCGCGCTCGGGGTGCTGCTGGGCGGCGCCCTCACCGGCCTGCTCAGCTGGCACTGGATCTTCCTGATCAACGTTCCGATCGGCCTGCTCGTCTGCGCCCTCGCGCTGCGCGTCGTCCCGGCCAGCAGGCGGCCGGTGGCCGGCCGGCGCCTCGACGTCGCGGGCGCGGTCACCGCCACCGGGGCGCTGATCCTCGCGGTCGACGCCATCGTGAACGGCAACGGGGACGGCTGGACCTCGGTCCGGACGCTCGGGCTGCTGGGCGTCTCGGCAGCGCTGCTCGGCCTGTTCGTCTGGATCGAGAGTCGCGTGCAGATGCCCCTCGTCCCGCTCGGCCTCCTGCGGCGGCGAAACGTGGCGACCGCCAACGTCATCGGGATGCTCTGGGCTGCCGCGATGTTCGCGTGGTTCTTCATCTCGGCGCTCTACCTGCAGCTCGTTCTCAGCTACAGCCCGCTCGAGGTGGGCCTCGCATTCCTGCCCGCGAACCTGATCATGGGGGCCCTCTCGATCGGCGTCTCCGGGCGGTTGGTGGTCCGTTACGGGTTCCGCCGGCCGCTCGTGTCGGGGCTGCTGCTCGCCGCGGCGGGTCTCGCCCTGTTCGTGCGCGCCCCCGTCGCCGGGAGCTATCTCGTCGACGTTCTCCCGAGCATGCTCCTGCTCGGCGTGGGCGCCGGCGTCGCCTTCAACCCGGTCCTCCTCGCCGCCATGAGCGACGTGGCACCAGCCGAGTCGGGGCTCGCCTCGGGCCTCGTCAACACCTCGTTCCAGCTGGGCGGCGCGCTCGGGCTGGCGGTGCTCGCGAGCCTCGCGGCCTCGCGCACGAGCGGGTTGCTCGCCCTCGGCGGCGCCCGGCCGGATGCGCTCGTGGGTGGCTACCAGCTGGCGTTCCTGGCGGGTGCCGTGTTCGCCGCGGGAGCCGCCCTCCTGGGGGCCTCGCTCCTGCGGGGGCGTGCCGCGGCGGCCGTGGACGAGGACGGGGCGGGTATGCCGGCCCACGCGACCGGACGCAGGGTTGCCGACGACGTGGCGGCGTGATCCATGGCGACCTGGATCCTCTCGGCCGGCGCTCCACCTCGCCCATTCCCCGGGCGCTCGAGGTCGTCCGCGTGACGCCCGGCCGCCCGGCCGCCTTCGACGTCCCGGAGGCGCCCCGGGCCGGATCCTCGTACCATGCCCGGACGATGAGCGATTCGATCGTGGGCGCCCGTGCGAGCGTCACCGCTGGTGGGCCGACACAGTCGCGGCCTGGCCCCGGCGACCTCGAGCGCCGGCTGGAGGATCATCGGCGGGAGCTCACCGCCTTCGCGTACCGCATGACCGGGTCGACGTTCGACGCCGACGATGCGGTCCAGGAGACGTTCCTGCGTGCCTGGCGGGCCTTCGACCGCTTCGAAGGACGCGCCTCCCTTCGTTCGTGGCTCTACCGGATCGCCACGAACGTCTGCCTCGACATGCTCAAGGCGCGCCGCCGGCGCGCCCGCCCCATGGACCTGAACCCCGCCGGCATTGCCGACGCGGCCCTCCTGGGCGACCCCCTGCCCGAAGTGGCCTGGATCGAGCCGATGCCGGACCAGCACGTCCTCCCCGGAGGTGCCGATCCGGCCGAGGTTGCGATCGCCCGGGAGTCGATCCGCCTGGCGTTCGTCGCTGCCCTCCAGCACCTGCCGCCTCGGCAGCGAGCGGTCCTGATCCTGAGCGAGGTCCTGCGCTGGCAGGCATCCGAGGTCGCCGAGCTGCTCGACACGACCGTCGCGTCGGTGAACAGCGCGCTCCAGCGCGCCCGAGCGACGCTCCGGGCAGGCAACGTCCGCGTGGGCGGCCCCGTGGAGCCGATCGACGGCGCCCAGCGGGCCTTGCTGGCGCGTTACGTCGAAGCCTTCGAGAGCTACGACATGGACCGGCTGACAGCGCTGCTTCGCGAAGACGCGACGTGGAGCATGCCGCCCTACGCGCTCTGGCTGCAGACCCATGCCGACATCCGGACGTGGTGCCTCGGTCCGGGAATCGGCTGCCGGGGGTCCCGTCTGCTCGCTACGGCGGCGAACGGATCGCCCGCCTTCGGCCAGTACAAGCCGGCGTCCGGGGGCGGCTGGGAGCCCTGGTCCCTCCAGGTGCTCGAGCTGTCAGCCGATCGGATCGCCGGCATCACCTTCTTCCTCGACACGGCCCGCCTCTTCCCGCTCTTCGGTCTGCCCCCGCACCTCCCGGCATAGCGGGCGGTCGAGCTCGAAGACCTCGCAGAGCCCTGCCCAGCGGAGCAGGGCCAGCAGATCGGGCGATGGGTTGACCAGCCGGAGACGGCGCCCTCGGCGCAGCGCGACCAGGCGCAGCCGCGCGAGCACGTCAACGGTCGCGAGGTCCGCCTGCTCGAGATGCCCGATGTCGCAGGTGATGATCCGAACGTCCAGCGTCACCCTCCCCTGGGCTCCTGCTCGTTGAGACCGCCCGGCGGAACGAAACTCAGCGGGTCGGTCGACCGCGGTCGCGCGAAGAACGGGCGAACCGCACGTGGGCCGTGGTGCGCCCGGCCGAGACGGTGGCTGCCCTCAGGGACGCGAGGACCCCTCGGACTCGAGCGCCTGCCGGACGGCCGCGATGCGCTCATCGTTCCAGGCGACGGTCGGGTCGGGCTCGAAGAGGGCGATCGCGATGGCCGCGATCGCGATGGCCGGCGGGGACCAGTCGGCCGCCTGGGCGGCGCCGAAGGGCCGTCCCCGGATCCGCCGCGTTCCGAGGTCCGGGTTCGCGAGCGCCATCAGCACGTGGCCGCGCAGGTCGGCGGAGGCCAGGCTGGCGACCGTCTCAAAGGTGGCGTCGAGCTCGGGTCGGAGCCGGTAGCCGGTCAGCCGGCTCAGGCGCTCCCACGAGTCGGCGATCCGGCGGATGAAGTCGTGCTCGGACTGCGCGAGCGCGGCCTGCAGGTCGGCGCGGAGCTCGTCGTCGGCCACGCTGAGGAACGTCGCGTGGAGCGCGAGGTACGTCCGCCATTCGGTCGATCCGAGCATGGTCTCGAAGTCGTGCAGCGACCCCAGTCGCATCAGCTCGAGGAGGAGGTTGTAGCGGAGCTCCGCCGTCGCGAGCCAGTCGGCATGGTCGAGCAGGACGTGCCGGATCAGGGCACCCGAGGCCTCCTCGCCAGCGATCGCGGCGGGGGTGGCGGCCCGGGCGAGCTCCTTCAGGAGGTCGCTGAAGAACAGGTCCTTGTAGGGCCAGCGGCGATAGACGGTGCTCCGCGAAACGCGCGCGTCGCGGATGACGTCCTCGTAGCTGATGTGCTCGAGGCTCACCGTCAGGCCCGTCTCGTTGACCATCGCCGCGGCCGCTTCGAGCATCCGCCGCTCGGTCTCCTCGTCGGAGAGTCGGCGTTGCCGTCGCGCGAGCCCGGTCGGCGCCTGCGACTTCACAGTCACCCAGTCAGCCTCAATTGGGACATGGAATACCAAGTTCAGAATTCTGCTATTCTACGCAGGGCCTGGGCGCAGGCTAGCACCTGGAGGTATGGCGCGTGGCTCTTATCGAACGATGGATGCAGCGAAGCGAGCGGTGGATGTACCGGGAGGGGCGCCCGAACCGGATCGCGTCGGCGCTGAACCGGGCCTGGGCGATCGTGGGCGCGGCGGGCATGTGGCCCAGCCGGCTCGTCACCCTGGAGGTCCGCGGCCGCCGGAGCGGCCGGATCATCTCGTTCCCGCTCGTCGCGGTCTCCCTTCACGGGGAGCGGTTCGTCGTGGCGATGCTCGGCAACGGCACGAGCTGGGTCGCCAACGTCCGGGCGGCCGGCGGGCAGGCGGTGCTGCGGCAGGGCCGGCGGGAGCCGGTCTCGCTGGTGGAGATCGCGCCGGGCGACCGGGCGCCGATCCTCCAGCGGTACCTCCAGCTTGCGCCCGCGGCCCGCTCCTTCGCCCCGGTCGATCGGCACGCGCCGCTCTCCGATCTCGAGGGGATCGCCGCGCAGTTCCCCGTCTTCCGCATCCGCCCTTCCGAGGAGCCCGGGGAGGGCGGCAAGGTGCGCCCGGGGACAGCGACCACCATGGCGGCCGGCGGCCCCCCGGGAAGGCGCCGCTGGCGGCGCTGGATCCTGGCGACCGCGATCGTGCTGGTCGTCCTCGTCGGCGGCGCCGTCGCCGCCGTCGGCTCCTACGTCGGCTCCTCGGCCGAACCTCCGCTGGCGCTGCCCAGGGCTGCCACGGCCCCGGTCGGGCCGCTCGACGGAACGTGGAGCGTCGCGCCCGGATCTCTCGCGGGCTTCCGGATCCAGCAGACCGTGCTCGGGATGAGCGGGGACGTCGTCGGCCGGACGAACGCCGTCACCGGGAATGTCGACGTGGCCGGAGACCAGGTGACCGGGGCCACCTTCAGCGTTGACCTGACCGGCGTCACCGCGGACGGCAAGGCGTCGCCGCAGTTCGCCCTGAGCCTGCAGACCGGGGAGTACCCGACGGCGACGATCACCCTGGCCCCGCCGGTCCGGTTGACGCCGGCGTTCGCCTCGGGCGAGACGATGACCGCGACGGCGACCGGCCAGCTCTCGATGCACGGGGCCTCGCGCCCGGTGACCTTCACGGTCTCGGGACGGCGGGACGGGTCGGCGCTGGACATCGTCGGGTCGATCCCGGTCCTCTTCTCCGACTGGCGCATCGAGGGGCCCGTCGGGTACGGCGCCCTCGGCTCGCTCGCCGACCACGGCGTGGCGGAGTTCCGCCTGATCCTGCACCGGGGGTGACGGCGCGGGACGAGGACGCGGGATGGCGCCTCGCGCCAGATCGAACCGCGCGATGTGCGACGACCACGGAGCAGGCTGTGGCCGCCGGCCACGGGAACGATCCCTGGTCAGCGTCCGGCGCTGTCCCTGAGACGCTCGAGGCCGTCGAGGATCAGGTCCAGTCCAAACTCGAAATCGACCGGGACCCCGTGCGCGGCGGTCGTCACCATCTCGGCCATCGCGACGAGGCTCGGGTACTCGCCCGCGGGAAGGCCCCGCGCGAAGGTCGCCGCGACCTCCGGAGCGTTCTCGACGTCGAACGGCCAGGCCAGCTCCTGGAGCGCGAAGCCGTAGGTGTGGCTGTCCAGCGCCATGATCGCGCGAATGGCCATCGGCATCGCGAACCCCGCCGCGGAGAGGGTGCCGATCACCGCGTCCATGTAGCGCAGCCTTGCGGGACCGGCGTTGAGGCGCGACTCGATGAGGCTGCTGGCCCAGGGATGGCGCAGGAGGACCTGGTGGGCTGAGATCGCACCCCGCCGGATGGCCGTCCTCCACTCGACGTCCCCGGGCGGCACCTCGAAGTCGCCCATGACGAGGTCGGCCATGCCGTCGAGGATGTCGTCCTTGTTGGCCACGTGCTTGTACAGCGACATCGCCTCGACCCGGAGCACCTGGCCGAGCTTGCGCATCGACACCGCCTCGAGGCCGTCTTCATCTGCCAGGCGGATGGCGGCCCGCAGGACCCGGTCCCGGCTGAGCGGCCTCCGGCGCGTCGCGGTTCGAGCGGGCGGCGTCAGCAGCTTCGTCATCGATCCCCATCCCCAGCGCTTGACAGGCTTACGGTGTAGTCATAACCTACGCCGTAGGCTTACAGTGTAGCAGGCCGAGAGTCAAGTCACGCGCGTCCCGCCACAGCCGAGGAGGCACCGATGTTGATGCAGCTGGCGACCGTCGCGGGCGCCCTGTTCGTGGGGCTCATGGCGATCGCGCTCATCTTCCTGCTGGGGGTGCGAGCGAAGTCCCCGCTCGTCCTTGGCCCCCTCATCCGGCTCCAGCGCGCGATCCTCAATCCGCGCCAGCTGCGATCGGCGGGCACGCCCGGAGCGTACGCAGCCGTGATCCGGCATCGCGGCCGGATCTCGGGCCGACCCTACGAGACGCCCGTCGGGGCGGTGGCCGCCGATGACGGGTTCGTGATCGCGCTCCCGTACGGGTCGCGCGCGAGCTGGGTCCAGAACGTGCTGGCGAGCGGGTCCGCCACCATCGTGCACGAGGGGCAGACCTACCAGGTCGACCAGCCGGAGATCATCCCGATGCAGGCGGTTGCGGCTCGGTTCACGGCCGGCGACCAGCGGAGCTTCCGTTGGCTCGCCGTCGACCAGGCACTCCGGGTCCGGCGGGTGGAGCCGGAGGGAGCCCGAGAGCGGGTCGCCAACGCGCCACGAAGCGAAGGCGTCGTGGACGAGCCGCGCACCCTGGTCCGAGACTTCCGCCCCGACGATCGCGAGGCGGCCATCCAGGTGCTGGCCGCGGCATTCCAGGGCTTCGGCCCGGCGGACCAGGTGGTCGGCGTTGACGGCAAGGCGCCGGACCGACGTCGCCGCATGTTCGAGATGACCCTCAGGAAGGGTGCGAAGCAGAACGTCATCGTCGCGGAACGTGGCGGCCGGATCGAGGGCGTCCTGACCTACGCGGATCGGCCCGACTGCATTCCCAGCGCCCGCGACAGCCTTGCCGCCGTGCGCATCGCGGGCCCGAGGCTGTTGCCCCTCATCCGTGATTTCCGCGAGTTCGACAAGGCCCACCCCAGGACGCCACATCGCCACCTGCCGGTGCTGGGCGTGCGCCCTGAGGCGCAGGGCCTCGGCATCGGCGGGCTCCTCATGAGCGAGTATGCCCGCCGCTGTGACGAGGCCGCCCTCGAGGGCTACCTGGAGACCACCCGCTGGGCCGATCCGTCAAAGCGCGCCCAGGAGCGCCTGTATGAGCGCCACGGCTTTTCCGAGGCCGAGGTGGTGCCGATGACCGACGACTGGTCGATTGTCTCCATGCGGCGGCCAGCGGCCACGACGTCAGGTGGCTGACCCGAGCTCGTCTACGCCGGCGGGCCCAACTGAGGCACCGGCGGCAGAGCGGCACGGACAGGCTCTCCTTCTCCCCGGCGACGAGCAGGACCGGACCCGGCGACCCGATAGCCGCGATGGTCTCGAAGCTGTCCACGATCGCGCGCCGGAACGCCCGGCGTGACGCGGCGCGCAGGTCCGCCGGGTCGTGGGTATCACGGAACAGGGCCATGACCGGACGGGTGTGGATGAAGGGCGACACCGCGGTCAGCAACAGGACCATGAGGAGTCCGGCTCCTCGCGGCGCGAGGAACGGGGGCGAGCCATCGACGACCGCCCGGTCGACGAGATCGGGATGGCGGTCCAGCAGGGCGTGGACGACCGCGCCGCCCCAGGAGACGCCGACGACGTGCGCCCGCCGCGCCGGACGCGCGTCTCGATGAGCGCGGCGACGAGGTCCGCGATCTCGCGGAGCGATGCCGGCGGCAGGTGGTTGCTCTGCCCGAAGCCCGGCAGGTCCGGGGCCAGGCAGTGGAACGCGCCGAGCCTCGTCATGTGCTCGCGCCAGTCCGGCCGCTCTGACCGGCCCCGCGGATGAAGAAAGTGGCAGGCGAGCCCGGGGCGCCGGAGTCCTCCACGTACATGCCGCCCGGGTCCTTCGACGGGTTCGTCTCGTCGCCTCCTTCATGAGCGACGGCGTCAGGGTCCTCGGCCGGGTCGCGGCTCCAGCACCACGACCGCCATCTCGCGCGACAGCCGGGTGGCGTACCCGTCGACATCGGCCATGATGGCCTCGCCGGACCGTTCGCCCAGGTCGCGCCACCGGGCCCACAGGCGCGCCCGCTCATCGCCCTTCGCCGCTCGTGCCCTGACGGGGCGGGACCCGTCCTTGAGCTCGACGATGGCGTCGGGATGAGCCTGCAGGTTGAGCCACCAGGCGGGCTCGGCATCGGCCCAGCCATTCACGGCGAGCGCGACCAGGTTCGGGCCGTCCTCGTAGTAGCCCAGGATCGCGCTCCGCTCCTTGCCCGTGCGGCGCCCGAACGTCGTGAGGCGCACGGTCCCCCAGCGGTCACGCTTCGGACGCCACAGCCGCCGCCCGCCCGTGAGCCGATGGTAGGCGCGGTCGACGACCCAGATGGAGCGGAACAACCAGCGGGGAGGCAGGCGTGGGGGTCGCGGTCGCTCGCCGGTCACAGGCGCGCCTCGCTGGCGCGTTCCCCCTGGGCATCGCGCCCGCCATCACGCCGACCCAGAGGGGGGACCCGCCCCCCGCGAGAGCCCGGGGTGAGGGACTCCTCGACGCACATCCCGTCCGGCAGCCTCGACGAGCTCATCTCGGCGCCGCCCCCACGAGCACCGGCGTCTCGGCGACCTCCGCGACCGGTGGCGATGCCCGCTTCGCGCCGCGGACCAGGTGAAAGGGCACGCGGGTCGGCGCGCGCGTGACCGAGACATCGGCGAAGCCGGCCTCCTCCATCATCCGCCGCGCGTCGTCCGCGCTCCACTGCCACTGGCCGAACGCGTCGACCTTGCCCGACCGCTGCGGGTCCCTGATCCCCTCGTCGTCCAACGTGAGCACGGCCCGCCCATCGGCGCGGAGGACCCGGCGCATCTCCTCCAGCGCCTTCGTGAGGATCCGGCACGAACTTCAGGCAGTTCAGCGAGCCGACGACGCTGAAGCGGCCGTCCTCCCACGGCAGGGCCATGGCATTGCCCAGGACGATCTCGGCCGTCCCCGCGGCGATGCGGTCGGCGAGGCGCCGCCGGGCCATGCCCACCTGGATCTCCGACGCATCCAGGCCGGCGACGTGGCGGACGTGCGACGCGTGCTCCTGCGATCAACCTCGCGGACCCGCAGCCCACCTCCAGCAGGTCGTCGTCGGGCTGGAGGTCCAGCTCCTTGGCCATCATCGAGTAGAGCGGCCGCACCAGGGTCGGCATCATCCGAGCGCCGACCCTCCCGAGCGGACCGCGCGGCACCCCGAAGAACGGGAACCAGAACGACCTGCGCAGACCCATCGCGCTGCCCTTCCTGCGCGAGCGGGTCGGTCTCGCCAGTGGCTCAGCGCGGTCCCGGCGGCCGGGGCATGGGCCGCGCGTCAGAGCCTCCCGCGTGTGCATCCGCCACTTTGCAGAGCCCCGCCGACGCTGCCTAGGGGCATTGGGCCTGATCGTCCCCTGGACGCCCCCGTGGATCCAGGCTCGCTCCCACGCCTCGCGGCTCGCCCGGGGTCTATCGATGGGCAGGGTCGCGCTCGTAGAGCTTCCTCGCCCACAGGAACCCGACGAGCGAGATCGCCGCGCACCAGGCCACCGCGATGACGCCGCGGTCACCGATCGGGGTCCCGAACAGGAGGCCCCGCAGCGTCTCCATGATCGGCGTGAACGGTTGGTTCTCGGCGAACCAGCGCAGGCCGTCGGGCATGGTCTGCGTGGGAACGAAGCCGCTGCCCAGGAAGGGCAGGAGGGTGAGGAACATCGGCAGGTTGCTGGCGGTCTCCACGCTCCGGGCCGACATGCCGAGCGCGACCGAGAGCCAGATCACCGCCAGCGACGTGAGCGCCAGCATCCCGGCCGCGGCGACCCACGACATCGGGCCGGTGGTCGGGCGGAAGCCGATCAGCAGGGCCACGCCCACGACCACGACCACGGCGATGGCCGTCTGGATCATGCTCCCGACGACATGCCCGACCAGGACCGCGGCCCGGGAGATGGCCATGGTGCGGAAGCGGGCGACGATGCCCTCGGTCATGTCCATGGCCACCGAGATCGCCGTCCCCTGGGCGGCGCCTGCCACGGTGATCAGGAGGATGCCGGGGATCACGTAGGCGACGTATGCGTCGCGGCCCCCCGAGATCCCGCCGAGGCCGGCCCCGAGCGTCCCGCCGAAGACGAAGACGAACAGGAGCATGAGCACGACGGGGATGCCGGCGATGAACAGGATCAGTGAGCGGTAGCGCTGCATGTGGCGGAGATTTCGCCGCAGCATGGTGGCCGAATCGCTGAGGACGTACGAGTACGCGGACATCAGGCAGCTCCTCTCCGGGAGTCACGGTCGCCGGTCAGCGACAGGAAGACGTCGTCCAGGTCCGGGGTGCGAACCGAGAGCCCGTCGACGTCGATCGACGCGGCCTCGATCCGGTCGAGCAGGGATCGCAGGGAGCCGACGCCGCCGTCACCGGGCACCAGGAGGGCCAGCGATTCGTCGTCGCGGGTTGCGCCCCGGAAGACGCCGGCCGCCTTCTCCAGCTCGCCGCCGTCGGAGAACTCGAGCCGGACATGGCCACCGGGGACCAGCCGCTTAAGCTCCGAGGGCGTGCCCTCGGCGACCAGCGTTCCGCGATCGAGGACCGCGATCCGGTCCGCGAGCCGATCGGCCTCTTCGAGGTACTGGGTGGTCAGGAGGACGGTGACCCCGCTGCGGACCAGGTCGTGGACCACCTGCCACATGGTTCGCCGGCTGCGCGGGTCGAGCCCCGCGGTCGGCTCATCGAGGAAGATCATCCGCGGATCGCCGACCAGGGTCATGGCGAGGTCGAGCCGGCGCTGCATCCCGCCCGACCAGGTCATGGCGGGCTTCCGCGCCGCCTCGACCAGGTCGAACCGGGCGACCGGCCGTACGGTTGGGAGCGGTCGAGGCAGACCCCGTCCCACCCGCGGTCTGGCGAAGCGAGCCACGGCTCGGCGACTTCGACGGGATCAGGAGGCCGGATACACGAGTGAATCGATGATTGAAAGGATCAGGGCCTCGCGCGCGGCCTCCTCGCCGGGCGGGACGTAGGCGATCACGTCGGCGAAGAGGTCGTCGCGGACCTTGAGTGAGACGGCGATCATCGCGAGCTTGTCGCTCTTGGCGTCGATCCGGGCGCCGGTCCGGCCCGCCGACGTGAACGCCACTGGCGCTCCGAGGGTGAACCCCATGCCGCTGGCGAGGAGTGCGAGGTTGTCGGGCAGGTGGACGGCCGGATCGGCCGTCTTGCCCGCGAGGATCGTGTTCTCGGCGAACTGGAGGAAGACGTCGCCGGCCTGGAGGCTGCCCATCCCGATCAGGCGATCGTTCGCCGCCTGGCTCGAGACGACGTACAGGATCCCGAGGTTGTCGGTGCCGATCCAGCCGGCTGGGTGCTTGACGGACCGCCCGCCCGCGGTGGCCGCCAGTGTCAAGGTGAGCGCCTCCGGTGCAGCCGTAGCGACCGCGGTCGGCCCGGAGGTCGGTAGGCCCGAGGAGGCGGACGGGGTCGATGCCGCCGACCCGCCGCAGGCGGCCGCAACAATGGCCGCCGCGACAATGGCCGCGAGAGGGGCCCACGAGCGCGCAACGCGCCGACAATGCATCACCCACGCACCTCCGCATGGGACGCAACGTCGGATCCAATTGTAGTCCCCGGACCTGCCCGAGCGTTGAGTGCTCCATCCGGCGTCGACCTGTGCGACCCGGAGCCCACGCCCGACCCCTACGCGCACGGATTGGCGCCGGCGCAGCCTACGACACGCCGATCGAGGGTCGCGATGAGTGGCTGGCCGCGGCGAGGCGGCTGGCGTGAGGGATCGCCCCGCTGGATGCGCGAAGGACCGGGAGGTCGGCGTGGTCGCAGCCTTCCTCGTCGCCGGGTCGGAGGAGGCGGCCGCCCACCGGCTGGGGGGAGTCTGCGGGCTAACTGAGAACCCGTCAAGTCCAGGCGCTCTCTCAGTCAGCCCGCAGTTCTGTCTCGCCTACCGCGGAACTTCGCTCCGGCGGATCGCGGAGGCGAGCCCAGTGACCGTCCGCCACGCCCGGGGCGACGCAGAGACGCTACAGGGCGATGACGCGGGCCAGCAGAAGCACCAGACCAGCCCTGAGACCGCAGCCGCGGCGGCGCCGATGGCGGCCAACGCCAGCGTTCGTCGGGCGCTCCCTGCGCTTGTCGCCTGGTCGGCGGCGCGCAGCCGCTCGACCGCCTCGAGGTGGGCCCACAGCCGGTCCGGATCTGGTCGCCTCTACGCTCAAGGAGGGCGCTGGGTGTACTTGACAGCACGCTGAACAGTCGTTTAGCCTGCTGAACATGGGTTCAGTAACCGACCACGGCGATCTCACCGCGCGCGCGACCATCCGGAATGCCGCATTGCGGCTCTTCGGCGACCGCGGCCCGGACGCCGTGACCGTGCGCGAGATTGCCACCCAGGCCGGCGTTTCTCCGGCGCTCGTCCTCCACCACTTCGGGAGCAAGGACGGCCTGCGTGCCGAGGTCGACGCGTTCGCCGCGCGAGCGTTCGACGCGATCTTCGAGGCCATGCCGACCGACGAGCTCGTCGAGGTGCTCACCGGCGGGGCGGCAAGGGGCTCGCTCGCCGAGGCATTCGCCCGGGGCTTCCCGCCCGGCTCGCCGCTGCCGGCGTACCTGCGCCGGCTGCTCCTGACGAACGACCCGGCGGGAGCCGCGCTGTTCGGACGGTGGTATGCGGCGACCCGTCGCCTCCTCGACGTGATGGTCGAAATGGGCGTCGCTCGGCCGAGCGAGGACCCTGACGTCCGGGCGGCATTCTTCCTGGTCAACGACCTCGCACTCATCCTCCTGAGAAACCAGATCGCCGTGGCGATCGGAGCCGACCCGCTGACCCCGGAGGGGATGGACCGTTGGGCCCGCGAGGCCAGCATCGTCTACGCCGAGGGCGCGTTCCGTGCCCCGCGGAAGGAGTAACACCCAGTGCATGCGTCCCAATCCGTCATCCGAACTCAGGGGCTGACCAAGACCTTCGGACCCGTCCGCGCCCTCGACGGGCTCGACCTCGAGGTGGCCGCTGGCGAAGTCCACGGCTTCCTCGGCCCGAACGGCGCGGGCAAGTCGACGACGATCCGCGTCGTCCTCGGCCTCATCCGCGCCAGCGGCGGCCACGTCGAGCTCTTCGGCGGCGACCCGTGGCGCCAGGCCGCGGCGCTCCACGACCGGCTTGCCTACGTCCCCGGCGACGTCGCCCTGTGGTCCGGGCTCACGGGCGGGCAGTGCCTCGATGTCCTCGGGGCGACCCACGGCGGCCTGAACGAACCTCGCCGGGCCGCCCTCATCGAGCGATTCGAGCTCGACCCGACCACGCGGATCCGCGACTACTCCAAGGGCAACCGGCAGAAGGTCGCGCTCATCTCGGCCCTCGCCGCCGACGCGGACCTGCTCGTGCTCGATGAGCCCACGTCCGGCCTGGACCCGCTCATGGAGCAGGCCTTCCAGGAGGTCGTGCGCGAGCGGCGCGAGGAGGGCTGCACGGTCCTGCTGTCGAGTCACATCCTCGGCGAGGTCGAGGCCCTTGCCGACCGGGTGACCATCATCCGCCGGGGACGGACCGTGACGACCGGAACCCTCGCCGATCTGCGGCGGCATACCCGCACCCACGTCCACGCGGTCACCGTCGAGGCGCCCGCGGGCCTCGCCGATGCCCCGGGCGTCGCGGACGCCGTCTCCGAGCCGCTCGACGGTCACGTCGACAGCCGGTTCACCATCGACGCCGACCACCTCGACGCCGTCGTCGGCCTGCTGCACACTGCGCGCATCCACACCCTCACCGTGACCCCGCCGAGCCTGGACGCACTCTTCCTGCGCACCTATGGCGGGCAAGCCGCGCCCCTCGACGCCACCGAGCTCGAAGAAGCGGCGGAGGCGCGCCGATGAGCGCGACCGGCCTGGGGCCGATGCTCGCCGCCCAGTGGCGGACGCACCGCCGCGCGTCGCTCATCTGGATGTTCGTGCTCATCGCCGGGATGGTTGGCACGGCGGGCTCGATCGCCGGCCTGTACACGACCCCAGAGCAGATCCACACCTACGCCCAGGCCGTCACCGCCGGTGACGCCCTCGTGGTGATCAACGGCCGGGTCGAGGGCATCGACAGCCTCGGCGGGATCATCGCCGACGAATTCGGCTTTCTCGCTGCCTTCCTCCTGCCGCTGCTCGGGATCAGCCTCGTCGCCCAAGCCACCCGGGGCGAGGAGGAGTCCGGGCGCCTCGAGCTCGTCCTTGCCGGCCGGGTCGCGCGCCACGTCCCGATCCTGGCCGGGCTCATCGTCGCCTCGGCCGCGATCCTCGTCACCGCGATCGCGTTCGCGCTTGGGCTCTGCGTCTTCGGCGTCCCCGCCACCCGATCCGTGCTCTACGCCGCCTCGCTCGGCTCCCTCGCCCTCGTCTTCGCCGGGCTCGCCGCGTTGCTCGCCCAGGTCACCCTGCACTCGCGGGGCGTCTACACCTGGGGCCTGCTCATCCTCGGCGTGGCCTACGTGCTGCGGGGCGTTGGTGACGTGACGAACACGTGGGTCACCTGGCTCTCGCCGCTCGGCTGGGCCGAGAAGGCCGCGCCCTTCGGCGACATGCGGTGGTGGACCCTCCTCATTCCCCTCGCCGTCGGCGGGCTGCTGGCCGCGCTCGCCATCATCGTCGCGGGACGCCGGGACCTCGGCAGCTCGCTCCTGCGGGGAGGCGCCGGACCCGCGCGGGCTTCGACCTGGCTGCGCAGCCCACTCGGGCTGGCGACCGCCAGCCACCGCCCGGCGTTCCTCGGCTGGCTCGCCGGCACTGTGATCCTCGCGGGTCTGATGGGCGCACTCGCCCAGCAGTTCATCGACGCGGTCCTCGGCAACCCGGCCATGGCCGGGGCCCTCGGCGTGTCGAGTGGTCGACCCGTGGACGCGATGGTCGCCCTGACCCAGCTGTACATCGCCATCATCGCCACGGGCTATACGGTCCAGGCCGTCGGGAGCCTGCGCGGCGAGGAGACCGCCGGCCGTCTCGAAGTCCGGCTGTCCGGCACCCTGTCCCGCATGCGCTGGCTCGCCGCCCATGCGCTCGTGATTGTCCTCGGCCTCCTGGGCATCGTCCTCATCTCGTCGCTCGTCCTGGCCGCCGGCACAGCGTGGTCGACGGGCACCGCGGTCGACCCCGGTCGCATCCTCGCGGCGGGAGCGGCCTACCTGCCGGCCGAGCTCCTCGTGGCCTGGCTGGCGCTCGCGCTCTTCGGCCTGTGGCCGAGGGCATTCCCGGCGGCCTGGGCGGCCGTGGCCCTCGTCGCCTTCATCGCCTTCCTCGGCCCGGGCCTCAAGTTGCCCCAGTGGGTGCTCGACCTGTCCCCGACGACCCATGTCGGCAACCCGCCACTGGGCACCGTCGAGGCGCTGCCGCTCGCGACCCTCGTCGCCATGGCCGCGGCTCTCGGTGTCGCCGCGGCCATCGGCTTCCGCCGGCGGGGGGTGCCGCAGAACTGAGCCGGCGGGGGTGCCGCCAAGGAATACGCGAGAGCACGCGTCGCGGGCGCTCGCAAGCCGACACCCTACTCAGCGATCGGACGTCCCGACGGCCGTGACCAGGATGTCAGCGGCCTCAGGCATCGATCCGACACCGGGTGCATCGAGCAGCTCGTCGACCTCGGGCCGAGCCGCGGGCGTCGCGAAGATGGACACGTGGTCATCGGCCAGGAGCCGGAGGTCTCCGCGCGGCACGATGAGCGCCCCGTCCCGCTCGACCGCGACGAGGACGGCTTCCCGTGGCCACGTCACCTGGGAGACGAGGCGCCCGGCGAGCGGGGAACGCTCGGCGAGCTGCGTCTCGATGATGACACCGCCAGCCCGGAGCCCGCGCACCTGGCGGATGTTCCCCTTGAGCGCGGTGCGGTAGGCCGTCATTGCGTCGCGGACCGACAGGATGCCGATGAGCTGTCGTCCCGAGACCACGGGCGCCCAGTCCCGGTGGTGGTCGGCCAGGGCCCCGAGGGCGTCGTCGAGGCCGTCGTCGGCCGCCAGGATCGGCTCGCGGGCGAACGCCGAGCCGCCAACGCGCTCGTCCCCGGGCAGCGCCTGGAGCGACTCAAGGTCGATGAGACCGATGATCGTGCCGTCATGGCCCACGATCGGCGCGCCCGGGACGCCGACCGCCTCTATTCGGGCTCGCGCGGCGGCTACGGTGTCGTCGACGCTCACGACGACGCGGGCCTGCCGGGCGGCGTCGGCCACGGGCACGGCGGCGAGCAGGGGCATCGCGAAGCGGAACCGGTGAGCCGGCGAGTCCGAGCGTCTGGCGAGCTGGTTCCGGTAGATGCTGTGGGACCCGACCACGAACGTGGCCAGCCCCACGGCGACCATCGCCGGCGCGAGCATCGAGAGGTTGCCGGTCATCTCGGCGACCATGAGCATGACCGCGAGCGGCGCATGGGCGACGCTCCCGAAGAGCGCCATCATCGCGACGATGACGAAGGGTGCCGGGTCCACGGGTATCGCCGGGGCGATCGGCTCGAGGAGCCGCCAGATGCCGGCCCCGAGCAGGCCGCCGATGACCATGCCGGGCCCGAAGATGCCGCCCGAGCCGCCCGAGCCGATCGAGAGCGAGGTTGCCAGGATCTTCGCGAACGGCAGGACGAGGATCATCCAGAGCGGGATGGCGAGCAGCGCCTGCCGGTCGAGACCGGCCTGGACGAAGCCGTAACCGGTGCCGAGGGCGCCCGGCACGATCAGCCCGAGGCAGCCGACGAGGAAGCCCGCGATGGCGGGCTTGAGCGCCCGCGGGATCTGCCAGCGAGCGAAGCGGTCGGTCAGCCCGTAGAAGTTCTTGATGTAGAGGAGGCCCACGAGGCCGCAGGCGAGGCCGATCAGCGCATACCACGCCAGCTGCGCCGGGTCGGAGAAGCCGAAGCGCGCCTGGGCCCCGAAGATCGGGCTGAACCCCTCGACCGCGCCGAAGATCGAGTAGGCGACGATCGTGGCGACGAACGATGGGACGAGCGCGTCGGACTCGACGTCGTCACGGTAGAGGAGCTCGGCCCCGAGGATCGCGCCGCCGAGGGGTGCCCGGAAGATCGCCCCGATGCCAGCGGCCATGCCCACCGCGACCGCGATCCGGGCGTCGCGCGCGTCGAGGTCGAGCACGCGTCCAAGGAACGACCCGAAGCCCGCGCTGATCTGGGCCGTCGGCCCCTCCCGGCCGCCGGAGCCGCCCGAGCCGATCGTCACGGCCGACGCGACGAGCTTGACCAATGGGATCCGCGCCCGGATCCCGCGCGGGTGGTGATGGAACGCGGCGATGGCGGCGTCGGTCCCGTGGCCCTCGGCCTCGGGTGCGAGTCGGAACACGATGATCCCAGAGATCAGGCCGCCGAGCGCGACCACGAGCGGGATCGCCCACGGTCGCGCGAAGTCGGAGAGCGGGGCGCCGCCCTCGCCTGCCGGTGTCGGCGGCGCATAGCCCGCGAGGACGCCCAGGAAGAGGTGCGTGGCGATCTCGAGGGCCGTGTAGAACAGGATGGCGCCGAGGCCGCCGACGACGCCGAT
>CAWDEW010000014.1:0-211885 GCA_963801445.1 uncultured Chloroflexia bacterium | reverse complement strand
GGCGCGGCGCAGTCTCGCTTCGGGCGGCTGGAGCCAGTGGATGCGTACCTGAGCGCTGCAGCTGCCCGCCACGTTCGATGGTCGGACGGGCAGTGAGCTCCCCGGCGTGAGCTCCCGCGGCCAGCAGGCCGCGACCTTCTCCAGCGCCGGCGTCGGGACGCCTTCGCGTCCGCGACGACAGCTGCACCTTACCAACCACACAGACGCTGCCAATCGCGCGCATCCCTCTTGAGATGCGCGATCGATGGCGAGGCGCGCCGTCCGCTCTTCCGATTGAGCGGGTGGAGCTCCGGCCGGGCTGACACCGGGCCGTCGTCGAGGACGTGCTCCTCGACGATCCGAACCTGGCCGGTCGCGCTCCGCCCGTCCCATCTGGGCGGTGGCGTGACCGGATCGGACTGATCGGGTTCGTCCTCGCTCGACGGCTCATCGGTGCTCGGTCCCGGTTCGGGGCTCACACCTGCTTCTTCGGAGTGGCGGACGACGTCCGCGCCGGAATGGAGGTGATGTCCAGGAGACACAGGACCAGACCACTCCTGAGCCGGCGGCGCGACGAGCCCGCCGGTCTCCACCGCACCCGTGCGGTGCGCGCCGGACCCCTCGGGCCGATCCTCGCCTGATCGATCGCGACGCAGAGGCAGCGTGCCGCGACTGCCCTCGTCTGCCTGCCCGGGTCCGCCCTCCCTTCACTCGTGCGGCGTTCGATCCACACCAGAAAGGAAAGGTGCAACTCCGATGCAGACGATGGACACCCCGACCGCGACCACCAGGTCATCTACGGCGTGAACGAGCTCGACCTCGATCTCGCCGGCAAGAGCGTCCGCGGGATCTGGAAGGTCCTCGAGCAGGTCCTCAACATCCCGCGCGACGCGGCGGTCACGGTCAACGGCGCCCGGGTCGACGACGAGTACGTCGTCCGGCCCGGGCGACGAGATCGAGTTCCAGAAGGCAGGCCGGCGTCAAGGGCATCGCTGCCTGACACGCCAGCCGAGGATCCGGAAGTCCCGGCAGAGTCGGCCGGAGCCCCAGGCGCGCCCGCGCGCTCTCGGCTCTGGGGCTCTCCGCTCTCCACACGCAGAAGGGAGCTCGATCGCCATGCAGTCGCGCACGTACCTGCGCATCGAGGGCGACCTCGTGAGCCTCGTGTCGCGAGGTGATCGATCGGGAGGTGACCCTTCCCGACCTGCTGACCGAGCTCACGAGCCAACGAGGTCGCCATCACCCCCCGGCTTCCGACCGGCTCCCGCTACTGGATCCGCTCGGGGACGAGCGACCGGGAGGTCTTCGTCGTCGAGCAGCCACCGAGCCGGCGGACGATCACGTACCACGCCAGCCGCCGCGACGGCAGCCGAGCCGGTCTCGTACCGGATCGCGCTGCCGTACGTCGTCTTCGTCGTGGCGACGGTCGGCGAGCAGATCGAGCGGCTCGCCACGTACTTCCGGACCGCGCCGATCGCGTCCCTCGACGCGACGCGCTCCTGTGCTCCACCCTGCCGAACACGAGCGACGACGGAATCGTCTGCCTGGGCTCGGTCCGGGTGAGCGGAGCGAGCGTCGGCGAGCGCGTCGACGCCCTGCTCGCCGCGTACTGGGCGAGCCGCTTCAACCAGGACCTCCGGCGGCACCCGCTGCCGTTCTCCGGCGGCTTCCGGGCCTGGGCGGCCCGCTCCCGGCACGATCCGCTCGCGGCCCTCTCCCTTCGCTACGACCCCTACTGGCGGACCCTCCGCCAGGTCGTCGCGTCGATGGCGGGCATCGCCCTCGCGGACCTGCCGGCGGACTCGCCGATCGCGCGAGACCGGCCACCGAGGCCGAGGTCCGGACCCCCGAGCCCCGGTCATCGGAGGTGAGACCGATGCCCTCGCTTCGTGATCACCTCACCCGCGACTCCCGAGATCCGGCCCCGGTACCTCGGCGCCGCGCTGGCCCAGGCCTTCGGGCCCGGACGGGCCCCATGCCGCCGTCGCCTCGACTGCTCGAGGAGGCGGCGCTCCTGGTGCTCGCCCACGTCGTCGCCGCGGTCGCGGTCCCTTCCGCGAGCAGCTCCTGCTCTTCGAGCGCCGGCGCTTCGAGACGCTCGTGCACACCGTCCACCGCACGCCCCGCGCGGGGAGGGGTGGCTGATGTTCCCGATCCTCGACGTCGGGTGCTCCGCTCGATGGGGCACCCACCCCGGCGTTCGTCGTCGCTCGTGACGGGCTCTACCTGCGAAAGCGCAGCCTCCTCGGGCTGAGCCAGACCAAGGTCGAGCGCGTCGCCCACCTGCCCGCCGCGCGGGAGTTCGTCGACTACGCGCTCCCGAAGGTCCCCGCGGACCTCATGGCCCGCGTGGTCGGCTTCTTCCGCGCGGTCTACCGAGCGACAGCGGACCGAGGCGCTGGTGCTCCTGGTCTGGCGCGACGGAGGCGTTCGACCTCGTCGTGCCGGCCCAGAAGGTCATCGCCGCCTCGGTCAGTTCGATGCCTGCCGACGCCGATCTCCCGACGGGGTCGCGGGTCGTCGGCACGATCCACTGCCATGGCGGCTTCGCCGCCTTCTCCTCCTCGGTCGACGAGGACGACGAGGCCGAGCTCGACGGGCTCCACGTCGTCGTCGGCGACCTCGACCCGTCGACGTCCGAGCTACGCCGCGGCGATCGTCGTCGACGGCGTCCGCTTCGCCCTACGCAGAGCGTCGCTCCTCGAGCGGCCTCGGCGTCTGGCCGAGCCGCCCGCCGACTGGCTCGCGAAGGTCACGGTGGCGCCGCCGCCGCGACCCGAAGCGACGGCACGGTCCGCGGCGATCCGGCTCGCGAGCCTGCTCCCGGCGTCGGGGTCCACGCACGGCCCCGAGCCGGGACGAGCTCGACGACCTGCTCGCCAAGGCCGACGGAATCGCGACCGCGCTCGGGCTTCGACTCGACCTTCTGGCTCACCCCGGTGTCACCGACCGGCGGAGCCCGGAGCGAGTCGAGCCATGAGCGGGCGGATCGTCCTCATCGGCTGCGGCGGGATCGGGAGCCAGCTGCTCCCGCCGCTCGTCCGCTATCTCGCGCAGCCGGCCGGAACCGCGACCGCTCCTCGTCCTCGTCGACGGCGACGTCTTCGAGGCCGGCAACCGGATCGCGGCAGGCCTGCGAGCCGGGCGGATCTGGGCTCGCAACAAGGCCGAGGCCCTGGCCCGGATCGCGCGAGACTTCGGGGCTCGCCGTCCGCGGCGATCCCGGAGTTCGTCGACGAGGCCAACGTCCGGTCCATCGTCCGCGAGGGAGACATCGTCCTCCTCGCGGTCGACAACCACCGGGCGCGGGCCCTCGTCGACCGGCACGTCGCCTCGCTCGAGGAGGCGACGCTCATCAGCGGCGGCAACGACGAGACGGACGGCAACGTCCAGCTCGTCCGCCGCCGGGGCGGCTGCTCGGTCGACGGCCATCTCGTCGAGATCCACCCGGAGATCGGCGAGGCGGCCGAGCGCGAGGAGCCCCGGGGCCCCGGCTGCGAGGTCCTCGCGGCCGAGCGGCCCCAGCTCCTCGTGACGAACCTTATCGTCGCAGCGCGATGCTCGCGCTGCCTCTGGCAGCTCCTCGAGCGCGGCAGCGTCCCCTACAGCGAGGTCTACCTCGACGTGGTCCAGCTCGCGGCACGCCCGCGCCGCTGGTTCCGCGTCGCCGGACGGCGCGCAGTAGGGCTGTGTGGTTGCACCCACAGGTGCACAACCGGTTCGGCCGGGGCGGCGCTCCGTTCGCGGGCGCTTCCCCGGCCGAACTCCATCAGCAGCGACATCGGGAGGTCGGGCCCATGAACCGATCGACGAACCCGCCAACCGAATCGCTCGCCAACCCGTTCCGTCCGGGCAACGGCGTCGCCCCGCCCTATCTCGCGGGCCGCGACCCCCTGCTCGAGGCGTTCGACGGGCTTCCTCGTCGAGCGGCCGCTCCATGCCAACTGGACCCTCACCGGCCTGCGCGGCACCGGCAAGACCGTGCTGCTCGCCGAGTTCGCCGCACGGGCCGAACGCGCCGGCTGGGTCGACCCTCGCGCGCGAGCTCGGCGAACGCCACCGCGACGACGCCCGCCTCGCCGACGCGATCGAGGAGGACGTCGACGCCCTCCGCCGGCGCCTCTCGCCGCTGGCCGCGGTCGGCCAGGCGATCGAGGACGGCGTGCGCTCGCTGCGCCCGCGGCGTCTCTCGGTCGGCGAGTTCGGCTACGAGCCCGCGTACGACGACGGCCCTCCGACGAGGCCGCCGACCGGATGCGCGCCGCGCTCGTCGAGCTCGACGGAGCGCTCCAGCGGCACCGATCGCGCCGGCGCGCTCCTCCTCTACGACGAGGCCCACCTGCTCGCCGACGATCGCAGCCGCGAGCGCTACCCGCTCTCGTCGCTCCTCGCGGCGCTTGGGCCACGTCCAGCGCGCCGAGCCGCGCGTCCGCGTCGTCCTGTGCGGCCTGCCGACCCTCAGCCTCAACCTCAAGCGCGCCCGCACGTACGCCGAGCGGATGTTCCGCCACGTCGTGGTCGGCAACCTCGAGCCCGGCGACGCCGTGGACTGCGCTGACGGTCCCGCTCGCCGGCGAGCGGCCGCTCGTTCGCGCGCGGCGCTGACGGACGAGATCGTCGAGACGACCGGCGGCGTATCCGTACTTCCTGCAGTTCGCGAGTGAACCAGTGATTGAACCCCCTCAAGCGAGGCCCCCGGCTCAAACCCGATGGATACGGGCCGGGCAAGCGGTGCGCGGGAACCCCGAGGAAAGGCGGGGAACCCGGCCTCGCGCGATGCTGGTAGTTGCGTCGCGGGAGGCGTGTGGCGAAGTCTGCCGCGTGATTGCCACAACAGGCCGCAGGGGAAGAGCTGGGCACCGACCCCGCCAAGCGAACGGCAGTGAACGTGGGAACCTCGCCCGGTGTCGCCTCACCCCTCTCTGGGGGTAGGCCAGGCGCAGCGTCTGCTGATGGCGCCGCGTGTGGGGCGGAGCCTCCGTAGTAGTCCGAGGACGGGAAAGCCGTCCACATGGCGAAGGGAGGCAGCGGGCTTGCAGCCCGTCTGGAATGCGAGGAGGTCGCCGTTGAACAGCGGCGCGCCGTGGCCTGAGCCGCAAGCGGGCGCGAGGAGCGGGTACTCGGAATCCAGACGCAAGCTGCACAGGTGGGCCGATTGACGATCAGGACCGGAGGTTCACCGACCTCCACAACCTCGTCTGCGACCCGGCCGACGCTGATGGTGGCGTGGCGTCGGGTGCGGAGCGAACCGAGGGTCACGCTCGGCTGGTGTGGACGGGCAGACCGCCCGCTACATCGAGCAGGTGCTGGGCGTGCAGCGGTTCCTCGACGAGCTGCGCGAGCGAGCTGCAAGCCGGGGACCTTCCGGCCGCTGCCGGTCAGGGAGCGCACGATACCCAAGCGCGGCGGCAAGCGTCCGCAGGCTCGGGATCCCGCCGCTGCGCGACCGCGTCGTCCAGGCCGCCCTCAAGCTGGTGCTGGAGCCGATCTTCGAGGCCGACTTCAAGCCCTGCTCCTACGGTTTCCGACCGAGACGCCGCGCGCAGGACGCGATCGCCGAGATTCACTTCCTCACCACCCACTCGCTACGAGTGGATTGTTGAAGGCGGACATCAAGGCGTGCTTCGACGAGCTCGCGCACTCGGCCATCTTGGACCGGGTGCGGCGGCGAATCGCCGACAAGCGCGTCACTGGCGTTGATCAAGGCGTTCCTGCAAGGCTGGGATCATGACCGAGCGTCGGCGCTCATGAGGGACTCTACGACCGGCACGCCGCAAGGCGGGATCCTCTCGCCGCTGATGGCTAACGTCGCGCTGTCTGCGCTCGACGAGCACTTCGCCGGGCGTGGGCAGGCTGGCCGGCGGTCAGCAGTTCGCCACCGGCGACGACGCACGGGCGAGGCCAACTACCGGATCGTCCGCTACGCCGATGACTTCGTCATTCTCGTGGCTGGCGAGCGGCGGACGCCGAGGCGCTGATCGCCGAGATCGAACAGGTGATCGTCCGCCGCTCGGCCTGACGCTCTCACGGGAGAAGACCAGCATCGCTCATATCGACGAGGGGATCGAGTTCCTCGGCTGGCGCATCCAGCGCGCGCTCAGGAACGAGCACGTTCATCTACACCTGGCGTCAACGCTCCCTTCTTTCGGGGCCTACGTCTGCCGGAGCATCGCTACCGCCGAAGTCGACCTCGCCGCGTACCGGGCGGTCGAACCGTCTCTGCTCCACGAGCTCGACCTGGCCTTCTTCGAGGACCGCTTCGAGGGCGCCAGCCCGACGGAGCAGCGACTGCTGCAGGTGATGGCTCGAGAGTCCGGGACTCATCCGCCTCAGCGATCTCCGCCCGACCGTCCACGACATCGCCAGCCTCGATCTCGTCGTCCGTCGGCTCGTCGAACGCGGCCTCATCTACCGCTCGACCCGCGGCGCCTACGACTTCGCCCTGCCACTCTTCCGGGCCTATCTCCGGCGCCGACACGCGGATGTTTCGGATGTTTCAGGGCCTGAAACATCTGGGATGCGGGGAAGGGACGCCGGGTGAGGCGAGAGTCCGCCCGTGCGCGCTTTACGGGACCGGGCGGCCCCGTCGTGCCGATCCGCGCGGTTCACGTGGTCGTGTCGGCGCCTCGGCTCGACGAGTTCGCGCTTTCGGACGTCATCGCCGAGTATCTCGCGGCCCTCAAGGTCGCCGGCCGGAGCCCGAGGACGATCGAGTGGTACGGGGATCTCCTGCACGAGTTCCTGGCCTTCGTCGAGCGCGACGGAGATCGAGCGACCCTCGCCGATCTCGCCCCGGCCCAGGTTCGACGGTGGCTGCTCGCGCTCCAAAGCCGCCCCACGCGCTCGCTCGCCCCGAGCAGCCTCGCGGGCCGGGTTCGGACCGTGCGCGCCTTCGGAACGTGGATCGCCGCCGAGTTCGAGCTGTCGGCCAACCCCGTCCGCGGCGTGCCGGTCCCGCGCGTGCCCGACGTGCTTGTCCCGAGCCTCCGCGACGGCGACGTTCTGGCCCTTCTCCGTGCCCTCGATGCTGGCTCGCAGCAGCCCGAACGTGACCGTGCGGTCGTCCTCCTGCTGCTCGACACGGGACTGAGGCTGAGCGAAGCGGCCGGCGTTCGGGTTCGCGACGTCGACCTGATCGAGGGACGCTGCCGCGTGATGGGGAAGGGCGGACGCGAGCGCGTCGTACCGGTCGGCCGCAAGGCGCGCCGAGCAGTACGCCAATGGCTGGCCGTGCGCCGCCGATTCGCCCCGGACGATCCACTCTTCGTGGGCCGGGGCGGCCGGCCGATCCAGCCGCGCGCGATCCAGCAGCTCGTCGGGCGCGTGAGTCGACGTGCCGCCATCACGACGCGGTGCTCGCCGCACATCCTGCGGCACACGTTCGCCCGGTTGTTCCTCGCCAACGGCGGCGACGTGTTCAGCCTCCAGCGGATCCTGGGCCACAGCCCCTCGTCGCTCCAGGTCACCCGCCGCTACGTCGACCTCCTCGACGATGATCTCCGCGCGATTCATCGCCAAGCGTCGCCGGTCGACAGGTTGGGCTGACACCCCGGGTCGCGACACGGTCGAGCAGGGCTCGGTCCTCGGTCCTGGTGCCCCGAACAAATCTCCCGGGTGGCGCTCGAGTACTCGCTCCTGCTCGACGCGCGTGAGCGGTCGACCCGTGGATTGGCGCGACTCCTCCTTCGGCCCCCGCGGGGGCAAGGTGTACCGAAGCCTGCCGCGAAAGCACGTCCAGGCGCTCACGGCTAGTCAGAACGGGAGTTCATCGAGATCATCGAGCTGGAGCCGGTGCCGCACGGGCACCCTCGTCGGACCCACCGCTTGCGGTTCCAGCCTCGGCCGCACGCGAGGCGGCCTTGTCAACCAGGAATTGCGCGCGTTCCAGCAGCTCGTCGTACGTGAGCACCGTCGGGTTCCAGAGGTTTCGCCGGAACCGGTGGAACGATGCCCGCTGCGCGTGGTCCAGGAGCCGGGCCGCTGTTGCCAACCACGAGGATCGCCTGTGGGTCGGCAACGGTCATGTCGCGCTCATCGAGATACCGCACGTTGTCGCGCTCGTTCGCGGCGAGGCGGATCCGCTCGCAGTTTGCCTGGAGCTGGGCGACGCCGCCCGCAACCTCGGCTCCGATCCGCCAGGCACCGTTCCGATACGGTCGCGACCCCGAGAGAAGGTGCGTTTCCGGGAGCTTGAGCTCGACAAGGACGGCAAACCTGAACTGCCCCGCCGTTCGCCCGAGGAAGCTCGCCGCGCTCGCCACCTCCGCCACCGAGGTCGCGACCTCCAAAGTCCGCCTCGGCTTCTTCATCGACGAGGAAGGTGTAGTCCAGACCGTGACCGAAGATCCACGAAATGCGCGCCGGAAGAACGCCTGCCAGTTCCTCTTGTTCCACGTGGGCGGATCCGCGGATAGGTGCTCCTCGAACTCGGCAAGATCCACCGCACGCTGACGGTGCTCCTCCACCGAGCGCGGCCCATGTCGCGAGGTCGGGCCGCATTCGTGCGATCGTCTCGAAGATGCTTGGCCCCTCCGCTTCGAGGAGTTCCTCGATTTGCTCCGCGACTTCGCGCGAGACCACCGCGACGTCCTGCTCGGGATCCGTGACCGTCACCGAGTAGCTTCCGTACGACGCCGCTGCCGGTCGCCGCGTACAGCCGGCCGAGCTCCTCGAAGATCTTCAGCGTCTCTGCGGAGTGGAGTTCCATGCGGACCTCTTGCCCAGCCTTGAGCGTGGCGAGGTTGAAGTTGTCTTCAGCCCAGTCCTCGTCCCGGCGCCGACGGTGCTGGTAGACGAAGGTCGCGCTGAGCGTAGCCCCGGGCGTCGGCGCGTCATCGACGGCGCTCACCTTCAGTACGAGTCGGCGTTGCGAGCCGTCGGGACTCTCGCGGAGTACGATCTCGACCGGGTAAATACGGCCGTGCGCCGCGATGTGCTCCGCGCCTCGTACCGGCGGAAGCCCTGCTCGTCCATCGCTACACCGCGAGCGGTTCGATCGGGTCGAGCAGACTCTGGTACGGAGCAAGGCCGTCAGGCCCGAGTACGAGTTCGTCCGACAGGTCATCGAACGTGAAGTGGCGTCGGGAGGCGACGAGGGCCATAGCGCGTCCGAGGAGTTCCGGTTGCTCCGGCTCGCCGAGCGACGCGGGCTCGTTCCGGCGCCACCCCCGCCGGCTCATCTCCATCATCGCCCGCCGGTAGGCGGCATCGGAGATGGCCGCCAAGGTCGCGCGCGCGCAGCAGGAGCATCGAGATCGCGACACCCGCCAGCGGAACTTGAGTGCGACGAACGCGCGCCAGTCGATCCGTCGCGGGAGTTCCCTGAGGATCGATGTCGCGGGCGTCAGGAACTCGGCGGCAAACCAGTGCGCCTCGCGCTCGAGGTGGCTGTCGCCGGGCTTGGCGTCGGGGTGCAGGAGCAGGTGCGCCAACTCGTGACCGCATCGAACCGCGAACGGTCAGCATCGCCCTTGTTCGACGCGAGGATCACGAACGGCCGGGTTCCGATCCAGCAGGAGAAGGCGTCCACCTCGTCGGTCGCGGCGGGCAGCCTCGCGACGATGACGCCCTTCGCGCTCGAGGAGCCCGACCATGTCGGCGATCGGGCCATCGCCGAGCTCCCAGGAGCGCGGACGATCCGGGCCGCGTCCTCTGGATGCAGTGCCGGCTCGGTATCGTGGCAGGGAGGCGACCGGCGGAAGGTGACCCGCTCCTCGAGGACCGCGACGATCTCGGCGAGCCGCTCGACCTGGGAGCCGTGCCCTGGCTCCGATCGCGCTTCGACGTGGACCGGAGGCTCCGGAAGTGGGCGTCCTCCTCGCGGAGAGCGAAGCGCCGCCGGCCCTTGGCTGAAGAACGCGACGGGAACGCCCAGCGCGAGCGCGAGCTCTCGCCGAGCGTGGCGCCGCTCGGGCGGGCGACCCCGGACTCGAACTGGCCGATGGCCGCGGGTGTCACGCCGACCTCGGTCGCGAGCTCCCGCCCTTAAGCAGGCCGCGGAACTGCCTCGAGCCTGGGCGAGGCGCAGCCCGTCGAACAGCAGCCGAGCGGTCTCGAGATCTGGTGCTCACGTCTAGGCTCCGGCGCCGGCGCGTCCTCGTCGTCGCGGAGCTCCGGAGATCGAGGTCGCCGAGGTCGACCGGCTCCGGCAGGCCGGGCGATCGGTGCGGTCGGGGACTCGACCTCCGGGTCCGCGCGCTCCAGATCGGGACGATGTCGCGCCAGCCCGTGACGCTGCGCCGTCGGTCTCGATCGGCGAGGCGAGGTAGATCGCGACGAGGTGGTCGATCGGGTTGCCGAGGTGGGCGATGATCCAGTTGCGTCGGGAAGCCGTCGGGCTCGAAGGCGTCGCCTCGTCGAACAGCCCCATCTGGTTCTCGCTGGGCCATGAACGGCCGCAACCCGCGACCGCGCGGGAAGGAGCCGCGGATGGACTGCCGCCGTCACCGCCCCGCCCGACCTTGTTCCAGCGGAGCCGGTACGGCCCGACCGCGATCTCCGGCCCTTGCCCTGCGAGAGGAACGTGACGCCGGGGAAGCCCTCGAACCGCGCCGGAGGTTGAACGACGCGACGTGGTACACGGTGAGCCCGTGGAGGTGATCGCCGCGGCCCCGGTCCGGGGCGTAGGTCTCGTCCGCCTCGTCGTAAGCACCCTGGATCGCGCGGATGATCCCGGCTCGGACGGGCCCTCGGAACTCCTCGGGCAGAGGGGGTGGTGCATGTCGGAGACGGTAGCAGAAACGCGCAAACGACGTCAATGGCTAAAGCAAAACAGCCTCCCATATCGGCGCGCCGATAGTGATGCCTTTTCCCGCAGGGTGGTTGTGCGCCTTACCGCCTCCCCGTTCCGACCAGCCGATCCGCCGGCGACGCCGTCGCGTGGCGGGCGACGAGGTCGACGTCGGCGAGGGCCACGTAGCGCTTGACCATGTCGAGCGTCGTGTGGCCGAGGATCCGCTGGAGGCTGAACAGGTCGCCGCCGTTGACGAGGAAGCTCCGGGCGAACGTGTGGCGCAGCGAGTGGGGGCTGCAGCGCCCGGGGATGCCGGCCTTGATCTTGAGGCGCCGGACCGTCTGCTGGATGCCCCGCGCATCGAGCCCGTTGTGCTGGCGCCCCATGAACAGGGGCGCGTCGGGAGCTCCCGGGCCGCGCACGGCGAGGTAGCGGACGATCGCCTTGCGCGCCGTTCCGCCGACCGGCACGATCCGCTCGCGCGAGCCCTTGCCCATGACCTTGAGCGTGCCGTCGGGCCGCAGGTCGCCGAGGCGGATGCCGGCGGCCTCGGACACGCGCAGCCCGGTGTCGAGGAGGAGCAGCAGGATCGCCCGGTCGCGCACGTCCGCTGCGGCCAGGAGCCGGCGCATCGCGTCGTCGCCGATCGGCTCGACGAGCTTCTCGGGCACCTTGGGCTTGCGCAGCGCCCGGAGCGCCGGGGCAGGGGAGAGCTCCTCGGCCGCGAGCCAGTTGCCGAACGCCTTGAGCGTCCGCACGTAGCCCGCCACGCTGACCGGCGCGAGGGTCGAGCGCAGGTCGAGCAGGAACGCCCGCAGCTCGGGTCCGGTCAACCCCTCGACCGGCCGCGTCGGGCCGAGCGCCCGGCTCGAGCGGGCCAGGATCATCGCGTACCACTCGGTCGTCCGGGGCGAGAGGCCCTCGGCGGCCTTGGCCATCAGGAACAGCTCGATCGCCCGCGCAAGCGTCAGGTGCCCGTCGGAGTCAGGTGCCCATCGGTCAGGGGTCGCCGAATTAGGAGCCCAAAGATCAGTAGAGTCAGGTGCCCATGGCATGTCGATCGCCTCCTGCGACGGACCGCAGGTCGGCGCCTCGACCACGACATCTGGTGGTCCCTGCCGGCTTGACCCACAACAGGTTGTGGTGCGGCGGGGATTTGGCTGGCGAGGAAGGATTTCGAACCTTCAATCCCCTGATCCAGAGTCAGGTGCCTTACCGTTTGGCCACTCGCCAGCGACGGCACGATGATACCGGATCGGCAAAGGGCCGGCGATCGGGCCGCCGATTGGCCGTGCGCCGACTGAGCCAGGGCATCGCCTCCGCGCGACGTTGCGAGGTCGGCGGACGGTCATCTCCAGGGTGAGCCGGCCCCCGTCGCCGGTGGTCGCGTCGAGGGAGAAGGTCGCGCCGCCGAACGTCGCGGAACCGCCCGGCTGGACCGTGGCAAGCCAGGCCTGGGCCTGTCCTGCGATCGACGGTTGGAGGAGCACCGAGAACCAGGTCCCGCCCGTCTGGCGGACGATCGATCCCGCCTCCGGGAGGGCCAGCGGGGTGCTCAGGACGAGCCGAAGGATCGAGTCGGCCGAGCTCGTTCGAACGCTACCGGCGCCCCCGGTGGTAGCGCTCCATGAGCCCGCTCACGGCGATGCGGGCCTCGGCCCACTCGGGCTCGTCGCCGAAGATCGCCGAGCCGGATCCCCAGCGGGCCAGCTGGGACATCGCGGTGACGATGGCATCGTGGCGCATGACCCGCGCGCGGCCGCCGTCGACGACGCCGGTCACGAGGTAGTAGCGAACGACGTCGAAGGGCGCCCGCCAGCGCCCGATCCGGATCCGATCGCCCTCGCGGAGGGACTCGAGCAGGTCATCGTCACCGACCGGCGCGCGATCGTGCTCGCGCTGGTGGACCGCCATCGGCACCCGGAAGGCGGGCGCGGCGGGGGAGGGGATCAGCCCGTCGGGAGCCGTCTCCTGGTAGCAGACCGGGCAGGTCGCCAGGCGGGCATCCTCGGGCGGGGGCTCTCCGAAGCGGAGGCCGCATCTTCCGCAGATGACCACCCCCGGCCGGCGGGCCGTCGAACCGCACTTGAGGCAGGTCGGCAGCTCCGTGATCACGCGTGGGCCACCGGGGGATCTCCGGCATCGTGCGGTCGCGGGTCGAGCGGGTCGAGCGGCGCGGGCGGGGTGATCGCGGCGGGGGCGGCGTCCTCGCGACGCCGGCGGATCGTGGGCTCGAACATGCCCCGGCGGGCGTAGGCCGGGAGGGTTCGGAGGCTGCGGTGGAGCATGGCTCGATGGTGCCAGGTGGGGCTGCCTGCGAGCCATGACCCACGAAGCCGCGGACCGCTGCCGTTGGTACCAGTCGCCGGCGGGCCGGGCGCCGCCACCGCCGCGAGACATCCCGACGGGCTCGTGGTCCTCGAGGCCACACTTACGACAGGTCCATCCAATAGCGGAGCGCGATGGCGAGCGACTCATCCAGCCATCGAGTGAACCTGCGCTGCTCGGATTCGAACGTCGCCTGCCAGGTGATGCTAAACACCCCCGGCGTGCAGTTCTTCGTGTTGCGCTCGTTGATGGCCTGCTCTGTGCCCGACTCCCCTGTAGCTCCCAGCCGCGGAGCCTCGAATTCGGCAAAGGCGCCCGCCTGCATAACGCCGCTTAGGTCGTGTCCGACATGGTGGAACGAGAGCACGTATTGGAACCGGACCGGCATGCCCTCCAATGCGACACGGAACCAGTAATGGGCTTCCTGCAGGTTCACCCAGTAGCCGAGGTCGCGCGCGAGGTTCTTGACCTGAAAGCGCCAGAAATGGTCGTTACTGAAATCTGGGCCACCCCTCTCCGAGTACAGGCGGAGCCTGACTCCGGCGGCCTGCATCTCGTCGACAACGCTACGGCATGATGCTTGGGCGGTATCTGCCCCGAAGTCGCGAAGTTCAAGGGCGAGGCCATTCACTCCCCGCAGCACCGACTCCCGGTCGCGCACCTGCGCCCCGAATTTCGAGACCATTCGGCCCACGACTGACTGGACCGTTGATGTCCGCGCACCCGCCTCCTCGTCGGCGGCCACGCTCAAAGCCTTGATGATGGTCTGCGACTCGATCTCAGCGAAGAGGTCGATGAGCTGCGCAAGGTCGCCGTTGTCAGCGGTCTCCAGAGCAGCGATGTAGCGGACACGGTCGCGCCGATCCACAACCAGCGGGAACAGGCCAGCTCGAATGAACACCGTATTCGTGAGGGCACGGGCCATTCGGCCATTTCCGTCCTGGAAAGGGTGTATCTGCGTGAAACGGTGGTGGAGCCATGCCGCTTGGACCGGGACTGGACTGTCTTCCTCAAGAAGGTCGAGGCCCTCGAGGAGTTGGTCCACTTCGCTCTCGGCATGCTCCGGCGGAGCGTAGCAATGGATGGAACCGTCGGGACGCGTCGGGTTGTTGGGGAACTGCTTGAATTCGCCATGCCGCATCTCGAGCATGACGGTCTTGCCGTCCGGGGTACGAGCCTCGGTGTGAGTCTGCGTGCGCGTGAGGAGCTGATGCAGCTCTCGTACGAAGTGTTTGGTGAGCGGGCGACCCTCCGCGACCATGTCGCGCACCATGTCTGCCGCGGCTACGTGGTCCTGAAGCATGGCGAGAAGGTCCGCTGACTCTGCGTCGCCGTCGGGCCGATTGAGAAGGTCCGCGCGGAACCCGTGTTCGACCAAGGTCTCGGTGACCCCTTCGTCGAGGTCATATAGACGCTCGATGATCCCTGTTTCGATTGCCCACGAGCGCACCAGTCGTGTGACGAATTGACGGAGACCCTCTGGGCTCGTGTGCTCGAAGCGGGCGCGCTGGGCACTCCACGCCACTGCCAGGCTATCGAACTGTGCCGTCGCGGGCGACGAGTACTCGAGGTCGGTGCGGCCCGGCAGTTCGATGGGGGTCCACGTCGACGTTGGCTGCCCTGTGTTCATCCTGATGCTCCGCCATAGTGAAACACGGGTCGCGTAGAACCGTACCACCCGACCTGTTCTCTTCCCGCCGATTGCGCGCGACGCCTGGCCCACGAAGGTCGAAGGCTGCTCTCCGACCAGGATCGAGCAGAAGGCAGGCCCGCAGCCGGCAGACGCCGTCGCCTACGCTCGGAGAGACCCGAACCGACCGGCCGATCCCGACCAGAGTTCGCGCCCGAGGTAGATGAGCTTGCAGACCGACGACCGAGAGACACCCAGAAGTCCGGCGGCCTCGCTCATCCTGACCGGTAGCGGAACCGATCGCCCGGCCCCGTCTCCAACCGTGATCTCGCTGGGCGCAAGGCAGGCTCATTTGATCGCAAACGGGCGTGCCCGCAAGCGGGACAACGGACCGCCGGGCCGGGCATGATGCACCTCCAGGGTGACAACGCGGGAAGAACCTGAATCAAGCGGAGCACATGCGTGAGCGAACGACCGTCGGTCTTCAAGAAGGTGGACTACGACGTCTCTGCGTTGCTGACCTACATCGAGCTTGGTGACATCGGGCTACCCGACATCCAGCGCCCGTTTGTCTGGAGCGCCACTAAGGTCCGCGACCTCTTCGACTCGATGTATCGCGGGTTCCCCGTTGGCTACCTCCTCTTCTGGGAGAACGCCAACATCAACGGCGCCAAGTCCATCGGGCTCGACGCCAAGGCGCATCCTCCTGGACGCCTGATCGTCGATGGACAACAGCGGCTGACCTCCCTGTACGCCGTCTTGCGAGGCAAGCCGGTCATCGACGACAACTACCGGCAGGTTCAGCTTGAGATCGCCTTTCGGCCGACCGACGGACGGTTTGACGTCTCGGACGCGGCGATCAAGCGTGACCCCGAGTACATCGCCAACATCTCAACCTTGTGGGCGAGCGGCAAGTCCAGCCGGACGCTGATCAACCATTTCATCGCCAGCCTGCAGGCGAAGCGGGCCATGGATGAGGCCGAGGAAGAGGTCATCAGCCACAACCTCGACCGTCTCTTCGACCTTCAGAAGTACCCCTTCACGGCGCTTGAGATCTCGCCCACCGTGAGTGAGGAGCAGGTCGCGGACATCTTCGTCCGTATCAACAGCGAAGGCGTCAAGCTCAACCAGGCCGACTTCATCCTCACGCTGATGTCGGTCTTCTGGGATGAGGGGCGGGCCCAGCTGGAGCAGTTCTGTCGCGCGACGCGGGTGCCCTCGACAGGCGCTCCATCCCCGTACAACCACTTTCTGCAGCCACAGCCGGACCAGCTCTTGCGGTCCTCGGTGGCATTGGGGTTCAAACGCGCACGACTGGAAGCCGTCTACTCGGTGCTGCGAGGCAAGGACCTCGATACCGGTCAGTTCAGCGCTCAGCGGCGTGACGACCAATTCGGAGTGCTCATGAAAGCCCAGAGCCAGGTGCTGGAGGTCGGCACGTGGCACGAGTTCTGGAAGACCGTTATCCGGGCTGGTTTCCGTGACAGCTCCATGATCAGCTCGCAGACAAACCTCGTGTACACGTACGCGCTCTTCCTTATCGGACGCCACGACTTCGGCGTGGAGCCCTACGAGCTCCGCGAGCTCATGGCTCAGTGGCTGTACATGACGTCGCTCACCGGCCGGTATTCGGGTTCGTCGGAGACCGTCATGGAGGCGGACCTCGCTCGACTTCGCGGCGCGAGCTCGGCTGCGGAGTTCGCGGCTTCGCTCTCTAGCCAGATCGAGAGCACGCTCACCGATGACTTCTGGACCATCACACTCCCCAACGATCTCGTCACGGCAGGTGCGCGCAGTCCGTACGTGTTGGCGTATTACGCGGCGTTGAGTCTCGTCGACGCGCGTGTCCTGTTCTCGAAACTGAAGGTGTCACAGCTCTTCGACCCAGCCCTCAAATCCACCCGGGCTGCCGTGGAGCGCCACCATCTCTTCCCTGTGAACCACCTCAAGCAGAACGGATATCCCGCCTCGGTCGACATCAACCAGGTGGCCAACCTCGCGCTCGTGGAATGGCCCGACAACGCAGACATCTCGGATAAGGCCCCTGCCGAGTACTGGCCCGGAATGGCGGACCGGTTCCTCAGGGATAAGGGGACTACGGGTGAGCTCGACACTATGCGTCGGTGGCACGGCCTACCTGACGGCTGGGAGACGATGGACTACCCCGCCTTCCTTGCCGCCCGCCGACGCGCGATGGCTGCCGTCATTCAAGCTGGCTTCGAGCGGCTGTCGGGGTAGCCAGCCCGGACACGCGATACCCACTCTCCGCGCGCAGGACGTGAAATCCCAGTAGGCCTACGCCGGCCGGGCGCCCCGGCGGGGATCAGGCAGGCGCCGGCGCGGACCTTAGGAGAACTCCGCGGCGGACGCCGACCCCAGGCGCCGCGACCCCGTCCCGGCCCGCCCCGGCTCAGGCCGATCCGTTCACCTGGGCGAACGCCCTTGCCAGCGCCGTCGCGACCGGCTCCTCGGGCCAGCCGAGGTGGCGCGCGGCGTCCCGGACGAGGTCCGCCTGGGGCACGACCGTCGGCCCCGGCGTCGCCCGCGCGCCTCCGTCGGATCGAGGCGGTGCGCTCCGGCGGGCGATCTCGGCCAGGAAGGAGATCTCGGCCAGCTGGGCCGCCACTTCGTCGAACGTGAGCGGCTCGCCGTGGCCGGGGACGACCGGGCCCTTCACCAAGTCCAGCAGCTGCCCCAGCGTCGCCGGCCAGTCGAGCGGGAAGCTGTCGTCGAAGCCGGGCGGGGCCCCCTGCTCCACGAGGTCTCCGGCGAAGACGATCCCGGCGTGCGCATCGACGATCACCGCGTCGTGGTCGGTGTGGCCGCGGCCGAGGTGGCGAAGGTGCACCGCGCGATCGCCGAGGTCCACCTCGACGTCGTCGGCGAACGTCCGGTCCGGCGGGTCGATCGGCGTCGCCCGGATCTCGTCGGCCAGGTCGGGCACCCAGCGGGCGACGTTCTCGCGCTGGATCTCGCCCCGCTCCCGCAGCGCCGCGGCGCAGCGCTCGTGGCTCCAGATCTCGCACGGCCGGAAGGCCCGGTTGCCGAAGACGTGATCGAAGTGGGCGTGCGTGTTGACCACGACGTGGGGCAGCCCGGTCAGGTGGCGGAGGTCCCCGAGCAGCTCCCGCGCCTGGACCAGGGTCGAGCGCGAGTCCACGACCAGCACGCGCTCCGTGCCCACGATCGCGCCGATGGTCTGGTCGAGGAACGGATAGCGGCGGATCCAGGCGCCGTCGCCGATCTCGCGCCAGGGATGCATCGCTGCGGCGTCAGCCGGCGTGGATGGAGCTGAGATCCTCAAGCGCCTTGCGCGCCTTCGCGATGTCGTCCACGACGAAGCTGAACTGGGCCTGGTCGCCCCAGCGCCCGATGAACAGGTGCCCGTAGATGTTCACGCCGGCATCGGCCAGTCGCCGGGCGACCCGCGCCATCCCCCCGGGCTGGTCGTCCACCTCGACGAGCAGCGCCTCGCCCTCGATGAAGGTGTAGCCGCCCTCCTCGAGGATTCGGCGGGTCGCCGCATCGTCGCTGGTCTT
Organism: uncultured Chloroflexia bacterium; assembly: GCA_963801445.1. Taxonomy (GTDB): domain Bacteria; phylum Chloroflexota; class Limnocylindria; order Limnocylindrales; family CSP1-4; genus CTSoil-043. Next base: position 193,677 of record CAWDEW010000014.1, on the reverse strand, counting down.
GAAGATGAGGTGGCCGCTCGAGCCGAGCCCGCCGCCCCCGATCGCCTTCAGGTCGACGCCGCGCGCGGCGAGCTTCTCGGACACCGCCGCGAGCGCGCCGGGGATGTTCGGGAGCTCGATGACGAACTGGTTGGCCACGCGGTCAGCCCTCCCTGCGCCGGGTACTCATGGACCGAGAGTCTACGTCGTCCCGGCCGGCTGCGAACACGGCGTGTCGAACGCGGCGAGGACGCGGGCCGGCCCGGCCGGGTCCCGGTGGGCGGGACGGCTGGCCGACGATGCGTCGCCGGACGCGACCGGGCGGCCCGGCTTCGCTACGATCGCGAGCGACGGTGCCGGGGTGGCGCCGGCCTGGAGGAGCGCGGTGACCGAACCGGTGCGGACGATCGTCTTCTTCCCGGAGGGCGCCTACGGCCCGACGAACAACTGCGTCGGGATCGGGGACGTCCTGCGCCGGCGCGGCCACCGCGTCGTGTTCGTGGTCGAGGAGTCGTTCGCCGGGCGCCTCGCGGCCTACGGCTTCGAGGAGCGCCTCATGCGCCTGGGCCCGCCCCCGGAGGTCCCCGAGGTCCCGGGCCAGTTCTGGAAGGACTTCATCCGGGACACCGCCCCGGAGTTCCGCAAGCCCACGATCGCGCAGTTGGAGTCGTTCATGGCGCCCACCTGGCAGGCCCTGGTGGACGGCTCGATGTACGTGGAGCCGCGCCTGCGCGAGATCTTCGCGGAGCTCGCCCCGGACGTGATCGTCGAGGACAACGTCGTCGGCTTTCCGGCCGTCCTGACCCACGGGGCGCCCTGGGTCCGGATCGCCTCGTGCAACCCGGCCGAGCTCAAGGATCCGGCCGTGCCGCCGGCGTTCTCCGGGTACCCGACGGCCAACCGGGCGGGCTGGGATGCCTTCCGGGTCGAGTACGGGCGGACCCACGGCCCGATGTGGGAGGCGTTCAACGCGTTCGTGACCGGGGCCGGCGCCCCGTCCCTGCCGGCGCTCGAATTCATCCACGAGTCGCCCTTCCTGAACCTGTACCTCTTCCCGGCGGAGGCGGACTACGAGCGCAGGTCGGCCCTCGCCCCGACCTGGCACCGCCTGGACTCGGCGGTCCGGACCACGGATGGGACGTTCGAGCTGCCGGCGGCGCTGGCGGCCCGTCCCGGGCCGCTCGTCTACCTCTCGCTGGGCAGCCTCGGCTCGGCAGATGTCGGGCTGATGCAGCGGCTGATCGACCTGCTGGGCCGGCTGCGCTACCGGGTGATCGTGAGCATGGGGCCCCAGCACGACCTGCTCACCCTCGCCGACAACATGATCGGCGCGGAGTTCCTGCCCCAGCCGGCGATCCTGCCCCAGGTGGACCTCGTGATCACTCACGGCGGGAACAACACCGTCACGGAGTGCTTCCGCTTCGGCAAGCCCATGGTGGTGCTCCCGCTCTTCTGGGATCAGTACGACAATGCCCAGCGAGTCCACGAGACCGGCTTCGGCATCCGGCTCGCAACCTACGACTTCGCCGACCACGAGCTGGGGGAGGCGATCGAGAGCCTCCTCTCCGACCAGGACGTCAGGCGCCGCCTCGCGGCCGCCTCGGAGCGCCTCGCGGCGAACCCCGGGACGCTGAAGGCGGCCGACCTCATCGAACGGCTCGCCGCCACCGGCGCGCCCGTGACCAGGGCCGCCGGCTGAGCCCGCGGCGAGCAGAGATATCCAGGAGGGATCCATGTCCGCGACGACCCAGCCGGTGGAGACCTACCAGCAGCTCATCGGCGGCGAGTTCGTGCCCAGCGCCAGCGGCCGGACGCTGGACGTCGTCAACCCGGCCCGCGACGAGGTGATCGCCCGCGTGCCCGCCAGCGAGGCCGAGGACGTCGACCGGGCCGTGGAGGCCGCCGCGAAGGCGTTCGAGAGCTGGCAGAACACGACGCCCCAGGATCGCAGCCTGATGCTCCTCAAGCTGGCCGACGCGATGGAGGCCCGGGGCGACGAGCTGGGCCGCCTCGAGAGCCGCAACGCGGGCAAGCCGACCGGCGCCGCGATCGACGAGATGGCCGTGGCCGTCGACCTCTTCCGCTTCTTCGCCGGCGCCTGCCGCCAGATGGAGGGCAAGGCCGTCCAGGAGTACCTGGCCGGTCACACGTCGATGATCCGGCGCGACCCGATCGGGGTCGTCGCCTCGATCGCGCCCTGGAACTACCCGATGTACATGGCGGCCTGGAAGCTGGGCCCGGCCCTCGCCTCCGGCAACACCGTCGTCCTCAAGCCGTCGATCCGGACGCCCCTGACCGCCCTGACGTTCGCCCGGATCGCCGCCGAGATCCTGCCGGCCGGCGTCCTCAACGTGCTGTCCGGCGCCGGTGGCGAGATGGGCGACGCGCTCGTCACCCATCCCAAGGTGCGGATGGTCTCCGTCACGGGCGACACGGTGACCGGCAAGCGGATCGCCCGGCTCGCCTCGGACAGCGTCAAGCGGCTGCACCTGGAGCTCGGCGGCAAGGCGCCGGTCCTCATCTTCGACGACGCGGACCTGGACCTCGCGGCCGAGACGATCAAGTCGGCCGGCTACTGGAACTCCGGGCAGGACTGCACCGCGGCCTGCCGGGTCATCGCCGGCCCGAAGGTCTACGAGGCGTTCATCGCCAAGCTCGCCGACCAGGTCCGCTCCATCCGCTGGGGCGATCCCGCCGAATCCGACGAGCTGGACATGGGCTCCCTGATCGCCCAGGCCCACGCCGACAAGGTCGAGGGCATGGTCGAGCGGGCCAGGGCCGGCGCCGAGATCGTCGTGGGCGGGCACCGCCCGTCCCGCAAAGGCGCCTACTTCGAGCCGACCGTCATCGCCGGCCCCGACCAGAAGGCCGAGATCATCCAGGACGAGGTCTTCGGTCCCGTCGTGACCGTGCAGCGCTTCACCGACGAGGAAACCGCGGTGAAGTGGGCGAACGACGTTCGCTTCGGGCTGGCCGCGTCGGTCTTCACGGGCAGCATCGGGCGGGCCATGCGGGTGGCCAAGGCGATCCAGTTCGGCACCGTCTGGATCAACGAGCACTTCACGCTGGCCTCCGAGACGCCGCACGGCGGCTTCAAGGAATCCGGCTGGGGCAAGGACGGCTCCATGTATGCGCTGGAGGACTACACGGTCATCAAGCACGTGATGATCAACTCGGGCGTGTAGCCCCGGGGAGGGGCGGGGCCGTGGCGTCGGCGCCCGTGACGTCGGCGTCCGTGGGGATCGCGCCGGTGTCGTCGGCGCCGCGTCCGGGGGGTACCGCGTGACCGGGGCCGGCCTCGACCGCCCGACGATCGACGAGCGGACCCGCGTCCTGGTCCTCACCGGGGCCGGGATCTCCGCGGAGTCCGGTCTCGGAACGTTCCGCGGCGCCGGCGGGCTCTGGGAAGGGCACCCCGTGCAGCAGGTCGCAACGCCCGAAGGGTTCGCGGCCGACCCAGCGCTCGTCTGGCGCTTCTACTCGGCGCGCCGGGAGCACGCCGCCGCCGCCCAGCCGAACCCCGCGCACCGGGCGCTCGCGGCCCTCGAGCGACGTCTCGGGGATCGCTTCCTCCTGGCGACCCAGAACGTCGACGGGCTGCACGCCCGGGCCGGGAGCGAGCGCCTCGTCGAGGTCCACGGGTCGCTCTGGCGCACGCGCTGCTCGCGCTGCCTGCAACCCGCGGCGGACGATCGGCGCTTTCCCGTGGAGCCGCCGCTGCCCACCTGCGATCGCTGCGGGGCCCTCCTGCGCCCGGCCATCGTCTGGTTCGGGGAGCTGCTGGACCCGGCGGACACGAAGCGCGTGGACGCCTTCATCCGCGCTGCCTGGACGAGCGACGACCCGTTCGTCTTCCTCGCGGTCGGCACCTCGGGGACGGTCTGGCCGGCAGCGGGATACGTCGAGGCGGCGGCATCGGCCGGGGCGGAGACCTGGCTGGTCAACCTGGATTCGGCCGAGAACGACGGCGCGTTCGGGCGGGTCGTGCGCGGGCGAGCTGGCGAGGTCCTGCCGGACCTGCTCGGCGTGGCCGGTGAGGTGGGGTCGTGAGCGAACGCGAACGGGCGTCCAGCGCGCTGCCGGACCGGCGCACCCGCGGCCTTTCGAGCTGGCTCGGTCGAGAGCGCGCAGGGGTCACACGCGGGGTGGCCGGGCCGTCGTAGGCTTGACGCGTCACCGGTCCGTGACGGCGGCCGGGGCGCACGGTCCGAAGGAGGGTGCGATGAGGCGGCGCCTGGCGCTGGTGCTCCTGATGTCGATCCTCGCCGCCGGCTGTGGAAGCAGTGCGACCTCCGTCCCCACCGCCCCGCCCAACCCGACGCCGGCGCCCAGCGACATCTTCTCGGACACCCCCGCACCGTCGGATTCGAGCGTGCCGGCCGCCTCCGAGGCGCCGACGTCAGAGCCCAGCATCGCCCCCGGCACGACGACCTACACGGTCAAGAAGGGCGACACCATGTGGGCGATCGCGAAGCACTACGGGATCACCGTCGCCGCCCTGCGCGCGGCGAATCCGAAGGTGAACCCGAACGCGATGAAGATCGGCACCGTGCTGGTGATCCCGGCGCCAGTAGCGGCCCTGCCGCCGGCGCGCCTTCGGCCTCCTCTCGAGCGCGCTGGACTCCGGGCCGCCCCACGGGTTCGGCGGGCAGGCGCGGAAGCGGTCCGGCTGCGCTGACGGCCAGCCGACGGTCGCGCGCAGGGATTCCGTCGACCCGCCCCGGCTGCGCTGACGGCCAGCCGGCGTCCAGTCGCCCGCTCGTCACGGAGAAGTCCAAACCAGGGACTTGACACGGCGCTCCCGGGGAGTAGATTCGGCTCTCAAACTAATTCAGGAGCCGAACCAAGTCGATGGCACGCCTCCGTGCCGGGTCCCCGGCGCTCCTCCGCGACATGAACCGCTCCGCGATCCTCTCGCTCATCGGACAGCGAGGGTCGATCGCGCGGGTGGAGATCGCCCGCGAGCTCGCCCTCAGCCCCGCGACCGTCACCGTCCTCACGCGAGAGCTCGTCCAGGAGGGCCTCGTTCGCGAGGTCGCGGCGGCGCCCTCGCGGGGCGGCCGACCGGGCGTGCTGCTCGGGCTCGTCGGGGGAGCCGCGCACGCGCTCGGGGTCAAGATCGCGCCCGATCGACTCACGTTCGTGCGCGTCAACCTCGAGGGCGAGCCGCTCAGCTTCTCCGACCGAGCGTTCGACGCAACCGCTTCGGACGCGGTCGAGCGCCTCCTCGACGAGCTTGCCGTGGTCGCCGAGGACCGCCCTGCCGGGTCGCGACTCCTCGGTGTCGGGCTCGGCGTGCCCGGAGTCGTCGACCCTCGCAGCGGGGGCACGGTGGAGTCGCCGGTGCTGGGCTGGAGCGCCCTGCCGCTCGGGAGCCGCCTGCAGGCGCGCCTCGGCGTGCCCGTCCTCATCGACAACGACGTGAACACCCTCGCCGTCGCGGAGCGGCTGTACGGCCGCGGACGGGAAGCCGAGCACTTCGTGACCGTCACGATCGGACGCGGCGTCGGCCTCGGCATCGTGGTCGGCGGGGAGCTCTATCGCGGCTACCTCGGAGGAGCCGGGGAGTTCGGCCATGTGCGCGTCGTCGACGACGGGCCGCGCTGCCACTGCGGCCGGAGTGGTTGCCTCGAGGCGCTCGTGTCCGATGCCGCCCTGGTCGATGCGGCGCGCGCCGCCGGGGTCCTCCGCGGCGACGAAGGCATCCAGGGCCTGTACGCCCATGCCGCGGGCGGAAGCGAGGGGGCCCTTGCCGTCTTCGCTGCCGCGGGCACGACCCTCGGCCGCGCCGTCGCGTGGCTCGTCAACGTGCTGAGCCCGCAGGTCGTGCTCATCGGCGGGGAGGGGACCCAGGCGTGGGCCTACCTCGAGGACACGTTCGACGCCGCCCTCCGGCTCGACGTCTTCGAACCCCTTCGCGGCGTTGCCGTCGAGGTGGATCCCTGGGACGACACGAAGTGGGCCCAGGGCGCCGCTGCGCTCGTCCTGCGAGCGACGTTCAGCGCGCCGATCTACGAGCGCCAGCCGGACGACGCGGTACGCGCGCGTCTCGCTGTCGTCGCGCCCTCCACGGGGATCGTGGCGTGAAGAGCGCGATCCTCCGGAATTGATGCCAGCCAGCCGCCTGGACGGGCCCGGCCGCGCGCCTTCAGGGGAGGGGCGACTGAGAGCGGGAGCGGGATGACAGCCCGCGAGTGGGCAACCAGAGAAGGCAAGCGCGTAGTCACATGAGGATGGGTAGATCAATGAAGCGATCCCTGGCCGCCCTCCTTGCGGCCGTCGGTCTCGTCGCAGGCTGCGGCGGCGCGGCATCGAGCCCCTCGAGCGAAGCCTCGGCGTCCGCCCCGGCTGGGCCGACCGCGTCGACCGCGTCGACCGCGTCGAGCCCAAGCCCCTCGTCGAGCGGAATTGATTGCGCCGGCGGCAAGCAGGCCACGATCACGTTCTGGCACACCTACAACACCGACGGCCCGGAGACGAAGCAGCTCAACGACGTCGTCATCCCGGCCTTCGAGCGCTACTGCCCGAACATCACCGTCAAGGCGGTCGTCCAGCCGTACCCCGGGCTCCACGACCAGCTCGTGACCGCGGTGGCGGGCGGCGGGGTGCCGGACGTCATGCGGATGGACATCGTCTGGACGCCCGAGTTCGCGAAGCTCGGCGCGCTCAGCGAGGTCGACGGGCTGTCCGGCTTCGACCAGATCAAGAGCTCGGTCTTCCCCGGGCCGCTCGCCACGAACGCCTACCAGGGCAAGTACTACGGCGTCCCGCTCGACACGAACACCCAGGTGCTCATCTACAACCCGAAGATCATCGCCCAGCCGCCGACGACGCTCGACGACCTCAAGGCCGCCGCGATCGCGGCGAAGGGCAAGGACGTGTGGGGCCTCGGCCTCGGCGGTGACGGCTCCTGGAACCTGCTCCCCTGGATCTGGACCCTGGGCGGCCAGGTGACCAACCCCGACTACACGAAGGCGACGGGCTACCTCGACTCGCCGCAGACGGTTGCCGCGCTCCAGTGGCTGATCGACCTGAAGAGCGCCGGCGGTGCCGGGCCGTCCATCACCGGGGGCAAGCCGGACTCGTGGGGCGGGTTCTCGGGTGGCAACTACGGCATGGTCGTCGACGGGCCGTGGTTCTTCCCGGCCGTCGGCGCGGCGATGGGCGCGAAGGCCGCAACCCTGCCGACCGGCCCCGGCGGGTCGATCAGCGTCGTGGGCGGCGAGAACCTGGTGATCTTCAAGAGCTCGCCCAACCAGGAAGCCGACTGGGCCTTCTCCAGGTTCCTGCTGTCCGATGAGGCCCAGGAGGACATGGCGGCGGTCGGCCAGATGCCGGTCACGAGCAGCGCTTCCTCCTCGGCCGCCATGACGAGCGTGGACTACTACGCCCCGTATCATCGCGCAGCTCAAGACGGCCCAGCCGCGTCCGGTCGTGCCGGCCTGGACCCAGGTGGATGCAATCCTGTCCGACGCGTTCGACGCCGCGCTGCGCGGCAAGGAGACTGCCAGCCAGGCACTCCAGGACGCGGCGGCGAAGATCGACCCGCTCCTCGGCCAGTAGCCGACCACGACGTCCGACACTCGCCTGGTCGCGCGGAACTCCTCCCCGCGCGACCAGGCCAATACTTCCCCGTGCTGATGCAGACCGTCTCCGCCGAGCCAGGTGCCCAGGACGACGCCGCGCTCTCCCGCCGGGCGCGAGCCCGTCGCATGCGCGAGCTGCGGACGGCGCTCCCGTTCATGCTCCCCGGGCTCGCGCTCGTCGCGGTCTTCGTCGTCTATCCGCTCCTGCGGGGGCTCCAGATGAGCCTCTTCCACTGGAACCTCATGGCGCCCGGCCAGAGCCAGTGGGTGGGGCTCGACAACTTCGTGCGCGCCCTCACCAAGGATCCGACCTTCTGGACGGCCGTCCGCAACACCGTCATCTATGCGCTGCTGACGATCCCGGCGCAGATGGCATTCGGGCTCGGAGCCGCCGTGCTCCTGAACGCCGCGATTTGCGGGCGGGCGCTCTTCCGCGCTCTCTACTACCTTCCGGTCGTCACCTCCTGGCTGGTCGTGTCGTACGTCTTCGCCTACCTCTTCAGCGACGGCCCGGGTCCGATCAACAGCCTGCTGGTCGACACGCTCCACGTCCTGCCGGCGCCGATCGACTGGATCCACGACAGCTTCGTGACGGCCCAGGTCCCGATCAACCTGCTGGGCATCTGGAAGGGGATCGGCTGGAACATGGTCATCTTCCTCGCGGCGCTCCAGTCCATACCCGCCGAGATCCTCGAGGCCGCGTCGGTCGACGGGGCCGGGGTCTGGCAGCGCTTCCGGCGGATCACGCTGCCGCTCCTGCGCCCGGCCATCCTGTTCGTGAGCGTGATGCTGCTCATCGGCGCCTTCAACGTGTTCATCTCGGTCTACCTGCTGACCGGGGGCGGACCGCAGGGCTCCACCGAGGTCTGGTTGAGCTACATGTGGAACCAGGCCTTCTCGCATCTCGACTTCGGCTACGGCACGGCGATCGGCCTGCTCATGGGCATCGCCGTCATCGCCATCGGCTTCATGCAGCGGCGCTACCTGCGCGGCTCGGTGGAGTACTAGAAATGCTTGCGATCCGTCAGTACGCACGACGCGCGCAGTCCGCCTCGATGCGCGGACGCTCCGGCCCGCGCTGGCTGCGACTCCTGCTCTACGCGGCGCTCATCGGGGGCGCGGTCGTCATGACCCTGCCGTTCCTCTACATGCTCTCGACCTCGATCAACCCGAACCGCTGGACGATGCCGGACCCGCCGACGCTCTGGCCGGCGAACCCGACGCTCGACAACTACCTGCGGGCCTGGAACGAGGCGGGCTTCCAGCGCTACGTCATCAACAGCGTGATCGTCTCGAGCGTCACGCTCGTGCTGACCTTCTGGGTGGCGACGACGAGCGCCTATGCCTTCGCTCGGCTGCGCTTCCCGGCCAAGGAGCGGATCTTCAGCTTCTACCTCGTCACGATGATGATCCCGGGGATGGTCGCCCTCCTCCCCGAGTTCCAGGTCATGCATGACCTCGGGCTCGTGAACAGCTGGGTCGGACTCTGGGTCATCTACGTGTCGGCGGGCGTCGCGTTCAACACCTTCCTGCTCCGGGGCTTCTTCGAACAGCTCCCGCGCGACCTCGAGGACGCGACGCTCATCGATGGCGGCAGCCGCTGGACCGTCTTCCTGAAGGTGCTGCTGCCACTCTCGAAGCCGGCTCTCGCGACCCTCGGCGTGTTCACGTTCCTGGGCTCGTGGGACGACTTCTGGTGGGCCCGGATGCTCCTGCAGAACGACGAGATCCGCACCCTGCCGATCGGGATCCAGCTCTTCTTCAACGCCCATGGGACGCAGTGGTCGACGGTCTTCGCGGCGACGACGATCGCGGTGGTCCCCGAGCTCGTGCTCTTCGTCGTGCTGCAGCGCTACTTCGTGTCCGGCATGTACTCGGGCAGCATCCGGGGGTGAGCTGAATGCGCCGGTCCAGTGGGGGAGAAGGAGATGAACAGCCTGTCCGGCGGGGCAGTCGAGGTCGCGCCCGCCCGGGCGGGCGTCCGATGACCGACCTCCAGGCCTGGCCGAGCCGGGCGCAGCTGCGGCCCGGCGAGCCCCTCGAGCTCATCATCGAGACGGATGCGCCGGGCGAGCTGGGGATTCGGGTTGACGACGCGGGTGCGACGGTCGCGGAGGCGTCGGTCTCCGCGACGACCGCGGGGTCCGTCCGGACGATGATCCGCCTGCCGTCCGACCGGGCGCGAGCCGGCTACGCGATCCGCGTCGCTGACGGGACCGGCACCGTCCGCGCGACGAGCGCGATCGACGTTGCCTCGCACTGGGCGGTGGCGCCCCGCTACGGGGCCCTGAGCGACTTCGGTCCGGACGAGTCGGCCGGGGAGTCCGCCCGGCGGGCCGACGAGCTCCTGCGACTCCACGTGAACGTGGTCCAGTTCTACGACTGGATGGCGTCGCACCACACGTTTCGCGCGGCCTCCGACGAGTTCGTCGATCCTCTCGGCCGGCACCTCTCGCACAGCGTCGCGCGGCGCAAGATCGCGCTCGCGCATGAGCGGGGGATGGCAGCCCTTGCCTACGGCGCGCTCTACGGAGCGGAGGCCGACTTCAGCCTCGAGCGCCCTGACTGGCTCCTCTACGATGGGCGCCGAGAGCCGCTCGCGCTCGCGGACATCTTCTATCTCCAGGACTTCAGCCCCGGGTCGCCCTGGCGGGCGTGGATCCTCGAGCAGTACCGCGACGCCCAGGCTCACTTCGGCTTCGACGGCATCCACATCGACCAGTACGGGTACCCCAAGCACGCCCTCTCGCGGGCCGGTGGCGCCTGGCGCGACGTGGACGTCGCGGCCGAGCTCCCGCGCTTCGTCGACGAGGCCGCCCGGCAGATTCGCGCGACGGGGCCGGAGAGCGGCGCCATCTTCAACTGCGTGAACGCCTGGCCGCTCGAGGGGCTGCGCGACGTCACCACGGACGCCGCGACCTACATCGAGGTCTGGGAGCCGCACACGCGCTACCGCGATCTCTACGAGCTCATCCGCCGCGCCCGGGTGCTGCGACCCGACAAGGCCGTCATCCTCGCCGCGTACCTGCACCCGTTCCACCCGGACCGCGCCCGGTCGCGCGCCGCGCTCACCGCGTATCGCCTCGCGTCGGCCGCGATCGGCGCCGCCGGAGGCTTCCACCTCATCGCCGTCGAGGGAGCGGCGTTCCTCGCCGAGGCGTACTACCCGCGCTACGGTCGGCTCGACCCGGACGAGGCGTTGATCGCCCGGCGCTACGCGGACTTCGCGGTCCGCAACACGACGAGGCTCCACGACCTGGGCTCGACCGACATCGCCTGGACGCACGTCGGACCGACGAACGATGCCATCACCCTCGCCGCGCCCGGTCTCGCCGACCACGGCGCGGGGGCCGTCGCCGGATCGCTCTGGGTGACCGGGCGCGAGTCGGGCGACCTCACGGTGCTCCAGCTGGTCAACCTGCGCGGTGTCACCGACGCCTGGAACGTCGAGCAGCCGACGCCGCCCTCTCCGCTCGAGCGGCTCGAGGTCCGGGTCCGGGTGACCGGTGGTGTCGAGGGGGCCTGGTGGGACACCCCGGACGATGCGACGGGTGCGGCGCGCCCGCTCCCCTTCGAGGTGACCGACACGTCCACCGGCCGCTTCCTCGTCGTCACGGTGCCCCGCGTCGAGGTCTGGTCCAGCCTCTGGTGGCGGGTCTCGAGACCGGGCAGCGGCGCATGAGCGAGGTCTCCTCCCTCGACCCGGCTCGACTGGCCCGCCTCGCGCAGCGAAGCATCGAGGTCATCCGGGCCAGCCAGCACCCGGCCGGTGCGTATCTCGCCTCGCCCGCGTTCCCGGTCTACCAGTACTCGTGGCTGCGCGATGGCGCGTTCATCGCGGATGCGATGAGCCGCTGCGGCGACGTCGGGTCGGCCGAGGCCTTCTTCTCCTGGTGCGCCGGGGTCATCGAGGCTCGGCGGGAGCGCATCGAGTCGCTCATCGCACGGAAGCGCGAGGGGAGTGCGATCGGCCACGACGAGTTCCTCCCGACGCGCTACCTGGCCGACGGAAGCGAGTCGGCCGAGGAGTGGACCGACTTCCAGCTCGACGGGTACGGGGCGTGGCTGTGGGCCCTCGACGAGCACTGCCGGCGCCATCGTCGGCCGGTCGGGCCCTGGATCGAGGGTGCCGTGCTCTCGGCGCGCTACGTCGCTGCGTTCTGGGATCACCCGAGCTACGACTGGTGGGAGGAGCACCCGGACCATTCCCACGTCTCGACGCTCGCCGCGCTCTACGGTGGGCTCCGGTCCGTGGCAGGGATGCCTTCGATCGATCCCGACCTGCGCTCGGGGTTCGCCGTCGCGGCGGCCGAGATCCGCGGCGCCGTGCGCAGCGATGCCGGACCGCGCGGGCACCTGGCAAAGTGGCTCGGCGGCGATGCCGTGGATGCGAGCCTGCTCTCGGTCGCCACCCCGTTCCGCCTGCTCGAGCCCGATGACCCGCTCATGGCCGAGACGCTCAGCGTGATCGAGGTCGATCTCCTCCGCGACGGCGGCGTCCACCGCTACGCCGACGACACGTACTACGGCGGCGGACAGTGGCTGCTCCTCGCGGCGCTCCTTGGCTGGCACTACGTCGAGGTCGGACGGATGGACGGTGCATTCGCCGAGCTGGCCTGGGTCGTCGGCCAGGCGACCGTCGACGACGACCTGCCCGAGCAGGTTCCCCAGCACCTGCTCGCCCCGGCACGCCGGAAGGAGTGGGTCGATCGCTGGGGACCGGTGGCCTGCCCGCTGCTGTGGTCGCACGCGATGTTCCTGACGCTCGCGCTGTCCCTCCGCCAGATCGCGCCGGCGCAGACGCCGGACCGAGCCTGAGCGCCCGGCCCCGTTCGTTCCGATCGTCGAGCAGCCGCCCCATGACGCCATGATCCGCCACCGCCCGATCGGGCTCGGCCACCCGTACCTTGCCGATCCAGACCAGCGCGTTCCGGTCGATCCGATCGCCGGCGAGCCCGTCGAGCTGCGCGCCACGGCCCCGGTGTCGGCCGGGGCGCTGACCCTCGAGGTCGAGATCGATGGTCGGCGCGAGCGGCTGCCGGGCGCGCCCCTGGGCGCGGACGTCGAGGTCTCGCGTCGCCCGGGGAGGGGCAGACGGGCCTGGGCGGTTCGCATCCCGGGGCAGCAGCCGGGATCGCGTCTCCGCTACGCGTTCGTCGCTGCCGACGGTTCGCGGACCCGCTCGTTCAGCTGCGTCGTCGCGGGCTGGCGACCGGACGGCGGCACGCTCGCGATCGAGCCCTCGACGGCGGAGCGGCTCGTGCCCGGGACCCTCGAGTGGCTGGTGGCCGAGCGCGGTCCGCTCCGCGCCCGCTTCGCCCTCCACCTCGAGCCGGGGGCGCACGTGATCGGCTTCGGGGAGCGCTTCGATGCCCTCGACCAGCGCGGCCACCGGCTCGACGCGCGGGTCTACGAGCAGTACAAGCACCAGGGCAACCGGACCTACCTGCCGATCCCCTTCGCGATCGTCGTGCCGGGTGGCGGGACGCCGGCCTGGGGCTTCCACGTGCGGACGAGCCGTCGGACCTGGTACGACGTCGGCGCCGCGCGCGAGGATCGCCTCTCGATCGAGGTCGCCCTGGATCCGGCCGCGGGGGACGCGACCGTCGGCGTCCGCCTCTATCGGGGCACGCCTGCCGAGATCCTCCGCATGTTCCTCGCCGAGACGGGTGGGGCTTCAGTGCCCCCGTCGTGGGTCTTCCGCCCGTGGATGAGTGGCAACGAGTGGAACAGCGAGGCGCGCGTCAGGGCCGAGGTCGGGCGCAGCCTGGAGCTCGACATCTCCGTCGGGGTGGTCGTCATCGAGGCGTGGAGCGACGAGAGCACGTTCGTGGCCTTTCGGGACGCGCGCTACGAGGTCCACCCCGACGGCTCGCCGCACCGGCTCGCCGACTTCGCGTTCCCGCCGGACGGTGCGTGGCCCGATCCGCGGGGCCTCGTCGAGTGGCTCCACGCCCGCGGCGTCCGGGTGCTGCTCTGGCAGGTGCCGCTTCTCAGGACACGTCCCCTCCCCAGCGGGCAGCCGCGGGCCGACCGCGACGTCATGGTCGCCCGAGGCTTCGGGGTCCGCCAGGCCGACGGGCGCCCGTACCGCAATCGCGGCTGGTGGTTCCCGGGCGCGCTCCTGCCCGACTGGACGAATCCCGAGGCGACGGCCTGGTGGCTCGAGAAGCGTCGCTACCTCGTGGAGGAGCTGGGCGTCGACGGCTTCAAGACGGACGGCGGCGAGCACGCCTGGGGCGACGACCTGCGCTATGCCGACGGGAGCCGAGGATCGACCTCGAACAACCGGTACCCGGTCCTTGCCGCCGCCGCGTACCAGGAGCTCCTGCGGAGCGCCGGACGTGAGCCCGTGACCTTCAGCCGGGCCGGGTACACGGGCGCGTCCACCGTGCCGCTCCACTGGGCCGGCGACGAGGACTCGACCTGGGAGGCGTTCCGCGCCTCGATCACCGCCGGCCTGACCGCCGGGGCCAGCGGGATCTTCTTCTGGGGTTGGGACCTGGCCGGGTTTTCGGGCGAGATCCCGTCTGCCGAGCTCTACCTGCGGGCCGCGGCGATGGCCTGCTTCTGCCCGATCATGCAGTTCCACGCCGAATACAACCAGCAGCGCCGACCGTCGAACGACCGGTCGCCGTGGAACATCGCCGAGCGCACTGGCGATCCGCGCGTCATCCCGATCTTCCGCCGCTTCACGCAGATCCGTGAGAGGCTCGTGCCGTACCTCGTCGAGCAGGCCAATCGGTCGGTCGAGGCCGGCAGTCCGCTCATGCGTGCACTCGGCTTCGAGTGGCCTGACGACCCGCACGCGTGGGACCACCCGTACGAGTACCTGCTCGGAGACGAGCTGCTCGTGGCGCCCGTCATCGAGCCGGGGGTGACCAGCTGCGAGGTCTACCTGCCCGCGGGCGAGTGGGTCGACCTGTGGACCGGGGAGCGGATCTCGGGTGGGCAGACGGTCCGCCGCGAGGTTCCGCTCGACACGATCCCGGTCTACCGGAGGGCGGGATCCGACCCCATCCCGGGGGCCCTCACGACGTCGACGGCGAGCGCAGGCGCCTGAGGGCCAGCGCACGCGGACATCCGGCACCGTCCGTCAACCTGGGCCTGCATCGGCTCCTCGACCGGGCCCCTCGACCGGGCCCGGCGCCCTCCGCGGGTATCCTTCGGCCGTGCTGGCCCCGTCCCTGCCTCCCTCCGTCCCGGCGGCGCTCGAATTGGGCGCGCTCGCCGAGCTTCGCGGAGCCGTCCTGGCCTGGTTCGATTGCTCCGGTCGGACGCTCGCGTTCCGCGCCGATTCCCCTGGTCCCTGGGCAGTGCTGGTCAGCGAGGTGATGGCCCAACAGACGCAAGTCGCCCGGGTCGACGAGCGCTGGCGCGAATTCATGGCGACCTTCCCGACCCCCGCCGCCCTGGCGGGCGCGACCCCAGCGGAGGCGATCCGGGCCTGGCGCGGCCTGGGCTACAACCGCCGGGTGCTGGACCTGCGGCGGGCCGCCGCGGCGATCGTGGCCGGCGGCGGCGCGGTCCCTGACACTCTCGATGGCCTGCTGGCCCTCCCCGGGGTCGGCGCCTACACGGCGCGGGCCGTGGCGGCGATCGCGTTCGGGCAGCCGGTCGGTGCCGTCGACGTCAACGTGCGGCGCGTCGTCGGGCGAATCGTCGCCGGCGATCCGGCGGCCCTCCGGCCCCGGCCGCTCCAGGATGCTGCCGACGCGCTCGTGGCGCCGGGGCGGGCAGCCGACTGGACCCACGCCGTCATGGATCTCGGGGCGCTGGTCTGCCGGCCGGCCCGGCCGGCCTGCGGCGACTGTCCCGCCCGGCCGTGGTGCGCGTACGCCGGCGCGGGCGCGCAGGCCGGGTCCGGCGGCCCGGGCGCGCAAGGCCCGGGCGCTGGCCCGGGCGCGCCGGCTGCGGGCCCTGGCCCGGGCGCCCGGGCCGCGCCGGCCGCTCGCGAGCGCCCGGCCCGGTTCGAGACGACCACGCGCTGGCTTCGCGGGCGGATCGTCGAGCGCCTCTGTGGCGCCGAACCGGGGGCCTGGGTCGAGGTGGAGGCGCCACTGGGCGGCCACGCTGCCGAGGCCGTGGACGCGGCCCTCGACGGGCTGGCTCGCGACGGCCTCGCGGAGGTCGCGTCCGGGCGCCGCGCGCGCCTTCCCGGGAGCGCGCCGTGAGCGGCGACGTTCCCCCCGAGCCGCGGGCCCGGCGCGAGTCGCCCTCCTGGCCCGGACCGCGCTCTCGGCCCGAGGCGCGCTCCGGCCCCGAGCCGCGGGTCCGGCGCGCGCTCAACGCGGCCGTCCTGGCCGAGCCGCGATCCGTGGGGAGCGCCGGCGCCCGCGACCCACTCGCCCTCGAGGTGCGCCTGCTCGGGGCGCTGCTCGGCCAGGTGATCGCGGAGCAGGAGGGCCCGGAAGCCCTTGCCCTGGTCGAACGGGTCCGGCGGCGCACGATCGAGCTCCGGAAGAGGCCCGACCCGGCGACACGAGCGGCGCTCGACGCTGAGCTCGTCGCGCTGGCGCCCGCCCAGGTCGAGACGCTGGTGCGCGCGTTCAGCACCTACTTCCAGCTGGTCAACCTGGCGGAGGAGAAGGCACGGGTCCGGAGCCTGCGCCGGCGAGCCCGGATGCGCGGCCGGGCCCCGCTCGAGGACACGTTCGCGGAGGCGGTGGCGCGCGTCGCCCGGGCTGGAGTGACGGCGGCGGAGATGGACGCCGCGATGGCCCGCCTCGCGATCTCGCCGGTGCTCACGGCCCACCCGACCGAGGCCCGGCGCCGGACGGTCCTCGTCGCGCTGCGCCGGGCCTACGCGTCGCTCGATCGGCTCGACGATCCGAGGCTCACCCCTGCCGAGGACGCCGAGATCCGCCGCTCGCTGCGCGAGGAGATCACGATCCTGTGGCGGACGGCGGACCTCCGCCAGGCTCGGCCGACGCCGATCGACGAGGTTCGCTCGGCGATGGTCTTCTTCGACGCCACGATGTTCACGGTCACGCCGGCCCTCTACCGGGCCGCCGACGCGGCCCTGGATCTGGCGCCCGCCCGGGGCGTCGACGCGGCCCTGGACCTGGCGCCCGCCCGTGCCGTCGGCGCGGCCGAGGCCGAGGCCGGGGGAGCCGGGCGCCCGGAACCCTCGCTCGCGGATCGGGGGCGTCCGGCCACCGACTCGGGCCGCAGCGGGACGAGGCCGCCGCGCGTTCCGGCGTTCCTGCGCTGGGGCTCCTGGATCGGCAGCGACCGCGACGGGCATCCGTTCGTCACGGCAGAGACGACCGTGGAGGCCCACCGGATCCAGGCCGATCACGTGCTGCACGGCCACGAGGCGGTCGCGACCCGGCTCATGACGACGGTCGCGGCGCGCCCGATCGCCGGACGACCGCTGGCCCCCTCGATCGCCCGTCGCCTGGCGGCCGACGCCGCCGAGCTGCCGGAGGCGGTCCGCGAGCTCGAGGAGCGCTTCCCGAGGGAGCCCTACCGGCGTCGGCTCGGCGCGATCGCCGAGCGGATCAGGCGGACGCGGGCGAACCTGGCCGGACTCCCGGGACCGCAGGGCGGCCGCTATCCGGGCCCGCACGACCTGCTCGTCGAGCTCGGTGAGCTGCGCGACGCGCTCGTCGCAGAGGGCCTGGAACGGGTGGCCTACGGAGGCCTCCAGGAGTTCCGCTGGCAGGTCGAGACCTTCGGCTTCCACCTGGCGTCACTCGAGGTTCGCCAGCACAGCGTCGTCCACCGGGCCGCGCTGGCGGCGCTCCAGGCCGATCCGCCCGACCTCGCTCGCGACGTTGCCCCCGGCGTCGCGGCGGGCGAGGTGCTGGCCACATTTCGGGCGATCGCCGCCATCCAGCGGCGGGCCGGGGAGATGGCGGCCCAGCGCTACGTGATCAGCTTCACGGCGGGCGCGGAGGACGTCTCGATCGCGCTCCGTCTCGCCGACCTGGCCGCCGATCGGTCGATCCCGGCCGCGGCGACAGCCGGCTTCGCACCGGCCCGGCCCTCCCTCGACGTCGTCCCCCTCTTCGAGTCGGCGGAGGCGCTCGAAGGCGCCGGGGAGATCCTGGGTCGCCTCCTGGCCGACCCGGCCTACCGTGACCACCTCCGGTCGCGGGGCGATCGCCAGGAGGTGATGCTGGGGTATTCCGACTCGAACAAGGAGAGCGGGTACGTCGCCGCGAACTGGCTGCTCCACCGGGCGCAGGAACGACTGGTGGCGGTTGCCCGTGCCGGCGGCATCGAGCTGACCCTGTTCCACGGCCGCGGCGGTGCGGTGGGCCGGGGCGGCGGCCCAACCCACCGGGCGGTCCTCGCGGCGCCGCCCGGTGCCGTCGACGGGCGGCTCAAGCTGACCGAGCAGGGCGAGGTGATCGCGGCCCGCTACGCCAACCCGGTCCTCGCCCTGCGCGGCCTCCAGCAGGTCGCGTCGGCGACGTTCGCGACGGCGCTCCCGGAGACCACGAGCCTCGAACCGACGCTGGCGGCCGACGGGGCTGCGACGATGGACGAGCTGGCCCGGACGGCGTTCAGTGCCTACCGGGCGCTCGTCTGGGAAGATCCCGCGTTCGAGCGGGTCTTCGCGCGGGCGACCCCGATCGCCCAGATCTCCGGTCTCCACCTCGGCTCCCGTCCGGCCGCCCGGGGTGGCATGCGCGGCGTCGACGGCCCGCCGGCCCAGGTATCGCTGGCCTCGCTGCGCGCGATCCCATGGGTCTTCGCCTGGACCCAGGTCCGCCTCAACCTGCCCGCCTGGTATGGCCTGGGCAGCGCCCTCGAGGCCTACGAGGCGGCTCATGGCCGGGCTGGCCTGGCGCGGCTCGCCTCGCTCGCAGAGAGGTGGCCGTTCTTCCGAGTACTGGTCCAGAATGCCGAGGTCGCGCTCGCGCGGAGCGTTCCGGAGATCGCCCGCCGGTATGTCGCCCTCGCCGGGGCCGACGGCGAGCGGATCGGCCGTCTCCTTGCCGACGAGCACGCGCGGGCCACGCGGCACGTGCTCCGCCTCCTGGGAACGGACGAGCTGCTCGAGGGGAACGCGGCGCTCCGACGGTCCATCTCCCTGCGGGCGCCCTACCTCGATCCCCTGAGCGAGCTGCAGATCGCGCTCCTCGATCGGCTGGGCTCTCTCGCTCCCGACGATACCGCCCGCGACGATCTCGAGCGACTGGTGGGCCTCACGATCAGCGGGATCGCGGCGGGGGTCCAGGGGACGGGGTAGCAAGCGCCCGTCAGCCGCGCCAGCTCCCGTCAGCCGGGCCAGGCGCACCTCGTGGCGCCTCGGCTGAGCACGACCGCGGATCACCCTCTGAAACCCGATGCCTTTCGCGGCATCAACGGGCGCGCCCATCGCCCCGCGCGCGGAGCGATGCCGCGCAGGGCATCGCATCTGCAGGTGTTCGGCCACGCCGTGCTCAGCCAGCCGGCCAGCCGCCCGGCCACCGAAGCCTCCGCGCGCGGAGCGATGCCGCGCAGGGCATCGCATCTGCAGGTGTTCGGCCACGCCGTGCTCAGCCAGCCGGCCAGCCGCCCGGCCACCGAAGCCTCCGCGCGCGGAGCGATGCCGCGCAAGGCATCGCACTGGCGGAACGTGGGGCGGCGCCGTGCTGCGCCAGCCGGGCTGCGGCGGGGGACGTCCCGAACGGCTACGCTTCGGCGGCCGATGTCCACCGACGCTACCGGCGCCGCCAAGCGCGTGCCGGCCCCCGCTCCGCTTCCCGCCGACGACCCGGTGCTGTTCGAGCTCGACCTGCCGGGCCTCGCCGGGCGCTGGGCTGATGCCGCGGCCCGGACGACGATCTCGGCTGCCGAGATGATCGGGGCCGACGTGAAGGCGCAGCGCCTGGGCGTCCCGGGGACCCGGCTGATGGAGCATGCGGGGACCGCGGTGGCCGCTGCCGCTCGCGCTCTCGCGATCGCCGCGGGCAGCTGGGACAAGGGGCCGATCCTCATCCTGTGCGGACCGGGCAACAACGGCGGCGACGGGCTCGTGGCCGCTCGCCGGCTCGCGGCCCACGGCGCCCGGGTCGTGGCGGTCCTCGTCGCCGCCGACGGACGCCCGGGAACGCCGGACGCGCGGCGAAACTGGGACCGCCTCGGCGGGGACTGCCCCGTCGAGCGCATCCATGCCCCCGTCGCGCGTGACGTCGTCATGCTCGGCCAGGGAATCGAGAAGGCCGCCCTCGTGATCGACGCCCTGCTCGGCAGCGGGGTCCGGGGCGCCCTCCGGGAGCCGATCCGGAGCGGCGTCGATGTCTGCCTGCGCGCCCGCGCCGCCGGCGTCCCGGTCCTCGCTGTGGACACGCCCACGTCCTGCGACCTCGACACGGGAGAGCTCTCCGACCCGGTCGTCCGGGCGGACGTGACGGTGACGTTCCACCGGCCGAAGGCCGGCCTCGTCACGCGGCGCGGCGTGGCCGTCGCGGGACGCGTGCTGGTCGCCCCGATCGGCATCCCCGCCGCCGCCGACCGGACCTAGGAGCGTTCGGTGCCCCCGAGCTCGAGGACGCCCGGCTGGCGCGAGGTCGTCCTGATCGCGGCCGCAGTGCTCATCGTCGTCTTCGCGGTGGAGGCCGCCAGCCTGCTCGTGCCGTCTGTCGGCGCGCTGTTCGGGCAGTTCCCAACGACGATCGCGATCCTGGCGATCGGAACCGTCGCGATCCTGGCCCTGACCGCGCTCCGGCGCCCGCGGGACTGACCGAGCCCGCCCGACGCGGAGACGGGGCGCCCGCGGGGCTGACCGGCGCCCGCGCGACTGACCGCGCCGACGCGGGCGCGAGGCGGATGGGTCGTGGCCAGCCCGTCCCCCGCGGTTTCGGGGCGGATAGACCTGGGGAGCATCGTCGTCAGTCCCAAGCGGGTTGGCTGAGGCTGACCGAAGGCTGCCCTGAGCGGGAGGGTGCGCGCGACGACGCCGCCTTTGGCCGAATATGCCGCGCAGGTCTGCCGGACGTGGGCTGCTCTGTTTCGCAGACCTCCAGGTCATGACTGGCACGCCGTTCCAGCCTTCACGGCGCCCCTCATGCCTCGGAGGCATGGCTGGCAGCTTCGGGCCGAGAGCCCGTTGTCTATGATGCCTCCGAGAGCTATCCGGGCCGCGCGGCTGGGGACGGCGCGGCTGCGAACCGCGCGGCTGCAAACCGCGCGGCTTGGGACCGCGCCGCCTCGCGGGCGAGTCGCCGCCTCCGCGGGACTGACCGAGCCGACGCGCGGGCGCGGAGATGGGCGCCCGCGGGACTGACCGAGCCGACGCGGGGGCCGCCGGCGCGACCGACCGTGCTCCGGCGCCCGCGGGACTGACCGGCGCCCGCGCGACCGCCCGCGCGACTGACCGGCGCGGCTGCGGACCGCGCCGCTGGCGCCCGCGCGACTGACCGGCGCCGAAGCGGAAACGGGACGGCCCGGGCGTTGCCCGGGCCGTCGAGAGGGATCGGGCGCGAGCGCCCGAGGCAACCTCAGCTGCCGGAGCCACCCTTCAGCTGGCTGAGGCGGGCCTCGACCTCGGCGTCGTTCTCAGCGTCGCCGAGGCTGGCGAACTGGGCGTCGAGCGAGCTTGCCTGGACCTCGGCCAGGCCGCGGGCCCGGGCCTCCTCGTGGCGGATCTTGTCCTCGAACCGGGCGACCTCCGAGGTGGGGTCCATGACGTTGACGCTCTTGAGCGTCTCCTGGACCTTGACCTGGGCCTGGGCCATCTTGGAGCGCGCGATCAGCTCGTCCTTCTTGCTGACGAGCTCCTCGCGCTTGGCCCGCATCCCGTTGAGCCCGCCCTTGAGCTTGTCGACGAGGTCGGTCTGCTGGGCGATCTGCCCATCGAACGTCTTGACCTGCTCCTCGAGCGAGATCTGGCGCTTGAGCGCGATCCGGGCGAGGACGTCGAACTTGTCCGCCTCGGCGGCGTTCCCGGCGGCCCGGAACTCGTCGGCCTTGCGCGAGGCCGCGGCCGCCTTCGTTCCCCAGTCGGTGAGCGCCTGGCGCGCCTCCGTCGCGTCATCCTCGAGGAGGCGCAGGTTGCCGATCGTCTGGGCGACCGCCTCCTCCGCCTCGGCGATGTTGTTCGTGTAGTCCATGACCATCTGGTTGAGCATCTTCTCCGGATCCTCCGCGTTGTCGAGGATCGCGTTGATGTTCGCCCGGACCAGCTGGCTCATGCGGCCGAGGATCGTCGTCTGGGCCATGGGTATCGGTCCTCCGTGGTGGCGGCGCGAGCGCGTCGCCGATCCATTCGCGTGCTCGAACGTTACATCCCGGTCTGCGCGTCGATCCGGCCCCTCCCGGGTCCGGGATCGAGGTTGCTCATCGTGGTCCCGGGCGCACCCCCTGCCGCCTCAAAAGCGACCTCCGCCTGTGCTTCCGCCGCCACCACCGAAGCTGCCGCCCCCGATGCTGCCGCCGCCACCGCCGCCCCAGCCGCCGCCGAACCCGCCGCCGCCGCCGAATCCGCCGAACCCGCCGCCCCTGCCGCCGCCCGACAGCATGCCCCCGATGATGCCCCCGATGATCGCGCCGGCGATGTCGCCACCGACGCCGCCCCCGCCGCGCGGCCCCCCGCCCCGCCCGCCGTGCCAGGGGTCGTCCCAGCCGTCGTAGTCGCTGGCCGCGAGCTGGTAGGACTCGTTGGCGAGCCGGGTCGCCTCGTCGGCCTCGCGGCCCGCCCCGGCGGGGTCCGTCGGGCCCAGGGCGACGGCCTGGTCGAGGTGCCGGCTCGCCTCCGCGAGGCGCGTCCGGGCGTCCGTCCCGACGCCCCGGCGGTGGGTGGCGAGGAAGTCGCCGGCGCGCGTGACGCTGGCCTGGGCGTTGCAAATCGAGGCATCGAGGCGGGCCGCGTCGCGGGCCCGCTGCTCAGCCGCGGACCTCTCGTCGGCCAGGACGGCGTCGGCGAGCGTGTTCGCCTCCTGGGCCTTGCGGAATGCGCCGGCGGGGTCCGGCTTCGGCTCGGCCAGGGCCGTCCGCGCGTCGGCCAGCAGGGTCGTGGCCTGGGCGAGCTTCTCCGCGTCCGCCGGGTTGGCCCGGCCGTCCAGCCCGGAGCGAGCGGCCGCGAGATCGGCGTCCACCTCGCTCAGCAGCGCCCCGACCTTCGCCCGGGCCCCGTCGACGTCCCGCGCGAGGCGCTCGATCCCATCGAGGAACTCCGTCGCCTGGCCCAGCGCATCCTGGCCGCCCCGGGCCGCCCGCCCGGCCGTCGGCGCGTCGCCTGCCGCGATCGCCTTCTGCCCCTCCGCGATGGCGGCGCGCACCGCGGCGATCCGCGTGCGGCCCTCGTCGAGGTTGCCGGCGACGGGCTGCCAGGTCGCATCCGCGTACGCCTGGAGGCCCTGGAACGTCTTCTCCGTCCCCGGGATGCGTGCCTCGAGCGCGTCCGCCTGGGCGGGCAGCGCGGCCAGGATCTCGGGCGCCTTGCGCTCGATGGCGCGCAGCTCCTCGAACCGGGCGGTCTGCTCGTCGAGCCGTCCCTTCGCCCGCCGGCAGGCCCGCACGAGGTCGGCCAGCATCGCCCGGCGCTGGGCCGCCGTCTCGGGGGTGGCGTCGTCGAGCTGCTGGCGGATCGTGAACGCCGCGCGCATGTCGTCCTTCGCGCCCGCGATGGCCGCGACGAACGGGGCGGCCTCGGCCTCGCCGAACTCCGCCTGGGCGAATCCCAGCTCCTGGTCGCTGTCGCGCACCGCGTCGTCGGTCTCGACCAGCGAGCGGTTCGCCAGCTGCTCGAGATCCTTGCCGCCCATGGAAGCGAGGTCGTCGCCGCCCGCGCCGCCCGCCGCACCCCCGCCCGTCGTCGGACGACGGCGATACAGGAACCACCATCCGATGAGCGCGATCCCGCCGACCACGAAGACCAGCGCGATCAGCGTGCCCAGCGCCGAGCCCGCGCCGCCCGACCCGGAGTCGCCCGGGACCGGTTGGCCGGTCGCCGGCGGGGCGGTCGCCGGCGGGGCGGTCGCCGGGGCGCCGCCCGTCAGCTCCTGCCGGAGCGCATCGGTGAAGGTGGCCGCGGACGCGGCAGGGTTGGCCCGGAGGCCGGGCTCCAGGGCGCTCGAGAGGAGCTGATCGAGCGTGTTGTTGGAGAGCCCGATCGAGTTGGACTTCCAGTAGCCGTATTCGCCGTCCGTCATCGCGATCACGAGCAGCAGGTCGTTGCCGCCGAAGCCGTTGACCTGGGCCGTGGCCCCCGCGAAGTCCGCCGCGGCCTGGCCGCCCGTCGTGTCCGTGAACCAGATCCAGAGCTGGACGTTGGCGTCCCTGAGGAGCCGGTCCTGCGCCGCGGTCACCACTCCGCCGCCACCGCCCAGGGCGCCGATGTCGTCGGTGAGCTGGGTCGAGAGCCGCTTCGGCGAGGCTCCCAGGACGGCGGAGGCCAGCAGGACCGCGAGCAGGAGGCCGGCCGCCAGCGCGGCCGCCGGCGCCTTCCGCAGGCGTGGCGTCCAGGCCTGGAGCGTGGAGTGGCGGCGAGCGTTCGTGGTCATCGATCCCCCTGTCTGCCGGTCGAGCGCCCGGAGCGCGCGACGGCGACGCAGGCATCCATTCTCCCGCGAAATCCGGGCCGCGGCAGGGCCGAACGGCCTCGCTGGCGGGGCGCGGGTTACGATGTGGGCCTACCCCGCCACCTCCCAGGAGTTGCCTCGCCATGGCCGTCGGCTCGTCCAACTCGTTCGACCTCGTCGTCCTCGGTGCGGGGACGGGTGGCTACAGCGCCGCGTTCCGGGCGGCCCAGCTGGGACTCAAGGTGGCCCTCGTCGACGAGGACAGGATCGGCGGGACCTGCCTGCACCGCGGCTGCATCCCGACCAAGGCGCTCCTGGAGTCGTCCGACCTGGCCCACCGGATCCGGACGAAGAGCCGCGACTTCGGGGTGCTCGTGCCCGGCGAGATCGCCGTCGACTTCGCCGCCATCGCGGCCCGCAAGGACCAGATCGTGCGGCGGATGTGGACGGGCCTCAAGAGCCTGGTCGCGAAGAACAAGGTGGAATGGGTGGCCGGCCGCGGACGCCTGGAGGGACCGGGCAAGGTGCGGGTGACGCTCCACGGCGAGGACGGCACGCCCGGCGCCGGGGGCGAGCGCGTCCTCGAGGCCAGCGACGTCATCCTGGCCACGGGCAGCCGGGTCAAGAGCCTGCCGGGGATCACGCCGGACGGGGTCCGCGTGCTCACCTCGGACGACGTGCTCCGCCTCGTGGAGCTGCCCGCGAGCATCGTCATCATCGGCGCGGGCGCGGTCGGCTCCGAGTTCGCCTCGTGCTTCCACGACCTCGGCGTCAAGGTCACCCTCCTCGAGTACCTGCCCGGGATCGTTCCCCTCGAGGACCGCGAGGTCTCCAGGGAGCTGGAGCGCAGCTTCCGGCGCCGCGGGATCGACGTGGTCACGAACGCCCGCTTCGACGCCGCGAGCCTGGTCGTCGGCGAGGACGGGATCCGGCTGACCGTCGGCCCCGAGGGCGGCGAGGCGAAGGAGATCGCCGCGGACTGCCTGCTGGTCGCCACGGGCCGGGCCGCCAACGTCGAGGAGATCGGCCTGGAGACGACCCGGGCACGGGTTGACCGGGGCGTCATCACCGTCGACGGCCTGATGCGCACGGCCGAGCCGCACGTGTGGGCCATCGGCGACATCGTCGGCGGGCTCTGGCTCGCCCACACCGCCGCCCACGAAGGGCTCACCGCCGTGCACGCCATCGCGGGCGACCCCGACGTCCACCCCATGGACTACGACGCCCAGCCACGGGCGACCTACTGCCGCCCCGAGATCGCCTCGGTCGGGATCACCGAGCAGGAGGCCGAGAAGCGCGGCCGGACCGTGAAGGTGGGCAAGGTCCCCTTCCAGGCGATTGCCAAGGCCCTGATCTACGGCGACTACGAGGGGTTCGCCAAGGTGATCTCCGACGCCGAGACGGGCGCCCTGCTGGGCGTGCACGTCATCGGGCCGCACGCCACCGACCTGATCGCCGAGGCCTCGCTGGCGTTCTCGCTGGAGGCCGTCGACTGGGAGATCGGGGCGGCCACCCATCCCCACCCCACGCTCTCCGAGATCCTCGGCGAGGCGGCCATGGCGGTCGCGGGACGCTCGATCAACTTCTAGCGGCCCGCTTCTGGCCGGCAGGTCGAGCGGCCGAGCGGGGCGTGCCACGCCGGCAATGATTCGTGCAGTCGCCGGGCGTGGGACCGGTCCCGGCCGTCCGATACGCCGCCGTCGGGCGCTCGGACGCCCGCCAGGTGCTCCTCACGGCCGGGGAGTGCGCGGAATCGTGACAAGGGCGCCCAAGACCGTGTACTGCGGGGGTCGCGGCGCCGGGACCGTTCAACTCGCGGGGTAGGCTACGCCGGCGGACGTCGTGGAGCGCACGAATGATTGCCAGCATGGCACGGTCGGCCCGACACCGGGCGCAGCGGACGTCGCCGAGGTGACGGGGAGCCCGGAGCTCGCCTGGCGTCCCGAGGTCACCGGCGGGCGCGGTGCCGGCCCGCAGCGGACTCCGTCGGCGAAGATGGGCCTCCGCTGGCTCCAGCATCAGGGCCGCCGCGCCCGTGCTGGCCCACGGGCCGGTCGGCCTGTAGCATCCGCAAGGTGACGAACCCCGGCGTCTCCGGCCCCGCCACTCCGCCCGATCCAGTCGCGCGCTCCCGCCTCGCGCCGGAGAGGCTCCGCGAGCTGTACCGGCTGATGGCGCTTGCCCGGGGCCTGGACGAGCGGGCCTGGATCCTCAACCGGTCCGGGCGCGTGCACTTCGTGATCTCCGCCCAGGGCCACGAGGGGGCCGAGGCCGGCGTCTGCGCCGCCCTCCAGCCCGGCCGCGACTGGCTCCTCCCGTACTACCGCTCGCTCACGGCGGTGCTGGCCTTCGGGATGACCCCGCGCGAGGTGATGCTCAACCAGTTCGGCAAGGCCGACGACCCGGGATCGGGCGGCCGCCAGATGCCCGCCCATTACGGCCACGCGGGCCGCCGGATCTTCACGTCGTCGTCGCCGGTCGGGACGCAGGCCCTCCATGCGGCCGGGTTCGCCCTGGCGGCCAAGCTGCGGGGCGAGCCGCAGGTTGCCCTGGTCATGATGGGGGAGGGCTCCTCGAACCAGGGCGACGTCCACGAGGCCCTCAACTTCGCGGGCATCCATCGCCTCCCGATGGTCCTCCTGATCGAGAACAACGGGTACTCGATCTCCGTGCCGGCCGAGAAGGAGGTCGCGGTTCGGGACCTCGCGGTCCGGGCCGCCGGCTACGCGATGCCCGGCCTGACGGTCGATGGGACCGACGTGGTGGGCTGCTACCTGGCCATGCGGGACGCCGTGGCGCGGGCGCTGGCCGGCGAGGGCCCCACCTTCATCGAGGCGAAGGTGAGCCGGATGACCGGGCACTCCTCGGACGACCAGCAGTCGAAGTACCGGTCCGAGGCGGAGCTCTCCGCGCTGACGGCGAGCGACCCGCTGCCCGCGTTCCGGGAGGAGCTGCGTGGCGCAGGCGTGCTGGACGCCGCCGCCGAGGAGGAGATCGCCGCCGACGTGCGCGCCCAGGTCGAGGACGCGACCACCTTCGCCGAGGCCGCCTCGGATCCCGACCCGGCCACGCTGGGCCGCCACGTCTACGCGGAGCCCGCCTGATGGCTATCCGGACCTTCATCGAGGCCATCCGGGACGGCCTCCGCGACGAGATGCGGCGCGATCCGTCCGTGATCGTGCTGGGCGAGGACGTGGGCAAGAAGGGCGGCGTCTTCTTCGCCACGGACGGGCTGTGGGCGGAGTTCGGCGACGACCGGGTCATCGACACGCCGCTGACCGAATTGATGATCGTGGGCGTGTCGGTGGGGGCCTCCGCGAACGGGCTGCGCCCCGTCGCCGAGATCCAGTTCGCCGACTTCATCTTCCCGGCGATGAACCAGCTGATCCAGGAGGCGGCCCGGATCCGCTACCGGAGCAACGGGACGTTCGGCTGCCCGATCACGATCCGGGCCCCGTTCGGGGCGGGCGTCCACGGCGCGATGTATCACAGCCAGTCGGTGGAGGCGTTCTTCGCCCACGTGCCCGGGCTCAAGGTCGTGATCCCGTCCACGCCCTACGACGCCAAGGGCCTCCTGCGCTCGGCGGTTCGCGATCCCGACCCGGTCATCTTCCTCGAGCACAAGAAGATGTACCGGAGCGTCCGCGGCGAGGTCCCCGACGGGGAGTACACGGTGCCCCTGGGCCGAGCGACCGTCACCCGCGAGGGAAGCCGGGTCACGGTCGTCACCTACGGCCTGATGGTCCACTACGCCCTGGACGCCGCGGCGCGGGTCGCCGACGAGGGGATCGAGACCGAGGTCGTGGACCTGCGCACGATCCGCCCGCTGGACGCCGCGACGATCCTCGCCTCGGTGCGCAAGACCGGCAAGTGCCTGATCGTCCACGAGGACAACCGCTTCGGCGGCTTCGGGGCCGAGGTCGCCGCGCTCGTGGCCGAGGAGGCCTTCGACTACCTCGACGGGCCGGTCACCCGGCTGTGCGGCCCCGACTCGCCGGCCTCGCCGTACGCCTCCGTGCTGGAGGCCGAGTTCCTCGTCTCCCCGGAGAAGATCGCCGGCGCGATCCGGACGCTGGCCGCGTACTGAGCGATCAGATCGCGCTGGCGACCCGCAACCCGTCCAGCACGGCCTCCTCGACGGTTCGGGCCGCCAGGCAGTCGCCGATCCCGTGGACCTCGACGGGGAGCGCCGCCAGCTCGGCGAGCAGGCCGTCCTCGGGGGCGTGGCCCTGGGCGAGCACGAGGGCTGCGGCCGGCTCCACGACCACCGCGTCGCCCGTGAGCACGTGCTGGAGGAAGACCGCCGACCCGTCGTAGCCGAACGGGCGGACCAGTGGGATCACGTCGACCCGGGCGCGCGCCAGCGCTGCGATGGTCGCGTCGCGAACGTACTGCTGGAGGCGGAAGCCGGCGCTGTAGCCCGACACGGCGAGGGTGACCGGATGCCCGGCGCGGGCCAGCAGCTGCGCCACGCCCGGCCCGATCCAATCGCAGCGCCAGTCCACCACGACGGCCCGCCCGTCGGGGACCGCGGCGCCCGAGATGACCTCCCAGGCGTCGAGCACGGGCGGGTCCCCGGCCAGCTCGAGGGGCGGCCGATAGGGCCGCGCGCCGGTCGCCACGAGGACGACGTCAGGCGCCTCGCGCGCGACGAGCGCCGCGTCGACCCGGGAGCCGGTCACGATCCGGACCCCGGCCCGCTCCGCCTCGCCGACGAGGTTGGTCACGACGCCGCCGAACTCGGCCCGGTCCGGGAGCCGCTCCGCGAGGAGCACCTGCCCGCCGACGCGGCGGCCCGCCTCGTGGAGCGTCACGTCGTGGCCGCGCTCGGCAGCGACCGCCGCGGCCTTCAGGCCCGCCGGCCCGCCGCCGACGACCAGCACGCGCCGACGCGTCGGGGCCGGCGTGCGACGGCCGTACTGGATCTCCCGGCCGCTCTCCGGGTACTGGATGCACGAGATCGGGTAGCCGGCGTGGAAGTGGCCGATGCAGGCCTGGTTGCAGCCGACGCAGGCCCGGATCTCGTCGAGCCGGCCCGCCGCCGCCTTGGCCGGCAGCAGGGGGTCGCAGATGAGGGCCCGGGTCATGGCCACTGCATCGGCCTGCCCGAGCTCCAGGATCCGCTCCGCCTCCTGCGGCTGGTTGATCCGCCCGGCGACCAGGACCGGCAGGCGCAGCACCGCCTTCGCGGCCGCGGCGAGCGGTGCCGTGTAGGCGTTCGGCTCCGTCATCGGGGGCACGATGTGGTCCGAGCCCGCGAGGGTCGCCGACGTGCCCGCGACCACGCTCACGTAGTCCAGCCCGCCGTCCGCGTCGAGCGCCGCGAGCGCCGGCAGCGCGTCGTCCCGGGTGAGGCCCTCGGGCGTGATCTCCTCGATCGAGATCCTCATGCCCAGCGCGAAGCGGGGCCCCGTGGCGGCTCGGATCGCAGCGATCACCTCGCGCAGGAAGCGCAGGCGGCGGACCGGATCGCCGCCATAGCCGTCGGTCCGCACGTTGACCCGCGGGTTCAGGAACTGGGCGGGCAGGTAGCCATGGCTGGCCACGATCTCGCCGCCGTCCAGGCCGGCGGCCTCGAGGCGCGCGGCGGCCGTTCCGTAAGCCGCCACGATCGTGCCGATGTCGGCCAGGGACATTGCCCGGGGCATCGCGTGGAACCGTTCGGTCGGGACGACGGATGGGGCAAGGGCCACCGCGAGCGTGCCGTCGCGGGTGTCCATGACCTCGCGCCCGCCGTGGAAGAGCTGGCCGACGATCGGCGTCCCGTGGGCATGGACGGCGTCGGCCAGGCGGCGGAACCCGGGCACCATGGCGTCGTCGTAGATCGCCAGGGCATGGGCCGTGTAGTCCGCGCTGGGATGGACGGCCGTCGCCTGCACGACGATGAGGCCGACTCCGCCCGCGGCCCGCGCCTCCTGGTAGGCGATCAGCTGGTCCGTGACGTGGCCGTCGTGGGCCATCACGGTGTCGTGGCCGGACGAGAAGATCCGGTTCCGCATGGTCAGCGGACCGAGGGCCAGGGGCGAGAAGAGGCGGGGGAACGAGGCGGGATTGCCCGCTGCGCCGGTCGACGATGCCATCCCCGGAGGGTAGCCGGGAAGGGCTGGGCCCGGCGCCGATGTTGCGGTCCGTGCCTTCCTGCGCCGGATGGGCGAAACTACGGGGGCTCCGGCAGGCGCGACGCGCGCGACCGACGACGGTCCGGCGCGGCGGCGCCCCGCATGCCGGGAGGCCGCACGACACAGGAAGGCGGGGACCGCCCCGCGGAGGAGGGTTCGGCCCGGTGGCGAAGGTCACGATGCCACAGCTCGGCGAGAGCGTCGCGGAGGGAACGATCGGGCGCTGGCTCAAGCAGCCGGGCGACCGGGTCGAGAAGTACGAGCCTCTCGTCGAGGTGATCACCGACAAGGTGAACGCCGAGGTGCCGTCGCCGTTCGCCGGGACCCTGACGAAGATCCTCGCCGAGGAAGGCACCACCGTCCCGAACAACGCCGAAATCGCCGAGATCGAGACGGCAGAGGCCCCGGCAGTCGCGCCGGCCGCCGCCCAGGCCCCGGCCGCCGCCCCCGTTCCGGCCCCGACTGCGGCGGTTGCCCCGACTGCGGCGGTTGCCCCGGCAGCCGCGCCGGCCGCGCCGATCGCCCTGGCCGCGGAGGCAACCATCGCCGCGGCGCCCAGCCCGGCCGCGGCCAGCGCGCCGACGCCGGCACCGCTCGCAGCCCAAGCACCAGCCGCCGCCCCGGCGCCCGCCGCGGGCGCGCTTGCCGAAGGGGCGGAGTCAGACTCCCGGATGAGCCCGGCCGTGCGCCGCCTCCTGCGCGAGCACGGCCTCGGCGCCGAGCAGGTCCACGGGACCGGCGGCGGCGGGCGGATCAGCCGCGAGGACGTCATGGCCGCCGTCGAGGCGTCCCGCGCCGCTGCCCCGACGTCCGCAGGCCCGGCCCCCGCGCCGACGGCCATCTCCGCCGCAGCTCCAGCTCCGTCCGCCGCCCGGGCGCGCGCCGCGGGCCCCGCCCCGATCGAGTTCCCCGCCGGCGCCGACGAGGTCCTGGTGCCGCTCACCCAGATGCGCAGGGGGATCGCCGCCCAGATGACCCGCGCGCTCCAGGTTCCCCACGCCTACGTCCACGTGGAGGTGGACGTTTCGGGTCTCGTCCGGCTGCGCGACCGGGTCAAGCGCGAGTACCAGGCCCGGGAGGGGCAGCCGCTCAGCTTCGTCCCCTTCGTCGTCAAGGCGGCTGTGGAGGCGCTTCACCGGAACCCCACCTTCAACGCCAACTGGACCGAGCAGGGCCTCCTCGCGAAGCGCCGCATCAACGTCGGGGTGGCCGTGGCCGTCGATGACGGGCTGATCGTCCCGGTCATCCGGGACGTGGACACGCTGTCCATCAACGGCATCAACCTGGCGATCGCCGACGTGGCCGCCCGGGCCCGCGCCGGCAGGCTGCGCACGACCGACTTCGGCGGCGGCACGTTCACCGTGGACAACACCGGCTGGTTCGGCAGCAACCTGACGATGCCGATCATCAACGTGCCGGAGGTGGCGATCCTCACGATGGAGTCGATCACCAAGCGGCCGGTCGTCCTCGACACTCCCGACGGCGACGTCATCGCGATCCGGTCCGTCATGAACGTCGTGATCGGGATCGACCACCGGGCCAACGATGGGGCGCAGGCCGGGCAATTCCTGCGCGACGTGAAGGCCTGGCTCGAGGGCGTCGGTCCCGAGACCGCGATCTCGTAGGCGACCGGCCGGAGCGACGGGCACCCGCCCGATCAACGGAGCAGCGATGACCCGCGAACTGCCGATCTACACGCCGCCCGACGCCGCGCACCGCCACGGGTCGGGCGGCCTCCTCCCGAGCATCGCGCTGGGCGGCGTCCTCGACCCTGCCGACGCGGACGACGCCGCTCCCGGTGGCGGGGCGGACGATCTCGCCCCGGGCGCGGCCGGTCGGCGCCACCCCGACTGGCTGAAGGCGAAGATCGCATCCGGCGATCGCTACCAGGACCTGCGGCGCCTGATGCGGACGCAGAACCTCAACACCGTCTGCGAGGAGGCTCGCTGCCCGAATGTCGGGGAGTGCTGGGACCAGCGCACCGCGACCGTGATGATCCTCGGCGACGTCTGCACCCGCGCCTGCGGGTTCTGCGCGATCAAGACCGGCCGGCCGACCTGGTTCGATGACGACGAGCCGCGGCGCGTCGCCGAGGCCGTCGCGGCCCTGGGCCTGGAGCACGTCGTCGTCACGTCCGTCGCCCGCGACGACCTGCCCGACGGCGGTGCCGGGGCGTTCGCCGAGACGATCCGGCAGCTCCGGGCGACCTCGCCGGGGATGGGCGTCGAGGTCCTGATCCCCGACTTCGACGGCCAGGAGGGTCCCCTGCGGACGGTGATGGTCGCCGGGCCGGACATCCTCAACCACAACGTCGAGACGGTCGAGCGGCTCCAGAAGCCGGTCCGTCGGCGCGCCCGCTACGACCGCAGCCTGTCGGTGCTGGAGCGGGCCAAGGCCTACGCGCCGGGAAGCCGGCCGGGTCGTGCACACGAAGAGCTCGATCATGGTGGGCCTCGGCGAGGAGCGAGCGGAGCTCTCGACGACGTTCCGCGACCTGCGTGCCGTGGACTGCGACATCCTCACGATCGGCCAGTACCTTCGCCCGACCCGCGAGCACCTGCCCCTGGTCCGCTACTACACCCCGCGCGAGTTCGCGGAGATGAAGGCCGAGGCCGCTGGAGCTCGGCTTCCGGCACGTCGAGTCCGGGCCGCTGGTCCGCTCCAGCTACCACGCCCGGGACCAGGTCCCCGGCGCGGAGCTGCGCGCGCTGCGCCGCCAGGCCTCGCTCGACGCCGCCGGCCGGGTGATCCCGGGCGCCTGAACCGGAGCGCCGGAACCGGCGCCTGAACCGGGGCGCCGGAACCTGCGACGGCGCCAGAGCGGCGCCCTACCCGTCCCGACGCTGGCGCCGGACGCGCCCGGTGCGTCCCGGCCCGACGCGAACCGGGGGCTACTCCGCCGAGGCCACCCAGGGGAGGGCGTCGACCGCCGCCCGGATCCGCGGCCAGAGACGCTCGGGCCCGAACCGGAACGGGTCATCGCACGGGAGCCCGGTCTCGGCTTCGGTCGCGGCGATCACCCGGCGCGCCTCGTCCGGATCCGGGATGAGCGACGTGTTGAGCGCCACGGCCACGACCTTCGAGGGAGCCACCGCCGCGGCGATCCGCTCGTGCAGGTCGATGAAGCCGGGGAGCGGCGCGAGGGGGAAGGTTCGATCCGGGACGTGGACGAAGTCGTGGTCGGCCAGGCCCGGTTCGTGGACCAGGATCATGGCCTGGGGAGTGGCGCCGTGGATCAGGCCCAGCGTCACCGATGAGAAGGCGGGGTGATCGAGCGAGCCCTGGCCCTCCACGAGCAGCCAGTCGCCCCGGGACTCACCCTCCTCGACCAGCCATTCGACGGTGCCGTTGAGGAAGTCGCTGATGACCCGGTCCACGGCCACGCCCCAGCCGGCGATCATCATCCCGGTCTGGCCGGTCGGCACGAAGACGGCCGAATCGCCGGCCTCCCGCGCGGCCCGCACCAGCTCCAGCGAGACGGACATCTTGCCGACGGCGCAGTCCGTGCCGACCGCCAGGATCACCCGCTTGCCGGGCAGGTGGCGCCGCCCGACGGCGCAGTCCGTCCGGTCCGGCGGCCGCCGGTAGTCCGCGATGCGCACGCCGGCCGATGCCGCCGCCGCCGCCAGCTCCGGGTCGTCGCCCAGGAACTGGTGGAGCCCGGAATGGATGTCCAGGCCGGCCCCGATCGCCTGCAGGATGGTCGCCCGCCATTCGTCGGGGAGGCGCCCGCCGGTCGGGGCGATCCCGATCACGAGCGCGGTCGGGCCGAGGGCCAGCGCCTCGTCCAGGGTGGCGACGACGGGGACGTCGTGGGCGGGACCCAGCCATTCGGCGGCGTTGCGCCCGGCGTTCGTCGCGTCCACGAGCGCCACGACCGGGTCCGGCCCGTAGCGGATCACCCCGAACGCCGTCTTCGCGTCGTGGTAGGTGAGCTGGCCCTCGGCCAGGATGACCAGGCGCTGCGCGGTCGGCATGTGGGGCTCCGGCTCGGGCGCCGGCGTCCGGGCGGACGCAGGCCGGCGCGTGGGTGGGGCGTCCGGGCGGAACGCCGACGGTCGATCGAGGCGCGGCCTCAGAGGATCTTCGCGAGGAAGGCCTTCGTCCGCTCGTTGGTCGGGTTGGTGAAGAAGTGCTCGGGCGTGCCCTCCTCGATGATCAGGCCGTCGTCCATCATCACGACCCGATCGGCGACCTCGCGTCGCGAAGCCCATCTCGTGGGTCACCACGATCATCGTCATCCCCTCGCGGGCCAGCTCCTTCATCACCTCGAGGACCTCGCCGATCATCTCGGGATCGAGGGCGCTGGTCGGCTCGTCGAAGAGCATCAGGGCGGGCTTCATGGCCAGGGCCCGGGCGATCGCCACGCGCTGCTGCTGGCCACCCGAGAGCTCCGCCGGGTAGGCCGTCTCCTTGGCCGCCAGCCCGACGCGGACGAGGAGCGCCCGGCCCATGTCGACCGCCTCGTCTCTTGGGACGCTCCTGACGCGGATCGGTGCCTCGATGATGTTTTCCAGGGCCGTGAAGTGGGGGAACAGGTTGAAGCGCTGGAAGACCATCCCGATCTCCTGGCGCTGGCGGGCGATGTTGGCCTCCTTGTCCTCGACCAGCTTCGCCGCCCTCCTCGCGATAGCCGATCAGGTGGCCGTTGACGGAGACCCGGCCCTTCTGGATCTTCTCGAGGTGGTTGACGCAGCGGATGAAGGTCGTCTTGCCGGAGCCCGAGGCGCCCAGGATGACGACCACCTCCTGGCGCTTCACCTGGAGGGTGACGCCCTTGAGGACGTGGAGCTTGCCGAACCACTTGTGAACATCCTGGGCGTCGACCACGACGTCCGTGGTCGGGACCGGCACGCCGCCGATCGCGGCCAGCAGGTCGTGCGCGATATGCACCACGTCAGCGGCCCCCCTGTCCTTCGCGCGAGCGGGTCATGCCCAGCAGCCGCGCCCAGACCCCCGGTTGCTCGTTGCGCAGCGTGCCGGCGCCCAGGCGCTTCTCGATCCGGGCCTGGATCACCCCCCAGATCGTGGTCAGGACGAGGTAGTAGAGCGCGGCGGCGAGCAGCGGCTCGAACGGCTTGAACGTGGCCGACGCGATCGAGGAGGCTACCCGGAAGAGCTCCTCGACGCCGATGATGCTCATCAGCGACGTCGTCTTCAGCATGTTGTTGAACTCGTTGCCGAGGGGCGGGACGATCACCCGGAGCGCCTGGGGCAGGACGATCCGGCTCATCGTCAGCCGGTAGGTCATCCCCAGGGACTTCGCCGCCTCGGTCTGGCCCGGGTCGACGGACAGGATTCCGGCCCGCACGATCTCGCTCATGTAGGCGCCCTCGTTGACGCCCGAGCGCAAGGATCCCCGCGAGGATCGCGCCCCGGAGGTCCAGGATGCCGGCATGGATCTCGCGCGGGAAGAGGTCGATCCCGAGCAGGTACGGGGTCCCGTAGTAGAGCAGCGCGATCTGGACCAGGACGGGCGTGCCCCGGAAGATCCAGACGTAGATCCCGCTGATCGAGCGCAGGACGGGGTTGCGGGCCATGCCCGCCAGCGCCGACAGGATTCCGAGGACGATCCCGATCAGCTGGGCGACGATCGCGCCGTAGATCGTGATCCAGAGCCCGGCCCACCAGGCGCCGGAAGGCTGGAAGATCAGCTGGCTGAGGAACGTCGGGTCGAGGTGGCCGGCCGAGCTGTCGGCGAGGAACGCCAGCGGATGGATCACCGGGGTATCACCTCGCCAGGAGGGGAGGCGCAGGCGAGCGCCGGGCGCCCGCCTGCGTGCCGTCGGGAGCGTGACTACTTGAGCATCACCACCGCGTTGGTCATGCCCCACTTGTCCACGATGGACTTGAGGGTGCCGTCCGCGTAGAACGAGTCGATGGCGGCCTGGAGGGCAGCCTTCATGCCGGTGTCGTCCTTGCGCATCGCGATGCCGATCGCGGCCGGGTCGATCGGCGTGCCGCCGACCTCGAACTTGCCCGCGTTCTCGGGCTTGCTGTTGTAGTACGCGACGACCGGCGAGTCGGTCGAGAACGCGTCCACGCGGCCGAGGGCGAGCTGCTGGAAGCCGTCGGTGTCGGCCTGGTAGGTCTGGATGTCGATCTTGGCCTTGCCCGCCGCGACGAGCGCGGTGTTGGCGGCGGCCAGGGCGTCGGCATTCGTCGTGCCCAGCTGGACCGCCACGGACTTGCCCGAGAGGTCGTCGAGGGTGTGGATGTTCTTGGGGTTGCCCTTGGGGACCAGGAGCCCCTGGCCGACCTTGAGGTAGTCCACGAAGTCGACCTGCTCGGCGCGCTTGGGCGTGTCGTTCATGCCCGAGATGACGAGGTCGCACTTCTTGGCCAGCAGGGCGGGGATGATCCCGTCGAAGCCGGTGTTGTCGATCTCGTTGGTGACGCCCCAGGCCTTCGCGATCGCGGCCGCGATGTCCACGTCCGAGCCCTGGGCGGTGCTGCCGTCGGCGGCGTAGAACTCCTCCGGCGGGTAGCTCACGTCGACGCACCAGACCAGCTTGCCGGCGGCCTTGATCCGGTCGGGGGCGACGAGAGCGGCCGCCGACGGGGCCGCGCTGGTGGCCGTCGACGGGGCCGCGCTGGCCGGCGCCGCGGTCGGGGCCGCGCTCGGCGGCGCCGCGGACGGGGCGGTGGTGGCGCCGCTGGAACAGGCGCCGACAAGGAGCAGGGCGAACCCGGCCGTGGCCAGGACGCCGACTCTGGATGAACGCATTGAGTGCCTCCTCGTGGCCCCGCGGGACGCGGAGCCAATTCGTCTGGAAGTCGGCAGCGTACATCGGGAATCGATCTGGATCATCGCGATCTCGCCGGATCCTCGTGGTCCGCTGCCGGAGCGAGGCCGAACGGGCCCCGGATCGCCGCGCTATGCTCGGGCCATGACCCGCCTCCTGCCGCGGACCGTCCCGCTCGCCGAGCTCCACTGCCACCTGGGCGGGGCGGTGACGCCGGCGATCATGTGGGGGATCGCCCACGCCCAGGGGATCCGCCTGTCGACGAAGGACTACTGGGAGTTCCGGGACACGATCACGGTCTCGAAGCGCCACGGCCACTCGTTCAACGGGTACCTGGAGCTCTTCCACTGGACGGAGCTGATCCAGTCCAGCCCGCTGGCGGTCGAGCGGTCCGTCTACGAGGTGATCGGGGGCGCCTACCGCAAGAACAACGTGACGACGATGGAGCTCCGCTTCAACCCGATGAAGCGGAACCGGGGCGGCGAGCAGGACCTGGACCACATCATCGCGGCTGCCGTGCGGGGCATGGACCGCGCGATCCTCGAGTACCCGGTCAAGCCGGGGCTGATCCTGTGCCTGGACCGGGCCTTCCCGTTCCAGCTCAACGAGATCATCGCCGAGAAGGCGATCGCGTGGCGCGACCGGGGCGTGGTCGGGATCGACATCGCCGGCCCCGAGGCGACCGGCTTCCGCGTCCGCGAGTACCGCCGCCTGTTCCAGCGCGCACGGCGCCACCGCCTGGGGATCACCGTCCACACCGGCGAGTCCGGCCCGGTCGAGGAGATCGCCGAGGTCATCGAGCAGCTGGAGCCGGACCGGATCGGGCACGGCGTCAAGGCGGCCTACGACCCCCGCACGCTGGGCATGATCCGCGAACGGGGGATCGTCCTGGAGGTCTGCCCCACCTCGAACCTGAACACCCGGGTCGTCTCCGGCTGGGACGAGTTCCGCTGGATCTTCGACACGTTCCGGCGCAACGAGATCCGCTTCACGATCAACACGGATGGCCCGGAGATGCTCAAGACCTACATCCGCGACGAGATGGCGATGCTCGGCCGGCTGGGGATCCTGACCGTCGACGAGCAGGCCGAGGTTGCCCGGACGGCCATCGCGGCGTCGTTCGTGCCGAACGTCTCGGACGTGCCGCTGCCCGTCCTCGAGCCGGCCCGCCGCGATGAGGTCGAGCGCGAGGAGGCCTGACGGCATCCGCAGCCGGAGCGCAGGGAGCCGGGCCGGTTCGCCGCCCCGGGCGGCGCGCGGCGTCGCGACTCGGTCAGCCTTCGAGGGGCTCGATCCGGTAGGAGCAGGAACGATCGCCCGAGGCGATGTGGGCGACCCGCGTCACGCGGGCCCCGAGCACCTCGCTGAAGAGCAGGATCTCGGCGGCGCAGGCCGCCGGATGGCCCGCGGCGGCACCGAGGATCGCGCAGTTCGACTGGCGCAGCTCGAGCGGCCCTTCGAGCCCGTCGATGGGCATTGCCCGGCAGAGGTAGCCGGATTCGTCCTGGATGACGGCCAGCTCCCGGACCTTCTCGACCAGGGTCGGGGCGGGCCCGAGGCGCTCGTCGAGGCGGGCCCGGATCCGGTCCCGGAGGATCCGCCGGCGAGCCTGGAAGACCTCCTCGACGAGCGTGTCGCCGCCGACGATCCCGATCGATTCGAGGAGCGTCTCGGCCAGGCCGTCGTAGTTCGCCGGGAGGCTCCGCTGGGCAGCAGGCGTCACGTCGTAGAGATGGCGCGGCCGTCCGACGCCATGGCGCACGGCGTAGCGCACCACGAGGCCGGCGGCCTCGAGGGAGCGGAGACGCTGGCGGACGCTGGTCCGGCTGGTACCCAGGCGCGTCGCGAGCGCGTCGGGCGTCGCGGCCCCGATCTCGCGCAGGGTCACCAGGATGGCCCGGTCCGTCGCCTCGAGCGTGGCCCGGACGGCAGGCGGAGTCCGGATCTCCGGTGCAGTCTCCTCCGACTTGGTCGGCTGGGTCATGTCCCGAAGGCTAGCACGCACGCCCGGATCCGCCCGTGCGCGGCGCCGCCGCCGGTCGGACAGATCGCGGTCGCCCAGCGGTTGCTCGAGCTGCCCGCTCACCCGCCCACCGCCGCCTTCCGGAGGGCGGCCGCGAGGGCGGCCGCGAATGCCGGTGCCCAGGGCCCGCGGCCGGCCAGCACGTAGGGGGTCGCCTCGGTCGTCAGGTAGGTCGCGGGGTCCGTGATGTACGTGCGGGCGCACGCGTCGACGAGAGGTCGGAGCGAGTCGTAGGTCGGCTGGTCGCGGAACGCATAGAGGTAGACCCGGACGATCGTGGCCTGGTCCAGGCCCTTCGCGTCGAAGCCGATGGCGGTGCGGGCGAGGCGCTGGTCATTGCAGCCGGCATCGCCGGAGGTCGCATGCTCCACGCCGATCCCGACCGCCTCGAACTCCTGGACGATCCCCGCGAAGTCGGTCGGGGTGGGCTGGGGGGAGCGCGGGGTGAACGCGTCACAGCCGGCGAGCGCGAGGACGACCGGCAGGCCGAACGCGAGCGCGACGACGAGGCGCCGGAGCGGGCGGCGGTCGCGGGCCTCGCGACGGGTTGGCGGGAGTGCCGGGCGGGGGGCGCGGAGCATGGGTGGATGGTAGTGGCTCGGCCGATTCCGGCACGGCGCCCCTGTCCATGACCCCGCCGCGCCGGCGCAGCCGGCTACCGGCGGGCCCGCCGCTTCGCGTCGTGCAGGCGAGCCAGCGTGTCGGCCTCGGCCTCGGCGGCCGCCGCGGCGGCGGTCCTCGGCGGGCGCGGGGCGGGGCCTGCCGCCGGAGGTCCAGAGGGCGGTCCGGGCTCCGGGGGCGGGTCGATCGCCCTCGATCCGGCGTCCGGTGGAGCGGCCCGCCGGAGCGCCGCCCGCGCCTCGCTGGAGCCTGCCCGCTGGCGCGCGTCGAGCAGCGCCTGGGCGGGGGCCGTCCGCGTCGCGGTCCGGCCCCACCTCGCCGGGAGGGCCCGGACGCGGGCGACCGCGGCGGACAGGTCGCGCCGGCCCAGGGCAACCCGGCGCAGGAAGATGTCGAGCGGCCACAGGAGCAGGGCGAGGACCAGGAGCCACGGCCAGAGCGGCGTCTCGCGCGTGGTCGTGCCCAGGTCGTGGTGCCAGGGATCGGTCGGGAGGGCGACCACCGATCCGCCCGTCGCGCCCCGGATCGCGGCGAGGAGCGGCGCGTTCGTTCCCAGCAGGCGGTACTCCGCGGCGGTCGGCGCGACGAGGCCCACCGTGCGCCCGACGGCCGGCGCGCCGGCCCTCGTCTGGGTGACCCGAAGGGCGTAGGCGCCCGGGGTCAGCTCCCCGACGGGCGCCTCGTAGACGCCGGGCGCCACCTGCGGCAGCTCCAGCGTCTGCTGGGCCAGGGTCGGGTCCACCATCACGACCGAGGTGCCGTAGAAGTCGCGGGGCGTGCCATCCGGGCCCACGCTCTCGACGCGCAGCGTGCTCCCATTCGTGCCCGGGACGAAGCTGGCCTCGATGCCCCCGGACTCCTCGCCGGGGTACGTCCAGGCCACGAGCTGGCCGAAGAAGCGGGCGAAGCCGTCCCAGCCCACCCAGTTGGCGGCCCAGTGGCCGGTGGCATCCGACGTCCAGGCGACGGTGCGCCCCAGGCCGTACTGCCACTGGGCGAGGACCGGGTCGGCGCGGCCCGAGGCCATGACCTGGAGCGCGGCGGCCTTGATGGTGGTCCCGTTGTAGCCGAGGAGCGCCGGGAACCCGGCGTCGAGGCCGCGCAGGATCGGCGACGTGCCGGTCACGGTCGGGAAGAAGCGCTCCTCGACGATCTGGCGGCCGGCGACCTGCTGGGTCTCCTTGAGGAAGATGTCCGGGATGGTCGACGGGTTCACGGCCGCGTAGAAGCGGCCCCCGCCCTGGAGGGCCAGCTGCTCGAGGAACGGGTTGGCGCCCCCGCCCGCGCCCACGGTCGAGAGCGTGATCCCGGCGGCCTTCATGCGGGCCAGGATCGCGTCGTACTGGCCGGACGTCGACCAGCCGTCGGTCAGGAGGATCAGGTGGCGCCGGGTCGCCGTGGCCTGCTCGAGCGACTTCACTCCCTCGTCGAGCCCGGCCATGATGTTCGTCTGGCCGTCCGCCCGGATCGAGCCGAGGCTCGCCTGCAGGTCGGAGACGGACCCGAGCGGCGACGTGTGGACGACCCAGTGGGCCGCCTCGTTGAAGGCGACGACGCCGAGCTCGTCCTGGGAGGTGAGCGCCGCGGCCGCCCGCAGGATCGCCTCCTTCCCGATGTCGACCTTCTGGACGCCGCTGAGCTGGACGGCCTGGCTGCGATCGAACGTGTTGCAGTGGCAGGCGGCCATCGAGCCCGACTCGTCGATCACGACCACGATGGCCACGTCGGGCTGCTTGGTCTTGTCCCGGACCTGCATCTCCACCGGCAGGGCGGCCTCCAGGGGCGTGTCCCGGTAGCCGCCCGCGCCGTAGCTCTCCTCGCCGCCGATCATCACGAGGCCCTTGCCGAAGTCGCGGACGGCCGAGCGCATCGCCTCCAGCTGCTTCGTGGTGAAGCGGGGCCTGGCCGCGTCGACCAGGACGATGCTGTCGTAGCCGGCCAGCGACGCGGGATCGTCGGGGACCTGCTCCGGCACGACCGTGGTGACCGTGCCGGGCCTCGTGCGCAGGGCGCTGACCAGGTCCGCGGCCACCGCCGGGTCACCGGCGACGACGAGCACGCGGGGCGGTCCCTGGATCAGCGTGGAGGCGTCCGCGCGGTTGTTCTGGGAGAACGTGTCGCGACCGGCCTCCACCGTCGCCCGGTAGACGTGGAAGCCGGCCTCGCCGGGGGTCAGGCGGAAGGTCACCTGGGTCAGGCCGGCCGAGAGCTGGACGCGCTGCGTCGAGACCAGCGTGCCGTCCGCGAAGAGGCGCACCGCCGCCGGCTGGGAGACCGTGGAGCGGACGTCCGCGGTCAGCTGGAGCTCCTCGCCCAGGCGGCCGACGG
Source organism: uncultured Chloroflexia bacterium (assembly GCA_963801445.1). GTDB lineage: Bacteria > Chloroflexota > Limnocylindria > Limnocylindrales > CSP1-4 > CTSoil-043. The sequence continues at coordinate 151,818 of CAWDEW010000014.1, read as the reverse complement.
AGGGGACGGCCAGGCGCTCGACCAGCACCTCGTCGGCGGCGCCGAGGCCGATCGCCATGGTGTCGACGACTACCCCGCGGGCACCGGCGCGGGTCGCCTCGACCTGCCCGGCACCGGTGGTGTCGTTGCCGTCGGAGAGCAGGACGATGCGCTTCTGGGCATCGTCGGGGAAGAGCGCCGCTGCCAGCCGGAGGGCGGCGCCGACGTCGGTCGCGCCGCGCACCGGCGTCGAGGCCAGGCGGTCGAGGTCCGTCAGCTCTCCGGGCAGGCGCTCCACGAGGGCGTCCTTGCCGAACGCCACGACGCCGGCAAGGTCGCCGCTCGGGCGCTTCGCGAGCGCGTCCCGGAGGAAGGCCAGCGCCTCCTGGCGCCCGGCGTTGCCGACCGAATCGGACAGGTCCACCACGAAGACGGTCGCCAGCCGGTCCGTCGGCAGGACGATCGCCGCGCCGGCCAGCGCGAGCAGGAGCGCCCCGACGACCATGGCCCGGACCAGCAGGGCCAGCCTGGCCCGGCCGTCTCCCCAGCCGCGCCGCGCCAACAGGTGGAGCCCGACGACGACGGCGAGGAACAGGGGGAGCAGCAGCAGGAGCAGCGGCGAATCGAAGAGGAAGGGCATCAGGCGCCCCTCCGGGCCGCTGGCGAGGGCGTTCCGCGGCGCAGCCGACCCGTGATCGCGCGGCGCAGCCGGATGACCCCGTCGCGGTCCGAGATGAGCAGCTCCAGCATGACCAGGAGCAGGGCGATCGCGGCCAGGGGCGCCCACGACTCCTCGCGAGCCGGCGGCCGCTCCCCCGTTGTCGCCGCCGTGCCGTTCCCGTTCGGCATCGATCCGAGGCGCTCGATGGCCGCCGCGTCGCCGGGCGCGATGGCCGACTCGCCCACGTCGAACAGGTCGACCGCGAATCGATCGGGCCCCGTCGCGGATCCGGCACCTCCGGAAGGCGACGGCGACCCCGCCGACGGGGCGGGCGATCCGGTCGGCGCGGTGGTGGCCGACGGCCCGGGACTTGCCGCCAATCCGCCCGACGCGTCCGGCGAGGCGGCCGTCCCGGTCGGCTCGACCGTGTACACGCCCAGCTGGTCCGTCCCGGCGAAGGTGGCGCTCCCGCCGCCGGGGACGGCCGCGGCCAGCTCCACCGCCGACCCGTCCGGCCGGGTGACGCGCAGGCCGGTCGCGCCGGCCGGAATCGGGAGCGTGACCAGGGTGCCGGGCGCCAGCGCGGTCGCCGGCGCCCGCGACGCGCCGGCCAGCTCGCCGATGATGTTCGAGACGAGGACGGGGAACGCCACCTGGAGGGGCAGGTCCGACTTGCGGGGCTCGAAGGCGAGGACGGCGGCGCGGATGCCGCCCAGCTCGCCGGAGTAGAGCAGGGGGTCGCCGCCGGCGCCGGGGATCACCGTGCGGGCCCAGTCCGGGAGGACCATCCGGCGGGCCTCCGCGACGTGCAGGGTGGTGAGGTCGACGTAGCGCAGCAGTGGCTCATCCGGGCTCGGGCGCCCCAGCGCCGGGTCGGTGAGCGTCCCCGTCACCGTTCCCAGGGGACTGGTGGCCGTCGGGGCGATGGCCAGGATCGGCACCTTGGGGAGCGTGGCGGGCAGCGCACCCTCGAAGACGATCACGTCGAACTTCTCGGGGTGGGTGGCCGGACCGTAGTCGGCCAGCTTCATGCCGTACAGCTCGGCATTGGGCAGGAAGCCCAGGGCCGTCTCGAGGTACGGGTCGCCGTCCGACACCAGCAGGATCCGGAGCTGGTGCGTGGCCGGGACGATCGCCCAGGCCCGATCGTCGAGGGCCAGCTCGTCGCCGCCGATGAGGCGGACCTCCACGACGCCGACGTCGGTCGGCAGGTCGTCGATGCCGACGTCCGCCCGGCTGACCGGGTCGAGGACCAGCTGGCGCGCCTCGAGCAGCCGTCCGTCACCCCAGATCTCCACCCTCGTCGTCGCCGGGGCCAGGTCCAGGTTGGCCACCGACGCGAAGACGGACCGGGTCACCGCGGTCGGCGAGCTGCGCACCGCCAGGGCCACGATCGCCTGGTTGCGCCGCTCCCGGCCCACCTGCAGGACCCGGACCGGCGCGGCGACGGAGAGATCCGGCGGGGGTGTGAAGGCGGCGTCGGTCGCCACCAGGACCTGCGCGTCGTCGGCCCGGGCGGCCAGCGCGGAGGCCAGCCGGAGCGCGCCGGCGAGGTCGGCCGTCGCCGGCCTCGCCTGGATCGCCGCGAGCGCAGCCCGGACCCGGCCCATGTCGGTCGTGGCGTTCGCGGCCACGCGGGGAACGGCGCCGGCCTCGATGACGTTGACCCGGCCTCCCGCCGGCAGGTCGCGCAGGGCGGCGAGCGCGGCAGCCTTGGCCGCCTCGAGCCGGGACGGGGCCACGTCGGTCGCGGCCATGCTGGCGGATGCGTCGATCACCAGCACGACGTCGCGGGCCAGCGCGGCCGGCCGCTCCGTGAACGGCCGGGCAGCCAGGATGGCCAGCAGCACGACCAGTAGGAGCTGGAGCAGGAGCAGGAGGCTGCGCCGGAGTCGCTGCCAGGGCACGTTCGCCTCGCGATCGTCGCCGAACCGCTGCCACAGGTACGTCGACGAGACGACCCGCTCCGTGCGCCGGAGCTTGAGCATCCAGAACGCGATGACGGGCGGGATGAAGAGGAGGCCGAGGAGGGCGAGCGGGGCCGCGAACGACATGGCCGCTCAGCCCACCACGCGCCGACGGCGCAGCTCGGCGAACACGAGGTCCGCCAGGGGCACGTCGGAGGTCAGCGGCACGTAGGCGATCCGTCGCTTCGCGGCCAGGGCGGCCAGCTCGTCCCGCCAGGCCTCGACCCGGCCCGTGTATCGCTCGCGGGCGGCGAGGTCCAGGGTCACGTCGACGTGCGCCCCGGTCTCCGCGTCGACCAGCCGCAGGTCGCCGGTCAGCTCCGGCTCCAGCTCGTCGCGCCCGAGCACGTGGAGCACGATGAGGTCCGTCCCGGTCCCGGCGAGGTCGCGCAGGGCCCGGTCCGCGTCCGGGTCCAGCAGGTCGGAGACCAGGACGACGACGCCCCGCCCGGCGAGCTGGGCCGCGGCGTGCCGGCAGGCCGCGACGAGGTCCGTGGGCCCGGGCGCCGGCTCGATCGCCGAGAGCTCGGCCAGGAGGCGGAAGGCGCGCCCCGAGCCGCGCAGGCTCGCCCGCCGCCGCGACACGCGTCCGGCCAGGGCGCTGACCGCGACGCGGTCCTCCGAGGCCAGGGCGATGTACCCGAGGGCGGCGGCGGCCCGCTTCGCGAAGACCAGCTTGTCGGGCGCCCCGAGGCCCATCGACGCCGAGGCGTCCACCAGGAACGTGACGGTCAGGTCCTCCTCCTCGATGAACAGCTTCACGAAGAGCTTCTCGAGGCGGGCGTAGACGTTCCAGTCGAGCTGCCGGAGGTCGTCGCCGAGGGTGTAGTCGCGGTAGTCGGCGAACTCCACGGACTGGCCGCGCCGGACGCTGCGGCGACCGCCCTTCAGGCCGCCCCGGACCGGCCGCTTGACCAGGACGGCCAGGCGCTCGAGCCGGCGCAGGAACGCCTCGTCGAAGACGGTGGCATCGACGTCGGATGGCAGGAACGCCGGTCCCGACCGGCTTCCCGCGGGTTCCGTTCGCGGTCCCGGGCCGGGGGGACCGGCGACAGGCAGGTCGCCCACCGCGCGTGCGGGGGCGGCGCCCGCGGGCGGGACGCCGGGCGCCGCGTCGTGCTCCATGGGCGGGCGGTGCCGCCGACCTACTCGACCGCGGGCGGTTCGACGGCCTCGAGGATCGCCCCGACGATCGCGTCGGCCGTGATCCCCTCGGCCTCGCCCTCGAAGTTGAGGATGACCCGGTGGCGGAGCGCAGGCAGGGCGACCGCCCGCAGGTCGTCGGTGGAGACGTTGAAGCGACCGTCGAGGAGCGCGCGAACCTTCGCCCCGCCCACGAGCGCCTGGGCGCCACGGGGAGATCCGCCGTAGCGGACGTACTCCCGGACCACCTGGGGGGCCCGCGGCTGGTCGGGATGGGAGGCCGCCAGGAGGGCCACCGCGTAGGCCATCACGTGGGGCGCGATCGGCACGCTCCGGGCGAGGCGCTGCATGGCCAGCACGTCGTCGGCGCCCGCCGCCACCGTGGCCGCCGGGCGATCCGAGCCGGTGGTGCGGGCAAGGATCAGGACGAGGTCGTCCTCGCTCGGGAACGGAACGTGGACCTTGAACAGGAAGCGGTCCAGCTGGGCCTCGGGGAGCGGATAGGTCCCCTCCATCTCCAGCGGATTCTGGGTGGCCAGCACGAAGAACGGCTCGGCCAGGGTGTGCCGGCTGCGGGCGACCGAGACCTGGTGCTCCTGCATCGCCTCCAGGAGCGCGGACTGCGTCTTCGGCGTCGCCCGGTTGATCTCGTCGGCCAGGACGAGGTTGGCGAAGATCGGGCCCTGCTGGAACCGGAAGACGCGGCTGCCGCCCTCCTCGATGAGGATGTTCGTGCCGGTGATGTCCGCCGGCATCAGGTCCGGCGTGAACTGGATCCGGTTGAACGAGCACGAGACGACGTCGGCGATCGTCCGGACGAGGAGCGTCTTGCCCAGGCCGGGCACGCCCTCGAGGAGGGCATGGCCGCCCGCCAGCAGGCAGGTCAGCGTCTGGCGGACGAGGTCCGCCTGGCCCACGATGACGCGCCCGACCTCGCGCTCCATGGCCTGCGCGATCTCGACGAAGCGGTCGGGCTCGAGGGCCGGCGCGGCCGGCAGGGCAGGGGAGTCCATCACTTCGCCTCCTGGGTCGGGTCGAGGGCGCTGAAGTAGTCCCGGACGTAGTCCTTCACGGCGAGCGGCACGTAGCTGCGGTCCAGCGTCTGCTGGGCGTACGTCAGGAAGTCACCGAACACGCTCGTGTAGGGCACGACCGACGCGTTCTGCTGGCCCTGCCCGGTTCCGGTCCCAGGTTGGGTCGTGCCGCCATTGCCACCCTGGCCGGCGATGTAGGTGGGGTCGCCCGGCTTGCCGAGACGGTCGAACGGCGCGTAGACGGAGCCCTGGTCGGCCCCGACGGTCCAGGGCTTGTTGCCGTTGACGGGTCCCCGTGCGGCGCCCGAGCTGCTCGTCCCGCTCCCGAGGTAGCGCGCGTTCGAGCCGCCACCCCCGATGGAGCCCTGCCCCTGCCCCTGCCCCTGGCCCTGCCCCTGCCCCTGGCCCTGGCCCTGGCCCTGGCCCTGCCCCTGGCCCTGGCCTTGCCCGGAGCCGCCGGGATTGCCCGAGCCGCCGGGATTGCCCGAGCCGCCGGGATTGCCCGAGCCGCCGGGATTGCCCGAGCCGCCGGGATTGCCCGAGCCGCCGGGATTGCCCGAGCCGCCGGGATTGCCCGAGCCGCCGGGATTGCCCGAGCCGCCGGGATTGCCGGAACCCTGCTGGCCGTTGCCGTTGCCCTGCTGGCCCGAACCCTGCTGGCCGCCGGGGGCGCCCGCGTCGGCAAGCCGGCGCCGGATGTCCTGGAGCTGCGACGCAGCGGACGCGAGATCGCGATTCGTGGCCACCTGCGTGTCGGCGTTCGTGAGGGTCTCGCCGAGGCGCTTGAGCGCGTCGGCCGCGCCGGCCCGGTCGCCCCGGGCAAGCGCATCGCTCGCCGCGCGCAGCGCCGCGTCCGCTCCGGCCCCGGCCTGCTGGGCCGTGGTCTGGAGGCCGGCCAGCTGGCGCGCGAGCTGCTGGAGATCGGCCGGGGTCTTCGTGTCGAGCTGGCCCGCGAGCCGGTTCAAATCCTCCTGGGCCGTCTTCGGGTCGCCGCCGGGGTTCGCGTTGGCATTCCCCGTCGCCGTACGCGACAGCCCGCGGCTGAGCGACGCGAGCGCGGCGCCGCGCTGCTCGTTGGCCGGATCGAGCTGGTCGCGAAGGCCGGCCTCCACGTCGCCGAGGCGGGCGAGGTTCTTGTCCAGCGCCCCGGGGTTCTCGCGGAGCTGCCGAGCCAGGTCCCGAAGCTGCTGGGCGAGTCGGGTGCGCGGATCCTGCGCTGCCTGGCCGCGCCGCTCCAGCGACTGGGCCACCGCGTCGACCCGCTCGGCCTGGCGCGCCGCCTCCTCCCGGACGGCCCGGTCCTGGGCGATCCGCAGGTCCATCGCGTTCGGGATCAGCCCGAGCGGGACCACCAGCAGCAGGGCCAGCAACGCGGCGGTCGCGGGTCGGCGGGCGACCGCCGGCCGGAAGAGGCCGGCCGGGACCATGGCCAGCTCCCGGGCCGCATCGAGCCGCTGGCGGGCCACGAAGCGTCCGGTGGCGCGTTCTTCCGGCGACCCGTCCTCGATCTCCACGGGAGTGCGGGCGAAGGCCAGGGCGCTGGCGACCCGATCGTCCAGGCCGCCTTCGGCGTCGAGCGCCAGGGCGGTCTCGCCCAGGGTCGGACGGGCAAGGGCGGCTGCCAGGAGCCAGGCGGCGAACCCCGCGGCCGGGAGCGCCGCGACGAGCGCCGGGAGGGCCTCGAGCGGGATGAACCGGGCCGCGAGGAAGGCCGCGACCTCACCGGCCATCACGGCCGCGGTGATGGACCATGCGCGACGGGCCGCCCGACGCAACCAGAGCCGGTCGCGATGGCGGCGCAGGCCGGCCCGGATCGCGCGCAGCGCGACATCGGCCCCGGCGCCCGGCCCTGGGTCGGGCGGGACGTTGACGAGGTCGCGCCGACCGGCCCGGCGATGCTCGCGCAAGGGCTGGCGGCGGTTCATGGCGCTGGCTCCACGGGGCGCCGCCGCCGGGGCAGGGTCGGCCTGCTGCGCGGTCGGAGAAGGCGGACGCTGACGAAGATCAGGACCAGGGACGTGGCCAGCCACGCGGCCGCCATGCGGGGCCAGAAGCGATCGCGGGTGACCTGGACGGCGACCGCCGCACCGGGGTCGACCACGATCCCCGGCTTGCCGATCAGGGCTCCGCCGGGGCCGATCACGACCGGTTGCGGCATCGGCATCGGCACCGGCCCGTTCACGCTGCCGCTCGAGGGGTCCTGGCCGAGGGCGACCGAGACCAGGACGCACGAAGGGGAATACGCGTTCGTGTCCGCCCCGCACATGACGTCGGCCATCGCGACGAGCGGGTTCAGCCAGAGCAGCCACTCCGGCGGCTTCGGGATCCGGAACGCGGGCTCCGCCGGCGTCCGCGCCGGCGCGCTCGAGCCCGTCGAATCTGCCGGCGTGTCGCCGCTCGCGCCGCCGGCAGGGGCGATGACCATCGGCACGGGGATCGGCCCGCCGCCGGTGCCGAAGGCGACGCCCTGCTTGCCGCCGACGAAGACCGGCTGCGCGATCGGGCCGACGAACCCGCCGCCGCCGTTGACGACATCGACGGCACCCGTCCGGAGCGACTGGTCCTGGCTCCAGGACATCTGGGCCCAGAAGTACCAGCCGAAGGCCGATCCGAAGGTGAGCACCAGCACGGTCACCAGGGTCAGGACCGTTGCCGCCTGCGTGCGCCGCGTCAGCGAGGAGAGCGTGATCCCCACCGTCCCGAACCCGAACCCGATGATGAGCAGGACGAGATACGCCCGCACGAGGTCGTCGGGTGCGACGCCCCCGAACACGAAGACGACGGCGACGAGGGGGAGCGAGCCGAAGACCAGCAACGCGGTGAACGCCAGGGCCGCAAGAAGCTTGCCGAGCACGATCGCGAGGCTGGGGACGGGCGTCGCGGAGAGCAGCTCCAGCGTCTGCTTCTCGCGCTCGAGGCTGATCGCCCCGGACGTCGAGGCGGGCGCGAGGAAGACGACGAGGAGCGTCTGCAGCCCGATCAGCACGATGAAGATGCTGGCGCCGACCTGGCCCGAGGCGAGTGCGCTCTGGCCCCCGAACATCGCTGCCTGCGCAGCGGACTGGCGCTGGAGCATGTAGACCATGAACACGAAGAGGGCCAGGATCGACACGTAGAAGGTCACGGACAGGAATGCGCGGGGACCCCGCATCCGGCCCCGGAGCTCCTTCGTCGCGACGGCTGTGATCCCGCCGACCAGCCACCGGAGCCGTTCCCTCATCGTCCCGCCTCCGTCGCCTGGGAGGCCACCGCCGAAGCGGGGGCCTGATCCGGGCCTGTCACCTGCAGGAAGAGCTCCTCCAGGTCGCTGGCGGCCCGGGCGAACGACACGACCCGCGCACCGCTGGCGACGAGGCGGGCCAGGAGCCCCGCCGACGCCTCCTCGTTGCCCGAGAACGCCACGTCCAGCAACCCGTCCTCCGTAGCCTGCGCGGATACGACCTGGTCGTCTGCCTCCAGCGTGGCGGCGGCAGCCTCGACCGCCGCCGGCCCCCCGAGGACCCGGATCCGCAGCACGGCGCCCACCCGAAGGCGGGCCTCGATGTCGGCGAGGCGCCCCTGGGCCAGGAGCCGGCCGTGGTCCACGATCGCGAGGCTCGTGCACAGCTCCTCGAGCTCCGGGAGGATGTGGCTGCTGATCACGATCGTCTTGCCCAGGGCCCGCAGCTCGCGCAGGAGCTCCCTGAGCTCGACCCTGGCCCTGGGATCCAGCCCCGAGGCGGGCTCATCGAGGATCAGGACCTGGGGGTCGTGGACCAGGGCGTGGGCGAGGCACAGGCGCTGCTGCATGCCCCGCGAGAGCGCCTGCACGTAGGCATCCCGCTTCGGGGCCAGGTCGACGAGCTCCAGGAGATCGCCCACCATCCGCCGTCGCCGCGCGGCGTCCAGGCCATGGCAGCGGCCGAAGAAGTCCAGGTATTCCCAGACCTTCATGTCGTCGTAGACGCCGAAGCTGTCCGGCATGAACCCGAGGACGCGCCGGACGGCGTCCGGGTTCCGGCGCACGGAGCTCCCGGCGACCTCGGCGTCCCCCGCGGTCGGGACCAGGAGGGTGGCCAGGATCCGGAGGGTGGTCGTCTTGCCCGCGCCGTTCGGCCCGACCAGCCCGAAGATCTCGCCCTGCTCGATGGCCAGGTCCAGGCCCGCCAGCGCGAGCGTGCCGTCGTAGCGTTTCACGAGGCCCGTGGTCGAGATGATCGCGCTCACCGGACGGTTCCCTCGAGCTGGAGCGAGAACTGGAAGCCCGTGGAGTCCACGCCCGAGTTGGTGAAGCGAACCAGCACCGTTCCCGACGACGGATCGACGAATCGAGCGCCGCCGTCGACCGTGACGCTGACACCCTGGGGCAGGTCGGGAAGCTGGCGCCAGCCGCCGGCGGTGATGTCCAAGAGCTCGATTCCCGGGAGCCGCGGGAAGCCCCCGGGCCCGGGGGTCGGGGAGGCGGCCGGGGAGGGGCTTGCCGACGGCCCGGAACCGGGCCGCAGCGGACCCGGCGTGACGCTCCCGGTCGGGGCGGGCAGCTGATACGGATTGCCGGTGTTCAGCCCCAGGATCAGGCGGCTCGCGCTGAACGTCCCGTCGAGGCTCGCCGGTCGATAGGCGATGGTGACCGAGCCGCCGCCGAGGCTGACCGTGAAGGGATCCTTCGAGAAGAACTGGGCTTTGCTCTCGACCATGCTCGTCCGGATCAGGTCTGGCGTGAAGACCACGGGACCGCTCGCAGTCAGCGGCAGCGGGACGTAGTAGAGCGTCTCCCCGGTCAGCCGGGGCGCCTGCCCGGTGACCTTCACGTCCAGCAGCCCGGGCAGGCCCCAGGCGAGGAGCACCGGCCCATCGGACGGGAGCGTCCCGCTCATGCCCGAGAACGGGTCGTAGGTCAGGGCGTCCACGAGCTGGCGCCGGACGGACTGGCGGGCGAAGTCGGTGGCCGGCTGGCCGGTGGTCGGGTCGAACATCATCTGGCCGAAGATCCGGTCGGACAGGGAAGCGCCGAACTGCGTCGACGAGACCGCGACGTCGATGTCGGCGCTCGCACCGGGCGCCAGGTCGGGCAGCGTGGCCACGGATTGTCCGAAGACGACCGCCGGCGAGGCGAGGGCGGTGCTCGACGCGTTCTTCAGGGTTCCCTTGAGCCGTCCACCCTCGAGGCGGAGCGTGCCCGTCACCGAGGGGGCAGAGACGGGAGCCTCGGCTCGGATGGCACGCAGCGTCCCGTATCCCACGGACAGCTGGCGCACGCTGGCGGGATCGGCCTGGACGACGTCCAGGCCCTGGCCGGCGGACTGCCCGGTCGGGTCGTTGAGCGGTGCCGACAGGAGGGCGCCGGTCCCGACCGTGACGTCGTACGAGCTCCGCGACGGCGAGAAGACCCCCAGGTAGACGGTGGCCTGGGCCGCGTCGGTCCCGGGGGCCGCCCTCACCACGGCCACCTGGTTGACGATCACCTCGCTGCCCCGCAGCGTCGCCCCGATCGCGAAGGCCGCCCCGGTGAATCCGACGATCAGGAGAGGAATGCTCAACCAGGCCCACTCGCGCCGGTCGAGGCGACGCAGGACGAGGTAGTTCACCGGTCCGACGAGCAGGATGTAGGCGAGCAGCAGAGCCAGCAGGCCCTCGATCGAGGGGAGCGCCAGCGATGGGAGGGTGCTGAGCAGGTTGACCAGCGGGCTGTCGTCGGCGGCCAGGAAGGGGGTCCGCTGCGACGTCCGCGAGGGCACGATGCGGGCCCAGACCGCGTCCCCGCGGGCCGAGTCCGCCAGCCATGCGCTGGTCGGGTCGAACCCGACGAGGGCCGTCCCGCCGCTCCCGTACGAAGCCTCCGCGGCGATCGTGCGGTCGCCGCTCGAGGCGAGGGCGCGTCCATGGATCAGCTCGCCGGCGAGCGCCGGTATGGCCGCGGCTCCGGCCGGGACCGAGCCGCCGACGAGGCCGATGAGCGCCGAGGGATCCACGTCGAGCGTGGTTGCCGGCCGGTAGGGGAGCAGCTCGTCGGGGAAGCCGCCCAGGACGCCCGTCCCGGCCGAGCCGCCCACGATCGTGAGGCGGCCGCCGGCGGCAACCCAGGTGCGCAGTGCGGCGAGCTGCTCCGTGGTCAGCTGGCCGGCATCGACGTCCTGCCAGACCAGGCGGTCGAGAGGTGCCCAGGCCTCGGGGCGGGATGGCAGGTCGGAGGGCACGAGCGCCACGACGGCCGGGCGGGGCGATGACGGGTCGATGGTCCGGTTCAGGGCGGCCACGATGTTGCCCGGCTTCTCGGCGACGACCCCGACGACCAGCTGCGTCACGTCGTGGAGGGCGAAGGCCACCTGCCGGCGGGCCACGATCTTCTCGTCGACGACGAGCGCCACGTCGGTCGTCTGGCCGAATGCCGGCGCCTGCACGTACAGGGAGTAGGACTTCCGCGAGGTGGTCGGCAGGTCCACCGGGACCGAGAAGCGGGTCAGGTTCTGGGTGCCGCCGACGAGCCGGAGCTCCCCGACGATCGGGGGTCCGTCGTTGCTCAGCCCGACCGAGATCGCCATCCAGCTGCCCGGCCGGGCGTGACCCTGGAGGAGGGCCCGGGCGTCCATCGCGAGGCCCGCGGGCTCCGGCGAGGCCGTCGGAGAGGGGACTGCGGACGGGGAGGCTGCCGCGGCGACGCCGGGCCAGCGAACCGCGAGCGTCGCGGCCAGCATCAGCGAGGCGGCGACGAGCGCCGCCATCACGCGTCGCCGGCGACGGCCGACTGGTTGGGGCGTTCGCAAGAGCGGCACGTGCTCCCTCAGGCGACGGGCAAACGGAGACGGCCCATCGTCACGCATCGGACGCCGGGGGCTCCCCGAAAGTTTCGCCCCTCCCGACAAGTCGCGCGACGCATCTGCGCAGGTGCGCCGGGACGATCAACGGGAGGTCCGGCCAGGGCGGGCGTCGGCGGCTCGTTCCCCGGAGACCTCGCCGGGCGGCGACCGCGGGGGCTGCGTGTTGATGCTCAGCGACTCTGTCAGGTCACTTGCTCAGTGAATCTGTCAGCCGCTCGTCGCGCGGGGTGAGGAGCCGTCGCCTCCAGGGGTGGTCCGCACCGGGACGATAGCCCACGTTGCGGCTGGTCGGCTCGGGCTGCGGACCGCCGGGCGCGAGGACCCGCAGGTCGCGCAGCCGGGCCGGCTCCGGCGGTGCTGCCACGGCGGCGAGGAGCCGGCCCTCGGCGACGACGAGCAGGCGGCCGTCGAGCCGGAGCTCGACCTCCACCCGCCGCCCGGCGAGGGAGCGGCCGCCGGGCCCCGGCGGGAGCTGGAGCACCATCCCGTCGAGCCGGATGCAGCTGTCCGAGCCGACGACACGCCGCCAGCGGAAGGCGCAGACCCGGGCGAGGTCGAGACCCTCGGGCACCGGTCGCCAAGCCGGGACGTCGCTCGCCGGCGGGACCGCGAACCGGCGGTTGAAGCGGGGGAGGAAGTCCCGCAGCACCGCGTTCGCGGCCGGCAGGTCGGCCGCCTCCGCCCGGCGCAGCTCGGACACGAGGCGGTCCTGGAGCGTCCCCCACGCCCGCTCGATCCGCCCCTTGGCCTGGGCCGATCCCGCGAGGATGGTGGCGATCCCGAGCTCGGCGAGGGCCCGCCCCACCTGGGTCGCCTCGTCGCGCCCGGCGGCGCCCGGGGCCGTGGGGGCGAAGACCGACGAGCCGTCCCGGTACAGGGCGGCCGGCAGGCCGTGCCGGCGGGCCATGTCGCGCAGCATGGTCAGGTACCCGGTGCCGTCCTCCTGCTCGCGGAAGACCGCCCCGACGAGGATCCCGGTCGCGTCGTCGATCCCGCCCACCAAGGTGAGCCAGGGCCCGCGGCCCTCGAGCCAGTCGTGCCGGCTCCCGTCGACCTGGACGAGCAGGCCCGCCTGGGCCATGCGTTCGCGGCGGCTCCGGTACCGGGGCGCCCGCCTCCGGCGCGGCGAGGCCATCCCGACGCCGCGCAGCAGACGCCGCAGCGCCGGGCGGCTGATCGCGACCCCCCCGTCCTCGGCGAGTGCCTCCGCGAGGTGGGTGTCGTTGTACCCCCGGTACACCGTCCTGGCGAGCTCGAGGATCCGTGCCCGGTCGCCGTCGGGCAGCCGCCGGGGCGAGGCGCGGCCCCGGTTGCCGTGCGCGAGGCCATCCGCCCCGCGCTCCAGCATCGCCGCCCGCAGCCGCCAGGCGGTCCGCTCGCTCGTCCCGAGCAGGGCGACCGCCTCGGCTGTCGTGACGATCCCGGCCAGCCAGCGGCTCACGACCTCGCTGCGCTGCTGCTCCTTGGTGGTCAATCTCAGGTTCTCCCTCATCGGGTGAGACTGACAAAGTCACTGAGCAGTTGGCCCTGACAAATTCACTGAGCAGGGACAGACCGCGGGGGCTGCGGCCGCGACGCGCTATGCTGTTCGCCGCCCACGCCGGACTCCCTCCCGGACCGCGCGGTGCGCCGCCCCGGACCGGTCCGGCATCCCAGGAGGTCGCGTGCCCGAGATCCGCGCGTTCCGCGCGCTCCGCTACAACCCGGAGGTCGTGCCGGACCTGGGGCGCGTCGTCGCCCCACCGTACGACGTGATCACGCCGGCCCAGCGGGCCGTGCTGGCCGGGCGCGATCCGCGCAACGTGGTGGCCATCGACCTCCCGATCGACGCCTCGGGCAGCGCCGACCCGGATGACAAGTACCGGCGGGCCGGGAGAACGTTCACCGGCTGGCGCTCTGACGACACCCTGCGCAAGGATCCCCGCCCGGCCCTGTACGTCTACGAGCAGTCCTACCTCTTGCCGGGGTCGACGGTGCGCCGGGTCCAGCGCGGCTTCTACGGACGTCTCCGGCTCGAGCCGTTCGGCCCTGGATCGGGCGTCCTCCCGCACGAGCGCACGTTGAGCGGGCCCAAGGAGGATCGCTACCGGCTGATGCGCGCGACCAGCGCGAACTTCAGCGGCGTGGTGGTCCTCTACACTGAGGAATCCGGGTCTGCCGCCGCCGCGCTGGCCGAGGTCGTCGCGGGCGGTGCGGGCGTCCGGGTCGCGGACGTGACCGATGATGACGGCGTCCGCCATCGCCTCTGGATGCTCCCCGATGACGCGGCCGGCGCCCCGCTGGTGGCTGCGCTCCGCGATGCCGCCGGACGAGCCCCCGTGACGATCGCCGACGGCCATCACCGCTACGAGACGGCGCTGCGCTATCGCGACGAGCGGCGCCGCACACCCGTGGTCGACGCCGAGCCTGCGTTCGACTTCGTCCTCACGCTGTTCCTCGAGATGACCGGCCAGCCGCTCACCGTCCTGCCGACCCACCGGGTCGCGCGGGCCATCGGAGCCGCGGCGGACGACCTCGTCGGGGCCGCCACGGCGCTCTTCGAGGTCGAGACGGTCGACCGGACGGCGCTCGAGGCGTCCTTCGGGCCGGGTTCGCCCGCACCCGGCGGCTCCGGCCGGATCGGGCTCTGGACGCGGGCCGGCGGAGCGATCCTGACAGCCCGCCGCCCGGAGTTCGCGGCGCACCTTCCGGCGGGCGGCGAGGCCCTGCACCGCCTCGACGTCACCCTCCTGGCCGTCGCGCTGGAGCGCCTCGCGGGCATCGACCGGGCCGCCACCACGACCGGGGGCAGGATCGGCTACACGAAGTCGGCGGCGGAGGCGGTCGACTGGGTGGAGGCCGGGACGGACGGCGCCGACGCGGCATTCCTGCTCGAGCCGCTGCCCGTGGCGGAGATCGCGGCGGTCGCGGCGGACGGCGACGTGATGCCCCAGAAGTCGACCTACTTCTACCCGAAGGCGCTCTCCGGGCTGCTCCTCAACCCCCTGGAGTGGTAGACGAGATGCTCGACGACCCGCCCGATCGCGACCTGCACGCGCTCCGTTCGACCGGCCCCGGCGGGGGTTCCGGCGGCCCGGGAGGCGGTCGTCCCGTCCGGAAGGACGAGATCGAGATCGAGGATCGCGGGCTCTACATCGAGTCGTGGCTGCCCGAGCGGCGCTCGCGGCGGCGCCCTCTCCTGTTCGTCCACGGCGAGCTTGCCGGGTCCTGGCTCTGGGAGCGCTGGCTGCGCTTCTTCGCGGGGCGCGGCTGGGAGGGCCACGCCCTCAACCTGCGCAACCACTACTGGTCGCGGACGGCGGACCCGGCGACGCTCGGGTTCGAGTCCTACCTCGACGACGTGGTCGCCGCCCTCGAGCGGATCGGGCCGAACGCGGTGGCCGTCGGCCATGGCACCGGCGGCCTCCTCTGCCTGAAGGCGGCCGCGGAACGGGTCGGCGTGGCCGGGCTCGTCCTCGTGGACTCGGACGTGCCGGCGGCGATCCGCGAACCGGTGAAGCCGCACGTGATCCGCGACGTCCCCCCGGTCTACGGCCGGGCGCTCGTCGGCTGGGAGACGCTCCCGGAGAAGCTCCAGCGCGAGAACCGCGACCTCACCCTCGACGACATCCTGCGCATCCAGCACCTGCTCGGCCAGAAGCCCCGGGAATCCGGGAGGGCCCGCGCCGCCGTGCTGGCGGGGGTCCCGGTTGCCCGCCCGCGGCTGGAGGGCGTGCCGGCTCTCGTGGTCGGGTCCGGCCTCGACGGATCGGAGCGGGCCGTCGCCGCCGAGCGTCTCGCCGGGTGGCTTGCCGCCGAGCACGAGCAGTTCGGCGCCCACTCGCACTACGGCCTCGTCCTCGCCGACGAGGGGTACCGACAGGTCGCCGAGCGGGTCCGCCTCTTCCTGGAGTCGCACCGTCTCTGAGCGGCTCCCCGGGGACGGGCGCGGGGCCTCGACGGGATCCCGGCGAGACCTCGACGCGGCGCCGCTGTCGACGTGGCGCCGCAACCGGGCGTCTGGTATCCTCCGACCCGGTCGAGGGCGTCTCGTCGACCACGTGCCGCATTCGTCTAGAGGCCCAGGACACCGCCCTCTCAAGGCGGAGACCACCGGTTCGAATCCGGTATGCGGTACCACCCGAATGTTCCAACGCCCCCGGTCCGCGCCCCGGGGGCGTTACCTTTCCCGGCACCGCCGCCGGGCCGGGACGATCCGCTCGGTGGGCTCGCAGCCGTGGAGGACCCATGCCGCCCCAGGCTCCGCGCCGACTCGTGATCCTCACCGAGGGCGAGTTCGGCCCGCACCACGCGAAGACCGCCTGGGGCGTGATCCGCTACGGGACGGACGAGATCGTGGCGATCCTCGACTCGACGATCGCGGGGCGCAACGTCGCAGAGTGGCTCCCCGGCCACGACATCCCGGCGGTCGCAACGGTCGGGGAGGCGCTCGCGGTCGCGGGGCGGGCGCGCCCGGACACGCTCCTCATCGGCATCGCGCCGACGGGCGGCCGGCTCCCCGACGCGTGGCGGGGCGTGATCCTCGAGGCGCTCGGCGCGGGGCTGGACGTGCACTCCGGGCTCCACACGCTCCTCGGCGACGACCCGGAGCTCTCGGCCGCGGCGCGGGCCGGCGGGCGGCGGATCGTCGACTACCGGCGCGCGCCGGAGCAGACCGATTGCGCGGTCGGGCGTCGCCACCTGCCCGGCAAGCGGGTGATCCTGACCGTGGGCACGGACTGCGCGATCGGCAAGATGTCGGTTGCCCTGGAGCTCCGGAAGGCAGCCCTGGCCGCGGACGATGCCGCCGTCTTCGTGCCGACCGGCCAGACCGGGATGATGATCGAGGGCTGGGGCGTCGCGGTGGACCGCGTCATCTGCGACTTTCTCAACGGCGCGGTCGAGGTGCTGGTGGGCGAGGGTGAAGCGCGCGGCGACTGGCTCCTGGTCGAGGGCCAGGGCTCGCTGGACCATCCCGCCTACTCGTCGGTCACCCTGGGCCTCATCCACGGCGCGACTCCGCACGCGATGATCCTGGTCCACAAGGCCGGCCTCGCGGCCCACGACTTCGACCACCTGCCCGAAAGGAGCTTCCCGATCGCCCCGCTGCGCCCCTTCATCGATCTGCACGAGCGGATCGCCGGCACCGTGGCCCCCTCGAAGGTCGTCTCGGTGGCGGTCAACACCTCGCTCATCCGGGACGACGACGCGGCGCGCCGGGCGATCGCGGCGATCGCCGCCGAGACGGGGCTGCCGGCCGACGACCCGGTCCGCTTCGGCGGCGGGGCCCTCTGGGCGGCGACACGCGCGGCGGTGGATTCGCTGCCCTGGGTGGACGCCGGCCCGTCGGGAGCCGGACGATGAGCGGCTGGGACCTCCGGGCGCGCACCCTTCGGCTGGCGCTCAGGGACCCGTTCGTCATCGCCCGCTCGACCCCCGGGGAGGGCCGGGTCATCACCACGGTCGTCGTCGAGCTGCGCTCGGCCGCGTTCCCGGGCCTCGTGGGCTACGGCGAGGGGTACCCCGACGCCTACTACGGGGAGACGTCCGCGACCATGGACGTGGTCATGGGCATGCTCCTCGAATCGGTCGGGCCCGGCGCGCTCGACATCACCTCGGTCGACGCCGCGCGCGGCTCGCTCGCCGCGATCGGCGACGCCTTCGACGCCGCGATCCGCGGCCACGGCGGCGCGAAGTGTGCGCTGGACATCGCGCTGCACGACCTGGCGGGCAAGGCCCTCGGGGAGCCGGTCCACCGGCTGCTCGGCCTCGCGTCCGTGATCCCGCCCACGGACTTCACGCTGGGCATCGATGCCCCCGACGTCGTTGCCGCGCGCGCCATCCGGGCCGCCCGTTTCCCGGCCCTGAAGATCAAGGTCGGCGGGCCGGATGACCTGGCGACGCTCCGGGCCGTGCGCGCCGTCTACGCGGGTCCGATCCGGGTCGACGCGAACACGGGCTGGACGCCCGAGGGCGCGCTGGCGATGCTGCCCGAGCTCGGGTCGCTCGGCGTGGAGCTGATCGAGCAGCCGTTCCCGGCCCGCCGCCTGGACTGGCTGCGCGACCTCCAGGCCGCGACGCACCTGCCGATCGTGGCCGACGAGAGCGCCGTCTTCATGGAGGACCTCGAGGGGCTCGTCGGCGTCGTCGCGGGCGTGAACGTCAAGCTGGCCAAGTGCGGCGGGGTCGGGCCAGCGGCCCGGATGCTGGCCCGCGCCCGCGAGCTGGGGTTCCGCACGTTCATCGGCTGCATGGAGGAGACGTCGGTCGGGATCGCCGCGTCGGCGGCGGCCGCATCGCTCGCGGAATGGGTCGATCTCGACGGCTGCCTCCTGCTGGCCGACGACCCGTTCAGCGGCCTCGAGCTGGACGAGGGCTGTCGCTGGCAGCTGGGCGACGCGCCCGGGCTGGGGGTCGCACCCCGCACCTGACGGGTCGCGCCCGCGGCCGTGAGGCCGCCCGGCAACTGTCCACCCTCGGGCAGGGCACCGTCCACCGAACGCCCGGTCCTGTGGACAACTTGGGCGGGGGATTGGTGGACAAGCCACTTCCGATCCGGGGCCCCCGGAAGGTAGCATTCGGGGGTCGCCGAGGCGTGAGGGAGAAGCCCGGCGGCACCGGGAGCCCGGGGTATTCGCTTCCGGCTGCACCACCCACCACTTTCGTGGACGGTGCATCTCACCCAGGCGTTGGGCGGGTCCAGCTTCGCGCTGCCCGCGGGGAGGAGTGAGGAAATCGATGGACTCGGCTGCCGGCGCACCCCGGACCGTCGATCCCGAGGCGATCGCGTTCGTGCGCTTCTGCCGTGACCGCCGCCGGGTGGCCTGGCCGGAGCTCTACGACGAGATGTGGGCCGTGGCGAGCCGCGGCCTGTTCAGAGGGTACGGATTCGCCGAGCTCGACCAGCTCGGCATCGAGTTCGGGCTGACCGGGATGCGCCGGCTGGCCGGGCTGGTGTCGGAGGTGCTCGCCAGCGAGCCGCAGCTCGCATCACGCCGGGCCGTCTCGCCGGCCCGCTGCGGCCTTGCCGTCATCGGCCGGACGGAGACCGGCGCAGGCCTCGCCTGAGCGAGCGTCGCCCGCGACACCCGGTGCGCCAGGCGGGCGCGGCCTCGGTTGATCGAGGCGATCGGCCGGTCAGGCGCGGACGGCCCGGCGGGCCATCTCGCCCTCGATCTGGCGCTCGGCCTCGACGTACGTGTCGATCTGCTCGCGGAGCCGGTTCGCATCCGGGGTGTACAGGTGGACCTGCTGCTGGAGGATGTAGCTCAGCCGGCGGCTCGTCATCCGGACGTGGTCCAGGTTCTTCATGAGGACCAGCGGGTCCATCGCCGCGAGGTCGTCCGGGTGGTACATCTGCTGCATGGCCCGAGTGTAGCGGAGGCGGCAGGGTCGCTGCGGCGGCCCCGGGCCGACGGTCGCCGGGCCGGGCTCAGCGGCTCCAGCGGACCGGCAGCGCCGCCCCGGAGAGGGCCCGGCGGCGACCCTGCTCGCTCGCACCGAGCACGAGGATCCGGTCCGTCTTCGTCGCCTGGCCCGCCTCGTCGCCCCACAGCTTGGTCATCTTCCGGGGTCCGGCGACGTCGTCGAGGGTGATGCCGGCAAGGGCATAGCCCTCGGGCTCCGCGGCGGCTTCCCAGGCGGCCTCGGCGAGGCCGATCCCGCCGCCCCGGACGGCCTTGCCGCGGTCGCTCTCGACGTCCCCGATCACCAGCACGATGACGGCGTCGTCCGCCAGCGCGGGGCGCAACCCGGCCAGCACCTCGCGCACGAAGACGAGGTACGGCTCGCGGTGGTGCGCATCGTCGAGCGTCCGGTCGATCTGCGCGGCGTCGAACCCGAGGAACCAGGCGCGCAGCCAGTTGTAGTAGCCGTACTTGACCACGCGCAGGTAGGGCGGCGAGGTCACCACGAGGCGCGCCCGGTCCGGGAGGGCGCGGGCGCGCAGCTCGGAGCGAAAGCGACCGCCCGCGTCGCGAGCGTCGCCCAGGAGCGCGATCCCGGGCACCGGGGGACGGCCATCCCGGCCCAGCCGGTGGAGCTTCTCCCCGAGACAGGCGAAGACATCCCGCTCCGGCAATTCGAGGCCGGTCCGGCGGACGAAGTCGCGGACGTAGCGGGGCGCCATGCTGAACGTGTTGGGCATGAGCGTGGACAGGTAGCCCCGGCTCTTCCCGTGGAGGATCCCGGTCAGCGCCGCGGCCAGGAACCGGTCGGTCCGATCGGCGAGGTCGAGGCGGCTGCGCACGAAGAGGAGCTGGGCGAGCGTCGCGGGGTGCCAGGCGAGGGCCACCTCCAGGGGCACCCGGTCACCCGGCTCGCCGGGTCCGGGGAGGGCGCCCGAGCCGGCGCGCGGCACCTCGAAGGGGAGCGTCGGCGCGGGCCCTCCCGGCTCGTCGATCGCCCGCTCGTCGGCCAGCGCGGCGCGCGCGGCCGCGTGGAGGCGGGCGGCCACCACCTCCCACGTGCCGTGCTCGCGCGACCAGTCGATGCGCAGGCGCGCCCGCCGGGCCTCGGCCTGGCCCGCGGTCGGCGGATCGACCTTCGCGGCAGTCAGCACGTGGGCGAACGGGTTGAGGTCGTTGCCCACGCCGATCCGGCCCTCGACGCAGGCCTGGAGTGGGGTCGTCCCGCGGCCGGAGAAGGGGTCGAGGACCACGTCGCCGGGCCTCGTGTAGCGGGCGATGAAGGCGTGCGTGAGCGCGGCCGGGAAGCTGGCGAGGTACGAGCACATCGGGTGGAAGGCATGGCCCCACATGCGGGGCTGCTCCTTCCAGTCCTGGACGATCGGCAGGCGGGGCAGCTCGGGGACGAGGACCAGGGGCAGCTGGCCCGGGGCAGTCCGATCGCGCACGCCGCGCAGCTCGATCCGGGGCCGCGGGGCGGGAATGGCCGCCGGGCCCGGAAGGGCCGGGGCTGGAGCCGGCGCGGCGAACGCGGACGGCCCGGGCGAGGACGGCTCCGGCGCAGCCGCCGGCCCGACCTTCGAGACCACTCCAGCGCGCAGCGCCACGGCGTCGCCTCCACGGATGCGCGACCCGGGAGCCGCGCGGGTGGCGGAGCATAGCACGCCCGTTCGGGGATTCTCGCGTCCTGCGCACGCGTCCGGGCGATCGCAGACTGCCCACGGCGTGGCGTCCGTCGGCATCGGATTCCCCCCGGCCAGAGGGCGTCGCCGGTCGCCGCGGTCGCCTGGCGCGGTATCATCTACGAGGCGTCCCGGGCGCCCGGTGGAGGGCGCAGCCAGCTCGTCGCCCGGGAGGGATCGGCCATGACCCTGCCAAACGCGGCCCACAAGTCTCACGATTGGGCATTCGTCGCCGCATCACAGGACGGCCCGGCCCCGGGCGGCGGCGTCGCCGTCCTGATCGCCGTCTGCCGCAAGTGCGGCGTGATGAGAACTGAGGCCGCACCTCCCCGGCGCGAGGTGCGAGTCGACCTGTCGGGGGAATGCCCGGGCTGATCTCGGGCCAGGGAGAGGAACCCCCGTCGCCGGTCGCGTAGAGTGTGGAGTGCGTCAGGCGCGTGAAGCCTGCGCGATGACGCGCCCGCTCGCGTCCCCGTAGCTCAGTGGATAGAGCAGCCGCCTTCTAAGCGGAAGGTCGCAGGTTCGAATCCTGCCGGGGGCGCCATTTCACGCTCAGGTCCCGAGGTAGGCGAGGACGGCCAGCACCCGGCGATGATCGTTCGCCGAGTCGGGGAGGTCGAGCTTGCCGAAGATGTTGCCGATGTGCTTCTCGGCGGCGCCCTCGGTGATGCCCAGGGCGGCGGCAATGCCGGCATTGGTGCGGCCCTCGGCCATCGCGGCGAGGACGTCGCGCTCGCGCGGCGTCAGCGTCGAGAGCCGGTCCTCGCGCGTGTGGCGGACCATCAGCTGGGCGACGACCTCGGGATCGAGGGCCGTGCCGCCGGCGGCAACCCGGCGCAGGGCGCTCATGAAGTCGTCGATGTCGGCGACCCGGTCCTTGAGCAGGTAGCCGATCCCGCCATCGCCCGACGCCAGCAGCTCGGTCGCGTACTGGCGCTCGACGTACTGGCTGAGGACCAGCACGGGCGTGCCCGGGACCCGGCGGCGCGCCTCGATGGCCGCCCGGAGCCCCTCGTCGCGCTGGGTGGGCGGCATCCGGACGTCCACGACCGAGACGTCGGGACGGTGCTCCTCGACCGCGGCGACGAAGCTGGGGCCGTCGCCGACCTTGGCCACGACGGTGCCGCCCGATTCCTCGATCACGCGGGCCAGGCCTTCGCGGATGAGCGCGGAGTCCTCGGCGATCACGACCCGGAGCGGCTGGCCTGCCATCGCGCTGATCATGGCAGGCCAGCGGGCCGCGCGCGACTCAGCCGGTCACGGGCAGCTCCGCGCGGAGGATGGTCGGGCCGCCCGGCTGGCTCGAGATCATGAAGGCGCCATCGAGGGCCTCGACCCGGTCGCGCAGCCCGGCCAGGCCGCCGCCCTCCGCGATGACCGCGCCGCCGACGCCGTCGTCCCGAACCTCCACGACCAGGCGGTCGCCTTCGATCCAGCACACGACCTCGCAGCGCTGGGCCTGGCTGTGCTTGGCGACGTTCGCCAGCGCCTCGGCGACCACGAAGTAGGCCGCCCGCTCCGCCGCGTGGGGGAGCCGCTGCCCCGGTGCGAGCCGGCCGTCGACGACGGTCGGAATGGAGCAGCGACCCGCAATCGCACCGAGGGCCGCCACCAGCCCGCGATCCAGCAGGATGGCGGGCGCCGTGCCGCGAACGAGGTCGCGGAGCTCCGCGAGGGCCTGCCGAGCGTGCTCGCGCGCGTCGCGGACGAGCTCCTTGGCGGCGGCCGGATCGCTGTCGATGCGCTCGGTCGCCAGGCTCAGGTCGATCGTCATCATCACCAGGCGCTGCTGCGCACCGTCGTGGAGGTCGCGCTCGATCCGGCGCAGCTCGCTGGCCTCAACCTCGAGCGCCGCGGACCGGCTGTCCTTCAGGTGCTCGACTCGCTGGCGCAGCTCGGCGCGCTCGCTGACGCAGAGCAGCCCGTCCACGACCGCGCCGTGCAGGATCACCAGGCCCCGCGAGACGCTCGCGGCGACGGGCACGAGGAGCAGGCCCAGGACCAGCGCCACGGCTGCGCCCACCGTCGGATCGAACGGGGTCACCCAGCGCTGCCCGAACGTGACCCAGTGGAACCCGGCGGACTGGAGGGCAGCCAGCACGAACGGCGCCAGGAGCAGGCCGGCCGCGAGGCTCCAGAGCGTGACGACGACCACGAACTCGATCGTCGCGAGCGGGAAGGCGACCAGCACGTAGGCCACGTCGCGCCAGCGGTTCTCGTCCACGAACGTGGCCTCGGCCCACTGGCGGAGCCAGGGGCCCAGCGGCCGGCGGAGGGCCGCGTCGAACGAGCGGTAGGCGTGCGGGCGCCGCGGTCGGCCGTCGACGAACGCCATCCGCCAGCGCTCGACCACTGCGAACAGCCGGCAGAGCTCGATGCCCAGGGCGATGATCGGGATGCCCACCAGCATCACGAGGAGCGACCCACCGGTGGCGAAGATGGCGGACAGGCCCGAGAAGGCCGCCCCGAGCAGGCCGAAGCCCAGGACGATCACGATGACCGCCCGCCAGGTCGCGGGCTCGAGCGGCGAGCGAATGAAGGCGGCGAGGGCGGCGCGGGGGATGCCCTGTGCCGTGGCCGGTCCGGTGTTCAAGACGCTCATGATGACCCCGACCGTACCGCCCCGGAGCCCCCGCTGGACAGCCGGCTGCCCGGCATCCTGGGGGTGGGGCTAGCCGCAGGCCACGTGCCCGAGACGCGTCCCGGTCGATCCGGTCCAACCGGGGCGGTGCTGCCGCGCACCGGGTCGGGACCGGCGTACGGGCCCGCAGGTGCCGAAGGTACGGCTTGGCCGGAGCACCCCCGAACCCCTACGCTCCGAGGCGCAACCGGCTGCACCACACCCGTCGCCACCAGACGCGTCTCCTGCGGCCATCACCGATCACGAGGAACCCCATGGCCATCAGCGAGCTCGGACCGCTTCTCACTGCGACCGAAGTCGCCGAGATGCTCCACCTGCATGTCAACACCGTGAAGCGCCTCGGCGATCGGGGCGAGCTCCCGTTCTTCCGGGTCTGCCGCAGGGGCGACCGCCGCTTCCGTCTCGAGGACGTGATGGCCTTCCTGACCAGGAACTCGATGGTCAGCTGACGCCCCGGGAAGGGCAACGGCCGCGCCGATCGGCGCGGCCGTTCTCGATTTCTGGAGGCCAGGCCCGGATCAGCCGGCCTGGCCCGGATCAGCCGGCCTGGCCCGGATCAGCCGGCAGGGTCGCCAGGACGTGGCGGAAGATCGCCAGCCCCTCCTCGATCTCGCTCGAGGTGACGTTCAGGGGCGCGATCCAGCGGATCACGTTGTGGTCCAGCCCGCACGAGAGGACGAGCAGCCCCTCGTCGGCGCAGCGCTGGATGACCGCCTCGCAGAGCGCCCCATCGGGCTCGCGCGTGGCGCGGTCCTTCACGAACTCCACGCCGATCATCAGGCCGAGCCCGCGCACGTCGCCGATCCGCTGGTCCGTGGTGGCGACGTCCCGGAGACCGGCCATGAGCTCGCTGCCCCGGGTGGCGGAGTTCTCCACGAGGCGCTCCTCGCGGATCGTGGCCAGGACGGCGAGGCCGGCCGCGCAGCTCACCGGGCTGCCCCCGTACGTCGTGCCATGGGCGCTCCGACCCCAGCGCAGCTGGAGCGCCCGGGAGCTGGCGATCGCCGAGAGGGGCAGGCCGTTGGCGATCGCCTTGGCGATGCAGACGACGTCGGGCACGATCCCGGCGTGCTCGAACGCCCACATCTTCCCGGTCCGCCCGTAGCCGGCCTGGACCTCGTCCGCGACGAGCAGGATCCCGTGCTCGTCGCAGATCTCGCGCAGGGTCCGCAGGAACCCGGCGGGCGCGGGGATGTAGCCACCCTCGCCCTGCACGGGCTCGATCACCATCGCGGCGACGCTGGCCGGCGCGATCGTGGTCCGGAAGAGCTCGCTAAGGCTGCGGGTCGCCCCTTCGACGGCGCGGGCCTCGTCGCCGCCGAAGTCGCGGTACACGCTTGGGAACTGGCTCAGGTAGACGCCCGGAAGGAGCGGCTCGTAGCCCTGCCGGTAGTTGATGTTGGAGCTGGTCACCGAGGCCGCTCCGAACGTTCGCCCATGGAAGCCGCCCCGGAAGGCGATGATCCCGGGCCGGCCGGTGACCCGCCTGGCCAGCTTGAGCGCCGCCTCGATGGCCTCGGACCCCGAGTTCATGAAGAAGACCGAGTCGATCGGGTCCGGCAGGGTCGCGGCCAGCTCGCGGGCGAGGCGCACGGTCGGCTCGGCGTAGCCCATGGCCGCCATCGGCGCGATCAGCCGGTCGACCTGGGCGTGGATCGCGGCGCTGACCGCGGGATGGCCGTGGCCCAGGACGCTGACGGCGATGCCGTTCGCGAAGTCCAGGTAGGCCCGGCCGTCCGTGTCGAAGAGGCGGTGACCCTCGCCGCGACTCCATGAGCGCTCGAAGTAGCGCCCGAGGACGGGCGTCAGGTTGTCCGCCGCGAGCGCGGCGAGGTCCAGCCCGGCGTCCGGGAGGGCGGTGGGGGCGGCCAGGGTGTCCATCGCGTCAAACCTCGGGCTCGTCGCCGGCCGGGCCGGGAAACGCGGCGGGCTGCGGCGGACCGGGACCGAGTATACGGGCCCGGGCGGCGCCGGCCCCGGTTCCCATGAGACGCACGGCGACCCGTGCCCCGGTCCCGCCGCGGGGTCCTCGGCGCGGGCGCCGCGGGCGGGCGCGGCCTTCGCGCCGGGGTGGTCGTCGCTCCCGGCGGGACCCGCGGAAGCGGTCGGCGCGATCGTCGTAGGATCGGGGGACGAGCGCGGGCCGGAGAGCCTGCCCAGCCGAGGTACCCCGTGATCGACTTCTCCCTCTCCGACGAGAACCGGCTCGTCCAGGAATCCGTCCGCGACTTCGTGGCCGCCGAGATCCTGCCCAACATCCGCGACTGGGACGCCAGCGCCGAGGCGCATCCCGAGATCTTCGCGAAGATGGGGGAGCTGGGCTATCTCGGCGCGCCGATCCCGGAGGCGTGGGGCGGGTCGGGCATGGACTACCTTAGCTACGCCATCCTGTGCGAGGAGCTGGAGCGGGCGGACACGGCCTTCCGGGTCGTGATGAGCGTCCACGTCGGGCTCAACTCGCTGACCCTGCTCCAGTGGGGGACGGACGAGCAGAAGCGCCGCTGGCTGGTTCCCCAGGCCCAGGGCAGGAAGCTCGCCACCTTCGGGCTGACCGAGCCGGGCGCGGGGACCGACGCCGCCGCGCTGCAGACCACGGCCCGCCGCGAGGGCGACGCATACGTCCTCAACGGCAGCAAGATCTGGATCAGCCTCGCCGACCTGGCCGACCACTTCCTGGTCTTCGCGACCGTGGATCGGGCGAAGCGCCACAAGGGGGTCACGGCGTTCATGCTGGAGCGGGGGATGCCCGGCCTCACCACCGGCACGCTCCACGGGAAGTTGGGGATCCGGGCCGGCAACACCGGCCTGATCAACCTCGACAACGTCGAGGTGCCGGCGGCCAACCGGATCGGCGAGGAGGGCGAGGGCTTCCTGGTCGCCATGAGCGCGATCGACCAGGGTCGCTACACCGTCGCCGCGGGGGCGGTGGGCCTCGCCCAGGCCTGCCTCGACGCCAGCGTGAAGTACGCCCACGAGCGCCAGACGTTCGGGAAGGAGATCGGCGAGCACCAACTGGTCAAGCAGATGATCGCGAAGATGGCCGCCGGGACCGAGGCCGGGCGGCTCCTGGTCTGGCGGGCCGGGTGGCTCAAGAACCACGGCGTGCGGACGACCCGCGAGACGAGCCTGGCCAAGTGGCACGCCACGGAGCACTCGGTGCAGGCCGCCCTCGACGCGATCCAGGTCCACGGTGCGAACGGGTACTCGAACGAGTTCCCGGTGGAGCGCTACCTGCGCAACTCCAAGGCCGCGGTCATCTACGAGGGGACGAGCCAGCTCCACACGCTCATCCAGGCCGACTACGCCATGGGCTACCGGGCCGACCGCCCGATCCGCTGCGAGCCGCTCCCGGCCGACGGATTCGAGCGCTGGCCGGCGCTGGGCCGGTATTGATGCCCGACCGAGCGAGGACGGCGCCGCCGCTCCGAGGCCGGCTCGCCGGCGTTCGGGCGGGGGTCGGTGGCGCCTGGGCGCGCGGCGGCCGCCGTGAGCGCGTGCTGATCGCTTCGGGTGTCGTCGTCGCGATTGCCCTGGCGGGCGCGTTCCTGTTCGGGGCCTGGCACGTCCTGTTCGGCGGGCTCGTGAAGAACAACTGGCGCGCGGGCGCGTTCGGGGTCGTCCTGGCCGCCGTCACCGCGGGGCTGCTGGCGCTCGAGGCATCCGTGGCCCGACGCATCCTGGGGCCGCGCCGGGACTCCTGACGACCCCCCTGGGCGCGCGCTCCGACATGCCGGGCCACGGCGGAGGCGCTCGACCTGCGCTTGCGTGTCCTGCGTGATGCTGTATTATGACAGTCGCTATCAGATACGATAGACAGCAACACGATGGAGACTGTCATGAACAAGCGAGCTCCTGGAACCCGGGCGACGGACCGCCGGGGATCTCGCCGCTGGTGGGCCCTGGGCGGGATCAGCCTCGCGCTCCTCGCGGTGGGCCTCGACGCGACCGTGCTGAGCCTGGCCCTCCCGACACTCGCGGGCGCACTGAAGGCGTCGGAGAGCGAGCTCCAGTGGTTCGTCACCGCGTACACCCTGGCCCTGACGGCCGCGATGCTGCCGGCCGGGCTTATCGGCGATCGGTTCGGACGGCGCGGCGTCATGTTGGGTGCGCTGGTCCTATTCGGAACGGCCTCCCTCGCGTGTGCCTACGCTCCGACGCCGCTCGCGTTCATCGTGGCCCGGGCCGTGCTCGGCCTCGCCGGGGCAGGGATGATCGTGATGGCGCTGTCCGTGATCACGGTCCTCTTCACGGAGAAGGAGCGACCGCGCGCGATCGGCGTCTGGGGCGCCGCCAACTTCCTGTCGATGCCGATCGGCCCGATCCTCGGTGGCTGGATGCTCTCGAACGTGTGGTGGGGCTGGGTGTTCCTGCTGAACGTCCCGGTCGTGCTCGTGGGCATCGTGGCGGTCGTGGCGCTCGTGCCGGAAACGCGCGCGACGACGCGGCCGCGGATCGACTGGCTGGGCATCGCGACCTCCAGCGCCGGCCTGACATTCCTGATGTACGGTCTGATCGAAGCCGGCCGCCTGGGCTGGGGCGACCCGAATGCCTTGGTGCCGCTGCTGGTCGGGATCGGCGTGGCCGTGGCCTTCGTGGGGTGGGAGGCGCGGCTCGCGCGACGCGGAGCCCAGCCCCTGGTCGACCTCAGGCTCTTTCGGCTGCGGGGCTTCGCCTGGGGCGTGGCGCTGGCCGGGATGGGCATCTTCGGGCTCTTCGGACTCCTCTTCACGCTGCCCCAGTACTGGCAGGCCGTGCTCGGCCTCGATGCCCAGGCAGCCGGATTCCGGCTGCTGCCGGTGATCCTGGGCATGGCCGCGGGTGCGATCCCGGCCGACCGCGTCGCAGCGCGGGTGGGCCCCAGGATCACGGTCGCAGCCGGGCTTGCGCTGATGGCAGGCGCGCTTGCGGTCGGCTCGACGATGACGCTCGCGACGGGCCAGGTCGTCGAGGTGGCGTGGACGCTCGTGGTCGGGTTCGGCGCCGGGATGAGCCTCGCGACGGCGGCGTCGGCCGCGATGATCGAGCTCGATGCCGAGCACAGCGGGGTCGGCTCGGCGCTCGTCCAGGCGGCCATCAAGCTGGGGCCCGCGTTCGGGGCGACGATCCTGGGCAGCGTCCTCACGTCCACCTACCAGCGCCTCGTGCCCGTTGCCGGCCTTCCGGCGGAGGCCGCGGCCGCGGTCAGGGCCAGCGTGTTCGGAGGGCTGGCCGTCGCGCGGCAGATGGGTTCGCCCGCACTCGCGGAGGGCGTCCATTCGGCCTTCCTGGCCGGCATGACGGACGCCCTGCGCGTGACGGCGATCATCGCCGTGACCGGGATCGCGCTCGCCCTGGCCTTCCTGCCGCGGCGGTCTTCCGTGGCGGTGCGGGAGGGGCCACAATCCGGCCATGAGCCAGCCATTGCCACGAGCTGACGGCCTGCCGGCCGGGCTGCGCGAGCGGAAGAAGCAGAAGACCCGGCTCGCGATCCAGGAACACGCGCTGCGCCTGTTTCGCGAGCAGGGCTACAACGAGACCACGGTCGAGCAGATCGCCGAGGCGGCCGAGGTTTCGCCCTCGACCTTCTTCCGCTACTTCCCGACCAAGGAGGACGTCGTCGTCTTCGACGCCCTGGACCCGCTCCTGGTCGAGGCCTTCCGGCGGCAGCCGGCGGACGTGCCGCCGATCGCCGCGCTGCGCTCCGCCCTCCACGAGGTCTGGGGCGCGCTCTCGCCGGACGAGGTCGAGGACCAGCGCGAGCGCGGTCTCCTCGTCCACAGGGTCCCGGAGCTCCAGGGGGCGTATGTCGCGGACCTGTTGCGGACCGCCCGGCTGATGGGGACGATGCTCGCCGAGCGCGTCGGCCGCGACCCGGGCGACTTCCGGGTGCGCGTCTACACCGGTGCGGTGATGGGCGCGATGATGGCCGCGATGGCCCCGATGATGGAGGACCCGGGCTTCGACGTCCTCGGGGACATGGACCGGGCCCTGGACCTCCTTGAAGGCGGCCTCCGGCTCTGACGCCGGCCCGCCGGCCCGCGGAGCGCTGTCGACTGCCCCGCCGTCGAGCTCTCTCAGATCGGCTCGAAGCGAGCCTGGAAGAAGCGCAGGTACTTCGGCTCGTAGGACATGCGCAGCCCGGTCGCCTGGTCGCGCACGTCGAAGCAGGCCTTGACGGACTCGGCCACGACGTCCATGTGGGCCTGCGTGTAGACCCGCCGGGGGATCGTCAGGCGGGTGAGCTCCAGCCTCGGGCGCTTGTGGTCGCCCGTCTCCGGGTCGCGCCCGGCCGAGACGATGCCCCGCTCCATCGAGCGGATCCCCGAGTCCAGGTACAGCTCGGCGGCGAGCGTCTGGGCCGGGAAGGCGTCCTGGGCGAGGTGCGGGTAGAAGCGCTTCGCGTCCAGGAAGATGGCGTGGCCGCCCACGGGCTGGACGATCGGGATCTCCCAGTAGGTGAGCAGCTCGCCCAGGTAGCGGACCTGGCCGACCCGGCTCCGGACGTGCTCGTCCTGCACGGCCTCCTCGATCCCGATGGCGAGCGCCTCCATGTCCCGCCCGGCCATCCCGCCGTAGGTGTGCAGGCCCTCGTAGACGACGACCAGGTTGCGCAGCTCCTCGAAGACGTCCTGATCGTTGACGGCGAGCCAGCCGCCGATGTTGACCAGGTTGTCCTTCTTGGCCGACATCCAGGCCCCGTCGGTGTGGGAGCAGAACTCGAACAGGATCTCGGCGATGCTCTTGTCCGCATAGCCGGCCTCGCGCTCCTGGATGAACAGGGCGTTCTCGACCATCCGGGTCGCGTCGAGCAGGACCCGGATCCCGTGGCGCGCGCAGAGCGCCTTGAGCTCGCGGGCGTTGGCCATCGAGACCGGCTGGCCGCCGGCCATGTTGACCGTGCCGGCCAGCGAGACGTAGGGGATCTTCGACGCCCCGACCTCGGCGATCAGGGCCTCGAGCTTGCCCAGGTCGACGTTCCCCTTGAAGGGATGGAGGGCCGCCGGCTCGTGGGCCTCGTCGATGATCACGTCGTGGAACGTCGCCCCCGCCATCTCCTGGTGGAGGCGCGTGGTCGTGAAGTACATGTTGCCCGGCACGTGGTCGCCCGGCTTGATCAGGGTCTGCGAGATCAGGTGCTCGGCGCCCCGGCCCTGGTGGGTCGGGACGATGTGCCGGTACCCGTAGCGCTTCTGGACCGCCTCTTCCAGGTGGTAGAAGTTGCGGCTGCCCGCGTAGGCCTCGTCGCCGAGCATCATCCCGGCCCACTGCCGGTCGCTCATGGCCGACGTTCCCGAGTCGGTCAGGAGGTCGATGTAGACGTCGGCCGAGCGGAGCAGGAACGTGTTGTAGCCGGCCTCGGTGAGGGCAGCCTGGCGCTGCTCGCGGGTCGTCACCGTGAGCGGCTCGACCATCTTGATCTTCCAGGGCTCGGCCCACGACCGGCGGCCGTGCTGCTGGCCCATCGTCGCGAGGTGGTCGTGGCTCTCGGTCATCGAGAATTCCTCCAGGTTGGCCGGCCTCTTCGCCGGCGTTCGGGCGGTCGTGGATCGGGTGGCCGGGGTCCGCGGGGGTGGCGCGGCTCAGGTGGCGGCCGGCCCGGCGGTCGGCACCGGCTCGTCGAGCGGCAGCGCGGTCGTCCGCTTCACCTCCCGGAGCACGAGGCTGGTCTGGATCCGGGCGATGTTCGGGATCGGCGAAAGCCGCTCCACGACGAAGCGCTCGAGGTCGCGGCGGTTGCGCAGGACCACCCGCAGCAGGTAGTCGTACTCGCCGGTGACGTGATGGCACTCCAGCACGTCGGGGACATCCCGGATGACCTCCCGGAACTGCTCCACTTCGGCCCGGCCGTGGGCCCGCAGGCCGACCTGCACGTAGCACAGGAGATCGAAGCCGGCGGCCTCGGAGTCGACGATCGCCACGTAGCGGGCGATGACGCCGGCCTGCTCGAGGCGCCGGACCCGGGCGTGCGTGGCCGGCGGCGAAAGGCCGATCCGGCGGGCGAGGTCGAGGTTGGCCAGGCGGCCGTCGGCCTGGAGCTCGCGCAGGATCGAGCGGTCGAGCACATCGAGGACCGGGTGTACCACCGGGCAGGCCTCAGGGCAAGAGTTCTTCGGAATTCGCGTGCAGGAACCGAAGAATACGCGCCACAGGCCGCTTGTGCCCGTCGATTGTTCCGCTGACGGCGGCTTCGACGCGGTCAG
The DNA here is from genome assembly GCA_963801445.1 of uncultured Chloroflexia bacterium. Taxonomy (GTDB): domain Bacteria; phylum Chloroflexota; class Limnocylindria; order Limnocylindrales; family CSP1-4; genus CTSoil-043. The sequence continues at coordinate 120,349 of CAWDEW010000014.1, read as the reverse complement.
GCGGCCTCGACCAGCTCGTCCGGATCCGGCGCGCTCGCCGCGCTCTCGCGGCTGCGCGCCCACACGATGACCGCGACCGCCGCGACGATGATCACGCCCGCCAGGAGCGTCCGCGGCGTGACCGGCTCCCCGAGGAACGTCGCGCCCAGCAGGACCGCGACGATCGGGTTCACGTAGGCGTACGTGGAGATCAGGGGGAGGGGAGCCACCCGCAGCAGCCAGCCGTAGGCGCTGTACCCGACCAGGGACCCGACGAGGATGAGGTAGCCCGCGGCGACGACGCTGTCCGTGGTCAGCGAGGCGGGCCGGAACGCGGCCAGCTCGCCGAGGGCGATCGCGAGGAGGGTCAGGAAGATCCCGCCCCAGAGCATCTGCATCGCGACGCCGAGGAGCGGACGCTCGGTGTGCCGGGCTCCCCGGCTGTAGAGCGACCCGATCGCCCAGAGGATCGGCGAGCCCATCACGAGGAGCGCCCCGCGCGGGTCGATCCCGGCCACGCCGCCGGTGGGCCAGACCAGGACCGCGACGCCGGCGAGGCCGATGGCGATCCCACCCGCGGTCAGCCAGGCGAGGCGCATCCCGAAGAAGAGCCGGCCGATCACGGCGACCCACAGCGGCATCGTGGCGATGATCAGCGCCGCGATGCCCGACGCGACGGTCGTCTCCCCGATGGCCAGGAGCCCGTTGCCGCCGACCAGCAGGAAGGCCCCGATGACGGCAGCGTCGCGCCATTCGGCCCGACCGGGAACGACCAGGCCGCCGGCCCGGCGGCCGGCCAGCACGTACAGGATGGAACCGGCTGCGAGGAAGCGGATCCCGCTTCCCAGGAGGGGCGGGATGGAACCGACCATGATCCGGATCCCGAGGTAGGTCGAGCCCCACACGAGGTAGAGGGTCACGAGAGCCAGCGCGACACGTGCGGTCGAGGCGGCGAGTGGTCGGGCGGCGGCGGTCATGGACCGGAGCATGCCATCGGCCGCCCGGGCCTGCTGGCGGGTTCCGGCCCTGTCGGTCGTGCGACAATGCCGGCGATGCAGCTCGACGAACGATTCGACGACCTCGTCACGAGCCTGGTGGGCTTCTACCGGGCCTGGATCGTGCAGCTCGGGATCGAGCTCGGTCTCTTCGCCCGGCTGCGCGAGGCAGGTTCGGACGGCCTCGCGGCGGACGCACTCGCCGCCGCCGCCGGAGCCGCCCCCCTGCCGATCGCGGCGTGGTGCCGCGCGGCGTATGCGGCCGAGCTCCTGACCCGCAACGGCGATCGCCTGGGGCTGGACCCGGAGGTCGCCGCGATCCTCCTCGACGTGGACCGGCCGGAGTACCTGGGCGGGCAGTTCACCTATACCGTGACCGCCAGCCTCGACTACGAGCATCTCGCGGACTACCTGCGGACGGGCGTGCCGGTCGCGTCGCGCTCGCCGCGCTTCTACCGGGCGATCGAGCAGCTGACCAGGCAGGACATCGCCGTCTTCTTCGAGGAGGTCCTGGCGGCGCTGCCCGACCTGGTCACGGACCTGGTCACCGGCCTGGACGCCGTCGACCTCCATTGCGGCGGCGGTCGGTGGCTCGAGGCGGTCGCCCGACGGTTTCCCAGGGTCCGGCTCATCGGCGTCGAGTCCGAGCCCGACTCGGTCGCCCGGGCCATGCGCCGGGTACAGGAGTCCGGGCTCGAGGATCGGATCCGGATCGAGGCCCGCGAGGTGGCCGACCTCGATCGTGACGGCGCCTTCGACCTCGCCTACTTCCAGCACGCCCTCCATGCGCTGGACGATCCGACCACGGCCCTGCGCGCGGCCTGGCGAGCGCTCCGTCCCGGGGGGCGGCTGCTGGTCCTGGGCTGGTGCCTGCCCGAATCGCTGGACGAGTACGAGACGCTCCACGGGCAGCTCATCGCCGGCGTCGCCCTGGACGAGCTCTACCACGGCGCCCGGCTGCGAACGGTGGCCGAGCACGCGGACCTGTTCCGCGCCGCGGGCCTGCCGAGCCCGGAGGCGATCCCGCTGCGCTCGGACGCGACGCTCCTGGTGGCCCGGCGGCAAGCCTGACCGGACTCCAGGCGCTGCCCAGTCGACTCGGCGGGGACCGGCCCGCGGCGGGCGACCGGCCCTCACCTCGTGAGCGCCGAGAGCGGGTACCATCGGGCCATGACGGACGAGCGCGCCACGATCACCTTCCGGGAGGCCGGCCCCGACGATGCGGACTGGATCGCCGGGCTCCTGACCGACGAGGGCTACACGGCCGGCGGAACCGACATCGTGCGGCGCCTGGAGCGCTATGCCGAGCTCGACTCCCCGGTCCGGATCGCCGAGGCGGATGGCGAGCGGCTGGGCTTCATCGCCTGCGCGGTCATGCCCAGGTTCGAGACGGCCGACCTGCTGCTGCGCGTGATGGCCCTGGTCGTCGATGCCGCCCACCGCGACCGGGGCGTCGGGGCGGCCCTGATGGCGGAGGCGGAGCGGGCAGGGGTCGAGTCCGGGGTTGCCTTCCTCGAGGTCACCGCGGGGCACCACCGACCGGATGCGCGCCGGCTCTTCGAGCGCGCCGGCTACGACGCGTCGTTGACGACCTACCTCCGGAAGCGGCTCTGAGCGAGGCACGGGCCTGATGCCCGCGCTCCCTTCCCTCCGGCTGCGAGTCACCTCCGACCCGCTGCTCGCGCTGCCCTGGGAGCTGCCGCTCAGGGATTGGCGCTCCGACCGGGCCGTCATCCGGCATCTCCCGGTCGGCCCGTCGCGCCACCTCGTCCGCTTCGTCGTCCTCGACGGCACGACGTACGCGCTCAAGGAGGAGCCGCTCGGGGTTGCCCGGCGCGAGTACGACGTGCTGGTGCGCTTGGAGAGCCTGGCCCTTCCGGCGGTCCGCGCGATCGGCCTGGCCGAGCGTGACGAGGACGGCACGGCCATCCTGGTCACCGAGTTCCTCCGCCACTCGCTGCAGTACCGGCGCCTGCTGATGCGAGTCTCGCTGAGCGCCGGCGCCTACCGCGACCGGCTCCTGGACGCGATGGCCTCGCTCCTGGTGGACCTCCACCGGGCCGGCGTCTACTGGGGCGACTGCTCGCTGGCCAACACGCTCTTCCGTCGTGACGGCGACACGATCCAGGCCTACCTCGTCGACGCGGAGACGAGCGAGGTGCATCCGGAGCTGTCCGAGGGGCAGCGTGCCTTCGACCTCGACGTGCTCGTCGAGAACGTGGCCTTCGGCCTGGCCGACCTCGCGGCGTTCCAGGGCCATCCGGAGGCGATGGACGAGCAGCTCGCGGCGGCCGAGGCCGTCCGCGAACGGTACCGAGCGCTGTGGGCCGAGCTCTTCGAGCGCGTGGACATCTCACCCGGTGACCGGTTCGCCGTCCAGGCCCGGCTGCGCCGCCTCAACGAGCTTGGCTTCGCCGTCGGTGAGATCGAGCTGACGCCCGGGCCGAGTGGGCGGATCCAGCTGCGGACCGTGGTGACCCGGCGGGACTTCCACGCCCGTGAGCTGGAGCGCCGGACGGGCCTTTCGGGGCTGGAAGGCCAGGCCCGCCTCCTGCTCAACGACCTGCGCGAGTACCGGGCCTGGCTGGGCTGGTTCGAGAAGCGTCACATCTCGTCCGACGAGGGGGCCGCGCGCTGGCGGACGGATGTCCTCGATCCATACCTCGCCCGCCTCGCGCCGGTCATCGGGCCGGGTCGCGACCCCGTGCAGGCCTACTGCGACCTGCTGGAGCACAAGTGGCTCCTGTCCGAGGCGGCCACCAAGGACGTGGGCCTGGAGACGGCCTTCGCGTCCTATGTCGCGGCCGGCGCCCCGGCCCCCGAGAGTCGGTCGGCAGTCACCCTCGACGTCGGGCTCGAGGCGGAGATGCGCTTCGAGGAGGCGCAGATCGCAGCCACCCACGCCGAGCCGGCTCTCGCCGAATCCGAGCGTGCCACCGGGCGCGACTGACCTACCAGCGCTCCTCGTGGACGATCTCGGAGAGCGCCCTGCGTCCCCCGGCCCGCTTCGGAGCGTCGAGCACCGTCGGGTCCGCCGGGTAGCCGAAGGACAGGATGAACTCGCAGTGCATCCCGTCCGGAAGGGCCAGGAGCGCGTTCGCCCGGACGTGGTCGTAGACCGTCGCCGGAACGCTCCCGATCCCGAGCTCCCACGCGGCGAGGACCATGTTCTGGGCGGCCCGTCCCAGGTCCCAGGGGATCGAGAGGGGTGCGCCGGCGGCGCGCGGGTCGGGCGAGACGAGCGCGATCGCGACGGCCGCCCCCGCGAGGTGGCCGGCCCACGGCCCGACCGTCGCCAGCTCGGCCAGGTGGGCGCGTTCGCGGCACACGACGAACGCCCAGCGCTGGAGGTTCTTGGAGCTGCCGGCCCGGCGGCCGGCGTCCAGGATGCGCTGGAGGGCCGTGGGCTCCAGCGGTCGCTCCGCGAACTCCCGCACGACGCGGATCGAATCGATCGCCTCCCAGGTGCCGAGCGCGGGTTCCATGGCTGCCTCCGCTATGGGTTGAGGTCGCCGGCGGGATGGGTCGGCGGAGTGGGGCCGCAGGTCAGGAGGGGGCCGGCGGGGCCGTGCCGTTGGAGCGCTCGCGCTTCCGCTCGAGCGCCGCCAGGGGCCCGGCCGTGTCCGGCGGGCGGGTGGATTCGGTGGCCCGTGCCGCCGCCGCTGCGGCGTCAGGGTCCAGAGGCCCGCCGAGGTGACGGGCCAGGAACGCGGCGATCCGAGCTCGGTACGTGGGGTCCTCGTAGAGCCAGCGATGGAAGCCGCGCTCCACGACGAGAGTCTCGAGGGGCCGTCCCGCTCGCCGCCCGGCGGCCTGGGCGAGGATCGCGAGATCCGCGACGGGGACGACCTCGTCGGCCGATCCGTGGACGAGGAGGACGGGGCCCGCGTAGCGCTCGACGGCGCGTCGGGCGCTGATGTCGCCGGGCGCATGGCCACGGGGCCGGAGATAGACGCGGGTCGTGATCCAGGACAGTGGTGCCGCGACGGGCCCGGGGAAGGGCAGGCCGGCGAGCTGGAACGTGCGTCGGGTCAGGCGCCGCGGATCGGCCGGCGTGGACGTGAGCACGAGGGCTCGGACGCGCGGGTCCCGAGCGGCGGCGATCGCGGCGCCCGCGGCACCCATCGAGTGGCCCAGGACGCCGATGGTCGTGACCTCCGGGCGCGCCGACATGGCAGCCACGGCCGCCGCCGTGTCCGCGCCGAACTCGCCGGCGCTGATCGGGAGGAGCTCGGGCGGGTTCTCGCCATGACCGCGAACGTCGAACATGAGGGTATGGAAGCCGGCCGCCCGCAGGAATCGGGCGTTGGGGAGCATGCGCGCCCGGTTCGACTCCCAGCCGTGGACCAGCACGACGCCAGGCCGCGGACGCAGTGCCGCCCCCGGCTCGGCAGCGTCCGCCGGGATGAACCAGGCCGGGAGCGCGCCGGTCGCCGACTCGATCGTCACGTTCTCGAACGGGAGCCCGTGGTCCGCCGGAGTCTCCAGCGGCGGCCGCCGGGCAGGAAATCCCGCACGCCGGCGGTAGACGACGGCAAAGCCGTAGCCGGCGAGCGGGGCGAGGACCCCGGCCGCGAGCGCGGTGGCGCCTGCGGTCAGGACGGCCGCCCGGATGCGTCGCATGGGCGAAGCGTACCCCGGGTCGCCGCGCGGGCGGCCGGGGTCGCTGCGCGGGCAGTCGGGGCGACCTCGGCTAGCATGGTGTCGTGGCGATCCATGACCCCCATCGGATCCTCGGGCTCGAGCGTGGCGCAAGCCAGGCTGCGGTCAAGGCCGCCTGGCGTCGCCTGGCTCGAGAGCATCACCCTGACCTTGCCCAGGACGCCGCTTCACGCGAGCTCGCGACCCGTCGGATGGCAGAGATCAACGCGGCGTACGAGGAGCTCCGGTCGGATGGCTCGCGCTCGCGGACGGCCCGGCGGTCCGCGGCGGGCGGTCGATCGCCCGACGGCGGCGGCACGCCCGGCGAGGACGAGGCCGCCGCGCGAGGGCCGCGCAGGGCAGCCGGGCCTGAGCGCCCGACGGGACCGCCCCCCGATCCGCCCTCGCGACCGGTGACCGCGCGCCTCGACACGACCGAGCTGTTCAGGCCCCGCAACGCGACGACGACCCCGGCCGGGGGCGGCTTCCGGCACCATCCCAGGGCGCACCGCGAGCCCCAACGGGCGGGGAAGGGCGACGGGGGCGACCGTCGGGCTTCGGATCCCAACGGCCCGCTGGAGCGGGTCGCGAACCGCAGGCCGCCGCGCCATCCGCGGCCCACCCTCGACGTGGCCTTGGCGACGGAGATCTCGTTCGGGAAGTTCTGCGGCTCGAGCCTGGAGGAGATCGCCGCCCTGGAGCCCACCTACCTCGAATGGGTCGGGCGCACGATCAGGCGCGATCCGGAGCTCGTCGCCGCGGTCCGGGTCGTGCTCGCTGCGCTTCGGCGCAGCCGAGCAGGGAGCGGATCCGCGCCGCTGGCCCCGTCGGCAAGCCACGGTCCCGGAGCCTATCCGCGGTTCGCCGGGGAGCAAGAAGAAGCGGGGACGCCCGATCATCCGGACGTCCCCGCGAAGAGAGATCGTGATGGATCGCGGGAAGAGCCCCGCGAGCCGATGATTCCGCAGCCGCCACGCTGAACCCGGGCCTGCGGGCCGGATGCGTCTTGGTTACTCGACTCGTGGCCCAGACCAACCGGCGCCCCATCAGCGTTCGCCCCCCGGCGCCCTCGACAATGGTTGCCTGCCTGTCCGAACCCGTGGTCGACGCCCCAGGGAGCCTCCCGGAGTGCCGCACGGCGACTACGGGGAAACCCTACGTTCGACCTCCTCGCGGGGCAATCCGCCGTCCGTCCCGCGCGGGCCGTCACGATGGTCCGCGGTGCGCGCGCACCACCATTGGGACGCTCGTACCAGGTGCCCGCGGGCACCGAGTTCTCACTTGGCGGTAGGCTCTCCCAATGATCGATGGCAATCCGGCGCCTGGCGCCATGTCCCGCCTCGCATCCCGGGTTGCGTGCCGGCCCGCGTCGCGGCCCGCGCGCCCTCGGCGCATGATCGGCGCCCGGCTCGCAGTCGTCGGGCTCGTCGGCGGTCTCGTCGCCGGTCTCGTCGCCGGGTGTGGGCTCGGTGGCCCGTCGGCAGCGTCGTCGTTCGATCCAGCTGCCACCTGCGGCGGTGCCGATCGCCAGGAGATGAAGGGTGCGTACCCGGACCTCGAGGCGCGGGTCCCGGCGCAGCTCCAGGGCCAGAAGGCATCGAGCCGAGATTCGGGGCGGTTCTGCGCGCCGGCGACCCTCGGAACGCTCTGGGATGCCGGGATACACGAGACGCATTACGGCGGCGGGATCTGGAAGCTGGGCCCGGTGAGCGGTGTCCAGATCGCGGTCTTCACCGCGGATGGGCTCACCGTCCCGCTGATGGCGGACGAATACCGGTCGGGAGCTGCGGCGGACAAGCGCGTCCAGATCGTATCCGCGACGAACGAGACGATCGCCGGACGAGCGGGCTTCCGGCTCAACCTCGTCAACGGCGAATCGCACCAGGCGATCCTGGTCTGGCCTTCCGCGGATGGCGCCGTCGTGCAGGTCGTCATCGCCGCCGACGTGGACGAGTCCGTCGTCCAGGAGGCCATCGCGGCCCTGGGCTGAGCCTGCTTTGCAGCGGGCCTGCGGGACGACGGGCCGCAGGCCTCGCCGACGACGGGCCGCAGGCCTCGCCGACGACGGGCCGCAGGCCTCGCCGACGACGGGCCGCAGGCCTCGCGGACGACATCCTCCGATGCGATGCCTTGCGCGGCATCGGCCGATGCGCTTATCGCCGAAGGATCGGGCATCTGACATGCGCGTCGGCACGGCGGGTCCGTGCCGATCACCGGACGCACGTCGGACGCCGTGGCCTCAGGCGGGCCAGCGGCACGGGACGACCGGTCGGCGCGGTCGGCCCGAAATGATGCGGCGCAAGGCATCGCATTTCGGAGGGCGGTCCCGCGTGGGCGCCCGAGCCCCCCGCGAGCGGTCCCGTGTGGGCGTGCGAGCCCCCCGCGAGCGGTCCCGCGTGGGCGCCCGAGCCCCCCGCGAGCGGTCCCGCGTGGGCGCCCGAGCCCCCCGCGAGCGGTCCCGCGTGGGCGTGCGAAGGCCCCGCCCGCTGGACGCCCCCGGCAGGCACCGCTAGCATCGCGACCATGACGTGGCAGGCGCGAAAGCGGGCCTGGGAGCGCGAGCGGCTTGGTCCGGCCGCGGCCCGGACCCCGGAGAGGCGGTTTCGCTTCTCCACGATCTCCGACGTGGAGGTTGCCCGGCTCTACGGACCCTGGAGCCTCCAGCCCGGCGTCGACGGAGGGGCCGACGCCGACGGAGGACCCGACGCCGAGGGCCCGGGCGGCGGTGGCCCGACCGCCGTCGACCACCGCGGAGAGCCGCTCCGGGCAGGCCGCTGGGACGACTTCGACCCGCTTCGCGACGTCGGGTTTCCCGGCGAACCGCCGTTCACCCGGGGCGTCCATCCAACCGGCTACCGCGGTCGCGCGTGGACGATGCGGATGTTCGCCGGCTTCGGGGCCGCGGAGGACACCAACGCCCGCTTCCGCTCGCTTCTCGCCGCCGGCCAGACCGGGCTCTCGATCGCCTACGACATGCCCACGCTGTACGGCTACGACACCGACGATCCGGAGGCCGAGGGCGAGTTCGGGACCTGCGGCGTGGCGGTCAGCTCGCTGGCCGACATGGAGGTTCTGCTCGCGGACCTCCCGCTCGACCGGGTCTCGACCTCGATGACGATCAATGCGCCGGCCGCGCCGATCTGGGCGATGTACATCGTGGCCGCCGAGAAGCGCGGCGTGCCCCGGGCGGCCCTCGAGGGAACCACCCAGAACGACATCCTCAAGGAGTTCGTCGCCCAGAAGGAGTTCATCTCGCCGCCCGGCCCATCGCTGCGCCTGGTGACCGACACCATCGAGTTCGGCACCAGGGAGCTCCCGAAGTGGAACACCATCTCGATCAGCGGCTACCACATCCGGGAGGCCGGGAGCACCGCGGTCCAGGAGCTGGCCTTCACGATCGCCGATGGGATGGCCTACGTCGAGGCCGCCCTCGCCCGCGGCCTGCGGGTCGACGAGTTCGCGCCCCGCCTCAGCTTCTTCTTCAACGCCCACAGCGACTTCTTCGAGGAGATCGCGAAGTACCGCGCGGCGCGGCGGATCTGGTGGAAGCTGATGACCGCGCGCTACGGCGCGGAGAGCGAGCGCTCGACCTGGATGCGCTTCCACACCCAGACGGCCGGCGTCTCGCTCACCGCGCAGCAGCCGCTCAACAACCTGACCCGCGTTGCCCTGCAGGCGCTTTCCGCGGTCCTGGGCGGCACGCAGTCCCTCCACACGGACGCCCACGACGAAGCCTGGGCCGTGCCGACCGAGGGGGCCGCGCTCCTGGCCCTTCGCCAGCAGCAGATCCTCGCCGAGGAGACCGGGGTCGCCGCCACCATCGACCCGCTCGGCGGGAGCTGGTTCGTCGAAGCCCTGACGAACCGGACGGAGCGCGAGGTCTGGCGCTACCTCGACGAGATCGACCGGCGCGGCGGGATGGTCGCGGCGATCGAAGCCGGCTACCCGCAGCGCGAGATCGCCGACGCCGCCTATCGCTTCCAGCGCGAGGTCGACAGCGGTTCGCGCGGCATCGTCGGCGTGAACGTCCAGGTCGACGACTCCGAGAAGGTCGCCGTGCCCCTGCTCCAGGTGCCGGCCGGGTCGCTGGAGCGCCACCTCGCACGCCTTGCGCGCACCCGCCGCGAGAGGGACCTCGGAGCCGTGGCCGCGGCGCTGGCGGGCCTGCGCGACGCGGCCACGCGCCCCGAGTCGTCCGAGACGAACCTGATGCCCCACTTCATCCGCTGCGCCGCCGCATACGTCACGCTGGGCGAGCAGTGCCGCGTCCTGCGCGAGGTCTTCGGGGAGTACCGGGAGCCGATCGGGGCCTAGGGGGTACGATCGCGCCATGTACTTCGATGCCCTCTCGTTCCTGGAAGACGAGCGCGACGCCTGGCGCCCGTACGAAGCCCTCCTGGCGCTCTCGCCCGAGCAGCTGGAGCGGCCCGTCGCGGGCCCCGACCGCTGGTCCGGCCGCGATCTCCTCGGCCACATGGTGTTCGTGCAGGAGCACGCGCTGCGCGTCGCGCAGGAGCTGGCGGTGGGCGAGGAGAGCCCGTCATGGCGCCAGGGCGAGGAGGACTGGGACCGCCGGGGCGGTGACGTGATCAACGAGGAGGCCCTGGCCGAGTTCCGGGCGCTCCCCCTCGACGATCTCCTGGGGCGGGCCCGGCTCGTGCCCGGCGAGCTGCGCGGCTACCTGACCGTGGTGCCCGAGTCGCGCTGGATCAAGAACGCGACCTACGAGGCGTTCTTCACCAGCGAGCTGCTGGACCACTACGCGGAACACGAGGCCGATCTCGTCGCGATCCTCGCGGCCGCCGGGTGACCGAGCCGACCCTCGCGTCGGTGCTGGCGGAAAGGGCGACCCTCCTCGAGGGAGCGACCGCCGCGCCCGGCGACGACGGCACGGCCTGGCGCCTCGACGCCGTCGTCTTCGCCGTCGTGGCGGGCTCCCTCGTCGAGTTCAGGCTGCGACCCGAGGTCGCTGCCGCGACGCTCCGCACGGCCGACGTCACGGCGTCGCCCCGCGGCGCCGGCTGGATCCGGTTCTCCCCGCCGACGCTCGACGGGTTCGCCCTGGACCGCGCGCTGGCCTGGTTCGAGCTGGCCTGGCGGGTTGCCGACGAGTCATCCGGGGGCTGACGCCCGCGCGACCCGCGCGTCGGCGCACGAAGACGAGGAACCGCCCCGACCGGCGGACCGGACGGGGCGGTATAAGTGGCGCTGGGTGGCCGCGACGGGCCCGCCCGAATGGGTCAGGCGACGGGCTTGGCGTACTCGGCCAGGCCGAAGCGGGACTCGAGCTGATCGGCGGGCTGGAAGCCCACGACGCCCATCGGCTGCTTGTCGCCGCCCGGGAAGAACGCGATCGTCGGGATGCTCAGGATGTTGAACGCCCGGCTGAGGCCCGGGTTCGCGTCCACGTCGACCTTGACGACATCGACGGAGCCGTCGTACTTGGCCGCGAGCTTCTCCAGCTCGGGGGTGACGAGCCGACACGGCCCGCACCAGGTCGCCCAGAAGTCGACGATCACGGGCCGCTCGGCCTTGAGGACGAGCTCTTCGAAGGTGGCGTCGGTGGCGTGCTTGATCTCGACCATTCGGGCGAGTGTTCCTTTCTACCCGCGAGGCGGGTTCTGCCGGCCTAGCGGGCCAGTCCCTGGATGAGGCGATATGTCTCGAGGACGCGCGGGTCCGCGAGCCGGTAGTAGACGGTGCTGCCGTCGCGACGGGTGCTCACGAGCCCGGCGCTCCGGAGGACGGCGAGATGCTGGGACATGTTGGGTACCTGGCATCCGACGCACGAAGAGAGCTCCGAGACGGATGCCTCACCCGCGGCGAGCGTCTCGAGGACCCAGAGCCGCTTCGGATCGGCCAGCGCGCGCCCGATCCGGGCAGCCCGCTCACGCTCCGTGTCGGCAATCTCCGCTTCCGTCGTCATGGGCGAAGTCTCTCATGACTTGCGCAAACATGCAAGCAGGGCTGCGACGCGGCCGCGAACGTGCCGGCCCAGGGCCCGTCCTCGACTTCGGGACTACCCGGCCAGCGTCCCGCAGGTCGTGCAGAAGCGGGCCCCCGGCGGCAGGGCGGAGCCACAGCCGGTGCAGGCCGCGCCCGTGCCCGGGACGGACGGAGCTGCGGGCGCCACGACCGGGGGCGGCGGGGGCGGGGGCGGGGCAACGGCCACGGCCGGGGGCGGCGGGGCCACGGCCGCCGGTGAGGGAGGAGGGGCCCCCGCGGGCGCGGCTCCGGCGCCAGGGCCGGCGCCCGGCCCAGCCACGGTGCCCGGCGTCGCGACACCCGCGCCCGGGGGCGGCGTCGGCATCGCGGCGACTCCCGCCTTGAGGGGCGTGCCGCAGCGCGGACACGCGAGCCAGGCCAGGTCCTCGATCGCCGCGCTGCACTTCGGGCAGCGCCCGGGAGCGAAGGGATCGATCGCGGCGCAGTACGGGCAGCGGGCGACGTCCCGGAGGATGAGCTGGCCGCAGTGGGGGCAGGGATGCTTGAACGACGGCATCGATTCTCCTCAGCTGGGGGCGGCGGCGCGGCGGATGGCGCGGCGGATCGCGCGCGGGGCGGTCATCAGGGCGGGCCGTCCGAGCCCGCGGCGTCGGATACCTGGCTCTCCTGGCCGGCGCGACCCGGCCAGACCGCCGCGTCGTCGCGGCAGGTGGCATGCCAGGCGATCAGGTCATCCAGCGCGGCGCCCCAGCTGGCCTCGTCGCGATGGACCAGGCGCGCGACGAAGTACCGGCGGGCCATCGCCAGCGAAGGGATCGCCCGGAGCGCCAGCCGGTAGCGCAGGCCCTTCGGCGTTCCGAGCTGGTCGTCGGGAAGCGCGATCGGCTCGCGCAGGAACCGGGCGTCGACGAGCGCCGCGGAGACCCCCGCCACGGCGATCCGGGCGGCGGACGGATCGATGGTCGCGACGTCCGCGTCCCCGCCGTAGGTCGCCCGGGGGACCGTTCGGAAGCAGTAGGTGGCGTGGGCGCCCTCGCTCACGAGCTCGAGGGCGACGAGATTGCCCGGCAGAGCCACGAGGAACCAGAGCTTCGGGTCGTCGGGACTGCCGGGCTGGACCGGGGCGAGGGCCATCCAGCGCAGCGCGTTCGCCCCGCCGGCGCGGGCGCGCAGCGCCGCGTACGAGGCGGCGAACGTCGGCGTGCCGAGGACGCTTCGCTCGAGGGGTTCCCAGGCAGCCCCGAGGTCGGCCGGGGAAGCGGGCCGGCCGTCGAGGAGGGCGCCGGTCGCCAGGGCCACCGAACCCGTCGGCAGGTCCGGGGCGAGCGTCCCGAGGATCGCCCCGGCATCGCGGTAGGCGGTCGAGGGCAGCTCCGCGATCAGCTCCTTGACCCGGATCGAAGCTGGCCCCATGCGCAGCAGGTCGAAGCCTCCGGCTCCGGCGGTCACGCGCACGCCGCCGACCGCCGGGAGGAGATCGACCGCCGTGATGTCCGCCCGGCGAACCCGCCGGACCGGGAGCCGCTCGTCGAGCGGCGCGAGCGTCAGCCCCCAGCCGTCGATCGCGAGCTGGGCGATCCCCGACTCGACGGCGACGGGGCTCCCCGGCCCGGGGACGGTGGAGGAGGCTCCCGCCGCGGGCGCCGCGACGGCGTACTCGGCGAGGTCCACGGGTGCGCCGTCCGGGAGCACCACGAACGCGTCGTCGAGCCGCTGGCGAAGGCGCCGCTCCCGGATCTCGGCCACGAGGGGCCCGATCGCCGGGCCGAAGCGCTCCAGCAGCCAGCGCTCGGCGTCGGGTGCGTCGCCCGTGGCGAGGAGGCCGACGCTGCCGGAGATCCCGATCACGGCCAGGTCCCGGTAGGCGATCGTGCGCGGCGGGGCGTTCTCCGGGGAAAGGACGACGGCTCCCTCGTCGAGCGAGACCGTGGCCGGCCGGGACGCGCTGCCCGGCACGCGAAGCTCGCCGGCGTAGCGCGGGAGGTCCGAGCCCGCAGGAGCCATGTCTCGAGCCCTCCGGTCGGCGATCGGTCGGTCAGGCGGTCTTCGCGCCGCAGCTCCCGCAGAACCGGGCGTCGCTGGCAAGCTCACCGCCGCACTGCGTGCAATGGGCCGTCCCGAGGCGCGTCCCGCAGTTCGCGCAGAACTTCTCCGAGCCGACCGGCTTGGCGCAGGACGGGCAGACGGTGCGGCGGGCCGACACGTCGCCCGAGAAGACCGTCTCGGCCTGCATCTTCTGGCGCATCTGGTCCAGCCCGACCGACGCCCGCTCGCGCTCCATCTCGGCGGCGAGGTTGGGGGCACACCGGGTGCACAGGTTGCGCTCGCGGTTGAAGCAGGTCTCGTCGACCCAGTTGTTGCAGCCCACGCAGCGGGTGAAGAGGGGCATGATCTCGTTGGAGGCCGCCTTGAGGGCGTCGTCGCGGGCGCCGCGGTCCATGAAGTCCCGGGCGCTGTTCGCCGCGTTCGAGGCGCCCCACAGGCCCCCCAGCAGGTTGCTCGCGCCGGACAGCATCGTGCTGGCGGTGCCCATCGCGGACCGGACGAACTCGCTCTTGTAGCCCGAGCCGCAGACTTCGCACCTGAACTCGAACTGGTAGCCGTTGTCGTCGGACAGGTCCGAATAGTTGTTGGTGAACGGCGTGAACCCGGGCATCGACGTCCTCCGTCAGGAGCGCTCACAACGACACGAGACGTAGGGCGGAGGATAGCGCGTGACCGGCGGCGGAAAGACGCCACTCCGCGGCTCGAGACCGTAGACTCCGGCGATGATCGACGACCCGCGCACGCCGCCGGGGGCCGGGCCCGCCCCCCTGGAGATGCCCCTGGCCCGGATCAGGACCGCCGCCGCCTTCCTGGCCGGGCGCGTGGAGCGGACGCCGTTGCTGTCATCGACGACCGCGGCCCGCGTGCTGGCCGCCACGACTGGAGTCCGCGTCGCGGGCGGGACCATCCACGCCAAGGCGGAGCATCTCCAGCGGACCGGCTCGTTCAAGGTCCGCGGCGCGGCGACGCGCGTCGCCGGCCTCGGCGCGGCGGAGCGCGCGGCTGGAATCATCGCGGTGTCAGCAGGCAACCATGCCGCGGCCGTGGCGGTCGCGGCGGGGCTCGCCGGGATCCCCGCCGTGGTGGTCATGCCCGCGACCGCGGTGCGCTCCAAGGTCGACGCCTGCCGTGGGTACGGGGCCGAGGTGGTCCTCCACGGCCAGGACACGGCCGAAGCCTGGGCCGAGATGGAGCGGATCCGCGACGCCCGGGGACTCACGTTCCTGCATCCGTTCGACCATCCGGACACGATCGCGGGCCAGGCGACGGTGGGCCTGGAGATCGTCGAGGACCTGCCCGACGTCGACGTGGTCGTCGTGCCGGTCGGGGGCGGCGGCCTGGCGACCGGCGTGGCCGCCGCGGTCAAGCAGCGCCGGCCGTCCGCCCGCGTCTACGGGGTGGAGCCGGCGGGTTCGGATGCGCTCGGGCGGGGGCTGGCCGCGGGCAGGCCAGTGCCGCTCCGGCCGGTGAGCATCGCCGACGGGCTCAATGCGCCGTTCGCCGGGGAGTGGACGATCGCCCTGGCCCGCCGCTGGCTGGACGACATCGTGGTGCTGGAGGACCCGGAGATCCTGTCCGGCCTGCGGTTCGCGGCGGAGCGGATGAAGCAGGTCGTCGAACCGGCCGGAGGCGCGGCGCTCGCTGCCGTCCTGCATGGCCGGATCCCGATCCGGGAGGGTGAGCGGGTCGCGGTCGTCCTCTCGGGCGGGAACGTCGAGATCAACCGCCTCGGCGAGCTGATCGCCGCCGCCGCACCGATCCCGGGGTTGTAGGGACGCCGCCCCACGGCCGAGCCACGCGCCGGCGGCCGGGCCACGCGCCGGCGGCCGGCGCCACGCGCCCGGCGCCCGGCCGTCAGTCGACGCCCAGCTCCTCGAGCCGGTCGTCATCGATGCCGAGGTGGTGGGCCAGCTCGTGGAGGACCGTGATCCGGACCTCGTCCTCGAGGTCGAACGGGTCAGGGAAGTCCTCCTCCAGCGGGAGCCGGAAGATCGTGATCGTGTTCGGGAAGGCGGCGTCGTCGGCACCCCAGGCGGTCCTGGGCGTCCCCTCGTAGAGGCCGTAGAGCGTCTCGTCCGGGGCCAGGTCCTCCTCGCGTCGCTGCCGGGGCGACGGCTCGTCGGCGATGACGATCGCGACCTCGCGCAGGGCCGCCGCGTACGGCATCGGGATCGCCGCGAGCGCGCGGTCCACGAGGAGCTCGAAGCGCGCGCCGCGGGCCGACCCGCGCCGGCGCAGCGCGGCGATCTGGGCGGCGGTCATCCCCCGGCGGCGCTTCGGCATGGCGGCGCTATCGTAGGCCGGGATGGACCCCCTCGACGGACCCGGGCTCGCACCGCTCGCGGGCGCCCTCGCCGGCCTCGGGACGCCGCCCGCCCCGGACGCCGACGCGGAGCCCGAGGGGTTCCTGGTCCGAGCCGACGACGGGGCCCGGATCCACTTCCTCGACTGGGGCGGGCCGGCGGAGCGGGCGGACGGCGGCCCCACGGCGGTCCTGCTGGTCCACGGCCTCGCGAACACCGGCTGGTCCTGGGCGCCGGTCGCGCGCCGGCTCTGCCGCGTTGCGCGGGTCGTCGCCACGGACCTGCGGGGGCACGGGCTGTCCGACGCTCCGACCGACGGCTACGACCCGGACACCCTGGCGGGGGACGCGATCGCGGCCGCCGAGGGCGCCGGGCTCCTCCCGATCGACGAGCCCGCTGGCGTCCTCGGTTCGCCGGGCGCGCCACCCGCCCAATTCGTGATCGCCGGCCATGGCTTCGGGGCCGCCGTGGCTGCCTGGACCGCGAACGCGCTGGGCGACCGCTGTGCCGGTCTCGTGCTGGTCGACGGCGGCTGGGAGGACGTGGGGGCGACCAGCGAATCGAGCCCCGCGGAATGGCTGGCCGCGATCGAGGAGCCGCCCGAGGTGCTGGCCTCGATGGGCGCCTGGCTGGCCGACCGGGCCGCGTTCGACCCCGCCACCTGGGACGCCGAC
Source organism: uncultured Chloroflexia bacterium (assembly GCA_963801445.1). Classification (GTDB taxonomy): domain Bacteria; phylum Chloroflexota; class Limnocylindria; order Limnocylindrales; family CSP1-4; genus CTSoil-043. The sequence continues at coordinate 103,765 of CAWDEW010000014.1, read as the reverse complement.
CAGGAGCGGGCGGCCCGGGCCCAGGTCGTCGAGACGGCGGCCGGGCGGGTCAAGGTGGCGGTCCATCCCCACGCGCTGGCCGGGTCGGTCGAGGCGCTCTGGCGCTACGACCCCGTCGCCGTCCTGCCCGGGATCGAGGCGCGCGTCGTCGCGCTGGCGGCTCGTGACGACGAGGCCGGCGGGCGGCTGCGCGCCCTGCGGGGAGTCGCCGCGGCCCACGCGGCCGCCGGCCGCTCCCCGATCCTGGCGGCCGCCCGACCCGAGCTCGGCCACAACCTCATGCGCTACGCTCCGGACCTCGTGGTCGCGGCGATCCTCGCCGCTGCCGGCCGGGCCAGACCGGCCGGGCCAGCCCGGCCGGAGCCCGGCGAGACGGCCGCCGGCGCAGGCCGCGGCGGGCTCGACGCGGCCCGCTAGGATGGAACGCATGCCGACGCCCGACCTGCCGGAGAACGTTCGCTCCATCGTCGCCGAGATCGAATCCGAGATGGGGGACGAGTGGAGTGGCCCCGCGCCCGAGGCGCTGGCGTCGGCCGGGGCGATCGAGGGCTCGGGTGGGCGCGGCGACGCCAGCCGGAACGACCGGGTCGAGGCGGCCGTGCGCGAGATCCTGGGCGAGATCGGCGAGGACCCCGACCGCCCCGGCCTCGTCGGGACGCCCGGGCGCGTGCACCGGATGTACGCGGAGCTCACGGCGGGCTACCACGTCGACCCGGATCGGCTCATCAACGGGGCGCTCTTCGAGGTCGCCTACAGCGAGATGGTGATCGTCCGGGAGATCCCCTTCTACAGCCTCTGCGAGCACCATCTCCTGCCCTTCTTCGGCAACGCGGCCGTCGCCTACATCCCGAATGGGCGCGTCGTGGGGCTCTCGAAGATCCCCCGGATCGTGGAGATGTACGCCCGCCGCCTGCAGGTCCAGGAGCGGATGACCTCCCAGATCGCCGACTTCCTGATGGAGCGCCTGCGCCCCAAGGGCGTCGGCGTCGTGATCGAGGCTACCCACCTGTGCGCCGTCATGCGCGGCGTGCGCAAGCCGGGCACGGTCATGACCACGAGCCACGTGCTGGGCATCTTCCGGGCCAACGACAAGACCCGGGCCGAGTTCCTGGCCCACCTCGAGCGGCGCGCGCCCGGCGCCTGACGGCCGGTCGAGAGTGCCGGCCCGCTCCCGGGGGCACCGGACGCCCCTTCCCCTGCGCCGGGCCGCGGCTATCATCCGGCGCATGACCGACACGGCCGATCAAGGTCCTCATCGCCAAGCCCGGCCTCGACGGGCACGACCGGGGTGCCAAGGTCCTCGCCCGCGGCCTGCGCGACGAAGGGTTCGAGGTCGTCTACACCGGGCTGCGCCAGACACCCGAGATGATCGCGACCGCGGCCCTCCAGGAGGACGTGGACGTCGTCGGGCTGTCGATCCTGTCGGGCGCCCACATGACGCTCCTCCCGAAGGTGACCCGCCTGCTCCACGAGCGGGGTCTCGACGACGTCCTGGTCACGGCCGGCGGGATCATCCCGGACGACGACGTGCCCGCCCTGCGCGAGGCCGGCGTCGCCGCCGTGTTCGGACCGGGCACGACGATCGCCGAGGTCGCCGCGTTCATCCGGGCCAACGTCCGGCCGCTCGACTGAACGTGGCGGACGCCTCGGCCGCTCGCGGCGACGCCCTTGCCGCGGCCGCCCTGGCGGGCGACCGGCGGGCCCTGGCCAGGCTGCTGACGGCCGTGGAGAACCGGACGCCGGTCGCGGAGGCTGCGCTGCGGGTCCTCCATCCCGTGGCCGGACGGGCCCACCTGGTCGGGATCACGGGGGCTCCCGGCGCCGGCAAGAGCACCCTCGTCGCCGCGCTGATCGGGGAGGTTCGCCGGGCCGGCCGCACCGTGGCCGTCGTGGCCGTGGACCCGTCCTCGCCGATCACCGGCGGCGCCCTGCTGGGCGACCGGGTCCGGATGCAGGCCTACGCCTCGGACGACGGCGTGTTCATCCGGAGCATGGCCTCGCGCGGCCATGCGGGTGGCCTGGCCGCCTCGTCCGTCGCGGCTGCCACCGTCCTCGACGCGGCCGGCTTCGACCTCGTGCTCCTCGAGACGGTCGGCACGGGGCAGAGCGAGGTCGAGGTGGCCGCCGCGGCAGACACGACGGTCGTCCTCGAGGCGCCCGAGATGGGCGACGAGGTGCAGGCGATCAAGGCCGGGCTCCTCGAGGTGGCCGACATCGTGGTGGTCAACAAGGGCGATCGACCCGGGGCGCAGCGCACGGCGGCCGAGCTGCGGGCGATGCTCACGGCGACGGCCAGCCCGCGCATCTCCGGGGTGGCCCCGGGCGGGCTTGCGGGGACTGCGTCCGGCGCGGGAGTCCCGGCCGGGCCGCGCCCGAATCCGAAGCGGCCGGACGTGCTGGTCACGACCGCCATGACCGGCGAGGGGGTCCCCGAGCTGCTGCATGCGATCGAGCGGCACCGGGCCGCCCTCGGCGCGGTGGAGGGTGGCCTGGAGGTCCGGCGGGCGCGCGCCCAGGCGCTCGTGTGGGCCCTGCTGGGAGACCGGATCCGCGGCCGCCTCGAGGACCCCGAGCTCGCCGCGTCGACGGCGGCGACCTTCGACGCCGTCGCCCGCCACGACCTCGACCCGTTCGCCGCCGCCGACCGACTCCTCGACGCGCTTCGCCGCCAGGATCCGGCGGGCGTCGCTGCGCCCCGCGCAGGCGCCCCCGGCCGCGGACCCCGGCGTACCATCAGCCGATGAAGATCGAGCGTTGCTTCGTCGCCGGGGCGGGCCTGATGGGCCACGGCATCGCCCAGGTCCTCGCGACGGCGGGCCGGACCGTGGACCTCTACGAACCGGACCTCGCCCGCGCCGAGGCGGGGCGCGAGCGGATTGCCGGGAATCTGGATCGGGCCGTCGCGAAGGGCCGCCTCGACGCGACGGCGCGCCAGGAGACGCTGGACCGGATCGCGGCCACCAGCCGGATCGAGGCGGCCGCCGAGGCGGACCTGGTCGTGGAGGCCGTCTTCGAGGACGAACCCGTGAAGCGGAGCCTCTGGGCGGCGATCGACGGCATCGCCCCGGGGCGCGCGATCTTCGCGTCCAACACCAGCTCCATCTCGATCGACCGCCTCGCGGAGGCCCTCGCCCCGGCCCGTCGGCCATCGTTCTGCGGGATGCACTTCTTCAGCCCGGTGCCGGTCATGCCGCTCGTCGAGATCGTGCGCGGCGCGGCCACGGACGAGGCGACGGAGACCGCGGTCCGGGAGCTCGCCGGCGACCTGGGCAAGCAGGTCATCGTCTCGGCGGACCGCCCCGGGTTCCTGGTGAACCGGATCCTCATGCCGCTCCTCGCGGAGGCGATGCGCGCGCTGGAGGAGGGCACCGGCAGCGCGGAGGACATCGACACGGGCGCGCGCGTCGGCCTCAACCACCCGATGGGGCCCCTGGCCCTGGCCGACTTCATCGGGCTCGACGTGACCCTGGGCGTCATGCGCGTGCTGGCAGCCGACCTCGGGGACGACCGGTTCGCGCCACCGCGCGTGCTCGAGGAGCACGTCGCGGCCGGTCGGCTCGGGCAGAAGACCGGCGAGGGCTTCTTCCGGTACCCGCGCTGAGGCGGGCGGGAAGGAGGCCGCGGTGATCGATCCATGGGAGGGGCTCGGCCCCGACGAGCGGATGCTGGCCGAGTCGGTTCGAGCGTTCGCGCGCGACCTTGTCGCCCCGGGAGCGGTGGAGCGCGACGAAGCGGAGCGGTTCGATCGCTCCCTGGTCGGTCGGATGGGCGAGATGGGCCTGCTGGCCGGGCCGTTCCCCGAGGAGGTCGGCGGCGCCGGCCTGTCGTCGACGGCCTGGACGGCGGTCGTGGAGGAGATCGCGGCGGCGGACATGGCGGTGGCGGTGACGCTCTGCGTGCACGTCCTGCACCAGAACCCGGTCGTCCGGTGGGGGACCCAGGAGCAGCGGGCCCGCTGGCTGCCGGCCCTCCAGACGGGCGAGGCCCTGGGCGCCTTCGCCCTCACCGAGCCGTCCGCCGGGTCGGACGCGGCGGCGCTGCGCACCCGGGCGACGGCCCTGGACGCGGCCGGAGCGCCGCTGGACCCGGCGGCGCCGCGCGCCGACGTCGTCGCGTACCGCCTGCATGGGACCAAGATCTGGATCTCGAACGCTCCGGAGGCGGAGCGCTACCTCGTCTTCGCCACGCTCGATCCCGCACTCGGGGCGCGGGGCATCACCGCCTTCCTGGTGGAGAAGGGGACGCCGGGCTTCGGGTTCGGGGCCCACGAACGGAAGATGGGGATCCGGGCCTGCCCGTCCTCGGAGCTCGTGTTCAACGGGGCCGTCGTCCCGGCCGCCAACCGGCTCGGCGGCGAGGGCGAGGGCTACCGCGTGGCGCTATCCGCGCTGGGTGACGGGCGGATCGGGATCGCCGCGGCCTGCACCGGGCTCGCTCGCTCCGCGCTGGAGCAGGCGGCGGCCTACCTCCGCGAGCGCCGGGCGTTCGGGACGCCCATCGCGGAGCTCCAGGGGCTGCGCTTCATGGTCGCCGAGATGACCCAGCAGGTGGCCGCCGCCCGGGCCCTCACCCGGGCCGCCGCGGCCGCGCGGGATCGCGGCGAGCCGATCGCGGCGGCCTCATCGCTGGCCAAGTGGACCGCCTCCGACGCTGCTATGCGGGTCACGACCGACGCGGTCCAGCTCTTCGGGGGCGCCGGCTACAGCCGCGAGATGGGGATCGAGCGGCTCATGCGCGACGCCAAGGGCGCCCAGATCTACGAGGGGACCAACCAGGTCCACCGCGGGATCGTCGCCGACCACGTGCTGGGACGCCCGGGCGGGTAGGGCCAAGCGGGACCCGGTCGAGGCCGGCCCGGCCGGGCCCTGCGCGCCGGGGCCCGGCTGGCGCGCGCCGGTCGCTCGCGGCCGATCCCCGCCGTCAGCCGGTCGCGAGGAGGCCGTCGCGCAGCTCCACGACCCGGTCGGCGACGTCCAGGATCCGCGGGTCGTGGGTGGCCACGATCGCGGTGAGGTCGCGCTGGCGCATGACCGACCGGAGCAGCTCCATCACCCGGTGGCCGGTCTCGGAGTCCAGCTGCCCCGTCGGCTCGTCCGCGAGGAGCACCCGCGGGTTTCCGGCGAGAGCCCGGGCGATGGCCACCCGCTGCTGCTCCCCACCCGAGAGCTCCATCGGCCGATGGCGCGCCCGCCCGGCCAGCCCGACCAGCTCCAGCAGCTCCAGGACCCGCTGGTCGCGCTCGCCCGGCTCGGCCCGCAGGAGGCGCAGGGGGATCTCCACGTTCTCGGCCGCGCTCAGGTAGGGAACCAGCCCGAACGTCTGGAAGATGAAGGAGACGTGGCGCCGGCGGACCTCGAGGAGCTCGGTCTCCGACATGGCCGAGATCTCGCGCCCGTCGAGGAGGACCCGGCCCCGGGTGGGCCGGTCGAGGCCGCCCAGGAGGTTCAGGAGCGTCGTCTTGCCGCTGCCCGACCGGCCCCGAACCGCCAGCAGCTCGCCCCGTGACGCGGCCAGGTCCACGCCGCGCAGCGCCTGAACGGTGGAGCCCCCGAAGCGGTAGTCGCGGGCCAGCCCGATCCCCTCGATGACGAGCGCCCCGTCGGGCCGCGGCTCCGCCGGCGGGGCAGCCCTCTCCGGGGACTCGGCGGGCGCGCTGCGGGGCCGGGCGTACCGCTCGCTCATCGCCCGCGTTCCCCGTCGTCGGAGCCGGCGGGGCCGGCGCCATCGGGGCCCTGCTGTGACGGGTCCTGCCAGATGCCCACGTGGTCCTGCTCCAGCCGCAGCTGGACGCGATCGCGCAGCCCGAGCTTCTCGACGTGCGCGCGGGGCAGCTGGACGCGCCCGGCCCGGTCCAGGACGGCGAACTCCTCGGCCACCATCTCGTGGCTGCCGTCGTCGGCGAACACGCGGCGACGGAAGGTCTCCGTGCTGGTCCGCCCGTCGCGGATCGCCACCGTCCGCTCGACGTGCTCGGAGACGAGCGGATCGTGGGTCACGACCAGGATCGTGGTGCCCATCTCGCGGTTCGCGGTTCGCAGGACGCCGAAGACCTCGGCCGCCGTGGCGCTGTCGAGCTCCCCGGTCGGCTCGTCGGCGAGGAGCACGGCCGGATCGTTGGCCAGCGCGACGGCGATCGCGACGCGCTGCTGCTCGCCGCCGGAGAGCCGGTCCGGGCGGTGCGCCGCGCGGTCATCGAGGCCGACCAGCTCCAGGAGCTCCAGGGCGCGGACCCGGGTCCCGCCCCGCCCGTCCAGGATCATCGGGACCTCGACGTTCTCGACGGCGCTCAGGTAGGGCAGCAGGTTGCGCTCCGTCTGCTGGCCGATGAAGCCCACCACCCGGCGCCGGTAGCGCGTCCGTTCCGCCCGGCCCATCTGGGTCAGGTCGTGGCCGGCGACCAGCGCCCGGCCGGCGGAGGGCACGTCCATGCCGCCCAGGATGCCCATCAGGGTCGACTTGCCGCTGCCCGACGCTCCGACGATCGCCACGATCTCGCCCTCCCGGATCACGAGGTCCAGGCCCTGGAGCGCCACGACTTCCAGGTCGGCCAGCTTGAAGATCCGGACGAGGTTCTCGCAGGTGATGATCGGGCCGACCCGATGCGCCCCCGCGCCGGGGCGCACGTGATCCGGGCCGCTCACTCGATCCCCCTGCGGATCGCCCCGGCCGCGGCAACCCGGCCCTGGAGCAGCGCCCCGAGGCCGATCGAGAGCCCGGTGAGCGCGAGCGACGCGCCCACGATCAGGACGAACGGGCCGGCCTCGATCGAGAGCGGGATCTCCAGGGTCGACCCGAGCAGGACCCCCAGCCCGAGGGCGCCCCCGAGCGCGGCGAAGAGGCCCAGGCCCAGGGCCGCCCCGGCCCCCAGGGCGAGGGCCATCACGGGCCCGTGCTCGAGCGCGATCAGGGCTGTCGACTGGCCGCGGGAGAGGCCGAGCGTGCGCAGGTGGGCCACCTCGATCGAGCGCGCGGATCCGGCCAGGGCCAGGCCCGCGACGAGCGCGAGCGCGGCGTAGACCGCGGCGGCCGCGGCGGCCGCCAGGACGGCGAAGATGACGGCCCGGTTGACCGGTCGGTCGCGCAGGGTGGCCGCCACCTCGGCCCGGCTGTCGAGCAGCACGCTCGGGCCGAGCGGCTGCCAGCGTACCAAGGAGGCCGGCCCGGGCGTCGTCCGGCGCGGCGAGGAACAGGTCCGTGGACTTCAGGGCGAGGGCGGCCGGCCCGCTCGCCGCCTGGTCCCGGGAGATCACCACGAACGTGCCCCCGATCGGGAGCGACGGGAACGCGTCACGGATCGCGGCCACGTGGGCCGGGATCGGCAGGCTCTTGATCCAGAGCACGAAGTCCTGGCCGACAGCGTGGACCCCGGTCCGGGCGGCGACGACCGTCGAGAGGATCACCGGGAGCGTCGCCGGGCGGGGCTCGAGCATCTCGGGCGGCAGCTCCGGGTCCGCGGGCGTGCCGCGCACGAGCGCGGCATAGGCGCCCGCGTCGATCGCCAGCAGGTCGTACGCGCCGAGGTCGGTCGCGACGTTGGCCTTGCCGCGATATGCGGCGGCGCGAGCCGTGACCCCCGGGAGCGGGGAGCTGTCGAGGCCGTCCGGCAGGGTCCCGAAGAGGCTCGAGAGGCGGTAGTCCGCCCCGACCGTCTGCCAGGCGACGAGGTCCGCGCCGCGGTTGAGCGAGAGCACCGTGGCCGCGCCGAAGACCGAGATGGCCACGCTTGCGAGCAGGACGACCGTCGCCGCCCCGCCGCCGCCCTGGCGCGCCGCCCGGCGCATCGCGAGCACCGCGGGGAGGTCGCTCCGGCGCGCGGCGAGCCAGGCCAGCGCCCGGATCGGCAGCGGGAACAGCCGGCGGGCGAACAGCGCCACGGCGATCCCGTCGAGCGCCGGGGCGGCCGCCAGGAGCGGGTTCGCCGTGGCGGCAGCACCGACGCCGGCGGTGCCCGTCCCGCGCTGGCGGAGCAGCACGGTCGCGGCCGCCGCGAGGACCACCAGCAGGATCTCGGCCACGACCCTGCGCCGGCTCGGCGGAGCCGCGATCGGGGCGTCGTCGCGGGTCGCGCCGCCGGACTTCGGGCTCAGCGCCGGCGGCACCTCCAGGAGCCCGACCAGCGCCGCGCCCGCCAGGAGCACGGCACACCCGGCCACGATCGAGGCCCCGGGCGGCGCGTCGCCGACGAGGGCGATCGCGAGCCCGGTGGCCAGGACCGCGGCCGGGCCTCCGACGAGCAGCCCCTCGCCGAACGTGCCGCGCAGCACCTGTGCGGTGGAGGCGCCCCGGCTCCGCCAGGCGGCCAGGATGGGGCGCCGTCGCCGGGCAGCCAGCAGGGCGACGAAGTCGAGCGCTGCGATCGCCATGGCGGCCGGTCCGGCCGCCCCCGTGGCCATGACGGCCGTGGCGAAGGACCACCGGGTTCCGAAGTCCGCGAGCAGGTCCCCCAGCGCCGTCGTCAGCTGGGCCGCCGCCGAGGCGCGAGCCACGGCGGGCGACTTCGAGAAGATGCTCTCCGTGCGCTGGAGCGCCCCCTCGAGCGCCGCGAGGTCCCGGGATCGGACCCGCTCCGGGTCGAGGAAGTAGCGCCACTGGTAGCGCAGCACGACCCCCGCACCATCGGTCAGCGTGATCAGCGGCCCGTACGCGGCCTCGGCCAGCAGCACGCGGCCGTCGTTGATGGCGAGCGAGGGGCCGTACACGCGCGTGGTCGCCCGCAGCAGGCCGTTCTCCGCGTACCACAGCGGGTCGGACGGATCGAGGGGCCGGAAGATGCCCACGATCTCCACCGCGCACAGCTGCGACCCGTCGCGCGCGGCCCCCACGAGGGTGTCCGAGCCGTCGAGGCTGAGGCGCACGACGTCGCCCAGGTGGAGCTGCAGGGTGGCGGCTGTCTCCGCCGAGATGGCCCCTTCGAAGACCGTGACCGGTTCCGGGTTCGGGCCGGGCCCCTCGCCCGGGACCTGGCGGGTGGCGCCGGTGGGCGGCCGTCCCGCCGCGTAGGCGATCCGTTCCGCGGCGCCGTCCTGGAACCTGAAGGCCAGCGTGCCTGGCTCGGGCAGCGGGGACGTGACCTGCCAGCGGGGCGTGTCCACGACCGGGCCATGGCTGGCGATGATGTCGCGAACCAGGGTCGGGTACTGGGCGAAGAGTTCGTCGCCCTGCGCCCGCACCTCGTCGAGCGGCGCGCCCGCGCCCGGTCGCAGGCGGGTGAGCTCGGTCAGCTGGAGGTTCGCGGCAGCCGGCTCCGCGGCCCGCAGCTCGTCGCGCACGGCCCGGTCGGCCAGCGCGTCGACCACGCGCGGGGCAGCCGCGAAGATCAGGGCCGTCACGAACACGAGCAGGGCAAAGCCGAGCGCCGCGGCCGGCGCGTCGCGGAGGCGGCGGAGGGAGGATCGCAGCCAGGTCACGCGGTCACCCACCGTCCTCCCGGAGGACCGCCGCGACGTCGATCCGGCGCACGAGCCTGGCCATGACGGGGACGGTCAGGGCGAGCAGGGCCGCGCCGGCCAGGACCAGCCCGACGATGAAGGCCAGGGGCATGACCAGCTCGGGCGCCGGGACCGGCGGCAGGCCCTCCGGCGTCAGCGTCGCCGAAGGGATCACCAGCCAGGAGAGGAGCAGCCCGAGGCCGGAGCCGGCGAGCAGGGAGAAGGCCAGGATCGAGGCATGCTCGACCCACAGCCAGCCGAGCACCTGGCGACCGGAGACCCCGAGGGCCCGCAGGAGCGCCAGCTCGGCGACCCGCTCGCGGGTCGAGATCGCGGCGTGGACCACGTACCCGATCGTGGCGAACACGAGCGCCGCGATGGCCCCCAGGCCGAGGGCCCCGATGATCCCCAGCGAGACCGGGTCCCGCGCCCCGGCCGCGAGGAGCGCGCTGCGCTCGATCACGGCCCGGGCGAGGAACGGGGCGGCAAGGAGCGCGTCGGTCGGCGACGGCGTCGTCGCCGGGAGGCCCGCCGACGGGGCGGTGGTCAGCCACCACTCGTCGAGGTCCAGCGTTCCGCCCCCCGAGCCGAGCCGGGCCAGCTCGAGCCAGGACCGGTCCACGACCACCAGGGGCCGGCCGGGGTCGAGGGGCGGGCAGAGGTCCGTCGTCCCGGCGATCCGCAGGCGGACGCCGTCGCCCACCATCTGCCCGTCGACCTCGTCGCCGACGGCGGCGCCGGTCCGCTCGAGGAAGGCCTGGTTGACGATCGCCGGCAGGGGCACCGCGATGTCGGGCGCCGTCCAGAGCCGGAAGCGCGTGGGCAGCACGGTGTGGCCGGCCGGGGGCGTCATGCCGGCGCCCGTCCCGAGCAGCACGCGCCCCCAGTGGCCGGCCGGTGGGGCGTACGAGGCGGATCGCGAATCGTCGATCCGGAGCCAGCCCCAGCCGCTCGCCGCCGGGTCCACGGCGATCTCGTTCCAGGGGCCGGCCGCCGGCGCATCGGTGCTGCTGGACTGGACGCCGCGGAGCTCGACCGTCCCGACGTAGGTCATCCCCTGCGGCGCCGCGATCCCCAGCTCCACCCCGAGCAGCTGGAGCCCCGGGTCCGGGGCGGTCATCCGCCCCGCCAGGGGCCGGGCGAGGGACACTTCGAGGCGGCTCCCCTTCGCGTCGGGCGCCGCCGTCCCCGCCTCGACCGTCGTGACCCGCCCGTCGGCGTCCCGCAGGTAAAGCCGGACGTCCACGCCGGGTGTCGGGAGCCCGGACGGCACGACCCCGGAATCGTCGGGCGGAGGGCCGATGGCGGCGTCGAGCGTGATGGCCAGGCGTCGGACGCCGGTCGGCAGGGCGATCCCGGGCGAGGCGGGCTGGCCCTGGGCCAGCGATGCCAGCGCGGGTGCGAGGGCGCGCAGGCTCGCCGGCGGGTCCGGGAGCGCGGCGACGGCGACGGGGTCGAGCGCCAGGAGCTGGCCCCCCGCGGCCGGCCCGGTCTCGATCCCGCGGTCGAGGACGCCCGTGGCGGCGCTGACCCCCGGGATCGCCCGGTAGGCGGGTCCGGCCAGCCAGCCCGGGAGCCCGGCCGCGGGGCCGCTCAGGACGCGAATGTCGGCGACGGCCCGGTAGGCGGCCTGGTCCTGCTGCGAGCGGACCCACGTCGCCGCGTGCGCCGAGGCGAGCCCGCCCAGCCCCGCGGCGATCACGACCAGGAGCGCGACGCGGGTGTGGCGCTCCGGTCGCCGGGCGACCTCCCGTCCACCGAGCGCGACCACGAGCCCACGCAGGTCGCCCAGCGCCCGTTCGGCGAGCTCGGCGACGCGCGGGACGATGCGGTTCACGACGAGGGCGCCCGCGAGCAGGCCGACCGCCGGGGCCAGGACCAGGACGAGGTCGAGGGATGGCCCGGGACCGGCCGCCGCCCCGCCGGACGCTCCCGCCGCCGACGCGCCATACGAGCGGAGCTGCCAGATGCCGATCGCGGCCAGGGCGACGAGCACGAGGTCCAGCCCCAGCCGCTGGGCGAGCGTCGCGCCCACCCGGCGTCCGAGGGACGCGCGCAGCCTCGGCAGGCTGCCCGTGGCCGCGAGCGCTGGGAAGGCGAGGGCGAGGGCACCGAGCCCGGCCGCGACGACCGCGACGACGAACGTGCCGGTCGCCGGATCGCCCGGCATCGCCGACGCCGCGGCGCCCCCGCCGGCCAGGGCGCCGACCGCCAGCCAGGCCACCAGCGTCGCGGCGAAGGCGGCGGGGGCCGCCAGCATGAGCCCCTCGATCAGGGCGACCGCCGCCACGTGGGACGATCCGGCGCCGCGCTCCCGCAGGAGGGCGTTCTCGCGACGCCGGCGCCCGGCCAGCACGTTCCCCACGAGCAGCAGCGCGTAGCCGGCCAGGACGGCGAGCTGCGCGACCAGGAGCACGACCAGCTCCCGGCCGACGAACGTCGCCCTCGCCAGGCGGGACAGCAGGTCGGGCAGGCCCGTCGCGACCGGTGCCGCCCGGGCCGAGCCCACGATCGCCTGGACCCGGCCGGGGAGCTGGCCGAGGGCCGCGACGAGGGCGTCCGAGGCCGCCGGCGTGAGCGATTCGGGCGCGGGAAGGCCGCGCCACTCGGCCACCACGTCGGTGCCCGCGACCGCGCGGGCGAGGTCGGCGCGCGCGACGACGAACGGGCCGCGGGTCGTCAACCGGACCGTCTGGGTCCCGGAGAGGTCGAGCGGGTCCGCCTCCCAGTAGGCGTCGGCGCGCTGTGGCCGCCAGATCCCGACCACCCGCACGGTCGATGTCCGGGACGGGTCGCGCGTGTCCCGGACCGTGACGGTGGCGCCGACCGGAAGGGCGAGGGCCGCCGCGGCTCCCTCGGAAAGGGTCGCCTCGACGGGCGTGGCGTTGGGCTGGGCCCAGGCGCCCGTGACGAGGGCGGCGTGCGAGGCGATGTCGTCGAAGCTGGCGACGACGACGAGGTCGCCCGCCGCGGGTGCCGCGCCGCCGGCGTGCCCGGTCCCGCCGCCGACCGGGTCCATGACCAGGCCCCCGGACCGGACCACCCGCACGACGCCGGGCGGAACCTCAGGCGGGATCCCGGGCTGCGCGGCGCCCGTCGGAGCGCCCGCGGCCACGGGCGCGGCGCCGGCGATCGCCCGCCCGACCTCGGCCGAGACCGCCGCGTCGACCCGGTCGACCTCGCCGAGGGGCGCCCCGATCGACACGCGGACGGTCCGGTCGGCCGGCGCCGCGGCTGCGAACTCAGCCCGCAGGGAGCCGATCGCGACCCGCTCGCTGTAGAGGAGCCCGGTGGCGGGAAGGGCGGCCGCGGCGACGAGAAGCAGCCACGCCAGGGCCGCCACCGCCCGGTCCGTCCCGATGCGGCGCAGGGCCAGGCGCCACAGGCCGCCAGATCGCACGCGCTCCTCCAGGACCGGCCTACCCCGGCAGGTCCGCCGCTGAGGATATCGGACGGGGGCGGCCGTTCGGGAGCCCGCCCTGCCGTGCGCGGACCGTGGGCCGGCCGCCCGGCCGGTGTAGATTTGCCCGATGGAATCGCCGGCCGGCCCGAACGGGCACGTCTACGTCGTCTCCGCGGCACGCACGCCGATCGGGCGCTTCGCCGGGGGCCTGAGCACGACCCCGGCGACGATCCTCGGCGGCGTCGCGATCCGGGCCGCCGTCGAGCGGGCCGGCCTGCCCCTTGACGTGCCGTTCGACGACGCCTTCATGGGCCAGGTGCTCCAGGCCGGAGCCGGCCAGGCCCCGGCCCGGCAGGCGGTCCTCGCGGCGGGCCTGGCGCCCTCGACGCCGGCCACCACGATCAACCGGGTCTGCGGCTCGGGCATGAAGGCGATCATGCTCGGCTCGTCCGCGATCCGGGCGGGCGACGCGGACCTCGTCGTCGCGGGCGGGATGGAGAGCATGAACCTCGCCCCCTACCTGCTCCGCAAGGCCCGCTTCGGCTACCGGCTCGGGAACGGGACGATCGAGGACGCGGCGGTGCTCGACGGCCTGTGGTGCGCGATCGAGGACTGCCACATGGGCACGCACGCCGAGCGGGTCGCCCTGCAGGCCGGGGTCAGCCGCACGGACCAGGATGCGTTCGCGCTGGAAAGCCACCGCCGCGCGGTCGCGGCGCAGGACGCTGGTCGCTTCGATGACGAGCTGGTGCCCGTCACGACCCGTGACGAGAAGGGCCGCGAGGCCGTCGTCGCGCTCGATGAGGGCCCGCGCCGCGACTCGACGATCGAGGCCCTGGCCCGCCTCCGGCCCGCCTTCGCGCAGCCGACCCCGGACCCCCGGGATCCGGACCTCCCCCCGGCCGGGGCGGGCACCGTGACGGCCGGGAACGCGCCCGGGATCACCGACGGCGCGGCGGCCACCGTCCTCGCCAGCGAGCGCGCGGTGGAGCGCTACGGCCTCCGACCGCTGGCCCGCGTCGTCGGGGCGGCCCAGGCGGAGGTCGAGCCGCGCTGGCTCTTCCTGGCCCCGATCAGCGGGGTCCGGAACCTGCTCCGGCGGACGGACCTCGAGATCGACGCGTTCGACCTCGTGGAGGTCAACGAGGCGTTCGCCGCGCAGGTGCTGGCCGACGGGCGCGAGCTGGGACTGGACTGGGCCACGGTGAACGTGAATGGCGGGGCGATCGCGCTGGGCCACCCGATCGGCGCGAGCGGCGCGCGGATCGTGGCGACGCTCCTCCACGAGCTGCGCCGGCGCGAAGGTCGCTACGGGCTGGCCACGCTCTGCCTGGGGGGCGGCGGGTCGGTCGCGATGGCCTTCGAGCGAGTCTGAGCAGCGGCGCCGACCGGCGCGGAGGAGAGCAGGGCGATGGCGGACGCGACGGCCGGGGCGCCGGTGCACGGGCTCTTCGTGGGCGGCGAGCACGCCCCGTCGGTCTCCGGGCGCACGTTCGAGAGCCGCAACCCGGCCAACCGCGAGGACGTCGTCGGGCTCTTCCAGGCCGGAACCGCCGCCGATGTCGCGATGGCCGTGCGCGCCGCCGAGGAGGCGTTCCCGGCCTGGCGGGCGACACCCGCCCCGAAGCGCGGTGAGCTGCTCTTCGAGTACGCGCGGCTCCTGCGCCGCGACAAGGAGCGCCTGGCCCGGGCGCTCACCCGGGAGATGGGCAAGGTCATCGCCGAGGCGCGCGGGGACGTGCAGGAGGCGATCGACATCGCCGAGCTGATGGCCGGCGAGGGGCGCCGCATGTTCGGCGACACTGTCCCCTCCGAGCTGCCCGACAAGTGGGCGATGAGCATTCGCCAGCCGATCGGCGTGGCCGGGATCATCACGCCCTGGAACTTCCCGATGGCGATCCCGGCCTGGAAGACGATGCCGGCGCTTGTCGCCGGCAACACGATCGTGTTCAAGCCCTCCTCGGACACGCCGGGCTGCGCGACGCTCCTGGTCGAGCTGATGGCCGAGGCGGGCTTCCCGCCGGGCGTCGTGAACCTGGTGACCGGGGGCGGGGGCGACGTCGGCGACGCGCTCGTGGAGTCCCCGGACGTCCCGGTCATCAGCTTCACGGGCTCGTCCGCGACCGGGCGCAGGATCGCCGAGCGGGCCGGGCGACGGCTCAAGCGGGTCGCCCTGGAGCTGGGCGGCAAGAACGCGATCGCGGTGCTGGCCGACGCGGACCTGGACCTGGCCGTGGACGGGATCGTCTGGTCTGCCTTCGGCACGACGGGCCAGCGCTGCACGGCCTGCAGCCGGGTCGTGGTCGAGGCGTCCGTCGCGGACCGGCTGGTCGCGAAGCTGGAGACGCGCGTCCGGGCGCTCCGCCTGGGCGACGGCCTGGATCCGGCGACCGACGTCGGTCCGCTGGTCAACGAGGCGGCCCGCGAGAAGGTGGAGGGCTACGTCGAGGTCGGGCGGCGCGAAGGCGAGCTGGTCTGCGGCGGCGGACGGGCGACCGGCGGCGCGCTCGATTCCGGCTGGTTCTTCGAGCCGACGATCTTCACTGGCGTGGCCCCCATGGCCCGGATCGGCCAGGAGGAGATCTTCGGGCCGGTCCTCTCGGTGATCCCCGTGGCCGACTACGCGGCCGCGGTCACGGCCGTCAACCAGGTCCGCTACGGGCTCTCGGCCGCGATCTACACCTCGGACGTGAACACGGCGTTCCGGGCCATGCGCGACTTCGAGACCGGGCTGATGTACGTGAACGCGGGCACGATCGGGGCGGAGACGCACCTGCCCTTCGGCGGCTGGAAGGAGACCGGCAACGGCCACCGCGAGGCCGGCCACGCCGCGCTGGACACCTTCACCGAGTGGAAGGCGATCTACGTGGACTTCAGCGGGAAGCTCCAGCGGGCCCAGATCGACAACCAGCCGGGCTGACGGGACGGCACGCCGTCGTCCTGGACGAGGCATGACACGATGAATGGCGAGCTGACACGACACCAGACGCCGAAAGTGTCTCTTCCAGGCTGGGGCCTGGGATAGAAGGGCGGCCGCAGATGTCTCCGGTATCCGGCGCGCAACTTCATTACGAGCTTGGACAGCCGAATGGCTGGTTCGCCCAGGCCGCGATGGACGCCTTCGGCTTTCTGGAGTCCGAGTACGGCTACGCGCTCGACCGCGTCGATCTCCATTACCGGGGCTTCATGGTCTGGTATCGCAGCACGGCGTACCTGGTCAGCATCGAGTACGACCCCGGGACGCACGCGCGCAACGTCGTGGCCTTCGTCGCAGAAGACTTACGTCCCGGTGGTCAGCCGCCTCGAGTGTTCTCGATCCCACGCGTCCTGCAGGAACGCGCGCCGACAGGTGCGTGGATCGCGCCCATCGACCCGGCACGTCCGATCCCACAACAGGTCCACGAGATCCTCGGCCGCTGGGCATCGGGCGTTCGAGGTCACATCCCAGAGCTGGCGAGCGGGGTCCTCATGCCAGTCGAGAGGGACTGGAGAGAGGGTGAACCGCGTTGAAGCGGCCCTCCAGCCGGCACCTCCGTTGAACGCCGGTCCGCGATTCCAGAAGTGGCTCCATGAGGAGATCCGACCGTACCTCGTAGAGCGTGGGTTCCGTCGGCGAGGCCTGGTCTTCGAGCGCCGGGAACCTGGCGGCAATGTCTGCTACCTGCAGTTCGTCCGGGACAAGTGGAGTACGACGCAGCTCTACGTCTTCAGCCTCTGGGCAGCCGTGTTCTCGCCACGCCTGGCCGAGCATCAGGGTCTGTACGGCGATGCACTTCTAGGGCCAGCAGAACCCCGCGCTACCCACATGGTCTGGCCGGTTGGCTGGCTGATGGGGGCTCGCTCAGATTTGTACTGGCGTATCGCCAGCGACATGCTCGCGGTCGAGTCCGTGGTCCTTGGCGAGAGCATCCGTGATGTGATCGACCGGTATGCGCTGCCGTGGCTCGACGTGCGCGCCACCGACGATGGGATCCGAGACGCTCTCCTCGCAGAGGTCGCCGAACTTGACGCCGGAAGGCTCGAGTATCTCCATTGGCTCGTGGTTGACCTCGGTCCGCGGGAACGTCTGCCGGAGATCGAGGAGTTTCAGCGCACCGACCCAGCTCGGCGGGCCCTCGAGACTTCCAGGGCGTTCGAACGCGCAGCCCGTCTTGAAGCCCGCCACGAGGCTGCCGGTCCCGGAGGGCCTTCCCGGCACTGATAGATCAACTGCAGCACCACGCGCGCGGCGAGCCAGAAGTCTCACTGAGCCGCAACCTCACCCCCCGCAGGCCGACATCCGCCCGAGCAGGCTCGCTGGATCGCTGCTCGGGCTGACCCGCATCCGGGGCAGGAACATCCTGCTGGCCCAGGTCTCCGTGCAGCCGGGTCCCTCGGTGAAGGCCGCGGCGTAGCCGGCCCTTGAGACCAGGCTTTCGACGAGGGGGTCCCGGCCGCCGTACGGATAGGCGAAGGTCACGGCGCGCCGCCCGAGATCGACGGCAATCGTCGCCGAGGAGCTGGTCAGCTGCCATTCGATGATCTGGACCGGGTACTTGGGGAGCCTCGCGTGGGTGACCGTGTGGCTGGCGATCTCCATCCCGGCGGCGGCCATCGTCGTCAGCTCGGCCGGCGAGAGGTTGTCGGGGTGGCCGATCCGGCCAGTCGGCACGAAGTACGTCGCCACGAAGTGGTGCGCGCGCAGGATCGGGAAGGCGTAGGTGTACCCGTCCTCGCGGCCGTCGTCGAGCGTCACGACGAACGTCCGGAGCGGAGGCGCGTGGCCCGCCTGGAGGTCCGCGGCGAGCTGGGCTGCCGTGATGGTGTGCCATCCGGCCGCCGCGAGCGCGTCCATCTGGCGCCTGAACAGGGCCGGGTCCACGACGAGCCCCGGCAGCGAGTCGCCGATCTGCGACGCCGGCGCGACCCGGTGGTACATCAGCACCGGCACGTGGAGGACGAACGTGGCTGCCGGGCCGCCCTTGCCGGTGGCGACGAGCGGCCACTGGGCGGGGATCGGAGTGGCGGTCGGGGATGGCGACGGCGAGGCCGATGGCGCCGGTGAGGCCGTCGTCCCCGGCGACGGCAGGCCCGGGGACTGCGTCGGGCCGGCCGGGCCGGACCCGCCCCGCGTCGTCGGCCCGGTCGGGGTCGGGAGCGCGGCCGTGGTTCCGGCCGGCGCGCTCCTCGACGGCGTGGCCGGAGCCGCCGCGAGGCTCGCCGATCCGCAGCCGCCGACGAGGAAGGCGAGCCCGAGGACGGCCAGCGCCCGAAAGGTGGACGGCGCGGATAGGCGACCGGTCGGACGGCCAGTGGACGGTGTGCGGTGGCGGGTCACGAAGTCGAGCCTCGGCAGATGGCGCCATGCGCCCGATCGCCGGCGCTCGCGAACCCTCGGGCCGGATGATACCCGGAGATCGTCGTCATGCCGAGAGGACCGTCTCCCCGCGCATCAGGAAGCGGTCGACGCCCCGGGCCGCGGTCCGGCCCTCGTGGATGGCCCACACGACCAGCGACTGGCCCCGCGCGCAGTCGCCGGCGGCGAAGACGCCCGCCACGCTGGTCATCCGATCCTCCCCGGCCCGCACGTTGCCCCGCGGATCGAGCTCGCATCCAAACGCCTTCGGGAGGGCGGCCTCCGGACCGCTGAATCCGAGGGCGAGCAGGACGAGGCCGGCCGGGATCGCCTCGACCGTCCCCGGGATCTCGCGCATCTCGAACCGGCCGTCCGCGCCCGGGGCCCACTCGACGCTCGCGATCTCCATCCCGGTCACGCGCTCGTCGCGGCCGATGAACCGGCGCGTGGTCGTGGCGTACCGCCGGGGGTCCTCGCCCCAGAGCGCCTGCGCCTCCTCCTGGCCGTAGTCCAGGCGGTACACCTTCGGCCACTCCGGCCAGGGGTTGTCCGCCGCGCGCGCCTCGGGCGGGCGAGGCAGGATCTCCAGCTGGCGGACGCTGCGGGCCCCCTGGCGGATCGCGGTCCCGACGCAGTCCGTGCCGGTGTCGCCCCCGCCGACGACGACCACGTCGCGGCCGGCCGCGCTGATCGGTGGCTCCGCGCCCGGGCCGCCGTCGAGGAGGCGCCGCGTGTTGCCGCGCAGGAAGCTCAGCGCGAGGTGGATGCCGCCCAGCTCGCGGCCGGGCACGGCCAGGTCCCGGGCCACGGTGGAGCCGGTGGCCAGGACGACGGCGTCGAACTCGTCGAGGAGCTGGGTCGGCGGCCGGTCGGCCCCGATCGTGACGCCGGTCACGAAGCGGACGCCCTCGTCGGCGAGCAGCCGGACGCGGCGCGCCACGACGTCCTTGTCCAGCTTCATTGCGGGGATGCCGTAGGTCAGCAGCCCGCCGATCCGGTCCGAGCGCTCGAAGACCGTGACCAGGTGGCCGGCCTGGTTGAGCTGGGCGGCGGCGGCCAGGCCGGCCGGCCCGCTGCCCACGACGGCCACCGATCGACCGGTCCGCGCCAGCGGCGGCTGGGGGACGATCCAGCCGTTCTCCCAGGCCCGGTCGGCGATCTCCTGCTCGATCGTCTTGATCGCGACCGGGTCGCCGTTGATGCCCACCGTGCAGGAGCCCTCGCACGGTGCGGGGCAGACCCGGCCGGTGAGCTCCGGGAAGTTGTTCGTCCGGTGGAGGCGGATGCTCGCCTCCTGCCACTGGCCCCGGTAGACGAGGTCGTTCCACTCCGGGACCAGGTTGTTGATCGGGCAGCCCGAGGCCATCCCGGAGATCAGGACGCCCGAGTGGCAGTAGGGGATCCCGCAGTCCATGCAGCGGGCGGCCTGCTGGGTGAGCGCGCTGGCGTCCAGCGCAGGGTGGGCCTCGCTCCAGTCGGCGATCCGCTCCAGCGGCGGGCGGCCGCCCGGCACCTGGCGCTCGAACTCGAGGAAGCCCGTGGGCCTGCCCATCTCAGGACCCTCCCACGCGGGCGAGGTCGGCGGCGTTCTCGACGAAGGCGGCCATCTCGGCCTCGTCGTCGCTCAGCCCGGCGGCGCGCATCCGGGCCTGGGCCTCGAGCACGCGGCGGTAGTCGTGGGGCATCACCCGCACGAACCGGGGGACGTCGTCCGCCCAGGAGTCCAGCAGGGCGGTCGCCCGGAGGCTGCCCGTGAGCGCCCGGTGCCGCTCCAGCAGCGCCCGGACCTCCGCGATCTCGGCCGGGTCGGCCAGGGGTCCCAGGCCCACCATCTCCCGGTTGCAGCTCCGGGCGAAGTCGCCGGCCTCATCGAGGACCCAGGCCACGCCCCCGGACATGCCGGCCGCGAAGTTGCGCCCGGCCCCGCCCAGGACCAGGACCCGGCCGCCGGTCATGTACTCGCAGCCGTGATCGCCCACGCCCTCGACCACCGCCGTGGCGCCGGAGTTCCGGACCGCGAACCGCTCGCCCGCGATGCCCCGGATGAACGCCTCGCCGGACGTGGCCCCGTAGAGCGCGACGTTGCCCGTGATCACGTTCTCGTGGGCGGCGAAGGGCGCCTCGGCCGGCGGGTAGACGACCAGCCGGCCGCCCGAGAGCCCCTTGCCCAGGTAGTCGTTCGCGTCGCCCTCCAGGCGGAGGGTGACCCCGGCCGGGATGAACGAGCCGAAGCTCTGCCCGGCGGAGCCCCGGAACGTGAGCTCGATCGTGTCCTCCGGCAGGCCGCCGCGGCCCCAGCGCCGGGTGACCTCGGAGCCCAGCATCGTGCCCACGACCCGGTTGACGTTGCGGATCGGCAGCTCCGCCCGGACGCGGAGCCCGTCCTCGAGGGCCGGCCGGCACAGCTCGAGCAGGGTCGTGGCGTCCAGCGACTCCGCCAGGCCGTGCTCCTGGGCGATCGTCCGGACCCGACCGCGACCTTCGCGCATCGGCGGCTGGTAGAGGATCCGGCTGAAGTCCAGGGTGCGGGCCTTCCAGTGGTCGATCGCCGGGACCATCTCGAGGCGGTCCGACCGGCCGACCATCTCGTCGATCCGGCGGAAGCCCAGGCGGGCCATGTGCTCGCGCACCTCGCGGGCGATGAAGGTCATGAAGTTGACGACGTGCTGCGGGTCGCCGGCGAAGCGGGCGCGCAGGAGCGGGTCCTGGGTCGCCACCCCGACCGGACAGGTGTTGAGGTGGCAGGCCCGCATCATCACGCAGCCCAGGGACACGAGGGGTGCGGTCGCGAAGCCGAACTCCTCGGCCCCGAGCAGCGCGCCGATCACGACGTCGCGGCCGGTCTTGAGCTGGCCGTCCACCTCGACCGTGATCCGGGAGCGCAGGTCGTTCATCAGGAGCACCTGGTGGGCCTCCGAGAGGCCCAGCTCCCAGGGGATCCCGGCGTGCTTGATCGAGGTGAGCGGCGACGCGCCGGTCCCGCCGTCATGGCCGCTGATGAGGACGACGTCCGCGTGGGCCTTGGCGACTCCCGCGGCGATCGTCCCGACGCCCACCTCGGCGACCAGCTTGACGCTGATGCGGGCCTCGTGGTTCGCGTTCTTCAGGTCGTGGATCAGCTCCGCGAGGTCCTCGATCGAGTAGATGTCGTGGTGGGGCGGCGGGCTGATCAGGCCCACGCCGGGAGTCGCGTGGCGCGTCCGGGCGATCCAGGGGTACACCTTGGAGCCGGGGAGCTGGCCGCCCTCGCCCGGCTTGGCGCCCTGGGCCATCTTGACCTGGAGCTCCCGGGCGTTGACCAGGTACTCGCTGGTCACCCCGAAGCGTCCGCTGGCGACCTGCTTGATCGCGCTGCTGCGCGAGTCGCCGTTGGGGAGCGGCTCGTAGCGGGCCGGGTCCTCGCCGCCCTCGCCCGTGTTCGAGCGGCCGCCCAGCCGGTTCATCGCGATCGCGAGGGCCTCGTGCGCCTCGGCCGAGATCGAGCCGTAGCTCATCGCGCCAGTCTTGAAGCGGCGCACGATCGCCTCGACCGGCTCCACCTCGTCGAGCGGGACGGGGCGCAGCGCGGGCCGCAGCTCCATCAGCCCGCGCAGCGTGGCCAGCCGCCTCGACTGGTCGTCCACGAGGCTCGTGTAGTCCTTGAACGTGGCGTAGTCGCCGGTCCGGACGGCCCGCTGGAGGGTGTGGATCGTGAGCGGGTTGAAGAGGTGCGTCTCGCCATCGACCCGGTACTGGTACTGGCCGCCCACGCCCAGCTGGCGATGGACGATCGGCCGGCTGGGCGGGTAGGCCCGCTCCTGTCGGGCCCGGACCTCCCGCGCGACGACCTCGATCCCGATCCCGCCGATCCGGGTCGGGGTCCCCGTGAAGTACTCGTCGACGAAGTCGCGGTTGAGCCCGATCGCCTCGAAGACCTGGGCGCCGTGGTAGCTCTGGACGGTCGAGATGCCCATCCGCGAGATCGCCTTGATGACGCCCTTCACGACGGCCCCGCGGTAGCGCTTCTCGGCATCCCCGGTGGGGCCGGCGATGACGCCCAGGCGGACCTGGTCGTCGATCGTCTCGAAGGCCAGGTACGGGTTGATCGCGCTGGCGCCGTACCCGATCAGCAGGCAGAAGTGGTGCGCCTCGCGCGGCTCTCCGGACTCCAGGACGAGCCCGACCCGGGTGCGGGTGCCGGCCCGCACGAGGTGGTGGTGGACGGCCGCGACCGCCAGCAGGGCGGGGATCGGCGCGTCGGTCTCGTCGTGGCCGCGGTCCGTGAGGATGACCAGGTTGTGGCCCTCGGCGATGGCCTCGGAGGTCCGCTGGCGCACGTCCTCGATCGCGCGGCGCAGGCCCTGGCCACCTTCCGCCACCCGGTACAGGATCGGCAGGGTGATCGTCCGGAAGCCGCGCGCGTCCGGCCCGCCGTCCAGCCGGCGGATCTTCTCGAGGTCGGCGTTGGCCAGGATCGGGGAGGGGAGGGCCAGCTGGAGGGCCGCCTGCGGCCCCGGCTCGAGGAGGTTGTCCTCCGGCCCGATGGAGGTCTCGGTGGCCATGATGATCGCTTCCCGGATCGCGTCGACCGGCGGGTTGGTCACCTGCGCGAAGAGCTGCTTGAAGTAGCCGGAGAGGAGCTGCGGCCGCTCGGAGAGCACGGCCAGGGGCGCGTCGTTGCCCATGGAGCCGACCGGATCCGTGCCCGTGGTGGCCATCGGGTCGATGATCAGGCGGACGTCCTCGGCGCTGTAGCCGAAGACCTCCTGGCGCCGGAGCACGGTCTCGTGGGCCGGCTCGATCACGCGCGGCGGATCGGGCAGCTCGTCGATCCCGACCAGGTGGCGGCGGACCCATTCCCCGTACGGCTGCGCGGCGGCCAGGGCGTCCTTGATCTCGTCGTCCGGGACGATCCGTCCCTCGGCGGTGTCCACGAGGAACATCTGCCCCGGTCGGAGGCGGCCCTTGGTCGCGACCTGGTCCGGGGGGATCTCCAGGACGCCGGCCTCGGAGGCCATCACGGCCCGGCCGTCCTTCGTGACGCAGTAGCGGCCCGGGCGCAGGCCGTTGCGGTCCAGGAGCGCCCCGATCCGGGTCCCGTCGGTGAACGCGATGGAGGCCGGGCCGTCCCACGGTTCCATCAGGCAGGCGTGGTACTCGTAGAACGCGCGGCGCTCCGGCGTCATCGACTCGTGGCGGTTCCAGGGCTCGGGCACGAGCATGGCCATGCCATGGGCCAGGGAGCGCCCGGACAGGTGGAGCAGCTCCAGCACGTTGTCGAAGATCGTCGAGTCGGAGCCCTCCCCGTCGATCGCGGGCAGGACCTTGCGCAGGTCCTCCCCGAACAGCGCCGAGCGGAACAGCGATTGCCGGGCCCGGAACCAGTTGACGTTGCCGCGCAGCGTGTTGATCTCGCCGTTGTGGGAGATGAAGCGGTACGGGTGGGCCCGCGCCCACGACGGGAACGTGTTCGTGGAGAAGCGGGAGTGGACCATCGCGATGGCGCTGGCCAGCCGCGGGTCCACGACGTCCGGGTAGTACGTGAGGAGCTGCGACGCATTGAGCATCCCCTTGTAGACGACCGTGCGGCAGCTCAGCGAGGGCACGTAGAAGTCGCCCCGGCCGGGCAGGGCGGAGCGCGAGACGGCCTTCTCCACGAGCCGCCGGACCACGTAGAGCCGACGGTCGAAGGCGACGTCGTCGGGGGCGTCCGCGGGCCGGCCCACGAAGACCTGGCGGATCACCGGCTGGCTCGCCCGGGCCGTCTCACCGAGGCCGATCGGGTCAGTCGGGACGTCGCGCCATCCCAGCAGCTCCAGGCCCTCGCTCGCGAGCACGGCGTCCACGTGGGCCTCGCAGGCGCTCCGGCTGGCCTCGTCCCGGGGCAGGAAGAGCATGCCCACGGCCCAGGACGGGGTCGTGGGGAGCGCCAGCCCGGCCTCGCCCGCGACCGTGCGCAGGAACTCGTGGGGGACCTGCACGAGGAGCCCGGCGCCGTCGCCGGAGTCCTTCTCCGAGCCGCTGGCCCCGCGGTGCTCCAGGTTGACCAGCACCGTGAGCGCGTCGCGCACGATCCCGTGCGACCGGCGGCCGGCGATGTCGCACACGAAGCCGAAGCCACAGGCATCGTGCTCGAAGGATGGCTCGTAGAGGGACGGCGAATCGACCACGGACGTTCCTCGCGTGCGCTCGGTCGGCCGACCATACCAATCGATCCCGCGAGTCGAGGTAGCGGCGAAGGGATGCTTC
This sequence comes from uncultured Chloroflexia bacterium, assembly GCA_963801445.1. GTDB lineage: Bacteria > Chloroflexota > Limnocylindria > Limnocylindrales > CSP1-4 > CTSoil-043. The sequence continues at coordinate 79,371 of CAWDEW010000014.1, read as the reverse complement.
GGTTTCCGTTGCGCACGACGTTGCCGGGGAGTGGTCGAGTCGTGATCGCGGGTCCCGGCAGGGAGGCGCGATGGCGCCCGACGCGGGCCCCGGAATTTCGTGTGGATATCCGGACGATATTGATCTATGATCCCGCCTCTGCGGAAGCTCGGGACCCGCGGAGTCGGGGAGAGAAGGGGAGGGACGAGGCCGCATGCCGGACGACGTCCTCGTGGGGGCGTCCCCCGCAGGTACGGCCGCCCGCGTCCGGGCCGCGATCGGCCGCATCGACTCGCTCGATCGCGTCCTCGTCGCGGTGGGCGTCCTCCTGACGCTCGGGTCCGCGCTCGCCATCGGGCTGCCTGGTCACGGCCTGCACCTCGCCGCCGACGAGTTCGACATCCCGGTCGACACGTTCGCGACCGTCGTGACTGCATGCGTTGCCGTCCTCGCCCACACGCGGTTCCGGGAGCGCGGTGAGATCGACGGCCTCCTGCAGGCCTCCGCGTTCCTCGTCGCCATGGCCGCAAACGGATACTCGCTCGTGCTCGTGGTCATGGCCGACGAGAACGCGGGCCTGGCGCCCGTCGGCCCGACGGGGCAGCTGCCGATCTACTTCACGACCGCCGCGCGGCTCATGACGGCGGCGCTGCTGTGCGGGGTCGGGCTCCGGCGCGTGACGACGTTCGGGGCCGCCCATCGCCGGCTGACGCTCGCCGTCCCGACCCTCGTCCTCGTGGCGAGCTATCCCGTGCTGGGCGGCCTGGTGTCGGCACTGCCGCACCTCACCGAGGACTTCGTGGCAGCGCCGGGGGCGACGCCTCCCGGCTCGACGCTGGGCGGAACCGTCGTCCAGCTCGGTGTTGGGGTCCTGTTCCTGCTGGCCGGGATGGTCGCCCGGGCGAGATGGCGGACGGCAGGATCGATGGGCGACCGCTTCATGTCGATCGCCCTCCTGTTCGCGGCGTTCGCCCAGGTTCACGTCGCCTTCTATCCGGGCACGTTCCCCGGCCTCGTGACCAGCGGCGACGTGCTGCGCATCCTCTTCGACCTGACGCTCCTCATGGGCATCGAGGCCGAAGCCACCGTCGTCCTGCGCCGCCTGCGGGTCGCGAACGCGCGCCTGGAGGAGCTGAAGAGGGCCGAGGCGGATCGGAGTGCCCTCGAGGAGCGGGCTCGGCTATCGCGCGAGCTCCACGATGGGCTGGCCCAGGATCTCTGGCTCGCGAAGCTCAAGGTGGGTCGGCTGGCCGCCGAGCCGGAGCTTGGCCCGGCGGCGACCGCGCTGTGCGACGACCTGAAGTCGGCGATCGACGCGGGCCTGATCGAGGCCCAGCAGGCCATCATGGCGCTCCGGATGACGTCCTCCGACACGGATGCGCCGCTCGTGCACCTGCTCCGGAATCATGCAACCGACTACGCGGACCGCTTCGGGATCCGGGTCGAGATCGACGTGGACCCGGATCTTCCGCGGATCGCCTTGCGCGCGGAGGCCGAGCTCCTGCGCATCGCCCAGGAGGCGCTGACGAACGCCCGTCGCCATGCTGACGCGACGGTGATCTGGGTCGGACTGCGGCGGGAGGGCGCCGACCTCGTGCTGACGATCCGCGACAACGGCCGTGGCTTCGAATCCGAGGCGGTCGGGGAGGGGTTCGGGATTGCCGGCATGCGCGAGCGGGCGCGCCTCATCTCCGGCCGGCTCGACGTCTCCTCGCGCCCATCCGAGGGGACCCAGGTGACCTGCGTCGTGCCGCTTGCGCAGCCCGCGCTCGCGAGGCGCTCAGCATGAGCGAGGCACCGCGAGACGGCCGGATCCGGATCATGCTCGTCGACGATCATCCGCTCGTCCGCTCGGCAATCCGCCAGGCCATCGCGGCGCCCGACATCGAGCTCGTCGCGGAAGCGGCGACCGCGGAGGACGCGCTCCGGCTGGCCCCGCTCTTCCGACCCGACCTCATGCTCGTGGACATCGACCTGCCCGGCATGGACGGGCTCCGCCTCGTTCGCGAGCTGGCCCCCCGGCTGCCCGACACGCGAATGATCATGCTCACCGTCTCCCGATCGGAACGGGACATCATCCAGGCGATGCGCCACGGCGCCGACGGCTACCTCACGAAGGAGCTCGAGCCGGAGGCGCTCCTCCGCACGGTCCGGGGCGTGCACAGGGGCGAGCTCGCGATGTCCCGGGTCACGGCCAACCGGCTCGTCCGAACGCTCATCGACAGCCCGCGCGGCCAGGGTCTCCCCGGCGAGAGTGAGTCCTACGGGCTGACCGCCCGGGAGATCGAGGTCCTCGAGCTGCTGTCCCAGGGGCTGACCGACAAGGAGATCGGCGAGGCGCTCTCCATCTCGGTGCGCACCGTCGAGACCCACGTGGGCAGCATCCTGCGCAAGCTCGGGGCGCGCAACCGCGCCGAGGCCACCCGCCGCTTCACCGGCTAGCCGATCGGCATGCCCTGCCCGCCGGCATTGCCCACGCCCTGCGCGGCCCGTCGCGCCGCGGCGATCTCGACCCGCAGGAGCCCCGGTTCGTCCAGGTCCAGGGCCAGGGATGCGCCGGAGCCCAGCAGCAGCAGCAGCCGGCCCGACCCGAGCAGGACGTCGTCGATCTCTGCCAGGGGATAGTGGAGCAGGAGGCGGCCGGTGAAGACGAGGCGGCGCGAGGTCAGGTACAGGTCGCCGAGGAGGCCTTCGTGCTCGGACGTGCCCGCCGAGCGCCGGTCGACGGTCGCGGCTCGGCGCACGGCGATCACGGACTCGCCCGGCTCCAGCAACGGCGCGATGCCCGAGTCGGGAGGAAGGTCCGCCTGTGGTTCGCGCAGGTAGCGCTCGCGCGCCACGCTCGCCTTCGCCTCATCGGCCTTCCGTCGGACTTCGTTCATCGGCCTGAACTCTAGCCCCTCGGGACGGTCTCGCACGTGAGGGAGGGTACGGAGACCGGTACGGAGATCGGCGTCCGTGCCGGTAGTCGTGATCGCGTGGGCGCCCGCGGAGGATCACCCGATGGAGGGCCGTGGTCGGGCCCGGACGTGCCGGCGGCCGCAGCAGCGTGTTGATGCTCAGCGACTCTGTCAGGTCACTTGCTCAGTGAATTTGTCAGCCGCCGTCGCGCGGGGTGAGGAGCCGTCGCCTCCAGGGGTGGTCCGCACCGGGACGATAGCCCACGTTGCGGCTGGTCGGCTCGGGCTGCGGACCGCCGGGCGCGAGGACCCGCAGGTCGCGCAGCCGGGCCGGCTCCGGCGGTGCTGCCACGGCGGCGAGGAGCCGGCCCTCGGCGACGACGAGCAGGCGGCCGTCGAGCCGGAGCTCGACCTCCACCCGCCGCCCGGCGAGGGAGCGGCCGCCGGGCCCCGGCGGGAGCTGGAGCACCATCCCGTCGAGCCGGATGCAGCTGTCCGAGCCGACGACACGCCGCCAGCGGAAGGCGCAGACCCGGGCGAGGTCGAGACCCTCGGGCACCGGTCGCCAAGCCGGGACGTCGCTCGCCGGCGGGACCGCGAACCGGCGGTTGAAGCGGGGGAGGAAGTCCCGCAGCACCGCGTTCGCGGCCGGCAGGTCGGCCGCCTCCGCCCGGCGCAGCTCGGACACGAGGCGGTCCTGGAGCGTCCCCCACGCCCGCTCGATCCGCCCCTTGGCCTGGGCCGATCCCGCGAGGATGGTGGCGATCCCGAGCTCGGCGAGGGCCCGCCCCACCTGGGTCGCCTCGTCGCGCCCGGCGGCGCCCGGGGCCGTGGGGGCGAAGACCGACGAGCCGTCCCGGTACAGGGCGGCCGGCAGGCCGTGCCGGCGGGCCATGTCGCGCAGCATGGTCAGGTACCCGGTGCCGTCCTCCTGCTCGCGGAAGACCGCCCCGACGAGGATCCCGGTCGCGTCGTCGATCCCGCCCACCAAGGTGAGCCAGGGCCCGCGGCCCTCGAGCCAGTCGTGCCGGCTCCCGTCGACCTGGACGAGCAGGCCCGCCTGGGCCATGCGTTCGCGGCGGCTCCGGTACCGGGGCGCCCGCCTCCGGCGCGGCGAGGCCATCCCGACGCCGCGCAGCAGACGCCGCAGCGCCGGGCGGCTGATCGCGACCCCCCCGTCCTCGGCGAGTGCCTCCGCGAGGTGGGTGTCGTTGTACCCCCGGTACACCGTCCTGGCGAGCTCGAGGATCCGTGCCCGGTCGCCGTCGGGCAGCCGCCGGGGCGAGGCGCGGCCCCGGTTGCCGTGCGCGAGGCCATCCGCCCCGCGCTCCAGCATCGCCGCCCGCAGCCGCCAGGCGGTCCGCTCGCTCGTCCCGAGCAGGGCGACCGCCTCGGCTGTCGTGACGATCCCGGCCAGCCAGCGGCTCACGACCTCGCTGCGCTGCTGCTCCTTGGTGGTCAATCTCAGGTTCTCCCTCATCGGGTGAGACTGACAAAGTCACTGAGCAGTTGGCCCTGACAGATTCACTGAGCAGGGACAGGCGGCCGCAGCAGCGCGACTCCTCTGCTAGACTCCCTCGTCGCGGGCCCGTAGCTCAACGGTAGAGCGGGGGACTCTTAATCCCTAGGTTCAGAGTTCGAATCTCTGCGGGCTCACCAGCCGAGAACCTCTCGCCCCTCGCCGGACGACCGTCCCGGCGGGGGGCGCCTGATTCCTCGCAGTGGAGACGGCTCTCATCTCCGGTTCAGCCGGGCTGCTGACAATGAGGCGACATGCAACCGAAGACCGAGCGTCGCTCCGCCTACAGTCGTCCCGCGGTCGCCCCGCCGCCCCCCTCCGGACCCAGCCTGCTGGCGCTCGGCGCGCTCGTGCTCTCGGTCGCCGCGCTGATGGTCGCCGCCGTGGGCTTCCTGCGGCCCAGCCCGACCGCCACCTCATGCCAGTCCGGCGCCTGGGACGCGATCCCGGCGGCCGCCGACCTGCCGACCGGCTGGTCGGTCGGCTCCACCGACTTCTACCGCGACAGCCAGACGACGACCCTGGCCGGCCCTGACCCGGGAGATGGGTCGGGCGGCCCCAGCCTGTTCGTGAGCGTCACCTGCTTCGGCGCGGATGCGGCCAACGCGGTCACCCGCTCGCGCTCGAGCGCCACCGCGGTCGGGCGCCCGGTCACGGACCTGGCGGGGATCGGCGAGGCCGGCTACCAGGTCCTGGATTCGTCGGCCGGGAGCTCGATCCTGCACTTCCAGCGCGCCACCCTCGTGGCCTACGTCGCCAGCCAGGGGACTGTCGCCGACGCCGACCTCAAGACGGTCGGGAGCGCCATCGACAAGGCGATGCAGCACGCGTTGGCCGGCGGCGGCGCACCGTCCGCCGCGCCGGCCGCGGTGACCAGCGCACCGTCCCCGGGCGGGAGCGGCGCCGCGTCGTCGAGCCCGGCGGCGTCGGGCGCGGTGGGTCCGTCCGCCAGCCCGGTCGCACCGGCCCTGGAAGCGCTCCTGCCGACCAAGGTGGGGACCACGACGTTGACCATCCAGAGCGCGACGGGCGACATGATCATCGGGACCGATCCCGGCAGCCGGGCGCTCAGCGCTGCCCTGACGAGCCTGGGCAAGAAGCCCACGGACCTCCAGGTGGCCCAGGCCTACGACGCCGGCGGCACGGTCGACCTCTCGATCATGGGCTTCCGGGTGCCGGGCATCACGGCTGCGAAGCTCAAGCCGATGATCCTGGAGACCTGGCTCCTGGCCAACGCCACCGGCGTGAAGTCGTCCGAGGTGACCGTGGGCGGCAAGAAGGTCACCAGGGTCGACTACGGCTCGACGGGCACCACGTCGTACGTCGTCACGACCAAGGACGCCGTGATCGTCGTGGACACGGCCGACGTGAAGCTGGCGGAGCAGGCGCTGGCCGCGCTGCCCTGATCCCGGCCTCCCCGGGGCGCCGCGCCGACCGACCCGTCAGCGCCAGAGCATCCCGTACGGGTGCTCGCCGACGAGGTGCCTTCCCGCAGCGAAGCGCTCGAGCCGGTAGCCGGAGATGTCGACCGTCGTGGCGCGCCCGTCGAGGATCAGCTCGGCCATGCAGGCGCCCACCGCCGGCGCCGTCTTGAACCCCGTCCCCGAGTGGCCGCAGTCGAGGTAGAAGCCGTCCGGCCCCGCCGCGCCGAGGATCGGCCGCTGGTCGGGGGTGATCCCGTCCTGGCCGCCGTGGGCGGTCCGGAACGTTCCCTCGGCCATCCAGGGCACGCGGGCGCAGACGGCGTCCACCATCGTCGCGACCGTGGCCTCGGACATCCCTTCGAGCGGCCGGTCCGGCGAGCCGCCGATCACGTTGCCGCTCTCCAGGCCGACGAGCATCATCCCGCGGCCCTCGGGCCGGAAGTAGGCCTCGCCGGCGCTGTCGATCACGACCGGGAAGCCCGCCGAGCGCCCGTCGGGAAGCCCGAAGTACCCGGTGTCGTGCCGCCAGGGCTGGATCGGGATCTCGACGCCGGCCGACCTCGCGAGGTCCGCGGCCCAGGCCCCGGCCACGTTGACCACGATCGGGGCGGCGATCCGGCCGCGGGCCGTCTGCACGCCCGCGACCCGGTCCCCGTCCAGCAGTACGGTCGCCGTCCCGGCGCCCTGGACCAGGCGGGCGCCGTGGCGGCGGGCCGCGGCCAGGAGCCCGGTGGCGGTCATCGTGGGGTCGGCGTAACCGGACTCCGGCTCGTGGGCGGCCGCCACGACGTCGCCGATGACGATGCCGGGCATCAGCCGGGCGACGTCGTCCGGCCCGATCACGTCGCTGGGGATGCCGATCGCGCGGTGCATGGCCACGTTGGCCCGCAGGCTGTCGGCCAGCACGGGCGGAACGAGCTGCACGAACCCGGTCCGGACGAAGCCGCATTCGCCTTCGCCGACCAGCTCGGCCCAGTCCCGGAAGTACGGGAAGGCGGCCCAGGCGAGGCGCGCCTCGCTCTCGAGGTCGTAGTGCATCCGCACGAACCCGGAGGACCGGCCGGTGGCGCCGCCGGCGACGGTTGCCCGCTCCACGACGACGACGCGGGCCCCGCGCCGGGCGAGGTGGAAGGCGAGGCTGGCGCCCTGCACCCCGGCCCCCACGACGATGGCGTCCGCCGTCTCGATCACCGCATGCGCTCCTGCTGGCCGGCGTCCCCAGGCGGCGCCGGCCGCCATGATGCGCCGGGCGCGACGCCCGCGCTGCCCCGCTTGCGGGCACGGGCCCGCCTGTCGGCCGTCCTGCTACCCTATGGGCCATCCTTTGCGGCCGGTCCCGTGAGGCCGGCGTACCGGTCCCGTGAGGCCGGGAGGGAGGAACGCAGCGCATGTCGACGCACGCCCACCGCGCCTGCCCGGCCGGTGGCGTTTTCGTGTCCGGAGCCGCATGAGCGCCCGTCCGCCGCAGCCCGATCCGGACCTGATCGTCGATCCCCGAATCGGGGCCCACGGCCCGGCGCTCCTGGCGCTGGAGGACGGGACCGTGTTCCCCGGGATCGCGTTCGGGGCGGGCTGCGCCGCGGGCGGCGACCTCGTCGTGAACACCAGCCAGACCGGCTACCAGGAGGTCTGCACGGACCCCTCGTATGCCGGCCAGGTGGTGGTCATGACCTACCCGCTGATCGGCAACTACGGACGGCTGGCAGGGGACGACCAGTCCGAGCATCCCTGGCTGCGCGCGCTCGTCGTGGCCAACGCCACCGCCGCGGTCCTCGACGACGCGCGCCAGCTGGCGGCCCTCCTGCGCGGGTCGGAGATCCCGGCGATCGCGGGGATCGACACGCGGGCGCTGGCCCGCCACCTGCGCACCAACGGCTGCCTGCGCGGGTACGTGACCGCTCCCGGCGAGGTGGATCACGGTGCGGCCGTGGCCGCCGCCCGCGCCGTCGTCCCCTGGGAGGACCAGGACTTCGTCGGGGACGTCTCGCCGATCCGCCCGTTCGACGTCGGCGACGAGCCCGGCACGCCGCTCGTGGCGATCGTGGACTTCGGCCTCAAGGCGAACATCGTGCGCAGCCTGCGCCGGCGCGGGCTGCGCGTCCGCGTCCTTCCCCACACGGTGAGCGCGGCCGACCTCCTCTCCCCGGAGATCTCGGGCGTGGTCCTCTCGCCCGGCCCGGGCGATCCGGCCCGCCTCGCGGGCCCGGTCGCCCTTGCCGCGGCCGTCATCGCCGACGGGCGCCCGCTGCTGGGGATCTGCCTCGGCCACCAGGTCGTGGCCCGGGCCGCCGGGGCGGGCACGCGCCGGCTGCGGTTCGGCCACCACGGCGCGAACCACCCCGTGCGGGACACCGCGAGCGGTACGGTCCAGGTCACTGCCCAGAACCACGAGGTCACGGTCGACGCGGACAGCCTGCCGCCCGACGGCGGCTTCTTCGTCAGCCAGGTGAACCTGAACGACGGGTCCGTGGAGGGGCTGCGCCACCGGACGCTCCCGATCGAGACGGTCCAGTACCACCCCGAGGGCGCGCCCGGCCCGCTCGACGCGCTGGCCGTCTTCGACCGGTTCGTGGCCACCGTGCAGCGCCGGGCGGAGGGCCGCCCATGAGCCTGGACGGCCCGCCGGGCGCTGAATCCGCGTCCGCCGCCGGCGCCTCCCGGCCGCGGCCACCGAAGCCGGCCTCGGTCCTGATCATCGGCTCCGGCCCGGTCGTCATCGGCCAGGCCGCGGAGTTCGACTACGCGGGCACCCAGGCCTGCCGGGCGCTCCGCGCGGAGGGCGTGCGGACGATCCTGGTGAACTCGAACCCGGCCACGATCATGACCGACCCGACCGTTGCGGACGTCGTCTACCTGGAGCCGCTCACGGTCGCGGCGATCGAGGCGGTGATCGCCCGGGAGAAGCCCGAGGGGATCCTCGCCGGGCTCGGCGGCCAGACTGCCCTGAACCTCGCGATGGGCCTGGCCCAGGCCGGCGTGCTGGAGCGCCACGGCGTCCGGCTGATCGGCACGCCGCTGCGGGCCATCGAGATGGCCGAGGACCGCGAGGAGTTCCGGGACCTGCTGGACCGGCTCGGCCAGCCCTACGCCCCGTCGGCGATCGTGGAGGGGACCGCCGATGCGGAGCGCGTCGCCTCGGCGGACGCGGCGCTCGCGACGATCGGCCTGCCCGCGATCATCCGCCCCGCCTTCACCCTGGGCGGCACCGGCGGGGGCATCGTCGAGACCGAGGAGGCCTACCGCGAGCGCGTTCGGGCCGGCCTCCGGGCCAGCCCGATCGGCCAGGTGATGGTCGAGAAGTGCCTCGTGGGCTGGCAGGAGATCGAGTACGAGGTGATGCGCGATCACGAGGACACGTGCATCGCGGTCTGCTCCATGGAGAACGTCGACCCGCTGGGCGTCCACACCGGCGACTCGATCGTCGTCGCGCCCGTCCAGACGCTCCCGGACCCGGTTCACCAGCGCCTGCGCAGCGCCGCCCTGGCGATCATCCGCGGGCTGGGCGTCGAAGGGCGGCTGCAACGTCCAGTTCGCGCTGTCGCCCGACTACCGCGACTACGCGGTCATCGAGGTGAACCCGCGGGTCAGCCGGAGCTCCGCCCTCGCCAGCAAGGCCACCGGCTATCCGATCGCCCGCGTCGCGGCCCAGATCGCGGCCGGGCGGACGCTGGCCGAGATCCCCAACGTCGTCACCGGGACCACGGTCGCGGCGTTCGAGCCGGCCCTGGACTACGTGGTCGTCAAGCTGCCCCGCTTCCCGTTCGACAAGTTCCCCCGGGCGGACCGGACGCTGGGCAGCCAGATGAAGGCGACCGGCGAGGTGATGGCGATCGACCGGACCTTCGGGGCCGCGCTGAACAAGGCCCTCCGCGGCCTGGAGCAGGCCGGGGCCGGCCCGCTGGCCGAGGATCCGGCGTGGACCCCGACCCTGGCCTATCTCGCGGCGGCCCTGGGTGACCGACCGGGTTCCGAGCCATCTGCCTGGCCCGGCGCCCTGCCCGACGACGAGGCGGACACGGTGATCCGCTGGATCGACGAGCGCGGCGAGGCCTGCGAGAGCACCCGGTTCGCCCAGCGCAGCGCCGCCCCGATCGTGCTGCGCCGGTTCCTCGCGCCGTCGGACAACCGGCTCTGGCGCGTGCTCGCCCTGCTCCGGCGCGGGGTCCCGGAGACGGACCTCGTGACCGCCACGGGGATCAACCCCTGGTTCATGGCCGAGCTGGGCCGCTCCATCGCGCTGGAGCGGCGGCTCCGGGCCGCCGGGACGGCGCTCCTCCACGCCGGGTACCACCCGCGCATGGCGACCCTGCTCGCGACGGCCAAGCGGGCCGGCCTGGGCGACCACGAGATCGCCCAGCTGGCCGGGGTGGGGGAGCGCGACCTGCGGGTCCTGCGCGGCCGCCTGGCGCTGGCCCCGGGCTACGCGATGGTGGATACCTGCGCCGCCGAGTTCGCGGCCGAGACGCCCTACTTCTACTCGACCTACGCGGCGGCCGGGTCGGAGCCGGAGGCGCCGCCGGTCGCGCGGCCAGCGGCCCTCGTGATCGGGTCGGGGCCGGTCCGGATCGGGCAGGGGATCGAGTTCGACTACTGCGCGGTTCGGGCCGCCGAGAGCCTCCGGTCGCTGGGCTGGCAGGCTGTGATGGCGAACTCGAACCCGGAGACGGTCTCCACCGACTTCGATGCCTCCTCGCGCCTGTACTTCGAGCCGCTGGACGCCGAGAGCGTCGCCGGGATCGTGGCCGCCGAGTCGCCGGGCGGCGCGCCGCCGCTCCCGGTGTTCGTCCAGTTCGGCGGGCAGACGCCACTCAACCTCGCCGCCTCGCTCGCCGGCGACGGGGTGCCGCTCCTGGGCGCCTCGCTCGAGACGATCAACCAGGCCGAGGACCGGGTCCGCTTCAGCGCCCTGGTGGAGCGGGTCGGGATCCCGCAGCCGGAGGGCGGCATGGCCCGCTCGCTCGAGGAGGCCGAGGTCCTCGCCGAGCGGATCGGCTACCCGGTCATCGTCCGGCCCAGCTTCGTGATCGGCGGCCTGGCGATCGACTTCGCCTACTCGTCGTCGGACCTCGTGGCCCACCTGGCGGCGGCAACCGTCGTGGACCCCGACCGCCCAGTGCGGATCGACCGCTACCTCGAGGGCGTGGAGGTGGACGTCGACGCGGTCGGCGATGGGGAGACGGTCCTCGTCCCGGGGCTGCTGGAGCACGTCGAGCAGGCCGGCGTCCACTCGGGCGACTCGGTCGGGGTCTTCCCGCCCCAGACCGTCTCGGAGTCCGACCAGGCCCTGATCGTGTCGGCGATGGACCGGATCGTCCGGGCGCTGGGGGTCCGCGGCCTGGTCAACGCCCAGTTCATCGTCCGCGACGACGGGGTCTACCTCATCGAGGTCAACCCGCGGGCCAGCCGCACGGTTCCCGTTCATGAGCAAGGTGACCGGCGTCCCGATGGTGGACCTGGCCGTCCGGATCGCGCTGGGCGCGAAGCTGGCGGACCTCGGCTGGCCCAACGGGCTCCTTGCGCCGCCACCGTTCGTGGCCGTGAAGGCACCGGCCTTCTCCACCGCGAAGCTGCGCGGCGTGGACCCCTCCCTGGGGCCGTTCATGCAGTCCACCGGCGAGGTCATCGGGATCCACGCGGACGTGCGGGTGGCGACGGCCAAGGCGCTGATGGCGGCCTCGCTCGTGCCGCCGCGGCCGGGGCCGGACGGGGCGCTGGCCCTCCTCACCGTGGCCGATCGCGACAAGGCGCTCCTGGACCCGTTGGCGCGGGCGCTCGCGAAGGCCGGCTACCGGCTGGCCGCCACGCCCGGGACGCGGGCGGCGCTGGCGCGGCTGGGCCATGCCGCGGAGCCGGTCGCGAAGCTGGGGGAGGCGGCCGTCGGCGACCAGGTCCCGATCCTCGACCTGATCGCGTCGGGGACCGTCCGGCTCGTCGTCAACACGCCGACGCCGCGCTCCGGGCCGGTCCGGGATGCCGCCGAGATCCGGCTGGCCGCGATCGCCGAGGGCGTGCTCTGCCTGACCGCGATCGAGACGGCCGTCGTCGCGGCCGAGGCCCTGGACCCGGACCTGGCCGACCGGCTCGCGGAGGTCCGCTCGCTGGGCGAATGGGTGCCCGATCCCGGACGGCCGCCGGCCGCTCCCGCAAACCGGCGGGTGCCGGCGAACGAACTCGGGGTATGACCCCGATGCCCGAGATCGCCCTCGACCAGGCCGACTACCGACCCGGCGCCTGCAACATCGGCCCGGCCGAGATCGCCCAGCGGCGCCGCTTCGGGATCGTCGGCGTGGCGCTCGCGGCCGTGCTGGCCGTCGCGTTCATCGCGATCGGCGCCGCACCCGGCGTGCGGCTCCTCGTCGCGCTCCCCCTGGCCGGTGGCGCGATCGGCCTGCTCCAGGCGCGCTTCCGCTTCTGCGTGGCGTTCGCGATGGCCGGGCTGCGCAACTTCGGGCCGCTCGGCGCCGAGGAACGGGTCGAGGACGCGGTCGCGCACAACGCCGATCTCCGTCGCGCGGCCACGGTCGTCGTGGCCGGCCTCGCGATCGGCCTGGCCGGTGGCGTGGCCCTGGCCCTTCTGCCGATCTGACGGCGGCGTCTCAGCGTCGGCGAAGCAGGCGGGCCAGGAAGCCGCGCCCGAGTTGCGCCGGCTCCTCAGCGACGGGGCGCGCCGGCAGGGGAAGCCCCATCGCCTCGTACGCGACCTCGCGCTCCTCCTCGGCGTCGAGGCCGGCCTGGCGCGCCGCGCGGTCGTGGTCCTGGGCCTCCAGGATCTGGTCGGTGGTCAAGCCTCGACGCAGGCCCTCGAGCTCCTGTGGGCTCACCGGAGACATCGTGTTCCCTCTTAGTGTCCTGGTTCGTGACCGGACATGAAGAGCGAACCCGTGCATGATCACGCTCACGAGGTGCTGCCGAATTGTCTCACCGGAGCGTCGGCTTGACTCGCCGGGCCCCGGTGGCGCTCGGGCATGACGTCCGAGGGCTGACGTCCTGTCGGGCACCAGCGGTGGAACAGGCCAGGAACACTTCGCCGCTTGACAGGGCGCCCCCTTCGCAGACGATGGGGTGATCAGGAGTCGCGAGTTGGGATGGCGGTCGATGTCCATGTTCAGATGGCTGCGGCGCAGCAAGCCGACGATCAACCCCAGCGAGCCGCACTCCTTCGTGACGCCATCGAACAACGGCGTCGGAACATTCGCCGCTGGCGTCTCCGGCAACCCCGACGGCCCGGGCTTCGCGTCAGCCGCCATGACGGGCGCGTATCTGCGCGCCGATCATCGATGCGGGTTGCCGGGGTGCGGCAAGTCGCGCGACGATGACGTGCACGCGAGCGACTAGCCGATTTGGCAGGACAGGGCGACGAGGCTCATCGTCGCCAGGCCCGCTGTGCCGGCGGAAGGCGAAGGCCGAGGTGCGCCGGGCGGCGTAGCTGCGCGTCCGCTTCTCTACGCGCCGGTCCCGACCTTGCGCCAGATCGACACGTGCTTCGCGCTCTCGCTCGTGAAGCCGCTCCGGTCCCAGTCGCCCCAGCGGTGGACCAACCGCATTCCCGCGATACGGGCCATCAGGTCGAGCTCCGCCGGCCACGCGTAGCGGAACGGTGGGGACGCCCGACGCGCACGCCCGTCCGGGAGGAACGAGACGTGATGGGACCACTGCTGTTGTGTGGCAGTGTCGTATTCGTCGATCCCGACGTGCGTGGCGCTCTGGTCGAAGACCACGAATCGTTCGCCCGCCGGGAGCCGACGGAGCGCAGGCACCTGCATTTCCACGAGGAAGTGGCCGCCCACGGCAAGGTGCGCCGCCGCGTTCTCGAAGCAGGCGACCTGCGCCTCCTGCGTCGTCAGATTCATCAGGGAGTTGAAGACCAGGAACACGAGGCTGAACGATCCAGCGCCCGGTGCCTTCGTCCTGGTCATGTCGCCGACGACCACCGGGATCGTCGCCTCGTCGCCGCCCGGCTTGGAGCGCAGCCGCGCGACCATCGCGGGCGCAAGCTCGATTCCCGCCACCAGGTGCCCTCGCTGGGCGAGGGGCAGTCCGACGCGGCCCGTGCCGATCGCCATTTCGAGCACCGGGCTGTCCCCGGCGAGCTCTTCAAGCACGTCGAGCACCGGGCGGAGGGCAGCCGGCGTGGACATCCCCGCCGTGTCGTCGTCATAGGTGGCAGCAACCTCGTCGCCATACCAGTTCGTGGTCTCCATCGCGCAAGCCTACCGGTTGGGCCGGCGCTCGAGTCAGCCGCGCCCCTGCGGACTCACCAACCGGGCCTGGCGCACAAGACGAGCCGCGATGAGTCCTGCGGCGTCCGGCGGTCGTATTGTCGAACCCGCTACCGAGGAGGACTTCTGATGCGCAGCGTGACCTATTCGATGGGCGTCTCGCTTGACGGCTACATCGTCGGGCCGGACGGCAAGTTCGACTGGGCGCCGCCCGACGAGGAGGTCTTTCGCTTCTGGATCGACGAGATACGACAGGTCGGCGTCCACCTTCTGGGACGACGGCTCTACGAGACGATGCTGTACTGGGAGACCGCCGAACGGGATCATTCGCTCGACGACGCAGAGCTCGAGTGGGCCGCGCTCTGGAAGCCGCTCCCCAAGGTGGTGTTCTCCACCACGCTGTCGGCGGTGCAGGGCAATGCCCGCCTGGCTTCCGGCGGCCCGGCGGAGGAGATCGAGCGTTTACGAGCCGAGCCCGGGGAGGGCGACATCGCGATCGGCGGCGCGACGCTCGCCGCCGAGGCGGCCGCGCTGGGTCTGATCGACGAGTACCAGGTCATGGTCTACCCGGTGCTGGTTGGCGGTGGCATTCCGTTCTTCCCCCAGCGCGAGCGCCGCGTGGATCTCGAACTCGTCGAGACCCGCACCTTCAGCTCGAGAGTCGTCTACCTCCGCTACCGCGTGGCGAGGTAGCCGGATCGTCCCCCGGACGCGGACGGCCGCCTCGTCCTTTTGCCGTGCTCGCCCGCCTGTCCATGAACGGCAGCGTGCCGGACGATCACGCCAGCTTGAGTGGCACAGTCGGGAGGACCTGCCAACCGTCCTTGGCGCACAAGCACGTGACTGACGCTTGACATGTGACCATACGGTCACCTATCATGCCCTCGTGACCGACGATGACCGCGCGTTCAAGGCACTCGCGGACCCGACCCGTCGCTTCCTGCTCGACCGGCTCTTCGAGCGTGACGGCCGCACGCTGACCGAGCTCGAATCCGAGCTGGAGATGACCCGCTTCGGGGTCATGAAGCACCTGCGGGTCCTCGAGCAGGCGAACCTCGTGGTCACGCGGCGCTCCGGGCGAGAGAAGCTCCACTTCCTCAACCCGGTGCCGATCCGGTTGATCCACGATCGGTGGATCGACAAGTACACCGAGCGCCAGGTGTCGGCGCTCGCTGACCTCAAGGTGCAGCTCGAGAAGGAGACGGCATGACGAGCACGACACAGGCCCCCGCTGCCACGACCCAGGTCTACCGCGTCTACATCAAGGCGACTCCCCAGGCGATCTGGGACGCGATCACGAAGCCCGAGTGGACCGCGAGGTACGGCTACGGTGGGCGCGGCGAGTACGACCTCCGCCCGGGCGGTGCCTACCGAGGGTTCACCAGCGACGCGATGAAGGCAGCCGGAGCCGCCCAGGGCTTCCCGGTCCCGGACGTGGCGGTCGACGGCGAGGTCATCGAGGCCGATCCGCCCCGCAAGCTCGTCCAGACCTGGCGGATGCTCATGGACCAGGCGGTGGCGGCCGAGGGCTTCACCCGGCTGACCTACGAGATCAGCGAGGGCAAGGGCGGCGTCTCGAAGCTGACCGTGATCCACGAGCTCGAGGGCGCGCCGCAGCTCATGGTCCTGATGTCCGGGGGCCTGGAGGAGACGGGCGCAGGCGGCGGCTGGAGCTGGATCCTGAGCGGCCTCAAGACGCTGCTCGAGACCGGCGAACCCATGGAACGGGCAGGGTAGAGAATCGAGAGAGTTGGATACGCGCCTGCCGGCCCGGTCGCAGCCGCGCTGCCTCCCCGAGCTGGCAGGCGACGGAGAGCGTGGTCAGGCGGGGACCGCCAGGTGCCCCGCCCGGGAAGGAGCGTGGATCTCATGGTCAAGGACGCCACCGGCCGCGAGGGCCTCAGCGCGGGCGCGATCGCGAAGGAGCTCGGGGTCAGCCCGGCCGACGTGAAGAAGGCCCTGGCCGGCCTGAAGATCGAGGTCGACTTCGTGAAGGCGGGCTGCGGCTACTACCACGCGGAGCGCGTGGAGGCCGTCAGGAAGGCGATCGGGTAGGGGATCCTGCCGGGCGAAGCGTGCCCGGGGGCCGTACGGGCAGTCGTCCGAACGGCCCTTGTCCGGTTCGACGACCGGGGATATGGTCACCTGGGCCCTGGCGATCGGGGACGAATCGACGTCCCCGGTGCAAGCAGGGTGGAGTCGGACATGGGTCCGCTTCGCCGAATCCGAGGTCTCTTCCTCGGTTGGTCGCTCCGCGGCCATGCTGGATCCCCTCCCGATCAGCGACGCGCTGCTCGCGCGCGGCCATCGGCGCGCGCGAGCCCTCCGCCCAACCAGGCCGTCGGGACCTGGGACGCGGGGGTCGTGCCACGGCTGCGCGACTACCCGTGGGCCCGCCCGGCCGGCCGCCGCGCCCGCTGACCGAGCCGCGGGAGCGGGCTCGGTTGAGCCCAGGTAACGGGACGCCGTGCCATCACAGTGTGTGCTAATGTACCCCGGTGCCTGCAGCCGCTGCGATCTACGCCCGGATCTCGTCTGACCCCGACGGGGACATGCTCGGCGTGACCCGCCAGGTGACCGACTGCCTGGCCATGGCCGAGCGGCGCGGCTGGCCGGTCGCTCGATACGTACGTCG
The DNA here is from genome assembly GCA_963801445.1 of uncultured Chloroflexia bacterium. GTDB lineage: Bacteria > Chloroflexota > Limnocylindria > Limnocylindrales > CSP1-4 > CTSoil-043. The sequence continues at coordinate 62,695 of CAWDEW010000014.1, read as the reverse complement.
ACGACGACGTGAGCGCCTATGCGGGCAAGCCCCGTCCCGCAGTACCGCCGGATGCTCGACGACATCCGCTCCGGGGTCGTCGACGCCGTCGTCGTCTGGCACCTCGACCGGCTCCACCGGCAGCCCGCGGGAGCTCGAGGAGTTCTTCGACATCTGCAAGGCCGCCGGGGTCTCGGCGATGGCCTCGGTGACCGGCGATACCGACCTCTCGACCCACGACGGCCAGTTCCTGGCGCGTATCCTCGGTGCCGTGGCCCGCAAGGAGAGCGACGACAAGAGCCGCCGGATCACCCGCAAGCACCAGGAGATGGCCCAGGCGGGGCGGCTCCTCAGGACGGGCACCCGCCCGTTCGGGTACCGCGACGACTTCCGGACGGTCGAGCCGATCGAGGCCGCCGCGATCCGCGAGGCTGCCGCGCGAGTCCTCGCTGGCGACAGCCTGCGCGGCGTCGCGACCGACTGGAACGCTCGCGGGATCACAGAGCGTCCGGGGCGGCGCCTGGTCGGTCCAGGTCCTGCGCCGGATGCTCCTCTCCGCCCGGATCTCCGGGCAGCGCTCCTACCACGACGAGATCGTGGCGAGCGGGGACTGGGAGCCGATCATCACGCCCGGCGAGACCGCCCGCCTCCGGGCGATCCTGACCGACCCGGCGCGCCGGACGCCGGCGGCCCGTCCGTCGATACCTGCTCTCGGGCGGCCTCCTGCGCTGCGGGCGCTGCCAGGCCGTCCTCGTCGCCCGACCGCGCGCCGACGGCTCGCGCCGCTACGTCTGCGCCAAGGGCCCGGGCCTGCCCGGCTGCGGGCGGATCGCGATCATGGCCGAGCCGCTCGAAGCGCTCATCGCGGAGGCCGTCCTGTACCGCCTCGACACGCCCGAGATGGCGGCCGCCCTAGCCGGCGCCGTCGCTCCCCGACGACGACGCGCGAGCGGACCGCCCTCGCCCGCGACCGGGCGCAGCTCGAAGAGCTCGCCGCCGCCTACGGCGAGCGCGCGATCACGTTCCCCGAGTTCCTCGCCGCGCGCAAGCCCATCGAGGCCCGGATCGAGGCCGCCCAGCGCCGGATCACGCGGGCGACCGGCACCCAGGCGATCGCTCCGTACATCGGCGCCCCCGGCGCGCTCCGGGCGGCCTGGAAGGATCTCCCGCTCACCCGTCAGCGGGCGATCGTGGCCAGCGTCCTCGACCGGGCGACCATCGGCCCCGGGCAGCCGGGGCGCACCCGCTTCGACCCCGACCGGGTCGAGCCCCTCTGGCGAGTCTGACCCGCCAGGGCCACGGTCGCCCGGATCACCCCGGGATCCGTCACCTTCACCGGCACGCCCTGGGCCGCGCACGTCCGCTCGACCCACGCCCGCGCGACCTCGACCGGCGGCCGGCTCACGCCCACGGAGTCGAGCCCATCCGGGACTCCGCGACCCCGCGCACCTCGTCGGCAGTGATGCCATCGAGGGCGACGCTCACGCGAGGGCCTCGTCGGTCTCTTCGGCACCGCCGGCGCCGAGGACACGGATCCAGCCGGGCGATCCGACCGGCGTCGAGCACCGGCGGGCTCGCGGGTCGGACACGACGGCCGCCAGCGCCACGGCCTCGCCGGACCACCCGATGGACCGAGTCACCGCCCCCGAGCCAGCGGCCCGGAGGTCGTCGAGGACGAGGCCCCAGGACCGCCCGGCCAGCCCATGGTGCTGATCCCAGCGGGCGACGCGGCGCAGCCAGCTGAGGCGCTCGTCGGTCGGCACGACCCACAGGAGGTGCCATCCGTCGCGGCCGGCCAGCGCGCGCTCGTACGCGCCGAGGCGCGCGCGGATCGTCGGCGCATGCTCGGTCGCCTCGTCGATTTCGAGGCAGAGGACGGCGGACCCGGGATCGACCGAGACGACGACGATGCTGTCCGGTCGGACGTCGGGTGGCAGGACGCCGCCGGTCATCGGCTCGGTGAGCCAGAGCTGGACGGACCCAGGCGCGGATCGGACGAGCGAGCAGACGGTATCGACGATGTCGAGCGTGTGCCGGACGCGACTGACGCCGCCGGTTCGGGTGTCGACGTACCCGAGCCGTTTGCTGCCGCGACGACTGAGCCGATAGACGACGGGGATCCCGCCGTGGTCGGGTGCGAGCGGAGCCCGATCGAGGAGGCCGAGCTGCCAGAGCCGTCGGAGTCGGCGGAGGGCGGTCCGTCGGCTCGGGAAGATGAGGGTCGCGAGCTGATCCGCGGTGGCGAGGCCCGCGCGGTAGAGCAGGCGCAGGCAGGCGCGATCGCGGATGGAGAGCAGCCCGACGTCGAGGCTGGACGGGAGCGCTCGCTCGGCACTTTCGCGGAAGACGATGCTCATGGAAGGAGTCCCGGCGATCGAGCGACGAGAGCGCGCACGCGACCCCGGCGCGGAACTGTCGCGGGTCGACCCTCCGGCGCGTCACTCGGCAGGCCAGGCCGACGACAGTCCCGCGTCATCGCTCGGCCGGGCCCTTGACGCCCGGTGCCGGCGGCTGCGCCTTGGCCGCATCACCTGCGGCCTTGCCGCCCCCCCGCCGGTCGACCTCGGCCCGAACCTCGTCGAGCGGCCGGGCGTCCTGCGCATCGCTGGCCGCGATCGTGGCGGCCGCGACCGCCGGATCGGCCGGCCCCGGCGGCAGGAGGATCCCGCCCGCGACCGTCGGCCGGCCGTCGCGACCGGGCATCCGCAGGACAACCTCGAAAGCCCGCAAGGCCGAGAGCTGCTCCCCGGTCACGGGCGCGAACAGCCGGGCGAGGCCGCGGACGTCCTCCGAGCCGGGGGCCAGGAGGGCGATCGATGCCGCGTTCGTTAGGACCGTGCGGGCGAGGCGCTCCCCGAGTCCACCGAGCGACTGCGACGCGAGGGTCAACGAGAGGCCGAACTTGCGGCCCTCGATCGAGATGTTCTCGAGCGCCCGGGTGGCAAACCGCTGCGCCTCGTCGACGATGAGCAGGTGCTGACGACGGGCCTCGCGGGGGATCCCCTGCCGGCCGACCGCGTCGACGTAGTAGCGGCTGACGAGCATCGCCCCGAAGAGGTTCGCGTTATCACCGCCGACGCCCGAGAGGTCGACGAGGAGGACCTCGCCGCGATCCAGCAGCTCCCGGGGTCGGAGCGTGGACCTCCCCTGCCCCACGACCGCGCGGATCGAGTCATACGTGACGAACGCGCCGAGCTTGTTGAGGACGGCCTTGATCGATGGGTCGCGGTCGCGCTCGCCGCCCCCCGGCCACTGGAGGTCCCAGAACGAGCGGAGCATCGGATCGGCCAGGTCCTTTACGAACGGCGCCCGGAAGGCGTCGTCGGTGAGGATGCGAATGAGCTCGAGGATCGTCTGTGGGCGCTCGTTCGCAAGAAGGGTCAGGAGCCCGTTGCGCAGGTAGTGCTGCATCTTCGGCCCGGAGAAGCGCGGCCAGAGGTCCTCGATCATGTAGACGAACTCGGACGCCACGAGCTGGGCCTCGCCCGGCGATCGGCGCTCGAGGAAGTTGAATCCGCGCGGATGATCGCGGTCGGCCAGGCGCAGGACGTGGATGCGCCCCGCCGCGGCGCTCGGTACCCGACCCAGGATGTCCGCGACGAGATCGCCGTGGGGATCGATGACCGTGGCACCGACGTTGGCGTCGATCGCCGCCAGGGCCAGGTTGAGCAGGAGCGTGCTCTTGCCCGAACCGGTGGCGCCGAAGACGGCGAGGTGGCGGGCGAGCGTGTCGATCGGGATCGCGAGCGGTTGGCCACGCGACTCGGCGACGATGAGGCTGAGGCCGCCCGAGTGAACGGGCGGCGCCGGAGCCGCGAGGGGCCGGTCACGCTCGAAGCCCGCGCGGTCGAACGACGTGTCGGGCAAGTACCAGAGCTGCGCCAGCTCCCAATCGGCCAGGCGCGCGGTGGGCGGATGGGTCACCGCCCCGCGCCGGATCTGCCAGCGGATCTCCTGGTGGCCGTCGCCGAGCGGGTGGGTGAAGTCGACGAGGTGCCAGAGGAGCGCCGCGGCCTTGTCGGCCGAGAGGCCGGCGACTTCAAGGACGAGACCGACGTCGAAGCCGAGGACGCCGCGGCCCTTTCGGCCCTGGGCCTCGCGCGCCTCGGGCGAGGGCGGCGCTGGCGATCCACCGGGCGGCTGGCCCGCCGTCGGCCGGAGCAACAACGTATCGATGACCGCACCGCCGACGAGCCGGGCCATCGATGGCGAGCTCGACTCCGGCGAGACCTCGCGCCGCCAGGCATCGAGCGACACCGGCCGGACGACGAGCCGGAGCCTGATCTCGGCGGCGTCCGGCGCCCGCTCGAGCCCTGCGGCGAGCCGATTGAGGACGCGACCGGCCGATGAACCTCCCTCGCCGAGCGGCCACGACGGACCCGCGGCGAGGCGGCCGATCGCGGTCGCCGCGGCCCGCGGTTCGGACGGAGGCAGCGGCTCGACCTCGGTGCCCGGATAGAGCGTCCGGAGGGCATGCTCGACCTGGATGGCGATCTGCCGGTTCGCCACGACCTCCCAGGCGAGCTCGCCGCGTCGACGGACGACCCGCAGCTCGGTCGAGGGCCAGCCGGTCCTCCAGGCGTCGAAGCCTCGCCGCTGGCGCGGGTGCAGCGCCCGGACGAGCTCGGTCGCGAGGTCTCGCTCCGGGACCAACCCGGCCGGCGCGGAGATGAGAAGCCGGACGGCCTCTGCTGCCGAGGCCCGGTCGTATGCGCGTTGCCTGGCGCCGCGGACGAGCGGGGTTGCGACCTTGACGAAGCCGTACGCGCCGAGAATGGCGGCGAGCGGCTGCACGAACATCCCCGGGTCGAGAAAGGGAACGGAGACCAGGGGCGAAGTCACGGCCAGTCGGCCCTGGGGCGCGCACGGACAGCCGCGCGGGGTGCCGTCGAGCGGTCGGCCATCGGAGCCGTCAACCGCTTGTCAAGGCGCGTACCTCAAGCGGGACAGCGTCGACACCGATCAACCCCGAGCCGATCCGAGTCATTTCGGCGCGGCCGTAGAGGGCCAGACTCATCGCCTGACGGTCAGAAGGTCCACGGTGGGTTGCGGTGGGACGGTTCACAGGAAGGAGGCTAGGCAGTCCGCCGGTCGACTTCAAGGACCAGACGTGTACGAGATTGTGTACGGCCGAATCCCCCCCCGAGCGGAGCTAGGAGCTAGCCTCGGGATGTGTGGAAATGGCTGAGACCGTCTCGGTCGACGTCGATCAGCCCGTCGGGCCCGTCCCGGGCGGCGTCCTGGTCGAGGGCACAAAGAGACGGCGTACCCTTCCGGTGTTGTTGAAGCCCCTGAAGGAGACGCCGTGGCCGAACCGTATCACGCCCCCCCACCGATCGCCTTCCCGACCCCGCCGTCCGACGACTCGCCAGGCGTCGAGCCGGCCGACGGATCGGAGCCACTCGTGCCCAGGTGGAGATCTACTTCAGCGTCCTCGAGCGCAAGGTGCTCACCCTGGCCGACGCGACTTCGCTCGAAGCGCTCGGCGAGCGGATCCTCGACTTCCAGTCCGAGTATCAGCGGCTCGCCCGCCCATTCGAGTGGCGGTTCACCCGGGCCGATCTCGCCAGGCTCCTTCATGGCCTCGCCGAGCACGGCGCAGGCCCCTTGGCGGCCGCCGCGCGAAATACGTTCACCGAATATCCGAGCCGGACCACTAAGCCTCGGGTGAGTGGAGCGGCGTAGCCTCACCATGGGGCCGCGCTCCGTGCCCGGAGGCCCGATCTCGGCGTAGCCCGACCAGCGCGCTCCGGGCCCGTAGGTCCACATCGGGCCCGTAGGTCCACATCGGCCCGTAGGCCATTGACAGGTCTTGGGGCCGAGGCGCACCTTGTTGGCGCCTGTAGGTCACTCGGCGGATTTAGGAAGGGAGCGCGGTTATGCGTTGTCTGGTCCCGTCGCGAGTCGCCGTGAGTTCCGTACTGGCTTTGGTGGCCATTAGGTCGCGTCCGGGCCCACCTTGGCGACCGGGTGTTTTGGACCCTACAACGGCAGCAACGGTTCTACTGCCTTGCTGGACGGTGTACACGGCTCGAAAGGCGTGCAGGCGACCCAAGACCTGTCCCCGGCAACGCCCACCACCGGCGCGGCAATTTTCCACCCCGTCCAGGTAGGGGGCATGTTTCAGAATGACTTCGTCGCGATTGGAACTCACCTGGGGGCCGCCACGCGCGGCGGCGGAATCTCGGACTGCGGGGCCGTGAGTGGATCGCGGTGGGCAGTGTATGTCGACGGCCAGACGTATGGCCAGTACTTCTGCCGTCAGGTCTACGGTAGTGAGCCGGCCAACGCCCAAGACCAGCATGTAGAGATCATCCACACCACCTGCAATGGCACGATCCAATGGACGTTCAAGTGGAATACCGTCGTCAAGACATGCCAGACGGTTAATGGAGTTGGTGGGATTCCTGCGGTCGGCGGCGAGGCCGGTTGGTACAACGACCCGCAGACTATTGATGTCCGGGACCACTCCCTCACCTACCGAGTGTTTGGAGGAACCTGGACGGCGTGGTACGCGTCTGGAACCGCGTCTTGCGAGTACTTCGGGAGCGGCTACAGCTACCGAGATACGCGGAACTCCGCGTCTGACTACTCGTTCTACACACAGTAGTGTGGGGGCGATGGAGATGCACAGGGCATTGATTTTGGTTTGCCTGGCAACGATCGTCGTGGCGTCGTGCACCGGCGTCGCGTCGAGCGCCTCGCCCGTGGCAGGCACAGCCGCGCCGACGCTGAGCGCGGCGTCACCGATGACTGCCGCGCCGGCTCCGTCGACAGCTTCCGGTTGCACCCTGCCGTCACTCCCGTTCGACGTGAACGACGCGAATGACGACGGCGGGACATACCAAGGGGGCACGACACCCGTCGACGTCCCCGTGCTTTCGCTCGGGACGCAGGTGACCTCGGTGTCGGGCTCAGCGTTCGCCGACGCCGGGCTGTCACTGCCCGCATCTTTGCCGATGGGCCTGCCGGTGGCGGCCATCACCTCGCGCGCCGGTCGCACCGTGGGGTCGGAGTCGGATCCTTCCGAGATGCGGGTCTACTACGCTAAGGGCTCAATCGGCGCGAATGACACCTTCCTGTCTATCCTCGGCCGTCCCGGGGCCGACTTCACGGTCTCCCAGACCCAGGGCAACGACGCCCAGCGCGTAATTGACACGATCGGCAGTCACGCCACCATCATCGACGTCGGGCCGTACAAGGCGGCCATCACGCATAGCAGCACCTACCCGAATGGTATGCGGATCTACCTCATCTACTGGTCGGATGGCAAACTCGACTTCTCCCTTGGGGTCAACGGCTCGGCCGCCGAGGCGATCAAGACCGCCCAGTCGGTGTATTGCCACTAACGATAGGAGACAGAGGCAAACGCGCTCCCGCGTCCCCGCGCGTCCAAAACTGTCAATTGGTACCAGCACCACCTGGGGTCGCCGCAGACGCCGCACATCGTCCCACGGCACCTGAGCCCGCAGGACTGACCTCGGCAGCGGGCAGGCGACGGCCGGGAGCCGTCGAGGCCGTCCCGGCAACCGCTGAACTCTGGCCCGCCCTCGCCGAGCTGTTCTCGTCGGGTCCGCCGCGGCGTGGTGTTCGGCGCCCAAGATCCCGTCGAGGAGCACCTTGAGGGAGTGACTCGCCGTCGGGTCGCAGTGCGACCAGAGCGATCCACCCCGCCGCACAAGACCGGGCCGCGATCGCCGCCCGTGTCCAAGCCCGCTGAGACAAGGGGAGGTGCACCGGACGCCTGGGTGGTATTGCCATCGCTCCGCCTCGTCCACCGCTCGCTGCGCTCGGGTCGGCCTCTGCGGCACGCCCGGTGGAAAGAGCACCGTCACCGCATCCTGCGTACGCAGGTCCTTGATGATGGCGGTCAATTGGATCACGATGGCCGAGGGACGAAGAGCATCGCCGGAGAGAGGCGGAGACGATGCGAGGCACCGGGCGAGGCGCGATCGCGGTCTTGCTGTCGCTTACGATCGCTGTGGCCGGCACGGTCGCGCTCTCCCGCTGGACCGCGACGAGCGCGATCGCAGCGTGTGACTATGGCTGGCCATACGCAGTGGCCCTTCCCCTGGCAAAGGCGGCTCTCGTCGGGCGCGTGCTCGCGGTCCGCCACGACGGCCCGGGGAGCGACTGGGTAACGGCGGTCCGCGTCGAGCGGGTGACCGGTCTCGTGAGGGGAAGCCAGGTCGGGCCCACCAGTGAGCGCGATCCAAGCCGCCCAGATCGGAGGCGCTCCTCCCACGGCGACCGCCCAGCCGATCGCTCCTAACCAGCCGGGAGACGCTGCCGTGCTGCTGGCGATTGTGGCCGGTCTCGCGCTCGTCGTGATCCTTCGGCTGCCGTCGCGGAGAACCAGTCGGCGGGCCTTCCGCAGCCTGTGATGGATCGACCCTGACGGCGCGTGTCTAGGCCCGCTGCCGACAGAACCAGCAATCGATCGTGACCTTCGAGCACGCCCAGGGCAACATCCGGTGGGGTGGAGGCTTCGGGTCGGCGGCAAACTGTGGGCGGTCATGAATAGCGCAGAGAGTTGATCACGAAAAGTGCAGAGGCCCTCGGGGTGACCCGGGGGCCTTTCCATTGGGACGGGAAACCGGACGTCCCCCCTGTCAGGCTCGGGCTGCTGAGCTTCGAACCACGGACAGGAGGGACGACTTGCAGTCTGAGGAAACCTGGATGGAACTGCACGTGCTGCACCGCCACGGCTGGTCGATCGCCGCCCTCGCCCGGGAGTTCGGGCTCAACTGGCGGACCGCGAGGCGGTACGCGAGCACCGACGAGGCGCCCCGATACCGGCCGCGGGCGAGACCGGCCGAGCTCTCGGCGGCCCAGCTCGCCCACGTCGAGCGGCGCCTGACCGCCTGCCCGGACCTGCGGGCGACCGTGCTCCTGCGCGAGCTCGCCGACGAGTACGGGTACCTGGGCTCGTACGCCAGCCTGCGCCGGCGGGTCGTCGTGCTCCGGCCGGCGACGACGGCCGAGCCCGTCCTGCGCTTCGAGACCGGACCCGGGAGCCAGACCCAGGGCGACTGGGCCGATGTCGGGGCCTGGCCGCTCGGCGAGGGGACGGCCGACCTGTTCGCCTTCGTGGCGATCCTCGGCTGCTCGCGGATGGTCGCGCTCCGCTTCGCGACCGACAAGACGCGCCCGACCACCCTGCGCTCCATCGTCCGCTGCGTCGACGACCTCGGCGGGGCGACCGCCGAGTTCCTGACCGACCGGGACACCGCGCTCATGGCGGGGTCCCGGGCCGACGGGGCCCCGATCTACGCCCCCGAGTGGCTCGATGTCGCGGCGCTGCTCGGGACGCGGCCGCGGGCCTGCCGGCCGTACCGGGCCAAGACCAAGGGCAAGGTCGAGCGGGTGATCCGGGAGGTCAAGGAGGACTTCCTCGCCTGGCTCACCGGGCAGGTGCTCCCCGGAGCGCCCGACCCTCGCCTGGTACGACGCGCAGGCGCGGCGCTGGGCCACCGAGGTCCATGCGAAGCGCCGCCACCGGACGACCGGGCGGGTCATCGGCGAGGCCTGGGCCGAGGAGCGGCCGCTCCTGCTGCCCGTCAGCGGCCGCCTGGTCGCGCGGATGGAGGGCGACGGACACCCTCGTGCCCCTGCCGGGACCCGTGAGCGCCCGCAGGATGCCCGCTGCGGTCGGCGAGACCGTCGAGGTCCGGCCCCTCGCGGTCTACGCGGAGCTCGCCCGATGAGCGCGCCGCGGAGTCCCGGGTCGCGACCGCGTACGCCCGCACCCGCGAGCACCTCGCCTACCTCGGCCTCACCACGGCGTCGGAGCACCTCGCCGCCGAGCTCGAGCGGGCGAGCACCGAGACGGCGGCCCCGGTCGAGGTCCTCGAGCGGCTCCTCGCGGCCGAGGTCGAGGCGACCGCGGCCCGCCGGCTGTCGGGCCGGCTGCGCTTCGCCCACTACCCGCTCGACAAGCGCCTCGCCAGTTCGAGTTCGACTTCCAGCCCTCGATCGACCGGGCCGTCATCGCCGAGCTGTCCACCCTGCGCTTCGTCGAGGAGCGCCGCAACGCGCTGTTCCTCGGACCGCCGGGGGTCGGGAAGTCACATCTCGCGATCGCGCTCGGGATCGCCGCCACCGAGGCCGGCTACCGGACCTACTTCACGACCGCGGTCGACCTCGTGGCCCACCTCCAGGCGGCCCACCTCGAGGGCAGCTGGACCTCGAAGATGCGGACGTACACCGGGCCCTCGGTGCTCGTCATCGACGAGCTCGGCTACCTGCCCATGGACGCCACGTCCGCCCACTGGATCTTCCAGGTCGTGTCCCGCCGCTACGAGCGCGGCTCGATCGTGCTGACGAGCAACCGCGGCTTCGGCGACTGGGGCCAGGTGTTCGCCGACCAGGTCGTCGCGACGGCCATCCTCGACCGGCTCCTGCACCACGCCACGGTCGTCAACATCAAGGGCCAGTCCTACCGGATGCGCGCCCACGTCCCGTCAGGCAGGGAGGGCGCGCTATGCTCGGCTGACGCTGATCGCCTCTGCACTTTTCGTGGCGATCTCTCTGCACGTTTCGTGCTCGCTCACACAAACCAGTGCCCTGAGTCTCGGCGCCTCCCCTGCGTGAACGTCGGCGGTCGTCGTGGGAATGATCGCGTCAAGTGGCCCCACCGTGATCAGGCCCAGTCGTCGAGTGACATTCGCGCACGCCGAGCCAGGGCGAGGTGTTCGGGCGAGGTCCTCTCTTCGAGCGTCGGCCGGCTCCTAAGCGCTCGGCCACAAGACGCGAGGTGTGACATTGGGTCGTCCCGAGCCCGTCCCTCGGCAAGTCCCTGATGCGGACCTGGCCGGCGACTGGTCCCGACGACTCCTGCTCAGTGGATCAACTGCCCGCCGCAGTCCTCGGTGTCTTGGACGCCGGGCGTTTCCGTGCGCGAGCCGAGGGGTGCTCCGTGGTTCTCGATTCGCCCGGTGAGCCCCGGAACCGCATCGATCACGTATACGTCGCCGGTCCCCGCATGGAACGTACCGACCGCCGAGCAATCGAGGGCGAGGACGCTGACCGGGACGCTGAGGCCACCGTCCCACGAAACCGCGAACGCATCTGCGCCGGGAGCGACCTTGACGACCCAGACGTAGTCGGCCCCGCCGTTCTTGCGCGGAACGCTGAGGTACCAGGTCTGGCTCGAGCCGTTCTTGACATACAGGGACGTATCGCCGCCTGCGCAGCCGATGGTCCCAAAGGCCAACGCCGCAGCCGCCAGCAGAAGTCGAAGGCGTCCTGATGCTTGCATGGCCGCAGCGTCTGCCCGCCTTCCTAGCCCGTCAAGGCCTACCGCCAGTGACATTGGCGCACGCCGTGCCACGTCGACGGCCCGACCGCCGAGCACGGAACCGGAGATCACGAACGGCCTGATGTCGCAGGAACGCGAGGTCGCGGAGGGTCATGACGGCGCTGCGTGACCGCGCAGGGTCCCGCCCCCGCGACGGCGATGCAGTGCGAGAGTGTCATTCGCGCACGCCGCGCGCTCGGCCGTGATCCCGTGCGGCTTGCCCTCACGGAACGGACGAGAACGCTCGGAGATCACGCGTCCACGCGGGGTGGCGCTCCCTGAGGCGCTCGAGGGCACCGACGCCCTCCGCCCGGCGCGTCTCGATGTCGAGCCGGGCGAGCAGGACGATGGCCTCGCCCAACTCCCTGGGCCTGCTGCGGCATCGGCGACGAGCGCGAGCACCCGCGCCCACGTTCCAGGGTCTGCATCGCCGACTCGCCCCAGGCTCGTCGCGGCAACGAACCGCGTGTAGGCATCCTCGTGGTCAAGGGCCGCCCGGAGCGCGTCGACGATTCCCGCGTCGCCGTCCCATCCGCCGAGGGCGGTCGCCGCCACGCGTCTCGCGTACACGCGGCGAGACGCAAGGTCGGCGAGCAGCTTGTCGCGTTGGCGCTCTGGCCGGCGCCGTGGGCGGATCGTGGGAAGGATCAACCCATCGGGAGGTGGCCACTGGCCTAGTGCGCCGGCGAGCGTGACGTGCCCCGGGCCCAGGGACGCCTCGAGAGCGGCAAGTGCAGTCCGCAGCATCTCCTCGCGACCGTCCGGCACCCGGTCGCGCGCGAGGGCGGCCACGATCTCGGCGCGCACGTCGGGGACTCCCGCCGCGTCCGCCAACGCGAGCAACTCCTCGGCGCCGCCCGGGCTCAGGTTCTCGAGCGGCCCTGCGAGGGCAAGGCTTTGGCTCGAGGAGGTCGCGCGCCGCGGTGCTGCCGAGCGCGGCGAGCGCCTTGGGGAGGCCGTCCCGGACGAACACGGCAAGCCGCTCCTGGCCGGCTGGGTCGTCAGCGTCGAAGACCTGCCACTGCTCCCCGTCGGGCGGCATGAGTGCGGAGCTCGGCGAGCCCATCGTCATGTCGTGCATGCCCGGCGGGCGATCTCGACCGGGCCGCCAGGCGGGACGCATCGCGGGCACCGACACCCCGACGCCCATCCGGAAGAAGACCTGGGGATCCGCGGCAGCCTCCTGCGCCTCGAACGGATCGAGCCGCCGCCGTTCAAGCGCGAACACGATCCAGTTCGCCCCATCGCGCCTTCGAAAGACGGGCCCGGAGCCGGTCAGCCCGTGGGCGTGGGCAATCGGGGCGATGGTGGATCGCACCCACGCCGCGAACGCGTCCGAGCTCCTGCTTGCCATCACCCCTCCCGTGGCCGCCGGGTGCTGCATGGGAGCAGCATGGCACGCTCGTCCAACCCCTCGGTCTGGTGTCATTGGCGCACGCCGTGCCACCGCTGGCCACGTGACTGCTCAATGTTGACGATCTACACGACGGGGCGGACACTCCCGAGCATGTTCGGCTGGTTCGATGTCGCGCTCTATTTCGGCTTCGTGGCGCTCATCGGAGTTGAGCGCTATCTCGCACGCGGACTCGCACCCCGCACCGGCTGGCTGGGGTCGGAAGGCGGACGGATCCTCGTCATCGCAGGCTTCCTTCCCGCGCTGAGGATGGCTGGCGAGGGCATCAGCACCTGGCACGACGCAGGGGATCAGGTCGGCTTCATCGTCGCGACGGTCGCCTTGCTGCTACTTGTCGGCGCGTGCGGGTACATCGGGGAGACGCTCATCGTGACCGTGCGGGCGCGCCGCGCCCTGCGGGACGGCCCCGCCTGAGCCGATCCTGCTCACGTCGAACTTGCGCGTCTCGTCTCATTCGCGAGTGGGCGGTCTCAAGTGAACAACGCAACATCCACGACGAGCAGCCAGGTCAGGACTGATCGCGTGGAGGCGGAGGGATGCATCATCGACACGGTGACTTCGGCCGGCGGCTGAGCGACGCCGAGCGCCGCGAGATCCGCCGGCTCGTCCGCGCCGGAGAGCCGTACCGGGTTGCCGCTGCGGCGGTGGGGACGACCGAGAAGACCGTCGGGTTCATCGTGCGCGAGACGGGCGGCCTGCCGATACGCGGCCGGGCCCGCTCGCCGCTCCGGCTCTCGGTCGCCGAGCGAGAGGAGATCAGCCGCCACCTGGTCGCCGGCGCCTCGCTGCGCGCGATCGCCGTCCACCTGGGCCGGGCGCCCTCGACGGTCGGGCGCGAGGTTGCGCGCAACGGCGGTCGAGGGCGCTATCGTGCCTGGCGAGCCGATGCCCGGGCGATCCGGCGGGCTCGCCGACCCAGGATCGCCAAGCTTGCCCGGAGCCCGAGGCTGCGGGCCGAGGTCGAGCGCATGCTCGGCCTACGCTGGTCGCCCGAGCAGATCGCGGCGCGCCTGCGATGGGAGCATCCGCTCGACCGGGAGCTGTGGGTGAGCCACGAGACGATCTACCAGAGCCTGTTCGTCCAGGCCCGGGGCGCGCTGCGCCGGGAGCTCCACACGTGCCTGCGGACCGGGCGGGTCCGGCGGCGCGCCCAGCACCAAGCCGCGGGGCCCGGCGTGCTCACCAACATGGTCCTGCTCAGCGAGCGACCGGCCGAGGTCGAGGACCGCGCGGTGCCGGGACACTGGGAGGGCGATCTCATCATCGGCGGCCGGAGCCATTCGGCGATCGGCACCCTCGTCGAGCGCCAGACCCGCTTCGTGCTCCTCGTCGCCCTGCCCGCCGGCCGCTCGGCGCCCGCGGTCCGGGACGCCCTCGCGGCCCGGATCCTGACGCTGCCCGAGCAGCTTCGCCGGACGCTCACCTGGGACCGCGGGCACGAGATGGCCGAGCACGTCCGGTTCACCGTCGACACCGGCGTCCAGGTCTACTTCTGCGACCCCCACAGTCCCTGGCAGCGGGGCAGCAACGAGAACACGAACGGCCTGCTCCGCCAGTACTTCCCCAAGGGCTCGGACCTCTCGGTCCACGACCAGGCCCACCTCGACGCCGTCGCCGCCGAGCTCAACGACCGGCCTCGACAGACGCTCGGCTGGATGAAACCATCAGAGGCGCTCGCCAAGATCGTTGCGTTGACCGACTGAACCCGCCGTGACATTCCTGCACGCCGTGCCAGGCTGGCAAGCCCTGGTGGTATTGTCGCCCGGTCGTGAGCTCAGCGGCCCGACGGGAAGGAGCGGCCGCCATGGATGACTCGACCTCGTCCGGTCCGCCCTGGGGCTACATCGTCACGCTCGGGGCGCTGGTGATCGTGGCGATCGTGCTCCTCGTCGTTCCGGGCATGCTGGCCCCGAAGCCCGCCCCGACCGCAGGCCCCAGCCCGACCGCCGGCCCCACTTCGGCACCGCTGGATCCGCACGTGGTCCTGACACCGGGCGGAACGCTCGTGTTCGGCCTGGAGGACGGTTCGATCGTCATCCGTCGAACGGTCGGCGCGGCGACGACCGAGCTCGGCCGGGCCGCGCTCCCGGCCGCGATGCTGCCCACGGCGACCGATGCGCCCATCAACGGCTCGGCGAGCTACGTCATGGTCTGCCCGTCGTCGAACGGGCAGGGCCAGGACCGCTTCGTGTTCGGCCACCTGGATCTCGGCCAGGGGATCACATACGCCGGCCCGCCGGCCGACGGTCAGGGTGCTCCAGACGGCCTGTTCCTCTTCGCGCTCCGGCCAGGCGACATCAGCGACTCGCAACAGATCCGGATCCAGTCGTCGTCCGGTCGCGTCGGCGTCCCCGGCAACGAGGTGGGCATCCCCGGCGCTGCATTCGGCCCAGCCGCCTCGGAGGGCGTCCTCCAGCCATCGGGCTGCCGCATCTGGTGACCGTCGCCGCACTCGAAGTCCATGCGCCGTGGATCGGGTGTCATTGACGCACGCCGTGCCAGGTGGGGAGTCGTCGTCGGAGCGGACCAGGGCCGCCATTACTGAGTTCCGAGTACCCGACCCACGATCCGGATGGCGGCAGCGATGACTCCTACGACGACAGCAAGTGCCACAAGGACAATGGCGCACCCAGCCAGGCGGCTCAGCCAGATCGGCGTGCCCCCGAACGTGTGCGGCAGGATGGCGTCGGCCGCCGCGTACACGCGTTCGAATTCCTCCCGCGAGATCGGCGTCCCCATGTGGCGCCAATTCATGTCGAAGTCGGGCGTCCCCATGGGGGGGTACGGGATGGGCGAGTCGTTCCAGATGCCGTACTCGCCGGGCCGCGTAACGTAGGTGGGTGTCCCATCAGCCGCGAGGCCGACCTCGCGTGGGATCCTTCCACTTGGAACGATCTCCACCAGCGTCGCGACCTCGCGACGGTTGCCGCCGAATTCGGTCTCGTCGATTCGCAGGAACAGGGATTCGCGCGAGACCTCGGTCTCACTGGGCACGTCAGCGTCAGCCACACGCGGACTGTCCTCTCGCGCAGGCCCACGGTCAAGCGTCGAGGCCCCGGGCGATCCTCGGCTCGATGTCACCAAGATGATCTCGCCGGTCCCGAAGGCCACGGGGCGGGTCCCGACCTCGGGTGTCATTCCCGCGCGCTGTGCCACGTTGGATGGCGTGTGTGGAAGGCTCCGGAACCGGAAGCCGTCGCTGACTTTCTTCGAGGGACGGCGGGTCGGTGCGTTAGGACGGTCGACCGCGAGTCCACTAGAGTCCGCAAACGAGCAGGAGGAAGAGCCCGACCAGTGCACCCGCGTCGAAGTGCAGCCGTCGGGGAGGAGTGTTCGATCGAGGGTTCCGCGGTCTTGGGGGCGTTGGCCGGATCGATCCAGCTGACCTGACTGGTCATTCGCGCACGCCGTGCCACGCCCATCGCACTGGCTCCCGACGGCGCCTTGAGTCGGCGTAGAGTCTTGCAGACGTGAGACTTCGGCGGCTGTTTGGTTTGGCGTGCATGACCGCCGTCGTCATCGGCTGTGGCGACGACCCGGGCTATCAAGCCGGATTCCAGAACCTCTCAGATCACGTAGTGCTGGTGCGGTTCGACAAGAGCGCCCAGATCGACGTGGGTGACGCATACACGTATTACCCGCGTAAGACGCTCTTCACGATCCCCGCCCACGCCTCGGCGTATGTCGCCTGGGTCTTCATGGACTGGAATTCGATGGGACCCCCGTTCGGGCCCCCGAATCCACCCGGCCACGTGAGCCTGTTCACGGCCAGCTGCGCTCCTGTGGCGGGCTTCGATGTCCACTCCGGCGATCGCCCGTCGATCGTGATTGATGCGTCGGGCTCGGCGGCCGAAATCGACGGCCGACCCTGCTCCTGGGTTCGATGGCGCGCTCCTCGAGCCAACGGCGAGCTCGTGCCCGCAGTAGGGTCCCTCCTTCGAGCCGTGTTATTCACGCACGCCGTGCCACGGACGTTAAGTCACGCCGCCCCCCTCGGCGGCCCGCTCAGCCCAGCCTTGGCGAAGGCGCTGGCTCCATCGCCTGGAACGGGCGGAGCGCAAGACATGAAGCCGCGGCGATTGCGCCTGCGGCAACCATCCACAAGCCGTACAAGCGAACCTGTTCCAGCAGCGTGTCCAGCAGCGCGTCGGGGTCAGTGGCAACCCGAACGAGGGCAAAGCCCGCCGTGACCCAGGCGAGGTCAGCGCCCGCGAGGAGCCCGATCCGGCGCTTCGTGGGCCGCCAGGTCACGAGGCGGACCTGCCCCACCACGATCCCGACCCAGGCACAGAGCATCACCACCCAGACGATGCCCCCGAGTACCTCGATCGGGCTCGAACCGGGACACAAAGGTAGGCACCGCGTCGCAAGCGCCAAGTCGTTTAGCGCGGGTGCGAAGTGGACGACGATCCGCGCCGGGCCCACCAACAGGATCCCGAACAGTGCCAGATGGACAACGATCACGAACCCGCGTGCTGCGCGTCGATACTTCACTCGCCGAGCCTCCGGTGACAAGCGTGGGCAGCCCGAGCGTCAAGAGTCAAGAGGCCGCGGCACCCCATCGAATGGGTGTCATTCGCGCACGTCGTGCCACGTCGGAGAACGAACGCCGGTCAACGCTCGCTCAGCGTCACCGCCTGACCCGCAGCCCCCACCAGGGGCCTCTACGGCGGGCTACGCTCTCATGGAGACGGTCGGCCGGGTCGGAGCAGATCTACGTCACGCTCGCCGCGTGCCGACAGTCGTATTGCGGAGTCCGGGCGCGCGAGGAATCTTGCCCATATGACCACCGCCGGCACGCCTTTGCCAGAGGCGGCACCACAGCCTGATGCGCTCGACCGCATCGCTGCGGGCGACTGGGTGGCCGGCCCTCCGGGCTGGATCTTCCTCGCCGTCGCGGCCATCGCAATCGCCTTCGGCCTTGACGCGAACAGCCGCGACTCATTCGACACGGCCATGCTGACGGTCCCCGTCTGGTTCATCCTGGCCGGGACCTGGACCGTTCGGTTCCTGCTCATGGCCTGGAAGACGCGCCTTCGCCGCCCGGTCGGGCAGTGGATCCGTTGGCTGGTCATCCCGGTCGCGCTGGGCACGGTCTTCGTTCTCACATCGTTCGAGGTGCCTTTTGACGTCCGGGCTGCGCTCAGCCGCGGCGCGATGAACCAGGCTGCGGCCGAGGTGATGGCGGGCGGCTCGACCAACCGCGGCTGGATCGGCCTCTACCCCGTCGAGCAGGTCGAGCGGATCCCCAACGGCATGCGCTTCCTCATCTCGGGGAGCGGCTTCCTCGACCGCACCGGGTTTGCGTTCTCCACCACGGGCATGCCGGACACCAACGATGCCGCGGACGAGTACGAGCCTCTCGACGGGGGCTGGTTCCTCTGGGTCCAGACCTTCAACTTCGACTGAGTGAGCCTTGGGGGCAGCTGTCGCTGGGACCTGAGCAGTGTCATTGACGCACGCCGTGCCATCACCTCGAGTCTTACAGTGGTGGCCCCGTCGTCCGGTCGCCCGTCTACACGCGCACGCGGGATCGAATTGCCGTTGTCCTCTTGACGGGGTTGCTCGGCGTTCCGAGAGTTGAGGTGAGCCCTCATTCCAATCGGAGTCCAGCAAATGGGACGCGTGGTTAGGGTCACGCACGTCGCCCTCGTCGGCGTGTTGCTTGTCGCTCCGGTTTGGCTGCTTGTGAGGATCGTCTCGATCCTCATCGGGTCGGCCGATCGATCGAGTTCGCCGGTGGACAGCCTCCCCGACTCGACCCTGGTGATCATCTATGTCCCGGTGTTGGTTGCCACCCTCTTCCTCTTGGGCTGGCAACTTCGGCTGGCCTTCGGTCCTCGCAGCGGGCGTCGCCTCGCGCTCCTGGCGGTCACCGACATCGTTTGGATCCTCGTCGCTTCGATGGGGCTCGCTCTGGCATCGAGATACGGGAGCGCCGGTGACCCGGCCCGCGTGGCCGCGTGGGCGATCCTCGGCATGGCGGCCTTGGCCGCACTCGCGTGCTCCGCGACAACGCAACGCCACGAGAGGCCCGCCTGAAGCGGGTCGTGGGCAAGTCGAGCTGGCCTGAGCAGTGTCATTGGTGCACGCCGTGCCACCGAGGCACTCCCTCGTACACTCGGCGGGGTCATGGACGATGCGCTCCGATCGAACCGCGAGCTCTGGGACGCCTGGACGAAGATCAACGCCGCGTCCTCGTTCTACGACGTGGCTTCGTTCCGGAGCGGAGAGCGCCCGATCCGCCTGGCCGACTACGAGCGCGAGGAGATCGGCCCGGTAGAGGGCCGGACGCTCCTGCACCTGCAGTGCCAGTTCGGCCTGGACACGCTCTCGTGGGCGCGGCTCGGGGCAACGGTCACCGGTGCCGACTTCAGCCCGGCGGGGATCGCGCTGGCCCGCGCCCTCGCCGCGGACCTCGCCATCCCGGCGACGTTCGTCACGGCGAACCTGTACGACCTTCCCGACGTGCTGAGCGACCGGTTCGACATCGTCTACACGTCCCGCGGCGTGCTCGGCTGGCTGCCGGACATCGAGGGCTGGGCCCGCACGGTGGCCCACTTCGTCAAGCCGGGCGGGTTCTTCTACCTGACCGAGATCCACCCCGTGGCCAACGCGTTCGAGGACGAGGGCGTCGAGCCGGGCGAGCTCCGCCTGGCCTACCCGTACTGGTCCCATCGCGACCCGCTGCGTTTCGAGGTCAAGGGCTCCTACGCGGACCCGGACGCCCCGACCGAGGGGCTCGTCGAGCTCGGCTGGGACCACTCCCTCGGCGAGATCGTCAGCGCCCTGATCGATTCCGGGCTGCGAATCGACTTCTTCCACGAGTTCGACTTCGTCGAATGGCCCCTCGCCTTCCTGGTGAAGGGCGACGACGGTCGCTGGCGCCTCCCGCCGGACGCGAAGGGCCAGCTCCCCCTGTTCTTCTCGCTCAAGGCCACCAAGCCGGCCGGCGACGGGGCATCGCCTCGATAGAGGCGCCCGGGACTACTGCACGCAGAACTCGTTGCCTTCCGGATCGCGCATCCGGACCCAGTACTCGCCGTCGCGCTCCATGGCACCGCGTTCGTTGGTCGCGCCCAGGGCCCTGAGCCGGGTCACCTCGGCGTCGACGCGCTGCTTGCGCTCGTCGAGCGGGACGTGGCTCCCGCCCGAGACGCTGAGGTCCATGTGCATCCGGTTCTTGGCGACCTTGCCCTCGGCAACGAGCTGGAAGTAGATCCGGGGTCCCTTGCCCTCCGGATCCACGATCGCCGACGCCTCGTTCCAGCGCTCCTCGGGGACGCCCTGCTGGCGCAGGAACGATTCCCAGGAATCGAACCCGTCGGGCGGCGGCTGCAGCTGGTAGCCCAGTGCCTCGGCCCAGAAGCGAGCCGCGCGGTCCGGATCCGCGGTGTCGAACACGAGCTGGATCGGTGTGCCCATGACGCCCTCCTTCAGTCCCGGCCCGCTATGGTAGGGCGGTTCCGGGTGCGCGGCAGGAGGCCGGGCAGGGTTGGCTCGACCCGGGGTGGGCGCCGGTCCGCCTGCGCGCTGTCCGGTTGTGGACGGCCGCGTGAGGATCCGCTCCACTGGCCGGAAGAGTAGCCCGCCGGCCAGGTGGAGGATCCGTCAGCGCGTCGGTGGGGTGAACTCGGGCTGGTCGAGGAGTCGAAGCCAGCTGCCATCTGGCTGCCGACGGACCACCTGCGCCCGCGCGCCCGCGCCGTCCTTCGGGGGAGTGGACGTCAGTGCGAGGTCGCCGCTGACCAGGGTCGGCAGCGGCTCCTCCTGCTCGAACCGTGGCCGGTTCGCCAGCACCTTCGCCCACAGCGCCCGGATGGCGTCGCGTCCGACCGTCTGACCGCCGGGCGGGTAGGCCAGCACGGCGTGCTCCTCGTAGAGGGCAGCCACGCCGTCCGCATCGCCGGCATTGGAGCGCTCGACGAACAGGCGGGTGAGGTCTTCGGGCTTCATTGCCTTCTCGGTGTTCGACATCGGGATCCTTCCGTGATGGTTGCTCGTGAACGGGACCGAGTCTCCGTCGCGAGCGACCGGAAGTCCAACAGATGGTTCTGCTAGGAGCTAGAATTCCTGGATATGGAACTGAGGCAGCTCGAGTACTTCGTGGCGGTCGCCGAGGAGGCCAGCTTCACGCGCGCCGCCGAACGCGTCCACATCAGCCAGTCGGGGGTCAGCGCCCAGATCCGGCAGCTCGAACGAGAGCTGGGTGCGGAGCTCATCGATCGGACCGGGCGCACGGCCACCCTGACGACGGCCGGCGAAGCGGCGCTCGAGCACGCCCGGGCCGTCCTCGCGTCGGCGAGCGCCGTGCAGCAGGCCGTTGGCGAGGTGACCGACCTGATCCGGGGCCGGCTGGTGGTGGGCATGGTCACCGCATGCACGGTCACGCCGCTCTTCGAAACCCTCTCGGCATTCCACCGTGCCCATCCCGGCGTCGAGCTCACCCTGCTGGAGGACAGCTCCGACCAGCTCATCGATCGCGTGCGCGCCGGAGTCGTGGACATGGCCCTCGTTGGAACTGCGGACGCGACCCCACCCGGCCTCGAGGCCCTGCCCATCGTCAGCGAACGGCTCGTCGCGGCCGTGCCCGCCGACCATCCCCTGGGTCACCTGCCCCACGTGACCCTCGCGGACGTCGGCGCGTACCCGATCGTGTGCATGCCCGCGGGGACGGGCATTCGAACCGTGTTCGACCGGGCCTGCGCCGCGCGGGGTCTCCAGCCGACCGTCGCGCTGCAGGCAAGCGCCCCCGACGCCGTCGCGGACCTGGCCATCCGCGGGCTCGGTGTCGCGATCCTCAGCGAATCCATGCCCGCCCGGTACGAAGGCCGGTTGCGCGGCCTCGTGATCGAGGACGTCGACATTCCCGCGCTGCTCGCCCTGGTCTGGCGAACGCCGACGAGCCCGGCTCTTCGGGCGCTGCTCCGCGCTGGCCGCCAGGCGTTCGCGCGTCAGTAGGCCCTCGCACCTGCTTCGCGAACCGGGTGGACCGTTCCGACGTAGTCCCTGGCACTGGTCCCCGCAGGAGATGGAGCGTCATGGACGGCTATCGAACGCTGATCGTCAGCCTGCTGCGCCGCGCGCTGCCCGCGGCAATCCTGCTGCTCCCGCTCCTGGTCGCGGCGTGCAGCCCTGGCGGCGGCGGCAGCGGCGGCTACTAGATACCGGCCCGGGGCCCCGCCGGTCCTGCGACCGGACCGAGGCGCGCCGGTCGCGCGCCGATCGCGCGGCGACGGCCCACGACGGCGCGCTGCGCCAACGACCGAGAACGACACCCGAAACGCCTACGCCTCGGCGATCACCCCGATCGAGACCCGGAAGCCGGCGCGGCGCTGCAGGGCGGGCATCAGGGTGCCCTGGCCGACCGGCGCGTCGCCCGGGAACCAGCGCACCCACTCCTCGTTGAACTCGTCGAACTCCGCGGGGTCGCGCAACGACCAGTTGGCCCAGACGACCTTGTCCAGCGAGCTGCCCTCGGCCTCGAGCCGGGTCTTCAGGTTGCGCAGGCACTGGCTGGTCTGCGCCCGGATCGCTCGCCGGGACGACCTCGCCGGTCGTCGGGATCGACGGGACCCATCGACGACACGTAGATCATCCCGCCGGCCTTGACCGCCCGGCCGTAGCCGACGAGCAGGGCGCGCAGCGTCGGGCGCCTGGGGAGTCTCCTCGACGACCCAGCGGCCCTTGCCGTGCCGGGCGGGACCGTGCTGCGCGGGGTCGGCGGCGGGGATGCCGAACTCGCCCGGGCGGCAGCTCGATCCCGTTCTCCTGGAACTTCGCCCATGAACGTCGGCCGGATCCCGGTCGGCTTCAGCAGCGCCCTCGATCTTCCCGTCGCGCACGCCGGTCTGCTCGAACGCGAAGATGTCCTGGGTCAGGATCTCGTCGTCCTCGATCCCGTAGACCTCGGTGATGTTGACGATCTTGCGGGAGCCGTCCTTGAGGCGGGCGGTATGGACGATCAGGTCGACGGCCGAGGCGATCTGCTCGCGGATCGAGCGCAGGGGCAGCTCGTAGCCGGACATGAGGACCATCGTCTCCAGCCGGCGGAGCATGTCCGGCGGGCTGTTCGCGTGCCCCGTGGAGAGCGAGCCTTCCTGGCCGACGGTCATCGCCTGGATCATGTCCAGCGCCTCGCCGCGAGCGGCACTCGCCGACGATGATCCGGTCGGGGCGCATGTGCAGGGCGTTGCGCAGGAGATCGCGGATGGTGATCTCGCCCGTGCCCTCGAGGTTGGAGGGCCGGGCCTCCAGCGTGACGACGTGCTCCTGGCGGAGCTGCAGCTCGGCGGCGTCCTCGATCGTGATGATCCGCTCGTCCTCGGGGATGAACGACGAGAGGACGTTGAGGGTCGTCGTCTTGCCCGAGCCGGTGCCGCCCGAGACGAAGATGTTGAGCCGGGCCTCGACGCAGGCCCGCAGGAAGTCGAACATCTCGGCGGTCGCCGTGCCGAAGCGGACGAGGTCGCTCACCGTGAACGGCCGGGCGGCGAACTTGCGGACGGTGATGACCGGCCCGACGAGCGAGAGCGGCTCGATGACCGCGTTGACCCGCGAGCCGTCGGGCAGGCGGGCGTCGACCCGCGGGCTCGTCTGGTCGATCCGCCGTCCGAGCGGGGTGATGATCCGGTCGATGATCCGGAGCACGTGCTCGTCGTTCAGGAAGACGAGATCGACGCGCTCGATCTTGCCGGCCCGCTCGATGTAGACCTGGTTCGGGCCGTTGACCATGACCTCGGTGATCGACTCGTCGCGAAGGAGCGGCTCGAGCGGTCCGAGGCCGGTGATCTCGGCGACGACCTCATCGACCAGGCGCAGGCGTTCGTCTCGCGTGATGGCGAACCCGTTCGCGCTGGCGATCCGGTCGACGATCGCCTCGACCTTGCCATGGACGTCGGTCCCGGGAACGGCGTCGAACAGCGTGTCCGACGCCTTGACGACCTGGTCCTGGAGCAGAAGCCGCATCTGGCGGAGCAGGTCCTCGCGAGCCGCGACCTGGGTCGACTTCGCCGGCGCAGGAGGCGGGGCGGGCGCGAGCGCGCCGGCGCTCGAGGCCTCGGCCCCGTGCTGTGCCCGCTCGACCCGCTGGAGCAGGGACATTGCCTACGCCTCCCGGCCTGCGCCGCGACTCCCGGTGGATGGCCGCTGAAGTCGACGCGAGAGGCCACCTACCTGCTGACGAAAGTACCACCGACGGGGCGTGACCATCGGTTGAACTGTACGTCGGCCAGGCGGTCTGGGCGCCTGGGATGCGGCGTTTCCGGTGCCCCGACGCGCCGCGATGCTCGACCCGCGTGCCTCGCGGAGTCGCGCCGCTCGCGGCGCCGTGGTTCGACGTGCCCTCAGCGCAGGTGCGCCGCGGGCCGGCCGGAACGCTGCGGCTCGAGCCCGTGGATGGCCCGGCCCAGCGCCATCAGGGCGTGCCCGACGTGCTGGCGGAGGCCCTCGCGCGGACCGGCCAGGCGCTCGTTCTCGGCCTCGAGCAGAAGGCGCTGCATGTGGTATTCGACTTCGTAGCACATGATCGGACTGGCTCCTTCCCGGGTCCACCGCGCGCCCCGCGAGGCGCCTGGCCGGTTCACCGTCTTCATCTCATCGCCCCCATGTTCGATGATCATCTAACTCGTCCTGTTTCGAAGGTTCGGCGATCTGCCCGGGCGATGCCCCGCGGGGCCGCGGTCAGGCGGGCGTTCCGCCGAGATAGCCGGCGAGCTCCAGGCCTGCATCCGTGAGGCGGTCGCGCCGGATGGAGTAATAGGTGAGCCCGCCCGTCTCGGTGACGGTGACGAGGCCGGCCGCGCGGAGCTGGGCCAGGTGGTGCTTGACCGTCGGCTTCGACAGGCTCATCCGTTCGGCGATCTCGGTGAGGTACAGGTCGCCGTCCGCGAGGTGGCGGAGGATCCGCATCCGGCTCTCGTCGCCAAGCGCGCGGAAGAGGCGAACCGTCGCCTGCGGGACGGCCGCGGGGTCGCCGTCGAGCGCCTCGTCCGCGAGCGGATAGCCGAAGAGATGCCAGCCGTCGCCGCCGAAGATGTAGTTGTACGGACGGCCGAAATAGGTCGGCGCGAGGTGCACCGCGCGGATGCTGGCGTCCGGCGTCCAGCGGATGCCGTTGGTGGCCCCCTCCACGAAATCGACGAGCGGGAGACGCGCGAGGTCCGCCTGCCGGGCGGCCACGTCCCGCTCCTGCATCACGGCCACGCGAGGCTCGATCTCGACGAAGCGCTCGCGCCAGGCCCGGAGGACACGGCGGAGCGCCCGCAGCTCGCCCTCGGGGTCGCGCACGAGGCGCTCGAGCGCAGGCCGGATGTCCTCTGGCGCGCTCGCGATCAGCTTGTCGGCGAGGTCCGTCTCCCCGGCGTAGTAGCGGGCGGCGAGCGCCCGGAGCTCCGCTCGTGCTCTCGTCCATGCAGCAGGCGTGGTCGACCAGCTCGCGGGGGGTCACCCGACTTGCCAGGGCGACCACGTCGGCCGAGGTCCGGACGCCCCGGTTGGCCATGGCGAGCGGGACCAGCGCCCAGCCGGTGACGTTGTGGTCCTCGTCGTGACCGAACGCGAGGTCCAGGTCATGACGAATCGGCGCCGAGAGGGACGCCCGCGCCTGGGCCAGCCAGGTCGCGTCGGCGGGCAGCAGCTCTGCCGCGGTGTCGCCCACGAGACTGACGATGAAGTCCAGCGCCGGGCGCGCCTCCAGGATGACGTCGGGGCGGGTCGCCCCGGGCCGCGGCGAGAGCTCGCGCACGAGCGCGCCGGGCCGGCGAACCTGGGCGGGGAGCGAAGGGCGAATCGACATCGTGGATCGGTCTCCGTGTGGTGTTAGATGAAACACTAACACGTGGACGACGAATGTCAAGAGCGAATGTCGCCTGGCCTGGCCGGGGACGTGGCGCGTTTCGCCCCGAGCGCCGCGCCCCCCTACAATCGAGCCAGCCCGGCGCCGTGGCGCATCCCCCTGCCGACCAATCCCACGAGGGACCGCATGTCCGTTCCCACCGTCAGGTTCACCGACGTGCGGCTGCCCAACGGGCTCCGCCTGATCGTCAGCGAGGACCACCTCGTGCCGGTCGTGGCGGTGAACCTCTGGTACGACGTGGGGAGCAAGCACGAGCAGGCGGGCAAGACGGGGTTCGCCCACCTGTTCGAGCACGTGATGTTCCAGGGCAGCCGCCACGTGGCGAAGGCGGAGCACATCGCCCTGGTCCAGGCGGCGGGCGGGACGATGAACGGCACGACCTGGCTGGACCGGACGAACTTCTTCGAGACCGTCCCGGCGCACCAGCTGGAGCTGGCCCTCTGGCTGGAGGCGGACCGGATGGGGACGCTCCTCGATGCGCTCAGCCAGGAGAACCTGGACAACCAGCGCGCGGTGGTGAAGAACGAGAAGCGCTCCTCCTACGACAACCAGCCCTACGGCTCGTGGCAGGAGAAGCTGCTGGGCCACGTCTACCCGCCCGACCATCCCTACCACCACCCGACGATCGGCTCCATGGAGGACCTCGACGCGGCCTCGCTGGAGGACGTGTCCGCGTTCTTCCGGACCTACTACGCCCCGAACAACGCGGTCCTCTCGATCGTGGGCGACGTGGACCCGGCGCAGGCGCGAGCGTGGGTCGATCGCTACTTCGGGCCAATCCCGGCCAATCCCGCGATCCCCGCGTTCGACCCGCCGGCGCTGCCCCTGACCCTGGGGGGCGAGATCCGGGAGACCGTCGCGGACCGCGTCCCGCTCACCCGCATCTACCTCGGATTCCGGGCGCCCGCCCTGAGCGACCCGCGCCTCTACGCGCTGGAGATCGCGGCCCAGGTGCTCGCCGGCGGGAAGGGGAGCCGGCTCCATCGGCGCCTCGTGCGCGAGGAGCGGATCGCCCAGGACGTCGCGATGTTCGGCCTCGGCTTCTCGTCGGGCCCCTCGCTCTTCATGGGCTGGGCGACGGTCCGGCCGAATTCGACCGCGGAGGTCGTGCAGGCCGCCCTGCTCGAGGAGATCGCCCGGATCGGCCGCGAGCCGATCACGGACGACGAGCTGGGCCGGGCGAAAGCGCTGATCGAGACCGACGAGCTGGCCGGGCTCCAGCGCGTGAGCGAGCGGGCCGACCGGCTCAGCATGTACGCGACGCTCCTCGACGAGCCCGACGAGATCAACCACCAGCTGGAGCGCTACCTGGCGGTCACGTCCGAGGACGTCCGGGCGGTCGCAGCCGAGCTGCTGGTGGACCACAACCGCGTCGTGCTCACGTACGTGCCGGCCACCCCGGAGGCCATCGAGGAGGTCGACGCCGAGGCAGCCCCGATCGCCGCGGAGCCCGGGCCCGAGTTCGGCGAGGCGGTCGCATGACCGGGCGAGACTCTCGCGGGGCCGGGCTGGGCAGGCGCCCGGTTCCGGGCACGCCGCGGCCGTTCACGTTCCCTGCGGCGGACCGCGGCCGCCTTTCCGGCGGGCTCCCGGTCGTCGCGGTCCACCTGCCCGGCCGGCCGCTGATCTCCGTGAGCCTGGTCCTCCCGAACGGCGCGGTCGACGAGCCCGCGAGCGAGGGCGGCGCCACCGTGCTCGCCGCTCGGGCACTGACCGAGGGGACCGCGAGCCGCGACGCGATCGCCCTCGTCGAGGCATCGGAGAGGCTCGGTGCGTCGCTGCGGGCCGAAGCCGGCTGGGACGCGACGGCCGTCGGCGTGGACGTGCCGGGCGCCCGGCTGGGTGCGGCCCTCGAGCTGCTGGCCGAGGTCGTGCGCGCGCCGGCATTCCCGGCCCACGAGGTGGAGCGCCTGCGCGACCAGCGCCTCAACGACATCCTGCAGGCCCGGGTCGATCCTGCCCGGCGCGCGGAGGAGGCGTACATCGACACGATCTACGCCCCGTCGGCGCCGTACGCGCGGTCCGCCGCGGGCACGATGGAGACGGTGACCCCGCTCGACGCGGACGCCGCCCGCCGGGCCTTTGCCCGCTGGGGGACGTTCGAGCGGGCGGCGATCATCGTCGGCGGAGACCTGGCCGGCCTCGACGTCCCGGCACTCCTGGAGCCCCTGTTCGGCGACCTCGCCCCGGCCGGTGCGCCGGGCCCCCGGCCGGAGATCGCCGGGCGCATCGACCGCCCGACCGTGCGCCTCGTCCACCGGCCAGGCTCGGTCCAGTCCGAGCTGCGAGTCGGCCACGTGGGCGTCCCCCGTCGGGTCCCGGACTTCCATGCGATCCAGGTCATGTCGATGATCCTGGGCGGCCTCTTCAACTCCCGGCTGAACATGAAGCTGCGCGAGGAGAAGGGCTACACGTACGGCGCGAGCGCCAGCTTCGATGTCCGGCGCTTCGCGGGCCCGTTCGCGGCGCGGGCCGCGGTCAACACGGAGGCCACCGTGCCCGCCCTCACGGACCTGCTCGCCGAGCTCCACCGGATGCGCGACGCGGCGCCCACCGAGGCCGAGGTCCGGGCCGCGCGCGACTACCTGGTGGGCGTCTTCCCGCTCCGCTTCGAGACCCCCGGTCCGGTGGTCTCGTCACTGGGGGGCCTGGTCACCCATGGCCTGCCCGACGATGAGCTGGAGCGCTATCGTCCGGCGATCGAGGGCGTGAGCGTGGCCGACGTGCACGCCGCGGCCCGGGCCCACCTGGACCTCGAGCGAATCGCGATCGTCGTCGTCGGCGACGCGGACCTGGTCGGCGCGGACCTCGAGGCGGCCGGCTTCGGCCAGTTCGAGCTCGTGCGCGAAGAGCCGTCGGCGTCCTGACCGGATCGGGGGCCTCGAGGGCGCGGTCCGGCGCAGCCGCCGCGCGGCGCGCTGGCTGCCGACGCACGGGCGTTTCCATCGGCTGCCAGGACTTTCGTACCGGGACCCTGAAACCTTCCTGATGAAGCATGCCTCTGCAGGTGTGAAGGGCCGGTCGTACCCGGTGGCGCGAACACCGACCGACCGGCCCAAACATCAATCGAAGGAGCATCCACCCTTGATCACCAACCTCCGAGCGAACGCCATCCGCGGCATCGCCGCTGCCGGCGTCTCGGTCCTCCTCGTTGCCGGCGCCGCCTTCGGCGCGAGCGCGCTCCGCGGCCCGTCCGCCACGTCGCTCGACGCCACGTCCGCTGCGGCGACATCCACCTCGACCGAGTCGACGTCGACCTCCACGAGCGTCTCGGCCACCGAGACGACGGAGACGATGGAGACGACCGAGACCAGCGAGACGACCGAGACCACCCAGGCCGCGGCGACCAGCACGAGCGAGACCTCGTCGAGCGCGACGAGCGAAACGACGTCGGTCGAGAGCTCGACCCAGAGCGCGTCCGAGACGACCGAGTCGTCCGAGGACAGCGAGTCCGGCGACCAGGAACATGCCCAGGGCACGCCCGAGCCCACGGAGACCCCGGAGGTCCACGGCGGCGCGCAGGGCACTCAGCGGCCCGGCGCCGGCCATGACGGCAACGGCGGCCAGGACGGCCACCATGGCAACGACGCCAGCCCCAGCCCCAGCCCGACGGCCACGGCCGGCGGCTAGGACCCGCGGCAGCGCGGTCGGGAAACCGGCCGCGCCGGCCGATCTACGCACAGACCGCCGGGACAGTCGGCGAGAAGGACGAGGACGATGGTCACGCAGGGGGCTCTAGGTCCCGCGGGGTATCGTCTTTCCGGTCACCTTCACGCAGCCGTCGGCCCGGTGGCCCGAGAGCTGGAGATCGAGCGATCGACGCCGCGTCCGTCAACACCGACCGCCCACTCGACGATCCGGAAGCACGCCGGATCGTCGATGCTGTGCTCGCCGGCGACGCCGATGCCTACCGGCAGCTGGTCGAACGCGAGTCCCGATCGCTCGTCCGGACGTGCTATCGGGTTCTCGGCGACCTCCACGACGCCGAGGACGCTGCCCAGGAGACATTCGTGACCGCCTATCGTGCACTCTCGACCTGGCGCGGGGAGGGCCCCTTCGGGGCCTGGCTCGCCCGGATCGGGATGCGCATCGCCGTTCGCCAGGCGTCCAAGCGCAAGCCGGTCGCCTGGATCGACCCGCGGCCGGTCGATGACCAGGCCGGCGGCTCGCGCGAGCCCGGCTCGGTCCGCGAGGGCGCGCTGAGCGCGGCCATGGGCAGCGCAGCCGATCCTGCGAACCTCGCTGTCCGCTCCGAGCGAGCCGCGGCGATCCGCGCCGCGGTTGCCGGCCTCGATGAGCCGTATCGCGAGGTGGTGGCCCTGCGCTTCTTCGCCGAGCGTTCTCTCCAGGAGATCGCCGACGAGACGGAGCGGCCCCTCGGAACGGTGAAGACCCACCTGCACCGCGGCCTGGCCCGCTTGCGCAGCGCGCTCGAGTCGGAGGGCGTGGCGTGATCGGCAATCGCGGCATGATCCCGAACCGCGAGCCCCGCCCGGGTCGCTTCCAGCCCGGCGAGATCGACGATGCCGTCCGGTCGGACGCGGCAGTCGAGGTGCTGGCCACGGCCCGCGAGCTGGAATGGCTCGCCGCGGACGACATCGCTCCCACGACCGGGTTCGCGGATCGGGTGATGGCCGCGATCGCGGCCGAGCCCACGCCACGTCCCGTCGCCGCCGCGATCGGCGCCGCGCGACGGCGCAGCCTCGGCGGAGCCATGGCAGCGCTCAGCGACCTCTGGCGGGTCGCGTTCACCGGTGGCCGGCCCCTCGCGGTCCGGTTCCCGGCGATGGCGCTCGTGGTGCTCCTGCTCGCCGGCTCGATCGGCGGCGGCGCTCTCGGCGCTGGCGCGCTCCTCTCGGCCATCCACCCGGGCCCCGATGCGACGCCGCTCGAGACCACGCGCCCGGCGGTCCCGTCGGAGACCCCGGAACCCACGATCGTGACGAGCGAGCCCCCGCCGAGCTCCGAGCCGTCGCAGTCCCCGTCTCCTTCCGAAATCCGCCGAACCGTCCACCTCGCCCGAACCGTCCGAGTCTGCGGACCCGGCCGAGTCGTCGGAGCCGGCGGCCCCCCAGGGGGGCGGTACGTGGAATCCGACGCCGCGCCCGACGCCGCGCCCGACGCCGCGCCCGACCCCGCGCCCGGCGGAGACCCCTGAGCCGGATCATTCGTCGCCCCCGGGCGATAACCACGGCGCCCCAACGCCCAGCCCCACGCCCAACGAGGGCCACTGACCCGGAGACTCCCCGCGCCGGCACGGAGCCGGCCCCCCGCAGCTCACCCCAGCCCCAGGCGACCCGGCCGAACCCCGACGGCCGGGTCGCCGCATTTCCGGCGGCTGCGCCCGGACCCGGAGGCATTGCCGGCGGACGTCGCGTGCGCAACTGCCCCGGTGCTAGGCTGGCCCGGTGATCGCAGTCGTGGGATCTCCCGTCCTCGCACCCGACCCGATCGGCGGGCCGACCGCCGTCTCCGGCCTGGCCGCCCGGATCGCCCTCGCGGCAGCAGCTGCCGGATGCGAGGTCCAGCTCATCGGCAAGGTCGGCGAGGATCCCGCCGGCGACGCGGCGCTGCTCGCGCTCGCGCGCGGGGGCGTCGGCCACATTGCAGTCCTGCGCGAGCCGGGCGCAGCGACGCCGATCGGCGCGGCCGTCCCGGCGCCCGATGACGAGTCCGATGCCCCGGTCGCCGCCCTGCTCGCCGATGACGGCGGGTCATCGCTGGCGCTGCGACTCGTCCCGGCCGGGCTTGCCGGCGAGGTTCCCGGCCTTCCGATGGAGGCGGCCGACATCTCCCTCGGCCTGCGCTACCTGCGTGACTTCCGGGTCGTCGTCGCCGTCGACGCCCTCGAGACCGCGTCCGCGCTCGCGGCGGCCGAGGCCGCCACGTTTGCCGACGCGGCCCTGGTCGTCCTCGCCCCGCCGGGCGCTCCCATCCCGGCCGCGTTCACCTCGGCGACCGTCCTCGAGGTGCCGGACGACGACCCGGACGGCGCGTTCGCGGAGCTGGTCGGTCGACTGGCCGCGGCGCTCGACGCCGGGCAGCCGCCGGCAGACGCATTCCGGGGCGCGACCGACGCGGTGGGCTGGCGTCCCGCGATCGGGTAGGGAGCCGCGGGATCCGCTCGGGGGTCGGGCCTCCGGCGCGGTCGGGCGTCCGCTCAGGCGTCCGCGGGCGTCCGCGATCCCGGCTCCGGTCCCAGGGGGCCGAGGGGGACGACCAGGTCCGGTCCCTCGTTGCGAACGCTGTTGACCCGCTTGCTGACCGGATAGCGCACGAGGAGATCGTCGGGCACCGGAACGAGCAGGCCAAGCAGGGCCGCCGTCTCGCCCGGCGCCGGGTCGAGCCATTCCGCCCACGCCGATGCCGGCAGGATGACCGGCATCCGGTCGTGGATCGGCGCCAGCGTCGCGTTGGCGGTCGTCGTCACGATCGTGAACGTGTGCAGCCATTCCGACTCGGGCTCGGCCGGATCGCGCCAGGGCGACCAGATTCCGGCGAAGGCCAGCGGCTCCCCGTCGGCGCGCCGGATCAGGTTCGGCTGGCGGATCTCCGGGGAGAGGCGCTCCCATTCGTAGAACGCGTCCGCGGGCACGATGCAGCGCCGCTTCTGGAATGACGATCGGAATGCCGGCGTGGTCGCGATCGTCTCGGCGCGGGCATTGATCAGGCGGCTGCCGATCTTCGTGTCCTTCGCCCACGACGGCACGAGGCCCCAGCGATAGGGCACGACGGCGCGCTGGCGGTCGTCGCGCTCCACGATGACCAGCCCCGCCTGCTGGGGCGCGAGATTGAACCGGCCGCCCCTCGATTCGGCGAGGTCGTCCGCACCGAAGAGCGCGGCGATCTCCGCGCTCGGCCGCTGCTGCGTGAAGCGCCCGCACATGGGCCGGAGTCTACCAGCGGAACCGGGCGGCTCCGGCGGGCGAGGGTTGGCAACGAGCCGGGCACGGCGTGTCTGCCGTCAGGGCTGGCTGTCCGCGGGCCGGACCGCCGGCCCGTGTCTTCCCGGACCATCGTCGGCGGCGGGAGGCGCGCTCGGGCCATCGGCGGCTGGCGATGGAAGGTGCTACGGTCCGCCCCGATGACCGGACCAACAACGAGCGACCCCGGCGTCGCCGGACCGCTCGACCGCGCGACCGCCGAGTCGGTGCTGGCGCGCGCCGACGTCCTGCTCGCGTCGAGCGACTTCGCGGCGGCCCAGGCGCACTACCAGCGGATCATCGGCTTCCCCGACGCCGCGATCATGGGCGCCGCCCTCCTCGGCGCGGGCGAGGCGCTGTACCGGCTGGACGACGAGGCGTCGGCCCGCTGGAGCTGGGAGCAGGCGACGAAGCTCCCGGAGAACCCGTCGACATACGCCGCGTGGCGCCAGGTGGCCGCGGCCCGGGTTCGCGAGGGTGACCTGCGGGGAGCCTACGACGCCTATCACCAGGCCGAGCGCCGCGCGCCTGCCTCCGACCGCGGCGAGATCGCGTCGCGCCTCGGCTGGCTGAGCAGGGAGCTGGGCGACACGCGGGCCGCGGGCAAGTACTTCGCACGGTCACGGGGCAGCGAGCGGAGCCCGGTCGCGAGCTACGCGATCCTGGGGATCACGGTTGTCGTCTCGATCATCGCGTCGCAGCCCAACCCGCAGAACGCCAACGACCCGTACCCGATCATGAGCCTCCTGGAGCTGAACAAGCAGCTCCTCGCCGCCGGCCAGTGGTGGCGGCTCGTCTCGCCCGTGCTGGTGCACGACGGGCTGCTCCACCTGGCGTTCAACATGTACTTCCTGTACCTGGTGGGTCCGCTCGTCGAGCAGCTCTACGGGTCGGCCCGGTTCGTGCTGCTGTACGTCCTGACGGCGGCCACTGCAACCGTGGGAACGTATCTCCTCGGTGGCCCGGAGCCAAGCGTCGGCGCGTCCGGGGCGCTGTTCGGGCTGTGCGGGGTGCTGCTCGTGGCCCGGGCGCTCCACCGGCCGGTCCTGGGCGGCCAGCAGCGCGCGATCCTGCAGCAGATCGGGTTCCTCGTGGTGCTGAACCTCGCGATCGGGTTCGGCTTCAACACGCTCGGCGGCAACATCGACAACCTGGCCCACATCGGCGGGCTCATCGGCGGCCTCTGGCTCGGGCTCCTGATCCCGCCGCTCGGGGCGGGCGCCATGCCGGTGGTCGGACGCCGGCCGGGCGGAGGCATGCCGGGGTCGCGGACGGCAGCACTGGACGGACCGGGCGCGCCGGGCGCAGGCGTCGTTGCCAACCCGGGCGGCATCGGCCTGGCCGTGCTCCGCTGGTCCGGCGTCGCCGCGCTGGTCGCCGTCGTGATCGTGGCTGTCCTGGTGGGAGCCTCCCGCTTCGCCTGAGCCGGCGCCGGTCGCCCCCCGCTCGCGCCGCGCAGCCGCGCGGCGCGGCCCGGCAACGCGGCCCGTGGCCCGGCCGTCATGTCCAATTCCCGCGAGCGCCATCTCGCCTGGCGTGCGATCCTCCGGGCATGGCCGTCCCCCGCGACTTCGAGCATCGCTACCGCGCCGTCACCAGCCGGGACCCCCGGTTCGACGGGTTCTTCTTCCTGGGCGTCACCTCGACCGGGATCTACTGCCGCCCGAGCTGTCCCGCCCGCACGCCCCGCCGCGAGCACGTCCGCTTCTACCCGACGGCGGCCGCGGCGCAGGCCGCCGGGTTCCGCGCCTGCAAGCGCTGCATCCCGGGCGCGGTTCCCGGCTCGCCGGACTGGGACGTCCGGGGCGACGTCGCGGGGCGGGCGATGCACCTGATCGCGGACGGGACCGTGGAGCGGGAGGGCGTGCCAGGCCTGGCCACCCGCCTCGGGTACGGAGAGCGCCAGCTCCGGCGCATCCTCCTCGCCGACCTGGGTGCCGCGCCGCTCGCGCTGGCCCGCGCCCAGCGCGCCCACGTCGCGCGCCTGCTCCTGGAGACGACCGACCTGCCGATCACCGAGGTGGCGTTCGCGGGCGGCTTCGCCTCGCTGCGCCAGTTCAACGCCACGATCCGCGACGTGTTCGACGCGAACCCGACCGCGCTCCGAGCGCGCCGGCGGACGGGCAACCAGCCGCACGTGCCCAGCAGGATGGAGATCCGGCTTGCCCGGCGGGCCCCGTTCGACTTCGGGGCGCTCCTCGCGTTCCTCGGCCCGCGCGCCATCCCGGGCGTCGAGGAGGTCGACGGGGCGACGTACCGGCGAAGCCTCCGGCTGCCGCATGGCCCGGCGGTCGTCGAGGTCGAGGACGATGGCGCCGCGGTCCGCTGCCGCCTGGCCCTGGCCGACCCGCGCGACCTCGGCCCGGCGGTGGCGAGGGTTCGCCGGCTGCTGGACCTCGATGGGGACCCGGTCGCGGTCGCGGACGTGCTGGGCCGGGACCCGGTCCTGGGGGCGCTCGTCCGGACGGCCCCGGGCCGCCGGGCACCGGGCGCAGTCGATGGCGCGGAGATCGCCATCCGGGCCGTGGTAGGGCAGCAGGTCTCGGTTGCGGCAGCGCGGTCGATCGTGGGTCGGCTCGTCGCCCTGTACGGGACGCCGCTCGGGCTGCCGAGCGGAGGCGTCACCCACGCCTTCCCGGAGCCGGCGCGGCTGGCGGATGCGGATGACCGTGACCTGCCGATGCCGGCTGCCCGGCGACGGACGTTCCGGGCGGTGGCGACGGCCCTGGCGGACGGGTCGATCGTGCTCGACGCGGGCGTCGATCGCGAGGAGGCCCGCGCGCGCCTCCGGGCACTCCCCGGCATCGGGCCCTGGACCGCGGGCTACATCGCCCTGCGCGCGTTGGGAGATCCGGACGTGCTGCTCGGGGGCGACCTCGGCGTCCGCAATGCCGCGCTGGCGCTGGGCCTGCCCGCCGATCCGGCGGCGCTGCTGGCCCGCGCCGAGGCCTGGCGCCCGTGGCGTTCCTACGCGACCCACCACCTGTGGGCGTCCCTCGGTGGGATGCCCGTCATCGTCGCCGTCCCCGCCCCTTCGGAGGTCCGCACGCCATGACCGTCCACGCGTTCCACGACAGCCCGATCGGGCCGCTCCTGCTCGTCGGCGAGGCCGACGGCGCAGGCGGCGCGCGGCTCACCGGCATCTACATGGAGGAGCATCGCCACGGTCCGGCCGTCGACCCGGCCTGGGACACGAGCAACACGGCCTTCGACGCCGTCGCCCGCCAGATCGACGAGTACTTCGCGGGGGCCCGGACGACCTTCGACCTCCCGCTCGCCCCGCGCGGCACGGCGTTCCAGCGGGGCGTCTGGGACGAGCTTCGCCGGATCCCCGCCGGGACGACGATCACCTACGGGGAGCTGGCGGCGCGGGCCGGGCATCCGGGCGCCGCCCGGGCCGTCGGCGCCGCCGTCGGGCGCAACCCGATCTCCATCGTGGTGCCCTGCCACCGCGTCGTCGGGGCGGACGGGACGCTCACCGGGTACGCGGGAGGCGTCGCGCGGAAGGCGTTCCTCCTGGCGCTCGAGGGATCGGGCAGGCCGGCCACGGGGCGGGTCGCAGCTTCCGCCGCGCGGTGACGCTCTCGCCGATCCAGGTGGCGTCCGGGGGGCAGGCGCTGGGCCCCGCGGGCGCGCCTCAGCGCGCGGTCGCGGACCCCGACAGCAGGTCCGTCCGGTCGCGGAAGCGGTCCAGGACCCGGTAGAAGCTGCGCTTCGCGAGCCGGTCACGGTCCGCGTCCGAGACCGAAGGCGAGTCGCGCTGCTCGTGGCGGACGAGAGGCAGGTCGACCCGGAGCGCACGCCGGGGCGGTATCTCCGGGTCGACGCCGCTGCGCAGGACGAGGCTCCACCACGTGTCGAGGTTCCGGTGGTGGACGAACTTCTCGTCGAGCGGCCCGAGCCGGCCGACGTCGGCGCGCCGGAACGCGAGCCAGCAGCCGTCGATCGCGTCGACGTCCGGGCCGGGCGCGTCGACGAAGGCGCGCAGGTCGGTCGTGGAGACCCCGAAGCCGCCGGCGACGGCAACGGAATCGTCGGCCAGGGCGGTGGCCAGCGGGGAGAGCACGTCTCCGGTCGGCTCGATCGACGGATCCGCGAGCACGACGATCGCGCCGGCGGCCCGCTGGAGGCCGACGTTGCGGGCCGCGGCGTGGCCGAGCCGGACGCTGGTCCAGACCACGTCGGGGGCGATCCCGGAGATCGGTTGGAGGTCCGGGCCGGCAGACGAGAGGCGATCGGCCTGGGCGGGCGACGGGTCGTTGGCGACGATCACGACCTGCGTCCCGGCCGGGGCATGGGCACGCAGGGCCGCCAGCATGCGGGAGAGGTCGGCGGGCCAGTCCTCGGCGAGGAGCTGGACGCTGAAGTCGGCAGTCGCCGGGGACGACAGGAGGGCCGGGACCGCAGCCGCGCTGCCATAGCGGACGACACCGTCCGTCTCGACGGTCGGCGGGGCGGCCGGCTCCAGCCGGTACGAGGTGCGCTGGTCGACCGGGCGCCAGCCCGCGGCCTCGATCCGCGCCCGGAGCTCGTCCGCACGAGCGAAGTCGCGGGCATCACGGGCGGCCTGGCGTTCGTCGGCGAGGGAGCGGACCTCGTCCGGGGGTGTCGCGCGGGCTGGTATCACCCACCGAGTGTAGCCGGGACGACCGGCAGCACGACGCTGACCCGGGCGCCGCGCGGAGCCAGGTTCTCGGCGGTCGCCTCGCCGCCATGAGCACGGGCCAGCTCGCGCACGATCGCGAGACCGAGCCCGGATCCCGGGCCGGTCCGAGCGGGATCGGCGCGGTACGAGCGCTCGAAGACCCGGTCCACCGCGCCCGGCGGGAACCCGGGGCCATCGTCCGAGACCACCAGCGCGACGGCGCGACGTCCGTCCGGCAGCGCCGCGCCCCGGACGGCGAGCAGCACCCGCCCCGAGCCTGCCTGGGCCCGCAGCGCGTTCTCCACCAGGTTGCCGACGATCCTGTCGATGGCCATTCGATCGGCCGCGAAGGCAGGGGCGTCGGCCGCGACCTCGGTCTCGAGCGCGACGCCCGCGGTCTCGGCTCGGGCGGCGAACCGGGTCCGGGCGGCCTCCAGGATGTCGGCCGGACGCAGCTCCTCGGGTCGCAGCCCGGCGCCGCCGGTGCCAGCCCGGGCGATCGCCCCGAGCTCGTCGACGAGCGCCTCGAGGCGCTCGGTCTCGTCCGCGATGGCCCGGGCAGCGCTGGCCGCCGCGTCCCCCTGGGCGGTCCCGTCGGTGAGCGCCTCGGCGAAGCCGCCGATGACCGTGAGGGGGGTGCGCAGGTCGTGGCGGAGGTTCGCCAGCAGGTCCGTCTCGGCCTGGCGCGTCCTGTCCAGCTCGGCGGTCATGGCATTGAAGCGGGCGGTGAGCTCGCGGACCTCGCGCGGGCCCTCTTCGGGAAGTGGCGGCGTTCCGGACCCATGGCCGGCCCCGGGAACCGCCGCCGTGGCGGTCGCGAGGCGGCGCAGCGGCCCGGTCGTGGAACGGGCGAGCAGCCAGGCCAGCGGCCCACCGACGAGCAGCACGACCAGGGCCACGACCGGGATCGTGCGGACGAGGTCGGCCAGGGTCTCCGTGCCGGCGCGGTCCGGTGCGGCCAGCGCGAAGCCGCGCGGCACGACTGCCCCGGGCCCCGTGGCCGTCACCTCCGTCACGTTCCAGATCCGGCCGTCGTCGAAGCGGATCGTCGCGTCCGCGAAGACGCCGCGGCCGCTGGACGGGAGCGCCGGGAGCGCCTCGGCAGGACGGGCGGTGCCCGCGCGGAGGACCGGATCGCGGTTCGCGACGACGACCAGCACGACGAGGCCGAGCTCGTCAGCCTGCTGGCGGAGCGTGTCGAGCGCGTCCTGGACCGCGCCCTGGGCGATCCGCGGCCCGATCTGGGCGAGAAGCGTCGTCCCGACGGCGTGGAGCTGCCCGAACGCGGCGTCCCGATGGCCGGCCCGCAGCACGACGAACAGCGTTGCCCCGACCGCCAGGAGGACGGCGAGCGCGGTCGCGACGAGGGTGAGGGCCAGCCGGCCGGCAAGGCCGCGAGGCATCGGTCAGTCCCGCTGGGGGAGCGGGGCGCGCTCCGGTGGGACGAGGCGATATCCGACTCCGCGGACGGTCTCGATCGGCGGGCCGTCTTCGCCCAGCTTCTTGCGTACCTCGGCGACGTGCACGTCCACCGTCCGCGTCTCGCCCGGGAAGTCGGTACCCCAGGCATCCTCGAGCAGCGCGTCGCGGGTGAGCACGACGCCGGGATCGCGGGCGAGCGCGGCGAGCAGGTCGAACTCGCGCGGCCGCAGGTCCAGGCGCCGGTCACCGACCATGGCCTCGCGGCGACGCGGATCCACCCGCAGCGAGCCGACCTCCATGGGGCGGGCCCCGGCGGCCGTGGCCGAGGTGCGGCGCAGGATCGCCTTCACCCGGGCGACCAGGGCCCGGGGATTGAACGGCTTGGTGACGTAGTCGTCGGCACCGAGCTCCAGGCCGACGATCGCATCCACGTCGTCATCGCGCGCAGTGAGCATCAGGACCGGCGTGGCACCGCGCCGGCGGATCTCCCGGCAGACCTCGAACCCGTCGATCCCGGGCAGCATCAGGTCCAGCACGACCAGGTCCGGGTCGTGCCGGTCGTGCAGCGCCAGGGCCTCCTCGCCGTCGCGGGCCGCGACGACGGCGAAGCCCTCCTTCTCCAGGTAGAGCCGCAGGAGCTCGACGATGTTGGGCTCGTCGTCGACGACGAGGATCCGCTTCATGGCCCGGAGTCTACGGGCCGGCGTGGGCGCTCCGGGCGGCGAATGTTCGGGGAAGGTAAGGGCGAGCTCGCCCGGCGGCGCTCGTGGCATCTCGGCACGTGCGTGCCGGTCCGCCACGGACCGAGGGCCGCCGCGGACCGGCGGCCCTTCGCGGACCCCCTCGTTGCTCGGCCGGGCCCTCCGGTCGCCGGCTACCCCGTCGGCGACGCCGTCGGTGCGGCTCCGCCGCCGAGCCCGCCGAGCAGCGCCAGGAGGATCGGGACCAGCACCAGCACGACGATCAGGATCAGGACCAGCTCTCCGCTCCAGAGGCCGGGCCCGTGGTAGACCGGGCTCGCTGGCTCGCGCGGGCCGCCGGCGCCCGGAGGGCCGGCCGCTCCCGGCGGCGGGCCCCGGAACGCGGCGCGGGCCCGGCCGGGGCGGGATCGGCCGGTCTCCTGCCCTGTCCGCGGGGGAACCGGGCGGGCCCCGAGGTCGGACCCGGCCGGGAACGGTCCGCCGCCCCGACCGGAGGCCCGTGCCGGAACCGTGGCGGTGACCTCGGCGGCTCCCGTCCCGGCCCCCCGGACCGACCTCTCGAGGATGGCGGCGAGCCCGGCCGCCGACGGCCGGCGCGCGGGGTCCGGGTCGAGCGCCGCCTCCAGCGCGCCCGACACGTCGGGCGGGAGGCCCCCGACCAGTGTCGCCAGGTCTCCACCGGAACTGCGCGAGACGCCCGGCGGCGACCCGACCACCGTACGCCACGCCACCGCCCCCAACCCGTAGACGTCCGAGGCAGCCGAGGCGGGCGCACCTGCCAGGATCTCGGGCGCAAGGTAGGCGAGCGTGCCGACGGCAGTCCCGGGCAACGTCAGCGCCTCGACCTGACGCCCATCACGGGCAAGCCCCAGGTCGCCGAGCTTCGCGTGCGCGCCGGCGAGCAGCACGTTGCGCGGTGCCACGTCGCGGTGGAGGAGGCCGACTGCGTGGATCGCCGCCAGCCCGCCCGCCGCGTCGGCGAGGAGCGGCAGGGCCACGACGGGCGCCAGCCGGCCGACCGCGTCCAGCCGATCGCCCAGGGAGCCCTCGGGGCAGAGCTCCATCACGAGGAACGGCTCCGGGGGCTCCAGGACGACATCGTGGATCGCCACGACGCGGCGGTCCGCGATCGCCGCGAGGGCCCGGGCCTCTCGCTCGAAGCGCGCGGCGGCGATCGGGTCGCCGGCGATCTCGGGTCGGAGCACCTTGACCGCGACCGCGCGGCCCAGGCGGAGGTCGAGCGCTCGCCAGGCCGTGGCCATCCCACCGGTGCCCAGCGGGGCGTCGAGGCGGTAGCGGCCGGCGAGCAGGTCGCCGAGGGCGGGCATGCCCGGAGGGTAGCCCACCGGGCCCCGGAGCGCGACCGGCCTCCGCTAGGATGGAGCCATGTTCGCGACCCTCGCTGGCAGCTTCCCGTACCCGCCCGGCGACCAGGGGGCCGCCCTTCGCGAGGTGCTCGAGGCCCAGGTCGCCGCCGGGCTCGCGCTCCTCTCCGACGGGCGGGTCCACGCGCTCGACGGAGATGCCCCGGATCGGCTCGTCGCCGAGTGGCGCGCGGCCGCAGCCGCAGCGGCGGAGGCCGGGTCACGGCTGCCCGTGAAGCTCGCCATCGAGGGGCCGTGGGCGGCCGCCGGTCGACTCGGCCTGGACGCCGCGACCGAGGCTGGACGGACGGCCCTCCGGGCGCTCGCCGAGGACGGCTGCCGGATCGTGGAGGTCCACGAGCCCGCGGCCGACCTCCCCCGGGACCCGGTCGATCACGCGCGCTTCGCGCAGGCCCATCGCGCGATGCTGGCCGACGCGGAGTCGCTCCATGCCTGCCTGGCGATCACCGGCGGGAGCGCTGAGCCGCTGGGCGACAGCGCGGTCTACGCCGCGCCGTACCGAAGCCACCTCTTCGACCTGATCGCCGGCCCGGACAGCTGGCGCGTCATCGCGGTCGCCCCTCCCGATCGGGGGATCATCGTGGGTGTCGTGGATGCGACGGGCGTCCGGAAGGTCGGCCTCGAGGAGATCACGTGGGCAGCGCACTACGCTGCCGCGCTCGGAGGCCGCGGGCTCGAGCGGGTCGGCATCGCCCCGTCCGGTGGGCTCGCCGAGGCCGGGGCCGCCGTCGCCGACGCCGCGATCGCGCTCCTCGGCGAGGTGGCCGCGCTGCTCGCCGGAGATTCCGAGGCGCTGCTGCGGCGGATGGATCCCCGGGCCATCGATCCGCGGAGTGCGGCCCTGGGGGAGTATCGTCCTGATCGACGGTCCCGACCCGGCGGCTGATCCGGGCGC
The DNA here is from genome assembly GCA_963801445.1 of uncultured Chloroflexia bacterium. Lineage (GTDB taxonomy): Bacteria > Chloroflexota > Limnocylindria > Limnocylindrales > CSP1-4 > CTSoil-043. The sequence goes on along the minus strand of CAWDEW010000014.1, from coordinate 21,176 downwards.
CGTCCGCGCCCCGCTTCGACCCGGCCGGCAGCGCACAACAGGAGCCTTCGAAGCGGCATGACGACCAGCTACTGGCACCCGTTCGCCGATATGCACAAGGTCCGCGACCACGAGCTGGTGCTGGTCCGGGGCGACGGGTGCTGGATCGAGGATGCCGACGGGCGCCGCTATCTCGATGCCACCGCCGGCCTGTGGTACTGCAACGTGGGCCACGGCCGGCATGAGATCGGTGCGGCCGCGGCCCGCCAGATGAGCACGCTGGCCGCGTACTCCAACTTCGGCTCGTTCACCACCGAGCCCACCAACGTCCTCACCGATCGCCTGGCCGCGCTGGCGCCGATGGAGGACGCGGTCGTCTTTCTGGGCTCGGGCGGGTCGGACGCGGTGGACACCGCCGCGAAGCTGGCCCGGCGCTACTGGGCGGCGCTCGGCCACACCGACAAGCGGCTGATCGTCAGCCGGGAGCACGCCTACCACGGCATGCACGCGTTCGGGACCGGCCTGGGCGGCATCCCCGTCAACCGCGAGGGCTACGGCGGCCCGATGGTGGGCGACACGATCCAGGTCGGCGCCCACGACCTCGATGAGCTCGAGCACCTCTTCAAGGCGCGCGGTCGCGAGATCGCGGCGTTCATCGGCGAGCCGGTGATCGGTGCCGGCGGCGTGATCCCCCCGGAGGACGGCTACTGGGAGGAGGTCACCCAGCTCTGCGACGCGCACGGCGTGATCCTGGTCGCCGACGAGGTGATCACCGGCTTCGGTCGGCTGGGCACCATGTTCGGGAGCGACCGCTTCGGGATGGCCCCCGACATCATCACGTTCGCCAAGGGCGTCACCTCCGGCTACCTGCCGCTGGGCGGCCTGCTGATCGGTCGGCGCGTGCAGGAGCCGTTCTGGGATGGCCCGAGCGGCGCGCTCTTCCGCCACGGCTACACGTACAGCGGTCACGCCACCGCCTGTGCGGCCGCGCTCGCGAACCTCGACATCCTCGAGCGCGAGGGGCTCGTTGCGCGTGTCGCGACGCTCGAGCCGGTCCTGGCCCGCGAGATCGCCCGCCTCGACGACGCGCCGCTCGTCTCGGAGACGCGGGTGGTCGGGCTGACCGCTGCGATCGAGCTCGAGGAGGACGTCCTCGCCGTCGACCCGGGCCTCCCGGAGGCGGTGGCCGCGGCCGCCAGGCGGTACGGCGTGCTCACCCGCGTCCTGCGCGGCGTCGCCCTGCAGGTCTCGCCGCCCTTCGTGATCACCGAGGCCGAGATCCATGGGATGGTGGACGGCTTCGAGGCAGCCCTCGCCGAGGTCGGCGCGGGGGTCGCGGGTCGCCACTGAAGCTGGCGCCGCCCGCGCCCTGGGCCGGGCGGGCGCAGGGCTGAAAAGGCCCCTCGACCCGCCGTCGCGCAACCCCCTTGCATCCGCCGGCGTGCGGTGGGACGATCCGCCGCACTCCGTCGCGGCCGGCCGACCTCGTTCGTGGGGCGCCACCGGCCCCGCGGACCGTGTACACCCCGCACGGCAGCCCGATCGGCTGTCCCGCACCCCGCCCGCACCGGTTCCGGATCCCGTCCCGCTGGAGCAAGGAGGTCGCCAGGTGAGCGAACAGGTCGCGCTTGTCGTGAACGGCACCGCGCACACGGTCGACGTGGAGCCCAGACGGATGCTGGTCCAGGTCCTGCGCGAGGACCTCGATCTCACGGGCACGCACGTCGGCTGCGACACGAGCCAGTGCGGCGCATGCACCGTCCTGGTGGACGGCAAGGCGGTCAAGAGCTGCACGATGCTGGCCGTCCAGGCCGACGGCTCCAGCGTCCGCACGATCGAGGGTCTCGCCCCCGTGGATGGCCTCCATCCGCTCCAGCAGGGCTTCTGGGAGAAGCACGGGCTGCAGTGCGGGTTCTGCACGCCGGGAATGATCATGGCGGCGACGGACCTGCTGAGCCGCAACGCCGATCCCAGCGACGCGGAGATCCGCCACGCGATCGAAGGGAACATCTGCCGCTGCACGGGCTACCAGAACATCGTGGCCGCCATCCGCGAGGCGGCCCGGCTCATGGCCGCCGGCGGCATCGCCGGCGCGGCCTCCTGACGCGCGACGAGAGGAGGACCGGCAATGACCACGGACATGCTCGGTGCGGCCGTCAAGCGCGTCGAGGACCCTCGCTTCATCACCGGCAAGGGCCGCTACCTCGATGACATCAAGCTCCCCGGGATGGCCCACATGGCGATCCTGCGGAGCCCCTACGCCCACGCCAACATCCGCTCGGTGGACACGTCGGCCGCGCAGTCGATGCCGGGCGTGATCGCCGTCTTCACCGGGGCCGACATCCCGTACAACCCGCTCCCGATGGCCTGGCCGGCCGGAGGCGTGGCCGGGATCCAGAACAACATCAACTCGCCCCGCATCCTGGCCACGGATTCGGTCAAGTGGACCGGCGAGGGCGTGGCCGCCGTGGTCGCGGAGACGCCGGCCCAGGCGGTCGACGCGCTCGAGGCCATCACCGTCGACTGGGAGCCGCTGCCCGCCGTGGTGGACGCGGAGAAGGCGACCCAGGCGGGCGCGCCCCAGCTCCACGAGAACGCCCCGAACAACGTCGTCTTCGACTGGACGGTCGGCGACCGGGCCGGGACGGATGCGGCCCTCGCGAAGGCCGACGTCGTCATCCGCCAGCGCCTGGTCAACCACCGGCTGATCCCGAACCCGATGGAGGTGCGGGGCGACATCGGCTCGTACAACCCGGGAACGGACGAGTACACGATCTGGATGTCCAGCCAGACGCCCCACATCCAGCGCCTGCTGCTGGCCGCGTTCGTGATGGGCGTCCCCGAGCACAAGATCCGGTGCATCAGCCCGGACGTCGGCGGGGCCTTCGGCAGCAAGATCTTCTGCTATGCCGACATGGCCCTCTCGCTCTTCGCCAGCAAGGCGATCGGCGGCCGGCCGGTCAAGTGGGTGGAGACGCGCCGGGAGAGCTTCGGGAGCACGATCCACGGGCGCGACCACATCACCTACGTGGAGATCGGGGCGACCCGCCAGGGCGTCGTCACGGGGCTGCGCGTCAAGACGTTCGCCAACCTGGGCGGCCGCCTTTCCACGATCGGCCCTGGCATCCCGACCACGCTCTACGGCCGAGTGCTCGCGGGCTGCTACAAGATCCCCAACGTGTTCGCCGAGGTGACCGGCGTCTACACGAACACGACTTTCGTGGACGCGTATCGCGGGGCCGGCCGCCCGGAGGCGACCTACGTCGTCGAGCGTTCGATGGACCTCGTGGCCGACGAGCTGGGGATCGACCCGGCCGAGGTCCGGCGGCGCAACTTCCTGCCCCCGGACTCCTTCCCCTACGACAACCCGTCCGGGCTCGGCACGGCCAGCAACGGGGCCAAGATCTACATCGACTCCGGCAACTACGAGCCGGCCATGGACAAGGCGCTGGCGACGGTCGGCTACGCCGAGATGGCGGCCCGCAAGGCCGAGGCAAAGACAAGGGGCAAGCTCCTGGGGGTGGGCCTCTCGACCTACATCGAGGTCTGCGGGGTGGCCCCCAGCAAGTGGATCGGTGCCGTCGGCGAGGGCTGGGGCGCCGCGATGTGGGAGTCGTCCAACATCCGGATCCACCTGACCGGCAAGGTCGTGGTCACGATGGGCACCCAGCCCCAGGGCCAGGGCCACGAGACGACCTACTCGCAGATCATCAGCCACGAGCTGGGCGTGCCGATGGAGGACATCGTCATCCAGCACTCGGACACCCAGGGAACGCCCTTCGGATACGGGACGTACGGCAGCCGGACCTCCTCGGTCGGCTCGACGGCGGCGATCAAGGCCGCCGGCAAGATCCGCGAGAAGGCCAGGCGGATGGCCGCCCACATGCTGGAGGCCAACGTCGCCGACATCGAGGTCGACGGCGCGCGCTACTTCGTCAAGGGCTCGCCCGACAAGGTCAAGACGATCCAGGAGATCGCGTTCGCGCTCGACCTGGCGTTCGACGCCCCCGAGGGAATGGAGCCGTACCTCGACGAGACGGCCTACTGGGACACGCCGAACTGCACCTGGCCGTTCGGGACGCACGTCGCCGTCGTCGAGATCGACGAGGAGACCGGCGTCACGGAGCTGGTCCGCTACGTCGCCGTGGACGACGTGGGCAAGAAGATCAACCCGCTGATCGTGGACGGCCAGCTCCACGGAGGGATCGCCCAGGGGGTCGGCCAGGCGCTCTGGGAGGAGGCCGTCTACGGCGACGACGGCCAGCTCCTGTCCGGCTCGCTGCTGGACTATGCGCTGCCCCGGGCGTCCTACTTCCCGACGTTCGAGCTCGACGAGACGGTCACCCCGTCGCCGGTCAACCCGATCGGCGTGAAGGGCGTCGGCGAGGCCGGCTGCATCGCCAGCACGGCGGCCGTGGCCAACGCGGTGAACGACGCGCTGAGCACGCTCGGGATCCGGCACCTCGACATGCCCTACACGGCGAAGAAGGTCTGGAAGGCGATCCAGCAGGCGAAGGAGGCCCAGGCGTGATCCCCGCCAGCTTCGCGTACTCTCGACCCGCCAGCCTCGACGAAGCCCTCACCCTGCTCGGCAACCCGGGCACGAAGGCGATCGCCGGCGGCATGAGCCTCCTCCCGCTGCTCAAGCTGCGCCTCGCGAGCGTCGATCGGCTGGTTGACGTCGGCCGGCTGAGCGAGCTCCGCGGGATCCGGCGCCTGCCCGACGGCGGCCTCGCGATCGGGGCGCTCACGACGTACGACGACCTCCTCCGTTCGCCGGACGCGACGGCCTACGCGCTGCTCGCGGATGCGCTGCCCGAGATCGGCGACGTCCAGGTCCGCAACCGGGGCACCGTCGGCGGGGCGATCGCCCACGCCGACCCTGCCTCGGACCTGCCGGCCTGCCTGCTGGCCCTCGGCGCCCAGGTCGTCGCCCGGTCCCGGGGTGGCGCGCGCACGCTGGCCGTCGACGGGTTCTTCCACGGTCCCTTCCAGTCCGCGCTGGAGCCCGACGAGCTGGTCGTCGAGGTCCGTCTCCCTGCGTCCGACGAGAACGCGGGCTCGGCGTACGTCACGCTGAGCCAGCGGGCTTCGGGCTACTCCATGGTGGGGGTGGCGGCCGTCGTGCTGGGGGGCGGCGCAGCGCGCGTCGCCATCACCGGGGTGGGCGATTCTCCCTACCGGGCCACCGGCGTCGAGCTGGCCCTGGCCAGCGGGGCATCCGTCGCCGAGGCGGCGGGCCACGCGGTCGAGGGGCAGGTCGTGAACGGCGACATCCACGCCGACCCGGAGTACCGGGCGGCGATGGCCGTCGTGCTCACCCGGCGCGCGATCGAGAAGGCCCGCGCGCGCCTGGGGTGAGGCTGGTCGTCGTCACGCCAGGGGAGCGGCTCCCCGAGCCCTCGGAGAGGCTCGCCGGCGCCGTGCTGGCTCGCGACCTCGTCGTGCGCGGGGAGCGCTGGTCGAAGGGCCGCCGACTCTCCGCGGCCGACCTCGACGCGCTCATCGCCGGAGGAAGCTCGGCCGCTTCCGGCGCGGGCCGCGTTCGAACCGTGGCGCTGCTCGTGCCGGAGGCCGGCGATCTTCACGAGGACGACGCCGCGCTGCGGCTCGCGGGGGCCGTGGCGGGCCCCGGCGTCGCGCTCCGGGGACCGTCCCAGTCGCGGGTCGACCTGGTCGCGAGCCACGCCGGGGTGGTCCGCATTCGGACCGTGACGCTGGGCCGCCTCGATGCGATCGACGGCCTCTCGGTCTTCACGGTCCTCGACGGGCAGCTGGTGGCCGCCGGCGAGCCGGTCGGAGCGGTCAAGACGGGCCCCCACCTCGTGCCGGAATCGGCCGTGGCGCGGGCCGCGGCGCTGGCCGCCGGCGCCCGGCCGGTCGTGGAGGTCCGACCATACCGGGCCTGCCGGGTCGCCGCGATCGTCAAGGAGACGCTCGCCCCGGCGGCCCGCGCGCGCTTCGAGGGCGCGCTCCGCTCGAAGGTCGAGGGCCTCGGCTCGAGGCTCCTCGCGATCGCCTACGTGGCTGACGATCCCGGCTCGGTCGAGGCCGCGTTCCGGCGGTTCGGGCGGGGCCGGGAACGGGCGGACCTCGTGCTCACGGCGGGCGCGGCGTCCACGGATCCCTCGGACGCCATCCACGTTGCGTTCGCCGCGATCGGCGGGCGCGTGACGAGCCACGGCGTGCCGGCGCATCCCGGCTCGATGCTATGGCTCGGGCGGGCCGGGCGCACGGCCTACCTGGGGCTCCCCACCTGCGGCGCGTACTCGAAGGCGACCGCCGCCGACCTCCTGCTGCCCTGGCTGCTGGCCGGCGAGCCGCCCGATCGCCGGACGGTCGCCCGCCTCGGCCACGGCGGCCTGCTGACCCGCCAGATGCGCTTCCGCTTCCCGCCCTACGCCCGCGAGCTCGACGCCCCCGAGGGGTAGGGGAGCGCCGGCGATCGCGCCCCGGCGCGGGTCCCGCTGCGACGGCGGGCCGCAGGAGGACGCGCCCGTGGGCGCCGAACGAGCCGTGGCCGCCGCCCGGTGTACGATCCCGCCCACCCGCAGCCACCGAGGTCCGATGGACGAACCGAACGGCGCCGCGCCGAGCACGCTGCTCAGCGCGCCCCTCCCGCCCGAGCTCGAGACGATCGAAGGTCTCCGCGCGGCCTTCCGGGCCCGCGACTACGTGGCCGATCGCGGCCTGGCCACGGTCGTCTTCCTCGCCCTGAAGCTCGACCGCCCGCTGCTCCTCGAGGGGGAGGCGGGCGTCGGCAAGACACAGCTCGCGAAGACCCTCGCGGACACGCTCGGGACCCGCCTGATCCGGCTCCAGTGCTACGAAGGGCTGGACGTCAACACGGCCGTCTACGAGTGGAACTACCCACGCCAGATGCTGGAGATCCGGCTGCTGGAGGCGCAGGGCCAGGTCGACCGGGCCACCGCGCACGACATCTTTGGCCCCGAGTTCCTGCTCAAGCGCCCGCTCCTCCAGGCGCTCGAGGCCAGCGACGGTCTCGCCCCGGTGCTCCTGATCGACGAGATCGACCGGGCCGACGAGGAGTTCGAGGCCTACCTCCTGGAGATCCTGTCCGACTTCCAGGTGACGATCCCGGAGATCGGGACGGTCCGGGCCAGCACGCCGCCGCGGGTGATCCTCACCTCGAACCGGACCCGCGAGGTCCATGACGCCCTGAAGCGGCGCTGCCTCTACCACTGGATCGACTATCCGCGCGCCCACACGGAGATGGAGATCGTGCTGGCCCGCGTCCCGGAGACCCCCGAGCGCCTGGCCCGCCAGGTCGTCGCGTTCGTCGGCCGCCTCCGCCAGGCGGACCTCACGAAGGTCCCCGGCGTCGCCGAGACGCTCGACTGGGCGGCCGCGCTCCTGGCCCTCGGCGCGCGCGAGCTGGCCCCCGAGATCGTCGACGAGACGCTCGGCGTTCTCCTCAAGTACGAGGAGGACGTCCGCCGCGTGCGCGGCGCGGCTGCGGCAGGCTACCTCGACGAGCTCTCCGCGGCCGGCGTCTGACACCGTCTGGCCGGGAGTGAGCACGTGAGCGGGTCGCGGCCGGACGTTCCGGACCCGCTGGCCGCGTTCGACGGTCGCGTCTTCCTGCGCAACGCCGTCCTGTTCACGCGGGCGCTCCGGTCCGTGGGCGTGCCCACCGATCTCGGCGGGACGCTGGACTTCGCCCGGGCGATGACCATGATCGAGCTCGGCGATCGAACCGAGGTCCACGCCGCGGGCTCGGCCATCTTCTGCCGTCGGCGGGGCGACCTGGAGATCTACGACGCGGTCTTCGACCAGTTCTGGCGCCGCCACACGGCCCGGATCGCGCCGACAGTGCTTCACGCCGGCCCGGAGAAGCCCAGACCACCTCGTGAGCCCAAGGGCGCCCGCTCGCCCGAGGCGGACTCGGAGGGCTCGGGTCGGCGGCGTCGCACGGGCCTCCCGGAGCAGGCCGAGCCGGGCCGCGAGGAGGATTCGGACGACGTGGCCGACGATGGGCGGGTCGTCTCGCCGCGGGCCTTCTCGGCGGCCGAGCAGCTCCGCCACCGCGAGTTTGACCGGATGAGCGCCAGCGAGCTGCGGGATGCCGAGCGCCTGATCGACCTGCTTCAGCCTCGCCTCGAGACCCGCCTGACGCGGCGCCAGGAGCTCCATCACCACGGCCGCCGGCTCGCGCCGCGGGCCATGTTCCGGCGCAACCTGGGCACGGGCGGAGACCTCGTCGACTGGGTCTGGCTGCGCCGCGTCCGGCGGCCGCGGAGCATCGTGGTCCTGTGCGACGTCTCGGGCTCCATGGAGCGTCATGCCCGGCTGCTCCTCCGCTTCGTGCAGGCCCTGACCCGGGCCTCCGGCGTGCGCACCGAGGCCTTCGTGTTCGGGACGCGGCTCACCCGGATCACCCTGGACTTGCGCGCCCGCGACCCCGATCTCGCCATCCGGCGGGTCTCCGAGACGGTGAGCGACTGGTCGGGCGGCACCCGGATCGGGGATTCGTTCCGGACGTTCAACCTGCGCTGGGCCCGGAGGGTGCTGCGGACCAGCGGGATCGTGCTGGTCGTCTCCGACGGGTGGGACCGGGGCGACCCGGCGGTGGTCGGGCTCGAGACGGCCCGCCTGCAGCGCAACTGCCACCGCCTGATCTGGCTGAACCCGCTGGCGGGCGCCGAAGGCTATGCGCCGATCGCGGCGGGCATGGCGGCCGCCTATCCCTCGATCGACGACTTCCTGCCCATCCACACGCTCGCTTCGCTCGAACGACTCGGCGAGCTCCTGGGCGGGCTCGGTCTCGGGAGCTCGGGCCGGCCCCCGCGCACGGGCACCCCCCGGGTCCACCTCGTCGACGGCCCGGACGCGCCGCGAGCGCATCCCCGATCGGTGGCGCCGCTGATCGCCGGATCGCCGCAGGCGGCGGACGGCAACGCGGGTCATGATCCAGCCACGGCGCGGCCGCTGGGAAGCTGAGGAAGGAGGCGTCCGGTGAAGGAGCTCCTGGAGACCGTCCGCGCCTGGCAGGCCGAGGGTGCCGTGCTCGGGCGCGCCGTCGTCATCCGGTCTTTCGGCTCCGCCCCGCGACCGGAGGGCGCGACCCTCGTCGTCACGGCCGACGGGCGCCTTGCCGGCAGCGTCTCGGGCGGCTGCGTCGAAGGTGCGGCCTTCGAGGAGATCCAGCAGGCGCGCTCCGAGGGCGTGAGCCGGGTGATCCGGTACGGGATCAGCGACGAGCAGGCGTGGGATGTCGGGCTCGCCTGCGGCGGCACGATCGACGTGCTCGTCGAGCCCTTCCTGCGGCCGGAGGTCATGGCGGCGGCCGCGGGACCGGGTGGCATCGCGGTGGTGATCCCGCTTCCAGCCGATGCGCCCCGGCCCGCGTTCGGGCCGCACCCGAGGGGAGCCGGCGCAGTCCCGACCGCGGCCCTCGTTGCCGGCGAGGATGGGTTGCTCAGCGGGACGACCGGCTCGCCCGAGCTCGACGCGGCGGTCGGGGCGGCAGCCCGGGACCTCCTGCTCCGGGGCGGTTCGAGGACCGTCGAGGCGGCTGGTCGGCAGGCCTTCCTGGAGGTGTACCCGGCCCCGCCCCGCCTCGTGATCGTCGGTGCCGTGCAGGTCGCGATGCCCCTCGCCCGCTTCGCCCGGGAGCTGGGCTACGCGTCGGTCGTCGTGGACGGGCGGGCGGCCTTCGCAACGAAGGAGCGCTTCCCGGACGTCGACCGGCTGGTGGTGGGTTGGCCGGACGAGGTTGCCGAGGGGATCGGCCTCGGGCCGGCGGATGCCGTCGCCGTCCTGACCCACGACGTGAAGTTCGACGAGCCCGCCATCGTCGAGGCGCTCCGCCGCGGGTGCCGCTACGTCGGCGCGGTGGGATCGCGGAAGACCCAGGCGGACCGACGGGCGCGGCTCCTGGCGGCCGGTGTCCCCGAGGACCAGCTCGCCCGACTCCGCGGCCCGATCGGCCTGGACCTCGGCGGCCGCGACCCGGCCGAGACGGCCCTCGCGATCATGGCCGAGGTGGTTGCCGAACGATACGGTGGAACCGGGCTCCCGATGCGAGCTCGCGCAGCGGGCTCCGCGGAGGGCGTCGCGATCGCGCCCACCGCCCCGCGACCCACGTCCAGCGGCGCCGGATGATCCCCGGACCCGTCGTCCTGATCCTGGCCGCCGGCGAATCGACCCGGTTCGGTGGCGGCAAGATGACGGCCCTCCTCGACGGCCGGCCGCTGCTGGCCCACGTCCTGGCCGCCGCCCGCAGGGCAGGCCTCGGACGCCTGGTCGTGGTGCTCGGCCGCGATGCCGTCGCGGTCGCCGCCGTCGTGCTCGCCGCTGATCGGGCGGGATGGACGGGCACGCTGCGGGTCCTCAACCCGGCGCCCGAGCGGGGGCTGTCGTCGTCGGTGCGGGTCGGCATGGCCGCCGCGACCGCCCTCGCCGGCCCCGACGGCGTGCTGGTCCTGCTGGGGGACCAGCCCCGGGTCCGTCCGGACGTCATCCGGGCGATCCTCGCGGCCGACCGCGGGCCGGAGACCGTCGCCGTCGCCCCTCAGTACGCGGGCGACGGGGCGCTCAACCCGGTCCTGGTCCTTCCGCCCGGCTATCCGCTGGCCGGCGCGCTGGACGGCGATCGCGGCCTGGGGCCGCTGCTCGCCCGGGCGGCGGACGGCGTCGTGCGGGTCTCGGTGCCGGGCGTCAACCCGGACGTGGACACGGCGGCGGACCTCGCCGCGCTCGCCGGTGGGCCGTCATGACCCGGGACGACGTTGCGGCAGACGGGACCGCGGATGATCGGGGCGCCGCCAGCGCGGCCGCGTGGGCGGCCGCTGTCCGGGCGAACCGGGAGCAGGCGGAACGCGTCCGCGAGACCTCGACCGGCGACTTCTACGCGCCGGTCCACCGCCTGTTCGTGGCGGACCCCCGGCGGACGGACGACCCGGTCCTCGATGCCCTGCTCGACGTCGCCCGGCCGGACGACGCCTGGCTCGACATCGGCGCGGGAGCCGGGCGATTCGCCCTGCCGCTCGCGCTCCACGTTCGGGAGGTCGTCGCGCTCGACCCATCTCCCTCGATGCTCGACGCCCTGCGTGACGGGATGGCCGAGCACGGGATCCGCAACATCCGGCCGATCGAGGGTCGCTGGCCGCCGACGCCGGATCTCGCCCCGGTGCCGCGTGCGGACGTCGCGCTGATCGCCCACGTCGGCTACGACATCGAGGAGATCGAGCCGTTTCTGGCCGCGATGGAAGGCCGCCACGGGGCGCGTCTGCCTCGCCATCGCTGCCGAGCGCGCCCCGTCGTCCCCGGCCGCCCCGTTCTGGCCGGCCGTGCACGGCGAAGAGCGCCACCAGCTGCCGGGCTACCCGGAGCTCGTCGCCCTCCTGGCGGCTCGGGGCCGCGCGCCCGACGTGCGGGTCGTCGAGCGATCGCAGCGTTCGTACGCCTCACGAGAGGACGCGCTGCGCTGGCTTCGGAACCAGTGCTTCACCGCCCCGGGAAGCGCGGCGGACCTTCGCCTCGCCGCCGAGCTGGACCGGCGCGCGATCGAGGACGCCGACGGTCGGATCCGCCTGCCGGGCAGCGTGGACGTCGCGGTGGCCGTGGTGGCCTGGCTGCCCCGTTGACCCCGGGCCGAGAGTGGCCGCTGACCCGCCGCCGAACCGTCGCGCAGGCCGATCTCGGCTCCTCGTTCGCCTCGGCAGGGCCAAAGGTTGTGATTTCATTGTGCCGAGTGGATTGATTCGTTGCCGAGCACGATGCATGATGCGACCTTCCAATCGTCCGGAGCCGTAGCCGAAGGGGAACCATCCGGCAACCAGGGATATGTCGCCCCAGCCAGGCCTCGGTGCCTGTCTCCGTCCCCCCGAATCCCCCGACATCCCGCATGGGAGGGTGAGGAACCGCGATGATTCCGGCCGAATTCGAGTACAGCCGACCGGGCAGCGTCGAGGAGGCGCTGCGGCTCCTGCGTGATCACGAGGGCGAGGCGAAGGTCCTTGCCGGCGGATACAGCCTGATTCCGCTCCTGCGCTACCGGCTCGCCCAGCCCGGGCTCCTCGTCGACATCGGCGCGCTTGCGGACCTGGCCTACGTCCGGGCCGTCGGCGGCGAGGTGCGGATCGGGTCGCGGACCACCCATCACGAGATCGAGGGCAGCGCCGTGATCGGCACCCTGTCGGGTGCCTGGGCGGACGCCGCAGCGGGGATCGGCGATCCGCAGGTGCGCAACTGGGGGACGATCGGGGGGTCGCTCGCCCACGCGGATCCGTCGTCCGACTGGCCAGCCGTGCTGATCGCGACGGGTGGATCCGTCGTCGTGCGCGACCTGGAGCGGGAGCGCGTGATCCCGGCCCGATCCTTCTTCCTGGACACGTTCGTCACGGCCATCGAGCCGACCGAGCTGCTCGTCGAGGTCCGGGTCCCGGTCCCACCCGCGCGCACGGGCGGGGCCTACGAGAAGCTGGAACGCAAGGCCGGCGATTTCGCCACGGCCGCCGCCGCAGTGCAGGTCACGCTGGGCGCGGACGGCTCGATCGCGGCGGCCGGCGTGGCGCTCTCGGCCGTAGCGGAGACGCCATTCGCGGCAACGAGCGCGGAGGCCGCCCTGCTTGGGGCCCGCCCGTCGGGCGAGCTGGAGGCGACGCTGCGTCAGGCTGCCGCCGCGGCCGGCAACCCGGTCAGGGACGGCCACGGGCCGGTCGACTACAAGCGGGCGATGGCCGGCGAGACGGCCGTTCGCGCCCTTCGGCGGGCCCTCGCCCGCGCCGGCGCCTGAAGGAGGGCCCCGTGACCACGATCCACGTCGCGATGACCGTGAACGGGCGCCGCCACGAGGCGGACGTCGAGCCGCGGCGCCTGCTCGTCCACTTCCTGCGCGAGGACCTCGGGCAGACCGGCACCCACGTCGGCTGCGACAGCTCCACGTGCGGTGCCTGCACCGTGCTCGTGGACGGCGTCAGTGCGAAGAGCTGCACGATGCTGGCCGTCGCCGTCGACGGGCGGGAGATCCGCACGATCGAGGGGATGGAGCAGAACGGCACCCTGCATCCCCTCCAGCAGGCGTTCTGGGACCAGCACGGCCTCCAGTGCGGGTTCTGCACGCCCGGGATGATCATGCAGTCCTCCTGGCTCCTGGAGCAGAACCCGGACCCGACGGAGGACGAGATCCGCCACGGAATCGCGGGCAACCTCTGTCGATGCACCGGCTACGTGAACATCGTCAAGGCGGTCCAGCAGGCTGCCGGCGAGCTGCGCGCGCAGGGCGCCGCGGCCGACGGGTCGGCCCCGGCAGCGACGGCGTAGGGAGGCCGCGATGACGCAGTACGAGGCACAGGCGCCGACGACCACCTTCGAGGTCGGCGGAATGGGCCACTCCGTCAAGCGCCGTGAGGACCCCCGCTTCATCCGCGGCAAGGGCCAGTACATCGAGGACGTCAACCTGCCCAACCAGGCCTGGATGTCGATCGTCCGGAGCCCCTATGCCCACGCCACGATCACGAAGATCGACGCCTCGGCCGCGCTGGCGATGCCGGGCGTGCTGGCCGTGATCACCGGCCGCGACCTCGAGAAGGCCGGCCTCCACTGGATGCCGACCCTCGCCGGCGACAAGCAGATGGTGCTGCCGACGGACACGGTGATGTACCAGGCCCAGGAGGTCGCGGGGGTCATCGCCGAGACGCGCTACCAGGCCGCCGATGCCGCCAACGCGGTCGAGGTCGAGTACGAGCCGCTCCCGGTCGTCGTGGACCCGTTCAAGGCGCTCCTGCCCGACGCTCCCGTCCTGCGGCCGGACCGCGCGCCGGACAAGCAGAACAACCACATCTGGCACTGGGAGTCCGGCGACCGGGCGGCAACCGATGCGGCCCTGGCCGCCTCGGACCGAATCGTCCCGATCGACGTCTACATCCCCCGGATCCACGTCGCCTCGATCGAGACGTGCGGCTGCATCGCCGACTGGGACCCCGTGCGCGGGCACCTCGACTTCCACGTGACCAGCCAGGCGGCGCACGTCTACCGGACCGTCATCAGCCTGGTCTCGGGGATCCCGGAGCACAAGATCCGGGTCAAGACCCACGACATCGGCGGCGGGTTCGGCGGCAAGGTGCCGGTGTACCCGGGCTACGTGATCTCGATCGTCGCCTCGCTCACGCTGGGCCGGCCGGTCAAGTGGATCGAGGCTCGCTCGGAGAACCTGCAGGCGGACTCGTTCGCCCGCGACTACCACGTCCACGCCGAGCTGGGGATCCAGAACGATGGACGGATGACCGGGCTCCGGGTCCGGACCGTCGCCGACCACGGCTACTCGGATGCCGCCGCGGACCCGTCCAAGTTCCCGGCCGGGCTCTTCAACGTGATCACCGGCTCGTACGTGATGCCCCAGGCGTTCGTCGAGGTCGACGCCGCCTACACCAACAAGCCCCCCGGCGGGGTGGCCTACCGCTGCTCGTTCCGGGTGACCGAGGCCGTGCACACGATCGAGCGGCTCGTCGACGTCGCGGCCAGCGAGCTGGGCATGGATCCGGCGGAGATCCGCTTCAAGAACTTCATCCAGCCTGAGCAGTTCCCGTACCACACGCCGACCGGCTGGGACTATGACTCGGGGAACTACCCCGCCGCCCTCCGCAAGGCGATGGACATGATCGGCTACGACGACCTGCGCCGGGAGCAGGCCGAGAAGCGCGCCCGCGGCGAGCTGATGGGCATCGGGATCAGCTCGTTCACCGAGATCGTGGGCGCCGGGCCGTCCCACGAGTTCGACATCATCGGCATCAAGATGTTCGACTCGTGCGAGATCCGGGTCCATCCCACGGGGTCCGCCGTGGCCCGCATCGGCGTCCAGAGCCAGGGCCAGGGCCACGAGACCACGTACCCCCAGATCATCGCCCAGGAGCTGGGCATCCCCGCCGACAAGATCACGCTCGAGGAAGGCGACACGGACACCGCGCCCTACGGTCTGGGCACGTACGCCTCGCGCTCCACCCCGGTCGCCGGCGCGGCCACCGCGATCGCGGCCCGCAAGATCCGGGAGAAGGCCCGCAAGATCGCGGCCCACCTCCTCGAGGCGAATGCCGACGACCTGGAGTGGGAGACCGGGCGGTTCTTCGTCAAGGGTTCGCCCGAGAAGAGCAAGACGATCGCCGAGATCGCGTTCGCCGCGTACACGAACCTCCCGGATGGGATGGAGGCGGGCCTCGAGGCGGTCGACTACTACGACCCACCCAACCTGACCTTCCCGTTCGGCTCGTACATCTGCGTCGTCGACATCGACAGGGGCACGGGCCAGGTCAAGGTCCGCCGCTTCGTCGCCGTGGACGACTGCGGCAACATCATCAACCCGATGATCGTGGACGGGCAGATCCACGGCGGCCTGACGATGGGCCTGGCGCCCTCGCTGTACGAGGAGATCTCGTACGACGAGCTGGGCAACAACCTCGCCGGCACGTTCCTGGACTACCTCGTCCCGACCGCGGTGGAGGTCCCGGCCTGGGAGACCGGCAAGACGATAACCCCGTCGCCGCACCACCCGATCGGCGCCAAGGGGGTCGGCGAGTCGGCCACGGTCGGGGCGCCGCCAGCGATCGTCAACGCGGTCGTCGATGCGCTCTCTCACCTCGGCGTCCGCCACGTTGACATCCCGATGACGCCCCAGAAGATCTGGGCGATCCTGCAGGAGAAGGGAGTGGCGCCGGCGTGATCGAGTCCGCCGCGTCGATCCTCGTACGGGCGGCCGAGCTGGCAGCGGCCGGTCGCCCATACGCCCTCGCGACCGTCGTCGCCGTGGCGGCGCCCACGTCGGCCAAGCCCGGAGCCCGGGGCATCGTCCACCCGGACGGCCGGATCGAGGGCTGGGTCGGCGGCAGCTGTGCCCAGCCCACGGTCATCGCCGAGGCTCTCCGGGCGCTCAACGACGGCCAGCCCCGCCTCCTCCGGATCAGCAAGGACCCGCCCACGGGGTCGCGCCGCGCGGACGGGATCGTCGACGTCGTCATGACCTGCCACTCGGGCGGGACCCTGGAGATCTTCGTGGAGCCCCAGCTGCCCGCGCCCGAGCTGTGGGTCGTGGGCGTGACCCCGATCGCCCGGGCCGTGGCCGAGGTCGGCGGAGCCGCCGGCTGGCAGGTCACGGCGATCGACCCCGCGGCCACGGCGGAGTCGTTCCCCGGGGCGGCCCGGGTGCACGCTGCCCGTGAGCTGGCCAGCCTGTCGGCGGCGAGCGCGCCGCATGTCGTCGTCGCGAGCCAGGGCCAGTGGGACGAGGAGGCCCTCGACGCCGCGCTCCGGCGTGACGACGTCGCCTATGTCGGGCTGGTGGCCAGCCCGCGCCGCGCCGAAGCGGTCCAGGAATACCTGGAGCTGGCCGGCGTCCCGGCCGAGCGGCGCGCCGCCCTGCGCGCGCCGTGCGGCGTGGACATCGGCGCGAAGACCGCCGGCGAGGTCGCCGTGTCCATCCTGGCCGAGCTGGTCCAGGTCCGGCGTGGCCGGGCATCGTTCGTCGCCATGCCGGGTCCGGCGACGCTCGCCGGGGGGGCCGGGGACGACGCGACGACGGCGTCGGGCGCCCGGGATGGAGCGCGCGTGCGCACTGCCGGGATGCTCCCGATCGCGGGGCTGCCGCTCGCCGCGCCGCTTCCCGAGGGCACGGTCCTCGTCGACCCGGTCTGCGGCATGACCGTGGACCCGGCCGACGCCCGGCACCTCGCCGAGCACGAGGGGGTCACGTATGCTTTCTGCGCCCCCGGATGCCGGACTCGCTTCGTCAAGAATCCGGCGCGCTATCTCGCCCCGGAATGGTCCCGGGCCCTGGAGTCGTGAGCCGATGAAGTTCTCGGGCACCGTCGAGATCAAGGCGCCCCGGGCGAAGGTGTGGGCGTTCGTGATCGACCCGAACCAGGTCGGGAGCTGCGGGCCCGGCGTCCAGTCGATCGAGGTGCTCGATGACGGGCACTTCAAGGCCCATGCGAAGGTCGGGATCGGGTTCATCTCGGCGAAGTTCGTGGTCAACGCCCACTTCGCCGAGACGGACGCCCCGAACCACGCGACGATCCTTGCCCGGGGCAGCGCGCCGGGCAGCGCCGTCGACGCCACCGCGACCATGACCCTGCGCGACGGCGGTGCCGACTCGACCGTCATGGACTGGACGGCCGACGTGAACATCTCGGGCACGATCGCCAGCGTCGGCGCGCGGCTCATCGAGGGAACGGCCAACAAGATGATCGGCCAGACCTTCGACTGCATGCGGAGCAAGCTCGAAGCCTGAGCCCGGCGCCCGGGCCGTTCCGGCCCGCGCGCCGGCAGCCGCGGCGGCGCCGGGCTCCGTTCGTGCGACACTCCCGCCATGGACCACGCCAGCCGGGTCATCGGGCCCCTGCAGACCAACGTCCACCTCGTGGCGGATCCGCGCACCCGCGAGGCGATCGCGATCGACGCCGCGATCCCCGGGCTCGCCTGGATCCGCGACGAGCTGACGGCTCGCGGCTGGCGCCTGATCCTCATCGTGTCCACCCACGGTCACTGGGACCATTCGGCAGAGAACGCCGCGCTCCAGGCCTGGTCTCGCGAGGCCGCCGCCGAGGCCGGGGCAGCGGGCGAGACGGCCGTCGCCGGGGAGGCAGCGGCCGCGCCAGCTGGAGGCGGTTCGTCGGCGCAGCCCGAGCCCGGCCTGGTCGTGGCCGACGGGCGGGGAGGGGAGCGCCACCTCCACGGCGACGGCGGTGCCGAGATCGCGGCCCACCTCGCCGACTGGCCCATGCTCACGGATCCCAAGCCGCTGTTCGCGCCGTTCGAGGTGCCCCCCTGCGTTCCGGCCGTCGAGCTCGCCGGCGGCGGGGTGATCCGCTTCGGCGGCGTGCGCCTTGACGTCCTCCATACCCCCGGCCACACCGAGGGTTCGGTTTGCCTCCTGTCCCACGAAGAGGGCATCCTGTTCGCCGGCGACACGCTGTTCCCCGGCGGCTGGGGCCGGGTGGACCTGCCCGGCGGCGACGCCGGGGCGATGGTCGACTCGCTGGGCCGCCTCGCCGAGCTGCCGGACGCGCTCCGTGTCCTGCCCGGACACGGGCGGGAGACGACGATCGGCCGCGAGCGGCCCTGGCTGGAGCTGGTCGCCCGGGAGCGCCGGCTGCCGTTCTGACGGGCACCGGCCGCGCCTGATGGGCAGCGAATGCACGAATCCGGCGCGGCCGCACGTATGGGGAGTGATGGATCCACTACCGTCCCGGCGCCTCCTCGTCGAGCAGGCCTACCGGGAGCACGCCCCGGAGGTGTACCGGGTGGCTCGCGCAATCGTCGGCAATGCCGACCTGGCCCTGGACATCACCCAGGACGCCTTCGCCCGCGCCTTCGAGCGCTGGGATCGCTACGACCCGGGCCGCCCGCTGCGGCCCTGGCTGCTCGCGATCACCGCCCACCTCGCCCTCGACCGCCTGCGACGGGCCCGCGTGCGCCCGACCGAGGTGCAGCTCGAAGACGAGCTGCCCGGCGGGGCAGGCACGGGCGGCGATCCGGCATCCGGCGTGGTCCGTCGGGTCGCGATCGAGGCCGGCCTCGCCTCGCTCGCCCCGACGGCCCGGGCGGCGATCGTCCTGCGCCACTATCACGGCTACGACTACGAGGAGATCGCCCGGATCCTGGACGTCCGGCTCGGCACGGTCGGGCCCCTCCTGTCGCGCGCCCATGCGGCCCTGCGCGCCCGCCTTGGCCCGGCAGCCGGCGACGAGTCCTCGGGACAGGCGGCCATCGGGCCGGCGACGCGGCCCGGAGCGACCCGATGAGCGACCGTATCACGCCGCGTCCCAGCGACGCCGAGTTGGACGCCTCGGTCGAGCGCGAGATCCGTGACACGGTGGCCGCCTGGCAGCTCCCGGTCCGGTCGGAGGTCGTGCCCTGGCGGGAGCGGGTCGAGTCGGGGCGGCTCGGACGCCGGCGCCATGGGCTGCGCCTCGTGGCGGCCGCCGGCCTCGCCGCGGCTGCGCTCGTCGTCGTCTCCGTCTCGGTCGCCTGGCTCGGCTCGGTCCGATCGCCGAGCGCCGGCCCGAGCGCGTCGCCGATCCCGACCACGGGGGCGCCAACCCCTTCATCCGCCGCGGCACCGTCCCCGTTGCCGACCCTGGCGACCTTCGGCGGGGCGTTGCAGCAGACCACGGTGATCGATGCCGGCAACGGCGCCGGCGGGATCGTCGACCTCACGAGCGGCAGCCGCGAGACGCTGGATCCGGGTTGCGTCTCCGGGCGGGCGTTCCGCACTCCCGATGGCGGCCTCGTCCTCGTCTGCGTCCAGGGCAGCGCGGGAGTCTCGTGCCCGGCCGGGCCGTGCCCGACCGCCGTCCAGGTGAGCCTGGAGCGGTTCGACGGGTCCGCCCGCAGGGTCGCCCGGGTGATCGTCGGGCGCTATGGCGGAGCTCACGATCCGGCCGTGGGGGGCGACCAGGGTGACGACGTCCAGGTCGCGTCGGCGATCGCGCCCGACGGGATGACGGCCTACATCGGATGGTCGACCCGCCGGCCTCCGTCGTGGACGAGCGGCGTCGACGTGGTGGACGTCGCCACGGGGTCCGTCCGCCAGACGCTGCGCCTGCCCAATGTCCCGACGACGAGCGACGGGGCGATCCTCTATGCGTGGCCCCCCGAGATCGCCGTCTCCCCTGATGGGTCGGCTCTGCTCGTGGCCGCCTCCCGGGTCGTCGGCAGCACTTCCCAGTCCACCTGGCACGGCGTGGCGCAGGTCGCCGGCGGGCGCGTCGGCGAGCTCGTGCCGCTCCCCCCTGGCGCCTGGTCCGGCCCGTGCGCGTCCGAGTCCTGGGAAGGTTGGGCCTCCACGACCGTCTACGTCCTCGAATGCTTCGACTCCGGCCCGCTGCTGCGTCGCATCGACGCGCACGGGACGGTCCTGGGCGACACGTCGCTGGCCGGCGGAGCGGGGTCGTTCATGCCGCCGGTCGTGGCCCCGGCCGCGGGCGTGCTGTATGCTTGGGACCCCGTCGCGCTCCTTCTGACCCGGATCGACCTTGCGTCCGGCCGGGTGACCGGCAGCGCGACCGGCGTCCAGCCCACGGCCGCCCGACCGGGGGACCTGCCGGCGCTCCTGCGCGGGATCGGCGCTTCGATCGGGGACTGGCTGGTGCCCCGGGCGCTCGCGAAGCGCTACATCCAGCCCGCCCTCGCCCTCTCGCCGGACGGCAGGCGGGCGTACGCGCTCGGCGCGACGAGCGGGGACTTCGAGACGGCCGGTTCCGCCGGGATCTTCGTCTTCGACCTGGGCGCGATGACCCAGGTCGGCCATTGGGACACGCTGGCCGATGGGATGTCGATCGCGGCCGGCGCCGACGGCAGGCTCGTCTTCGTGGCCGGGATGCCGGGGGTTGCCCGCGACGGCACGACGGCCGACGTCCCCGCGTCGGTCGTGGCCTACGACGCGACCAGCGGGACGGTCAGGGCAATCGCGGGCAGCCTGGGCACCGGTTCCTGGGTCCAGTTCCCATCGGGGGCGCGCCCATAGCCCGACGCATCCAGCGGTCGTCCGGGCTTAGCGGCCCCACTCGCCGCGCTTCGCGTGCGCCCGGGCGGCCCCGGCCTTTACGATCAGGCGCCAGCGGCGCGCCTCGGCCCGCCGCGCGACCGCGTCGATCTCGGTCAGGCGATGGCGCTCCTCGCGGGCAAGGCGCCGCCAGCCCGACAGCCGGTCGGCCGCGAGCGAGCCCTCGTTCACGGCGGCATCGACCGCGCAGCCGGGCTCGCCGGCATGCCCGCAGTCCGAGAACCGGCAGGTGAGCGCGAGGGCTTCCACGTCGGCGAAGGCGGAGGCGAGGCCGGCTCGCTCGTCCCATAGGCCAAGCTCGCGCAGTCCGGGCGTATCGATGAGCAT
Organism: uncultured Chloroflexia bacterium; assembly: GCA_963801445.1. Classification (GTDB taxonomy): domain Bacteria; phylum Chloroflexota; class Limnocylindria; order Limnocylindrales; family CSP1-4; genus CTSoil-043. The sequence goes on along the minus strand of CAWDEW010000014.1, from coordinate 352 downwards.
GCCGCGACCATCGGGGAGCACGACGAGCTCGCGCCCGACGGTGGCGTGGCGGCCCCGCGCGTCGTCCTCCCGGATGGCCCGGGTGAGGAGCCGCTCCTCGCCGAGCAGGGCGTTGGCAAGCGTGCTCTTGCCGACGCCGGACGACCCGACGAGCGCGAGCGTGATGCCCGGGCCGAGCAGGGCGCGCACGTCCGCGATGCCCGCGCCCGAGACCGCGCTCGTGGCCAGCACCGGCACGTTGACGGCCACCTCGGCCAGCTGCGCTTCGGCGATGACGACCTCGACCGGGTCCGCGGCGAGGTCGACCTTGGTGAGGACCACGACCGGGCGGGCGCCGGATTCCCAGGCCGTC
>CAWDEW010000013.1:2500-329824 GCA_963801445.1 uncultured Chloroflexia bacterium | reverse complement strand
GATCCGACTCCTCGAGCGGGCCGAAGGGCCGGCCCTCGCAGCCCACTATCGAGCGGCGGACGTGCTCGTCATCCCGTCGGTCCGGGAGGTCTGGGGCCTCGTGGTGAACGAGGCGCTCGCCGCCGGCCTCTTCGTCGTGGCGACAGACCAGGTGGCGAGTGCCGTCGACCTGCTCGACGAGGGTTCAGGTCTCATCATCCCTGCCGACGATCCGGGTCTGCTCATGGACGCCATGCGGTTCGCCAGGAGGCGTCGGTCAGTCAGCGGTCGAGCGAGCGGCGAGGACTGCCCGTATCAGGGACTGCACTCGACGTTCATTCGCCGCCCGATCTCAACCGAGCAATCGCACTCGCCCTCGGCAGCTGACGCCCACTCAGCTGGCCGTCCGAGCTCCTCGTCAGGTGTCCTCGTTCGCGGGCGGAGCGTCGCCCGTCGCCATCGACGCTCGAAGCGTCGCCACCTGTCGGACAAGAAGTCTGATCCGCCCATCGCGGATGGCGTGGAAGACAGCGGGCTCGTCAATGGCGGCCCGGATCAGGGTCGCCCCGACAAGGCGAGCCGCGATCTTCCAGGTCTTCCGCGCGACTGTTCCGATCGGCCCGTGGGAGGACGCCGTACTCACGCTCCAGGCGAGCATGATCGGACCGTCCGACGTCGATCATCGTGTACGACTTCCGCGCCGCGTGATGGCGATCGATCGCTACGATCCGATTGAGCCTCCGGAATCGATGGCGCCGGGACAATCGCAGCCACAGCTCGTAGTCCATGGCGTAGTCGAACAACTCGTCGACCAGAAGTGGAACGCCAACGGAGCTTCGCCGAATGAATGCAGCCGGCTGGACGATGAAGTCGTGGAGTCGAAGGAGAGTCGCATCGAAAGGTGGCACCCACAGCGCCTGGAGGACCAGTCCCTCGGCGTTGACGAGCAGGGCATGACCGTATACCACTGCCAAGCCTGGGTCGCTTTCGAACGCACGGACCGCATCCTCGACGACATCGGCCCGAAGTACGCGTCGTCGGAGTTCAGCCACCCGATGATCTCGCCGGTGCTGAGGGCGAACGCCTTGTTCAGTGCATGACTCTGACCTGAGTCCGGCTCGCTGCGCCAGGTGAGCCCCGGCCGGGAGCGGCTGGCGAGGAGATCCACCGAGCCATCCGTGGAGCCGCCGTCCATGACGATGTGCTCAAGGCGCTCGTAGGTCTGGCTCTCGACCGACGTGAGATTGTGCCCGCAGCCAGCGCGCCTGGCCGAATGAGGGAGTGAGAACGGACACGAGCGGGTTGGGCATTCGTGGTCAGGAATGTCCGCCTGGCCAAGGTCCCGGCAGGCGAGATCGGACGACCTGCGGCGATGCCGGTGCTTCCGCACGCGGGCGAGCGCCGGCACCGATCGCCAGGGCGAGCACGAACGCGAGCGCCAAATGACGCGCCCTTGTCGTCCATCGGCGTGCCCAGGCGGAGGCCGCGGCGAACGGTGCCCATAGCCGAGCAGGGCAAGCGTTCCTGGCGTCCAGCCGGCGGTCGAACAGCCCGCCGAAGGGAGGCGCACGCACACCAGGCCCACACAGCAACACGACGATGCCAACGAGTCCGAACTTCGCCGCGAACGCCAGCGGTGTGTCCAGGTAGTAGCTCTGTCGGGCGCTTCCCGCATCATCGACCCAGGCGATCTCCTTCCCCGGACCGACGCCGACGAGGGGGTGAGCAAGGAACGCCTCCAGGCGACGCGCGTACTGGCCAGGCGCTCCCGGAAGCTTCCCTGCGAGCCCGGTCTCGGAACAGGTCGCCCAGCGACCCGATGCGCTCACCGATGACCTGCGGTCGTGCAGTCGGAAGAGGCGTCGCCGGGACCGTCGATCCCGTCGACGGTCCAGGCGTCGCCGGGACCGTCGATCCCGTCGACGGTCCAGGGCTGGGGACTGCCGCAGAGGGCGGGCCCGACGCCGAGCCCGCCGCGACCGCCTCGAGCGAGAGGCCGATCGCGCCAACGGTGCCGAACGTCGCGACGATGACCAATGCGGCAGCCGCAAGCGTCCGGCGCCAGGCAGGCCGGCCGAGGGCCACGGCCATTGCGAGCGGCACGACAAGGAGAATGAGAGCTGCCGCGTTCCTGTGGCGAGGAAGACGCCCAGCAGGAAATCCGGCGAGGGCGGCCCCAACCCAGCCAATGAGCGGGCCTCGGCACGCCCAGGCCACGCCGACGATGAACAGCGCGCTCGCCACCTGCCCGCTTGGAAGCACCAGCCGGTCGAACGGAAGGGCCAGGATGCTTCGTCGAGCGAACCACTCCACCGCAAATGACACGGAAGCGAGAAGGCCCGCGACCATCAACAGGGAGGTAAGGTCCCGGGTCGACGAGGCGCGTCGGGCGTCAAAGGCCATGATCGGGGCCGCCGCGAACAGGCCGTACGTGCTGGCGTCACGGAGCCAGCTGACGGGACTGGTCCCGCCGAGCAGGGCGACCGGGAGCGAGACGGCAAGGAGCGCGACGAACAGCGCCGAGCTCACGACCCACGGCCACTCGGGTGACCTGTGGTCGGACCACAGGTCCCGCACCGACCAAGACGGCCGCTCCGACGACCGCACCGCAGACGACGAGGTAGAACACTTTCGGCAGGCTGGGGCCCGTGTGAGCTCTGGAGGGTGAGCAAGCCGCCGAACACGAACACGATCAGCCGCGTGCGGCCGTTCCAAGTGCCAGCCAGATTGCGGACCAGTGCTGCCATTCGCGGTCCCGTGCTCCTAGATGCCCGGTGCCTGCAAGATGAGCTCTCGCTCCTCGTCAGCCAGCGATCGGCCAGCGAGGCGTCGATAGTGTGCACGGAATGTCCGGGCCGTTCGGTTCCAGTCGAACCGGGTCACCCTGAGCCTGCCGCGCACGACCAGCTTCTTTGGCGAAGCTCGGCGTCGGTCCAGAGTGCCAGGATCGCGTCCGCCATGGCCTCTATGTCGTCCGGATCGAACGTAAGCGCGGCGTCCCCGACCTGCTCGGGCAGCGAGGTCACGTCGGAGCACGCTACCGGGACACCAGCCGCGAACGCCTCCCACACGGGCCCGCTCGCCGCCTCGAACCGCGTCGGTACCACCACCGCCGTCGCCAGCGCGTAGAGCGTCCTGAGGGTAGCGGGATCCACGAAGCCAAGCCACTTGATGTCGCCGGAGAGCCCCAGTCGGCGCGCCTGCCCCTGGAGGACATTCGCGTGCGTGTTCAGGTATCCGGTTGACACGAGTGAGACGACATGACCACGGCCGCGCAGGAGCGCGAGCGCCTCCAGCAGGCCCGCGTGGTTCTTGTGAGGCCACGTCTGCGCCGGGTAGAGAATGAACCGGTCTGGAAGGCGGTGCTCGAGGCGAACCCGGTCAAGATCGCCCGGCTGCGGAGTCGGGTACTCGTCGGTAATCGGCGCCCATGGGACGATGGCCACCCTTCCCCCGGCAACCCGTACTGTCGGATCAAGTCCTCGCGCGCCCATCGGCTCGTGACGGCCACCATCTGAGCGCGGTCGCAATACGTCCGATAGTTGAGTTCTCGCGTCGCGATCTCGCGGGGGCTGAAGTACCGGCTCAGGTGGAGGTGCTGGAGATCGTGCGGGTGATAGATGCTCGGAATGTCTGTGAGGAACGCTGACTGGATCGTGAAATGGACCAGGTCCACGCCGGCTCGTTCCACGACCCCGTCCGACAGCCTTGGCGCAGACAGCCTCGTCCACGGGAGAACCGGCAGGCTCCGCCACGCGGCCCGGAGACCGGGCGCCCTTGCGATCCGCGCACGAGCAGCCTGCGCCTGCGCCTCCCTTGGGACGCGGCCATGGCACGGGCAGCGGACGACACGGGCCGACGAGATGGGGACGGATCCAATCGTCTGCTCCGTCGTACGTCAGGAAGAGGTACTCCTCGTCTCCGTCCTCCAGGCGCGAGAGTGACCGGGCCAGGCCCAGTACGACGGTCTCCACGCCGCCCGACCTGCCGGTCTCGAGCCGCGCGTCGAGCGCGATGCGCAGGCTCATGCGGGCAGCTCGCCGGGGGTCACGGGGTGCCGCAGCCCGCGGTGATGACCGGGCCACGACCCGGGGCCAGCCGCCCCCGAGGCGCGTCACCGTCGACTCGCAAATTCGCGAAGGTAGGCACCCGTCGGAGCGCGAACCGCTGTCCACTCACGGGCGCTGAAGCTCGAGGACCCCGACGAGCTGACCCCTTTCCTCCTCTCCGAATCGGTATCCCATCCGCTCGTACAGGTGTCGCGCCTGCAGGTTCTCCGGCGCGACCCGCAGCCCGGACCCTGGTCGCCCCACGGAGGCGCGCCGCCTCGTGGAGGAACTCCATGAGGAGGCGTCCGATCCCGCGCGCCCGGAAGCTCGGGTCGACGGCGATGCCGAGGCTCGGGACGTCGTAGCCCTCGTCCCAGCCCCGGAGCAACCCGTAGGCCATGACCTGCCCCGCGGCGATCGCGACGTAGCGAAGGTCGGCGTTCCTCGAACTGCACAGCTCGCGGGCAGCGTCCCTGGTCAGTGGATGGGGATGGAAGGTGTTGCCGGGGTCGGCGGCAATCCGCTCGAGAAACGTCCCGAATGCCGGCTCGAGATCCTCGTCAAGAAGTCGGATCTCGAGGTCACGTTCAGCGCGTGCGGAGGCATTCACCGAGACGCCGAGCCGATGACGTCGGCGATCCGATCGAGGTCGGTCTCCGCCAGGTCCGCGTACGTTGGCAGGTTCATCCCGCACTCGCCGAGGCGATCGGTCACTCCGAGGTCGTACTTCCGGCCCCGGGTCGGCTCGCGGAATGGCGGGAGACGGTGCAGCGGGATGAAGAACGGCCGTGTCTCGATGCCTTCATCTGCCAGGATCGCGCCGAGCTCGTCACGGGTGCGCCCAAAGACCGCCGCATCGACGGTGATGCAGAACAGCCAGGGTGATGGCTCCGCCCAGGGGGCGACGGGCTGGAAGCCGATCCCCGGGTGACCCGACAGGCGCTCTCGATATCCACGGAAGATCGCCCGTCTTCGCGCCAGGATCGCGTCGGCCCGCTCGAGCTGCGCGCAAAGGATCGCGCAAGCGATGTTGGTGATCCGGAAGTTGTACCCAGTAACCGGGAAGAAGTAGCGGCGGGTCGGATCCATGCCCTGACCCCGAAGCGTCCGGAGGCGTAGTTCGAGGGCGGGGTCATCGACCGTCACGGCGCCACCCTCACCGGAGGTGAAGATCTTGTTGCCGTAGAAGGAGAACGTTCCGATCGAGGCCAGGCCTCCCGTCGGTCGTCCCTTGTACTTGGCCAGGTGAGCCTCCGCGGCATCTTCGACGACCCACAGGCCGTGAATTCCCGCCACCCGGTTGATGGCGTCCATGTCCGCCGGATGACCGTAGAGGTGGACTGCGATGATGCCCTTGGTCCGACTGGTGACCGCCTCTTCGAGCCGCTCCGGATCGATGCACCACGTCTCCGGGTCGACGTCGACGAAGACTGGCTCCGCGCCGACGTACCGAACCGCGTTTGCGGTCGCGATGAACGTCAGCGACGGGACCAGGACCTCGTCTCCTGGCCGCACACCCAGGCCGAGGAGGGCGAGATGCAGAGCGATTGTCCCGTTGCAGACGCCGATGGCCGCCCGCGTCCCGCAGGACTCGGCGTATTCACGTTCGAACCGCGTGACGAACGAGCCCGTCGAGGAGATCCACGAGCTCCGGATGGCCTCGACGACGTATCTCTCTTCGTTGCCGCTCAGGTCCGGTCTGGCCACCGGGATCTTCGCGGGACTCTGGCTCACGGCGGTCTCCACTATGGCTTGTCGATCACGATCCCGCAGACTCCCATGCCGGGCATCTCTTCCCACGTCCGGTACGTTCGATACTCGCGGGCTATCTCTTCCGGGTCGTCGACCGTGCACCTGTGGCCCTCGGCGACCCACCGCTTCTCGTATTCGCGGAACCGTCCCGGCCGTCGCTCCCCCCACCATTCGATCCGGGTCGCCGCCTCGCCCGAAGGCTCGATGAGTCGGCGATGGATGGCGGCCTCGTCGTAGATGCGCTGAAAGAAATAGCGGCCGCCGGCTCCCGGGATGCCCAATCCATACTCGTCGTGCTCTCGCATCTCGACCTCGAACGCTCGAGCGACCGGAACGGTCACGATGAGGCGGCCGCCGGGGACCAGCGCCCCATACAACCGGCGGATGGCCTGCGTGTCTCCGTCGTCGCCGGCGATGTGCTCCACCACCGATATCGACCAGATCAGGTCATACCGGCTGTCGTCCAGCTCCTCAACAGGAAGTGTGTCAACGACGAATTCCACCAGGTTGAGTCTACGAGCGAATCGCCGAGTGACGCGTGCGTCCTCGGCATCGGGATTCACCATGCGCACGTGCAGGCCCCTGCCGCTGCTGGCTGCGCGGATGCTGAACAATCGAGGAGACGCGACGTCGAGGCAGCGCCCTTGGCGACCCGCGAGCGCCTGCCACGCGAATGCGAATTCCCAGTAGCGGACGATGTTCACGGGCGTGAGGAGCAGTCCGCGACCACCGGGATCTCCCCTGAGCAGAAGCTTCAGTCCGGTCCGCCGCCCAAAGCGTGCGAAGTCCAGCCCCGGCGCGCCGAGCCGTACGGCCCGCCGGTACGATCGGAGGGCCCGACCCAACAGCCATGGAGCGCTCAGGCCTCGACCCAGTCGCCTCAGATGGGTCACGCGGAACAACCGGGTCGTGGCCCGCGAACAGCGGTATTCAAGGCCTTTACGCCGAGGCGGAGCTGCGTCCGGCGCAAGGGTGAGAACGGTCCTGACCACGTGGCCCAGGCCAACCGGAGTCGGCGGGCGAGGGGTTCGTCGTCCAGGGGAGGCGACAGGTGCGAATCGACCGCATCGACCGCCTGGCTGCACAGGCGGTCCCATTTGAAGTGGTGGTCGAGCAGGGCCCAATTCGCCGCCCGCATCTCGTCGAGCTCACGCTCGGGCATATTGTCGAGGCGGCGCAGGATCGCAACCGCTGAATCCGCGTCGCCGAGCGGGACATTCGGGATCGAGGGGATGCCCGAATAGCCGCTCTCCGGAGTGCAGACGGGGATGAGGCCCCAGGCCATCGCCTCGATGATCGTCGTTGGGTTGGCATCTGCCGACCCAACCGTCAGGAGGAAGTCAAAGCCAGCCACGAGTTCGCGCCCGACCTGGGTCGAGAAGTCCTGCGAACCGAGTGCGTCAAAGCCGCGGATCGATCGTTCGCCGCGGCCAATCCAGCCAAACCGTGTCGACGGCAACCGACTCGCGATCTCCTCGAGATAGGTCGGGTTCTTGTACCAGGCCGTGTTCCCGATATAGACGAACGAGCGTTGCCCCGCCGGCGCGAACCTGTGCTTCACGACGGGGAAGTCCTTCCGATCGACCGCAAGGTCCACGTGGACGATCTTGGGAAGCCAGTGAGCGGCGTCGGAGGCCCCCGCACAGGACATCCAATGCGGGCCCGTGATCGCCAGGAACAGGTCGCACCGCTCGAGGACTCGATCCGCGAAGCCGAACTGTCGAGGATCGCCAGGGCTGAACGGCGCAAGCATGATGATCCTGGACCATCCACGTCGCGCCGCGCTGCGGCGGAAGATCGTCCAGGGAGCTGGATGGGGATGTCCGACGAGTGCATCTCCGGGTTCCGGGGTGATGGCTCCGGTGTCATCCCAATCGTGGTAGACGACCTCGTATCGGTCCTCGAACGCCTCTCCTACCCGCCTCCCGATCGTATTTGGCGTGGCGATGCCCGGCCCGTGGGGATAGACAAGATGCACACGTCGAACACTCTCCGGCCCGGCGTCCGGCCCTCGCCGTGCGCTCATGCAGTCTGCTCCACCAAGCGGTCGAGCCTTCGGAGGGAAGGTCCCACGGGCGAGGTCCGTGGAATCGGGGTGACGGCGCTTGACTTCACGGCGTCGTCGTCGCGGCCGTGGGGATCACTGGCAGGCGTCCCAACAGGCGCCGCACGTACCAGAGCTCGGGGAGCAGCACGAAGACCGCCTGGGCGATGACGCTCCCCCAGACTGCACCGGACACGCCGATCCGCTGGACGAGCAGGATCGAGATGGTCACATTGGCGACTGCCATCACCACCGCGCACGAAGCCTGGAAGCCCACCACGTTCGCCCCGTTCAGCAGGGCCGCGAACGGCCCATTGAGCGTGTTCATCATGGTCCACAGGCCCAGCCCAACCATCAGGAGCTGCGTCGGGTGGACGGCCGATCCAACCCACACCTGGAGGAGCCACGGCGCGACCACGACCAGGATGACGCCGCTCGGGACGTTGACGACCGCCGCCAATGCAATGGAGCGGCGCACCGTGCGGCGCACCCAGGCTCCGTCGCCTCGGCTCAACGACTCGCGGTAGGCGGGCCAGAGCGGCGTCAGGGCGAACGCGAGGAGCGCCGGCGCCAGCATGAAGAGCCTGGCCGGCACCGCATATTCCTGGACCATCTGCGGCCCGAGGATCTGGGCGATCACGACGTTGTCGAGCCCAAATGCGGCCAGACCGGCGATTTGGAGCACGAGGAAGAGCGCTCCGGTCCCCAACAGGGATCGCCCGGTCGATCGCTCCACGTCGCGCCGCCGCGGCATCAGCCACGGGCGCTGCCGCCGGAAGAGGAACCAGCCGTTCAGTGCTGCCGCTGCCAGCCCCCCGCCGGTCAGTGCGACCACCAGCATCGGCATGCTCTCCCGAAGGAAGATCACCGCGAGCAGAGCGACGAGCGAACCCAGGTTGCCGACGATCGCCCAGGCGCTCGAGATGTAGCCACTCTGGTAGGCGAGCTGAACCTGGCCCACGATCCCCAGGGGAAGGCCCAGGGCGAAGGCGGTGAAGAGCACTGCCGCTGCGGGGCCTGCTTCCACGACGGCGGCTTGCGATTCCACGTTGAAGACGTGGGCCCACGGGATAGCCGGGTAGACAAGAGCGAAGACGACCGAGCTCACAGCAGCGATCAGCAACAGCATGGCGACCGCCGTCGAAATCGCGCGGCGAGCTGCGGCCCGGTCGTCGCGGCCGTTGGCGTCCGACACCTGCATCATCAATCCGAGCCCGATTCCGAGGTCGAGCGGACCCAGGACGGCGACCAGGGAGCTCATCGTGATCCACATCCCGTAGCGCTCACTGCCGAGGTATCCGATCACGAGCGGGACGGAGACGAACCAGGTGGCGAAGCCCACCACGCGCGCGATGATTGCCAGCAGGGCGGACCAGGCGACCCTGCGGTAGCGTTCCGCGGACCGACCCTCGAGGGTGGCCGTGTCGAATGGCCGGATGCGCAGGAAGCGTCGCCACCGCATGATTCGCGCCAGGGGGTGCCAGCGCCCGGCCTCCGCCCCATTACGAGCTGGTGGTGCGATCACGCCGCGCCCTGGTCGCTCAGGCGCCGCGGCCCGGGACGCCCAACCCAAACCACCTCTGCGAGCGTTTGGAGGAGATCTCGGTCGGCGCCGGGACAGGGGCGAGAACGTTCACGTCGTGGCCCCGGGAACACCATTTGGGCTGGGAGACGTTCGACCTGCGCGTCGCACCGCGCCTGTGATCGGGACGATCATCAACTCGAGGATCCTCATTCGCTAACCACCCACTCGGCGGGCACGCTGGGTGGCAGATCATGGGGCGGCTTTTGGAGCGTCCACCAGTAGGGCGTGGAGTGGGCCCGATCAACTCCGTACCCGAGTGCCTCAACGAGGACCCGCTGGCCCATCAAGCCGACGTGGGGAAGGGATCGTTGTTCCGGCGTATAGGCCGAGAAGTCATACATGGAGTGGTAGAAGCGCCAGACGGAGAAGTTGCCGCTTCATGCTGAGCTCGAGAAAGTCGAGACTCCAGCGAATATCGTCCACGAGGAAGAGCCCGCCGGGCTCGAGAAGGCGGTCGCCAAGGAAGACCGCCGGCATATCCACATAGAACGTATGGTGTCCGTCCAGGTAGACGACGTCGAAGCGGCGACCGTTGCCGAGCATGCTCGAACAGGTTCCAGGCGTACGTCCCCGTCGTGTTCTGGACGAACTCGACCTCACCGGATGCAAGGCCGGCGCGCTGGATCTCGGCCGCACATGGGACTCACATACCGACGCGAAATCCACGCCCGTGTACTTCACCCCGTGGGCGAGCAAAGCCGGAGGCGATCGAGGTTGGGTGTCGGGCCGATCCCGATCTCGAGAAACCGAAGCCCGGGTCGGGCCGGTCAGCGTGTTCGCGGAGATTGCCCTCGTGGACCCCGCGGTAGCGTTGGATATCCTCATTCGTCGCGCCAGCCGCTGGCACCCGCGTACCGTCCTGAGTAGCGGTCAGTCTCGATGCTGGAACCGGTACAGCAGCCAGGACGGCAGCAGGAGCGAACGCCGCAGGCGCCGAGTCAGGACCTCGACCTGCTGGGCACCGACCCGACCGTTCCGTCGCGACGTCGTCACTGTGCTTCCGACCTCTCGGCCCTGCCTTCGACCCAGACGCAGCCCTGGCGATCCGGGCATGCAAGCCCACACCCCGCCAGGGGGGAGAAGACCCGGGCGGTGATGCTCCCGATGACCGCAGGCGCCTCACCACTTGTCGCAGAGTCGAGTCGCGAGTGCGAAACCTGGGTCGTGCCGAGGTCCGGGGTCACGAGTGACGCGCGCCTCCGGTCTGGGATCGGTCCTGCCGACCTCGTACCACTCGATCGTCCGCCGGAGCCCCTCCTCGAAGGACATGCCGGCCACGAACCCGAAGCGCTCGCGCGCCCGCGTCGTGTCGAGGGCCCGGCGCGGCTGGCCGTCCGGCTTGGTCGCGTCCCAGCGGATCTCGCCCGTGAAGCCCGTCAGGCCACGATCAGCTCGACGAGCTCGCGGATCGTGATCTCCGCGCCGACGCCGAGGTTGACCGGCTCGGCGCCGTCGTAGCGCTCGGCGGCGAGCACGATCCCCTCGGCGGCGTCGTCGACGTAGAGGAACTCGCGCGAGGCCGAGCCCGTGCCCCAGACGTCGATGTGGTCGGCGCCCGCTCTCGCGCGCGTCGACGCACTTCTTGATCAGCGCCGGGATCACGTGCGAGCTGGCCGGGTCGAAGTTGTCGCCCGGGCCGTAGAGGTTGACCGGCATCAGGTAGATCGCGTTGAAGCCGTACTGCTCGCGGTAGGCCTGGCCCTGGACGAGGAGCATCTTCTTGGCCAGGCCGTAGGGCGCGTTCGTCTCCTCCGGGTAGCCGTTCCAGAGGTCGTCCTCGCGGAACGGCACCGGCGTGAACTTCGGGTAGGCGCAGACGGTCCCGATCGTGACGAACTTCGCGACGCCGGCCAGCCGGGCCTGCTCCATGAGCTGGATGCCCATGATCGCGTTCTCGTAGAAGAAGCGGCCCGGGTTCTCGCGGTTCGCGCCGATCCCGCCGACGACGGCGGCCAGGTGGATCACGAGCTCCGGCCGGCCGTCGGCGAGCGCCCGGTCGATGCCGTCCTGCGTCCGCAGGTCGTAGTCGCGCGCTGCGCGGCACGAAGATCGTCGGTCGGCGCCGGCCGCCTCGAGCGCGTCGACGACGGCCCGGCCGAGGAAGCCGCCGCCGCCGGTGACCATGACCCGGCGGCCGGCCCAGAAGTCGCTCATCGGCATCGGCTCCGCCGGCGATCCGCTCGGCCGGGTCGAGGCCGGCCTCGCGCGAGGTCGTGCTCGAGCATGAGCCGGACCAGCGTCCTCGAAGCCGGTCGTCGGCCTGCCAGCCGAGCCTCGCGGCCGCCTTCGAGGCGTCGCCGCAGAGCTCGTCGACCTCGGTCGGGCGGAAGTAGCGCTCGTCGACCCGGACGTAGCTGCTCCCAGTCGAGGCCGACCAGGCCGAAGGCGACCTCGCACAGCTCGCGGACCGTGTGCATCTCGCCGGTGGCGATGACGTAGTCGTCCGGCTCGTCCTGCTGGAGCATCAGCCACATCGCCTCGACGTACTCCTTGGCGTAGCCCCAGTCGCGCCGGGCGTCGAGGTTGCCGAGGTAGAGGTGCTCCTGCGTCGCCCTTGAGGATCGCCGCGACCGCGCGGGTCACCTTGCGGGTCACGAAGGTCCCGCCGCGGCGCGGCGACTCGTGGTTGAAGAGGATCCCGTTGCTGGCGTGGAGGCCGTAGGCCTCGCGGTAGTCGACGGTCATGAAGTGGGCGAAGACCTTGGCGACCGCGTACGGGCTGCGCGGGTTGAAGGGCGTCGTCTCGCGTCTGGGGCGATCTCGACGCACCCGGCCGTACATCTCGGAGCTGCCGGCCTGGTAGAAGCGGATCGGCCAGTCCGCCGTGCGGACGGCCTCCAGCATCCGGAGCGTGCCCATGGCCGCGGTCTCGGCGGTGAACTCGGGCATCTCGAAGCTCACCTTGACGTGGCTCTGGGCGCCCAGGTTGTAGACCTCGTCGGGCTGGACCCGGTGGAGGTGGCCGATGAGCGAGGAGCGAGTCGGTCAGGTCGGCGTAGTGGAGGAAGAGCCGCGTCTCGGTCCTCGTGCGGGTCGCGGTAGAGGTGGTCGATCCGGCCCGTGTTGAACGGAGCTGCGAGCGGCGGATCAGGCCGTGGACCTCGTAGCCCTTGTCGAGCAGCAGCTCGGCGAGGTACGAGCCGTCCTGGCCGGTGATCCCGGTGATCAGGGCGCGGCGGGTCACGGCGCGACCTCTGCGCGAGCCGTGCGGCGAGGATTCGGTCCACGAACACACGATAGCGTGTCAGCGCCGCGTCCTCATCGAGCTCCGTGCGGGCGAACGTCGCTCCCAGCCTCGCCGAGGCGCTCCGCGAGGGCTGGGTCGGCAGCCAGGCGCCTGCAGCGCCTCGAGGAGCGCCTCCGGGTCCCCGGCCGGGACGACCAGCCCGCCGCCGCTCCGCCGCGACCTCCTGGGCCGTTGCGCCGTCGGGCGGGATCGCCGCGACGACCGGCCGCCCGGCGGCGAGGTAGGTGGTCAGCTTGCTCGGAAGCGACATGTCCGCGAGCGACGCGCGTTCCGAGATCAGGAGGACGTCGGCCGCGGCGAGGAGATCGGCCAGCTCGGTCCTCCGGCACCAGGCGGTCGCATCTCGAGGGCAGGCACGCCGGCGCCCAGGGCGGCGATGCGCTCGCGCTGGTTCCCGTCGCCGACCAGGACGAACCGGATCGCCGATCCGCGACGGCCGGCGAGGGCGGCCGCGTCCACCACCTGCTCGAGGCCCTGCTTGAGGCCCATGTTGCCGGCGTGCAGGACGACCAGCTCCGGCCCCAGCCGAGGCGCGCCCGCGCCTCCGCCCGAGCGAGGCTCGGGAGTCCGGGCCGCGCCCAGTTCCTGAGCGTGCACCAGGCGGTCCGGGCGCACGCCCAGCGACTCGAGGTACGGTCCGAACGAGGGGGTGATCATCCCAACGAGCGCCGCCCGCGCCGACCGCCCATCGCTTCCACGCGTCGAGCGACCGCCGCCACCCGATCGCCGCCCGCGATCCCGCTCTGCTCGGCCGCCCGGCCCATGAGGTCCTGGAAGACGAGGCCGTACGGTACCCGCCGCATGGTCGCGATGGTGCGGGCGAGGACGCCGTCCGCGAGGCGCGGGGACGACGCCGACCACCGCATCGACCGCGGCCGGCAGTCCGAGCATCCCCTGGAGCAGGAATGTCCCCTCGTAAGCGCCCCGCCGGAGCGCCGACTGGCGCGCCGGGACGTAGTGCGCCCGGCGGTGAACCGTCACTGCCCCGTCCATCTCCTCCCAGCGGAGCTCGCGCCGAGTGCCCCGGTCGAGACGCCAGGCCGGGTAGTGGGGGAGGCCGGCCAGGACGTGGACGTCATGGCCGGCCGCGGCGAGCGCGTGAGCGGCGCCGGCGACGTATGGGCCCGTCCCGGTCACCTCGGGCGCGTAGTTGATGGAGACGATCAGGAGTCGGGCCACTGGTCTGGTCACTCTGCACGGGTGCCTGCGGGGTCCCCGAGGTCCCCGGCACTATACCGGCTTCCGGTGACCCCACGGGGTAGGATGGAGTCGATGGAACCACTCGGCGCTACGCGTCCACATCCCAAGACGCGGGGTGCAGAGCTCCCGGATGAGATCCGCTCACTCCTCGTTTGTCCCGCTTGTCGCTGCCCCCTGGAGTGGACGGACGAGATCACGTGCTGCGGCTGCGCGCGAGTCTACGAGATCGACGACGGCATCCCGGTCCTCGCGCTGGACGGCGAGACTGGTCACGACGAAGTGGATCACCTGCTTGTCAGCCACGAGGACGCGGTCTCGCCCCATCTCGAAGCTGAACGCCAGAAACACACGCAGGCGGCGTTCTTCGACCGCATCGAAGCCGAGGAGTTCGAGATCGAGCGACCCGCGGGCCAGCCGGCGCTGTACGGGAGGCTCCTCCGCGAGAAGGCCCGCCGGGCGATCGAGTCCCTTGGCCATCTCGAAGGCCGCACCGCGGTCGTGGTTTGCGGCGGGTCGGGAATGGATGCCGAGTTCCTGGCCGAACGCGGAGCGCAGGTCCTGACGACCGACATCTCGATCGGTGCGGCGCGGAGGGCTCGCGAGCGTTCGGAACGGACTGGTCTGACGTTCTGGTCGATCGTTGCTGACGCGGAGCATCTCCCATTCCAGGACGCCACTGTGCCTCTCGCCTACGTCCACGACGGACTCCACCACATGCCCGACCCTCTTGTCGGCGTCGCGGAGATGTGTCGCGTCTCGGGCTGGGCCGTGGCGATCACCGAGCCTGCACGTGCGGCCGCGACCTCGGTGGCCGTTCAATTCGGTCTCGCGCTCGAGGCGGAGGAGGCCGGGAACCGCGTTGCGCGTCTGCTACCGGCGGAGATCGCTGCGATCGCGGTCAGGAGCGGCCTCCGGGTGGTCCGGGCCAACCGCTACGCCATGTACTACCGGCATCGCCCCGGGGCGGTCATGAGGACCCTGAGCCGCCCCGGCATCGTCTCGGCGGCATGGGCAGGCTGGCGGCTCGGGAACGCCATGCTGGGCAGGTTCGGCAACAAGCTGGTGGTCGTCGCGCGCCGTGACTGAGCGGGGCATCCTCAGCCCGAGCTTCCGATGCCGTGCTGTCGGCGTGCCGCGCGACATCGGCCTGCCTCCACTTGGCGGCGGCCCAAGCTCGCGATACGAACACCTCGCGAGGAGCCGTTCCGAGGACGGCGAGCCACTCTCGGCTGACGCAGTACCATCCGCCCCGTACCAGCCCATGCTAGAGTCAAGCAGCAGATGACCGCCAATCTCACGCGGGGCAAGTCCCCAGCGATTGCCGCACTCGCCTCGTTCGTGCTGCCCGGCCTGGGTCACCTCTACCTGGGCCGACGGCGGGCCGCGGCCGTCTACGCCCTGCCCGTGCTCCTCGTGCTCCTGGTCACCGTGATCCGGTTCCTGTCGGACGGCCTGCAGGTCGTCGCCGTCGAGATGTTCTCCCCCAGCCTGTCGCTCACCGTCCTGGGCCTGTCCGTGGTGCTGGGCCTCTGGTGGCTGGTGGCGCTGGTCGACGCATTCAGCGCCGCGGGGGGCCGGCGGCCATGGCGGCCCGTCCCCACCGGGATCGCCGTGGTCCTCGCGCTGGTGGTCTGCGTCGTGTCCGGCTACGGCGCCTACAGCTCGTGGTCCTTCTACGACGCGGGCTCCCGCATCTTCGTCGGGGGTGGGCCCGACTCGGCCACCCCGGTTCCGGGCGCTTCGACCTCGCCGGGTGACAGCGGCCAGGCCCAGGCGACGCCCGACGGCACGCCCGACCTCCGGGCGACGCCGCTCACGACCCCGGGACCGGGAAGCCACCGGATCACCATCCTGCTCATCGGGATGGACTCGTCGCCCACGCGCAACCACTCCCTGAGCGACACCATGATCGTCACGAGCGTGGACACGGTGACCGGCAAGGCGGCCATGGTCTCCTTTGCCCGGGACACCGCCGGCTTCCAGCTCTGGGACGGCCGGACTTATACGGGGAAGCTGAACTCCCTCATGACCTACGCTCAGATGAACCCGGCCCAGTTCAGGCTGGGTTCCGTGAACACGCTCGTGAAGGAGCTCTCCTACCTGCTGGGGATCCCGATCAACTACTACGCCGCGGTGAACCTGCCGGGCTTCACGGCCCTGGTGGACGCCGCCGGAGGGGTGACGATCAACAACACGTCAGTGATCGCCGATCCCAGCTACGGCGGCTGGACCGACAGGCGCCCGATCGGGTTCTACCTGTCCGTCGGCCAGCACACCCTCGACGGGCAGTCGGCGCTGGCGTACGCCCGCTCGCGCATGGGTCCGGCGAACAACGACTTCGTGCGCGCTCGACGCCAGCAGGAGCTGCTGGTCGCGCTGGAGAAGAAGCTGGCCAGCCCGGCGATGCTGCCCAGGCTCCCCGGGATCATCCAGGCCCTGGGCAACACGGTGCGCACGAACTACCCGGCCGACAACCTGTCCGGCATGCTGGACACGGCGAAGGGGATCGACGAGGGCAACATTACCCGGGTCGTCCTGGGGCCGCCGTACGCCGTCCGCTCCTCCGACCCGACGACCTACAGCCTGACCCTGGACATGGCCAAGCTGGCGGCCCTCTCCGTGCAGCTGTTCGGTACCGACAGCGCCTATGCGACGTCGGCAACGCAACCGTCGCCCTCCGCCAGCCCGGGACCCTGAGCGGAAGGGCCACGGCCTCCACTCCCGAGGCGCCGCCACCGGGCGGGCGCCGGACGATGGGCCGACGCTAGCGGCCCTGGAGCATCGCTGGAATCGTCCGCAGGATGATCCGGAGGTCCAGCAGGAGCGACCAGCGGTCGATGTAATCGAGGTCCAGGCGGACCCACCTGTCGAAGTCGGCGTCGCGGCGGGCCGAGACCTGCCACAGGCCCGTGATCCCAGGCTTCATGGCGAGCCTGCGACGGTGCCACACGTCGTAGGCCGCGACCTCGTCCGACAGGGGAGGCCGGGGCCCGACCAGGCTCATCTGCCCACGCAGCACGTTCAGGAGCTGCGGCAGCTCGTCGATGCTGGTCCGCCGCAGGATTCGCCCGAGGGGAGTCACCCGGGGATCGTCGGTCACCTTGAACGCCTGGCCGCGGATCTCGTTCTGCTCCACCAGCTCCTCGAGGCGTGCCTCGGCGTCACGGGCCATGGTCCGGAACTTCAGGACGCGGAACGGGCGACCCTGGAGTCCGATGCGCTCCTGGGAGAACAGGACTGGCGACCCGTCCTTCAGCCTGATCAGCAGCGCGACGAGGGCCAGGACCGGCGAGAGGAGGACCAGCGCGGCAGTCGCCCCGGCCATGTCGAGGAGGCGCTTCGCGATGAGCGCCAGGGCCCGGTCCGGGCCGTGGACGAAGGAGAGCACCGGGATCTCGTCGAACATGTCCAGGGTCCCGCCCGGCAGGGTCAGCCCCGCGCTCTCCAGGGGAATGCGCACGATCTTGCCCTCGTCCTCGCAGAGCCGGACCACCGGCTCGAGGAATGCGAGCGCCTCCACTGGCAGGCACACGGCGACCTCGTCGATCACGAGCCGGTGCAGGATGTCCGGCAGATCCGCGATCTCCCCGAGGACGCCGGGACCCACGACGGGGACCGTGCTCGCGACCCGGCCGCCGGCCACCGGAGCGGTCGCCCCCGGGCCCGTGGCTGCGGGCGTCCCGGACCCGCCGGGACCCCGGGCAGTCCCGGGCTCTGGCGTTCCCGGTGGAGGGCTCGCCACGAAACCCGCGACGCGCATGCCGAGCGAGGCATGGGCCGCCAGCTGCCGGGCGAACGTTCGCGCGGCCGCCCCATCCCCGACGACCAGGACGAACGAGCCGTTCTGGCCTCGGGTTCGGACTGACCGGTACACCGATCGGACCAACGCCCGCGACAGGACGGCCACCACGGCCTGGGCCACGAACAGCTCGCCCAGGAAGACCCGGCTCACGTCGGGCAGCTTGGCGAGGTAGAGGAACGCGAGGGTGGCTACGGCGATCAGGAGGATCGCCCGGAGGATGTCCACCCATTCGCGCTTCCACGACCAGCGAGCCCGCATCCGGTAGAGGCCCAGCATCCACAGCGTGAGCGTCCACGTGACCGCCCAGGCGATGAGCAGGGGGAACGGGTCGATCCCGGTCGTCCCCCACGAGGCGCGCCACGACGGGCCGAAACGGAAGGCGCTGACGGCAAGGAAGATGATCGCGGCGGTGACGCCGTCGACCGCCATGAGCGTCATCCGGAGAGCGGTCCCGTGGCGGCGGAGCATTCCCCTGTCGGGCCTCGTGCAGAGGCCGCACAGCCCCCTTCGCCCAATGCGGGGCATGGAACGGCAAGCGGCGCTCGATCGGACGCCATGTTAGCCTCCCGACATGATCTCCACGCGCCGGCTCGGTGCCGTCTCCGTCGCGCTCGCCCTGCTCGTCGCGGCCTGCGGGACCACGACTCCGGCCCCGACCTCCCAGGACACTTCGTCCCCCTCCGCGCCGGCGGCCAGCGGGAGTCCCTCCGCGAGCCCGACGACCGGCGCTACGGAGTCTCCGTCGGGCAGCCCGTCGGCGTCGCCGTCCGCATCGCCGTCGCCCAGTGCCGCGGGTGGCGATCCACTCCTGGGAACGGACGGCCGCTTCACGATCCTGCTGTTGGGTTCGGACTACCGACCGTCCTCCCCGGGAAACCGGACAGACGCGATCATGGTCGTCTCGCTGGACCCGAAGTCGGGCCGCGTGGGCGTCTTCAGCGTTCCCCGTGACACGACCGGATTCCCGTTGCCCGGCGGTGGTTCCTTTGACCAGAAGGTCAACGCCCTCTACCAGTGGTACCAGTCCAGGAACGGCAATGGGCTGGCGTCGATGAAGCGGGCGATCTCCGCCGCGTTCGGGATCGAGGTGGATTTCGCGGTCCTGACCGGGTTCGCCGGCGTGCGCAACATGGTCAACGCCGTCGGGGGCGTCCGGGTCACCCTCGCCACTGCCTACTACGACCCGGCCTACTGGGTCACGTCCCGGCGGCAGGGGTGGGGTCTGCCGGCGGGGACATCGCAGCTGAACGGCGCGACCGCCCTGATCATGGCCCGGAGCCGCAAGGGCGACAGCGACTTCGGGCGCTCGCGGCGCCAGCAGATCCTGGTCGCCGCGGCCCTGGACAAGGTTCGCGCCAAGGGCGCGAGCATCCTGCCCGCGCTCCTGTCGCTGGTCAAGAGCACGACGGTGACGGACCTTCCCCTGGCTCGAGCAGCCGACCTGTTCGCGCTGGTCAGCACGGCGAAGGTGGCGACCGCGGAGCGCGAGGTCTTCGGTCCCTCGGTCTTCGCCACCTCGACCGGCGGTACCGGCTTCGCGCTCAAGATCGCCGTCTGCCGGACGTGGATCAAGAAGTACTTCCCGCCCGCCAACCCGGGCGGGACCTGGCCACTGGGCGGCTGAGATCGTCGGGACATGCGCCTCCTGGTGACCGGAGGGGCCGGCCACATCGGCGCGCTGGCCTGGCGCCCGTCGCGGTCCCCCGACGAGATCGCGCGATCCGCCCGGGCATTCCACGAGCGCCAGGCGCGTGTTGGCTGAGGCCGGGCGGCCGGGGGGCCGCCGGATGGCTCTGCTGCGCCGCGCAGCCGGCCGCGGGACCCTGGTAGACGGCGCAGGCGCCGCCGTCCTCCTGGTCGCGTACGTGGCGCTGCGGACCGTCGGCGCGTCCCACGCCTGGCTGGAGCTCTGGTACGTGGCGGCGACGGCGTTCTCCGTGGCCCGGCCGTACGGCGGCCTCCTGCTCGTGATCCCGGTGGGGATGTTCATCGGGCCCTACCTGCTCCGGCCCGGCCTGCCGGCATGGACGATCTGGGTCATCGCCTGGACCGCCGGCGTCCTGGCCCGCGTCCTCCATGCCCTGGCCCGCGATCGCGCCGAGGTTCGCCGCGTCTACCTGTCCCCGCCGATGCTGGCCGTGCTCTTCCTCCTCGCCGCGTCCGCGTTCTCCGTCGTGACGACCTGGCGGCACTTCGGGCGGGCGATCGGCGTGGACGCGCTCTACCGGTGGCTCTGGGGGCCGGGGACGCTGCTCCTCGCGCTGCTTGCCGTGGCCTGGCTGGTGCGCGACGCGCGGACGAGGCCGCTCGTCCTCGCGATCGCGACCGGGGTCGTGGCGGGCGTCGTCAGCCTCGTTGGCTGGTTCGCGCCGGGGGCGCTGCGGGGCGGGCCGCTGGGCTGGCTCATGGGGCCCCAGACCGACATGACGCGCCTCCACGGCGTCACCTACCTCGCCACCGGTCTCGAGGCGCTGCTCATCATCCCCGTGGCGATCCTGGCGATGGCCGCCCTGTACGCGGCCGATCGTCGCCTGCGCGCCGTGGCAGGGCTGGTGCTCGTTCCCCTCGGGCTCGCGATCTGGTTCACCTACAACCGGGCCGGGCTCCTGGCCTTCTTCGTCATCGCGGTCGTGGCCGCCTGGCACTACCGCCGACGGCTCGGCCTGGCGCTGGCGGGCGTGGGCCTGGCCGGCGGCCTCCTCCTCCTGCCCCGCTACCTGGCGATCCGCGGGGATGCGGTCGGGGCCATGGGGACGATCGCGCCGGGGCAGGTGCTCGCGCCCAGCGACCAGATGCGCCTGCAGGCGTGGTCCGCCGCGGCCGGGATGTGGCGGGACGCTCCGATCCTGGGTCGCGGCTTCTGGAGCTTCTTTCGGCTCCACGAGCGCTACGGGTCGCCGGCCCTCGATGCCCCGCACAACGACTGGCTCCGCCTCTTCGCGGAAGGCGGGCTGCTTGCCGGCGTCGCCGGGGTCGCCTTCCTGGTGGTGGTCGGCTGGTGGCTCGCCCGGGGCCGGGGCTGGCTGGCCAGGGCGACGCTCGCCGCGTTGGTCTGCTGGGCCCTCGCGCTGAGCTTCAACAACATCATGAGCTATGACCAGGTCTCGATCCCGCTCGCGGTCGTCGTCGCCACGGGCATCGCGCTCGTCGCGCGCGAGCGCCGGTCGGCGGGGAGCACGGCGGCGGTCCTGCCCGGCGAGTCGGCGGGCGGCGAGTCGCTCGCCCCTGCGGCCGAGATCGGTCCCGGCGTGGCGGCCGGTTCGGACGCCCGGACCGAGCCCTTCCCGCACCAATGATGCCCGCATGCACCGAACCGGTACGTATGAACGGGCGGTGCCGGACCAACGGTCCCTCGCACCGCGCACTTCGAACACGGAGACTGGCCCCATGATGCTGAACCTTCGGGCGAGGCGTGCCCCGCGCGCCGTCCTCACCGCCATGGCCCTGTGCCTCGTCGCCGGCCTCGTCGCCGGCGCAGCCATGCCGGCCCCGACCTCCGCAGCCGTCGCACCCCTGCCCTACGCGACCACCATGCCCTTCGTGCTGTGGGAGGTGCCGGTCGCGCAGATTCCCACCGCGCCCACGCTCGGGACCAACTACCTGATCAAGTCCTTCAGCCCCGGCATGAACCCGGTGCCGTTCCTGGACGCGGCTGGGGCCCGCGGCTGGAAGGTCATCTTCCACTTCAACAACGTCATCGACTACGCGACCGGAACTGCCTACCCGGGCCGCGTCGCCGCCTGGGTCAACCAGGTCAAGGGCCATCCGGCGCTCGCCGGATACCTGACCGCGAAGGAGCCGTCGTGGAACGGCGTCAGCGTGTCGGAGCTGCGTGCGATCCGCAACGCCTACCGGGCCGCAGACCCGAACCCGGCCCACCGGATCTACGTGGACTACGGGGACAGCCCCCACTTCGGGTTGTCCGCCAACCCGTGGGGCTCGGGGATCGCGGATGTCCTGATCATGAACTGGTACCCGGTCCGCATCAGCAAGGGCTACGTGCCGGACGCGCAGCTCTGGTTCCCCAAGATGCGTTCGTTCGTCAACGCCAAGACGCCGGGAACCCCGATCTGGATCATGGCCCAGACGTTCGGGGCCACGAGGTTCGACCAGCGGATGCCGACGGCGGCCGAGCTGGTCCGGCAGGTCGGCGAGGCGATCCGCTACGCCAAGGCGGACGGGATCGTGTTCCACACCTGGGTGAACTCCTGGTACAACTACGTCCTCGGCACGAGCTCGGTGCTCAAGGCGACCGTCACCTCGATCGTCGCGGGCGTGCGGGCCGGGACGTTCGTGGTCAAGTCCACGTACGACACGATCCGGCCGGTCATGACGAGCCTCAGCGTCGCCTGGTCGTCGACCCTGCGGAAGTGGGTCGTCCGCTACCACGCGACGGACTGGTCCGGGATTGCCTCCTACCAGATCCGGTGGCGCGTTGGGACGACCTACTGGCGCTACCTCCGGCTGCCGGGGGCGACGAGCAGCGTGGCCCTGGCCTTCCCGAGGGGCAGGATCACGATCCAGGCGCACGCGCAGGACAAGGCTGGCAACTGGGGTTACTGGCGGACGGTCTACCGCTACTGAGAGCGGGCCGGAGACGCGGGCCGGTCAGGTCGCCTGGCGCCGGCCCGGACGGGGCAGCGGCAGCCACGCGGGCAGGGCCGGGAGCGTGACCGCGACCCGCCACGCGACCATGACGCCGGCCGTCAGCAGCAGCCCGTCGAGGCTCGTCGCATACGAGCGTGCGATCGCGATGACCAGGAGCGCGGCCAGCGCGCGATCGGCGACGCCCCGGTCCAGCCGTCGGGCGAGGCGGCCGAGCCCCTGGATCGCGAGCCCGAACAGGGCCATGCCCCCCAGCGCCAGGGGGATCCCGCCGTTTGCCCATAGCTCGCCCAGGATCCCCGGGGTCGCGAACCCGCCGGGCTGCTCCGGGTAGAGGCGTTCGTAGATCCAGTACCCGAGCGCCTTCGGTGGCGCCTCGCCGCGCAGCGGTGCGAGCCAGCGCACGTACGTGCTTCCGAGGAAGTAGGGCTCCTGCGACGGGATCTGGGACGCCACGAGCTCCAGCGTCCGGGCCTGGATGAGGACGACCCGGTCGAAGGTCCGGCCGACCGCGAACTGGCCGACGTCGGCGGGCCCGGTGAAGCCTCCACGGCCGACCACGCGAAGGAGCTGGACGCCGACGAAGAAGGCCAGGGCGACCACGGCCAGGCTGAGCCAGACGCGGCGGGAGAGCCGCCGACCCGCCCACCACGCGAGCAGGAGGACTGCCAGTCCCAGCTCCAGCGGGAGGGCCCGAGAGGCCGTGAGGAGCTCGATCACCCCCACGCCGGCGATCGACCCCGCCGCGACCAGCCAGCGGTGCCGGCCCGGCCGGGCGAGCGCGCGCCCGACCGCGACGAGGGCGGCGGGAGGGACGAGCCAGCGGAAGAGGTCGAACGCGGGACCGGCGAACCCCGCCCGCGACGTCTGGGCATCCCCGGTCAGGAAGGGGATCCCGTACTGGGCCGCGAGCCACGCATACGCCAGCAGGCCGACCAGGGCCAGGCCGACGACGCTCGCCGTCCGGATGGCGCCCAGCTCCGCGGGCGGCCCGATCGGCGCCGGGACCCCTTTCAGCCGCGCCCCGACCGCCGCGCCGACCGCGAACGCCGCCAGGCCCCCGGCCGCGACGAGTGCTCCGGCCCCGCTCGCCTCTCCGGTGGCCGTGATCACCAGCGTGCCGATGCCGGTCGTGGCCAGGAAGAAGAGCACGAAGAGCCGTCCGGGGCTCGTCGGGTCAAGTGGGGCGCCGCGCGGTCCGCTGGCCCACCAGGCGAGCGCGGCCGCGACCGCCATCACGCCGCCGCTGGCGAGGGCGATCGCAACCTGGGCGGGTGCCGGCACCTGGTCGGCCGTCAGCGACCGTCGCCGGGCGTCGCGGCTCCCGCGGTTGCCCCGGGAGCGCTCAGCGTCGCCGGTGTCCACGCCTCGAAGCGTCGCCCGCGCAGGACGTTGATCCAGCCCAGCGCAAAGGCGAGGTTCACGACCCCGAACAACCGGGCGAAGCCCAGCAGGCGCGGGACGCGCAGGCCGCGGGAGACCGCGACCTGGGCCGTCACGCCGAGCACGGTCATCGCCGCCAGCCCCACCGGCGCGACTGCGTACGGGGCGCCGCCGGGCCGGGTCGCCAGGCCGGCACCGGCCACCGCTGCGCCGACCACCGCCCACGGCGTCGCCCAGCGCAGGAGCTTGTGCGAGACGATCGAGAGGGTGGGCCCCGCCTGGTGCCGGATTCCCGGCCGCGCCAGCACGCCCAGCGACCCCGAGATGCCGCGCGTGGAGATCCGGGCGCGCGTCCGGAACTGCTCCCGCACGCTGGAGATCGGGCGGTCCGTCACGACGGCGTTACGGACGTAGACCACCTGGCTGCCCTGCTCGCGCACGTAGACCGGGAGCAGCTCGTCCATCGAGGAGCGGGCAGGAACGGGGCGGAAGGCGGAGCGGCGGACCGCCAGCACGGCACCGGTGACGGTCGTGAGCCAGCCGGCCCGGCTCTCGAGCTCGCGAACCATCAGCTCGTAGCGCCAGTAGAGGCCCTCGCTGGCCGACGTGGCCGTGGCGTCCTCGCTTGCCCAGACCAGCTTGCCGGTCGCGCAGCCGACCCGCGGATCGGTGAAGACCTCCACCAGGGCGGCCAGGCAACCCGGGCGGAACCGCGTCTCGGCGTCGGTCAGGACCACGACCTCGCCGGTCGCGGCCGCGAACAGGGCTTCCTGGGTCGGCGTCTGGCCGGCCCGCGGCAGGGAGAGGAACCTGAGCCGCGGCTCCGCCTCCGCCAGCCGGGCCACGATCGCCTCCGTCTGGTCCGTGGAGCCGTCGCTGCCGACCAGCAGCTCGGCGATCCGTGCACCGCTCGCTTCCTGCGCGAAGACGTCGCGGATCCGTTCCTCGATCTCGTGGGCGCCCTGGTGCACCGCGATCGCGACGGACAGCGACGGCGTCTCGGTCGACGGCACGATCTCCAGCGGGTGCCGCCGAGCCGCCACCGCGGCCGCGACCGGATACCCGGCGTAGACCCATCCGAGGGCGGCGCTCGCGCCCCAGAAGACGACGGCCATCACCACGGCAATGAAGGATACGAGACCCGCAGGCGTCCGACGAGCCGGGTCGCTTCGGCCTGGCGCGTGTGCGCCGCGGCGAAGCTGCGCGCCCGCTCCCGCAGCTCGGCGGTCCCGGCGGGATCCTGGACGAGGGCGGTCACGGCTCCGGCGAGGGCACCCGCGTCGCCGGGCGCCACCGGCACGAGCAGCCGGGCGCCGGCCAGCTCCGCCAGCGCCCCCACCGGCGATGCGACGACCGGCAGCCCCACGGCCGTCGCGTCCAGGACGACCTTGGGGAAGCCCTCGGCGGGCGACGGGAAGACGAAGATGTCCGCGCCGGCCAGGGCGTCCAGGTAGGCGGGTCGCTCGGCCACGAAGCCACGCCAGTCGATGCGGTCCCCGACGCCGAGCGTCTCGGCCAGCCCGGCGATCCGGGCGCGCTGCGGCCCGTCGCCGAGCACGAGCAGCGTCGGCCGGCGTCCGTCCGGCCGGTCCGTCTCGAGCACGGCAAGCGCCTCGACGAGCGTCTCCAGGCCCTTTCCCGACACGACGCGGCCGGCCCAGGCAAGCCGAAGCGCGCCGGCCGCCGATGGCCACGACGGCTCCCCGGGGGCCTGCGCCGGGCCGGCGTCCGGGACGCCCCCGCGCTGCCACGGACCGCGGATGTCACCAGGTTCCACCAGGCTTGTCACGACACCGCCATGCAGGAGCGCCTCACCGACGCGGATCGTGTTCCGCGGGCCAGCCGCGACGCGTGCGACGCGATCGTAGCCTTCGCCGATGGCGAGCGCGACCCATCGGCCGGGCCGGGGCAGTGCCCGGGCCGAGGCGACGTCGCGCGCGCTCCCGGCCACGTACCCGAACCTGGGCCGCCCGGCGCGCGCGGCGAGCGCGGCTGCCAGGAGGGCGTTGGAGGCAGGGAGCCGGAGCAGGAGCAGGTCCGCGTCGCGGATCGCCCGTCGGAGGGGGCGGGCGTTGCGCGCCACCAGGAGCGGCCAGCGCCACAGGTAGTCGGCGATCCCGGAGAACGGTGCGGTGGCCACCGTCTCGATCCGGGAGTCGACGGCCAGCGTCCCCGGGGCGCGCTCAGCAGCCCTGAGCGGGACGACGTGGAGGAGCCGCGAGACCGGCTCGCCCGGCACGTCAAGGAGCGCCGTGAGGAACCGGTGAAAGGTCGCGTCGACCGGGTGGACGTGGCCTTCCCACGTCACGTGCGGGTTGTCGTCGAGCACGGCGAGGCGGATGCCCATCGGTCAGTGCTCTTCGCTCGGCTCGTGCTCGCTGATGACGAGCTCCGCCGCCGCTTCGCCGCCCGGGAGCCCGAGGACCGGCCCGGCGCGGCGGCCGCGCAGCCGCTCGATGACGTTCGCCGTGAAGCGCACGAGCGCGACCAGGTCCCGGCGCTGGACCACCAGCGTCTCGATCACCCCGCGCCCCGAGATGCGCACGAAGGCGACCAGGGTGAGGAGGGCTGTCAGCACGTACGAGATCGACGAGCTGGCGGCGGCGCCGACGATGCCGAACCGGGGGATGAGGATGAGGTTGGCGACAAGGTTGGTGGCCAGCCCGGCGACGAGGACCACGGTTCCGAGGCCCGGTCGGCCGCGCCCGACGACGTAGCGCGAGAGCACGGCGACCACGCTGTAGGCCACGACGCCGGGGAGGATCCAGCGCAACGCCACGCCCGCGTCCGCGAAGTCGCGGCCGTACACGATCGCGACCAGGCGCGGCCCGGCGAACCACGCCGGGATCGCGAGGGCTGCGGTCACGACGATGGTGGTCCGCGTCAGGACGGCAGCTGCCCGCGACGCGTCGGCCGTGGGATCCACCGCCCGGCTGAACATCACGGTCCCCAGCGAGTTCGGGATGTACCACAGGGTCTCGGCGAGGCCGCTCGTGACCGAGTAGATGCCGGTGGCCCGGACGTTCACCATGGCGTTCAGGAGGAACGAGTCGAGGCGCAGCTGCAACCGCTCCGCGATGGATCCCACGATGGCCCGGGAACCGAAGCGGAGCTCCTCGACGAGCAGGCGCGGATCGGGGCGCAGGCCCAGCGTCCCATCGCGGTGAGCGACCCACACGATCGCCAACGCACATGCGAAGACCGCCCCGACGTTCATCGCCAGGGCCAGGTCCAGGTCCACGACGCCGATCGCGGCGACCGCAAGGATCAGCACGACGAGGATGCCCCGGCGCAGGATGCGGACCGCGTTGTAGCCCGCCATGCGCCGCCGCCCGAGCAGGCCGAAGAGCCCGACGGCAAAGAACACCTCCCCGGGCAGGGCGATCGCCCCGTACAGGAACTGCCGGCTGGAGAGGTTGGGGATGAGCTCGGCGAGCACGCCGCTCCCGCCCCGATACAGCCACCAGGAGAGCCCCACGCAGGCGCCGCCGACGAGGATCGACCACCAGATCGCGTTGGCCATCCCGCGCCGCGCGGCCGAGGCGTCGCGCCCGGCGACGACCGCGAGAGCGTTGTCCGTGCCCCAGGCGACCGGCACCGCGGCAAGCTGCGCGTAGAGCATGATCAGCGCGAAGCGGCCCTTCGCCGTCGGGCCTAGGATCCGCGCGATCAGGACGTCCGAGCCGAAGATGATGATCGCGAGGACGAACCGGGTCGCGATCGTCATCAGGGCGTCGAGCAGGAGCGTGCCGGACCGCTGCCCCTCGGCCGGGTGTGCCAATTCGGCGGCAGGGGCGGCCGAGCTGTCGGCCAGGGCTGCGGGGTCGGCGGCCAGCCGGTCGCCCTGGCGCGGAAGCTCGGACCGGCTCATTCGGAACCGGACGCGGCGCGGGGGACGATCGCGGCCAGCGCCGGGTCGTCCAGGGCGGACCGGAACCACTCGACGGTGGCCCGCAGCCCGGCGGCCAGGTCCGTCGTCGGCCGCCAGCCGAGGCGGGACGACGCCTTGGAGACCTGGCTCACGTTGCGCAGCACGTCGCCGACCCGGGGGGGCGCATGGCGGACCCGGAGTGGGCCGCCGAGCGTCTCTCCGAGCGTTGCCGCCAGCGTCGCAACCGACGTCTCGACACCCGTGCCGAGCTGGAACACTTCGCCGGCGACCACCTCGGCGGGCGCATCGAGTGCGGCGGCGATGCCGGCGGCCAGGTCCGCGGCGTGAACGAAGTCGCGCGTCTGGGCGCCATCGCCGTGGATCGTGATCGTCTCGCCGGCCAGGGCGGCCCGGACCCACGCCGCAACCACGCTCTGCTTGTGGAGCGCCCATCCGCCGTAGGCGTTCGAGAAGCGCAGCGCACAGGCCGTCAGCCCGAACGAGGCCGCGAAGGCCTGGACGTAGGCCTCGGCCGCAAGCTTGGACGCGCCGTACGGGGAGAGTGGATGGGTGGCCAGGTCCTCGTGGAACGCCCCGGCGTAGCTGCCGACGACGGCGTTCGTGCTCGCCAGGACGAAACGCCCGACGCCGGCCCGGCGGGCCGCCTCCAGGAGCTGCACGGTCCACAGGACGTTGGCCCGGAACGTTCCCAGTGGGTCCGCGATCGAATCGGGGACTCCCGCCCGCGCAGCGAGGTGAACCACGGAGCCCGCCCCGTCCACGGCAGCGGAGACCGCCGCCTGGTCCTCCAGCGAGACAACCCGGAGCTCGTGCGCGACGCCGTCGAGATAGGCCGGGATGCCGGTCGAGAGGTCGTCGATCACCCGGACCGTGTCCCCGCGGGCCGCGAGGTGGCGGACCACGTGGGACCCGATGAAGCCGGCTCCGCCGGTGACGAGGACGGTCGTGGGCATCCCTGCAGCGCCGCCTAGGCGGACGACGCCGGGGTCACGCGCTGGGGGACCCAGCGGATGTCCTGGACGAGGGTGCCGACGTCGATCCGCTCGCGGTGCGCCGCGATCTTGGCGAGCATCGTGTCGATCAGCTCCTCGGACAGGAGCCGGGGCTGGAGGCCAAGCTCCAGCAGCTTGGTGTGGCGGGCGTTGTAGTAGTGCTCCTCGGCCTCCTTCCGGGGGTTCGGGCGATGCTCCAGCGTCGTCTCCCAGCCAAGGTGGCTGGCGGCGACCCGGACGCGCTCGGCGAGCTCGAGCACGCTGAACTGCTCCGTGAACTGGTTCAGCACCCGGTATTCCCCGGCCGCCGGAGGCGTGGCGACGGCCAGGCCCACGCACTGCATGGTGTCCCGGATGTTGAGGAACCCGCGCGTCTGCCCACCGCGACCGTAGATCGTCAGCGGATGCCCGACGGCTGCCTGGACGCAGAACCGATTGAGCGCGGTCCCGAACACCTCGTCGTAGTGGAAGCTCGTGGCCAGCCGGGGATCGAGCGCGGTCTCGTCCGTCTCAACCCCATAGACCACGCCCTGGTGGAGGTCCGTCGCGCGAAGCCCCCAGATGCGGCATGCGAAATGGAGGTTATGGCTGTCGTGGACCTTCGAGAGGTGGTAGATGGAGCCGGCCATCTTGGGGAAGGGCAGCGTGTCCGACCGCCCGTTGTGGGTGATCGTCAGGAACCCTTCCTCGATGTCGATGTTGGGGGTACCGTACTCGCCCATCGTCCCGAGCTTGACGAGGTGCGTCTCCGGCGAACGATCCCGGATCGCGAACAGGACGTTGAGGGTGCCGATGACGTTGTTGTGCTGCGTGTACGTCGCGCGGCGCACGTCGATCATCGAGTACGGGGCGGACGGCTGCTCGCCGTAGTGGACGATAGCGTCCGGCCGGAACGCGTCGACCACGCCATCGACGAAGGCATAGTCGACGAGGTCACCCACGTGGAGCTCGATCTCGAGCCCCGTGCTCTCTCGCCAGGCGCGAATGCGTTCGTGAAGCGTCGGGACGGGGAAGAGTGGACGGACGCCGACCTCGAGCTCCCAGCGCCGCTTGGCGAAGTTGTCGAGCAGCGCCACTCGGTGCCCGGCCCGCGAGAAGGCCAGGGCGGTGGGCCAGCCCAGGTAGCCGTCGCCGCCCAGCACGAGCACGCGAAGTCCCACTTCTGTCGTTCCTCCTCGATGGGATGACACCGTCCACGCCGTCCGGTGGGCTGCCCGGACACTGGCGCGGCCAATCTAGCACGCGAGGTGGGTGTCCTCCTCCTTCGTCGCCCGGGCGAAGCGCGTCCAGGCCGCAGCCCTGGACGGTGCTTTCCTGTACTGTACCGACGGCCTGTCGATTGTCGGCGAGGCACCGACGATCGAACTCATGCGCGTGGCGGGGGAGAGGAGCCGGGATGCCAGAGCAGCCGCTCGAGGTCGTCAAGGAGCCGTCGGACAGCCCGGCCGACGAGGCGGAGCCCACGGTCGCGGCCACGGCACGCCGGGCCATCACCGAGGACTGGGCGGCGACGATCCTGGGGCTGACGCTGCTTCTCCTCATCCTGGTCGGCGTCATCTCCAAGGGGATGATCCCGTGACGGCGGCGCAGAGCCTCGGCCGCGCGACGGCTGCGGCGGAGCCCAGGGTCGGCCGTGGGGCCTGGACGGGACTCGGTCTGCTCGTCGTCCTGGGGCTTGCCGCGACCACGCGCTTCCTGGATCTCAACGTCGCCGGCTGGTTCAAGGGCACGCCGCTGGCCGACCCGGCGAAGGCCATCGAGTACCCGATCTACGCGATCGTGCTCGGGCTGCTCGGGAACGTGGTCCTGTCGACGCTGGGGGTCCGGGATCGCCTGCGGGCCGCATTCCGGACAGAGTTCTTCATCAAGACCGGGCTCGTCCTGCTCGGCGCGTCGATCAACCTCTCCGTGATCGTGTCGGCGGCCGGGCCGGCCTTGATCCAGTCGGTCCTCTTGATCTCGGGGATCTTCCTGTTCACCTGGTGGCTGGCCGGTGTCGCCGGCCTGGACACGAAGCTCCGCGCGCTCCTGGCCGCTGCCGTGTCGATCTGCGGGGTGAGCGCGGCCATCGCGGCGGCGGGCGCCGTCAACGCGAAGCGGGAACAGCTGGCCTACACGGCGAGCCTGGTCGTGCTGTTCGCCATCCCGTCCATCTTCATCCAGCCCTGGCTGGCCGGGCTCCTCCACCTGAACCAGGCCGTCGCCGGGGCCTGGATCGGTGGGAACATCGACACCACGGCGGCCGTGACCGCGGCCGGGACGCTCGTCGGCGACGATGCCCTCAAGGTCGCCACGATCGTCAAAGTGACCCAGAACGCGCTCATGGGCTTCGTGGCCGTGCTCCTGACGCTCTACTTCGTGGTCGTCGTGGAGGGCCGCGAGAACGCCGCGAAGCCGGGCCTGGGCGAGATCTGGCGGCGCTTCCCGAAGTTCGTCCTGGGCTTCATCGCCGCGTCGGTCATCGCCACCTGGTGGCTCGGGACGGCATCCGCTGACGCCGGCAAGGCGGCGATCGCCACGGCGAACGCCCTGCGCACGTGGTTCCTGATCCTTGCCTTCGTGAGCATCGGCCTGGAGCTCAGGGTCGACTCGATTCGTGAAGCCGGCTGGCGGCCGGTCGCGGTCTTCGTCGGGGCGACGGTCACGAACCTGGCCCTGGCCCTCGTCCTGGCCTCGGTCCTGTTCGGGTCGTTCGTGGTCAAGTGACCGCGGCGCGCGCGCCCCGGATGGTTCGCCCGGCTGGCGCGCGGCGGGCTCGGGCCCGGCCCGCCTACGACCCGACGAACGAGGTCGCGACCAGGACCAGCGAGAGCAGGATCAGGAGCGCGGTGGAGATCCAGCCCACGGGCCGCAGGAAGCGCCCGCTCGCCAGCGGGCCCATCAGCTTCCGGTCCGAGGCCAGGAGCATCACGAACACCAGGATGAAGGGCAGCAGCAGCGCGTTGAGGACCTGGGCAAAGAACATCACCTGGATCAGGGGCAGGCCCGGGATCATCACGAAGAGCGCCGCGAACCCGATGAAGAACGCCAGCAGCCCGTAGAACGCAGGCGCCTCGCGCCAGTTCCAGTCCACGCCCGTCTCCCAGCCGAACGCTTCGCAGGTGGTGTAGGCGCTGGTCATCGGGACCACCCCCAGGCCCAGGAACGATGCGCCCAGCAGGCCCACCGCGAAGATCACGGTGGCGGCGGTCCCGGCGATCGGCTCCAACGCCTTGGCGGCGTCGGCCGCGCTGCTGATCTGGATTCCCGAGGCGAAGAGCGTGGCCGCGCAGGCGATCACGATGAATCCGGCGATCAGGTTGGTCAGGAGCGCGCCCGCGAACACGTCGACCCGGCTGCCCGTGAGGTCGTCCGGGCGGAGGCCCTTGTCCGCGACGTAGCTCTGGATGAACGCCTGGCCCCAGGGCGTGATCGTGGTCCCGACCGTGCCCACGACCGCCAGCCAGTAGACCGGCGAGCCGGAGAGGTGGGGCAGCGTGAGGTTCGTCAGCGCCAGCCCCCAGTCCGGCTTCGCCATCGCGGCCGAGATGATGTAGGCGGCCGAGACGAGGATTCCGATCCCCACGAAGAAGTACTGCACCCGGCTGTAGCTGCCCAGGGCGATGAAGCCGACGACGACCACCGCGGCGACGGCGGCGCTGATCTGGGGTGGGATCCCGAAGAGGCCCAGCGCGGAGCCGATGCCGGCGAACTCGGCGACCGTGGAGCCCAGGTTTGCGGCCAGCATCGTGAGCGCGGCGAACGCGCCCCAGCGCACGCCCCAGCGCTCCCGGATCAGGCCCATCAGCCCCTTGCCGGTGGCGAGGCCCAGCCGCGCCCCCGCCTCCTGGGTGAAGAACAGGACGACCTGGCTGGCCAGGATCACCCACAGCAGGGCATACCCGAACTGCGAGCCGACCAGCGAGTAGGTCGTGATCCCGCCCGCATCGTTGTCCGCGAAGCCGCTGACGAGCCCGGGGCCGAGGACGGCCAGGACGGCCAGCAGCCGGACGCGCCAGAACGGGATGCGCGGCAGCGGCGGCGCCACGCGGACCCGCCGGCGGACCGCGCGCGGGATCCCGGTCCCGGCCCCGGCGGGCGCGGCCGTCCCGGCGGGCGTGGCCGTTCCGCCTGGCGCGCTCGTTCCGCCTGGCGCGCTCGTCCCGGCGCGCGTGCTCGTCTCCTGCGCGTCGTCGCGCCGCTCGCTCATCGCCCGCCTACCGGTTGAACACGCGCGGCAGGCGCTTCTTCCAGGCCGTCGGGATCACGGTGTCGATCGCGTCGTCCACCGTGACGATTCCCACCAGGCGGTTCTCGTCGTCCACGACCGGCACGGCCAGGAGGTTGTAGTGAGCCACGACCTCGGCGACCTCGCTCTGGTCCGAGAGCACGCCCACCGCCACCGGCTCCCGGATCATCACGGTCGCGATCACCGTGTCCGGCCGGGCGACGATCAGGTCGCGCAGCGAGAGCACGCCCACCAGCCGGCCGTCGTCGTCGGTCACGTAGACGTAGTAGATCGTCTCCGCGTCGGGCTCCAGCTCGCGCAGGTGGTCGATCGCCTCGGCCGCGGTCAGCCGCTCGTCGAGCGCGATGTAGCCCGGCGTCATGATCCCGCCGGCCGAGTCCTCGGGGTAGCCCAGGAGCTCCCGGACCTCCTCGACCTCGTCCGCCTCCATGTGGGCCAGGATCTCGTCGCGGGTGTCCTGGTCCAGGTCCGCGACCAGGTCGGCCGCGTCGTCGGGGCTCATCTCCTCGAGGATGTCGGCCGCGCGCTCCGGGGCGAGGTCCTCGAGGACGTCAACCTGGACCTCGGGCTCCATCTCCTCCATCGCGTCGGCGACGGCCTCGTCGTCCAGCGAGTTGAGCACGTCCGCCCGGTCGCGCGGGGTCAGCTGCTCCACGATCGCGGCGAGATCCGCCGGGTGCAGCTCGGCCAGCTTCGCGTGCGGGACCCGCAGCCGGATGCTGGCGATCGTGCCCTCGAGGGGATCCACGTCCTCCCAGTCGATGTAGCGCTCCGGAACGTGTCGGCCGAGGCCGCGGGCCACCGTCCTGAACGGCCCTTCGAACCCCAGCCGGCGCATCAGGCCGGCCGCCCCGACGTCCACGGCCACGACGCGCATCGCGCCCTCGATCTCGTCGAGGCTCACGTCGTTGACCCGGATCACCTTGCGCCCCTCGATGTCCACGATCTGCTTGTCCAGCAGGTCGCCGCGCAGGAGGATCTCGTTCGGGCGCTGGCGGAACTTGCCGATGTCGATCGTGCGCACGCGCAGCGTCGCGCCGGCAGCGTCCAGGTGCTCCACGGAACCCCAGGGCAGGAAGATCTGGCGGCGGTCGGTCTTGACGATGAGGCCGGTGACCGGTGGGTACTGGTCACCGATGGCGACGATCAGGTCGTCGAGCGTGCCGATGGGCTCGCCCGACGGGTCGCGCACGGGTCGGCCGGTGCACTGGCTCAGGAAGAGCATGGGCCACCTCGAGGGCGGGGGTTCACCCCGCCGACAGGTGGCGTCGCCGCGGGCCCCGAATGGGCCGGCCGCGCGGCGCGCCGCTCAACGAACGGGGCGGACCTCGGTGGGTTCGCAGGCGCGTTTCGCGCCCGGGGTACTGGGTCCGGTCTCCACGTGGAGAGCGATCCTCCGATGCGGTCGTGGACGCCCCGGGGCCGCAGACGCGCGCCGCAGGGCGGCCCGAGTGTAGTCCGCCCCGCGCGCGAGGGTCAAACCGGCGAAACGGGTGGGTCGGGGCGCGGGGAGTGCCGGCGCGGGGAGTTCCGCCCCGACGACCCGAGCCGACTTGCCCGTGCCGGACCGCCACGCGCCCGAAGTCCGCCGCGCGCCCGAAGTCCGCCGCGCGCCCGAAGTCCGCCGGGTAGAACTCGGACGCATCAAAGTCAGCCGCGTCGAGCGCCTTTGGTCGGCGCGGACGGCGGCTCGTGCTCGCGAGACCCCGTGAGACGCATCGTGGTGGACGGAAATGCCTCCAGGTTCTGCGCGAGCGGTGCCCGTTTGCCTCGCAGACCAGCAGGTCCTGAATGGCGCCGAGAGACACCAGGAATGGCGTACGCCATTCCTGGGCGGCATAGAGGGCCGTCTCGCGCCGTGATCCCTTGTCGATGATGTTCCCCAGGCATGAATGGCCGAGCGGCGCCCCACGACCGGCGCCCCCGGCGCCCCACGACCGGCGCCCCACGACCGGCGCCCCCGGCGCGCCACGACCGACGCCCCCGCGCCCGGCCTGGGCGGCTCCCTGGGGGTACGAGCGCGGCTCGACCTCGGTACTTCCGCGCCCGCGAAGCGGCGCTGGCCGACGTGCGATGATCGGGCCATGGTCGCGCCCCTCCCCTCCGTTGCCGCCCGCCTCCGGGCGGTCGCCCGGGACGCCGTCTTCGACAACGGCCCCGCCCGCCTCGTGAGCGGGCCCGTGCCGCGCCTGCTCGTCCTCGCGATGCTCAGCGTCTACATCGCGGCAGCGACGATCCCCGGGCCCGAGACCGCGGTGATGTTCGCGATCGTCCCGCTGGCGCTCGCGGCCGTCCTGCTCTCGGCGATGGCCGGCTTCCTCGTGCTGGTCGCGACGGTCATCACCACGCTCGGGGACAATGGCCTCTTCCCGGGCACCGGGCACCTCACGGCGCTCGAGTGGGTGGAGCTCGTGGCGGCCGCGATCGTGGCCCTGGCGCTCCGCTACGCGACCGTGCGGATCGTGCGCGGTCGCGACGAGCTGGCGCGCCGCGGTGAGGAGCTGGCCGCGATGCAAGCGCAGGTCGACGAGGCGCGGGAGGCCACGGGGCGCTGGGTCACCCAGCTCGAGGTCGCCCAGCGGGCGGCGGCCCGGATGACCGGCCGGCCGACGGTCCAGGCGGTCGCCGACGCGGTCGCCGAGGAGACCCGCGAGATCATCGACTACCACAACTGCCGGGTCTATCTCGTGGAGGAGCCCGATGACCTCGTGCCCATCACCGTCCTGGGAAAGGTGGGCTACTACGAGCAGATCCCGATGGAGCTGTTGCGCACGAAGGTCGGGGAGGGCTTCGCGGGCTGGGTCGCGGCGCACGGGACGCCCCTCCTGATACCCGACGCGAACGCCGATGCCCGCGGCGCGAACATCCCGGGCACTGACGACGTCGACGAGTCGATGCTGGTCGTGCCGATGCGCTATGACGACCGGACCATCGGGGTGATCGTCCTCTCGAAGCTGGGCCTGGAGCAGTTCGACCTGGGTCACCTGCGCCTGCTCTCGATCCTCGCCGACCACGCCGCGACGGCCGTCGAGTCGGCCCGCCAGCTGACCCGCTCGTTGAGCCTGGCCGTGGAGCTCCGCCAGCTGGTCGAGATGGCCTCCGACCTCTCCGGCAGCCTCGATCCGCGGCAGGTCGCCGACGTGAGCGCCCGCCACATCGCGCGCGCGCTCGAGGCGAACGAGTGTGCGATCAGCTTCTGGGACCGGGCCCGCGACCGGCTCATGACCTGGGGCTACTGGCCGGAGTCGCGCCAGGCCGAGGTGGAGGCGTTCTTCGCGCTGGCCGGCTATCCGGCCACCCGCCGCGTGCTCGAAACCCGGCAGTCCTCGCAGGTGCGGATCGACGACCCGGCCGCGGACGCCGCCGAGGTTGCGCTCCTCCGGCGCGACGGCCACGCGGCGCTGGCGATGATCCCGCTGGTCGCCAAGGGCGAGACGATCGGGCTGGTCGAGCTCCTGCGCACCCGGGCCGGCACCTACGACGACCGTCAGCTGGACCTCGTCCGGGCGATGGCCAGCGATGCGGCGATGGCCCTCGGCAACGCCCAGCTCTATGAGACGGCGCGCGCCCTGGCGGATCACGACCCCCTCACGGGCTTCTACAACCACCGCTATCTCCACGAGCGGCTGGCCGAGGAGATCCTGCGCGCCCAGCGGTCGCACGACCCGCTGAGCGTGCTGATGATCGACCTCGACGACTTCAAGCTCGTGAACGACACGCTGGGCCACCTCTTCGGCGACGAGGTCCTGCGCTGGACCGCCGACCGGATCCGGCACACGCTGCGCGGCTCCGACATCGCCGCCCGCTACGGCGGCGACGAGTTCGCGGTGATCCTCCCGGCCACGACCGCCGCGGCGGCGCAGGACGCCGGGCAGCGGATCCTCGCCGCGCTCGCCGACGATCCCTACCGTGCGGCGGGCCGGGGTGCGATCCCGGTCACGGCGTCGATCGGGGCGGCCACGTTCCCGGAGGATGCGCTCACGGCCCGCGACCTGATCGCCGGCGCCGATGCGGCCCTCTACCGGGTGAAGGGCTCGGGCGGCTCGGCGATCGACGGGCGGACCCGGCGCCGGCTCTCGCAGCGCCGGTCCCCGGCGGCCGATCCCGCCCCGACCGCCGACCCGGGCAGCCAGCCAGTCCACCTGGCCGACGCGGGCTGACGGAGCCGCCGCCGGCGGCGCGGCAGGGGCCCGATCCGGGGCCGGCGGCAGGCGACCGGTACGTTCGTACTGCCGCGCGGATGGCCCGGAGGTACGGGGCGGACGAGGTTGCGACAGGACCTGCGGACCGTCATGATTTTCGCCAGTGGCAGCGCCAGCCCCTCCAGCATTCTCTGTCGAGGCGCCGGACCCGCTTGAACGCCGAGTCCGGCTGGCGTGGCGACTCTTCGCCGGATCGTTCACGGCTCTCGGACTCGTGCTCCTCGTGCGTCTCTGGACGCCGCAGCTGCCGGACCTGGCCATGCTGGCCGGCCTCCTGCTCGTCGGCTTCTTCGCGATGCTCCACCGTCGCGCGTCGGAGGATCTCCAGCAGCACCGTCGCGACGAGGTCGCCGACCTGGCCCGGATCCTCCACGGGTTCTCGCGGGCCGTCTCGCCCGACGCGATCGTAGACGCGATCCTGGGCGAGCTCGGGCGCGGCACCGGAGCGGACCATGTCGTGGTGGTGCGCCGCCGAGCGGACGCCCCGGTCCTCGACGCGATCATGACCTCGCTGCACCCGGGCGTGCCGCCGTCCTCAGCCTTCCTGCCCGCCTCCGACCTGGAGCCGGCGCTGCCGCCCGACCGGGACCGCTTCGGCCGCGTGGGTCGCGTGGGCGTGGGCATCGCCGTCGGGCCGGGCCGCTCCCCCGGCGCCGCCCCGGCAGGCGGCCCGTACCGCTGGACGGGC
This sequence comes from uncultured Chloroflexia bacterium, assembly GCA_963801445.1. Classification (GTDB taxonomy): domain Bacteria; phylum Chloroflexota; class Limnocylindria; order Limnocylindrales; family CSP1-4; genus CTSoil-043. The sequence continues at coordinate 292,176 of CAWDEW010000013.1, read as the reverse complement.
TCGGCGAGCCTGGCCGGCCAGCCCGACCCACGGGCCGCCGCCGAGGCCGTGGGAGCCCGGATCGAGAAGCGCGTCCAGCGCGCCTTTGGGCTCAAGCGCACGCTGGCCGTCCCGCTCGTTGCCCACGACGAGCTGCTGGGCGCCATCGTGGTCTCCCGACGACGAGCCGGACCGTGGCCCGACGCGGCCCGCCGGCTCCTGGAGATCGCGGCTGCCGAGGCGTCCGCCGCCCTGGCCCGCGCCTATTCGCATCGCGACGCGGAGGCGCGCGCCGCCACGGACCCCCTCACCGGCCTGCCCAACCGGCGCTACTTCGAGGAGTACGTCGAGCTGCTCGGCCGGCGCCGGCGAACCGACGATGGGCTGGGGATCCTGATGGTCGACGTGGACCGCTTCAAGGGGGTCAACGACCGCTACGGGCATGCGGTCGGCGACGTGGTCCTGCGGGCCGTCGGCCGCACGATCGCGCAGGCGATCCGCGACATCGACGTCCCCGCCCGGTTCGGCGGCGAGGAGTTCGTGGTCCTCCTGCGGAGCCCCAGCGAGGCGATCGCGCTGGAGGTCGGGGAGCGGATCCGCTCGGCGGTGGAGCAGATGGACCTCGCGGACGTCGGGGTCGAGCAGGTGACCGTCTCGGTCGGCGCGACCGTCGGCCGGGACTCCGGGGAGCCCGTGGAAGACCTCGTGCGGCGTGCCGACCAGGCCCTCTACCGGGCGAAGCGCCAGGGCCGAAACCGGGTCGAATCGGACTGATCGACGTCCTCCAGGGGGTTGCGGCACCCGCGGGCGTCGCGTCGCCGCCCGGCCCGCTACCATCGCCTCGTGCCGACCGACCCCAACGCGACCGCGAGCGTGCCGCTGCTCTCCAACGCGGACCTCGCCCGGATCTTCCACGAGATCGGGGACCTGCTCGAGATCAAGGGTGAGCTGGTCTTCAAGACGGTCGCCTACCACCGGGCGGCCGACGCGATCGGCCACAGCCCGCACGAGATCGCCCGCGAGTATCGTGCCGGCGCCCGACCGTCGATCCCCGGGGTCGGCTCGGCCATCTCGGACAAGATCGCGGAGCTGGCGACCACGGGGCGCCTGGGCTTCCTCGAACGGCTCCACGGCCAGGTTCCGCCCGGCCTGGCCGAGGTCCTGGCGATCCCAGGCGTCGGGCCGAAGACCGTCAAGCTGCTCTGGGAGCGGTTCGGGATCGAGACCCTCGACGACGTGCGCGACGGTCTCCGCCTCGGGACGATCGAGCCCTCGGCCGGCCTCGCGGAGAAGGCCCTCGAGGGGATCCGCGGCGGTCTGGCCCTGCTGGACCGGCGGAGCAGCCGGATGACGCTCGGGCAGGCGGAGACGATCGTCCTTTCCATCCAGGAGCTCCTCGAGGGGACGCCGGGCCTCAGGTCGATCACGCCGTCCGGCTCGTTTCGCCGTCGCCGCGAGACCGTGGGCGACCTGGACCTGCTCGCCGAGACGGACGACCCCGCGGCGCTCGTGGAGCGCTTCACCACGCTCTCGGTGGTGGAGCAGGTGATCGGAGCGGGGACCCACAAGGCGTCCGTCCGGCTGCTCAACGGTCCCCAGGTGGACCTGATGGTGATGCCGCCGGGCGCCGCCGGCAGCTACCTCGTCCACTTCACGGGCTCGAAGGATCACAACGTCCGGCTGCGCGGGATCGCCCGCGACCGCGGCTGGAGCCTCTCGGAGAAGGGGTTCCTGCGCCTCGACGAGGATGGCCAGCCGGTGACCGGTCCCGCGGCCGAGCTGCGAACCTTCCCCACCGAGGCCGAGGTCTACCGGTTTCTGGACCTCGCCTGGGTGGAGCCCGAGCTGCGCGAGGATCGGGGCGAGGTGGAGGCGGCCCGGGACGACCGGCTCCCGGCGCTCATCGTCGAGGCCGACCTGCGCGGCGACTGCCACGCCCACAGCGACTGGTCCGACGGCGTGCACACGATGGAGGCGATGGCCGAGACTGCCCGCGCCCGCGGCTACGCCTACCTGGTCCTCTCCGATCACACGCACGGCCTGGCGATCGCCCGCGGCCTGACCCCCGGGCGGGTGCTGGAGCAGCGCGCCCGGATCGCCGCGCTCAACGACCGGTTCGCGCGCGAGGAGGACGAGGGGCGGGCCCCGGCCGGCACGCCCCGGGAAGGGTTCCGGGTCCTCCACGGCTGCGAGCTGGAGATCCGGGCGGACGGCTCGCTCGACTACGACGACGCGCTGCTGGCCACGTTCGACGTGGTCGTGGCGTCGCTCCACCAGGGCCGCCGCCAGCCGCGCGCCCAGCTCACGGCGCGCGTCCTCAATGCGATCCGGAGCCCGCACGTGGACGTGATCGGACACCCGGCCGGTCGGATGCTGGGCGGGTCCGAGCGACCCGACCTCGACCTGGCGTGGGATGAGCTCTACGAGGCGGCGGCGGCCACGGGCACGCTCCTCGAGATCGACGGCTCGGACCACCGCCTGGACCTCGCCCCGGAGCGGGCGCGTCGGGCCGTGGAGCTGGGCTGCCGGCTCACGATCGACTCCGACGCGCACCGCACGGACGAGCTGGCCGGGATTCGCTGGGGCGTCGCCCAGGCGCGCCGCGCCTGGGTTGGCCCGCAGGTCGTGGCGAACACGTGGTCGCGGGCGGATCTGCTGGCCTGGTGCGCCGCGAAGCCGGAGCGGGTCGCGTGAGCGGAGGCCCGGGCGGCTCGAGGAGGGGCGGCCCGGAGAGCGGCCACGGCAGCGGAGGTGGCGGCTGGGCGTCGGACGCATCCGACGCTCCGGGCACGGGCGGCAGCGGCGCCGGTGGCCGGCGCCGCCTCGACCCCCGGTCGCTCCTCGCGGGCCTGCGCCGCCCCTCGAAGCCCGCGCTCGGCGTGGGGCGCCCGGGTGAGCCGATCCCCGCGACCCAGCGGCCGACACCGGTCCCGTCCGGGTCGGGCCGACCATCCGGGCCGGGCCTGGTCGGGCGGCCGCTGCCGCCCGCCGTTGCCCCGTTCGCAGCCCCGGATCTCGGCGCCGTCGCGGCCGCCGGCGCGGGCCGGGAGCTGGTGCTCCTGGTCGTCATCCTCGTCGGGTTCAGCCGGCTCGCGGAGGGTCCCTACCTGTGGGCGGCCGCGGTCCTCGCGCTGGGCGCCACGATCCTGGGCTCCCTGGAGGTGCTGGGCGGGCTGGCGGATCCGGACGACGCGGGCGTCCCGGTCGAGGCGCTGCTCGTGCCCGGGGTCGCCACGGTGGCCGCGATCGGCGGGATCCGCCTCGTGCCGCTCGGGCTCCTGCTGGTCCCCGCGCTCGCCATCGCGGCGCTCCTCGTCGGCGCGGCGCTCGTGGTGGAGCGGCGGATCATGGAGCGCACCGAGGGGCCTGGCCCGAGTGACCGCGCCGCCCTGCTCAGCCTCGTGCTGCTCATCTCGATCGTGGCCTTCTCGGGGATCGCCGCGGCGATCCCCGGCGCCCTGGCTGAGCCGTCGAGCCGGAGCGGCGGACGGTCGCTGCCGCTGCCCCTGGAAGGCCTGGCCCTGCTCGCCATCGCCGACGGCCTCGTGGCGATGCTGCTGGGCTATCGCCTGGCCGCACTCCGGGCCCCGAGCCTGGCCGCTGCGCTCGCCGCCGCCCTCAGCTACGCGGTGATCGTGGCCATCGGCGCGGCCGCGCTGCGGGCGATGGCGATCCCGCGGCTGCTCGGTCCGGCGCTGCTCACGCTGGTCCTGTACCTGTGGAGCGCGTACCGCAGCGGGCCGCGCGGCGGTCGCGCCGACGCCCGCTGGATCTGGGAGCTGGCCCTGCTCGCGGCCCTGGGCGCCGTCGTCATCGCCTGGAATCTCCTGGCCCAGGGCTGACCCCGAGCACGCCCGCCCGGGGCTGGCGTGGCGCCGGGTTCGCCAGCCAGCGCTCGCCGGCCGGCGGCTCCCGGCGCGTGCGTCAGGCGCGGAGGAGGATCTCTCCGGTCGCCGTGTTCACGGTCAGCGGGAGGGACGTGAGCGGAGTGCGGGTGGGACCCTGCAGGACCTGGGCCTTCGCGGCGGGGTCGAAGGCCGCCCCGTGGCACGGGCAGAACAGGACGCTGTCCTGGCCGTCCCATTCCACCGTGCAGCCCTGGTGCGTGCAGACGGCGTCGTAGGCGACGAAGCTGCCGTCCTTGAGCTTCACGATCACGGCCGGGTCCAGCGGGACGTAGGGGGCCGGCGCGTCGGCCGGGATCTGGAAGGCAACCGCGCTCGTGTTCGCGAGGTCCGACACCTTGGCGATCGGGAAGCCATTCGAGGCGGCTGCGGTCTTGGCCGGTGCGCCGCTGGCGGTCGCCGCCGGGCCGGCGGTCGGGCCGGCGGTCGTGCCGGTGGCGCCTGTCGCGCTCGGGATGGTCCCGGTCGCGCCGGTTCTCGGGGCGTCGGTGCCGCGCAGGAGTCGGAGCGGAGCCGCGAGCGACGCCACGGCCAGAGCCCCGATCGCCGACGACGCCCGGCCTGGAGCAGGGCCCGCCGGCTCGGGGAGGCCGGTCCGGCGGCCGTCCAGCCGCTGGCCGGACGGGGTGACCAGCCGTCGCCCCGGGCAGGTCGGCGTCCCTGTTCATTGGCCCGCGCATTGGCGGCCGCGATGAGGCGTCCCGCGACGAGCAGCTCGCCGGGTCCGGCCAGGCCCAGGGCCAGCCAGCCGAACGCGTAGGGGAGATCGGCGCCGTAGTAGTAGGGGTGCGTGGCCCAGGACGCGGTCAGCCAGAAGACCAGCGACAGCGCCGCGCCCCCGAATGCGGCGAGCCGGTAGGCGAGGCCGGTCAGGGCCCCCAGCCCGATGGCGATCTCGACCAGCGCGATCAGCAGGCCGATCGGCGTGGCGAAGCCCTCGGAGAGCCGGACCAGCGGGGCGAGCGGCGAGTCCCGGGCGAAGGCCACCAGCTGGGCCCCGATGGAGACCGGGCTGGTCGGGTCGAAGAAGGCCGGATCCACGAGCTTGTCGAGCCCCGCGTAGACGAACGTGGCCCCGAAGAAGATCCGGACCGGCAGGAGCGCACCGGCAGCTACCGTCGTCGTGCGGAGCTGCTCCCGGAACCCGGCCAGGGCATCGGCGGGGCTCCAGCCCGGCGCCTGTGGGGCGGGTCGGGGCGGGCGGGGCGTGGATCGCTCGAGGATCGGCATCGGAGGGGCCGGCCGGCGTCCCGTCCGGGGGTCGCCGCGCAGGGGCACGCGGTCCCTCCGGCTCACGCCCCCGCCTCCGCTCGCCGCGTTCTCGCCATCCCCGACACGGGCACTCCCTTCCAGCGCGCACCCCGAACCGCCTTGCGCGTCGGGCCAGGCCAGACTACCGGGCAGCGGTTGCCCCAGCGAGCACGTTCCGATGATGGTTCCTTCACTGGATGAGAGATCGCACATGAACGGTCGCGGAGGAGACGCGCCCCCGCGCGCCGTCGCGGAGGAGACGCGCCCCCGCGCGCCCCGCGCCCCGCGTCCCGCGCGGCCCCGCCATGCGGGACGGGTCAGGGCTTCGCCAGCTCGTCGGGCAGGAGCGGGCGGACGTACAGGGTGAAGGCGTGGCCCGCCGACGTGAAGGCCGTCAGCTGGCTGGCCTTCGCGAGGATCGGCGCGAGCGCTGCAGCGTCGGCGCCCACGACGACGCCGGAGCGGAGCCCCGTGATCCCGCGGTCCGGCACGGCGGGCGTCCCGAAGGCGTCGAGCGGAGTCGCCAGGGGCCAGGCGACCGGTGGCGCCGAGATCGACGGGTCGGCCGCCGGCGCCCCGGGCGCGACGAAGACCCGGAAGCCGGTCGCCACGTAGGGCACCTCCGGCGCGGCTGCTGCTCCCCACGTGACCGTCAGGTCCGTGAGCCGATTGAGCAGGTCCAGCGCGGCGGCCCGCGCCGGGATTCGCGCCGCCGCCGGGGACGCCCGGTCCGCCCGGTCCGTTGGCCGCGAACCGCGTGACCGTGGTGGTGCCGTCGAGGGTCACGGTGAAGACGCTGGTCCCGGTGTCCGCGCCGACGCCGGGCCCGCTGGTCGCGGGCCTGTCGAGGCCGGCCGCCCGGATGGCCGCCACGATCTTCGCGAGCCCATCCGGCCCGACCGTGCGCACCGAGGCCGGCTCGAGGAGGGGCCCCGGGTAGATCGCCGGGACCGCGCCCGGCGTGACGATCCGGCCGTCCGCGTAGACCACGACCGACGGCAGGGCGGCGAGCGATGCCGAGGCCTGGATGAAGCCCCCTTCATTGGCGATCTCGAGGACCACCGCGGCCGCTGCCTCGCTCGGGGACGGGTCGGGCGTCGCGACCGGGCTCGGCGACGGGATGGACGATGGGGGAGCGGCCGAGGGCGAAGGGCCGGCTGCTCCACCGCAGGCGACGACGAGCAGGATGGCGGCCGCCGAAAGGGCGACCGGTCGGGGACGCAGCGGGTTCATCGAGCCTCCATGGCAGCGCGGCTGGACGCAGGCCGCGGGATCGCGGCGGATGCCCGCCAGACGCCCCGACGACGCGCCCGGTTCCCGGCCGGCACCGCCTGGATCGCCGGCGAGCCGGAGCCCGACGTGCCGCGCGTCTCGCTGGGCGCCGGGACCACCGTCCGTGCGCGCCAGTGCCGCACGTTTGACGGTCGCGCGTGCGAGTGCTACAAACGGTGGTCGCGTCACCCGCCACTCTGCACCGTCCCGGCGCGCCCAGCGCCGCCCCGAAAGGACCCGCCCTCCGTGACCTTCCCTGAGCTCGAGCCCTCGGCCCAGAGCGCGCCCAGCCTCTCGCGGATCAAGCGCACCCTCACCGAGCAGGCCATCGCCCTCGCGGCCAACGCCCAGTGGGCCGACGCCGCCGACGTCAACCGCAAGCTGCTCGAATACGGTCCCGAAGCAGAAGCCGAGAACCGCCTGGCCAAGTCCCTCTGGGAGCTCGGGGATCTCGGCGGGGCGAGGGAGCACTACCAGAAGGCGCTGGCGCTGGACGAGACCAACCGGATCGCGGAGCGCAACATCGACCGGCTCAAGCTCCTGCTCGTCGAGGCGGGCGACCGCACGACGCCGGCGGATCCCACCAGCAAGGCCCCCGTGAGCATCTTCGTCGAGGAGACCGGCAAGACCGGATTCGCCCACCTCGCGGAGCTCGCTCGCCCGAAGGTCCTGGCCCAGGTCAACCCGGGCGACTACGTGGAGCTGATCGCCGAGGACAAGCACCTCATCGCGATCAGCAACGGCATCCGGATCGGCGTGGTCGAGCCGCGCGTCGCGGCCCGCCTCCTGAAGCTGATCGCCAACGGCAACAAGTACGCCGCCGGCGTGACCTCGCTCGGAGCCCAGGACGTCCGGATCATCATCCGCGAGATCTCCCAGGACCCGCGCAACTTCGGGAAGGTCAGCTTCCCGACCGCCGCGAAGTCCACGGACCTCCGGCCGTACACGAAGGGCACGCTCCTGCGCGAGGACGAGGATCTCGAGGACGATCTCGAGGACGACATCGAGGACGAGGAGATCGAGGATCTCGATCGCGTCCTGCCGGCCGAGGTCACCCCGGATGAGGCCTTCGAGGAGGAGCCGGACGAGCTCGAGGAGCCCTAGGCCCTCGAGCCGCCCACCCGCGTCGCGCCTCGTCCCGGGCGTCCCGGCGCGGGCAGCCGTGGAGGCCCTGCGGGGCCGTCGGTCGGGCGTCTGGCAGAATCGCCTGCGATGACCGGCCGCGAACTCAGCGCCCGCATGGTCCCGTCGCTCTCGCTGCCCGTCTTCGAGCGCCTTGCCCCCGCGCTCCCGCCTGCCGAGCTGGCGCGCTGGATCGAGTCCTCCACGGAGCCGGACGAGGTCGTCATCGACGCGTTCGGGAGGGGCGGCTGGGTCGCCCGGACGGCCCTCGCGCTGGGCCGTCGCGCCCTGAGCCTGGAGACGACACCCCTGACCCGCCTCCTGGCCGACGTCGTCGTGCGCCCGCCCGACCTGCGCCACCTCGACGCTGCGTTCCAGTCCGTGGGCGCCGCGTCGCTGGGGACGAGCAGCGTCAAGCCCTGGATCACCGAGCGGTTCGCCACGCGCTGCCCGACCTGCGGGCGGGCGATCCCCCTGGAGGAGATGACCTGGGAGGCGCCCCGCGCGGAGGGGCCGCTGCGGCCGACCCGGCGCGTGTTCCGCTGTGCCGCCTGCCTGGACAAGCGGGGCCGCGGCAGCGAGCTGCGAAACGCGAAGCCGACCGACGACGACATCGCCCTGGCCGGCGCGGCCGAGGCCGACCCGGCCGTGGTGGACGAGCTGCGCCGGCGCTTCCCGACGCAGGGTCGCGATGGCGAGGCCCTGGTCGAGGCGATCCTCGGCCTGCACTCCGTCCGCCAGCTGGCCGGGCTCAACGCGATCCTCGTGCGGATCGAGGGTGACCTGCGGGCGTCGCAGGTGACCTCGGCCCTGCGCCTCGCGTTCCTCCACGCGATCCTGCCCGCATCGCGCCTGAACTCCCACCCGGGCCGGGCGAGCTCGCTGCGAATCTCGGGCGGCCAGCTGCGCTCCGCAGGCTCGCCAGGGTGGCGCGAACGGAACCCGTGGCTGGCCTTCGAGGAGGGCTACGCGCTGGTGCGCGGGTTCGTCCAGGCGCTCGACGACGGACCCCTCGCGGCCGTCCAGGGTCGCGTCACCGAACCGCTGGACGGGCTGCTGGATGCCGCGCCGATGGTTTCCATCCGGGTGGCGACGCCCGATGCCCTCGACCGGCTCGCGGAGGAGGGCGCTGCGCTGCCGTCGGAAGGGCGCGCCCGCATCCGGCTGGCGCTGGGCCAGCCGCCCCTGGACTGGACCCCGGCGCGCCTCGCCGAGGCCTACGTCCTGACCTCCTGGGTCCTCGGGAGCGAAGCCGCGCGGCTCCTGCCACTCGGGCCCCTGTTCGACGAGGCGGCCCGACCGCCGGCCCGCCCACCCGCGCTGCGCGCCGCGCTCGAGGGGATGGCGCCCGCGCTCGGCCCCTCGGCGCATGCCGTGGTCCTCCTCGAGCCGGAGGGCCCCGTCGGCCTCGCCGCGGCAGCGCTGGCAGGGGCCGGTGCCGGGTGGCGTCTCGGATCCGCGCGCCTCGCGGAGCCCGGTGATCATCCGGGTGGCTTCGTTGACCTCGTGCCCCCGGCTGGTCGTCTCGGGAGCGGAGCCCGGACGCGCGCCAACCGGTCGCTGCCGGTCGCGGCGGGTGGGGCCGGCGATCCCGGCACGATCGCCGGGCACGGGCTCTTCGCCGGCCCCCAGCCGATCGACGGGCGCTACTCCTCGTCGGAGGCCGCGAAGACGGTGACGGAGGCGGCCGTCGCGATCCTCCAGGCCCGGGGCGAGCCATCCGCCCCGGAGCGCATGCTGGGTGACCTGCTCGTTGCGCTCGACCGGTCCGGCCAGCTTCGCCGGTACGCCGTGCTCACGGAGGCGGCGACTTCCGCGGGTCCCTCCGGCGGGACGGCGGGCGGAGCGGCATCCGCGGGCCCCGGCTCGCCCGGCGCCGCGGCGCGGAGCGCCGGGACCATTCCCGGGCCGGACGCCGTCCCGGCCGACGGGAGTGCCCCGGGGCCCGACGAGGAGCTTCCCGCACCGCCCAGCAGCGCCGCCATCCGGGGCCTCCTGGAGCTGGTGGACGGGGAGCTGCGGCGGGCCGACAACCGGCGCATCGCGCCGTCGGAGGGAGGCGAGCTGTGGCTGGCCGATCCGCGCGACGAAGCGGCCGCCGCGTCCCCGCTATCAGATCGCCTCGAGTGGGCCGTCTTCAGCCTCGTCGGGAGCGGGAGCCCGGTGGCCGAGCCCGCGATCCGCGATCGGCTCGCGGAGATGTTCGATGGGGCCGACGCGCCGGACCCGTGGCTGGTGGACGCGTGTCTCGCGAGCTACGCGGAGCCCGTCGGCGGGCACGCGCACCTCCGGGGCCGGGACGACCTGCAGAAGCGCACCGCGGAGCACGCCCGCACGATCGCCCTCCTCGTGGCGCTGGGCCATCGGCTGGGGCTGCGGGTCGCGATCGCGCCGCGGGAGCAGGCACGCCGCGTGGACGGGCAGCCGCTGGTCGCCCATCTCGAGCGCGACGAGCGCGAGCCGACGCTCTCGTTCCTCGGCCGGGCCGGCGCCGACGCGCTGGAACAGGTGGACTGCCTGTGGTACGTGCGCCCGCGGTTCGCCTTCCTCTTCGAGGTGGAGTGGACGGCCATGCTGGGCGAGCCGATCCTCCGTCGGGGCCGCCGGATCGCGCCGGACGACCGGGTCGTCCGCTTCCTCGTGAGCGTGCCCGAGCGCACCGAGCTGATCCGGGCGAAGCTCGCCCACGCACCCGTCGTGCGCAAGGCATTCGCGGAGGGCAACTGGCACATCCTCCGGACGGACGCGCTCCGCCGCCTCGTGGCGTTGCCGAATCCATCCCTCGACGGCCTGGAGCCCTATCTCGGCCTCGACCCGACGGCGAACCATGCCGACCAGCTGGCCCTGTTCGAAGCCAGCGCGGAGGCGGGCGCGGCGGCGCCGGACGAGCCGGGACGCGCCGCCGGGCCGGCCGCCTGAGCAGGCAGCGGACCCGGCGGGCGCCCGATACGCTTCCCGCATGACCACGACCTCCACGCCCCTCGCAGCGCTCGCCGAGCACGTCTGGGAGCGCACCCTCGAGCTGAATCCGACCATCGCGACCGTCTACGGGGACGAGCGCTACGACGATCGGCTCGACGACCCGGGACCCGCCGGACGCGCCGCCCGCCGCGCCCTCAGCGAGGCGACCGTGCGCGACGCGCAGGCGATCGACCTGGTCGGGCTGGACGAAGAGGACCGGATCACCCGCGACCTGCTGCTGCTCGTCGCGCGGACGGAGGTCCGCGACGACGACGTCCGGATGGACCTGCTGGCGGCGGTGCAGCAGCAGGGAGGTCATCAGTCCGTCCTGCCCCGGATGGTCCAGCTGCAGCGGACCGACACGCCCGAGCGCCTGGAGCGGCTCCTTGGCCGGATCGCGGCCTACCCGGCCGTCACGGACGCCGTGATCGGCCTCCTCGACGAAGGCAGGGCGACCGGGCTGACCGCCGCCCGGGCCGTCGCCGAGAGGACGATGGCCCAGCTTGGGCGGCTCCTGGCCACGCCGGCCGAGGCCTCGCCGATCGTGACGCTGCCCCGCCTGGCCGACGAGGCGGACCGGCAACGGATTGCCGATGCGGTCCGGCGCCACGTGCTGCCGGCCGATGCCCGCTACCTCGAGGCGCTGCGGGCCTACCTGCCGGCCACGCGCGAGGTCCCGGGGCTCTGCTCCGCGCCCGGCGGCGACGCCCGCTACGCGGCGTGCATCCAGTCCTTCACGTCCCTGGACGTCTCTGCCGAGGAGCTCCACCGGGTCGGCCTCGAGGAGACGGTCGGGCTCGACGAGGCGCGCCGGGCGATCAGCCGGACGGCCGGGTTCGGGGACGACGTGGACCGCTACCGGCGGGCCCTCAACGCGGACCAGGCGCAGATCCCGGCCAGCCCCGAGGCGCTGGTCGCGCGCTGCGCCGAGGATGTCGAGCGAGCCACGATGGCGGCCACGGGGTGGTTTCTCCGGACGCCGCAGGCCGGCTGCGTCGTCCGCCCGGTGGAGCCGCTCCTGGAGAAGGACGAGGCGGGCGCCTACTACTACCCGCCGGCGCATGACGGCTCGCGGCCGGGGATCTACTTCGTCAACACCTACGACCTGGCCAGCCGGGCCTTCTGGGCCACGGCCTCGACCACGTACCACGAGGCGGTGCCGGGTCATCACTTCCAGCTCGCGCTCGAGATGGAGCTCACCGGGCTGCCGCTCTTCCGGACCCTGGGAGTCTGGCCGCAGGGCACGGCCTACGTCGAGGGCTGGGCCCTCTACGCGGAGCGCCTGGCCGACGAGGCGGGGCTCTTCCGCGATGCCGCGGAGCGCCTCGGGATGCTGGACAGCCAGGCGTTCCGGGCTGCCCGGCTCGTCGTGGACACCGGGCTCCACGCGTTCGGGTGGTCCCGCGAACAGGCCTTCCGGACGCTGGTGGAAGCCGGCGTCCACCCGACCGACGCCGACAGCGAGACGGATCGCTACATCGCCTGGCCCGGCCAGGCCCTCGCCTACACGACCGGCCGGCGCGAGATCGAGCGACTTCGCCGCGAGCGCACCGCCCGGGAGGGCGCCGCCTTCGACATCCGCCGATTCCATGACGACGTGCTGCGCCACGGGAAGCTGCCGCTCGCCGTGCTGGCCGACGCCGTCCTGGCCACCCCGGGAGGATCGCCCCGATGACCGACCACGCCGCAGCGGTGAACGCCCTGGCCGATCGCTTCTGGGAAGCGGTCCTGGAGCAGTCGCCGACCACCGCGACGAGCCACGGCGACGAGCGCTACGACGATCGCCTGGAGGATCCTTCGCCGGTCGGTCGCGCGGCGGCGCGGTCGCTGCGGGAGCGGACGCTGGCCGAGGCCGCGGCCATCCCGGCCGGCCTCCTCCCGGTCGAGGAGCGGATCACCCGCGACATGCTCATGGTCGCGAGCCGGCTCGGGATCACGAGCGACGATCTCCGCCTGGACCTCCTGGGTGTGGTGGACCAGATCGCCGGGCCACAGGCGCTCCTCCCCCAGCTCGTGCAGGTCCAGCGGGCGGACACCCCGGAACGGCTGGAGCGCCTGCTCGCCCGGCTGGAAGCGTACGGCCCGTTCATGGACGCCTGCGTGGACCTCCTCGCGGAGGGACGCGCGTCCGGGCTGACCGCCCCTCGCATCGTCGCCGACCGGGCGATCGCCCAGGTGGAGCGGCTGGTGGCGATTCCCGCGGCAGAATCCCCGATCGTCACCTCTGCCAGGGTGGCACCCGACGGCGACGCGGCCAGGGCCCGCCTGGCCGACGCGGTGGACGCCAGCGTCCGGCCGGCCCTCGGCCGCTACCTCGAGGCGCTGCGGGGCGACTACCTCGCGGCGACCCGCGCGGACCCCGGCCTGTGGTCGGCCCCCAACGGCGAGGAGCTCTACCGGGCGGCGAGCCTCGCCTGGACGACCCTGGAGCTGGACCCCGCGGAGGTTCACCAGATCGGCCTCGCAGAGCTGGCGGAGATCCGCGCGGAGAAGCGCAGGATCGCCCGCGCCGAGGGCTTCGGCGACGACGTCGCTGCCTACGTCGACCACATCCGGAGCGACCCCGGCAACGTGGCCGCCTCGAAGGACGAGCTCGTGGCGCGTGCCCTCGAGGACATCGAGAGGGCGCTGGCCGCGGCCCCTGCCTGGTTCGGACGAATGCCGGTCGCCGGCTGCACGGTCCGCCCGGTGGACGAGTTCGCCGAGAAGGACTCGCCCTTCGCGTACTACCTCCCGCCCGCCGCGGACGGTTCCCGCGCGGGCACGTACTACGTGAACACCTACGACCTGCCCAGCCGCTACTTCTCCACGCTGGGGACGACGACCTACCACGAGGCGGTTCCCGGCCACCACTTCCAGATCGCCCTGGAGATGGAGCACCCGTCGCTGCCGGCCTTCCGGCGCCTGGGCTCGCGGATGGTGGGCGGGGCCTACGTCGAGGGCTGGGGCCTCTACTCGGAGCGGCTGGCCGACGAGATGGGCCTCTTCCGGAACCAGGCGGAGCGGTTCGGGATGCTCACGGCGCAGGCCTGGAGGGCCGCCCGCCTCGTGGTCGACACGGGGATCCACGCGCTGCGCAAGGGGCGCGCCTGGGGCGTGGAGGTCCTTCTGGAGGCGGGCCTCACGGAGACCGACGCCCAGATCGAGACGGATCGCTACATCGCCTGGCCGGGCCAGGCGCTCACGTACAAGATCGGACAGCGCGAGATCGAGCGGCTCCGGCGCGAGATCGCCGCCCGGGACGGCGCGGCGTTCGACATCCGGGGCTTCCACGATGCCGTGATCGGCCACGGCTCGCTGCCCCTGGCCACGCTTGCCCGCGAGCTGCCCGGCTGGGTCCGCCCGGCCCAATGAACGGTCGGAGCGTCCCCGGGCGCGGACGGGTCGGGCGATAGGCATGGCGGACGACGACGGCGCCCCCCAGGACTCCGGGCCGCCCACGGAGGCCGGGACGTCGGGCGCCGGCGGCGCGGACGGGTCCTCGCCCACGCCGCCCGGGCCGCCCGACGGGCCACCAGGGCCACTGGGGCCACCGGGGTCGGGCCAGGGCTGGGGCCGCTACGTCCCCGTCGGCCTTCCGGCGCGCTGGGGCCGGCCCGCCTTCCGGGACGCCGTGCGACTCTACCTGCGCACCCCGCTGCCGTTCCTGGCGGTGGGCCTCGTCAGCGCCCTGCTGGGCATCATCTCGGCCTTCTTCGCCGACGACATCGTGGTCGTCGGCGCGTTCTCGTTCGTCGCCACGATGGTCGGCGGCGTCCTCAACGGCGTCATCGTGGCCCTGGCCAACGCCGCCCTGGGGGGCGGACGGCCCTCCCTCCGGGACGCGCTCGCCAGCGCGGGGCGGCGGGTCCTCCCGCTCCTCGGGTACGGGGCGCTCATCGCCCTGCCCGGCGTCGGCTACCTCGCGGCGGGCCACCTGCTCACGCCCCCGCCGAGCGCCGGCTTCGTGACCATGACGTCCGACGAGGCCGGCCGGCTGCTCGCGCTGAGCGGGCTCATCCTGGTCGCCTCGGTGGTCCTCCTCTGGGTGATGCTGCGCCTGTCACTCGCGCCGGCCGCGATCGTGATCGACCGGCTGCCGCTGCGGGCGGCGCTCCGCGAGAGCTGGCGGCAGAGCGGCAAGCGCCTGCGGGCCGTCCTCTGGTTCGCCCTGGCGCCCTGGGCGCTGGTCCTGCCCCTCTGGCTGGGCGCGCTGGCCTTCGAGATGCCGGGCGCGACGGGGACGGCCTCCTCGAGCACCCTGTCCGCGCTCCCCGCGAACATCGTGGTCGCCTTCGTCGCGGCGGTCGTCACGCCCGCCGCGCTCATCGCGGGCGCGATCCTGTACCGCCGCCTGCGCATCGGGAACCCGGATGCGCTGCCGGTCCCGCCGCTCGCGCCCAGCGTCCGGCGTGCCGCGCTCACGGTCCTCGGGGCCGGCTGGATCCTGGGGACCGGCCTCTTCCTGGTCGCGCTCGGTCGCGTCGCCAACCTGGCCGTCGGTGACGCGCTGGCCCGGCTCGGGACCGTGGACCTCCTCGACCAGGCGCCGACCGCGAGCTCCTGCGCCATCCCGGCGCCCGTGACGTCGGCGCGCAGCGGCGCCTCCCTGTGGTGGGTCGCCTGGACGGACGAGCCGATCCCGGCCAACTCGGACGTCGAGCTGGTCATCCTGCGCGACGGGGCCACCGTCCGCCAGGGCCGGCTCCAGGTCGACGCGGCCGGGCAGTCCTGCATCTACGCGAGCGAACCGGTCGGGACCCTGCCCCCCGGTGCCTACCGGATCGAGCTGCACGTCGACAGCGCCTACATGGCCGGTGGGTCGTTCACGATCACGCCCTGAAGCAGCGCGACCGCGCCGCCATGGGCGGGAGATCGAGCGTCGATCAGCTGTCGAAGCCGATCCCGAGGGCGTCGAGCGTGCGCAGGACGATCCCGCGCCGACCATCGTCGGCGTCGGCCTCGATGAGCCCGTTGCGGACCGTCTCGACCGCGATCGAGCGAGCCGGCTCGGGCGGGAAGGGGACCGGCTTCGAACGGACGAAGCGGAGCCGGAGCAGGTCCGATTCCGGGCGCAGGATCATGTCCCGCACGATCCCGGCCGCCCAGCGGGTGGCCCCCACGCCCAGCCCGGTGTAGCCGAGGGCGTAGGCGACCCTGCCACCGAACGTCTGCCCGAACGCCACCGTGAACCGGGAGGTCGTGTCGATCGCCCCGCCCCACCGGAAGTCCCAGCGCAGGTCGGCCAGCGCCGGGAAGCGGTCGGCGAAGTTCCGGGCCAGCTTCTCGAACGTCGACGGGCGCCGGTCGTGGACCGGCCCGACCCCGTTGTGCGGGTAGTAGATCGCGTCGTAGCCGCCCCACAGGATCCGGTCGTCCGCCGTGAGCCGGAAGTAGTGAAACTGGTTGTGCGCGTCAGCCAGGCCCTGGCGGTTGGCCCATCCGATGGCGGCCCGCTGCTCTCCGGTGAGCGGCGCCGAGACGAGCACGTAGTCGTAGACCGGGACGAAGATGGACTGCAGCCGGCGCAGCCAGCCGGAGTAGGCCGACGTGGCGACCACCGCGTGGCGGGCCCGGAGCTCGCCCGGCATCCCATCCCCGGCGATGGTCCGGATCCGGACCCCGCCCGCGACCCGGTCCAGCCCGCCGACGCGGGTGCCCTCGTACAGGCGCGCGCCGCGCTCCTCGGCCACCCGGGCGAGGCCCCAGGCGAGCTTCGCCGGGTTGAGCATCACGCAGCTGTCCGGGTGCCACGCCCCGGCCGTCCAGCGCGGCGAGTGGACCTCGGCGCGGGCAGCCGCTCCATCGAGGAAGAGCGCCCGTTCGCCATGGGAGTTCGAGAGGGCGACGTGCTCCCGGAACTCGTCGACCTGGCGGGCCGTGTCGGCCAGGCTCAGCTGGCCCGTCTCCTCGAGGTCGCAGGCGATCCCGTTCGCGCGGGTGAAGTCGACGATCGCCCGCAGGTTGGCCATGCCCTCGCGCTGGAGGAGGTCCGCCTCGTCCGGGAAGTGGAGGAGGCCGTTCTCGAGCCCGTGGGTCAGGCTGGCCTCGCAGAAGCCCCCGTTCCGGCCCGTGGCGCCGAACCCGACGGTCTCCATCTCGAGGACGGCCACGCGCAGGCCCGGGTCCGTCTCCAGCAGGCGAAGGGCCGTCCAGAGCCCCGTGAAGCCCGCCCCGAT
The DNA here is from genome assembly GCA_963801445.1 of uncultured Chloroflexia bacterium. Classification (GTDB taxonomy): domain Bacteria; phylum Chloroflexota; class Limnocylindria; order Limnocylindrales; family CSP1-4; genus CTSoil-043. Next base: position 275,528 of record CAWDEW010000013.1, on the reverse strand, counting down.
GACAGCCACGTCGGCGCTCGCGCGGCCGCGCAGCGAGGGGCGCCGGGACCAGGTCCCGGTGGTCAGCCAGTAGCTCGTGGGGCCCGCGGCCGCGCGCTCGAGTCGTGCCATGCCCGGATTCTGGCGCATCGGCGCGCGCCCGCGCGGGCTGTTCCGATCGGGGGGCAGAGCGGCGGCCCAGCCGGCCCGAGTCCGCGGCCGCGAGAAGGGGAGACGCCCCCCTCGGGGGGGCCGCGGCGATCGAATGGCGGACGCGACGCATCCCGCGGCCATGGGAGGCCATTCCTGCGTGATTCGTGTCGGGAACGTGGCAGTCCTGCGGATATCGTTGACGCGGGCAGGCCCCTGTGGCACCATGCGACGATCGCGCCGTTCCGTCCCTTGGAACGGGCAGCCGTCCCACTCGGACGCCCCGGCCGCCCGCCCTCGCGGCCGCCGTCCCGCTCGTGACCGATCGCGTCACCGGAGGTCCTATGACGACGAAGCCCGCCACGCCGACGACGCCCGCGATCACCCGCGACCGGCAGGTTGCCATGTGGCGCCGGGCCATGACGGTCATGCCGGGCGGCGCGGATTCGAACTTCCGGGCGTGGGGCGAGTCGACGATCTACGTCGACCGGGGCAAGGGCGCGCGGGTCTGGGACGTCGACGGCAACGAGTTCATCGACCTGCGGATGGGTTACGGCCCGGTGATCCTGGGTCACGCCGACCCTCGCGTGGATGACTACGTCAACGAGCGGATGCGGCGGGGCGTCAGCTTCTCGTTGACGTCCGAGGACGAGGTCCGGGCGAACGAGCTGGTCCAGGAGCTGACGGGCTGGGTCGAGCTTTCGCGCCTGACCGTCTCGGGCACCGAGGCGACGATGCACGCCATGCGGATCGCCCGCGCCTTCACCGGGCGCAACAAGATCGTGAAGTTCGAGGGCCAGTACCACGGCGTCCACGACTACGCCCTGATCAGCGTCCTGCCCAACGACATGGCCGAGCTGGGCGACGCCGAGAACCCGTCGCGACTGGCCTGGGGCCGGGGCATTCCGGATGCCGTGGCGAACACGATCATCCCGGCCCGCTACAACAACGTGGAACGGCTCCGGGCGCTCTTCGAGCGCGAGGGCGACGACATCGCGGCCATCATCGTGGAGCCGGTCCTGGGCAACGCCCAGGGGATCCTTCCCCAGCCGGGCTTCCACCAGGCGGTCCGGGCACTCACCAAGGAGTTCGGGATCCTCCTGATCTTCGACGAGGTGAAGACCGGCTTCCGCTTCGCGAAGGGGGGCGCCGCGGAGTTCTTCGGGATCACGCCGGACCTCGGGACCTTCGCCAAGGCCATGGGCAACGGCTACCCGGCGGCCGCGTTCGGCGGGCGCAAGGAGGTCATGGACGTCCTGCCGACGCATGCGAGCCACGGCGGCACGTACGCGGGCAACCGGGTCGCCGCCGCCGCGGCCGTCAAGACCCTCGAGATCCTGCGCGACACGGATGCCCTGGCGACGGTCCATCGCAACGGCGAGGCAGTCCAGGCCGGGCTGCGCGCGGTCCTCGACGGCCATGGCATCCCGTACGTGTTCACCGGCCATCCCTCGATGTTCGGGGTGATGTTCACGGACAAGATGCCCAGCGAATACCGCGACTGGGCCAACACCGACCACGAGCTCTACGACGCGATCGCGAAGGGCATGTACCTCCGCGGGGCGATGCCGGAACCGGACTCCCGGGAGCCCTGGTTCATGTCGGAGGCCCACGCCGAGGGCGACATCGTCGATCGAATCATCTCGATCTTCGCCGACGCCATGGCTGCGGCGCTGGAGGACAGGGCGCATGGCCGCTGAGGTCCGCGCCGAGCTCGAGCAGGCGACCGAGGCGCCGCCGGTCGGCCGCGTCCTGCGCGTCGCCCCGGCTCCGGTGCCCGTGATGGCCCCGCTCGGTCCGGTCGCGGTGCCCGCGCGGGCGATCGACGTCGATGGGCTGGACGGCAACGCCGTGCGGTCCGTGGACCGGGCGGCCACGCTTCTGGTCGCGCTCGGGGAGTTCCCCGGCGAGGCCGGAGTCACCGAGCTGGCCCGCCGGCTCGGGCTCCACAAGAGCACGGCGTCCCGGCTCCTGGCCACGCTCCAGCGGCGCGGCCTCGTCGAGCAGGACGAGGAGACCGGGAAGTATCGCCTGGGGCTGGTGATCATCCGGCTCGCCGAACGGGCCGAGAAGACGCTCGACTTCCGGGGGCTGGCCCTGCCGGAGCTCGAGCGGCTGGCCCGCGCGACGCGGGAGACGGTGAGCCTCGGCGTCCTGGAGGGAGACACCTGCCGGACCGTCGCCCAGGTCGACGGACCCAACATGGTTGCCTGCCCGGACCGGACCGGACGGGCGACGGCCCTCCACTGCGTGGCCTCGGGCAAGGTGCTGCTGGCCTCGATGGCCGAGCGCGACGTCCTGCGCCTCGTCAGGCAGGGGCTCCCAACCTGCACGGAACGGACGATCACCCAGCTGGAGCCGCTCCTCGAGGAGCTCGCCCGCGTCCGGCGGCGCGGATTCGCGACCGCCTTCTCCGAATGGGAGGCCGGCCTGAATGCGGTGGCGGCCCCGGTGCACGACGCCCGTGGCCGGGTCGTGGCCGCCGTCGACATCTGGGGTCCGGCCTTCCGGGTCACGCCGCCCCGGGTGGCCGAGCTGGCCGCCCAGGCCCGGGCGACGGCCGGCGCGATCACGGTGCGGCTCGGGGGCTCGGCCGGCTGAGCGGATCGCTCCCGTCGGCGGACGGGGCCGGCGGGCCGTCGGCGCGCCCCGTGCGCTAGGCTTCCGGCCATGCAGGACGCGCTCGCCAACATCCTCGACGGGCTGGGCCGCTTCGGCCTGCGCGTGCTCGGCTTCGCGGTCGCGATCGCCGTCCTGTACATCCTCTACGTGGTGCTCCGGCAGACCGTCCAGGTCGTCGTGGCCAGGGCTGCCGCGGCTCCCCTCCCGACGGGCCTGTCGACCGACGCGGACGACCGGACGGACCGCATGGCCCAGCGCAGGCGGCGCCTCGACACGGTGGCGGGGTTCGCCCTGCGGCTGGTCCGCTGGACCGCCTATGCGATCGCCACGATGGCCGCGGTCAGCTCCTTCGCCCCGGCCCTCTGGGACGCGATCGGCGGGCTGGGCGTGGCCTTCGGCGTCGCGATCGGCGGGGCGGTCGGGTTCGGTGCCCAGCAGCTCGTCCACGACTACCTGAACGGGATCCTGATCCTGGGCGAGAACCCGTTCAGCGTCGGGGACGTGGTCGCGATCGCCGGTGTGCGGGGCACGGTCGAGGAGGTTGGGATCCGGCGGACCGTCGTGCGCGACATGGACGGGACCGTCCACTCGATCCCCAACAGCGAGATTCGCGTCGCGTCGAACTTCACCCGCACCTTCGCCCGGATCAACGAGCGGATCCTCGTCGCGCTCGACACGGACATCGACCGGGCGACCGCGCTCATCGACGCCGTCGGCCGCGAGATGGCCGCTGCTCCCGCCTGGTCCGCGAAGATCCTGGAGGCGCCGGCCGTGCTCCGGGTCGAGCCCGTCGCGGACCCGGGGATCCCGATCCTGGTCCAGGGCATGGTCCGGCCGGGTGAGCAGTGGGCCGTCGCTGGCGAGCTCCGCCGGCGCGTCCTGGCGTCCTTCGCGGCCAACGGCGTGGGGCTGGCGACGGCGCGCCGCCTCGTCCTGGATCGCGGCGCCGATGTCCGGGCCGCGGCAGCGGACGATCCGGCGGCCGACGCCGAGTACACCTGAGGTCCGCCTGCCCCGGGTCACCTCGCGACGCAGGACATCGGCGGCCCGGTCGCTAGTATCATGCCGGGACCGAACCACCAACGACGTCGTCGAGGTGCCTGTCCGTGACTGCCGATCCGAGCACGCCCCCGGAGATCGAGGCCAACTTCAGCGAGCAGCGCACGTTCCCGCCTGACCCGGCCTTCACGGCCCAGGCGAACGCGACCGCCGCCCTGTACGAGGAGGCCGAGGCCGACTTCGAGGCGTTCTGGGCGCGCCAGGCCAACGAGCGGATCAGCTGGTTCACGCCGTTCAACCGGACGCTGGAGTGGAACCCGCCGTTCGCGAAGTGGTTCACGGGCGGGGAGCTCAATGTCACCTACAACTGCGTCGATCGCCACGTGGAGCGCGGCCTGGCCACGAAGGTCGCCTACCACTGGATCGGCGAGCCCGGCGACAGCCGGACCATCACCTATGGCGATCTCCAGGTGGTGGTCAACAAGGCGGCCAACGCCCTGCGCGAGCTGGGCGTCCGGAAGGGCGACCGGGTGGCCATCTACATGCCCATGATCCCGGAGCTGCCGGTCGCGATGCTCGCCTGCGCGAAGCTGGGGGCGGCATTCACGGTCGTCTTCGGGGGCTTCAGCTCCGAGGCGCTGGCGGACCGGATCAACGATGCGGGCGCCAAGGTCCTGATCACCGCCGACGGCGGCTGGCGGCGGGGCAAGAAGGTCGGGCTCAAGCACCACGCCGACGAGGCGGTGACCTCGACCCCGACGATCCAGCACATGATCGTGGTGAACCGCCTCAAGGAAGGCACCCACATGCTGGAGGGGCGCGACCACTGGTGGGGCGAGCTCGTCGACCGCCAGTCCGCGCAGTGCGACCCCGTCCCGGTCGAGTCGGAGCAGATGCTCTACCTGCTCTACACGTCGGGAACCACGGCCAAGCCGAAGGGGATCGTGCACACCTCCGCCGGCTACCTGGTCGGCTCGGCGTTCACGCATGCGGCCGTGTTCGACGTCAAGCCGGACGATGTCTTCTGGTGCGCCGCCGACATCGGCTGGGTGACCGGGCACACCTACATCGTGTTCGGGCCCCTGGCCAACGCGACCACCTCGATCATCTACGAGGGCGCCCCGGACTTCCCGGACTGGGACCGCTGGTGGCAGATCGTCGAGGACTACAAGGTCTCCATCCTGTACACGGCGCCGACCGCGATCCGCGCCTTCATGAAGCAGGGCGAGGCCTTCCCGGCGAAGCACGACCTCTCGTCGCTGCGCCTCCTCGGCTCGGTCGGCGAGCCGATCAACCCGGAGGCCTGGCTCTGGTACCACGAGAACATCGGGCGCGGCCAGGCTCCCATCGTCGACACCTGGTGGCAGACCGAGACCGGCGCGATCATGATCAGCCCGCTGCCCGGTGTCACGACCACGAAGCCGGGATCCGCCACGTTCCCGATGCCGGGCATCGCGGCGGACATCGTGGACGCCGCTGGCAACTCGGTGCCCCGGGGCGGTGGCGGGTTCCTCGTGCTCAAACGGCCATGGCCCGCGATGCTGCGGGGCATCTACGGGGACCCGGAGCGCTATCGGCAGACCTACTGGAGCCGCTTCCCGGGGATGTACTTCGCCGGGGACGGTGCCAAGCGCGACGAGGACGGCTACTTCTGGCTGCTGGGCCGCGTCGACGACGTCATGAACGTGGCCGGCCATCGCCTGTCCACGATCGAGATCGAGTCGGCCCTGGTGGACCATCGGTCGGTGGCCGAGGCCGCCGTCGTGGGTAAGACGGACGAGGTGTCCGGCCAGGCGATCTTCGCCTTCGTCATCCTCAAGGCGGGCCAGGCGCCGAGCGACGCCCTCGCGCTCCAGCTGCGCGAGCACGTCGCCTACGTGATCGGGCCGATCGCGCGACCGAAGTACCTCCTCTTCACGCCGGACCTGCCCAAGACGCGGTCCGGGAAGATCATGCGCCGCCTCCTCCGCGACATCGCGGAGGGCCGGGCCCTCGGCGATACCACCACGCTCGCGGAGGCAGGGGTCGTCGACCTGATCCGCGAGAACACGGGCAAAGCGGAGGACTGATGCCGTTCGGGTTCCGGCGCAAGGGACCCCTGTCCCCGCCGACGTCGCCGCCGGGGCCGAGCGGCGACGCGCCGCGGGCCGCCGAGGCCCGCCGCAGCGTGCACTTCGACGCCCTGACCGAGGACTGGCGGATTGTCGGCCGGATGGAGATCGTGGGCCGGATGTCCGACACGCTGAACCGGCGCGCCACGCTCGCGATCAGCGACGTCAGCTGGGCCCCGATCGAGCGCGCCGGCGACCTCGAGCCGGCGCCCGGGCTCTCCCAGATCGATCCGTACGACCTGCTGGTGGTCGTCGCCGGCGAGGGAAGCCTGCTGCCGTTGAGCGAGGACCAGCGGGTTGCCAGCCGGGTCCACAAGGTTCCCTACGACGTCGCCCTGGAGGTGCCGCCGTTCCGGCTGACCGGGACGGTCCTCCTCTACCCGGGATCGGAGCCCGAGCGGCTCCTGGATCGGACCACCGAGCTCTTCTTCCCGGTGACCCAGGCGCTCGTCTACAACGGCGCGACCCGGCTCGGCTCACTGGACCTCGATGTCGTGCTGGTGAACCGGGCCTCCCTGCGTGGCGTGGAGCAGCTGGATCACGACGCGATCACGGCGATGCGCGAGCGCGTCCGGGCCGGCTAGGCACCCGGCGTCGGGAGCGCGCGGGCCGGAGCTGCCGGCTCAGGATGCGCGCGCGGGCTCGCGCCGGAGGACGTTGCGCAGCCCGGGCACCTTGGTGGCGCCGCGCGTGCGCTCCACGCCCAGCACCCGCTCGGCGAGCACCTGGAAGTCCGCGGTGATCTTCTCCCGGGGGAACAGCTCGATGACCGTCTTGCCCTCGTTGGAGGCCTTCACGAGCTGGAGGCCGGCGGATCGGATCGAGGCGAACGCGGGGATCCCCACCGTCCGCTCCATGTCCTCGACGCTGACGCCGCTGTTGGCCCGGTTCACGACCATCGCGATCCGCTCGCCGGCGCCGATCTCCTCGAGGATGTGCCGCAGCTGGACCGCAGCCTTGATGGCCGGGACGTCCGGCGTCACCGGGACCAGGATCCGGTCCGAGCGCTCGAAGATGGCGCGGTTGAGCGGCCCGTAGTCAGGGTGGAGGTCCACCACGATGGCGTCGAACGCCCGCCGCGCGGAGTCGATCGCGTCGGCCACGCGCTCCGGGTCCAGGAGCGTCGTCTTGAGCGGGCTGGAGGTCAGGACCAGCAGCCTGAGGCCGGACGCATGGGACGCCACGATCTCCTCGAGCGTCTCGGTCTGTCCGGCGGCCCCGGCCTCGCTGGCGTCGAGAAGCGAGTCGACGAGCGTCCGGACCTTCTCGAGCCCGAGCGAGGTGGCGAGGTGGCCGGTGACGGTGTCGGCGTCGACCAGCAGGACCTTCTTGTCCATTGCTGCGAACGCGGCTGCGAGGTTGACCGAGATCGTGGTCTTGCCCACGCCGCCCTTGGGATTGAAGATCGTGATGAACGTCCCGCGACGCGCCCAGTCGCCGACCGCGAGCGGACCTCCCTGCAGCACTACCCCGCTGCCGTCGTCGATCGTCATGCCGCGGATCAGCATCGCCTCGACGCGCCAGCGGAGCGCCTCGGCGGAGTAGGGCCGGGCGAAGAGCTCGTCCCGGACGGCGTTCCGTCCGCTGCCCAGCGAAAGCCTGTCGAGCGCGTCCGGCGATACGACCATCAGGACGGGAATCTCGCGACCGACGTCGCGGAGGATCCCGTAGAACTCGAGCGAGGCGTCGAAGTCCGATTCCCCGTCGAGGACGGCGAGGGCGACGTCGCGACCCGCGGCCAGCATCGCCTCGAGCTCGGCCGGCCGCTCGACGACGACCGGGTCGAATCCGCCTTCAGTCAGGGCCATGGCCACGGGCTCGCGCTCGGCGACCGGAAGGGCGATGGCGATGATCGGGCGTCCCATGATGTCTTCGATGTCCCCGGTCGGCTCAGCTCTCGGGGTCGTGGGCGTTGGCCGTGACGATCCCTTCGCCACCGCCGGTCACCTGGACCTTGAAGCCCGGGAGGCTGACGACGAGGTCGCGCACGACCACGCCATCCGCATGGCGGACGTTGAAGACGAACTCGCCGTCGGGTCCGGACGACACGCCGACGCCCTCGACTCCCGGGAGCCCGCCGAGGTTCCGCTTGAAGGCCGCGATGGAGGCGACGCTGACGAGGCCCGACACGATCACCTGGGTTGCCACGACGGGAGCGGCATCGGCTGCCGCCGGCACGCCCTGCGCGGCCAGGGCGACCGGAAGGTCCGGCTCGGTCGGGGCTGCCGGGGTCGCGGGGTCGAACCCGCCGAGGCGAGCGGCGAGGAAGTCTCCGCTCATGGTCTCCATGCTCTGGAGCGCTGCGGCGGCGGCCTCGGCGGCCGCGGCTTCGGCGGCGTCGAATTCGGAGGTCTCGTCCACGGCTGCCCCGGCATCTTCGGCCTGCTCGTCGGGTCCGGTGACGATCTCGATCGCCACCCGCTCCGCCTGCGGCTCGGCCTTGGCTTCGGCCGCGACGGCCTCGGGCTCCGGCTCGGCCATCCCGTGCTCCGGCTCGGCCACGACGATCTCGGTCTCGGCCACGACGATCTCGGCCTCGGCCACGGCCGCGGCATCCTCGGCCTCGGCCGTCGCGTTATCCGCCGGCTGCGCCGGCACGGCCTCCAGCACGCCGGAAGCTTCGAAGGAGGCCTCCTCGGTCGCGTCGGCCAGGGGCATGTCCCCGGCCAGGACGGCCGACGAATCCTCGACCTGCAGCGGCTCGTCCGGAGCGGCTGTGTCTTCGGCGAGCGGCTCGTTCATGAGCGCGACGAGCGCGTCCTCGTCGATCCCCGTGAAGGTCGGCGCCTCGGGCAGCTGGGCGGCGCGGGCCGCGAACTCGGTCGGGTCGACCTCGGTGAGCAGCTCCGAGAAGAAGCGCTCCATCTCGGCCTCGAACGAGGCGATCTGGGCCTGGACCTTCCGGACCTCGTCCTCGACGAGCGCGGCGTGGCGCTCCAGGTGCTGGTCGAGCCGGTTGCGGCGGATCGTGATCCGGGCGTCCGACTCCTCGCGGATCCGGGCGATCTCGGCCTTGGACCACTCCCTGATGCCCGCGATGTCGGCGTCGGTGTTGTGGCGCAGGAACTCCACCTGGCCGGCCGACCGTCCCCGGATCTCCTCGATGAACGCGTTGGCGTCCGCCTGGAGCGAGGCGATCGTGCTGGCTCGGGAGAGCTCCGCGGCGGCCTGCATGGCCCGGGTCAGCTCGGCGAGGAACTTCGTCGGCCGGGCCCGAGGAGGCACCACCGGCGCACCGGCGGATCCACGGTCGTCCGGCGCATGCGGGGCGTTCGGCTCGACCCGGTCTGGCCTCGCTGTCGCCATTCCTGCCTTGTTCGAGGCCTCGTTCGTGGGGGGATCGATCTCCCCGGGATCCTGGGGATCGGGGGCACCAGCCGTGTCGACGGCCTGCGGTTCAGTCTCCTCCAGCTCGGAGGACTGCGCGGCAGCCCGATCCGAGCTCCACGGGAGCCGGAAACCCGCTCGGGATTCTGTCGTGGCCATGCTGCGGAGTCCCTCGTAGCACCATTCATGACGGGCACTCAGCCCGCTCCCGATGCTAGGTGGTGCCCGGGGTGCGCAGGAGCGACTAGTGGTACCAGTCGTCACCGCAGGTGGTACCACCGGGGGCCCGCTCGGTGCGGCCCGTCACCGCTGCGGTGCCTTCACGCGCCGGGGCGACGAGGCCCCCGACGGTCGTGGCCGTTCTCCCCGCGCCCGGCTACGATGCGCCAATCATGGCCAGCCCAGCCGACCCGCGACCAGGGGTCCCGCCGACAGACGTTCGGGCCACCGGACGTGACCTGCGTCCTGCACGACTCCTCCCGACCGTCGCCCCGGGCGCCCCGGGCGGCCAAACGGCCCCGGGACCCGACGTCGCGGGCGGCCAAACGGCCCCGGGACCCGACGTCGCGGGGGCCACGCCCCGCGACCGCCTCGGGCGGAGGATGCATGACCTCCGGATCTCGGTCACGGATCGCTGCAACTTCCGGTGCACGTACTGCATGCCGGCCGAGGTGTTCGGGCGCGACTACGCGTTCCTGCCGCGATCCCTGATCCTCTCCTTCGAGGAGATCACCCGGCTCGCCCGGATCTTCGTCGGGCTCGGTGTCGAGAAGCTGCGGATCACGGGCGGCGAGCCGACGGTCCGGCGTGACCTGCCCGACCTCATCCGGTTGCTGGCAGCGATCGAGGGCGTCCGCGACCTGACCTTGACGACCAACGGGTCCGCTCTCGTTCCGCTGGCCGGGAGGCTTGCCGATGCGGGCCTGCGCCGGATCACTGTCAGCCTTGACTCCCTGGACGACGCGACGTTCCGCCTGATGAACGGCGTGGACTTCCCGGTGACGCGAGTCCTGGACGGGATCGCCGCGGCGCGGGCGGCCGGGCTGGCACCGATCAAGGTGAACATGGTGGTGCGGCGAGGCCTCAACGAGACCTCCGTCGTGCCGATGGCGCGCTGGGCACGCGCCGAGGGGCTCACGCTCCGCTTCATCGAGTACATGGACGTGGGCCACACGAACGGCTGGCGGATGGACGACGTGCTGCCCCAGGCGGAGATCCTCGCCCGCCTCGATGCCGTCCTCCCCCTCGAGCCCGTCCCCCCGGCGTACCCGGGCGAGGTGGCCGACCGGTTCCGCTATCGCGACGGCGCGGGCGAGGTCGGCGTGATCGCGTCTGTGACCGCCCCCTTCTGCGGGACGTGCACCCGGGCCCGCCTCTCGGCGGAAGGCCATCTCTACACGTGCCTCTTCGCGGCCCAGGGCACGGACCTCAAGGCCCCGCTCCGGTCGGGCGCGACGGACGCGGACCTCGAGCAGCTGATCCGGGAGACCTGGCTGGTCCGGGCCGACCGCTATTCGGAGCTCCGGACGGCGGGCACGGAGGAGCTGCCCCGGGTGGAGATGTTCGCGATCGGCGGCTGAGGCCCGACCTCCGTCCACATTCCATCCACACTCCGCGGATCTTCGTGGACGCCGCAGGGCCGGCCGGGCCGAAGTTCGTGGATAACCCCGTTGTGGAGCGCTGCCGCTCCAGCGACTATAGGTCTTGCCCGGAGGGGCAACGGAGCCGGATCCCAGGCGATTACATCAACAGGGGCCCGGCGGCGCGATCGGGAGCAATCCTGGACGTGCCACCCGAGGTGACGCTGAGATCACATCAAGGCAGCACGTTGGCCGTGGTTCCTCTGGGCGCTTCCTTGTCCGTCTGCGCGCGCGGTTTCGGCCGCGCGCACCCGGAGCGGCGACCGCCCTGGTGGGACGTGACCGGCATCCCGGTGTCGGTACTCCCTCTGGGGCGGTTCCGTGTCCGGGCAGCGCTATGTCTCCGGGTCGAGGTCCTCGCGGTCCGAGAGCGGATCGGCCGCCGGCGTCGCGCACAGGTAGTAGCGCAGCCGCGTCCGGCCCGTGTTCGTGATGGCGTGGGGCAGACCCATCTCGACGCGAACGCCCTTGAGCGGCTCCAGCGTCTCGTCGACGGCGCCGACCTTGAGGGTGCCGCGGCCCTCGAGGACGACGATGACGTGCTCCGAGCGGAGGTGGCGATGCCAGCCGGTCGTCGCTCCCGGCTCCAGCTCCACCTCGCCGATGGCGAACGTGGCCGTCCCGAAGTCGCCCGGCTCCACGAGGAGGCGGTGGCGCACGCCCTCCCGTTCGATGACGCGGGCGCCCTCCCGCCGGCGGACGGGCTCCCCTTCGAACCGCCGTCCGCTCCCGGACGGGGCGGGTCGGTCGGGCTCGGGGTCGACCGCGGCGAGAAGGGCCAGCGCGTCGATCCGACCCTCGTTGCGGACGGTATGGCAGTCGGCCGGGGCCGCGTAGAGGGCGTCGCCCACGCGAACCGTCGTCCGTCGGCCGCGGTCGCCGTCGCCCTCGATGACGAGCTCGCCGGCAGCCACGAAGAGGACCGTCTCGGCCTCACCGGAACGCGGCCCGATCTCCGTGCCGGGCGGGATCCGGTCGAACTGGAGGCGGATCGTCATGCGCGCGCCCGGGTCGTCGCCGGCCTTCAGCCGTCGACCACGGAGAGGTCGCGTCCGCGCGCCTGCGCCGCCTTGGCCTTCTCGGCCCAGGCGCCGAGGACCGAGTCCTTGTGGGGCCGGATCGGGCAGTGCTCGTCGCGATTGCCCATCTCGTCGCAGTAGCCCAGGGCCACGCACTTCGGGGCCAGGAAGCTGCCCAGGAAGGGGCTCACGGCGAAGATCTCGTGGCGGATGAGCTGGAACAGCCGCCGGATCTCCCACTGGGCCATCGTGCACAGGCGCAGGCCGCCCATGTGGATGAGCGCCCGAAGGTTGGCCGTCATCACGAGGTTCGTGCGCGTCGCGTTCGGGAAGATGAAGCGCGCGTCCTCGCCCGGGATGCCGGCCGCGACCAGCTCCCCATAGAGGTCGAGGGCGCCTTCGACCTGGGCCTCGTAGCGCTCCCGCAGGCCGGGCTCGGCCTCGGCGATCGTGCCCGGGAGCATCGTCGCCGCGCCCTTGTAGGTGACGTAGCGCTGGCTCTGCTGGTCGAAGGCCACGCCCGCCCGATGGCGGACCAGCTGGTGGGAGAGCGTCCGGCTGACGCCGCTGATCGCGAACGTGAAGACGATGTGCTCGATCGTGCTGCCGTGCCCGCTCTCGATCACGCCGCTGATGAGGCGCTGCATCTTCGCCCGGTCGATCTCGCCGGATTCCGCCCGCCGGAAGATCTCCGCCGGTTCCAGCTCCGAGTAGCAGGTCCGGCAGGCCGTGTAGATCAGGGGCACGTAGTAGCGCTCCACGATCTCGCGATCCGGGAACAGCAGCGTCGCCTTCATGCCCAGCTCGTGCCGCCCCGGGTTGCGCGGGATGCCGCTCTTCTCGGTCCGGCCGGGGGTCGCGTTCTGGTCGGCCATCGTGCGCTGAGGATACCGGGTCGAGCGGGCCGCGACCCGGTCGCGCGCGCGGGCGCATGGGTCCCCAGCGCCCCGTCGTCCGGCGCCTCGAGAAGGGTCGGGCTCCGCTGCAGGTCAGTCAGGCTGCGCCGACCGCCGCCGGCCCGCCTCCGCGTCGTGGAACCAGGCCCAGGTCAGGAACGTGCCGACGGTGTAGAGCACGATGATCGTCGCGAAGTTCACCGTGAAGCCGGCCGCGAACCCGAGGGTGCCCTGGAGGAGGCTGAACCAGGGCCCCGCGATAACCCACCCGAGCGACCAGGCGAGGCTCGCCGCCGCCGCGTAGGTCGCCCGCTCGGAGGGCCGGAGCGCCTCCATCGCGAAGGCGTTGAAGATCGGGTTCCCGGCGTTCATCAGGCTGTTCCGGATCGCCATCGCGATGATCACGGTCCACAGGACCGGGCTGAATCCCAGCACGGCGAGGAACGGCAGGCTGGCCGCCTGCACCAGCACCACCGAGCCGATCTTGCCCAGGCGTCGCGCGATCGCCGGCTGGATCAGGATCGCGATGGTCGTGCCCAGGCTGGTCAGGGCGAAGACCGAGTTGAGCTCGCCCAGGTCGAGCCCGAACTTGCCCTGGACGAACACGTTCAGGTACGGGATCACCTGGCCGGCCCCCAGCGAGATGAGGAACCCGGGCAGGACGAGGCGTCGGAACAGCACGGGGTCGGAGAGGCGGGGCAGTCCGACGCCGCGGGCCCCTCGGCCAGTCGGGCGATCGAGCCGCACGGAGATCGGCTCGCCCGCCCACCCGTCGGCGGGCCGCTGCTCCAGGGTCCGCCACTCGCGCCGCCGGCCGGGATGGTCGTCGTGCAGGGCGAGGAGGATCACGGTCGCGACGACCGCGGCCGCGAGCATCGCCTGGAGGAGCACGCGGTAGGCCTCCGGGCTCTCCGTCGAGAAGCCGCCCATCCCCGCGACGACCGTCGCGAGGGCGCCGCCGGCGAGGGCGGCGACCACGTTGACGCCGGTCGAGATGGCGTTCTGGAGCGAGAAGAGCTCGCTCCGGTGCTCGGCGCGGCTGTGCTCGGAGAGGAACGGTCCCTGCAGCACGAAGAACGCCTGGTTCCCCGCCCCGACCAGGCAGGCGCCCAGGAGCACCATCGCAACCGACGGGACGAGGAGGAGCCCGGCCAGCGCGACGGCCGCGACCGCGGTTCCCAGGGCCATCACGAGGCGTCGGCCGAGCCGGTCGGAGAGCATGCTCAGGGGGAACGCGGCCAGCGCGGCGGCACCCGAAGAGGCCGTCCCGACGATCCCGATGAAGGCGGCGTCGAAGCCGAGAGCCCCCAGGTAGAGGTAGAAGTCCACCCACCAGAGGCTCAGGGTGACCCCGTAGACGAGCGTCGCGAGGAGGAAGATCCGGGCGTCCCGCTCGAAGCCGGTGAAGCTCCGCGCGTAGCGCCCCAGGGCGCCGGTCACGCTTCCGCGGCGAAGCGCTCGGCGAGCGCGCGGACGTGGCCATCCCGAGTGGCCGGCGCGGTCGACGGCGCGCCGCGGGTCGGCACGGTCCTGGCCCGGATCTCGAAGGCTTCGGACGACATGGCGGGGCAATCCCTCGGGGCAATGCTGGAGCACGGTCGATGGTACGCCGGGGTGGGGCCCGCGGCGGCCCCGCTGGGAGGGTCCCGCGGCGACCCCCGGGGGTCGGGCGACGGCAGGGGCGACGCGAGCTCCGAATGATGCCGACTGTCAGCCGTTGACGGCTAACTCCGGCGGCCGTACGCTCGCGACGTGGGAGGGGTCGTGGTCCTGGTCGGGCGGCCGCTCGCGGCTGGCGCCGCGGCCCCTGCGGCGCTGGCTTCCCTGGCCGAGGCGGTGGCGACGGCGGTGCCGCGCGATTCGGTGCGCGCGCGCGCCGGGCGCCTGGTCGTCACGCCGGCCGCGGGCTCGGACCCCGTCCGCCCGATCCTCGCCGCCGGCCTCGGCGACCGTGCGGTCGCCACCCGGTGGGGCATCGGCATCGGGCGCGACGCTTCCGCCGCCGCCCGACAGGCTGATGCGGCGCTGGGTGCGGCGGCGGCGATCCGCGCACCCCTTGCGATCCGCGCGGCACCGCGGCCCACGGCCGACGGAACCCGGGCCGCTGCGCCGGGCGGTGTGGTCGACGAGCGCGGCACGTCCGGCACCCCGGTCACGCCGCGTCGCGCCCTCGACGACCTCGCGTTGATCCTCTCCACGCTTCTCGCCGGCGTGACGCCACGGCAGGGCGAGGTGATCCGCTGGATCGTCCTGGACGGGCATCGCCAGGCCGGCGTCGCTGCGTCGCTGGGGGTCAGCCGGGCGACCGTGTCGGTCGCGGTGGCGCGCGGGAACCTGCGGGCCATCGAGGCCGCCCATCGCCTCCTTCGCGATGCCATCGAGGCCGCCGCGGGCCTCCTGGCGCCGGGCGTCGGCGCGGCTTCCGTCGCGCCCCGCCCAGCACGTCGCCGGCGGGGTGGCCGGCCATGAGCGCCGCTCTCCTGGCCGGGATCGCGGCCGGGCTCGGCATCGCGATCCCCGTCGGTGCGATCGCGATCCTCATCGTCGAGACCGGGCTGCGGCGCGGGTTCCGCCTCGCCCTCGCGGCCGGGGCGGGCGCGGCCAGCGCAGATGGCCTCTACGCGGTGATCGCCGCCCTCTTCGGGTCTGCCCTCGCGGGGGTCCTGGCACCCTGGGAACGGCCCCTGCGAATCGCCGCCGTGCTGGTCCTGGTCGGCGTCGCGGCGCGCGGCCTGCGCGACGTTCGGGCTGCGATCCGGGAGCGGGGCGCGGCGAAGGAGCCCCTCGCCGTGCGCTGGGATGGGCACGCGACGTCCGGCCAGGATGCCGCCCGGACGGCCGTGCGGAGCACGCTCCCCGCCGGCCGTGCGCTCCGAACCTACGGGGCGTTCCTCGGCCTGACCCTGCTCAACCCGATGACCGTCGTCTACTTCGCCGCGCTCATCCTGGGGCTGGGGACGACCGGGTCCGGCCCGACCGAGAAGCTCGCCTTCGCGCTGGGCGCGTTCGGAGCGTCGCTGGCCTGGCAGTCCACGCTGGCCGCCGCGGGGGCGATCCTGCATCGACGGCTCTCGCCCGGCCTGCGGCTGGGGGTCAGCCTGCTCGGCAACGTGATCATCCTCATCTTCGCGGCCGTGATCGGGCGCGCTCTCTTCGGCTGACGGCCCGCGGGCACGAGGAGAGCGTTCAGCCCGGGGACCCGAGGTCACCGCGGACGAGCGAGTACATCACGACGTCGACCATCCGGTCGCGGAACCGGAGGTAGCGCCGGAGCACGCCCTCGCGCGTGAAGCCGGCGCGCAGGGCGACCCTGCCCGAGGCGTCGTTCCCGACGAGCGTGACGAGTTCGAGGCGGTGGAGTCGCGGATCGGCGAATGCCCAGGCCGCCACCAGCCGGACGGCGCGCGTCGCGAGCCCGCGACCACGGGCCTCGGCGGCCAGCCAGTAGCCGACCGATCCCCGGGCCTGCGGGGCTGGGCGGACCGCGATGGTCCCGGCCAGGCGGCCGGTCGCCCGCTCGACGATCGCGAAGGTCGCCTCCCGGCCCGTCGCCCAGCCGTCCTCGGAGAAGAGGATGTAGGAGCGGGCGTCGACGAGCGAGTAGGGGACCGGGATCGGGATCCAGCGCGCGAGCTCGGCGTCCGCACAGGCGGCCGCGATCGCGGCGGCATCCGTGTTGCGCAGCGGCCGCAGGAGGATGGCGTCGTCGCCGAGCAGAGGGTCAGGCCGGTGGAGGGGCGGCCGGTCGGGCGGCCCTCCTCGTGCGTCGCCGGGACGGCCCGGACCGAAGTCGCGTGGTCTCATGACCCGGGCCTGCCGCGAGTCACGCCCGCGAACAATGTGGCCATCCGCGACGAGCTCCTTCATCCTCCCGAGACAGCCGTCTGACGAGACTATAGGAGCCGGCCGAACGGTCGGAGCGACGTGGCGGACGGCCCGTACGCGGGAGTGAGCCGGCTCCGTCGCCCACCCCGGTTCGCCGTCCCCGGCCCGGATCGGCCGCCCTAGACTGGGGTCCAGCCGGCCCGCGCACCGCGGGGCAGCGCGTGGAGGGTTTGCATGGGTCGTCGGGACGCGCCGCGGCGGTACGTCGTGGCCGGCAAGCCGCTCGGCTACCCGGTCCGCACCGAGCAGGTCACGATCGCGATGGATGACGGGGTCGAGCTGGCGGCCACCATCTACGTTCCGGACGCTCCCGGAGACGGTCCGTTCCCGGCCCTCCTCGAATCGATCCCGTACCGCAAGGACGACTGGACGCTGTCGCGCGACTGGCCCCTTCACGGCGCATTCGCCGCGGCCGGCTACGTCAGCTGCCGCCTCGACATCCGGGGCTCGGGCTCCAGCGGCGGAGTCGCCGACGACGAGTACACCGAGCGCGAGATCGTCGACAACCTGGCCGTCGTCGACTGGCTGGCGACCCGGCCCTGGAGCGCCGGGAAGGTCGGGATGTTCGGGATCAGCTGGGGCGGCTTCTCCGCGCTCCAGGCCGCGATGCGCCGGCCGCCCGCGCTCCGGGCGATCATCCCGGCCTGCTTCAGCCACGACCGCTACCACGTTGATGTCCACTGGTGGGGAGGGACGCGCCTCGCGGGCGAGAGCGTGTACTGGCCGGTCGAGATGATCGGCGAGAATGCCCTGCCGCCCGATCCCGAGCGCTTCGGCCCGGGCTGGCGCGAGGCCTGGCTGCGCCGCCTAGAGGCCACCCCCCAGTGGCCGCTGAGCTCCCTCGGCCACCAGCGGCGCGACGGGCACTGGCGCCACGGGTCGGCGGTCGAGGACTGGGGCTCGATCCAGGCGGCCGTGCTGGCGCTCGGTGGGCTGAACGACTGGTATCGGGAGGCGGTCCTCGCGGTCGTCGAGCACGTGCGGGCGCCTCGGCGCGGGATCCTGGGGCCGTGGGGCCATGCCTGGCCGCATGATGGCGCCCCCGGGCCGACGATCGATGGGATCGGCCTCATGCGTCGCTGGTGGGACCGCTGGCTCAAGGACGAGCGGAACGGGATCGACGAGGGCCCCGCGCTCACGGTCTACGCTCTCGAGCCGCCTCCCGGCGCGGCCTTCCCGACGGCGCTTGCCCCGGCCGACCTGCCCGGTCGCTGGTGGGCGATCCGGCACTGGCCGACGGCCGCGCGGATCGAGCCGCCGGCCCCGCTCCACCTCGCCGGCGTCGGCATGCTGGGGGCGGGCGCGCTGGACGGCCGGCCAGGGCCGGCCGCACCGCCGGGCGCCGAGGATGCGTGGGCTGGCCCTCCGGCCGCTGCGCTCCGCGCGCCGTTCACCTGCACCGGTGGGGAGCCCCAGGGCGGTCCGCTGGACCACCGTCCGGACGACGCCCACAGCCTCGTCTACACGTCTGCACCGCTCGAGTCGCCGGTCCTCGTCATCGGCATCCCACGCATGGACCTGTGGGTGGAGGCGGACCGACCGGTCGCCCAGGTGGCGGTGCGTCTCGAGGCGGTCGCCCCCGACGGGACGTCCGGCCTGCTGGCCCGCGGTCTGCTCAACCTGACCCGGCGCAATTCGTTCGCCGAACCGGCGCCGGTCGTCCCGGGCGAGGTGATGGCGGTCACGGTCCCGCTCACGCCGACCGCAGCGCGAGTCCCGGCCGGCCAGCGCCTCAGGCTGGCGATCGCGGGCGCCGCGTTCCCGGTCGCCTGGCCGGCGCCGGCGCCCGTTCGACTGGTCGTGCACCACGGCGGCGACCGGCCATCCCGGCTCCGCCTGCCGACGCCCGCCGGCTGGGCGCCCGCGACCGAGGACCTCGGAACGGGCGCCCACGATCCGGGCAGCGCGGAGCTCCTCGACGGGATCGCCCCGGCCTGGCGCGTGGAGCGCGACGAGCTGGCCGGCGAGACCGCGCTGGTGTCCGAGTTCGGCGGCGGTCATCGCTTCCCTGAGCGCGGCGGGCTGACCTTCGAGTCGGACGAACGGTTCCGCCTGACGGCCTCCGACGACTGGGCCCATGCCACCGCGGAGGGGCGGGCGACGTACCGGGTCTCCTGGCCGGGTGGGCCGACCGTCGCCACGGACGGGCACCTGGTGATCGCCTCGGACGCCGGGGCGTTCGAGGTCACGATCGATCTCCTCGCGACCGAGGGCGGGGCACCGGTCTTCGCGCGGTCGTGGCACGAGCGAATCCCGCGCGACCTCATCTAGGGGGAAGGCGAGCCCGGACGCGCTGCGGGCCCCGGCACGAGCAGGGTCCGCCCGTCCCGCGCGCACGGGTCGGGCGGCTCTCGCGCCTCGCGGCATGCTGAGTAGGATCAGGGCCACGGACCGGAAGGAGCATCGATGACGGATCCCACACCCCTGGCGCCTCGGCAGATCGCCGCCCTGCTGGACGCATCCCGGAAGGCGCTCGTGGCGGAGATGCTCGCGCTCGGCGGGCACGCCGGAGAGCGACTCATCCCGGACGGGTGGTGCGCGAACGAGGTCCTGGGGCATCTCGTGGAGGCGGAGAAGCGCGGGTTCGGCGGCCGGATCCGGGCGATGATCGCGGAGGACGCGCCGGCCCTCGTGACCTGGGTCCCGCCGGCCGTCGCGGCGGCGCGCCACGACGATGAGCGCGACCCCGAGAGCCTGGTCAACGAGTTCCTGGCCATTCGCGACGACAGCCTCGTGCTCGTCCGCTCGATCACGGCGGCCCAGCTCGTGCGCACGGGCATCCACCCCCAGGTCGGTCCGGTGACGGTCCAGGAGATCCTCCACGAGTGGGTCCATCACGATCGCAACCATCTCTCCCAGATGACGGCGCTGACCCAGGCCCTCGTGTGGCAGGCGATGGGGAACGCCCGGCGCTTCTCCGACCCGGACGTGTGAGCCCTCCCCCGACAACGCGGCTCCCCGCCCTTGGCCCGAATGGCGAGGGCTGGGTGGCCATCCAGGGCGTCATCCTGCTGGCCATCGCCCTCTCGGGGTTCCTCGGCCCCGCCTGGCCGGATCCGTGGCTCCTGGTCGGCCGCGCAGCCGGCGGCGTACTCATCCTGGCCGGCCTGGTCGTGGCCGTGCTCGGGCTCACCGGGCTGCGCGAGAACCTGACCGCCAACCCGCGTCCGAGGGAGGACGGCCGGCTGATCGAGACGGGCGCCTACGGCCTCGTCCGCCACCCCATCTACACCGGCCTCGTGACGGGCGCCCTGGGCTGGTCGCTGGTCGTCGCGAGCCCGGCGACGGCGGCGCTGGCCATCCTCCTGGGGGTCTTCTTCGACGTGAAGGCGCGCCGCGAGGAGGCCTGGCTCCTCGCGGCGTACCCCGGCTACGCGGCCTACCGTCGACGCGTCCGGAAGCTGATCCCGTTCGTCTACTGAGCGCCGGCCGCGCGACCGCCTCAGAGGCCGAACCAGCCGCCCGCGGCGGGCCACGGCCGGGCGCTCGCCCCGTTCACCCGCACGGTGCCGGTCCCCCGGAGCCACGCGGCACCCGTCCCGGCCGCGACGAAGCGGACGTGCGGGCTGGTGATCGCGACCCGGATCGTGCGGCCGGCGATCGTGAACGTCCCGTGCACGCCGCGCCAGACGATCGTGTCGGCGTCGACGCGGGTCCGGGTGGCCCAGCCGGTGACGTGGAAGGCAGTCGTCGCGGTCGATCCCGTCGAGGACGAGCGTCCCGCCGTTCATCGCGCCGGTGATCGTGAAGGTTCCGCGCACGCGCGCCTCGCCGGCCCCGGCCGCCGCGAGATGCCCGGTCCCGACGATCACGCGCGACCCGGTGGCCGGCTCCGCGGCGGACACGACCGTCGCGCCGAGGAGGGTGAGCCCGAGCGCGACCGGAGCGGCCGCGACCCGGAGGAAGGTGCGGAGCTGCATCGAGTGTCTCCCGTCCGGCGGCCGGACGTCCCATGCGATCCGTGCCGTGCCCGGAGCGTCGCGGCGAGCGATCAGCGCCGCGATCGCCGAATGTCAGGAGAGCGTCAGGGCCGCGGCTCGCCGGCGCGCGCGGCCGGAGGCGCCTCCGCCGCAGGGGCCGGCTCCACGTTCGCCGCCGCCCGCCGGAGGCGATCCATCACCGCGTGACCCAGCCCTGCCTCGGAGAACGGCTCGGCCACGATGCGGGTCGCCCGGGATGCCTGGAGGTCGTGGAGCGCATCGAAGAGGCGCGCGGCGACCGCGACCGGGTCCCCGTCCTCGCTCAGGACCTCCACCGCGACGAACGGGCCACCGGCCGCCTCAGCCGCCGCCCGTCCGCGGGGGCTCATCGCCAGCAGGGCCAGGCGCTCCCCGGCCCGGGCACGGAAGATCGCGGCTCCGGCCGGGTCCCGCGGATCCGCCAGCTCGAGCGGCGTCGCCGGCGCGTAGTGGGCTCCGGCTCGTCCCGGGGCGAGCGCCGCCTCGTCCGTCGTCGTCGGCGACGGGTCGGCCGAGGGGTCCGATCTCCGCCTCGATCGCCTCGAGCGGCAGGCCACCCGGTCGGAGCAGGATCGCCCGACCGTCCGCGAGCAGGACGACCGTGCTCTCGACTCCGACCCGGCAGGGCCCCCCGTCCAGCACGAGATCGACGCGCGACCCGAGCCCGGCCACGACGTGGGCCGCCCGGGTCGGCGAGAGTCGGCCGAACGGGTTCGCCGAGGGCGCCGCGATCGGCACGCCGGCCGCGGCCAGCAGCGCGAGGGCGACCGGGTGGTCCGGCACTCGCAGGCCGACGGTCGGCAGCCCGGCCGTGACGATCCCGGGGATGTGCGCTCGCTTCCGGACGACCAGGGTCAGCGGGCCGGGCCAGAAGCGCCCCGCCAGGCGCAGGAGGCGCGGGTCGAGCGCGTCCGCCTCCAGCGCATGCGTCGGCACATCGGCGGCGCCGGCCAGGTGGACGATCAGCGGGTCGAAGGCGGGCCGCTCCTTCGCCGCGAAGATCCGGGCGACGGCCCGGGCGTCGAGTGCGTTGGCGCCGAGGCCGTAGACGGTCTCGGTCGGGAAGGCGACCAGCCCGCCGCCCCGCAGGATCGCGGCCGCCTCGGCGATCGCCGCGGGGTCGTCGCCGGGGAGCACGCGGGGAGGCGGAGCGCTGGTTGGCACCGGGTCATGATGCCCGACCGGGGCGAGCCCGTGCCCGCGACGAGGCCGCGACGTCGCCGGAGGGACTAGACAGCCGGCGGACCATGGGGTCATGGCGTCACGTCGGCGCGGGCGAGCATGCTCGCCCCGAGGTCGCCGCCAGGCGGCCGATCGGACGTGCCGACGCCGCTCGCCGCGGCTCGGAGGAGACCAGTCGCCGGACCATGCGTCGCCTCGCCGTTGCCGTTGCGCTCGCCGTCGCCATCGCCCTGGTCCCGGGCATGGGTGCTCGCGTCGCGCGCGCGGCGACCCCGCCGGCGAAGGTCGTGATCATCGTCGGGCCGGTTGGAGCACTGACCGCGGACTACATCGCCTGGGGCCGCGAGACCGCGGCCGAGGCCCGCAGGTACACCTCGAACGTCATCGAGATCTACAGCCCGAAGGCGACCTGGGCGAGGGTGGCGCCGGCGCTCCAGGGTGCCAACCTCGTCCTCTACCTCGGCCACGGCAACGGCTGGCCCTCCAGGTACCGGACCACGCCGTGGCCGCAGAGCATGAACGGGCTGGGCCTCAATCCGACGGCTGGCACCGACAACACCACCGTGCAGTACTGGGGCGAGTACTACCTCGCGACCGGCGTCCGGCTCGCGCCCAATGCCGTCGTCATCCTGAGCCGCCTGTGCTATGCGTCCGGCAACTCCGAGCCGGGCCTCCCGGAAGGGACCCCGGCCGTCGCCGAGCAGCGCGTCGACAACTTCGCCGCCGGCTGGCTCCAGACCGGTGCCCGGGCGGTGATCGCCGACGGTCACCAGGATCCCGTGGACTACGTGCACGCCCTCTTCACGACCACCTCGACCGTCGACACCATCTGGAGCCGGAGCTCCCACGCCAAGGGCCACGCCTACTCCGTCGGGAGCGTGCGGACCCCGGGGGCCGTGCTCCGGATGGACCCGGACCTCGCCCAGAGCGGCTACTACCGATCGATCGCCGGCTGGCCGGCGGTCTCGTCCACGCTCGTCGTGCGGACGGCCTATCCGCCCTCGACGGCCGCTCCGGCCGCCCTGACGGTCCCGGGCGCCGCAGCGGTCGGGCCCGCGGCCGCGGGGCTCTTCCCGGATGCCGCGCTGACGCCCAACCCCGACGGCACGCCGCCGGCGACGCTGGTCGCCGGCACGGTCGTCCGCCTCACGTCGAGCGCGCCTGCCCTCGCCGACGGGACGGCAGTCCTCGGGGTCGCGACGTTGGACGGCCTCACGACCGGCTACATGAGGGGACCGGACCTGGTCCCGCGGGACAGCGTCGGGCCCGCTGCCTGGTGGATGCAGACCGGGACCTCCCAGCTCTCGCCCAACGGCGACGGCTGGGGCGACACCGTGACGCTCTTCGGACGGCTCAGCGAGCCCGCAGCCGCCTGGAAGCTGGAAGTCCGCGACGCCGGCGGGACGGCCGTCGCAACGCTCAAGGGCACCGGCCAGGACGTGAAGGCGACCTGGACCGGGCTGGCCGGCTCGGCCGCGCTGCCGGAAGGTGGCTACACCTGGGACCTCAGCGCGACCGACCCGCTCGGGAACGCCGGCCCGGACGCGACCGGCTCGCTCACGATCGACCTTGCCGCGCCGACCGGCGCGCTCGCGGCCGCGCCCGCGACGGCGCCCGCGACGGCGTTGCCGAGCACGGGCGCGGCGAGCACCGACCCGCCCCTCGTGATCACGCCGAACGGCGATGGCGCGGGCGACGTCGCGTCGCTCCCCTACACGACCTCCGAGCCCGGCTACGTCGACATCCGCGTCGCCAACGCGACCGGGACGACGGTCCGCTCGCGCACGTTCGTGACGCCGTCCGGCGCCGGGACCGCGACGTGGGACGGCGGGAACTACCTGGGAGCGGCCGTGCCCGACGGCACCTACACCCTGACGGCGACGCCGCGCGACTTTGCCGGCAACCGCGGTCCGGCCGTCACCCGCTCGGTGATCGTCTACACGACGATCGCGAGCTTCACGACCTCGTCCAGCCTGTTCTACCCGCAGGACCACGACGCGCTGGCGCCGTCCATCCTCACGACGTTCGTCCTGAAGCGTGCTGCCACGGTCACCTACGTCGTGACCAACGCTGCCGGAGCGGTCGTGCTGAGCCGCTTCGTCGGGCGGGCGCTCGCCGCGGGCACGTACGCCTTCGCCTGGAAGGGCCTGGACCAGACCGGCGCGACCCTGCCGGCGGGCGCCTACGCCCTGCGGCTCAGCGCGACCGACGGGACCGCCAGCATGGGCCTGGTGCGCTCCGTGACGGCGGACGCGTTCCGGATCACGACCTCGGCCACGACCGCTGCCCCGGCGACCCGCGGCCGCACCCTGACCGTGACGGCAGTCACGGCAGAGCCCCTGACGACGGCCCTGCCGGTCATGTGGCTCGTGGAGCCGGGGATCACCCCCTGGAGCGTCCGGATGGCGAAGATCTCGGCGACCACCTACCGGGCCACGGTCACCCTGCGGTCCGGCGGTCCGGCGGGGACGCTCCGGTTCTCGGTCAGCGCCGTCGACACTGCCCGCGGCAGGAATACGTCGGTGCGCTCGGTCATCCTGAAGTAGGCCGGCGGGAACCCCCGGCCGTCGCCGACCGTCGTACCAGCGGACCCGCCGCGTGCGCGGGCAGCGAGGTCGCCCGATGACTCCCAGGCTTCCGGTCGTCGCCGTGCTTGCGGCCATCACAATGCTCGCGGCCGGATGCGCCGGCGCGGGGACCCCGGCCGCCACGTCCACGCCGGCAGCGTCGTCTTCCGCGCCGTTGCCGTCGCCGACCGCCGTGCCCGTCCCGTCGACCGTTCCGGCCGGGTCCGCACACGTGATCATCTCTGCCTCCACGACCCAGGCCCTGGCGCCCCAGCACACGTTCGCCCAGGAGCCGATCGTCGCGATCACGGACGACGGACGTGCCATCCGGCCCGGGCCCCAGGACGCCATCTATCCAGGCCCGCTCCTGCCGAACCTCCAGCAGCGGGCGATCTCGAAGGCCGGGGTCGACCGGCTCCGCGACGCCGCGCGGGCTGCCGGGCTTCTCGGCACCGCCACGGACTTCGGCGGCGGGGCGGTCGCGCCCGGGGGCGTCACCGCCCGCCTCATCATCGTGGCCGACGGCACGACCCACGAGCTCATCGGCAGCCCGACGACCCCGGCCGCGTGCACGGCTGCCCAGGCAGGCTGCGCCATGCCCCAGGCCGGCACCCCGGCAGCATTCGCCTGGTACTGGGGCGGCCTCCAGGACCTCGAGGGCTGGCTCGGGGCGGACGTCGCGTCCGAGTCGCCGTACGTCGCCGAGGCCTATGCGCTGCTGGTCGGTCCGCCGCCCGATGCGCTCGCCGGCGCGATCGTGATGACCTGGCCGCTGCCCGGGCTGCCGCTGGCGACGCTCGGCTCGGCGGGTCCGCTCAGCGGCTGGCGCTGCGCCACGATCAGCGGGGCGGACGCGTCGGCCGCCCGGCCCTCTCTCGCGAAGGCAAATGCCTTGACGCCGTGGGTGGACAGCCCGACCCAGAACGCCACCCGCTCACTGATCGTCCGGCCCCTCATGCCGGGCGAGCCGGATCCCTGCGGAGCGGCGGGCGGCTGAACCCGGGCACGGTCCGGGGACCCGGGCGCCGGGGCGCACGTCGTACGATCGGGGTCGATGGTGACCCCGG
Source organism: uncultured Chloroflexia bacterium (assembly GCA_963801445.1). Taxonomy (GTDB): domain Bacteria; phylum Chloroflexota; class Limnocylindria; order Limnocylindrales; family CSP1-4; genus CTSoil-043. The sequence goes on along the minus strand of CAWDEW010000013.1, from coordinate 250,125 downwards.
CAACCGTGGGCCCGGAGCCCGCACCGACGATCGCCGCTCCCGAGCCCCTCGCCCGCAACCGCGACTTCCGGGTCGTGCTGGTCGGCCAGGGCATCAGCGCGTTCGGGGACGCGATCACGAACACCGCGCTGCCCCTCCTCGTCCTCGCCCTGACCGGCTCGGGGTTCGCGATGGGGGTCGTGGGGGCGCTCTCGACGCTTCCGGACCTCTTCGTGGGGCTCGCGGCCGGCGCCTGGGCGGACCGCTGGGATCGCCGCCTGATGATGTTCGCCGCGGACCTCGGGCGAGCCATCCTGACGGTCCTGATCCCATTGACCGCACTGCTGGGCGGGCCGACCCTGCTCGTGATCTTCCTCGTGACGTTCCCGCTCAACGTGCTGCGCGTCCTCTGGCTGGCCGGCTACACGGCGTCCGTGCCCGGCCTCGTCGGGCGGCCCCAGGTCGCCCGGGCCAACGCGATCTTCGAGGCCGTCTTCAACGTCGGCTGGATCGCCGGGCCCGCGATCGCGGGGATCCTCGCGGCGGTGATCGGCCCGGGCCCGACCATCGCCCTGGATGCCGGCTCGTTCGTGATCTCGTCGGGGGCGCTGCTCCTCGTCCGCCGGTCCCTCCGCCCCGAAGCCCGCCCGGACCGGCCCCACCTGCTGGCCGACATCCGCGAGGGAATCGCCTACGTGGCCGGCCACTCGACGCTGCGGGCCACGATCGCCTTCTGGGCAGCGACCCAGGTCACGACCGCGGCCCTGGCCACCGCGCTGACCTACCACGTGACCCGCGACCGCCATCTCACGGCCGACGTGCTGGGCCTGATCCTGTCCGCGTTCGGGGTCGGTTCCCTGCTGGGTGCCCTCGTCGCCGGGCGCCTGAACGTCGAACGGGTGGGCCGGGTCATGCTGGCGGGCAACCTCCTGACCGGCCTGACCCTCCTGCTGATCGTGGTCCGGCCGCCGGTCCCGGTCGTCATCGTCTCCGCGCTCGTTGCGGGGATCGTGTCGGCCAACGTGCTGATCGCCTACATCACGCTGCGCACGGCCCTCTCGCCGGACGCGATGCTCGGGCGGATCGGGAGCACGGCCCGCACGATCTCGGTCGGCCTGATGCCGATCGGGGCGTTCGCCGGTGGCGCGCTGATCGATCTGACCGACGGCGGGACGACGCTCGGGCTGATGGGGGCGACCCTCGTCCTGCTCGCGGTCGGCTTCGCGTTCGTGCCGAGCGTTCGGCGGGCGCGGGTCCCCCACCGGCCGGGGCGCGCTCCCGTCGAGGATTGAGGCGATCCTTCGGCGCCGACACGGAGCCGGCGCTCCGGGTAGGCTGACCACCATGAAGGTCGGTCTCGTCCTGCCCATAAGCGACGACGACGGGTCCGGGGCGCCCGCCTGGTCCACGATCCGCGAGCGGGCCCGCCAGGCCGAGGGCGGGGGCGCGGACTCCGTGTGGGTCTACGACCACCTGATCTTCCGGCGCGACGGCGTAACCAGCGGGATCCACGAGGCCTGGACGATCCTCAGCGCGGTCGCGCTGACCACCCGGCGGGTCGAGATCGGCACGATCGTGCTGGGGGCGGGGTTCCGGTCGCCCGCCCTGCTGGCGAAGATGGCGACGACGCTCGACGCCGTCTCCGGCGGGCGGCTGATCCTGGGCCTCGGCTGCGGCTGGCACGAGCCCGAGTACCAGGCATTCGGCTACCCGTTCGATCACCGGGTCGGGCGGTTCGAGGAGGCCCTCAGGATCATCGCCCCGCTCGTGCGCGACGGCCGCGTGACGTTCGAAGGCCGCTGGCACCAGGTGGTCGACTGCGAGATCGCGCCCCGCGGGCCCCGTCCGACCGGCCCCCCGATCATGATCGCGGCCCGGGGCGAGCGGATGCTCCGGCTGACCGCGGAGCACGCGGACCTCTGGAACGCGGCCTGGTTCGGCCTCCCGGACGAGCGGCTGGCCGGGCGAATCGCCGATCTCCAGGCGGCCCTGGCTGCCGTCGGTCGCGACCCAGGGAAGATCGGGATGACGGTTGGCGTGACCGTGAAGCCGGATCAGGCAGCAGCCGGCGGACGTCCCGGCGCCCCCGTCGCGCTCTCCGCGGATCCGGGGGCGATCGCGGCTGCCCTCGGGGCATACGAGGCGCTGGAAATCGTCCACGTGCAGCTCGATGTCCAGCCGGCGACACGGGCCACGTTCGACGCCGTGCTGAAGGGGATTCGCCGCTGGCGGGCCGGCGCTGCGACCGCCGGCGCGCCCGACCCGGCCTGACCGGCGGATCCGGGCGGCTCCGCGGTTCCCCGCAGCGGCCCGGCCGCGGACGCACCGGAGCCCCGCCCGCGCCGGTCCGCTGCCCGTCCTCGCCCGTCCCCCTGTACCGTTCAGGGGTGAACGCGATCGAGACCGACGGCCTGGCGAAGCGCTATCCCGTCGGTCGCCACCTGCTCCGTCGGGGCGCCGTCGCCGAGCCGATCCGGGCCCTCGAGGACCTCACGATCGAGGTCCGCACCGGTGAGATCTTCGGGTTCCTCGGCCCGAATGGGTCCGGCAAGAGCACGCTGATCCGGGTTCTCCTCGGGTTCCTCCACCCTTCCGCCGGGAGTGCGACGGTGCTGGGCCTGGACAGCGTCCGGGATTCGGTGGCGATCCGCGCGCGGACGGGCTACCTGCCCGGCGGGATCGCGCTCTACGACAGCCTTCGCGGCCGCGAGCTGCTGGACTACCTGGGGAGCTACTACAGGCGCCCGCCGGCATTGCGGGCCGAGCTGCTGGATCGCCTCGAGCTCTCCGAGCCGGACCTCGACCGCCCGATCCGGGACTACAGCCGGGGCATGCGCCAGAAGCTCGGGATCGTCCAGGCGCTCCAGCACGATCCCGAGATGGCGATCCTCGATGAGCCGTCGGAGGGCCTGGACCCGCTGATGCAGCGCGCCTTCTACGGGATCCTGGAGGGGCGGCGGGCGGCCGGTCGGACGATCTTCTTCAGCTCACACGTCCTGTCCGAGGTGGAGCGCGTGTGCGACCGGGTGGCGATCGTCCGGCATGGCCGGCTCGTCGCGCTCGAGGACGTGGACGCGCTCCTGGCCCATCGCCGCCGGGCGGTGGAGATCCGGCTCGGAGGCGACGCGCCTGGGCTGGCCGAGGCGCTCGCGACCCTCCCCGGCGCCAGCGACGTCGTCGTCCGCGACAGCCGCATCTCGCTCGGCCTCGAGGGCGACGTCACGGGCCTGCTGGCGGCACTCCATGGGCTCCCCGTGGCCGACCTCACGATCGAGCCGGCGCGCCTGGAGGAGGCCTTCCTCGAGCTCTACGCGGACGGGCCCGCATGAGCGCCCTGCTGTTCCGGCGCACGCTGGCCGCCCAGCGCGGCCGCCTCGCGATCGTCATCCTCGGCCTGGCGGCCTGGGGCTTCGTCCTGCCCGTGGTCTACGCCACGTTCGGCAAGGACCTGGAAAAGCTGATCCGGACAGGCGCTTTCGCATCAATGATCGAGATCCTGGGTCGCTTCACCGGCGGCGATGTCTTCAGCATCCGGGGCACGGTGGCGCTGGGGCTCGTGCACCCGATCGCGATCGCGCTCGTGGCGGTCCACGCGATCGGCCTCCCCGCCATCGCCATCGCCGGGGAGCGCCAGCGCGGCACGCTGGAGGTCCTGCTGGCCCGGCCGCTGGGGCGCCGCCGGCTGTACGGCACGATGCTGGTGGTCACGCTGCTCTTCGTGGGCCTGGACCTCGCGGCGGTGCTGGTCGGGATCGTCGCCGGGGCCCTTCTCTACGGCGTGGCCGGCGACCTCTCGGCGCTCGATCTCCTGCTCGCCTGGCTCAACGCGCTCGCGCTCTTCGGTGCCTTCGGGGCGATCGCGCTGGCCGCCTCGACCGCCTTCGATCGGCTGGGCCCGGCCCTCGGGATCGCGCTTGGCGCGCTGATCCTCTCCTATGCCCTGAACTTCCTGGGGACGCTCTGGCCGAGCGCGGAATGGATCCTGCCCTGGACGCTGTTCCACTACTTCCGGCCGACCGAGATCCTGGCCGGGACCTTCGCGCCCGTCGACCTCGTGGTGCTCGGCGGCGTCTTCGCGCTCGCCGTCGCTTTCGCCCTGTGGCTGTTCCCGAGGCGCGACCTGGCCGCGCCGAGCTGACCCTAGGGCGTCGCCGACGGGCCGCTCGACGCGCCCGAGGCCGGACTGGACGGCGTCGACGCAGCCGGCGTCGCGGAGCTCGACCCGGAGCCGGGACTCCCCGACGGGCTCGGGGTGCCGGACGGCGTGGGGCTCGTCGCGGCGTCGATGGCATCCACCAGGGTGCTCCACTGCTGGGTGAACCCGGTGAGCACCCGGACGCCGCCAGGCCCGCTGATCCGCAGCGTCGGGGTGGACGTGATGCCCAGCGTGCGGCCCACCTGGGTCTCGGACCTGACGGCGGCCGGGATCGAGGGATCGTCCAGGCACGTCCCGAGGCGGGTCACGTCGAGCCCGGCAATCGTCCCGAGGATCACCAGGTTCGCCCGCGAGAACGTGCCCTGGTTCTCGCCCTGCTGGGCCGCGAAGAGCAGATCGTGGTAGCGCCAGTAGGCTTCCGGCGCCTGCTGGCCCGCGCAGCGGGCGGCGACGGCCGCGTCGAGCGACTCCTGGCCGAGGAACGCGAAGTCCCGGTAGACGATCCGGGCCTTCCCGGTCAGCGCGTACTGGCGTTCCAGGGTGGCGCCGAAGATCACCGTCTCGAGACGGCAGTACGGGCACTGGTAGTCCGCCCAGATCTCGATCGTGACCGGGGCGCCCGGGGCACCGACCGCATTCCCCTCGACGCCGGGGCCCGGGGTCGAGCTTGGCGCGGGCGTGGGCGCCGAGCGGCCGACCTGGCCGAGCGCGGCAAGCGATCCGACGGCCAGGAGGCCGCCGAACAGCGCGGCGAGGACGAGGCCGGCGACCCCGGCTCGCCGCGGTCGCTGATCGGGCGACGCGGCCGCCTCGCCCGGGTCGACGGGCTCGGGTGGGGCGAGCTCGAACGCGTCGGTGGGCGCGGGAGCCGGGTCGGTGCCGTCCTGGGGATCGTCGGTCATCGGGTTGTGACCCTCGTGGTGGAGCGCGAAGCGTACCTGAACTCGCGGCGTGGATCGGGCCCCACGGCCGGGGATCCCGGGGCCGGCGAGGCCCGGACCCGCGCCCGGCGCGGCGCGCCAGTCCACCAGACCCTACCGGAGCCCACGGATGTTGTCGGGCCGCACCGGAAGATCGTCCGGAAAGGCCGTCCGACGGTCCCGCCGACGCGCCCCGGGCGTGTACAGTCGAGTACGCCGAGCCGTTCTCCGTCGCTCCTTCATCGATCTTCGTCATCTTCGGCTGTCATCCCGCACGGCTCGCCCCGAGATTGGAAGGTATTCCGTGTCGCCCGACCAGCTCGCCTACGTGCTCGTCGCCCTCATCGTGGTCGGCGCAGCGATCGGGGCGCTGCTCGTGGTCCTCGTCATCGCCCGCTTCACCAGGGCCCGTCGCGCCGAGGCCCGCCCGGCCGAGCCGCTGCGTGCCGAGTCGGCCGCGTGGCCTCCCGTCGAGGAGGCGCCAGCAGCGGCCCGGGCACCCTTCGATGAGGCCGACGAGCCCATCGCCGTGCCGATCGTCTCCGAGGACGGGACCGCCCGTCCGGCGGCGACCGTCGCGGCAGAGTCCGGCGGCGGCCGACGCTTCCCGGTGGGCGAGCGCATGCACGACCCGATCGCAGAATCGGCGATCGAGGACTTCCTCGCGATCGAGCCGCGGCGCCCTCACGAGGGACCCTCGCCCGACCCGTACATCGACCCCCTGACGGGCCTCGACACGCTCCTCGCCTGGGAGCGGACGCTCGCCGAGGAGAGCGCGCGCTTCGTGCGCTATCGCCGCCCGGTGAGCGTGGTCGTGGCCGAGCTCGATGGCCTCACCCGCCTGGTCGATCGCTTCGGGGCTGATCCCGCGCGCCGCGTGCTGCCGGCCGTCGCGGCCGCGCTCAGGACCACCGCTCGGCGAACGGACCGCGTCGCGCACGTCGGCAACGGCCGGTTCCTCATCCTCCTCCCGGAGACCGACGAGATCCAGGCGATCAACTACGTGGAGCGCGTGCGGGCCGCCTGCGAGAAGTGGCTGGAGGCAGGCGCCGTCGCCCTCCGGCTCACGGTCGGGTGGGCCAGCCCAAGCGCGGCCGGGGACCTGGACACCGCCCTGCGCAGCGCCGAGGAGCGGATGTACGCCGAGCGTCGCCGCCTCGAGCGGATCAGCGCGGCGAACCGCGACCCGATCACCTACTGACCCCGGCCGCCGGGCGGCGAGGCGAACGGGCGGGCCGGTCGGCGCGCCCGAACCGCCGTCAGGCCACCGGCTCCGTCAGCAGCACCGGCAGCCCGATCCGGTTGCCGTAATTGGGCCGGAACCGATCCACGTTGTAGAAGCGCGGGACGTCCACCGTGCGGGCACCCGGCTCGGGGATCGGCGTGAAGCCGTAGCAGCCATCGCGGATCGCCGTCATCTGGCCGGTCCGACCCCCCTCCACGAGCTCCATCGCCACGTTCGCGAAGGTGATGGCAACCATCTGGTCGAGGGCATCCGGCTCGCCGGACCGCAGGTCGTAGGTGAGCTCGGAGTTGACCGTCTCGATCCCGGTGCGACGCTTGATCTCGTCGGCCAGGAACTCGCCGATGCTGGCCTTGTGGCGATGCCCGTAGGCGTCGGCCTCGCCGACTTCCTGGAGCTCCATCCCGGATGGCAGCGCCCCTTCTGAGGCGATGACGAACGAATAGCGGGAAGGGTTGTTCGCCCTGTCGTCCACGAGGACCTCCACGAGGCGGTCGAGGTCGAACCGCTGCTCCGGGATCACGCAGCGTGCCGAGGTCACGTACGCCGTGTAGAGAGCGGTAAAGCCCGCGTTCCGTCCGAAGACGCGGAAGACGCCGATCCGCTCGTGCGAGCCGAGCGTCGTCCTCTGGCGATTGATCGCGTCCTTGGCCCGGGTGATGGCCGTCGAGAAGCCGATGCAGTACTCGGTTCCCCGCACGTCGTTGTCCATCGTCTTGGGGATCGCGATGATCTGGTGGCCGGCGTCGTCCAGGACCTTCGAGTACGAGAGCGTGTCGTCGCCGCCGATCGAGATGAGCGTGTCGATCCCGAGGCGCTCGAGGTTCTCGAGGACGACCGGCGTGAAGTCGTAGAGGTCTTCGCCGGACCGCAGCTCGGGCAGGCGCGCCGCGGGAACGGCGTCGGGGAGCTTCCCGGGACGCATCCTGCGCGGGTTCGTCCGGGAGGAGTGCAGGAACGTCCCACCCGTCCGGTCGATGGTCCGCGTGTTGATCCGGTCGAGCGGGCGGACGTAGTCCGGGTCGAGGTCCGGGCCCGGGCGCATGTGGGTGAGCGCCTCCCAGCCCCTGCGCAGGCCCAGGATCTCGTAGCCCAGCTCCGTGGAGCGGTAGACGACGCTCTTGATGACCGAGTTGAGGCCGGGGACGTCGCCCCCGCCGGTGAGGATGCCGATGCGGCGCGGCTTGGACATGGCGGAAGGGCTCTCCTACGGGGTCCCAGCTTCATGACGGGACGGGGCGCCGGTCAGCAGGGGCAATGGTAGCGGGGTGGGCCCGGGAGATGTGGCCGGGGGTTCAGCCGCGGTGGTGGACCCGCTCCGCCTTGTGACGGTGGACCGGTGGACGGCCCGTGTCGCGCGAATGGATCGGCCGGACCGGCGTCGCTGGATCGGGCAGGAAGCGTTCCTCGACCTCGACGGGGATGGACCGGTGGAGGAGGCGCTGGATCCCGCGCAGGAGGTCCACCTCGTCGGGGCAGGCCAGGCTGACCGCGATCCCGGAGGCGCCGGCTCGGCCCGTTCGCCCGATCCGGTGGACGTAGTCCTCGGCTTTCACGGGGAGCTCGAAGTTGACGACGACGGGCAGCTCCTCGATGTCGAGCCCGCGCGAGGCGACGTCCGTCGCCACGAGGATCTCGATGTTGCCCGCCTTGAAGTCGGCGAGCGCCTTCGTGCGCTCCGCCTGGGTTCGATCGGAATGGATCGCCGTGGCCGGGAATCCATCGCGGTCGAGATCGGCGGCGACGCGCCGGGCGGCGACCTTCGTGCGCGTGAAGACCAGGACCTGGCGCAGGTCGTGCTTCACCACGAGGTGCTCCAGGAGATCGACCTTGAGCTCCCGGTCGACCGGGTAGAGCACCTCGCGAACGGCCGCGGCGGTGGCGTTCCGGGCGGCGACCTCGACGGTCGCGGGGTTGTCCAGGAACTCCTTCGACAGGCGCCGGATCTCGTCGGAGAAGGTCGCCGAGAAGAGGAGCGTCTGCTTGCGCATCGGGAGCAGGGCCAGGATGCGCCGGATGTCCGGGATGAAGCCCATGTCCAGCATCCGGTCCCCCTCATCGAGGACCAGGATCTCCACCTGGCCGAGGTTCGCGGCCCGCTGCCCGATCAGGTCCAGCAGCCGCCCGGGGGTGCCCACGAGGAGCTCCACGCCGCTGCGCAGCTCCTTGATCTGGGGGTCGAGCGGGACGCCGCCGTACACGACCGCGCTGCGCAGCGGCACATGCCGACCGTACGCTGCGGCCATCTCGTGGACCTGCATCGCCAGCTCGCGAGTGGGCGTCAGGACGAGCGCCCGGACCGGGTGGCGGGCCGGCGAGAAGGAGGAGTTCGCCTGGGGCAGCAGGCGCTGGAAGATCGGCAGCACGAACGCCGCCGTCTTGCCGGTCCCGGTCTGGGCGGCGCCCATGAGGTCGCGGCCCGCGAGGACCAGCGGGATCGCCTGCTGCTGGATGGGGGTGGGGTGGGTGTAGCCCTGGTCGGCCACCGCCCGGAGGAGCTCGGGGGCGAGGCCGAGCTGGTCGAACGTGATCGTCATCTCGGCCGAGCATACTCGAACATGGGGCGGGGCCCCCATTCCTTCGTCCGCAGCCTGCTCCGGTCGGCCCCGACCGACGGCCCCGCTCGACTTGCCGGTCCACCGGCAGCGGGAGGATCATCATCCTGTCGCAGCGGCAGCAGGGGAGTGAGATGGCGAAGGAAACGAAGCGCCCGGGTCGCGCGTCCGACGCTGCCGAGGGCGCGAACCGAAGTCCCGGTCGGGCCGCCCTGGCGATCCCGGCAGCGGCGATCGATGGCGATGGGGCGACCCTCGGGGATCCGGAGCGCGCGCGCCCCATGCGTGCCAGGCCCTACGAGGCCGAGCTGGCCCGCCTCCACGTCGAGCTCGTGAAATGGCAGGAATGGATCCGCCACGAGGGGATCAAGGTCGTCGTGATCTTCGAGGGTCGCGACGCGGCCGGCAAGGGGGGCGCGATCAAGCGGATCACCGAGACGCTCAACCCGCGCTACGCTCGGGTCACGGCGCTGCCCGCGCCCGGCGAGCGCGAGCGAACGCAGTGGTACTTCCAGCGCTACGTGGCCCACCTGCCCGCGGCAGGCGAGATCGTCCTCTTCGACCGGAGCTGGTACAACCGGGCGGGCGTCGAGCGGGTGATGGGCTTCTGCACCGACGAGGAGTACCAGGAGTTCCTGCGTTCCTGCCCGGAGTTCGAGCGGATGCTGGTGCGCAGCGGGATCACCCTGATCAAGTACTGGTTCAGCGTCAGCGACGCGGAGCAGGAGCGTCGATTCCAGGACCGGATCGACGACCCCACCAAGCGCTGGAAGCTCTCCCCCATGGACCTTGCCAGCCGGTCCCGCTGGCTCGACTACTCGAAGGCCAAGGACGAGATGTTCGCCCACACGGACATCAAGCAGGCGCCCTGGTGGGTGGTCCGGTCCGACGACAAGAGGCGGGCGCGCCTCAACGTGATCAGCCATCTCCTGGCCCAGGTTCCCTACCAGGACCTCACCCCGGAGGCGATCGTGCTGCCGGCCCGCCAGAAGGACACCGGCTACGTCCGGCCGCCGATGTCCGACCAGACCTTCATCCCCGAGCCCTTCTGACCCGCCGACCGGAGCGAGCCAACCCGACCATGCCGTCCGACGACCCATTCGCGCTCGAGGATGCCCGGCCGCCTCGTTCGGCGCTCCTGACGGCCTGCGGCGGGCTCCTGGGATCGATCGGGGTGCTCCTGCTCGTCGTGCTCCTCCCGGCGACGTTCCTCGTCGTGGCGGGCACGATGGGCCTGATCGACCGGCCCGGCTGGGTGGGCGACAACACGAGCGCGTTCGGGTTCTTCCTCGTGGTCGTGCCCGCCGGGATCGCCCTGGCGGCGGTCCACTTCCTGCTCGGCGGCCTGGTGCTCAGCCGCCGGCTGTGGCCGGTCGTCGTGGCCACCCTCCTGCTCTTCGCGGTCGTGACCCTCTTCCCGCTGGGGCTCCGGATCAGCTGGCCGTTCCTCTCGCTGACGCTGCTCTACACGACCACGCTCCTGCTGGCCGTGGTCCGGCACGCCGAGTTCGAGTGAGCGGGCGCGGCACGCCGGCCCTCGTCGCCGTCCGGGCGGCGGGCGTGGCGCACCTCGTGCACGAGTACGAGGCCGCGGATTCCGCCGCGGGGGATCGCGATCGGCGCCCCCACTACGGGCTGGATGCGGCGGCGGCGCTCGGCCTCGAGCCGGCCCGCATCTTCAAGACGCTCGTCGCGTCAGTCGACGGGAACCTCGTCGTCGGGATCGTGCCGGTGGCGGGCGAGCTGGACCTGAAGGCGCTGGCTGCCGCGGTGGGCGGCAGGCGGGCCGTGCTCGCCGAACCGGCCGAGGCCGAACGGGCGACAGGCTACGTGATCGGCGGGATCAGCCCGCTGGGGCAGCGCCGGCGCCTCCGTGCCGTGCTGGACACGTCGGCGGCGAGCTTCGTGACGGTGTTCGTGTCGGGCGGCCGCCGCGGGCTCCAGCTGGAGCTGGCGCCCGCCGACCTGGCCGCGCTGGCTGGTGCGACCAGCGCGCCGATCGCTCGCTCAGGCTGAGCCCGCGCCGGGCGTCCTAGACCCTGCAGGCCAGCGGGTGCGGCGTCGGGTGGGAGGCCGCGTACGTCGTCGCGTACGGCCCGCCGGACGGGAGCGCGATCACGACCAGCTTGGTGGAGCTCGCGTAGGGTCCCTCCGACGTCTGCAGCCAGAGCTGCCGGGCGGTCACGTACACCGCGTTCTGCACGGAGGTCTGGTGGCGCAGGACTCTCGCGATCCTGTAGGTGTAGTAACGGCTGCCCGAGGTATAGACATAGACGGTGCGCCCGAGGAGCGAGGCCCCGTTGTTGATCTTCGACGCGGTCAGGAGGGGCAGGAACATCCCGGTCCGGGCGTGGGCGTAGATGAACGTCGCGCCCGGCTCCTGCGGCTGGGAGAGGACCTTCTGGTACATGGCGACATTGCAGTAGAGCGCCGGCCCGCCGGGGATGACCGGGAGATTGATGCCCAGGCCCGAGACGACGACGCGGGTCGCGCGCTCGTAGCCGGCATTCACGCAGGTGACCGTCCCTCTCGAGTTGTTGATCCGGACGGCGAACGTCCCGTACGTGTAGCTCGAGCCCCAGAGCCTGTTGACGATGCTCACGGACAGGGTCAGGGCCTGGTGGGCGGGGCGGGTGGCATCGGTGGGGACGGTCGGGATCGTCGCGACCAGGGCCTTGAGGCTGGAGCAGGTCCCCGCATAGAGCCTGGCCTGCCAGTTGATCCGGGTCACCGTCGCCGGGAGGTTCATCGTGAACGTGGCCGTCCCGACCGTGTACGCCGTGACGTAGACGACCCGTCCGGACCCGAAGCTGGCCGACCAGGCCCGCCTGACGGTCAGGGCGGCCGCGTCCGACGTCCCGGTCCCGAAGACCATCAGCGCGAGCAACGTCGTTGCGAACAGGAAGCGACGGGTCGTGGCGCGGCCGGGCAGGTGCTCCATCACGATCGGTGTCCCTCCGGTGTCCGTGGCGGCAGCACTCCGAGGCGGCCGGGCGCATCGCCAAGCGGGCAGTCACCCCCTGGCTCCACCGCCTGGTGGTGGAGGGGCTCCCGGGAGTCTACATGCCGCGCCGAGGACCGGCCATCGGGGTGGCCATCGGGCGCAGGGTCGGCCTCGGGATCGGTCAGCGGATCGTGACCTGGCCGACGCCGCCGCGGACCTCGATCTCCGCCCGGTTCGGGGCGTCGTCGAAGCCGGGAGATGCCCATCCCCGACCGTCCGCGGTCCGCGGGAAGCGGGCCGTGTCGACGTCAACCTGACCGAGCGCCACGGCGCTCCGGATCCGCGCGGCCACGCCGTCGGGCACGGTGAAGCGGATCTGGGTGGCCCCGCCCTCGGCGTCGACGCGGGTCACGCCCGCTCTGGCCGGCAGGGCGATCGCGACCTTCGAGGCGCCGGTCCGCAGGCGCAGGTCGGTGACCCGCACGTCGGCCAGGTCGATCGTCGCCTCGGACGCGCCGGTCTCGATCTCGAGCCGGAGCGGAACCTCCGCGGTCAGCCCGATCCGCCAGTCGAACGGCGGTCGATCGAACCGCCATCCCAGCTGCGAGGCAGGGGCCGCGAGCCGGATCCGCCCGACAGCGGGGGTCGAGACGTCGACGCCCCCGTCGCAGCGCCCGTCGACAAGCCGGCCGGGACCGGCGGCCGCGATCGCCAGCCGGCCCGCCCCGAAGGCGATCCGAACCTCGGCATCGATGGCGTCGCCGAGGGGGACGTCGAGCGTGACCCCGGTTCGACTCGCGTCGCCCGACGGTCCGGCGTACGAGGCCTGCGGGCCGGGGATGCTCCCGGCGCCGCCCGGTCCCGGGCGAGCCCCGGTATCGCCCGATGCAGCCGGGCCCGCGCCGGTCGGTGCCCCGGCGGGGGCAGCCCAGGATCCGCCGGACCAGCCCGTCCAGCCCGACCGTGCGGACCGCCGCCACGGTCCCGGGACGACCGCAGCCAACAGGATCACGACGCCGATCGCGATGATCGCGGCCGGCACGACCACGTCGGCGAGATTCCCGAACACGTTGCCGTCCAGGTGAAGGACGCCTTCGAAGAACAGGAACCCGACGAGGAAGAGCACGCAGCCGGTCGCCAGCGCCCCGAAGCCGCCCCTGGCGATCTCCCACCGGCGGCAGACGATCCCGTAGAGAAGGAGCCCGAGGCCGACGCCGCCCGGCGCGACCAGGGCCCAGGCATAGGCCCAGCTGGCGTACGCGCCCGTGGCGTCCTGCACGGCGAGCAGCGCGCCGACCACCGTCACCACCCCGCCGGCCGTCGCCAGCCCGGCACCCGCGGGCACCGGCAGGGCGAACGAGCCGAAGAAGAGCGCCAGCCCGGGAAGGATGATCCAGGCGGGCCAGCCGAGCTCGAGGCCCGTCTGGCGCAGGACGAGGGCGCCCACGCCGACGACGATCAGGAGGGCACCGATCAGGATCGCCCCGCCACGGGGCCCGGAAGACTGCTCCATCGCTCCCTCCCTCGCCACGCGGCGGTGACCGGCGTGACCCTGCGTATCCCGACTCTACTCCGGTCGCCGACTGCGACGAGGACCCACCGATCGGCTCCGGACCAGCGGTCGGCGCGGCTACTCGCGCCGCTCCGCGCCGCTCTCGACCGGCCAGCCGGGCGCGGGTGACTGCTCGCTGGAGGCCGGCTCGGGGCTTGCCCGCAGTGTCGCCGCGATCGTCCGGGCCCACATGCGGACCTTGTGGAGGTCGCGCCAGTCCCCTTCGAGGCCGGCCTGGGACATGACCGCGGTATCGAAGCCGCCCTCGGTGGGATCGACCCGGCCGCCGAACATCGCCTGGCCGCGCGCGCCGATCTCGGCGGCCAGCTCGGCCACGACATCCGGCTGGGGGACCGTCTCCGGCCGCCGAGTGGTCTTCCCTTCTCCCACCGGGCCGCTGCTGAAGAGCCAGACGGGGCGGCAGGCCAGGGCCCTGCGCTCCCTCCGCAGGAGGTCGAGCGCCGCACCCTCCCAGTGGACCATGTACACCGCGCTGCCCAGCACCACGGCCGAGTAGCCCTCGATCGACGTCACGGCCTCGGCGGGCACGAGGTCCACGGCGAAGCCCGCCTCCCCGAGCGCGATGGCGATCTCGCGGGCGATCCCCTCGGTGCCATGGTGGCGGGTCGCGAAGGCGACCAGCACGGGCTCGCCCCGCATGGATTGACCTCCGGGCGATTGGGCGTTGAGCCGATCCGGGACGCGGGACCTTGGGGGAGCATGGCCGTCGCGTCCCCGCCCGAGAAGGGACCTCCGGCCCCCCGTCGGGGTCCGCCCGGCCGGTTGCCCTCCGGGACGAGCCGATTCCTGCGTTTCGGGGCGCGACGCTACCATCCGGTCATGACGACGACAGCGCTCCCCTACACCGGCGATCCCGAGTCCGACGCCCTCCTCGCGCAGAGCCCGCTGGCCCTTCTCATCGGCTTCACGCTGGACCAGCAGGTCACGGTCCAGAAGGCCTTCTCCGGCCCGGCCGAGCTGCGCCGCAGGGCCGGAACGCTTGACGCCGCCGCGCTCGCCGCGATCGAACCGGCTGCCTTCGCCGCGCTCTTCTCCGACCGGCCGGCGCTCCACCGGTTTCCCGGTGCGATGGCCGGCCGCGTCCAGGCCCTCTGCGCCACGGTCGCCTCGACCTACGGTGGGGACGCGTCGCGGGCCTGGACGGAGGCATCCGACGCGCGCGACCTGGAGCGTCGCCTGCGGGCCCTGCCCGGGATCGGGGAGATGAAGGCGCGGACGATCGTGGGGGTCCTGGCCCGGCGGCTCGGCGTGACGCCGGCTGGCTGGGAAGCCGTGGCGCCCACGACCCCCACGCTCGCCGACGTGGATTTCGGCCGAGGCGCTGGCCGCCTACCAGGCCGGCAAGCGCGCCTGGAAGGCGGCGCAGCGGGCGGAGGCGGCGAAGGGCTGAGCCCGCGCCACCGCCGGGCCGTCCGCCTCAGCCGGCGGGATCCACGGCGACGAGCGTTCGCTCCAGGCGGGCCAGGGTCGCGGCGGGGTCGTCGGTGAGGCCCGCATGCACGTCCGAGGCCTGGATGACCGTCGAGGAGGGGGCGACCAGCCAGTGGAAGCGCTCGGCCTGGCTGAGCGCGGCGATCGCCCCGGCGGTCCTGTCGCCGTTCGCGATCCGCTGCACCAGGTCGAGATGGGCCCGCACGAGGTCGAGGTCGCAGCCCGGGTCCATCATCCTGAGCCGGCCCTCATCCAGCGCGATCGCCGCCCCGAGGAACCGACGCGGCCGGCAGAACAGCACGACCCCGGCATTCAGGCACTCGCCGCGTTCGACCCTGGGGACGACCCGGATGATCGCGTAGGCGAACGGCGCGCGCCCAGGCTCAGGCGCCGGTACGGACACGCTCGGCCTCCTCTGCGAACGCCCGCGGCGGCGTCAGCCGGGCGAGCAGGTAGTCGACGTAGGCGCGCCGGTTGTCGGCCAGCGCCGGATAGGCCGGTTCGCCGGCCAGCCAGGCGTCCGGCACGTCGGCCACGACGGACTCCAGCAGCGCGCGCGTGACCAGGGCGGCGAGGCCCTCGTCGACGTCGGGGATCGGTGCCGCGATGGGCAGGAGGACGTGGCCGGCGATCCGGGGGAAGGGGCGGCGGGCGGCCGCCGCCAGGTCGGCGGCGTCCTCCCAGCGGTGATGGACGTACAGGGCGGCCCCGTGGTCGATGCAGTAGACCTGCCCGTGCCAGGTCAGCAGGTTCACGTTCCTGGCCGACCGGTCGGGGTTGGTGACCAGTCCGTCCAGCCACACGATCGCGGCTGCCTCGTCCGGGCTCGGCCGCGGACCGACGGCCGGGGCGAACGGGAGGGCGCCCGGCAGGAAGTCCACCCCGAGGTTCAGGCCGGGCGAGCGGTCGAGCAGCTCCTTGACCTCCCAGTGGGCCTCGCCGGCACCCAGCATCCGGTCCAGGCGCACGACCACCTGCTCGGGCACCCGGATTCCCAGCGCCCTGGCCAGCTCGCCGACGATGACCTCCGCCACGAGCGCCTTCGGCCCCTGCCCGGCTCCGTGGAACTTGACGACGTAGAGACCGTCGTCATCGGCCTCGCACAGGCCGGGCAGCGAGCCGCCCTCGCGGAACGGCGTGACATAGCGGGTCGCGGTGACGGTGCGGAGCATCGCCCGCAGTGTACGGGCGGGCGTGCGCCGTCGTGCCAGGGGGCGCGGGCATGCGGGCGCCGACCGACGCCGGGCATCGCCGGCGGTCCCCGACGGGTGCGCCAACGCACCGGACCGACCCGCCTGGGTATGGAGTGGGAGGTCCTGATGGGAGTATCGTTCCATGGCCTGGCTGGTACTTCCGGATCGCGCGACGTCGCGGGGTCGATCGTCGGGGACGCACCGGGGCCGGCGAGGCGGGGTGTTAGTGCGATGGCGAAGATGCGGGACCTGCTCCGCCCGAAGCAGACGATCGATCCGGCCGAGATGGCGCTTGCCGAATCGCGCACGGCGGCCCGGCTCGCGGAGCTGTTCGCGCCGGCCGCTGGAGCGCGCGCGACCGTCGAGCCTGCCCCTGGCGCAAGCGAGGCGCGGCGGCCCGAGGCCGATGCCGCGGTGGGTCGGCCCGGAGGCCCCCTCGCCAGCTCCCGGCCACCGATCGTCGTCGAGCCGTCGACCGAACGGGTCTCGATCGCGGTGGACGTGCACCCGCCGGAGCGGGTGCCCGTCATCGTCGAGGCGTGGGACGCCGGTCCGGCCCTCGCCCCCGACACCAGCCTTCCCGCGGACGGCACAGTCGCGCACGAGCCCGTCGGGGACCAACCGGCCGCTCACGAGTTCGTCGCGTTCCTCGAGGCGGCAACGGCCGCCGGGGAGGTCGGTTCGGACCCCCTGCCGCTGGCAGCCGGGGAGCCGGAGCGTCCCGCCGGGATCGAGCCGCAGGCACCCCTCCGGCGCGTCGCGCCGCGTCCCTCCGGCGCCGTCGCCCTGGCCGGGGCGGCGGTCCCCGCGAGGCGCCGCGCCGTCGCCCGTCGCACGCCGGCGCAACCGACTCGCGCCCGGTCGGCGGTCGTGTCCTGCCCGTACTGCGCCGTCCTGCTGGACCCGCCCCCCACGGGCGGCAAGCGCTGCGACCGCTGCCGACAGCCGATCGTGGTCAAGCACGTGGATGGCCGGGCCGTCTATCTCACGAGGGCCGCCGTCGAGGTGTTCGAGGCCGAGCGCCGCAGGCTCGCGAGCGCGGCGCGTTTCACCCGTGAGCGGGATCGCTGGCTCCGCCTGGCCGCAGCCGCGGGGGCGCCCGAGGTTCGCGTCGCGCGACTGACCGCCGCCCGCCTCACCGAGGACGTGGTGGCCGCCGCCCGGACGCTCTACCTCGCCACGGCCGAGCGGTCGTTCGCGGCAGCGAAGCGGGAGCACCGCTGGGTCGACGCGGGCCGGATCGGGCGCGCGCATGCGCTGGCGCTCCAGCGCGTGGCCGGATCAGGCCTGCCGCCTCCGGACGAGGCCGTGACCACCCACCGGGATGCCGTAGCCGCGGAGCTCAGGGGGTTGACCGAGGTGGCGCGGAATGCCGAACTCGTTGCGGCCGGCTGCTGCGATGCCTGCCGGGCGGAGGCGGGCGTGACCGTCCGCATCGCCGCCGAGCTGCGGGCGCCGCGCCTTCCGCACGCCGGATGCCCGAAGGGGCTCTGCCGCTGCCGCTGGGACCTGGCCGCCGCTGACCGGACGACGGTCCGGCGCTACCTCAGGCATCGCTGACCGACCCCCGCCGGCAGACCCCGACGGCTGACCCGGATGGCCTCCGGCAGCGCCTGGTGTACCGTGTCGCGTCCGGGAGGGCCTCCAGCCCCCCCGCCCCTTCGACCGTGACAAGGATGGATACGTGAAGCGTTCCCTCGCGTTCAGCGCACTCGTGGCAGCGATGCTCCTCGCGGGCTGCGGAGGCGCCTCGGGCACGCCCGCGTCGTCGAGCGGCTCCGCTCCCTCCAGTCAGCCGTCCGCGGCTGCCGGCGTGGGGCAGTTCGGCGGAGACGTCTGCTCCGCCCTCACGAAGGCCGACATCGAGGGCGCCAGCTACGCCCAGGGGACGGCCGTCTTCGACAGCACCGACACCCAGAAGGACCCCACCGGGGCCGCGGTCGTCTGCCAGTACCTCGTCAGGTTCGGCGGGAACCCATCCATCGTCGGCGTCGCCGTGTCGCTCATGGATGCCACCGAGTTCGCCACGCATGCCGCGGCCTCGCTGGTGACCCCCGAGGAGGCAGTCAGCGGGATCGGCACGGAGGCCTACGTCGTGGCGCCGGCCCCCGGCCTGTTCGAGGTCTGGGTCCACGGCGCGCACGGCTACTTCAAGGTCGGGGCCCAGACGAAGGCGACCGACGTGGCCCTCGCGACCGTCGCGGCGGGGCGCGACTAGGGCGCCCGAACGCGTTCGCGATGGAAGACCCAGCGGACTTGGCAGCGCGCAGAGGCGCGCTATCCTGCGCGGATGACCGACCGATCCGCTCCCCGACCGGGATCCGACGCCGCGCCGGCCGATGGGCCAGCCGCGACCGCCTGGATCGATGCGTACCTCGGCGGGCTGCCGGCCGACCAGCGGGCCGCCCTCCAGGGCCTCCGCGAGACGATCGCAGCCGCCGCACCCGGGGCCGTCGAGGCGATCAGCTACGCGATCCCGGCATTCCGCTACCGCGGCCGGCCGCTCATCTGGTACGTGGCTGCGAAGGCGCACTGCTCGGTCTTCCCGGGCGTCGCGGCCATCGACGCGTACCGCGAGGAGCTCGCCGGCTACGGCCTCTCCAAGGGCACGATCCGGTTCAAGCCGGATCGCCCGCTCCCGAAGGACCTCGTCGCGAAGCTCGTCCGTCATCGGATGGCCCAGCTGGACGCGAAACCTCGGAAGAGGTGAGGCGCGCGGCCGCCGGTCGTGCCCCGGCCGGTAGAGCGCTCGCGCTCCCCCCAATTCCGAAGCCGGCGGCCCACCCGAACCGCGAGCTTCGTCGATCCCGGCGGCCACATCTGGGAGATCGCGAAGTAGCTGACCGGCCCCGGGCCGGCCGGCCGGCCCGGGCCGCTGGGCGGGTCTGACAGGACGCCGACGACGCGGCCGGCGCGCCCCCGCGGTGAGCCGCTCAGCTCGGCGGCTGGCGCGCCCACAGGTCGATCGGCGGCAGGTCATGGCGGCCGAGGAGCTGCGAGATCTCCCCGGCATGGAACGCATCGTGGCTGCACAGCCGGTTGAGGACGGAGGCGCGGCCGTGGCGCTGGGTGACGCCATCGCGGATCCGGATTGCCGTCCGGTCCAGGTCGTCCACGGACCAGCGGTCCAGGCAGTCGCGCACGATCTCCCAGCTCGAGTCGAGCGCCCAGGCAAGCTCGACGCCCGAGCGCGGATGGGCCTCGTCGTCCTCCCAGCCGGCGCCGGTCAGCGGCGCCGGGAACGGTGTGCGCTCGGCGCCCGGTTCCTCGAACACGCCGCACAGCCAGTACACGCGGCCCCCCGCGACGTGCGCGGCGAGCGCCCAGATGGGGGCGTGCTCGGGACCGGCCCGCAGGGCCAGCTCGTCCGCGGTCAGGTCCTTGACGGCGTCGCGGATGCGCCCGGCGTACTGCGGCCAGTTCGGGTAGAGGGACGCGGCGGGGCGATCCATGAGGCCAGTATGCCTCGCAGTCGCGGGCGGGGCCGGACATGCCTTCCCTTCGACGCGGCGCGGCGGCGAGCTCGGCCACGACCATGTCCGGGCTTGGGCCAGGGCGGGTGCTCGAGTTCGCGTTCGGAGCCTGACCCTACCCCCGCTCCGCCGTCACCCCGACCGCGATCGGGCAGCTCAGGCCGCCCCGTGGCCGGGGCAGTGCTCGTTGGGAATCCAGCGCGACTCTCGGCCCCCTATGAGCAAGCCGGCCACCTGCTCGGGGGTCCAGCTCTTCCGGGCATGGGGCCACCGACCTGGCCGTACCCGCTGCGCGTTGCCCACCTGGCGATGACCATGCACAGCGGGCTGGCCGCGAATGCAAAGCTGGCCTGCCAACAGAAGGTCCCATCAGCCCAGTCCGGGGTCGGTGGGCAGACGGGCCGTGCTGTGACGGTCACGACACCGGGTGGGACGCCGCGACCCAGGTTGTTGATCGCCAGCGCTGCGACGTCCCGGCAAATGGAGGGGTCCACATCGACGCACGTCGCCGTCACCTGGCCAAGCTGCAGGGTTGCTGGAGATGCTGCCAGTGTCGGCGACGTCGGCGCTGCCCTGTTCGTGGCGCCGGGCGCGAGCGACCCGGATGATGTCGGGGCAACCGGGCTGGCGCAGCCGACGGTCACCACCAGGAACGCCACAACGAAGGCAGTCGCCCTGGCGATCATGCGCACGTGATCCGGACGGATTGCGACACGCCGATGTTCCGCACGCTCCGAGGCTCAGCCGTCCTGGGCTTTGACCCCGACCCCGACCGGGCAGGCCACGCCCGTCCCGTGGTCCGGGCAATACCCGTCGGGATTCTTCTCGAGATAGCCCTGGTGGTAGTCCTCGGCGAAGTAGAAGGGCGGGGCGTCGACGATCTCCGTCGTGATCTGACCGAAGCCCGCCTTCGAGAGGCGGAGCTGGTACGCGTCGCGCGACGCCTCGGCCGCGGCGCGCTGGGCGGCATCCGTGACGTGGATCGCGGAGCGGTACTGGGTGCCGACGTCGTTGCCCTGGCGCATGCCCTGGGTCGGGTCGTGGTGCTCCCAGAAGGCCGCGAGGAGCTGCTGGTACGAGGTGCGGGCCGGGTCGAAGGCCACCCGGACCACCTCGGCATGGCCGGTCCGGCCGGAGCAGACCTCGCGATAGGTCGGGTTCGGCGTGCTGCCGCCGGCGTAGCCGACCGCGGTCGTGACCACGCCCGGGAGGGACCAGAACGACTTCTCGGCGCCCCAGAAGCAGCCCAGCGCGAAGGTCGCCACCTGCGTCCCCTGGGGCCAGGGACCGTCGAGCGGCGTTCCCAGGACGACGTGGTTGCCGGGGGCCAGGACCGGTTCGCTCCGGCCCGGAAGGGCATCGGCGGGGGAGGGGATGGCCTGCCTGGCCTTGCCGTCGAAGAGGAAGTCGAGGATGCCCATGGCGAACTCCGAGTGCGGGGATGCGTCCTCATGGTATTCGTCAGGGCGCGAGGCGCCCATCGCGCCGGGCGGACCTCGTTGCGCCTGCCGTGACGGGCAGCCTGCGGGCCGGCCGCTGGCCGACCATGGAGGGGCCCCGGGGCGGCGCGCAGGAGGGACGTCATGAGGTTCGAGCACCGCTTCCTCTCGGACGCCGAGCTCGCGCGGGCCCACGAGGAGAGCCTGCGGATCCTCTCCGAGGTCGGGGTGCGCTTCCGGGGCGAGCGCGCTCTGCCCCTGCTCGAGGGGGCCGGAGCCCGCGTCGACCGGGCGTCGGGCGTCGCCCGGATTCCGCGCGAGCTCGTGGAGGCGGCCCTGCGGACAGCCCCGAAGTCGTTCGTGCTGGGGGCCCGCAACCCGGCCCATGCCTACCCGTTGCCGTCGCCGGTCAGCCGCTACGGGCTCGATGGGACCGGCGCCTTCGTCATCGACTTCGAGACCGGCCAGCGCCGCTACGCGACGCGCGGGGACATCCGCGACGCGCTGCGAGTCTTCCAGGAGGCCGACATGGGGGTCCTGGCCTGGCCCCCGGTGAGCGCTTCGGACGCGCCCGCCCCGTCGCGCGCGCTGCACGAGTTCCTGACGATGGCGTCCGCGTGCTCGAAGCACGGCCAGCACGAGCTGCACGGCGCTGCCCAGGTGCCGTACCTGGTGGCCGGCCTGGCCGCGGTCATGGGCGGTGAGCAGGCCCTCCGCGAGAGCCACGCCTACTCGCTGGTCTACTGCCCGGTGGCGCCGCTCACCCACGACGGCGAGATGCTCGACGGCTACCTGGAGCTCGGCCGGGTGGACCTGCCGGTCATGATCATGCCGATGCCGGTCACCGGAACGACCGGACCGGCGAGCCTGTTCGCCAACATCTGCGTGGCCAACGCGGAGGCGCTCTCATCCATCGTGGTCTTCCAGCTGGCCAACCCGGGCCGGCCGCTGGTCTACAGCAGCGCCACGGGGACCATGGACTTCCGGTCGGGCTCGTTCCTCGGCGGGACGCCGGAGATGGGCCTCATGTCCGCCGGGCTCACCGCCATGGGCAGGTTCTACGAGCTGCCCACGACATCGGCGGGCTGCACGTCCGACGCCCACCAGGCCGGGCCCGAGGCGGTCATCGAGAAGCTGGTATCGATGCTGCCCCCGGTCCTCGCCGGCAGCGACATCATCGTCGGGCTCGGCGAGGTCGAGGGCGCCCAGGCCCTGGTCCTCGAGCAGATCCTCGTCGACAACGAGCTCGCCCACCAGTGCGAGCGCCTCTGGCAGGGGATCGCCACGGGTCCCGGCGCCGAGCTGTCCGCGGACACGACCGAGGTGGGGCCGGGCGGCAACTTCCTGGCCTGCCTGAGCACGCGCGCGGCCACCCGGAGCGGCGAGTTCCTGCGCCCCGGCCTCATCGTCCGGCGGCCGTTCGAGGCCTGGGAGGCGGCCGGCCGGCCGACGATGTACGAGACGGCCCGCGAGCGCGTGCGCGGGATCCTCGCCGGCCCCCCGGTCGACCCGCTCCCCGCGGCGACCGTCGAGACCCTCGATGAGATCCTCGCGACCGCCGACCGCGAGCTCGCGGCGAGGGCGGCGGCAGGCTAGGCACGCGCCGGGTTCAGGCGAGCTCCGCGCCGGCCTGCCGGGCGTCCGCGGCGAATGCCTCGAGGGCCTGGTTCCCGGTGGCGGATTCGCGCAGGAGCGTCATCACCCGGCTGATCCCGGCCTCGCGATACGCCGCCAGCTGGCGGACCCGCGGGCCGCCCGCGGGCGCGAGCCGCTCCGGCCAGATGTGGACCGAGACCGGCAGCGTCGCCGGATCGCGCCCGATCTCCTCGCAGCGCGACCGGATCACCGGCAGGAGCTCGGCGAGCTCCTCGGGCAGGCTGCCGTCGAGGTTCAGCTCGTCGGCATGGCGGGCGGCCAGCCGCCAGGTCACGTTGGGCCCGTTGCCGCCGACCATGACCGGGACGCGCGGCTGCTGGATCGGCTTGGGCACGTTGACCGCATCCCGGACGTGGGCGTACTCGCCCTCGTACGTCGCGTGGACGGAGCGACCCTGCTCGAGCATCCGGGTGATCACCTGCAGGTCATCGCCCAGGCGGTCCAGGCGCTCCCGCGTTCCCGGGAAGCCGTAGCCGTAGGCGAGCCACTCGTCGCGCTTCCAGCCGGCCCCGATCCCGAGCTCCATCCGGCCGCCGCTGATGGCGTCCATGGTGCAGATCATCTTGGCCGTCAGGGCCGGGTTCCGGAAGGCGGTGCAGATCACGATGTGGCCCAGCCGGACCCGGGTGGTCAGCGCGGCGAGCGCCGCGAGCGAGGTGAACGACTCGAAGGTGATCTCGTCGGTCGGCTCGGGGATCGTGTGGAAGTGATCGAACAGCCAGACCGACTCGAAGCCGAGCCTCTCGGCCTGGAGCGTGACCTCGACGGTCCGGCGCCAGGCGTCGGGCGTCGCCCATCCGTCGTACTCGCCCTGCCAGCCCTGCGGGGCGATCACCCCGACCTTCATCGTGTCCTCCTGTTCGTGGGCGCGAACGGTCAGCCCGCGCTGACGGGCTGGGCCACCCGCGAGCCGCCCGCCGCGGCCATGGGGACCTGGGGTAGGGAGCCGGTCAGGCCGCCCAGCAGGGTGGCCATCACGGCGGCCGGCTGGAGCGACAGGTGCTCCCCCTCGGCTGCGCCGGTCGGCGTCGCCTCGAGCAGGGCGAACGTGCCCGGTTCGAGGGAAGCGCGGAAGCCGGGCGCGGTGTACTCGATCCGGCCATTCAGCGCGACCCGGTGGGTCCGGCCGTCGAAGCGGGCCTCGATCACGCCGTCGCCGAGGAGCCTGAACGCGTTCGACTGCTGCGCCTCGAAGTCCACCGGGTCGAGGTACAGCCGCGGCTTGTCCACGAACGGCCGGCCCGACGTCGGGCAGGACGTGACGCAGTTCCCGCATTCATTGCAGAGGTCCGTCAGGACCGCGACCTGGAGCCGCTGGCCGACCAGGAACGGCGATGACCCGGCGGCCACCACCGCGCCGTCCGAGACGGCAAGGGCCGGCAGGTCGGCCCGCACCGGCGAGATCTGGTAGGTCAGCAGCGCCATGTTGGGGCAGACCCCGACGCACAGGCTGCACATCCGGTCGCAGTCGAGGCAGCGACTCGCTTCGCGCATCGCCTCCTCGGCGATGTAGCCCAGCACCGTCTCCTCGAACCCGTCTCGACGGGCCGGGTTCGAGCGTGCGGATCGGCACCCGGTACTCGCGCCGGGCCCGACGGACCGACAGGGCCTGCACGTCGGGCAGGGCAGCCTCCTCGGCCGGGGACGTCCCGGGGACTCCGAACGCGGCGGCGATGGCCGCGGCGACCCGCTTGCCGTCCGCGGCGGCCCTGACGATCGAGGCCGGGCCGCCGTCGGCGACGTCGCCGCCCGCGTACACGCCCGGGATGGACGACTCGAACGTCTCCGGGTCCACGGTGATGAAGCCGGCCGGCGTCAGGTCCGGGACGCGCTCGCCGAAGAAGTCCAGCACGGGATGCTGGCTGATCGCGACGATCAGGGTGTCCAGGCCGATCTCGAACTCGGAGCCCGGGACGTCATGGGGAACCTTGCGCCCCGACCCATCCCGGGTCCCGCGGTACTCGGTCCGGGTGCAGACGAGCCCCGCAAGCCTGCCTTCCTCGACCCGCAGGCCGGCGGGCCGGGCCAGCTCCACGATCCCGATGCCCTCCTCCCGGATGGCCTGGATCTCCTCCCGGTCGGCCGGCATCTGGTCGATGGTGCGGCGGTAGACCAGCGAGACGGACGAGGCGCCCAGGCGGCGCGCCGTGCGCACGCAGTCCATCGCCGTGTCGCCGGCGCCCAGGACGCCGACCCGCGGTCCGATCGCGAGCGGGTCGGCCTTCGCGGATGCCCCGCAGGAAGGTCACGCCGTCGATCACGCCCTGGGCGTCCTCCCCCGGCAGGCCCAGCGCCTTCGCCCGCTGGGCACCCACGGCGACGAAGGTCGCCGCGAACCCGTCGCGGCGCAGGTCATCGAGCGTGAAGTCGACCCCAGCCCGCTGGTTGCAGCGGATCTCGACGCCGAGGAGCTCGAGGACGCCGAGGTCCTGGTCGAGCTGGGCCTGCGGCAGCCGGTACCGGGGGATCGCCCCGCCGACCATGCCTCCGGCATAGGGTTGCGCCTCGAAGATGGTCACCGCGAAGCCGGTGCGGGCCAGCCACTCGGCCGCCGCGAGGCCGGCCGGTCCGGCCCCGATGACCGCCACGCGGGCGCTCGGCGCTGGCGGGGCCGCGGGCGGCGCGGACCGGGCCGACCGCGGCGCGGTTCGGGCTGCGAGCGCCGCCGGAGGCTGCTCCCGGTCCATGATGAAGCGCTTGACCTGGCGGATCGCCAGCGGCTGGTCGAGATGGGTCCGGACGCACGTGTTCTCGCACAGGTGGTCGCACACGCGGCCCAGGACGGCCGGCAGGGGATTGTCCCGGCGGGCGATCCGGACGGCCTCCTCGAGGTTGCCGGCACGCAGCGCGGCCATGTAGCGGGGCACGTCCTGGTCGACCGGGCACTCGTCGAGGCAGGGCGCCGTGATGCAGTCGAACGGGCCCAGCCGGCGGGCCGTCTTGGATCGATCCGTCCGGAACGTCTGCTTCTGGTAGCGAGCGTCGTGACGGACGCGGTCCGCGTAGGCCCGCAGGTTGAACCGTGCGCAGGCCGCGACGTCGCCGCCGTCACCGCCGAACCCGCGGGCCAGCGCGGTCCGGCTGATGAAGTCGTCCGTATCGCGGGCGCCGGCCGCGTCGAAGGCGGCATCGACATTCTCGGTGTACTGGAGCATCCGCAGGTAGCCGCCCGACTTGAGGAGGTCCGAGCAGACCGTCACGGTGCGGATGCCCGCGCCCAGCAGGTCGGCCACGTTGAAGCAGTCGGCGCCACCCGCGAACGAGATCGGCAGCTCACTCCCGAGCTCCTCGACGACCATCGCCGCCAGGTTCGTCGTGACCGCGTGGAGCGGCCGGCCCGACAGGTACATGGTGGGATCGCGGTCGAAGACCGTCCGCCAGTTCTCCACCTCGAGCGTGTTGGAGAGCTTCAGCCCGAACGCCAGGCCGCGCGTCGCGGCGACCCCTCGGAGGGCCTGGAACATCGGGACGGCGTCGGACCAGGCCAGGTCGTGCCCGAAGGCCGCGTCGGGGATCGGCACGTCCGTGAAGCCCAGCTCGTCGTTGACGATCGCCCGCACCCGCGCCGCGCCCAGCAGGGTCGGGTTGCACTTCACGGTGGTGTGGAGCCCGCGCTCCTCGAGCAGGTAGCGCGAGATCCGCTCGATCTCGTCGGGCGGGCAGCCGTGCATGGTCGAGAGGGTGATCGAGTCGGACAGGCGCGTCGGGATCGCGAGCTCCCGGACGGCCGGATCGTGGCGGGCGACGATCTCGACGTACGCCGGCAGGTACGCCGATGCGTCGGCCATCGCGTCGAGGTACCACTGCACGTTCGGCCGCAGGATGCCCTCGAGGTTGTACCCCACGCTCATGTTGAAGATGATGCCCGGCAGCTCGCCCGGCCAGCCGAAACGCTGATGGAGGGCGTGGATCAGGACCCAGGCCCGGAGGTACTCGTCGAACGACTGGTGGACCTTGAGCTCCTGGCTCCACTCGACGTTGTAGCCCTCGTCAGTGACGTCGATGCACGGCTTGCTCACCTCGAGCTCATCCAGCGTCTGGATGGTCTTGAGCTCGATCAGGCGGGCCCCCACGAGCCAGGCGGCGATGATGTTCTGGGCCATCTGGGAGTGCGGCCCGGCCGCCACCCCGAACGGCGTCTCGAGCTCCACGCCGAACTCCCGGCGCCGGAACCGGTGGTCGGGCCGGGGCACGAAGAAGGCCGACCGGGGCACATTGAAGAGGGAGCCCTTGCGCTCCAGCTCGGTGTAGACCCAGTGCGCCAGCTGTTCCATCGAGAGGGGATGGAATCGGTCGGACATCCGCTGATCCCTCGTCGGTCGGTCGGCGTCGCGCGTCGGCGTGACGTCCGCGTGGTCGGTGGGGCTCCTCAAAGGCGGGCGTGGAGCCGGGCCGCCTGCTCCCGGGCCTTTGCCCGGATCTCGTCGGCGTCGACCCGGGTCGGTCGGCCGTCGGCCAGGACGACCTCCCCGGCGATCCTGACGGCGCGCGGCATGATCCCGGGCGTGAAGGCGACGTTCCAGGGGTCCATCGGGTCGTAGGACCAGGTCACCTCGTCGCTGCGCGCCTCGGGCACGAGGTTCCAGCCGGTCTCGAGCCACGACCAGGCCGTGTCGGGGCCGCACGTGACGTCGACCGAGCGCTGCAGCGCGTAGGCCAGCCGGAAGGCCTCCAGGACATTCCCCCCGATGCCGTCGGTGCCCAGGGCCACCGGGTTCGAGAAGCGGGCCGGGCGGGCGTACCCGACGGCGTTGTTCAGGTTCGACAGCGGGTTGTGGAGGATCGTCCCCTTCAGGGCGTGGTCCGTGGGCAGGTGGACGCCGTGGGCGAGCAGCCAGGCATCGGTCGTCAGCCCCTCGAGGCGGCGCGGGGCGTCGCGGTCGCCGACTCCCTCGCAGACGTGGACGTGGACCCCGACCCCCAGGTCCCTCGCCAGGCCGGCGGCGCTGCGCAGGGATTCGTCCGAGCAGGTGAACGCGGCATGGATGCCCACCAGGCCCCGCCCCCCGGCCCTGATGAAGCGCTCGTTCTCGGCCAGCCCTCGCCGGGCGCCGTCGGGTCCGTGGCGGTCGGTGATCCCGTAGCAGAGCAGGGACCGCACGCCGACCGCGGCGCACGCCCCGGCGATCACGTCCAGGCTGCCCTCGATCGCGTTGGGGGACTCGTGGTGGTCCACGATCGCGGTGGTGCCGTTCTCGAGCGCCTCGAGGGCGCCCAGCATGGCCGACCAGCGGATCATCTCCAGGTCGAGGGCCGTGTCGAGGCGCCACCAGACCTGCTCGAGGATGCCCTGGAAGTCGGTGGGCACCTTCGGCGGCGCCGGCATCCCCCGGGCGAGCGCCGAGTAGAGGTGATGGTGGGCGCACACGAGGCCCGGCGTGACCGCCGACACGGCTATCGTCCTCCCGGCTCTGCGCCGGCCAGGCGCGGGAGCGCCGACCGGGCCGCCGGCGAGTCGCGCATCGGCAGGGCGGTCCGGCGGATGCCGTCGAACGCGAAGAGGGCACCGGCCACCGCGGCCGGCGTCGGCACGAGGACCGCCTCGCCGGCTCCCTTGGCGCCATAGGGGCCCTCCGGCTGGGCCTCCTCGACCAGGATCACCTCGACCGGCGGCATCGCCTCGGCCGGGATGATCCCCAGCGACTTCAGCGAGTCGGTGACCGGGACGCCGCCCTCCGTGGTGAATCGCTCGGTCAGGGCGAGGCCGAGGCCCATGTGGACGCCGCCCTCGATCTGGCCCTCGAGGAGCGTCGGGTTCATGGCCCGGCCGACGTCCTGGGCCGCCACCACCCGGGCCACCCGGCCCTCGTCGTCGAGGATCACGACCTGGGTGGCCCAGCCGTAGGCGAGGTGGGTGACGGGCTCCGCGGTGCCTTCGCCGGTCGGGGTCGTCCAGTCGACGACGAGCTCGCCGGTGAACTCCTGGCCCGCCAGGTCGCGCGGCAGCGAGCCCGGCCCGCGGGCGTCGAGCGCGGACCGCAGCGCGCGCGCGGCGTCGGCGACCGCCCGGCCGCCCAGGGTCGTCGCCCGCGACGCGGTCGTCTCGCCCGTGTCGAGCTCCCGCTCCGTGTCGACGAGCACGCGCACGTCGGCCGGATCGACCCCGACCTCCTCGGCGACGACCTGGGCGAAGACCGTGTGGACGCCCTGGCCCATCTCGGTCCACGAGTGCCAGAGGGTCAGGGTCCCGTCGGCCTCGGGCCGCAGGATGGCCCGTCCGCGCTCCGTCATCCCGTTGCCGATGCCGACGTTCTTCGCGGCGCAGGCGATCCCGGCGACGCGGGCGCCGCGGTAGGCGTCGCGCACCGCGAGGAGCGTCTTCCGGAGCCCCACGCCCGGCCCGAGGAGCTGGCCGGTCCCGAACCGGTCCCCCGTCTCGAGCGCATTGCGCCAGCGGATCTCCCAGCCGTCGATGCCGACGCGCTCGGCGAGCCGGTCGAGGCAGCCGTCCATCGCGAACGTCGCCTGGGGGACGCCGAAGCCCCGGAACGCGCCGGCCGGCGGGTTGTTCGTGTAGACGGTCCGGGCCTCGACGTCCACGTTCGGCACGCGGTAGGCGCCGCAGGCGTGCCCGGCGGCGCGCTCCAGGACCTTCATCCCGACGCTGGCGTAGGCGCCCGTGTCGCCCACGATCCGGGCGCGCACGGCGACGAGGCGGCCCTCGACGTCGCAGGCCACCTGGTAGTCCAGGGTCATCGCGTGGCGCTTCGGGTGCAGGCGGATGCTCTCCCGCCGCGACAGCGCGAGGAGGACGGGCCGCCCGGCCAGGTGGGCCAGGAGCGCGGCCTGGCCCTGGACGGAGAGGTCCTCCTTGCCACCGAACGCGCCGCCCGTCGCGACCTGGGTGACCCGGACCGCCCGTTCCGGGAGGCCCAGGAGCGACGCGATCTGGCGGCGGTCCTCCCAGGCGCCCTGGCCCTGCGAGAAGACGCGCAGGAGTGGCTCCCCGACCGCGTCGCCGACCGCGTCGCCGACGCGCGGGCCGGCCGCATCGGCGCGCGGCGGGGCGCCCGGCACGGCCAGGCAGGCCTCCGGCTCCAGGAAGGCGTGCTCGACCGCGCTGGTCGTGAAGCGTTCGCGGACGACGTGGGCGGCCGTGGCCAGGGCGGTCTCCGCGTCGCCCCGCCGCACGACGGAGGTCTCGAGCAGGTTCCCGCTCGCGTGGATCGCCGGGGCGCCAGATGCGAGCGCGGCGAACGCGTCGCCCACGGGCTCGAGGACCTCGTACTCGACCTCCACGAGCGCCGCCGCCTCGCGCGCCTGTCGTCTCGTGCCCGCCGCGACCGCCGCAAGCACGTCGCCGACGCAGCGCGTCGTCTCGCCCTCGGCCACGAACGCAGGCCAGTCGCGGACGATGAGGCCGACGATCCGATCACCCGGCACGTCGGCCGCCGTGACCACCGCCACGACCCCGGGCGCCGTCCGGGCGCGGGCGATGTCGATCCGGCGCACGACCGCCCGCGGATGGTCGCTGAAGCGGAGCGCCCCGTGGAGCATTCCCGGGACGACCATGTCGGCG
This sequence comes from uncultured Chloroflexia bacterium, assembly GCA_963801445.1. Classification (GTDB taxonomy): domain Bacteria; phylum Chloroflexota; class Limnocylindria; order Limnocylindrales; family CSP1-4; genus CTSoil-043. The sequence continues at coordinate 220,044 of CAWDEW010000013.1, read as the reverse complement.
ACGTAGGCCTGCTCCCCGAGCGCCATCGCCGGCCCGGCGATCCGGTCGGCGCGCGCGCCGACTCCGTGCCTTCGGCCGCCGTCCTCGCGCGGCGCGGCTGCGCCGCGCCGCTCCGCTGCGACCCGCTCGATCGCGTCGACGATCTTCACGTAGCCGGTGCAGCGGCACAGGTTGCCTGCCAGGGCGTGGGCGATCTCATCGCGCGACGGGGCGGCCGTGCGGGCCAGGAGCCCCTCGGCCTTCATGACCATGCCCGGCGAGCAGAAGCCGCACTGGCTCGCCCCGCTCACGACGAACGCCGCGGCCCAGGCGGACCGGGCCGCGGCCGGGAGTCCCTCCAGGGTGACGACCTCGCGCCCCTCGCAGCGCGCCGCGTCCCGGGCGCAGGAGACGACGGGGCGGCCGTCCACCAGGACCGTGCAGGCGCCGCACGAGCCCTCCGGGGCGCAGCCGTCCTTCGCGGAGCGCAGCCCGAGGCCGTCCCGGAGGACCTCCAGGAGGCTGGAGCCGGCCTCGACCTCGATCGAGACCCGTCGGCCGTTCAGGGTGAAGTCCATCGCGCGACCCCGGTCCTGCGGGCGGGGACCAACTGGCCCTTCCGGCGATCCCGCCGGTGTCGGAATGTTCGTCCAACAGCATCCCGGCGGGAGCGTGCCGACCGGCCCGAAAGACGGGCGCGGGCCGGCCCGTAGCGAGGCACCCGACCAGGTCCGCGCCGCCGGGCACGGAGGAGCACCGGATGACGGCAGTCCCGGGCGGCCAGCCGGCCGACCGCACGGCCTACGAGCGGACCGTTCGCCGCTTTCGCGAGACGCGGACGATCCTGCCGACCTTCGCCCAGCTCATCGACCCGCCGTCGATCCCGGCCGCGACCCGGGCCGAGCTGGCCTCCGTGGAGCCGGATGCGCCCGACCCGCGCAACCTGTTCCGCGTCCACTGGCACAACGCGGCCGATCGGCGGGGATCCACGGCCGTGCCGGAGCACGTGGTCCTGCCCGCCTCGCTCACGGGCGTCCGGGCGCCGATCGTGGTGGCGCTCGGCGACCGCTTCCCGATGATCGCGGCCCACAAGGTCCTGGCCGCCTACGCCTGCCTCGTCCCGCGGCTGGTCACCGGGGAGTTCGACCCCACGAGCCAGCGAGCCATCTGGCCCTCCACCGGCAACTACTGCCGGGGCGGCGTGGCCATCTCGCGGATCCTGGGCTGCCGGGGCGTGGCCGTGCTGCCCACCGGCATGAGCCGCGAGCGCTTCGAGTGGCTCGAGCGCTGGGTCGCCGAACCCGCCGACATCATCCGGACGGCGGGCACCGAGAGCAACGTCAAGGAGATCTACGACGCCTGCGCCGAGCTGGAGCGCGACCCGGCCAACGTGATCCTCAACCAGTTCTCCGAGTACGGGAACCACCTCGTCCACTGGGCGGTGACCGGCCGGGCCCTCGAGCGCGTGGTCGAATCGCTCGCGGCGACGATGCCGGGGCTGCGGCCCGCGGCGTTCGTCTCGGCGACCGGCTCGGCCGGGACGATCGGGGCCGGCGACTGGCTCAAGGACCGCCACGGGACGAAGATCGTCGCGGTCGAGGCGCTCGAGTGCCCGACCATGCTCCGCAACGGGTTCGGCGAGCACAACATCCAGGGGATCGGCGACAAGCACATCCCGCTGATCCACAACGTGATGAACACGGACCTCGTCGTCGACATCTCCGACCGGGCCACGGACCGGCTCCTCGTGCTCCTCAACACGCCAGCCGGGCTCGCCCACCTGGCCGGCCGGGGCGTGCCCGAGCCGATCCTGGCCGCGCTCCCCTCGCTCGGCATCTCGTCCATCTGCAACGTGCTCGCGGCCATCAGGACCGCGAAGCAGCTGGACCTCGGGCCGGAGGATGCCGTGCTGACCGTGGCCACCGACGGCGCCGCGATGTACCTCACCGAGGTCGAGAAGATCCTGGCCCGCGACTTCCCGGCCGGGTTCGGGGCCGTTGAGGCGGCCGAGACGTTCGGGCAGCACGTGCTCGGCGCGGGCACCGACGACCTCCTGGAGCTGACGCCGGCCGAGCGCGAGCGCATCTTCAACCTCGGCTACTTCACCTGGGTGGAGCAGCAGGGCGTTGCCTTCGAGGACTTCGTGGCCCGCCGCCGGCAGGCCTTCTGGCGCGACCTCCGGGCCAGCATCCCGGCCTGGGATGCCGCCATCGTGGAGATGAACGAGCGGGCCGGCGTCGGGGTGGGCCGATGACGGGAGCCCGCGCCGGGGCGGCCCCGGCGTCCCGGACCCGGTCTTCGACCGGACCCGTCGCTCGCCCCGGAGCCGGCGCCCCGCTGCCGACGGCCCTCGCCTGCTCGGGCTGCGGGGAGCGCCTGCCGGACGACGCGCCCCTCGCGTTCGCCTGCCCGGCGGCGCGGCCGGGCGACGACGTCGACCACCTGCTGGTCCGGGTCGCCGACCCGACGGCCGGCCCGTTCCCCGAGGATGCCGGGGCGCCGAATCCGTACGTCCGCTGGCGGACCCGGTTCCACGCCTACCAGCGGGCCCGCGCGCTGGGCTGGAGCGATGCCGCGTACGTCGCGCTCGTCGACCGCCTCGACGAGGCGCTCCGCGTCGTGGATGACGCTGGCTTCCGGGTCACGCCGTTCACCCGGAGCGGCCCGCTCTCCGACGCCCTGGGCCTCTCCGCCGCGGGGGGCGTGTGGGTGAAGGACGAGACCGGGAACGTGTCCGGCTCGCACAAGGGGCGCCACCTCTTCGGGACGCTCCTCGAGCTCGCGGTTGAGGAAGCGCGCCGCGACGCGGCCGACCCCGCTCGGCGCGCTGGAACCGCCGCTTCGATCTCCGCCCCTCGGCCGGTCGAGCGGGCGCCCCTGGCCATCGCCTCCTGTGGCAACGCAGCCCTTGCCGCCGCGGTGGTCGCCCGCGCCGCGGACCGCCGGCTCGACGTCTTCATCCCGCCGGACGCCGACCCGGCGGTCGTGGAGCGCCTGCGCGCGCTGGGGGCCACCTGCACGGTCTGCCCGCGCCAGCCCGGGGTGGCTGGCGACCCCACCTACCACGCCCTCCTCGGCGCGATCGCCGCCGGTGCGGTCCCGTTCACCTGCCAGGGCAACCTGAACGGCCTGGCGATCGAGGGCGGGGAGACGCTCGGCTGGGAGCTGGCGGCCGCCGTCGGAACCCCGGGCGGGCCCGCTCGCCTGGATCGGGTCGTGGTCCAGGTCGGCGGCGGGGCGCTGCTCTCCTCGGTCATCGCCGGCCTGGGCCACTGGGGAGCGCCCCTGCCCAGGATCCACGCCGTCCAGCCGGCCACCGTCCACCCGCTCGCCCGGGCGTTCGAGCGGGTGCGCGCGAGGGTCGCCGCCGGCGAGCCGCTCGAGGCCGTCATGGCCGACGCCGGCCGCCACCGCTCGGCCTTCATGTGGCCCTGGGAGCAGGAGCCCCACAGCGTCGCCCACGGGATCATCGACGACGAGACGTACGACTGGCGGGCCTGCGTCGCGGGCCTGCTCGCGAGCGGCGGCGGGCCGCTCGTCGCGTCCGAGGCGACGCTCGGCGAGGCAAACGCGCTGGCTCGCTCGACCACCGGCATCGACGTCGACCCGACCGGCTCGGCCGGGCTGGCTGGCCTCCTGGATCTCGTGCGGACGCGGGCCGTCGGGCCCGACGAGACCGTCGCCCTCCTCTTCACCGGCGCCCTGCGGCGCCCGCCCACGCCGGCGCCCGGCGTCCCGATCGTCGACCGTGCGGCGCCCCGGCACGGCCAATCCAACCACGCCACGAATGGAGAGATCTGATGCGGAGCTTCCTCGGCCGGGACATCCTGTCGCTCAAGGACTTCTCGCGCGACGAGTTCTTCCGCGTCTTCCAGGTCGCGGACGACCTGCGTCCCTTCGCTCGAGACCGGCGCAACACCGACCTGCTGAAGGAGAAGACGCTCCTCACCGCGTTCTACCAGCCCTCGACGCGGACGCGGCTCTCGCACGAGGCCGCCATGCATCGCCTGGGCGGCCACGTCCTCGGGTTCTCCGACGCGAAGATGACCCGGGCCGGCGACTTCTACCAGGAGTCGATCAAGGACACCTTCCACATGCTGGAGTACTACGCGGACGTCATCGCGATCCGCCACTTCCAGCAGGGAGCGCCGGCCGAGGCGGCGAAGTGGGCGTCCGTGCCGGTCATCAACTGCGGCGACGGCTGGGGCGAGCACCCGACCCAGGTCCTGACCGACCTGTACACGACCCTCCACGAGAAGGGCACCCTCGACGGGCTGACCTGGCTGCTCGTCGGCGACATGCGCATGCGGACCATGCACTCGATCCTGTACGCGCTGTCGCAGTTCGACGCCAGGGCCATCGTGGTCGGCCCGCCGGACATGAGCCTGCTGCCCGAGTTCAAGGCGGAGATCGACGCCCTCAACGTTGACTACGAGGAGGCCGGCGACGTCCGGGACGTCATCGGCGAGGCCGACGTGATCTACATGGAGCCGGTCGTCCAGGCCGACTACACGGCGTCGCGCGTCGAGCGCGGCGACAAGGTCGGGCTCACGCCGCCGGAGTACTGCGTCACCCGCGAGCTCCTGCGCGACAAGGCCAGGCGCAGCTCGATCATCCTGCACTCCCTGCCGCGCATGGACGAGCTGCTGGAAGACGTGGATGGCACCCGCCACCAGCGCTACTGGGCCGAGGCGTTCAACGGGGTCGCGCTCAAGATGGGACTCCTCGCGCTCATCCTCGGCGCGGCGGAGTAGGAGCCGGCGATGCAGACGCACCTTCGAGGGCGTGACCTCATCTCCCTCCAGGAGTGGACCCAGGAGGAGGTGGAGACCGTCCTCGACGTCGCGGCGGACCTGAAGCGGGAGCGGGCGCTGGGACGGCCCCACCCGCTCCTCGAGGACAAGGTCCTCGCCATGCTCTTCTTCTTCTCCAGCACCCGGACCCGCGCCTCGTTCGAGGCGGGCATGGCCCAGCTGGGCGGCCACGCCCAGTTCATCGAGAGCCGGACCACCCAGATCGCCCACGGCGACACCGCCCGGGAGATCGGCGAGATCCTGGGCCGCTACAACGACGGCATCGCCATCCGACACGTCGACTGGGGAACCGGCAACCGCTACATCCGGGACGTGGCGGCGGCCAGCCGCGTGCCCGTCCTGAACATGCAGTGCGACCTCTTCCACCCGCACCAGACGCTCGCCGACCTGCTCACGATCCGGGAGAAGAAGGGCGACCCGCGGGGCCGGACGCTGGCCCTCAGCTGGGCCTACGCGGCGAGCTACCAGAAGCCCATCAGCGTCCCCCAGGACCTCGTGCTGGCGGCGACCCGGGCGGGCATGAACGTCCGGCTGATCCATCCGCCCGAGTTCCGGCTGATGCCGGAGATCGTCGACCAGGCCGTGGCAAACGCCCGCCAGTCCGGGGGCAGCCTGGAGCAGATGGACGACTTCGACGCGGGCCTCCGGGGCGCCGACGTCGTCTACGCCAAGAGCTGGGGTGCCCTCCTGACCGCGAAGGACGAGGCCGAGGGCGCCGAGATCGCACAGCGCCACGCGGACTGGATCACCGACGAGCGGCGGATGGCCCTGGCGGCCCCGGATGCCATCTTCATGCATCCGCTCCCGGCGGACCGCAACGTGGAGGTCACCGACGCGGTGATCGACGGCCCGCAGTCCGTGGTCTACGACCAGGCCGAGAACCGGCTGCACGTCCAGAAGGCGGTCATGGCGCTGACGATGCGCTGACCGCGATCCGGCGGATGCCGGGAAGGAAGCGGCGATGACAGGCGCCCTCACGAAGGTCCCGCCGGCGACGGAGGTGGGCCGAACGGCCCTCCGGAGCGACGCGCCCGCCAAGCTGACGGGGAGCGCGCGCTTCACCGACGACATCGCCATCCCCGGCGCGTGGCACGGGTTCACGGTGCGTTCGACGGAGCCCCACGCCCGGCTGCTCGGGATCGAGCTCGACCCGGCCTTCGACTGGAGCCGCGTGGTCGTCCTGACGGCCGCCGACATCCCCGGCGACAACGTCGTGGCCCTGATGGCCGACGACCAGCCGGTCCTCGCCGCGGACGAGATCCGGCACGTGGCGGAGCCGGTGGCGCTCGTGGCGGCGCCCGAACCGGCGCTCGCCCGGGCGGCGCGCGACCACGTGCGCCTGCGTACGGAGCCGCTCCCGCCGATGCTCGACCCGCTCGCCTCGGAGCACGTCTTCGCGCGGTACGAGATCGTGAAGGGCGACCCGGACGCGGCGCTGGCGGCGGCCGACCTCGTCCTGGACGGGACCTACCGGACCGGGCTCCAGGAGCAGCTGGCGCTCGAGGGACAGGCGATGATCGCCATCCCGCTCCCGGACGGTGGCGTGTCCCTCATCGGGTCCCTCCAGTGCCCCTACTACGTCCATACGGCGCTCAAGCGGGCCCTTGCCCTCGGCGACGAGCGAGTCACCGTGGTCCAGGCCGAGACGGGCGGCGGCTTTGGCGGCAAGGAGGAGTTCCCTTCGGGCCTGGCCATCCACGCCGCCCTCCTGGCGCTGCGCGTCGGGCGGCCGGTCCGGATGATCTACGACCGCCACGAGGACCTCCTGGCGACGACGAAGCGCCACCCCTCGATCGTCACCCATCGGACCGGCGTGAGCCGGGACGGCCGCCTTCTCGCCCAGGACATCGAGGTCGTCCTCGACGCGGGCGCCTATGCCACGCTCTCGTCGGTCGTCCTCTCGCGTTCGATGCTCCACGCGGGCGGGCCGTATGCCTGCCCGAACGTCCGGATCCGCGCCCGTGCGGTGGCCACCAACACGCCGCCCAGCGGGGCGATGCGCGGGTTCGGGGCGCCCCAGTCGGAGTTCGCGGCGGAGACCCAGGTGAACCGCCTCGCCGAGGCGCTGGGGATTCCACCGGTCGAGCTGCGTCGCCGGTGGGCCTACCGGCCCGGCGACGTGACCCCCACCGGCCAGGTGCTCCGGGAGAGCGTCGGCGCGCTGGCGGTCCTCGAGCGGGCCGCCGCCGAGGCAGGGCTCGACAGACCCTCGGCCGAGGCTGCGCTCGCGCGGCGCCACGCGGTGGCCGGGGCGCGCGCCGGCGATCCCGGGCCGCGGACCGCGTCCGGCGTCGGGTTGGCGCTGGGCTGGCACGGCGCGGGCTTCACCGGTGGCGGGGAGCGCCACCTCGCGAGCGTCGCCGGCGTGGAGCTCACCGTCGACGGCAGGATCCGGGTCCTGGCCGACTCGACCGAGATCGGCCAGGGGGCGTGGACGGTCCTGGCCCAGCTGGCGGCCGCGTCCCTGGACGTGCCCCTGGGATCCGTCGAGGTCGTCCGGCCGGACACCTCGGTCGTGCCCAACAGCGGCCCGACCGTGGCCTCACGGACGACCATGGTCGTCGGCGGGCTCGTGACGCGGGCGGCCGCGCGGCTCCGCCGCGGCGTCGAAGGGCGCACCGGGCGGCCGTTCGCGGCCTCGTACCGCGACGACGTCCGGGCCAACGGTCCGGTCCGGGTCGACGAGCGGTTCGACGGCTACCCGGGGATCACCTGGGACGACGCGACGCACCTGGGTGACGCGTATCCCTGCTTCAGCTGGGCGGCCGCGGTCGCCACGGTCGAGGTGGACCTCGACACCGGCGAGGTGGCCGTCCGGTCGGTCGTCGCGGCCGACGACGCCGGGCGGATCGTGAACCCGCTGCTCGCGGCCGGGCAGGTGGAGGGCGGCACGCTCCAGGCCGTCGGCTACGCGACCGTCGAGGAGATGCAGGTCGCGGACGGGCGGTTGCGCAACGATCGGCTGGCCACGTACCTGATCCCGACCGCGCTGGACGCCCCCGCGATCACGGCACTCCTCGTCGAGAACCCCTTTGCGGGTGAGCCGCACGGCGCGAAAGGGCTGGGCGAGCTGCCCATGGACGTCGGCGCGCCGGCCGTCATCGCGGCCATCCACGACGCGACCGGTGCCTGGATCCACGACCTCCCGGCGACCCCGGAGCGGGTCCTCGCCGCGCTCATGGCCGGGGAACGGGAGGATCGATCGTGAGCCCGACATCCGCGAGCCGGCCGCTGCCCGGGCCGGGCGCCGCCGACGCCGGCCCTGATGCGACCTGGCGGTTCACGCTGGACGGCGGCCCGGCCGAGGTTCGCGTTGCGGGCGGGACCCGCCTGCTGGACGTCCTGCGCTACGAGCTCGGTCGCACCGGCACGAAGGAGGGCTGCGGCGAGGGCGAATGCGGGGCCTGCTCCGTCCTGGTGGACGGGGACCTCGTGAACAGCTGCCTCGTGCCCGTCTGCCAGGTCGCCGGCCGCGACGTCCGGACGGTGGAGGGCCTCGCCGCGTCCGGAGCGCTGGACCCGCTCCAGCAGGCGTTCCATGAGCTGGGCGCGGTCCAGTGCGGCTTCTGCACGCCCGGCATGCTGCTTGCGGGGCAGGCGTTCCTCGCGTCGGGCGCCGCCCCCACCGACGCGGCCATCCGCGAGGCGATCGCCGGGAACCTCTGCCGCTGCACCGGCTACACGAAGGTGGTCGAGGCGATCGGCGCGGTCGATGGCGGCGCCGCCGCGAGCCCGTCGTCCGGCCTGGCCTCGCCCGTGGCTCCCGCCCCGGTCGCCGTACCGGCGGCGACGCGCCCCGGCGTGGAGCCCGGCACCGACCGGCGCGACGGTCCGGCCGTCCTCGAGCCCGCGGACCTCGAGGAGGCCCTCCGGCTGCTGGCCACGACGACGGCCCGGCCGATCGCCGGGGGCACCGACGTCATGGTCGGGCTCGCCGCCGGCGCGATCCAGCCGGACGCGCCGCTCCTGGACCTGTGGAGCCTCGCTGACCTGCGCGGGATCCGGGTCACGGACGGCGCCCTCGAGATCGGGGCGCTCACGACGTACGCGGAGCTGCGCCGATCCCCGGTCGTGCGGGACCAGCTCCCGGTGCTCGCGGTGGCGGCAGCCACGGTCGGGGCGGTGCAGGTGCAGAACCGCGGGACGCTCGGCGGCAACGTCGCGAACGCGTCGCCCGCCGGCGACATGCTGCCGATCCTGCTGGCGACGGACGCGGAGCTCGTCCTGGCCAGCGTCCGGGGCACGCGAACCGTCGCGGCCGCGGACTTCTGGACGGGCTACCGAAGCACCGCCTGCGCACCCGACGAGCTGGTGCTCCGGGTCCGGATCCCCCTCGTCGAGGGGCGCCACGTCCGCTTCCGGAAGGTCGGTACCCGCCAGGCCCAGGCGATCTCGCGGGTGGTCCTGGCCGTCTCCTGGCGCCGCGTGGGCGCGGCGTGGCGGGACGTGCGGGTGGCCCTCGGGTCCGTCGCCGAGGTCCCGCTCCGCGCGCTCCGGACCGAGGTCGCCCTCGAGGGAAGGCGTCCCGACCGGGATGCGGCCGAGCGGGCGATCGCCGCGCTGGCGGCAGACATCCGGCCGATCGACGACGTCCGGGGAAGCGCGGCCTACCGAAATGCGGTTGCCGGCCGGATCCTGCGCCGGATCATCCTGGACGCGGGCGCCGGTCCGACCTGAGAGCCTGACCGACGGTCGCGACGCGCCGGATCGAAGCCGGCGGGCCCGCGCCTGGACTCAGTCGCCCAGCGAGGTGCCCAGGCTTCGGGCGGTGCGGACCCAGGCGTGATCGAGCGGGACGACCTTGCGCCTGCCGGCGACCTGCTCGATCGGGACCGGCTCGAACCCGTCGCCTCGTGAGGCGACCATGACGCCGAACCGCCCGGCATGGACGAGGTCCGCCGCCGCGCTGCCCAGGCGCGTCGCGAGCAGCCGATCCACCGGCGACGGCGTCCCGCCGCGCTGGATGTAGCCCAGGATCGAGACCCGCGACTCGAGGCCGGTCAGCTCCTCGAGCCGGGCCGCCAGCCGCAGCGTGTTGCCCGCGTGGGCGGCCTCCACGGCGGCGAGCGCGGCCTTGCCGGCCGCGCGATCGGCCGGGTTGTTCGCATCGGCGATCTGCTGCAGGGCGGCATCGAGCGTCCGGGCGTCCTCCACGCTGCGGGCACCCTCGGCGACGGCCACGATGCTGAAGTTGGTGCCACTCCGGCTCCGGCGCCGGATCGCCTCGGCGATGCGCTCGGCGGTGTAGGGGATCTCGGGGATCAGGATCACGTCCGCCCCGCCGGCCAGCCCCGCTCCGAGCGTCAGCCATCCGGCCCCGTGGCCCATCACCTCCGCCACGATGATCCGGTGGTGGCTGTGCGCCGTGCTGTGGAGGCGGTCGATCGCCTCGGTCGCGATCTCGAGCGCGGTCGCATACCCGAACGTGGCGTCGGTCAGGGCCACGTCGTTGTCGATCGTCTTGGGCAGGGTCACGACGTTCAGCCCGGCGCGCACGAGGCGCAGGGCGTTCTTCTGCGTTCCTCCGCCGCCCAGGCAGACGAGCGCGTCGAGGCGGTGGCGTCGGTATGTCTCGACGATCGGGGCGATCATGTCCCGGATCTCGCCGTCCACCAGCATCCGGTGGGGCTTGTCGCGGCTGGTCCCCAGGATCGTGCCGCCGATCGTCAGGATCCCGGAGAGGCGGGCCTTGGTCAGGCGGACGCTGCGGTCCTCGGCCAGCCCGCGGAACCCGTCGCGGAACCCGACGATCTCCATCCCGTAGGTGTTGATCGCCGACTTGCCGAAGCCGCGCATGGCGGCGTTGAGGCCGGGGCTGTCACCGCCCGCGGTGAGGATCCCGACCCGGCGAACGTCCGACACCGGGGCATCGTACGCCGCCCGAAGGGTCGGTCGTCCGCCGGACCGCCGGTCGGGGGGCGTCGTTGCGACGGGCCCGGGCGGGCAACGCCCCCGGCGAGCGACCGGCCGTCCGTCGCGCGGCCGGTCGGGCGGCAGGGCCGGTCCGCGGGGGCGGCCCTGCCGGGTAGCGGAGGCAGCGGAGGTAGCGGAGGCAGCGGAGGCAGCGGCCGCGGAGGCCGCCTCGTGACCAACCGTCAATCTTCCGTGCACTCGGCCGCGTACGGACTGCCGATCGGCACCGCCCCAGGCCCGCATCCCCGCGGGCACGACCCCTCGAAGCTCGCTCCGTTCGCGGGCTTGACCCGAGCGGGCCGATTCGCTGGTGAAACACCCAAGGCGGGGGTCGATGTGGCGCCCCGGAGCGCTCCGTGCAGACGAAGTGCACGAATCATTGACCGACCGGCACGTCGGCCCGCCGGCACCCGGCTCCATCGTCCGACCGACCCGTTCGACGGCGGAGGTCTTCTCTTCGCCGCGCCCGCTACCCGCCCGGATCCGCCTGCAGCAGCGCTCTCAGCCGCGCCACGCTCGCGTCCACCTCGCGGCCGCGAGCCTCGATCTCCGCGCCCCATGGCGCCGTTGAGGTGGAAGGCGGCAGGCTACATGCTCCCGTACCCACGACCACGACGACCGCGAGCAGGACGTCGTTGTTCGGTTGGGGCCGACGAGCCTGGCTCAGAGTCAACCATCGCTTCAGCCTGCCGATCCAGGCGCATCAAGGGGCCGAACCTCGCGGCCCGGCCCCGTGTCAGGCGTGGAGAACGATGGCTCAGCTGCAGCCGCTCGTGCTGCCGCAGTTGAGGCACTTGTAGCAGCTGCCGTTGCGAACCATGATCGAGCCGCATTCGGCGCAGCTGGGGGCGTCCTCCTGGACGGTGAAGGCCGCCCTGTCGACCCCGAGGCTGGCTGCGAAGGCAGAGGGCGCCTTCGCGAGCGGTGCGGCGGATGCGGACGAGCTTGCGGCCGCGGGCGCGCCCGGGCTGCTCGCGGGAGCGGACGAGCTTGCCGCCGCGGGCGCGGCCGGGCTGGCCGCCGCTGAAGCGGGGGCCGCCGGCGCAGGGGCGCTGGGCGTCGGCCCGAACGAGATCGGCGTGGATGGCGCGGCCGTTGCGCCGCGGTCCACCAGGCCCAGGACGGCCCGGTCGTCGGGGCCGAGGAACCGGCTGCCCATCCAGCGGAAGACGTAGTCCACGATGGACTTGGCGATCGGGATCTCGCTGTTCCCGGTGAAGCCCGCCGGCTCGAACCGGACGTGGGCGAACTTGCTCACGAGGTCCTTCATCGGGACCCCGTACTGCAGGGCGACGCTGGCCAGGGTGGCGACCGTGTCCATCAGGCCGGAGACGGTGGAGCCCTCCTTGGCCATCTTGAGGAAGATCTCGCCGGGCTGGCCGTCCGGGTAGAGGCCCACCGTGATGTAGCCCTCGTGGCCGGCGATCTCGAACTTGTGGGTGATCGCGGTCCTCTCCGTCGGGAGCCGCCGGCGGTGCGGCTTGACGGCTTCGGCCTGGGCGACGGCCAGCTGCTTGCGCAGCTCGCCGACCACCTCGCTGGCCGCCTGGGTCGTCTCGTCCCCGGACTTCCGGGAGGTGCTGAGCGGCTGGCTCCGCTTGCTGTTGTCGCGGTAGATCGCGATGGCCTTGAGGCCCAGCTTCCAGCCCTCGAGGTAGATCGTCTCGATGTCCTCGACGGTGGCCGCCTCGGGCATGTTGACCGTCTTGGAGATGGCCCCGGAGAGGAACGGCTGGACCGCCGCCATCATCCGGACGTGGCCCATGGGGGCGATCGAGCGGGTGCCGTTGCGCGGCTTGAACGCGCAGTCGAAGACGGACAGGTGCTCCGGCCGCAGGCCGGGTGCCCCCTCGATCGTCTCGCGCTCGTCGACGTAGGCGACGATCTCCTCGACCTGGTCGGGCCCGTAGCCGAGGCGGCGGAGGGCTCCCGGGACGGTCCCGTTGACGATCTTGAGATAGCCCTCGCCGACCAGCTTCTTGTACTTGATGAGCGCGATGTCCGGCTCGATGCCGGTGGTGTCGCAATCCATCATGAAGGCGATCGTGCCGGTGGGCGCGAGGACCGAGACCTGGGCGTTGCGGTAGCCGTGCTCGCGGCCCAGCTCCAGCGCCTCGTCGTAGACGCGGTGCGCCGCGGTCACCATGTCCGCCGGGATCCGCGAGCTGGGCAGCGCGTAGGCGGCCTCGCGGTGCTTGTTGATGACCTTCAGGAACGGGCTCCGGTTCTCCTCGTAGGAGACGAACGGGCCGCCATGATCGCGGGCGATGACGGCCGACTGGCGGTAGGCCTCGCCGTGCATGAGCGCGGTGATCGCGGCGGCGTAGGCCCGGCCCTCGTCCGAGTCGTAGGCCAGGCCGCGGCTCATGAGCAGGGCGCCGAGGTTCGCATAGCCCAGGCCCAGCGGCCGGAACCGGTGGCTGTTCTCCTCGATCCGGGGCGTCGGGTAGCTGGCGTTGTCGACCAGGATCTCCTGGGCCGTGATCGTGACCCGGGACGCGTAGAGGAAGGATTCGACGTCGAACTCACCGTCCTCGCCCACGAACGTCATCAGGTTCAGCGAGGCCAGGTTGCAGGCCGTGTCGTTGAGGAACATGTACTCGGAGCACGGGTTGGACGCGTAGATGCGGTCCGTGTTCGCGCTGGTGTGCCAGGCGTTGATGGTCGTGTCGTACTGGATCCCGGGGTCGCCGCAGAGATGGGCGGCGACGGCCATCCGGCGGAAGATCTCGCGGGCCCTGTAGGTGCCCATCGGGACCCCGCCGACGATCGCATGGGTCGTCCAGGACTCGTCGGCCTCGACGGCGCGCATGAAGTCGTCCGTGACCCGGACCGAGTGGTTGGCGTTCTGGAAGCTGACGCTGCCGTAGGCCTCGCCGGTGAACGAGGGGTCGTAGCCCTCCTCGATCAGGGCCCAGGCCTTCCTCTCCTCGAGCATCTTGCTGTCGACGAAGTCGAGGATGTCCGGGTGGTCCACGTCGAGGATGACCATCTTCGCCGCGCGCCGGGTCTTGCCGCCCGACTTCACGACGCCGGCGAACGCGTCATAGCCCTTCATGAAGCTGACCGGGCCGCTGGCCGTGCCGCCGCCCGCCATCTTCTCCCGGCTGGAGCGGATCGTGGACAGGTTGCTGCCCGCGCCGGAGCCGAACTTGAAGAGCATGGCCTCCGTCTTGGCCAGGTCCATGATGCTGGTCATGGAGTCCTGGACCGAGTTGATGAAGCACGCCGAGCACTGCGGCTTCTCCTCGATCCCGACGTTGAACCAGACGGGCGAGTTGAAGCTCATCTTCTGGTGGACGAGCAGGTGGGTCAGCTCGGCCGTGAAGGCCTGGAGGTCCTCGTCGGTCGCGAAGTAGTGCTGCGTCTCTGCCCAGGCCGCGATCGCGAGCACGACGCGGTCGATCAGCTGGCGGACCGAGGTCTCGCGCTCCGGCGTGCCGAGGTGGCCGCGGAAGTACTTGCTGACGACGACATTCGTGGCGAGCTGGCTCCAGGACGCGGGGACCTCCACGTCCTTCTGCTCGAACACGAGCTTCCCGGACTCGTTGCCGATGCTGGCGGTCCGGACCTCCCACTGGATCTCGTCGTACGGGTGGACGCCGGGCCGGGTCCAGCGCCGCTCGAACGTGAGGCCGCGGACGCCCTCGCCGGTGAAGCGGAGCGCGCGCATGGCGTCGGCGGCGGCCCGCTCGGCGGCGAGGCGGAGGGCGGCGGCCTCGCTGAACGCGGCCTTGGTCCGGGCCGCGACCGCGGCCGTCCCCACGAGGCCGGCGGCGACGTCGACCGGTGCGCCGGCAGCCTGGGCCTTGCGGCCCTTCTTCGTGGTCGAATCCTCGGACATCACCGGAACGACCTCATCTGCGCGTCGAGCCATCCGCTCTGCTCCTCTCCGGGCCGGCGATCCCTGCCGGGCCCGGGCTCCCTGTCGGCGGCCTGCCGCCGGTGCTCACACCGGGTCCCGCAGGACCCGGCCGATGCTCCGCGGTGCGGGCGACGTCCGGGCGTTCACCCGGGGCTCCGGCGCGGCCCCAGCCCTTCGCGGGCCGTCTCCTCGTAGACTGCGATACCGCGATCCCCCGTCGTTCGCGACTCCGTCTCGACACGGCACCGAGTCCCATGCCGGTCCCGCCAAAGCCGTCCCGCACGGACCTCACTCGTCCTCGGGCGGTCCCCTCACTGTACGCCGCAGGGTGGCCCGAGTCAATGCCAAGACACAAGATGTAGTGGTGGGGTGCGGCCATGCACCACGACATGTAGCGTTTGGCCGCTGATCGTGGACGCCCGGGTGGACAACCGCCACGACCCCGTGGAGGCGTGCGGGTGCCGCTGTGGATGACCACCGTGCGGGCGTGGACAGGCGCCGCCCCGGACGTGGACGGGCGAGAAGAATAGAACGACTGTGCGGTTCCTGCCCGGCGCCGTGGACGTCGACGCCGTGCGTCCCTCCCGCCCGACCCGGCCCGCGGCGGTGCGCTCGGGCGGATCAGCCCTGGTCCACCAGCAACGCGCGGACCTGGGCCCAGTGGAGCGCGGCCGCGGCCTCGGCCGGCTCGGCCGCGAGATGCACGAGGAGGGCCCCGGCAATCCCGGCCTTGTAGCGGGCATCGACCGTCACGCCGGTGACCACGAACCCGTTGACCAGGCAGGTCAGGCAGGGACCCGCCGCGACCACCGTCAGCCGGTTCGCCGCGCCCAGGCCTCGCGCGAACGGTGCCTCGACCGGGAGCCGCCCTTCCGCGATCGGGACCGAGGCGCCGTCGGCCACCATCAGCAGGGAGGAGCGTCCGTCCGGCGTCACCAGGAACGCGAGGTAGGAGCGCTCGGCGACCTGGCGCACGAAGATCCCGTACGCATCGTCCATGCCCCCGCGCACGAGCGACAGGACCGCATCCACGACCACGTCGCGATACGCGTCGGCAGAGTAGGGGAGCCCTGCCAGGGCACCCGGGCCGGGCGCCCTGAGGACCAGTCGCCCATCCTCGATCGAGGCCGCCGGCGGGAGCGGGCCGATCGCCCCGCTGCCCGGATCGATCGTCAGCAGGATCGCCGGTGCCCCTGACGGCGGCGCGGCGGGCGGCGGAAGTGGTGGAGTGGGCGTCATCGGGGTCGGCTCCTGCAACGAGGTGGGTGGTCAGGCGAGGGCCGCACCCGGCGGCAGCGGGATCGCCCAGTCGGTGACCGCCGACGTCATCTGCTCGATGACGGAGTCGCGTTCCGGGAACGCTGCCGACAGGCCGAGGGCATCCCGGATGAACCCGAGCGGGCTGATCGTCTCGACGTCGCCGATCAGCTTCATGAACCCCGTGATGATGCGGATCGTGTGCATCGTCGCCGGATCCAGGTGCGTCTTGCCGAGGGGGAACGAGTAGCTGGCCCCGAGGCCGCCGTACGCCCCGACCTGCGCCTCCGCGCCACCGACGACCGAGACGCTGGCCGTCGTGTCCCAGCCGGTCGTCTGGCGCGCCTGGAACGGGTTCGGCCTGGAGCCCAGCTCGACGGTGTGCTGTTGCGGGGCCATCGTGGGCGGCGTGCCGGGGGTCGTGGTCCCGGGCGTGCTGGTTCCCGGCGTCCCACGGACGACGGTGGCACCGACCATCGAGGCCCGCTGGTCCTCGGGCGAGGCATCGCGCTCGCCCTTGCCGGCGGCCGCGGCGCGCACGTCGCCGTTTCCGTGACCGGTGACCGTGATCCCCGGGATCAGGCCACGGAGCCGGCCGGCCACGCTGCTCGCACGGGCGGCGGCCAGGGTCTCGTTCTCCTCCGCTCGGGTCCGACCGCCCCGCGGGTGCTGCCAGACGCGGCTCGCCTCCCCCAGCACGTCGACGCTGGTGACCTCTCCCCGGGGAGTGGTCGAGGGGAAGTCGCGGACAGTGGTCGCGGCCGCGTCCACCGCACCGGGCCCACCCGGCGCCGCCTCGACGTCGCTGACCTGGCGCCGGAAGCGAACCTCGCCCAGCGGGAGCGTTCCGGGTGCGTCGGGCGTGCCGGCCGTCGTCGTGCCCGGGGTCGTGACCGGCGCCGTCCCGGTGCCCGGAACCGGGTGCTGGTCCGCGCCGAGCGGCGTGTACGAGAAGGCCGGGATCCCTCGCGTGGCGCCGCCACGATAGATGGAGCCTCCCGACGACGCCTCGACGCCGATCTCGTCGGCCACGCCGCCGGACACGCCGTACGAGACGTTGGAGAACCAGCCGCCGTATGCGGAAAGGACGTCGGCGGATGGGTCGCCGAATGTGGCGACGGTGCCCCATGCCCCGGCCACGCCGACCCCGGCCGCCGCTCCTCCGCCGACGCCGAGGCTGCCGGCCACGCCCCCGCCGGGCGAGAGGAAGAAGCCGATGTCGTTGCGCCGGTAGTCGAGCACGATGTCGAACATGCCGGTGGCTGCGGCGCTGACACCGGCCGGGCCGCCCACGCTCCCGCCGCCGCCGAGCTGGATGCCGAAGCCGATGTGGTCGCCCTCCGGGTTCGTCAACCCGGCGAGGATCGCGGTCCCCGCCTCCGAGGCCACCTGCGCGGCGCCGCGCCCGGCGGCCTCGACGACCTCCTGCGGGGCGGGCAGGCCGTTGGGGAACATGAGCTGCGCCTGTCGGATCGCCTCCCCGGCGGCGGGCCCGATCAGGGCCAGGAGTCGCTGCTTGAGGCGTTCGGCGATCGGCTCGAGGACGGCGCGCAGGGCCCGTGCCACGAACGCCGAGATCTTGCCGAGCAGCCACGTCTTCACCCGGTTGATGGCGTTGGCCACGGTTCGGACGGCGCCGGCGACGGCATCGACGACCACGCGGACCGTGTTGCGAATGGCGGTCGCGATCCTCGTCACGATCCCGACGACGCGCTGGACGAAGGCGACGACTCGGGCGATCGCCCGGGCGATGAATGCCCGGGCTCTCGTCACGATGCCGTTGATGACCCGCCGGGCCAGCGAGATCACGGCGCTCACGATCGCGGTGATGAGCCGACGGAGCATGTCCGGGAGGCCCGCCACGGCCTGGGTCACCCAGCTCGAGAGGCGGGTGAGCTCCTGCTGCAGGAACGTGGCGGCCGTGGTAAGGAGGTTGGCCAGGAAGGTGAGGCCGCTGATGATCGACTGCGTCAGCGCGACGACGCCCTGCACGACGCGGTTGATGGCGGCGTCCACGACGCCCCGGATGCGATTGATGACGGCCTCGATCTTGCCGGTGATTCCGCCGAAGAGGCCGCCGAAGATCGCCTTGAATGGGGCGAGGATGGTCGGCAGGACCGGCTGGCCGGAGAGGATCGCGGTGATGGCACCCCGGATCGCGCCGCCGACCTGGCCCATCACGTTGCGGACCGCGCCGAAGACGCCGGCCACGATCCCCTTCACGCCGTCCCTGAGCGAGCCGAGGTGGGTACGGATCTCCGTGGCGATGCCCGTGGCGATGCCTCGCACCCCGTCGATCACCGTGGAGACCAGGTTCTTCGCGAAGGAGAACGCCTGGCTGAAGTAGCCGGCGACCCGCGTGGAGATGGCCGATGCGGCGGAGCGCACGCCGTTGCCGATCGTGCTCGCGATCCCCCGGAACGTGGAGAGGGCGCGGTTGATCAGGGCGTCGACGATCCCGCCGCCGCCGCCCTCGGCCTGGCGCTCGATGCCGCTCGCTCCGGCCTCGAGATTCTCGGGTGCCTCCTCCGCGGGGGCCTCGGGCGCTTCGGCTTCCTGCGCCGGGACCTCGGGCGCCTTCTGCTGGAGGTCGCTGATCTCCTTGACGGCGACGTCGCCGGGTTCGGCAACCGCAGGGATCTCCTCGGACTCCGCGGCGCCCCCACCGCCCGCCGCTCCACCGCCCGCCGCTCCACCGCCCGCCGCTCCACCGCCCGCCGCTCCACCGCCCGCGGCTGCGCCGTGGCCGACCCCGCCCGCGGCGCCGGCCGTGCCTTCGGCCAGGCCGTGCCCGGCGGCCCCACCCGCGGCCCCGCCCGCAGCCTCGCCGCCCGCGGCGCCCTCGGCCAGCCCGTGATCCGCGGCCCCGCCCGCGGCCTCGCCTGCGACCCCACCCGCGGCGCCGGCCGCTTCGCCCGCGGCGCCGGCCGTGCCCTCGGTCAGGCCGTGCCCGGCGGCCCCACCCGCGGCGCCGGCCGCTTCGCCCGCGGCGCCGGCCGTGCCCTCGGTCAGGCCGTGCCCGGCGGCCCCACCCGCGGCGCCGGCCGCTTCGCCCGCGGCGCCGGCCGCTTCGCCCGCGGCGCCGGCCGTGCCCTCGGTCAGGCCATGCCCGGCGGCCCCACCCGCGGCTCCGGCCGCTTCGCCCGCGGCGCCGGCCGCTTCGCCCGCGGCGCCGGCCGCTTCGCCCGCGGCGCCGGCCGTGCCCTCGGTCAGGCCATGCCCGGCGGCCCCACCCGCGGCTCCGGCCGCTTCGCCCGCGGCGCCCTCGGCCACCCCGTGATCCGCGGCCCCGCCCGCAGCCTCGCCTGCGACCCCACCCGCGGCCTCGCCGCCCGCGGCGCCCTCGGCCGGCCCGTGATCCGCGGCCCCGCCGGCGGCCTCGCCGCCCGCGGCGCCCTCGGCGCCGGCCGCGCCCTCGGCCAGCCCGTGCCCGGCGGCCCCACCCGCGGCGGCGCCTGCGGCGCCGACCGATTCGCCGAGCCCGTGGCCCGCGGCCCCTCCCGCGGCCTCGCCGCCCGCCGCGCCGCCGAGCTTGCCCGCGACCTCCGTGGCCTGGCCCGCGAGGCCGCCGCCTGGGCCGCTGTCACCGGCACTGCCGGTTGATCCCTGACTGGCCGAGGATTCACCCGTTCCGCCCGGCGCCCCCGCGGCCGCCCCTGCACCGCCCGGGGGGAGCGTCTCCACGGCCGTGCCCGTCGTCGAGACGCTTGTCACCTCTTCCGTCGCGGCAGCGGGGTCCGCGAGAATGTTGACCCGCTGGACGGAGCCGCGGCCCAATGCCTCGACCACGGCCCGGTTGCCGGCCAGGTGCTGCATCGCCGCCAGGCTCGCCGGACCGAGGGCCGCGGGGAATCCGCCCCGTGAGGCCCTGCCGCCGAGGGCGTCGACCGCGAGCCGTGGGGCTGGGCCATCCGCCCTCGGCTCGGAGCCGTCGACGGCCGCCGATTTCGGGGCGCGTCGGAGCCCGTCCTGTTCCTCGCGGGTGGTGGCGAGGTCAGGCACGGACGCTCGCCGGGTGACCCAGGCGCATGCCCATATCGTCGCGACCCCGGGCCGGGGACGCGAGACGGGGACGGGCCGACGATCGGGCAACCCTGTGTTCCCGTTCGGGCACTGGCGGCCTCGCCCCGCCACGGCCGCGGATCGCCTTGCGGACAGCCGGCGCCCGCCCACAGGGAACCGATCTCGACGCCTGCGGCGCGCGCTGCTACGCTCCGGCCCGGTCACGCCGAGCAGGAGGGAACCGTGGCGCTCCGGCCCGTCATCCGCCGCGCAGCCGCGATCCTCGCACTGATCGCGCTCTTCCTCGGACCCGCCGCGGCGCTGGCATTCGACCTTCCGGCTTCCGAGACCGGGCGCTCCGTCTACGACTTCGCCGGAATCTGGACGCCGGTCACGATCGGGCAGGCCCAGGCGATCGCGGATGGCATCCGGGCCCGGACGAAGGCCGAGGTCGCGGTCGTCTCCATCCCCACCGGGCTGTCGTCGGTCTCGCTCGAGACGGCGCGCACCGACGCGAAGGGGATCATGGACGCCTGGGGCGTCGGGCGGGCGGGCGTCAACGACGGCCTCGTCGTGCTCTTTGACATGGACGCCTCGAACGCGCACGGCCAGATCTACCTCTACACCGGGTCCGGGTTCCGGGACCTCTACCTGCCCGACGCGGACGTGACCCGGATCACCGATACCGTGATGCGTCCGTCCGCCAGGGACGGAAACCTCGACGAGGCTCTTCTCGGGGGTCTCCGCGAGATCGACGCGGCGGCCGTCGCCGGGGGCAACCCCGACCGCGGCCGGATCGACCCCGGGGTCCTGTTCGGCGCGATCGCCGTCGGCGCCGGCGCGGTCGCGTTCCTCGCGGCCTTCGCCCTCACCTGGTGGCGCCGCGGCCGCGATGCCCGGATGCCCACGATCGACGACTCCGTGCTGCTGCCGGCCCCGCCCCCGGCGCTGACCCCGGCGCTCGCGGCCGTGCTCCGCCTCGACGTGGTCGACGTGCACGCCTACACCGCGGCGCTGATGGACCTCGGCCACCGGGGGCTGCTCGTCGTGCACCCGAGCGACGAGAACGAGGCGCTGGTGGACTTCCTGGTCCCTCCCCAGCCGGTGGCCGACCCGGGAGCGGCGACGGCGCGCCTGCGCCCCCTGGGCCCCGCCGAATTGGGCCTCGTCGACGAGCTGCGCCTGAAGGCCGAGCCGCTGGGGGGCGAGATCACCGCGGCGACCCTGCGAGGCGGCCTGGGCAGCACCCTCGCCGCGCACTTCCAGACGGGGCTCGGCCAGGCCGCGGCGGCCAGCGGCTGGTTCGTCCAGAACCCCGGGCGGATCGTCGGCAGGTGGGACGGCTATGCCGTGATCGCCCTGGTCGTGGCCGGCATCGGCTTCTGGCTCAGCGCCGGCAACAGCGATACCCTCGTCACGGCCGGGCGCGAGCCGCTGGCCGTCGCCTGGGCGGCCCTGGCCGTCTTCGGCGTCGTGGTCCTGCTCCTGGCCCGGCGCCTCGTTGCCCGCACGATCGACGGCGCGTACACGCTGGCGATGGCGCTGGCCTACCGCAACACCCTGCGCTACGAGCTCGTCAACGCCCCGTCGGTCCAGGCCGCGCTCGCCGGGACCACGAGCCGCCTGGCCTGGATCACGACCCCGGACCAGATGATGGTCTGGGCCGTGGCCCTCGGCCTCGAGCACGAGGCGGACACGCTGCTCGCCCGGAGCGCGGAGACGATGACGACCGGCGGCTCGGCCTGGGCGCCGGCCTGGTACGCGGGCGCCTCGCTGGCCAGCTTCGGGAGCGCCGTCGGCTCGATCTCCACGACGGCCTCGTCGAGCGGCGGCGGGGGTTTCGGCGGCGGCAGCAGCGGTGGGGGAGGCGGCGGGGGCGGCTCGTTCTGACCCGTCCGCCGACGCGAGCCGGATCGGCCCACCGGCCCCGGGCCGGGCGACCGGGCCATTGGGCCCTTCCCTGGCACGTCCGACGCGCGAAGATGCAGGGAACCTGGATCCCGGGGCGCCCGGCGTTGCCGGCCGCACGGGGACCACGAGGGGACCGATGGACGCCTCCTCGACCGATCGTCGCCCAACCGGGGGTCCCCACCCGGACGCCGCGCCGCCCGCGCTGTCGTCGCCTGCCGCCCCCGCCGCGGCCTCCCCGGCCCCCCGGGCGCGCATGATCCTCGTCCCGCGCGGGCCTCGGCCGGTCGTTGACCTCGATGGGCCGCCCGAGGCCGGCGGTGACGAGCTGGACGCCCTCGTGGACGAGATGTTCGGGCCCGCCTCGAACGAGGCACCCGGTCCGTTCGATGCGGTGCTCCTCGTCGCCGGCGTCGCGCTCCTCGCCTGGGCCACCCTCAGCGGGGCGGGCGGGCTCGTCCCGTGGCTGGCCTGGACGGCGATCATCCTCGGGGCGGTGCTCCCGGCACGCAGCGTCGTCGCGGTCGTGCAGCGCCGGCGGCGGGCCGGCCGGCTGCGAGCCGCAGCGGCGCGCGGCTACCTGATCGATGCCGGGCACCCGGCGACTGCCGCCCTCGTGGACGCCTATGCGGACCTGCTGGTCTCCAGCAGGGTGTCCGGCTCGATCCACGCGGCGCGGACGGTCGAGGCCGGCCATCAGGCCCTCATCGAGGTGGCCTCGCTCCTCGATGGCGGGCCCCCGCTGGTCGCTGCCCAGGAGGAGTTCGTCGGGCGGCGGACGGCGGCGATCAAGCGGCTCACGGCGCGGCTCGGGGCGCTCGAGGACGAGCGGAAGGCCGCCGAGGAGGCTGCTGCGGCAGCCGCGGGCCAGCGCGTGCGACGACGTGCCGCAGCCGTCACCGTGGCCCGCGAGGAGCTCCAGGCCGAAGCGGGCGAGGGGTCCGTCGAGCAGCTCGAACGGCTCGCCCGCGGAGTCGGGCGGGAGCGCGGCGATGAGGACGCCTGAGGAGGAGGATCCCCGCGCTCCGGACGCCGAGCCGCCGCCCGTCCGCCGCCCCACGCGCAGACGTCCCGAACCTCCCTCGCGCGCCGGCGGGGTCGTCGGGCTCCTGGCCTGGATCCTGGCCCCGTTCGTCGCCGCCTACCTCGGCGTGCGCTGGGCGATCGCGCGGATCCCGGCAGCCTTCGGGGTGATAGGCGCCCTCGGCGCCCGGGCGGCCCGGGCGGTCGCCCGATCGATCGCCGCGCTGGCCTCCCGCGTCGGATCCTTCCTCGACGCGCTGTCGCTCGCGCTCGGGGATGCCGCCGTGAAGGTGGGACGGGCGCTCGCCCGGGGCGCCAGGGTCGCCTGGGCGGCGATCATGATCGTGCCCCGGGCGATCGGGGCGGGGCTCTCGCGGATCTGGCGGTGGGTCGGAGCCATCGCCGGCCGGTTCGGCGCGCGACTGCGGATCCTGTGCCGGACGCTGATCGGATGGGTCCAGGCCCTGGTGCAGCCCGCCTGGGCCGTCCTGCGCCGGCTCGGCACGCGGATCGCGACGGCCCTGCGGGCGGCGGGCCACGCGATCGCGGCGGGCCTGCGGGCGGCCGGCCACGTCGTCGCCGACGCGGCCCGGGCCGCCTGGGCCGTCCTGCGCCGGCTCGGCACGCGGATCGCGACGGCCCTGCGGGCGGCGGGCCACGCGATCGCGGCGGGCCTGCGGGCGGCCGGCCACGTCGTCGCCGACGCGGCCCGGGCCGCCTGGGCCGTCCTGCGCCGGCTCGGCACGCGGATCGCGACGGCCCTGCGGGCGGCGGGCCACGCGATCGCGGCGGGCCTGCGGGCGGCCGGCCACGTCGTCGCCGACGCGGCCCGGGCCGCCTGGGCCCTGGTCGTCAGCCTCGGGCGCGCGCTCCTGCGGCGGGCCCGGATCGTTGTCCGCGTGCTCTGGTACCTGGTGCGGACCCTCGCGCGGGGCGCCGGCCAGGTGGCCGCGATCGCCGGCCGCCTCGTCCGCGGCGCCGCCCACGTGGTCAGCGTGGCGCTGGAACCGGTGCGCCGCCTCGTGATCCTGGTCGCCGGATCCGTCGCCCGGGCGATGCGCGCGGCAGGTCGCCTGATCGTGGCGGCGGCGCGGCTCGTCTATCGCGGCCTGGAGGTCGGAGTCGCCGCCGCGGCGAGGGCCCTGCGGGGTGTCGGCACGGTGCTCGGCAGGGGCATGACGCTGCTGACGAAGGCGATCACCGCCGTGGCGGCCTGGGCCTGGCTGCGACTCAGCGCAGCCGGGCGGCTGGTTCGCTGGATCGCCGCCCGGATCGGCTCGGCGGTCCGGCGCGGGTTCGGTGCCGCAGCTCGGGCCGGCGCCGACGTCGCACGAGCAATCGGGCGCCTCGCTCGACGCCTGGCGATGCCGGTCGTCGATCTGCTGCGGGCGGTCGCGGGCGCCTCGATCCGGGCAGCTCGCCGGCTCGGCCATCTCGTGATCGGCGTGCCGCTGCTCGCGGCAGCCGCGATCGCGCGGACGAGCCTGCGCCGCGTGCGCGCCGCCGGGCGTAGCGTCACCGCCGCGCTCCGGGCGGCGACCGCCGGGATCCGGGCCCGCTGGTCAGTGGTCTCGCGGGCCATCCGCCAGTCGGCCGCGGACGTCCGGGCCTCGATCGCCGCCGCGCGCCAGGCCGCCCTCCGGCTGGTCGGCCGGTCAGCCGAGCGCCGCCCAGGGAACCAACGGTCAGCGGAGCAGCGGTCGGGGGACCGCCAGGCCCCGGCACCGCAGCAGGACCGGGCGCCGTCGCACCACCGCCGCTGAGCCGCGCACGGCCGGCGGCCGCCGCGCGATGCGGGCGGTCTGCCGGTCAGCTGATCCCGCTGTACGAGTGCAGGCCCGAGAACCAGAGGTTCCCGAACAGCGTGAACAGGACCATCCCGAAGCCCACGACGAGCACGAGCGCCGCCGGTCGGCCGCGCCAGCCCCGCTGGTTGCGCAGGTGGAGGTAGACCGCGTAGACCAGCCAGGTGACCAGCGCGCTGGTCTCCTTGGGGTCCCAGCCCCAGTAGCGTGACCAGGCGATCGATGCCCACCAGCTGCCCAGCACGATCATCGTCGCGAACACCGGGAAGCCGATGATGACGGCGCGCCAGGCGACGGCGTCGAGGATCTCCAGGGAGGGCAGCCAGGTGAAGCGCTCCCCGGGCCGGCCGTCCGCACCCTTCCGCTCCTGGACGAGGTAGCCCACGCCCGCCGCGAAGCTCATGGCGAAGATCCCGTAGCTGATCATCGCGAGCCCCACGTGGATCGTGAGGAGGGGCGGGTTCTGGAGCGCCGGGACCAGCGGCTCGATCTCCTTGGGCAGGGTCCAGCTGTACAGGAAGAGCGTCATCGCCACGCCGAGCGGCAGGAAGCCCAGGGCCCGGACGGGGAATCGACGCTCGAGCAGGACGTAGCCGCCGACGATCGCGAACGTGAACGCGGTCGTGAACTCGAACAGGTTGCCCCACGGCCCGCGGCCGACCACGAAGGCGCGCAGGAGCAGGGAGAGGGCCAGGGCGAGGAATGCGGCCCAGGCGAGGCCGATCGCGAAGGGCGCCGCGGCGCTCCTTGGGGCGCGTGCCCCGGGCCGCTCGTCGGCGGCCAGCTCGGCGACGAAGCTCCCCCCGACCACCCCGGCGAAGGCCGGCCGCGCCGCCCGGCCGGAAAGGGCGACCGCGAGCCGGCGCCCGTTGGCCAGCAGCGTCACGTGCGCGAGGTGCGCCGCGAAGGCGCCGACGAGCAGCAACCCGCCAACCACGTAGAGGTAGTACGAACCGGAAGCCATCGCCGTTGATCCTCGCTGTGCGGGGTCTGGGTTCGGTCGTCCGGGCGGCTCGCGACCGCGGCCCGGCTCAGGCGATCGCGGCACCGCCGGGCGGCGGGCCCGCAGGCCGGGCGACCTCGATGCTCCGCCTGATCGTGAGCACGAGCCCGCAGCTGGCGCACGTGTCGAGCTGGGCGAGCCGCTCCACGTGGCACATCGGGCAGATAACGGCCAGGTCCTCGCCGTCTTCGGTGCGGGCGGTTCCATGCGGATAGGCGAGCCCGGTCCGCAGCGAGAACGGAGTCCCGACCGGCGCGATCAGCGCACCGGCCTCGTCACGCGCCAGCGGGCGGGCGCCCTCGACGACCCGGACGCGGCGGCGGGGCCGGCGCAGGCCGAAGATCGACCAGCCGCCCAGCATCGCCACGACGTAGAGGACCACGAGCGGGGCGATGAAGATCGGGAGCAGCCCGATCAGCGCTCCCCAATCCGGCGAGACGACCCTGGAGACGACGTCGAGGACGCCGTTCCAGGCGGTGCCGATCGTCGTGCCCAGATCGCCCATGGGCGGCATTGTAGCGACGACCCGCCGCGCGGCGCGCCGACCTCCTCGGCGCCAGGTCGGAGCGGCACCCGGCGCTGGACTCAGGTCGGGATCGAGGCGCCCGGCTCGCGCTCCTCGACGGCCCAGTGGATCCGGTGGCGATCCAGCGCGGCGAGGTACGGGTCGGGATCGAGCTGCTCGGGGACCAGGACGCCGTGGCCGCCCCAGTCGCCGCGAGCCAGCAGCTCCATGGCGATCACGGGATTGAACCCGGTCTGGAACGCGACGGCCTGCAGGCCGTGCCCCGCCCACGTCTCCTCGCCGACCGTCTTCTGGTAGACGTAGACCTCGCGTGGCCGGCCGTCCTTGCGGCCGATCGCCCAGGTCCCGACGATGGCGCGACCCTTCATCCGTTCGCCGACCTTGGCGGGGTCCGGGACGACCGCTGCCAGGAGGTCGCGCGGCACCACCTGCATGCCCTTGACGGTGACCGGCTTCGTGCTGTCCAGGCCGACCGCGTGGAGGACCCGCAGCACGTTGATGAAGTCGGCGCCGAGGGCGTACTTGAAGGTGGCCTTCCTGAGGCCCGGGATGCCCCGGGGCATCAGCACGACCTCCTCGTGCTCCACGTTCACGCATTCCACGGGGCCGATCCCCTCGGGGAAGGCGAACGACTCGGGCGCGGAGAAGGGGGGCGAGGTGCGGTGGCCGCCGCGGGCGACGTCCCAGACGAGCCCGGGGTTGAGGCATTCCTCGATCGTCGTCCAGATCGAGAAGACCGGCGCGAACGCGTAGCCCTCGATGTAGAGGTCGCCCCCGTCGCGCACGTGCAGCTCCTCGACCTCGTCGAGGAGGTGCTTGGCCGCGTAGGCCGCGAAGACGTCGGTGAGGCCGGGATCCATCCCGAGGCCCAGGATCGCGAGCCGGCCGGCGTCGCGCCAGCGCCGGTCCTGCGGGAACTGGTAGGCCCCCAGGAGGACCCCGGGCTCCTCGAACGGGGTCGAGGGGTGCGGCTCCGAGAGGCTGACCGCCATGTCGAGGTAGTCGACGCCGGCCGCGAACGCGGCGTCGAAGATCGAGGGGACGAAGCGCGGGTCCGCCGCGTTGACGACCAGGTCGACGGCATGTTCGCGGGCGAGCTGGGCCACCAGCTCGGGCTTGCCGGCGTCGACGAACGCGACGGGAAAGCGGGCCGTGGCGGCCGCGTCGGACGGCCCGCCCCCGAGCTGGGCCTGGATCAGCCGGGCTCGCTCGACGTCGTAGTCGGCAAGGACCATCGTGCGCAGCCAGGGCTGGGGGGCGGAGAGCTTCGCGATCGCCTCGCCGACGGTGCCGACGCCGATGAGCAGGACGGACAGTTGCTTCACGGGAAGCTCCCCGGGTGCGGGTGATGGTCCCCACAGCCTCTCACCTCGGGCCGCTCGCCGCCGGCCCGTTCCGGTCCCCGGGCCGCGACCGGACTCCCGGGCGGCCCAGCTCGCCGGCCGGCCGGCGGATCAGCCGGGAAGGCTCTTCGCGAACCAGGCGACGCTCCACCAGCGGTCGAACTTCCGGCCGGCCTCGTCGAAGGTGCCGATCTCGCGGAACCCGAAGCGGCGATGGAGCGCGACCGAGGCCGGGTTGGGGAGGGCCACGCCCGCGAACGCCCGATGCACGTCCTCACCGTCGAGGATCGCGAAGAGCGTGCGGTAGAGCAGGCCGCCGATGCCCCGGCCGGCGAGATCGGGAGCCACGTAGACGCTGGTCTCCACCGACGTGTCGTAGGCGGGCTTGGGGCGGAAGCGGCTGGACGTGGCGTAGCCCGCGAGGCGTCCGCCGGCTTCTTCCGCGACGAGGAGGCGATGCCGTCCCGTCGGCGCGTAATGCTCGTACCAGGCCCGGCGATCCTCGAGGGTGACGGGCGCCAGGTCGAACGTGACGTGGGACGTGAGCACGTAGTGGTTGTAGAGATCGGTGAGCACGGGCAGGTCCCCGGGCCGCGCCGCGCGCACCATGATCGCCGGGCAGGGCTCGACGCTTCCCGCGCCTTCCCGGCTCATGCCGGCGGGTGGCCGCGGCGGGGATTGCCCCGCTTCTGCGTTGCCCCGCGGCCCGGCCGCCAGCGGCGCCTGGGCGGCCCATCGTCGTCTTCGCCGGGCGCACCCGGCCCGGGTGCGCCGCGCCCGGCGCCGGGTGGCGGCGGGGCTGGCGGACGCGGACGGCCCGCGGCAGGAGCCGCCAGCTTCTGGCGCTCCAGGCGCTTGGCGAGCCACCCGGCGTGCGCGGTCCGCGCCCCCAGGACCCGCAACGCTCCCGCGAGGGCGAGGTCGTCCGTGACGGCCAGGACCCCGGCCGGTGCGCTGGCGACCAGCTCGTAGATGACCGCGTCCGCGGATCGCCGCCCGGAATGCCGGACCACGACGCCGGAGGCCACCCGGCGGTCGATCGCCCCGGGGGTTGGCGGCCCGTCGAGCACGATCGTCACCTCCACGCCGGCCGGGACGAGGGCCCTGATCCGCCCGATCAGGGTCGCGGCCGGCAACCGATCGCCGCCCTTGGCGAGCGCGTACAGCAGGTTGGTCCCGTCGACCAGGAGGCGGTTCGCGCCATCAAGGGGGTCGGCCGTGCGGGACATGGGGCGCTCAGGCGTTCCCGGCGTGGGCGCGAGCCACCAGGGCCGGCGCGAGGAGGGCGGCCGCGAGCTCCGTCGCGTCGCCGGCGATGGCCGACGGGCGCTCGCCCGGCCGCAGCGCCTCCACCTGGGCCCGGGTCGTGACGCCCGTGAGCATCAGGATGCAGGGGATCCCGAAGGCTCGCGCCGCGGCGAGGTCCGTCGTGAGCCCGTCCCCGATCATGACCGCCTCCGCGGCGGATCGACCGGACGCGGCGACGGCCATCTCCAGGAGCAGCGGCGCGGGCTTGCCGAGCGAGATCGGGGTCGCCTGGGCACCGGCCTCGACCGCGGCCACGATCGTGCCGGCTCCCGGCCGGTCGCCCCGTTCGGCCGGGTAGATGGGGTCACGGTTCGTGGCCACGAACCGTGACCCGGCGCGCACGCAGTCCACGGCCAC
The DNA here is from genome assembly GCA_963801445.1 of uncultured Chloroflexia bacterium. Classification (GTDB taxonomy): domain Bacteria; phylum Chloroflexota; class Limnocylindria; order Limnocylindrales; family CSP1-4; genus CTSoil-043. The sequence goes on along the minus strand of CAWDEW010000013.1, from coordinate 190,941 downwards.
GGTCAGCTTCTGGTATGTGAACTGGGGGTCCAGGCCGACCACGACCGCATCGGGATGCCCGGCGGCGGCCCAGCCGTCGACGCCTTCGCGAGCATGGACGGTCGCGGCATGGGCCGCGCTGACGACCTCCAGCCCGACGTCCCGGCACTCGCGCTCGAGGCCCGCCGCCCCGACGACCAGCACGCGGCGCACGGGGCGCCCGTCGTGCGCGCCGAGCCCGGCGAGGTAGAGCGCCGTGGCCCGCCCCGAGCTGACGACGCGATCCGGCGTGATCGGCGCACCCATCGCCGCCAGGCGGCCGACGTAGTCGGCGCGGTAGTGCATCGAGTTGTTGGTCACGTAGACGACGGCGTCACCCAGGGCGGCCCGCTGGGCCAGCAGGGCGGCGACGCCGGGGACGGGCGCGGCGCCGCGGTAGACGACGCCGTCGAGATCCACCAGGAGAAGCATCGTGCCGATGGTACCCGCGCGGGGAGTAGGCTGGGCTGGGCACCGGCCGCGCGTTCGGCAGCCGCGCTGGCATCCGGACGGGCCACTGCCCGAACGTCGTCCCCAGCCGCTCGCGTTCCGGCGGCGGCCCCACGAAGGATTGCAGGGCGCCATGTCGACCATCCTCGTGACCGGGGCCTCCGGTTTCGTCGGAAGCCACGTCGTCCCCGAGCTGCTCGGCGCGGGCCACCGCGTCGTGGCGCTCGTCCGCTCGCCGGAGGCCGGCGCGCTCGTGACGCGGCGGCTCCCCGCGGACCTCGCCGCCAACCTCGAGCTGCGGACCGGCGACGTCCTCCGGCCGGCGACGCTGCCCGCGGCCCTGGCCGGGGTCAACGCGGTCGTCCACCTCGTGGCCATCGCGCGGGATCGCAACGGCGGGAAGGACCTCCTGCGGGTCAACCTCGAGGGCACCCGCGCCATCGTGGAGGCCATGCGATCGGCCGGCGTGACCCGGCTCGTCCACCTCGGTGCGCTCGGCGTCGTCGATCACGACGATCTCCACTACGGGCGGTCGAAGGCCCGGGCCGAGGCGTTCGTCCGGGGGTCGGGGCTGGCCTGGACGATCCTCAAGCCGAGCCTCCTGTTCGGTCCCCGGGACGGCTTCTTCAACATCGTCGCGGGCCTGGTGCGGATGCCGCTGCCGGCAGTGCCGGTCCCGGGCAACGGGCAGAGCCGGTTCCAGCCGCTCCACGTCGGCGACCTCGCGCTCTGCGTCCGGCTCAGCATCGAGCGCCCCCAGACGCTCGGCAGGGAGTTCGAGCTTGGCGGGCCGCGCACCTGGACCTACCGCGAGATCACGGCCGAGGTCTGTCGCGCCACCGGCCGCCGCCGCGCGATCGTGCCCATGCCGCTCCCGCTGATCCGCCTGGTGGCCGGCGCCAGCGAGGCGCTGCACCTCCCGTTCCCGGTCGCGACCGACCAGCTGCGCCAGCTCGCGTACGACAACGTCGGTCCGCTCGACGGCGTCCACGCGGCCTTCGACTTCGTGCCCCGGAAGATGGAAGGCGAGCTGGGCTATCTTCGGCGCAGCAGGAAGCAGCAGGATCCGACGCCCGCCCCCTGAGGCGCGCGCCGGCCAGCGGGAGGTCCGGTGCTCCGTCGATTCGTCGTCCGTCTCGGGTGGGTCGTCGCCGCTGTCGCGATCGCGCTCGGCGCGGCCGGCGTCGCCGCGGCCCTGGACCACGGCCCGGGATCCGATGCTCGCCCGGAGCTGACCTACGGTGCCGACCGTGCGATCACGCCCGGGCTCGACGCGGCGACGGCTCGGCTCCGGGCGCTCTCCGACGATGTCGACGGCCTGGGCAGCCTGGGCCGGACCGCCCTGTCCGCGCTCGTCGCCCAGGACCAGCCGGCGCTCCAGGCCGCCATCACGGCGGGCGTCGACCGGGTGGTCGCGATCCGGGCCGCGGCGGATGCCCTGGACCGCGACATCGCGGCGCTGCCCGGCGTCGGCGCCCCGATGCCCGCCCGGTACGGGCCGGAGGTCCTCCGGCGCTACGCGGCCCTGGTGGGCGCGACCGCGGCCGTGAGCGGCCTCGCCGACTCGTGGAACCGCCTCACGGCGGGTTCCATCCCGGCGATCGAGCTGACCCAGCACCTCGCGGCCCACGACGAGATCGCGGGGGTCGCGATCCGCGAAGGAGCTGCCGGGAAGTACGCCCAGGCGATCGTGGACATCGGGCGGGCCTCCGCCGAGCTCGGCGCGGCCAGGCAGGTCCGGAACGTCCTGGCCGCGACGGTCGACACGTCGACGCTCGACGACTGGATCGCGCGCAACCTCGCCTACGACGTCGCCGTGCACGACCTGTGGCAGGCCCTCGTGACCTCGAAGGGGCGGGTCACGGCCGCGGTTCGGACGGCGGCCGCGACCGCGGAGCTGGCCAAGAAGCAGCTCCCGCCGGACGCCCGGGCGCTGGTCATCATCCTGGGCGACGTCGCCCGGGGCGGCCTCAACCAGGCGGTCATCGCGATCGAGGAGGCGCGCGGGCGCCTGCTGGCCGCCGCGGTCTCCGCGGCGGCCGCGGCGACGCCCGGGCCCAGCCCGAGAGACTAGACTCCCACCAGGGCCGCGTCGATCGGCGGGCCCAGCCCGGATCCCCACCAGGAGCCCAGAAGCGCATGCAGCCGCGCGTCGTCACCGACCGCCCATGGGACGTCCCGTGCGACGTCCTCGCCGTCCCCTTCCTCGGCGAGCCCGCCTTCGGCGGGGAGCTCGGCGAGCTCGACCGCCGGGCAGGCGGTGAGCTGCACGCTCTCGCCGCCTTCGGGGAGCTGTCCGGCAAGCGCTACGGCACGGCCCTTGCCCCGGCCGGGGGACTGCCCGCGGGCCGGCTCCTCGTGATCGCTGCCGGTCCGCTGGCGACCGTCGACCGGGAGGTGCTGACCCGGCTCGGCGCCGCGATCGAGCGGCGCCTTGCGGGCCGCTCCGTGCGGCGCCTGGCGATCTGGCTGGGCGACCTGCCCGACGCGCTCGGCGGCGACGCGGCCGCGGTCGTGGAGCATCTTGCCCGTGGCGTGGTCGAGGGGAGCTTCGACCCGGCGAGCATCTATTCCGCCGATACAACCTCGGCTCCGCCGGCCCTCGACGAGCTGATCTTCGTGGCCCCCGGGGCGGACGACGGGCCACTTGCCCGGGCCGCGAACCGCGGCGTCGTGATGGGGGAGGGGACGAACCTGACCCGCCGCCTCGCCAATCGCGCGGCGAACGACGTGACCCCGCAGGTGCTGGCCGACGAGGCGCGCGCCCTGGCGGAGGCCCACGACCTCTGGATCGACGTCCTCGACGAGCGCCGGGCCGCCGAGCTGGGCATGGGCATGTTCCTGGCCGTCGGCCAGGGCAGCGCCAACCCGCCCCGCATGATCGTCGTGCGCTCCGGCGGCGAGGACGAGAAGGACGCGCTGGGACGACGCCTGGCCCTCGTCGGGAAGGGCGTCTGCTTCGATTCGGGCGGGCTCAGCCTCAAGCCCGGCGAGCGCATGGACGAGATGAAGATGGACAAGACCGGCGCCTGCACGGTGCTGGCCGCGGCCGCTACCGTTGCGCGTCTGGCCCCCGGCACGCCGTTCCTGGCGATCGCTCCGGCGGTGGAGAACATGCCGGGCCCGCACTCCACGCGACCGGGCGACGTGATCCGGGCGATGAACGGCGAGACGGTCGACGTCACGAACACGGACGCGGAGGGCCGCCTGATCCTGGGCGATGCGATGACCTACGCCGAGCGCCTGGGAGCCACCCACGTCGTCGACGTCGCGACGCTGACGGGCGCGGTCGCTCGGGCGCTCGGCCACCTGGTGACGGGTGCGTTCGGCGATCCCCAGCCCTGGTACGACGACGTGGCGGCTGCGGCCGCCCGGGCTGGCGAGCGGCTCTGGCAGCTGCCCCTGGTGGAGGAGTACTGGGCCGAGATGGACAGCTGGACGGCCGACATGGTCAACTCGAGCATCGGCGAAGCCGGCCTCATCAAGAGCGCCCTCTTCCTGCGCCGGTTCGTGACCGTGCCCTGGGTCCACCTGGACATCGCGGGCACGGCGTACTACCGGAAGGCGGCGCCCTACGCGGCGCGGGGAGCGACCGGCGCGGCGACCGCCACGCTCGTCGAGCTCGCGCTCGCCGGCGCACGCGCCTGACCCCGACGCGGCCCGGCCGGACCGTGGGACCGGGGAGCCGGTGGTGAGCGGGACGGTGATCGCCCTCGCGATCCTGGGCGCCCTGTGGGGGCTGCTCGCCGACCGGATCGCCGCGCGCTGGCCGGCCCACGAGGCCGAGGAGGCAGAGGACGGTCGGCTCGTCCGGGCCGCCGGCTGGGTCCGCCCGCTCGACTGGCGGACCGTCGTCACGACCGTCCTCGGCGGCGCCGCCCTGGGAGCGCTTCCGTCCCGGTTCGCGGACCCGCTCCACCTCGCGATCTTCGCGGCCTACTTCGTGGCCCTGACCCTGCTCCTCGCAACCGACCTGGACCAGCGCCTCCTGCCGGACGTCGTGACGCTGCCCTTGATCCCGATCGCGCTCGTCCTCGGGATCAGCGGCTCCAACCCGCTGGTCCCGCCCGCGGCGCTCCCGCTGGCGCTCGCGGCCGCGGTGGCGATCCCGGGGCTCCTGTATCTGGTCTCCATCCCGTTCGGCGCCGGGGCCATCGGCATCGGAGACCTCAAGCTCCTCGTCTCGGTGGGCCTGCTGAGCGGCCTCGTGAGGGCCGTGGCGGGGATCACGGTCGGCGTGCTGGTGGCCGGGGTCGTGCTGGTGGTCCTGCTGGTGGCGCGCCGGATCACGCTGCGGACCTACGTCCCGTTCGGGCCGTTCCTCATCGTGGGAGCCTACTGGGCCGTGCTCGTCACCTTCTGACGCCCGGCTGGCCTCGGGAAGGCGCGTCCCGGGAAGGCGCGTGGCGCCCGGGGAGTACAATCGCGCCAGCCGGGTCGTACCGAGGCGGTGCCCATCTCGGACTGCGACATCACCGGCGGGCCACGCGCCCGCCATGGCGCGCCTCCGGGCGTGCCCAACGGAGCAACAGCTCGCACCGTGACGACGCCAGCCTGATGCAGGGCTTCATCAACCGAGAGGCGCTCGCGCCCCCCGATGCCGGGGCCGCTCGACCGACCCGTGGCCGTGCGCCCGGCTGGTCGCCGATTCCTCGCCGGCGCGCGCTTCGGTCGCTGCGGCCGGGCCGTCCCGCGATCGCCTGGCGGGTCGCCCTGTTCGTCCTCGCCATCCCTCTCCTGGTCGGCGTCGCAGCTCCGCCGGCGGCCCGGGGCGACGACCTGTCCCAGGCGCAGGCACAGCAGAAGGCCCTGACCGACCGGATCAAGCAGCAGCGCGCCGAGGTCGCCCAGCTCCGGGCCATGCAGGCCGGGCTGTCGGCCGACATGTCGGCCACCACGCAAGCTCTCGCAGGGGTCAATGCCAATCTGGCCCAGACGAAGGCGCAGGTCACCCGGCTGACGACCCAGATCGCCAAGGTCCGGGCGGTCTACACGGACCTCGTCGCCCAGGTCGCCCAGCTGGACGTGCAGGTCGGGGCGCTGGAGCGCGAGGAGATGATCAAGGAGCAGCAGCTCCTCGACCGGAAGGCGCTCCTCGCGGCCCGGGTCCGCGAGGCCTACCGCACGGACCGGACGCCCCTGATCCAGCAGCTCCTCGCTGCAGGCTCCCTCGCCGACGTCGTGCAGGACGTGGGCGCCTATATCGATTTCGGTACCGCGGACCAGGCGCTGGCCGCGCAGATCCAGTCCGACCAGCAGGCCCTGGACACGATGCGCGCGACCCTCGTGGATACGCGCGCGGCGAAGGAGTCGCTGCGCCTCGAGACGCTGACCCAGAAGCAGCAGCTTGATGCCCGGGTCAAGGACCTCAAGGCCGCCAAGGCCCGGCTGCTGAAGCTGCAGGCCGAGACCGCCCGCCAGCTCGCGATCCAGAAGGCCACCTGGACCCGGATGCAGGCGACCACGAAGAACATCGCCGCGGCGATCGCCAGGGACCAGGCGGCCCAGCGGGCCCTGGCCGCGAAGATCCAGAAGCTGCTCGACGCGCGCCAGTTCGGCAACATCCCGTCCCAGTACAACGGGACCCTGCAGTGGCCCGCCAGCGGCGTGATCACCCAGGAGTTCGGCTGCACCGGCTTTCCGTCCGAGCCGCCCGTCGGCAATTGCGCGCATTTCCACCAGGGCATCGACATCGCGGCGCCGATGTACACCCCGATCCGGGCGGCGGGGGACGGGGTCGTGGTGTTCGCGGGTCCGAACCCCTACGACCCGTACCCGAAGGCCTGGATCGTGATCATCGCCCACAGCGACAACCTGCTGACCTGGTACGCCCACGTCGACAACGCGGTGAAGCCGCCCGTGGTGGTGGCGGGCCAGCAGGTGTCGGCGGGCCAGGTCATCGCCTACATCGGGATGACCGGGCGCACGACCGGGCCGCACCTCCACTGGGCCGTCGAGTTCAACGACGGCAGCGGGATGCAGTTCGTCAACCCGCGCGCCTTCGTCTAGCGGGTCCGGGCGTAGCCGGCGGCCGTCCCGCGGAGCGGCCTTCGCGGCGCAGCGCGGATGGCCTACGATGCTGGCCGGGCGGCGCTCTCCCGGTCCGCCCCGTCGCGAGAGGGCTCGTGGATGAAGCGGACCATGGCGGTGATCCTTGCGGGCGGCGAAGGCGCGCGGCTGTCGATCCTGTCCGAGAAGCGGGCCAAGCCCGCCGTCCCGTTCGGTGGCAAGTACCGGATCATCGACTTCGCGCTGAGCAACTGCGTGAACTCGGACATCGACAACGTCGTCGTGCTCACCCAGTACAACCCCCGGTCCCTCAACGACCACATCGGCCTGGGCCGCCCCTGGGACCTCGACCGCAACACCGGTGGCGTCCGCCTGCTGCAGCCCTATATCGGACGGGGCAAGACGAGCGAGTGGTACCGGGGTACGGCCGACGCCGTGCTGCAGAACCTGTCGGTCGTGGACCAGGCGCCGGGCGACACGGTCGTCGTCCTCGCCGGCGACCACGTCTACAAGATGGACTACCAGCCGTTCGTCGCCTTCCATCGGCGCAAGCGGGCGGACGTCACGATCGCCGTCCGCCGCGTCCCGCTCGCCGAGGCGACCCGGATGGGGATCCTGGCGATGGACGAGGCGGGCCGGATCACGGACTTCCAGGAGAAGCCGAAGCAGCCGACGTCCGACCTCGCGAGCATGGGCGTCTACGTCTTTGGCAAGCGCACCTTCCACCGCTGGCTCTCGGAAGACCTCCCCGACTTCGGCAGCGACGTGATCCCCGCGATGCTCACCGGCGGAGCGCGGGTCTACGGCTACCGCTTCGACGGCTACTGGCAGGACGTCGGGACGATCCAGTCCTACTGGGAGGCCAACATGGCCCTCCTCGCGGACCACCCCGACCTGGACCTGTACGACCGGGACTGGCTGATCCACACGCGCTCCGAGGAGCGCGCCCCGGCCAAGATCGGGACGACCGCCCAGGTGCATCGCAGCCTCATCTCGCACGGCTGCCGCGTCGATGGGATGGTCGTGAGCTCGGTCCTCTCGCCCGGCGTGGTCGTGGGGGTCGGCGCGGTCGTCCGCGACTCCATCGTGATGTTCGACAGCGTGATCCGGCCGGGTGCGGTCCTCGACCGGGCGATCCTGGACAAGGAGGTCACGATCGGATCGGGTTCGATCATCGGCGATGGGGCGGACCTGTCCGTCGCCAACCGGCTGGCCCCCAGCCATCTCAGCACGGGGATCACGCTCATCGGCAAGCGGGCGGTCGTCCCCCGGGGCACCCGCGTGGGCCGGAACGTGCGGATCGATCCCGACGTGCGGGCGACGGACTTCGGCGGACGCGTCGTCGAATCCGGGGCGACCGTGAGCCGGGGCGGGCCGCCCGCGCGTGCCCGACGGGCGAGGCGAGCCGCCGATGGCCCGCCCGCCGGCGATTCTTCCGGGGCGGCCGGCGAGCCGATGCCGGCCTCCGGACGGCGGACGGAGGGGGGCTGACACGGGTCCGGGCGAGGCGGCTGCCGCCCGGCCTCCCGCCCGCCGGCCGGGCTAGACTCGCGCCATGACCCGTGTGCCCCGCTCCGCGCTGCCGGCCGCCCTCGCGGGGTGGCTGGCCGAGCTGGAGCTGGGGCCGTCCGGCCCGATCGAGCGGGACGGCGTCCTGTCCTGGGACCTCCGCCTCGACGGCCGCCGGCGGTTCGACGTCCGGGTCACGATCATCCTGGACCCGGCGACGGGCGCCTTCGTGTGGGTCCACCTCGCCCCACCGATCGGGGACGAGTTCCGCAGGTCGTTCAAGCGGCTCCTTCGCTGGAACGATGAGTTCCCGTTCGTCAAGTTCGGGCTGGCCTCGGATGACCGGCCGATCGCGACCGTCGAGATCCCCATCGACCGCCTGGACCGCGATGAGCTGGGCCTGGCGATCGTGCGCCTGCTGGCGATCTGCGACCTCCTCCTGGAGGAGACGGCCGCCTGGATCTGGATCGGCGGTCGCGTCCCGGACCCCGGCGACCGGGTCAGCCGCCAGGCGGCCCTCTTCGCCCGCTACGGGAGCCGGCTGGGCGAGCTGGGCGGAGGCCCGGAAGGCGGGCCGCCCGGGGCGGATGGGGCTGGTACACTCCCGCTCAACTCGGAAACGGCCTCGTCGCCGGTTCCGCCGACGCGCGAGGGAGCCGGAATCGAGCCGTGAGCGCGATGCGCCTCAAGCCCCACCGCCCGTCCCCCGAGATCCTCTCGGGGGAGTCCGCCGACGTCTACTTCGCCCGGGCCAAGCGAATCCTCGAGCGCGAGGGGCTGGACCCGGTCGTCCTGATGGAGATCTTCAGCCGGAGCTCGGGCGTCCTGTGCGGGATCGACGAGGCTAAGAACCTCCTCGCTCATGCCCTCGAGGATGCCGACCAGTCCGAGGTCGCCGTCGAGGGCCTCGACGACGGCGACAGCTTCTCGTCCAAGGAGGTGGTGCTGCGGATCCGGGCCCGCTACCTCACCTTCGGCCTCTACGAGACGGCCATCCTCGGGATGATGGCCCAGGCCACCGGCTGGGCGACCGCCGCGCGGGAGTGCGTGGAGGCGGCCGCGCCGCAGCCGGTCATCAGCTTCGGGGCCCGCCACGTGCACCCGGACGTGACGGACGTCCTGGACTACGCGGCGATCGTGGGCGGCTGCGTGGGTGCCAGCACGCCGGCCGGCGCGCGGCTGGCCAACCTGAACCCGACCGGGACCATGCCCCACTCGCTGGTCCTGATCGTGGGCGACACCGTCCGCGCCGCCCAGGCGTTCGACCGCGACCTGGAGCCGGACGTCCCCCGGATCGTCCTCGTCGACACGTTCAAGGACGAGGCCGAGGAGGCGCTCCGCGTCGCCGACGCCCTCGGCGAGCGGCTGTACGGGATCCGTCTCGACACGCCGTCGGAGCGCGGCCGGGTCACCGTGGACCTGGTCAAGGAGATCCGGGCCCGGCTCGACCAGGCCGGCCATTCCCACGTGCGGATCGTGGTGTCCGGCGGCCTCACCCCGGACCGGATCCGCTCCTTCAAGGAGCAGGGCGCACCGGCGGACAACTTCGCCGTGGGCAGCTACATCTCCGGCGCCAGCCCGATCGACTTCACCGGCGACATCAAGGAGATCGACGGCCGGCCGATCGCCAAGCGCGGCCGCATCCCGGGCGCGACGCCCAGCCCGCGCCTGAAGCACGTCGACCTCCGGGCATGGCGCGCGGGCGCCTGATCACCGTCCATCGCCGTTCGTCGCGGGCGTTACGGGCGCCCCGCGACCTCCAGCTCGGGGTGCCCACCCGTCCATGACCTCGTCGGCCGCCGCTCCGGGGACCGCGCTGCTCCATGACGTCCTGGCGCGCGAAGAGGCGCGCGAGCGCGCCGCGCGTGTCGGCCCCCTCGACTACCACGTCGAGCTGGACCTCGAGGCCGGCCGCGAGACCTACCGCGGCGAGGCCCGCCTCCGGTTCTCGCTGGCGGGATCGGGCGACCTCTTCCTCGACTTCCGGGGAGGCACGATCGAGCTCCTGGAGATCAACGGGAGAGCGCTCGAGGCGGCGGAGCGGCCGGGCTGCCGGATCGTCCTGCCGGCGGCGATGCTCGGGCCCGAGGTCGACGTCCGGATCGTCTACGAGAACGCGTTCGACCGCAACGGCGACGGGTTCCACCGGTTCATCGACCCGGTCGACGGCGCGGAGTACTGCTACTCGAACTTCGAGCCGTTCGAGGCGCACCGGCTCTTCCCGTGCTTCGACCAGCCCGACCTGAAGGGTCGCTTCACGTTCGTCGTGACCGTCCCCGCCGAGTGGGCCGTGATCTCGAACTCGCCCACGGCCTCGATCGACCAAGGCCCGGATGGTCGGCGCGTCCACCGCTTCGCGCCCACGCCCCCGCTCGCGACCTACCTCGCCGCGGTCGTGGCCGGGCCCTACGTCGGCGTGCTCGACGATTCGGGCCCGGTCCCGCTGGGCGTCTGGAGCCGGCGGTCGCTGGCCGAGCACGTCGACGCGGCGGAGGTGATCGCCGTCACCCGCCAGGGGATGGCCTTCTTCGCGGAGCTGTTCGACCGGCCCTTCCCGTTCGCGAAGTACGACCAGCTCTTCGTCCCGGAGTTCAACGCCGGGGCGATGGAGAATGCCGGGGCGGTCACGTTTGCCGAGGCCTACGTCCACCGGGATCCGCCCACCGAGAGCCAGCGCCTCACGCGGGCCGAGACGATCCTTCACGAGCTGGCCCACATGTGGTTCGGCGACCTCGTGACGATGCGCTGGTGGGACGACCTGTGGTTGAACGAGAGCTTCGCGACCTACGTGTCGAACCTGGCCCTGGCCGAGGCGACCCGCTTCGAGGGAGCCTGGCGGGCGTTCCACGCCGACATGAAGCGCTGGGGCTACCAGGCCGACGAACGGTCCACGACCCACCCGATCTCCGGGCCGGTGCCCGACACCGACGCCACCTTCTACAACTTCGACGGGATCACGTACGGCAAGGGCGCCGCCGTCCTCAAGCAGCTGGTGGCCGCGCTGGGGCGCGACGCCTTCCGGGCCGGCCTGCGGGTCTACTTCGACCGCCATGCGTGGGGCAACGCGAGCCTGGGCGACTTCCTCGCCGCGCTGGAGGAGGGCAGCGGCCGGCCCCTCGCCGACTGGGCCAGCCGCTGGCTGGAGTCGGCGTCGCTCAACACGATCGAGGCCCGCTGGACCGTCCGTGACGGCCGGGTGGAGCGGCTGGAGCTGACCCAGGAAGCGCCCGACGCGCACCCGACGCAGCGTCCGCACGCGCTGGAGCTCGCCCTGGTCCGCGGCCTGCCGGACGGCGGCGCGATCGTCGACGCGATCCCGGCCCGGATCGACGGGGCGGAATCCTGGGTCGAGGCGGCCGTCGGCCGCCCCGCGCCCGACCTCGTCTTCCCCAACCACGGCGACCATGGCTACGCGAAGGTTCGCCTGGACCCGGCGTCGCTCGCCGCGGCGCCCTCGTTCCTGGGCCGCATCGACGACCCGCTCCTGCGCCAGCTGCTCTGGGCGACGCTCTGGGAGATGGTCCGCGACGCGCAGCTGCCGGCATCCCGCTACCTGGCCCTCGTGCGGGACCGCCTGCCGGAGGAGCGCGACGACGAGATCGTCGTCGGTGCGCTGGCCGCCGCCCGCGCGGCGCTCGCCCGCTACGTCCCGGAGGAGAGCCGGGTCCCCGAGGCCGCCGCGTTCGCCCGGGCCGGGTTCGCCGCGCTCGGGGACCTGCCGCCTGGCGATCTCCGGCGCCTCTGGCTGCGCGCGGTGATCGACTCGGCCGCGGGGCCGGCCGACGTGGGGGCGCTCCTGGCCGCTCTCGACGACCCGGCCAGCCTGCCGGCTGTCGCCATCGACCAGGAGATGCGCTGGGGGATCGTGGCGGCGGCGTCGGCCTTCGGGCTGACCGGCGCCCCCGACCGGATCGCCGGGGAGCTGCGCCGGGACGCCACCGATCGCGGCGAGCGGTTTGCCCTCCTCGCGGCGACGGCGGCCCCGGACGCGCCGGCCAAGGAGGCCGCCTGGGAGCGCATCCACGGGTCCGGATATGGCTCCCTGCACCGGACGCGGGCGGCGATGCGGGGGTTCAACCAGGCCAACCAGCGCGACCTGCTGGAGCCGTACGTCGAGCGCTTCTTCGAGGCGCTGCCCACCGTTGCCCGGACCCGCGAGCACGAGTTCGTCCGGGCGTACGTCGGAGCCCTCTTCCCGTCCTACCGCGTGGAGGGCGCGACCGCCCGGCGTGCGCGGGACCTCGTGCTGCTGGAGGGCGACTCGCTGCCGACCCTGGGGCGCCTGCTGACCGAGGCCGCCGACGACGTGGACCGCGCAGTAGCGGCGCGCGCGTTCGCCGCCGGGGCGGCCGCCGAAGCCTGACCAGGACGCCCGGCGGCCCCTGAGGGATGTCGCCCGAGCGCGTCGCGGGCGCGCGCGCGGCTTCCGTGGCACGATCCGCGCCGTGGACGACACAGCACGGCGGGACCGGGGCGAACCCGAGGACCCGCAGGACCCCGAGGGCGCCTACGAGCTGCTCCAGCGCGGCCAGGCGCTGCTTGCCCGACGGCACCACGCGCAGGCCGCCATCGTGCTGGCCCGGGCCGATCGCTGCGAGCCCCGGCGCGGCTCGATCCTCGAGCCGCTGGGTCGCGCGTACTTCATCAGCGGCCAGGTGGAGCGCGCCGTGGAGACGTTCCGGATCCTGCTCGAAGTCGATCCGTCGAATCACTACGCCCACTACGCGCTCGGACGGGGCCTGGTCCGACTCGGGCGGGTGGCCGAGGGGCGGACCCACCTCCGGCTCGCGGTTGCCCTGAAGCCGGACAGCCGGCTCTACCGCGGCGGGCTCGAGCGCCTCGCGCCCGGCCGCTGACGGGGCGCGCCGTCAGGCGCGGGCGCCCGTCCCAGCAGCCATCCGCCGCCCCAGGGTGAGGAGCCCGACCAGCGTCTTGGCGTCGTGGAAGCTCCCGTCGTCGACGGCGTCGAGCGCCTCCCGCCAGGGCATCCGGACGAGCTCGAGGGCCTCGTCCTCGTCGGGCCCCAGCCGGTTCTCGTGGACGGGAGCGAGATCCGTGGCGAGGTAGAGGCTCATCAGCTCGGTGGCGAAGCCGGGCGCGGTCCAGAAGGTGCCGAGCAGCTCCCAGCGCCGGGCACGGTAGCCCGTCTCCTCCTCGAGCTCGCGCGGCGCCGCGAGCGCGGGATCCTCGATCGTGCCGTCGGCCGCCCGGTCCAGCGTGCCGGCGGGGATCTCCAGGAGCGCCCGGCCCGCCGGCAGGCGCCACTGGCGCACGAGGAGCACGCGCTCCCGGTCGTCCAGCGCGACGATGGCGACGGCTCCGGGGTGGCGGATCACGTCGCGTTCGTGGCGCGCGCCGTCGGCGCGCTCGATCGTGTCGACCGTGACCTCGAGGTAGCGGCCCCGGTAGATGGGCCGCGATCCGACGACGCGCTCCTCCAGCGGGTCCGGGCTCCCCGCGGGCCGGGGGTCGGAGGCTTCTGCGCTGGAGACCGGTTCGGGCGTCGGCATGGGCCAGATGATCGCACGGCTGGCGCAGGCGAGCCGGGCCATGCGACCCGGCTCGTCGAGGCGGCGGGACCGGCCTCCGCGCCGGTCCGGGCTGGTCAGGCGGCGCCGACGGCCCGGCGCGGCAGGGAGAGCTCGGTGGAGGCGTCGAACAGGTGCATCTTCTCGAGCGGAATGTGGAGCGTGACCACGTCGCCCGGGCGGACCCTGCGGTCCGACGACACGACCGCCACGATGTCCGTGCCGGCGACCCCGACGTGGAGGAGCTCCTCGTTGCCGAGGTACTCGACGACGTCCGCCTTGGCCTGGGCGATGGCGGCCTGCCCGGGACCCGCGACGACGTCGAGGTGCTCGGGCCGGATCCCCACGATGAAGCTCTTGCCGCTGACGCCGGCGGCGGCCTCGCGGAACGCGGGTGGCAACGGGATCGTGAGGCCCGGCCCGGTGAGCGTCGCGGACTCGCCGCTCCCGCTGAGCTCCACGTTGACGAAGTTCATCGACGGGCTGCCGATGAAGCCGGCCACGAACTTGCTGTTGGGATGGTCGTAGAGGTCCTGGGGTGCCCCGACCTGCTGGAGCCTGGCCTGGCTCATGACCGCGATCCGCTGGCCCATCGTCATGGCCTCGACCTGGTCGTGGGTGACGTACACGATCGTGGTCCTGAGGCGCTGGTGGAGGCGCGCGATCTCGGCCCGCGTCTGGACGCGCAGCTTCGCGTCGAGGTTGGAGAGCGGCTCGTCCATGAGGAAGACCGCCGGCTCGCGGACGATGGCCCGGCCCAGCGCAACGCGCTGGCGCTGGCCGCCCGAGAGCTCCTTGGGCTTGCGGTCGAGGTACTTGCCCAGGTCGAGGATCCCGGCCGCGTCGTTGACGCGGCGCTCGATCTCCTTCTTGTCGACCTTGCGCAGCTTCAGGCCGAAGGCGAGGTTGTCGCGGACGGTCATGTGCGGATACAGGGCGTAGCTCTGGAAGACCATCGCGATGTCGCGATCCTTGGGCGGCACCTCGTTGACCACGCGATCGGCGATCTTCAGGTCGCCGATCGAGATGTCCTCGAGGCCGGCGATCATCCGGAGGCTGGTCGTCTTCCCGCAGCCTGATGGGCCGACCAGGACCATGAACTCGCCGTCCTGGATGGCGAGGTTGAGGTCGTCCACCGCGACGACGTCACCGTACTTCTTGGTGACGTGCTCGAACGTGACGGTCGCCATGCGTTCGCTCCTGCTCCCGGCCGGATCATCGCGGGTCCCTGCATCACGGCCGCCACGTGCTGGCGTGACGGCGCGGACGGACCCCGTACGAGGGGCTGGCTCGGGTTCGGGACGGATCGTAGCATCCGCCGGCAAGGCGGCCGGCCCCCGGTCGCAACCCGCGGGGGGGTCAGCTGGCCGGGCTGCCGCCCGAGCCCGCAGAGCCCGCGCCGGAGGTGCCCAGGGCCCGCGACACCACCGCGCGCGCGGTGGTCCCCTGGACGAACAGGGTGAAGACGACGACCCCGAAGGTGATCTCCTGGAGCGTCGCCCGCTGGGGCAGGTCCTCCGGGAGAGCCAGGGCCATCGCGACCGACACGGCCCCCCGGAGCCCTGCCCAGAAGAGGACATGGAGCCACCCCGGCGGCATCCCGGAGGCGCGCGGGGCGATGAGCCGGGATGGGATGCCGAGCAGGCCGTAGACCACGACGGCCCGCGCCGCCATGACGGCGACGATCGCGACGGCGATCGGCCCGATCGACCCCGCGAGCTGGGCCGGCTGGACGGCGAATCCGATCAGCAGGAATACGACCGCCGTCATGACGAAGGCCAGGAACTCCCAGACCGTGTCCAGGGCGCCGCTGCCGGTCTCCGACATCGTCCGGGGCCGACCGTAGTTGCCGAGCACGATGGCGGCCGTCACCGTCGCGATCACGCCCGAGGCGTGGACCTGGTCGGCGACGAGATACGTCCCGTAGGCCAGGACCACCGAGACCGTCAGCTCCACGAGGTGGTCGTCGGTGAGGCCCATGAAACGGCTCGCGATCCAGCCGGCTGCCGCGCCGATCGCGAGCGACGCGACGACGATCGCGACGAATGAGACGGCGACTTCGGTCGGGGCGACGGGGGTGCCGACCGCCTTGAGGGCCAGCGCGAAGACGACCAGCCCGGTGCCGTCGTTCGCGAGGCTCTCGCCCTCGACGAGCGTCGCGACGGCAGCCGGCGTGCGCAGCTCGCGGAACGTCGCGATCACGGCCACCGGGTCCGTCGCCGAGACCATCGCCCCGACCACGAAGGCAAGGTCGAGCGGCATCCCCACGACGAGGTGCAGCGTGACGCCCACGATCCCGGCCGAGATGAAGACGCCCGGGGCGGCGAGCAGCAGCAGGCCGGCCAGGGTCCGCCGCAGGTGGGCGAGGTCCAGCCGGTACCCGGCCTCGAAGACGAGGCCAGGCAGGAGCACGATGAGCACGAGGTCCGGCCCGATCGTGAGCCGCTCGCCCGGCCGGAGCGCGGAGACGATCGCGGCCACCGCGAACCCGACCAGGACCAGGGCCACGCTGTACGGGAGGTGGAGCCGGCGGACCGCGATCGCGACGACCATCGCCACGCCCAGCAGCGTGACGAGGATCTCGACGGCCTGGACCGCGCCAACCTGACCCATGACGCGGATCGTAGGCGGTCACGGGGGCCGCGGGGGCATGGAACGGGCAGGCCGGCGCCCGCTCGGGGCGGATGCCCGCGCGGTCGGGCCGCGGCCGACCCGGCGCGACCGACCGTGACGCCCCCTGCCGGACGACTCTGCGGTCCCCCCGGCGCCCGACAGGGCGACGGGCGTCAGCCGAAGAGGGCCTCGACGGAGAGGTAGCGCTCGCCGGTGTCGTACGTGAAGGTCAGGATTCGCGAGCCGTCGGGCACCTGCGGGATGAGCTGGGCGACCGCCGCGAGCGACGCGCCGGACGAGACGCCGACGAGCACGCCCTCCTCGCGGGCGGAGCGCCGGGCATAGTCCAGCGCGTCCGCCGGGGCCACCCGCAGGATTCCGTCGAGCAGCTCCGGGCGCATCACGCCCGGGATGAACCCGGCCCCGATCCCCTGGATCGGGTGGGGCGAGTGCGTCCCGCCCGAGAGCACGGGCGAGAGCGTGGGCTCGACGGCATAGACCTTGAGGTTCGGCCAGCGCGGCTTGAGGACCTCGGCGACGCCCGTGATGTGGCCGCCGGTGCCCACGCCGGTGACGATGTAGTCGAGGCCGTCCGGGAAGTCGCGGAATATCTCCTCCGCGGTCGTCCGCCGGTGCGCGTCGACGTTCGCGGGGTTGTCGAACTGGAGCGGGATCCAGGAATGGGGCGTCTGGGCCGCGAGCTCCTGGGCCCGCGCGATCGCGCCCTTCATGCCCACTTCCCGCGGGGTCAGGTCCAGCTCGGCGCCGTAGGCCATCATGAGCTTGCGCCGTTCGATCGAGAACGAGTCGGGCATGACCAGGATCAGCCGGTAGCCCTTGACCGCCGCGACCAGCGCCAGGCCGATCCCGGTGTTGCCCGAGGTGGGCTCGATGATGACCGAGTCGGGTCCGAGGATCCCCCGCCGCTCCGCGTCCTCGACCATCGCCAGCGCGATCCGGTCCTTGATGCTGCCGCCCGGGTTGACCCGCTCCTGCTTGGACCACACCTGCACGCGTGGATCGAAGAGGCGGTTGACCCGGACGTGCGGGGTGCCGCCGATTGTCTCGAGGATCGATGCGACGGGCATGGGTTGGCGCTCCCTCTAGATGACGTAATCCAGGAGCTCGAACGCGTCCGTCGCGCTCCGGACCCGGACCTGGCTGGTGTGGTAGACGACGGAGTGGTGGGGCACGCTGTGGGTGAGGAACACGTTGCCGCCGATCACGCTGTCGTGGCCGACCACGGTGTCGCCGCCGAGCACGGTGGCGCTCGCATAGAGGACCACCCGGTCCTCGATCGTGGGGTGGCGCTTGGTGCCGGCCGCATCCTTGGCCACGCTCAGCGCACCAAGGGTCACGCCCTGGTAGAGCTTGACCTCGTCGCCGATGATCGCGGTCTCCCCGACGACGATCCCGGTCCCGTGGTCGATGCAGAACGAGCGGCCGATCGTGGCCCCGGGGTGGATGTCGATCCCCGTGCGGGAATGCGCCTCCTCGGAGAGCAGGCGCGGGACGATGGGCACGCCCAGCCGGTGCAGCTCGTGGGCGAGGCGATGGAACGCGATCGCCAGGAAGCCGGGATAGGCGACGATCACCTCGTCGAGCCCGGTCGCCGCCGGATCGCCGGCCACGATGGCCTCGGCATCGAGCACGACCCGGGCGTGCAGCTCGGACAGCGCCCCCGAGAGCGCGGTCGCGACGTCGGCCGCGCGAACGCTGCCCACGACGCCGTCGAGGATCCCGCGCAGGTCCGTGCCGGCCGCGTCGAGCCGGGCGCCGATCGCAGACGCGTCGGCCGCGCGAATGCCGTCGAGCTGGGGAAACAGGATCGCGAGCAGCTCGTCGGCCCAGGCGGCGACGACCCGCCGCGGGGGCAGCGCGACCCCGTCCGGCCGGCGTGCGCCTGCCAGGTGCTCCGCGAACGTGCTGCCCCTGTCGGTCGATGCCGGCCGGACCGGCGCGCGCGTCGTCGTCATGGTTCGGTCAGGCCTCCGGGAGCTGGAGCCGTGGGGCGTCGAACCCGATCGCGGAGTCGGCCCGCCCGATGAGGCGAGCGAACAGCGACGGGACCCACCAGCGCAGGAAGTAGAGACGGCACCCGATGCAGATGCCGGTCGCGGCAAGGAGCGCCTGGAGCGCGGCCACCGCGCCGACCAGGAGCCAACCGAGCACGGCGGCACCGGCGACGAAGGCCAGCGCCGCGAGGCCGAGGAGCGTGGCTCCGAGGGCCTGGGCGAAGCGCGGCGGGTACTCGTGCTCGGGCTCGGCCGGCCCGATGCGGAGCATCCGACGGATGACCGGCCAGGCGCGGCCGGGGACGAACCACCGGGTGCCGAAGGCTGCCGAGACGGCGAGGTCCAGGCCGACGAGGACCGCCAGCCATGGGACGCTCATTGCGAAGGCAATGGCGAAGATCGCGGCGGAGACGCCGGCGCCGAAGCGCTGGCCGCGCGGATCGATCTGGCGGGCGGGCGGGACGAGGACGCTCTGGGACACGGGACCCTCCGGGTCGTCGGGACGGAGACGCGCCGATGGCGCGTCGCACGACGAGAGGCGCGAGGCCCGGTGGGGGAGTGGCCCGGTCGCGCTAGCCGCGACCCGTGCGCTCGTCCGCCACCGGCACTCGCCGGGGACAGGAGCAGCGACAGGTCGTGCGGGTTCCGGACGGGATCACGCCCGAACGATAGCAGCGGATCGGCCGGCTGTCGTGCGCCGGCCAATGACACCCGGAGGTCGCGCGGAGGTGGGCTGCCCGGGCCGGCCGGGAGGGTCGCGGACAGCCCGGCGCTTGACCCCCGGAGGCCGTCGCGGCACAGTTGCGGGCGCAACAGCCTCCCAGTCGCCTTCGACGGGTCGGCGTCGTCCCGTTCGCGGCAGCCGACGCCCACGTCGGGGACGCGCGTCCCGGAGCTCTCGCCATGAACCTCCTCTATCCCACGGCCGCCCCGGGGGCCCCCGCCCCCACGCCGGCCGTCGCCACCACGGGCGCCGCCGGCGCCACGCCGGCCGTCGCAGGTGCGGGCACGGCAGCGCCGGGGTCATCCCGACTCCCGGCCATCTACCTCGGGCACGGCGCGCCGCCGCTCCTGGAGGACGGGGCCTGGATGGGCGAGCTGGCGGCGTGGAGCGCGTCGCTGCCGCGCCCGGCCTCGATCCTGATCGTCAGCGCCCACTGGGAGACCGCCCCGATGGCCGTGGGGGCCACGACCCTGGTGCCCCTCGTGTACGACTTCTACGGATTCCCGGAGCACTACTACGAGCTGCGCTACGGCGCGCCCGGCGCGCCCGACCTCGCCGTCAAGGTCAAGGGGCTGATGCCGGCCTCGGAGCCGGTCATCGATCGCCCGACCCGCGGCCTCGACCACGGGGCGTGGGTGCCCCTGATGGCCATGTACCCGGATGCCTCGATCCCGGTCCTCCAGGTCTCCATGCCGGACCTCGAGCCAGCCCACCTGTTCGAGATCGGCCGGCGCCTGGCCCCGCTCCGCGACGAGGGGGTCCTGATCGTGGGCAGCGGGTTCATGACCCACGGCCTGCCCTTCATCCACCGCTACATGGGCCACACCGACGTCGCGCCGGCCTGGTCGGTCGAGTTCGACCGCTGGGTGGCCGAGGCCCTCGCCCGGGGCGACATCGACTCCCTGTTCGCGTTCCGCGAGAAGGGCCCGGGGATGCCCTACGCCCACCCGACCGTGGAGCACTTCGCCCCGCTCTTCGTGGCCCTGGGCGCCGCGGCGCGTCCCGACGACGCGCCCCGGACGGCGATCGAGGGCTACTGGTGGGGCCTCGCCAAGCGCTCGATCGAGGCGCGCTGAGCCCGGGCGTCCCTACGGGGCCAGCGGCCCGCCGCTCGTCTCGCCCGGGGTCCCGTCGGGCCCGACCCAGACCGTGAACCGCTGGCCTGGACCGGCGTTCGCGTCCGCGTGTTGCAGGGCCATGGTCAGGGTCATCTTCCAGAGCTGGAGCGGCGTGGCCTCGACCGCCATCGTGCAGGTCGCGACCTGCGCAGCGCTGAGCGCCGGGCCCATGGGCAGGGCGGTCACGGTCAGCGCCGCCGTCCCGGGCCGGGTCGGGAAGCAGCGCCACGATGGATCGCCGCTGGCGAGGATCGCCAGGGCGTGCCCGGCCGCCGTCGCGGCGGCCTCCTGGCCGGCAGGCAGCAGGGTGGCCGGCGGGTCGAAGCGGAGGCTCGCGACGAGCGCGTCGAGCTGGGCGCGCATCGTCGCGATGTCGGGCCCGCGCAGCGCTGCGCTGATCGTGTAGTAGTTGTCGACCGAGCCGGGCCGCGCGAGCGTCCAGGTGACGACCGTGTCGGCGCCGGTTGCGGGGTCGACGGGGAGCCCGACCTCGACGTAGGCCGGCAGGCCGCCGACGACGAGCGGCCGGGCCGCCGCCGGCAAGGGGTCCAGGATGTTGAACGAGGGCCAGCCATTCGCGCTCACCCTGACCACCAGGGTGTCCGGCTGGAGCCGGTACCGTGCGGAGCAGCTGACCTGCGTGCCGCCACCCTGGACGGGGGTCGTGGAGCATGGCTCCGGGACGTCGACCGTCGAAAGCTCGGCGATCAGGCTGGAGGCCGTGGAGAGCTCCTGGTGGTGGAAGACCCGCCAGCCAGCCGGGTACTCGAACGCGAGACCACCCTCGGCGAAGGTGGCCAACCCCGCTGCCCCGGCCCCACCGGTCGATCCGACCGGTGGGGCGGATCGCGCGGACGAGCCCGGCCCGGGCGATCCGGGCCCCGACGACCCGCAGGCGAGCGCGACGACGGCGACAAGGCCGAGCAGCGCAGCGGCAGTGGCCGCACGGGGCTGGCGCGATGGCAGCCGCATGGATTCGATCCCTCCTCGGCGGGCTGGGTGCTCCCCTGACGCGCGACGCGGCCGGTCCGTTCCGTCGCCAGACCGCCAGGGCGACGCGAACAGGGCGGTGAGGATGAGGCTGCCGGCGCCGGCTGCTCGCGAGGCGCCCATTCGCCATTCGACTATAATGGCTCTTGCATGACGTTGTAATAAGCGGTCAGTGCATCCGCTGGCCAGCCGTCCGCGAACTGGGCGGATGGGGCCCAGCCCGGGTCGCGGCGGGGAAAGCGCATCGGGGGCGGCACTGCAGGAGGCGGACGTGCACATCCCCGACGGCTACCTGAGTCCGATCATCTCGGTCGGCCTGGGCGTCGCAACGGTTCCCGGGTGGGCGATCGCCACGGACCGCGTCCAGAAGGTCCTGTCGAACCGGACGATCCCGCTGCTTGCGATCTTCTCCGCCCTCAGCTTCACGATCATGATGTTCAACATCCCCGTGCCCGGCGCCACGACCGCCCACGCCGTCGGCGGGACCCTCGCCGCGATCGTCCTCGGACCGTGGGCGGCGGCGATCGCCGTCAGCGTCGCCCTGATCATCCAGGCCCTCTTCTTCGGCGACGGCGGCGTCCTGGCGATCTTCGCGAACTGCCTGAACATGGCGTTCATCCTGCCCTTCGTCGGGTACGCCACCTACCGGCTCCTTGCCGGACGCGCGCCCATCCTGTCGGTTCGTCGCGTCTGGGCCGCGGGCATCGGGGCCTACCTCGGGATCACCGTCTGCGCGCTCGCGGTCGGGATCGAGCTGGGGATCCAGCCCCTCCTGTTCACGGAGAACGGCCACGCGCTCTACAGCCCGTACGACCTCTCCGTCGCGGTACCGGCGATGCTGATCGCCCACGTGTTCGGGGCCTCGATCGTCGAAGGTCTGGTGACCGCCTTCGGGGTCGCCTACCTCCAGAAGCGCCACCCGGAGTACCTCACGTCCTTGCGTCGCTTCTTCGCTGGCAGCGACGTCGAGGAAGGGGAGCGCTCGCGCAGGCCGCTCTGGCAGACGGGCGGCGCACTGGTCGCCGTCTCGGTCGGGATCCTGGTGGCGGCGGGTCTGATCACCGGCGGCGGCAACCTGGCGCACGCGTTCGACACGGACTGGACGGCGGTCGACTGGCCCAGCGTGGCCACGATGCTCCTTGTCGTCGTGGTCATCGCGGCCGTGCTGATCCCGCTGGCGCGGCTGCTCCTGCCCCGCCGCGTCCGAGGCGTCGGGACGGCGTTCGTTGCGGCGGCCGTGATCGCGCCGCTCGGTCTGATCGCGCCCGGGTTCGCCTACGGCGAGGGATCCACCGCGGACGTCCAGGCCGCCTTCGGCTACATCCCCGAGGGGCTCCGCGGGCTCTCGACGATCTTCAGCGCCCCGTTCGCCGGGTACTCCATCCCGCTCCCGTTCTTCGGCGACGCGAACGCGGCCCTCTGGCAGGTGGCGATCGGCTACGAGATCGCGGGCACCATCGGGATGCTGCTGCTCGGGCTGCTGGTGTACCTCATCGCCCGCATGCTCGGGAGGGGCCGATCTGCCGAAGACGACGCGGCCCGGGTCGGACCGGTGACGAGCTGATGGCCGGCGGACACGGCGCGGGGAGCGGCCGCACGGAGCGGGCCGGCTGGCTCGAGCACACGGTGGCGGGGATCAGCGCGTCGATCGAGCGGGCGGTCTTCACCGAGGAGCATGCCCGGGCGAAGGGCTGGCTCCAGGCCGCGGACCCCCGCGCGAAGCTGGGCATGTTCCTGGCGCTGGTCCTCGCGGCGAGCCTCTCGGGCTCGTTCCTCGTCGAGGTGGCCCTCTACGCGGTCGTCCTCGGCGCCGCCGCGGCCAGTCGGATCCCGTTCGACTTCTTCGTCCGCCGCGTCTGGCTCGGGATCCCGTTCTTCGCGGGCATCGTGGTCATCCCGGCGATCTTCCTCGTGCCGGGCGCGCGCCTCTTCGACCTGGCCCTCGGGCCGCTCCACGTCGCGCCCTCGATCCCCGGCCTCGAAGGCGCCGTCCTGTTCGTGGCTCGCGTGGGCGTCAGCGTCTCGCTGGCCGTCCTGCTGGTCATGACCACGCCGTGGGCGGACCTGCTCAAGAGCCTGCAGGCGATCCGCGTGCCCCAACTCTTCATCCTGGTGCTGGCGATGACCTACCGCTACATCTTCCTGTTCCTGCACCTCGCCAACGGCATGTTCGAGGCGCGCAAGAGCCGGACGGTCGCGCGCACGAGCGGTGGGGAGCAGCGGCGCTGGATCGGCGGCTCCATGGGCAACCTCCTGAACCGGTCGGTGAAGATGAGCAACGACGTCTACGCCGCCATGGTCGCGCGCGGCTTCAGCGGATCGATCCGGACGTTCCAGGAGTACCGGATGCGCGCCTCGGATTGGGCCGGCCTGGCCGGGTCGGTGGCCGTTGCGGCCGCGGTGATCGTCGCCGCAAGGGCCCTCCCGTGATCGAGCCCGCGCCGCCGGTTGCCGAGCCCGTCTTCGACCTGCACGGCATCCGGTACGTGTACGGTGGGCGCCAGGTGGCGCTCGACGGGATCGACCTGCGGATCGAGCGCGGCGAGCGGGTCGCGCTCCTCGGGGCGAACGGCTCCGGAAAGTCCACGCTGCTCAAGCTGCTCGACGGGATCGTGGCCCCCAGCGGCGGCACGATGCGCGCCCTGGGACGGGACATCGCGGCCGTGGCGGACGGCCTCGACGCATTCCGGTTCCACCGCGAGGTCGGCCTCGTCTTCCAGGACCCGGACATCCAGCTCTTCAGCGCCACCGTTTCGGACGACGTCGCCTTCGGCCCGCTCCAGCTGGGCATGGCGAAGGAGGAGATCCGGAGCTGCGTCGACGAGGCGCTCCACCAGATGGAGATCCGGCATCTCGCGGATCGGGCCCCGTTCGAGCTTTCGGGCGGCGAGAAGAAGCGCGCCGCGATCGCGTCCGTGCTCTCCCTGCGGCCCGACGTCCTGCTGCTCGATGAGCCGACAGCAGCGCTTGATCCGCGCACGAAATGGGTCCTCGTCAACCTCATCCGGCGCCTCGGCGAGGGCGGCACGACGCTCGTCACCGCGACCCACGAGCTCGAGATCGTGCCGGTCATCGCGGAACGCGCCGTCGTCCTCGGGGAAAACCGGCGCGTGCTTGCCGATGGCCCCAGCGCGGAGATCCTGGGCGATCGCGACCTGCTCATCCGGGCGAACCTGATCCACGAGCATCTCCACGAGCACGACGGAGGGGTCCACGCGCACGACCACGACGCCGAGCACCACGGGCCGGACTGATGACGCCTTCCTCCGATCTCCCAACCCTGGATGGCGCCCGTGCTGCGCTCCGCTCGCGTGGCCTGCGCTCAACGCCCCAGCGTCGCCTCATCCTCGACGTCCTTACCGCGACGACTGGGCACGTGACCGTGAACGCGGTCGTGGAGCGCTGCCGCGAGCGGGATCCCGGGACGACTCCCTCGACGGTCTACCTCAGGATCGCCGGACGCTGCGCGGGCTGCCTCTCCCCGGGGTCGGCCCAGGCCGAATAGGGTCAGCCCAGGCCGAATAGGGTCGGCCCGACCGCTGAACTGGCACAGCCGACCTCAGGGCCTTCCGAAGCGCCCCGGGTCGAGGCCCGCGGGGATCTCCGGTTCCCGGCCCAGGATGAGATCCGCCACCAGGCGCGCCGAGGCGGGCCCCGTGGAGATCCCCCACGGGCCGTGGCCGGCGCACACGAAGAGGCCGTCGCGACCCGGGACCCGGCCGACCAGCGGTCGCCCGTCGCTGCTCTGGGGGCGGGCGCACGACCGGACTCCGCGGATCGGGGCTTCGGCCAGGCCGGGCACGAACCGGGCTGCGGTCAGGAGGATCGGCTCGACCCACGCGGCCGCGTCGGGCTGCTCCGCGAGGAACGTGGATCCGACGGCCGCCACGCCGGGGGTGGGGACGAGGCTGAACTGCACCAGGTCGGGCGCGGGATCGGCGCCCTCGCCGGGCGCGTCATCGGCCGGTGGGGCGGGCACGCCGATCGCCGCGTCGATCTCCGCCTCCTCGAGGACGTGGTGCGGCGCGCGCGGGAGGTCCGTCTCAACGACAACGCCCCAGCGCGGCCTGATCGCTGCCCAACGACCGGCAGGATCGAGCAGCCCGGAGGTCCATGGTCCCGCGGCCACGAGCACCGCGTCGGCTTGCAGGCGCGTGCCGTCGATGATCACGCCGGTGATCGTCATGCCCGCGCGCGCCAGCGCAGCCTCGCGCCCCAGGCGGACGGTGGCCCCGTGCCGTTCGGCCAGCGTGGCGTAGGCGTACGTCGACGCGCCCGGCTGGACCGGAAAGCCGATCCCCACTCGGCAGGCAACGAGACCTCCAGCCAGCGACGGCTCCAGCCGCTCGATGGCGGGGCCGTCCACCACCTCCACGGCCAGGTCAGGGAACGACCGGCCGAGCGAGTCCGCCAGGCGGGTCACCGCCGCGCCGTCGGCCGAGACGTACAGCATGCCGTTCGGCTCCGCGGCCAGGCGGAACCCCGCGTCGGCTGCCGACAGGTCGCGGTAGCAGGTCACCGTCGCTCGGTAGAGCGCGGCCAGGACCGGGTCGAACGGATGCTGGACCACGCCGGAGTTGGCGCCGGAAGCACCCGAGGCGAGGCCTTCGCGCTCGACGAGCGTGACTCGCGCGCCCGCCTGCGCGAGGAACGCGGCCGCCGCGGTCCCGACGATCCCCCCGCCGACCACGATGACGTGCATCTCCACCTCGCCTCGCCTCGCGTAGCCATTCCCGGGCCCGGGACGAACTGTAGCGAGGCGGGGGACCAGGAATCCGGCACGGTCGAAGACCTGGCCTTCAGCTCACTCCTGCCTCGCCGAACCACGTCGTCGTCCCGTCGGTCAGGAGCACGCCGCCCGGCAGGAGCACCGCGTCCGTGGCCTGCTCTGCCGGCAGGTCGCCGGTCACCGGCAGGCGAGTCCAGGCGAGGCCGTCGGGAGAGGTCCAGGCACCGGCGTCGCGGCCACCCCGCAGGGCGACCATGCGGTGGCCATCCCCCACGAGGGTTCCATACGGTCCCCCGCCGGCGATCTCGTTCGCGGGCCCAGGCCCCAGGGGCACGTACCCGTCGAGCGTTCGCCAATCTCGCCCGTCGGGCGAATGCCACCAGATGGCGGCGCCCGGCGTCGCGATCCACCGGCCGAGCGCGATCAGCCCGTCACTGCCGATCAGGAACGAGTCGACCGTCGACGTCTGGGTGCTGGGTGGAGACGCCCTGTTCAGGTTGGGCAGGGAGGGCAGGATTCCGGCCGCCGTCCAGGCCCGCCCGGTCGGCGACCACAGCACGGCCGCGTCCCCGTGCGTGGCACTCGACATCCGCGCGCCACCCAGCACATACCCGGTGGCCGTGCCCCGAGCGTCGGCCACCAGGAAGTCCGTCGGGATCGTGCTGTCCGGCAGGATCTGCCAGGCGTCTCCGTCGGCGGACGTGGCCGCGTGGGCGGGCGAGCCGGCCGACACGACGAGCAGCCCTGCCGGGCCGATCGCGAGCAGGGGCTCGGCACCCGTCGGTGATGACGGCCCGAGGGGAGAGAAGCCATGGGGCGTCCAGGCTCGACCCTCGCTGGATGTCCACGAGATGACGGTTGCAGGGCAGGGGGGCGTCGTGCCGCAGCCGCCCCGGGCACCGAAGCCCGTGAGCGCCACGAGGCCCGCGGGCACCTCGGCGACGCCGAGAACGCCCAGGCCCGGCCAGAAGGTCGTGCTGGTTCCCACGGGCAGCGGCTCCCAGTGCGCTCCATCGGTCGAGGTCCACATCGAGGTCCAGACCGGGGGCGTTGCCACGGCTCCCAATGAGTCCCCGCCGATCGCGATGAACCCGCCCCGCCAGCGCAGCATCGACCGGACGAGCGTCAGCGGGTCATCCTGGGCAAGCCGGCGCCATCGGATGCTCGTCCACGGCGCGGTCGCGGGTGGAGGCACGGGCGTGGTGAACGCGTCCGGGAGCGGCTTGCCAGGAGTCGCTGTCGGCAGGATCGGGGCGGACGGCGTGGCCGCCGGCGATGGGCCTGGGCCTGCAGTCCCGTTCGGGGTCGCAGTGAGGGACGGCCCGAGAGCCAGCGGGACCGGGGCAGCCGCGGCCCACGGCTTCGCGATGGCGATGCCCACGAACGCGACGACCAGCAGGGCGACGAGCGCCGTGACGCGTCGACGTCCGCGCCCGTCGGCGTCCAGCCTGCCGCGGAAGGACGTTGGCTCGGGCATCGCGGCTCAGGCGGTGCCCCGCGGGGCGCTGGGGCGCCGACGATCACGACCTGTCACCTCACGAGGGCCTCGCCGAACCAGGTCGTCGTCCCATCGGAGACGAGCAGTCCGCCCGGCAGCAGGACTGCATTCGTGGCCTGCTCGCTGGGCAGGTCCCCGGCGGCCGGGAGACGCTTCCAGGCACGCCCGTCGACGGACGTCCAGGCGCCGGCGTCACGGCCGCCCCGGAGGGCGACCATCCGGCGTCCATCCCCGACGAGCGCGCCGTTGGGCTGGCCGCCGCAGCCCTCCCCGGTGCAGGTGGTCGGCCCGAGGGGTGGATATCCGGTCAGGACCTGCCAGGTTCGTCCATCCGATGACTGCCACCAGACCGCGATGCTCGGCGTCGACGACCAGTCGCCGAGCGCGATGAGCCCATCGCGGCCGGCGACGAACGACGTGACGACCGACAGCTCGCCCGTGCTCACGAGCGTGGCGCCTGAGCCAGCGGCCGTCGGCAGGGCCGGGGATGCCGCCCAGGCCGTCCCGTCCGCCGACCAGAGGGTCGCCGCGTCGCCATTGGTGGTGTCCGGCTCGACCGCGCCGCCCAGCACGTAACCCAGCGCCGTGCTCGCGAGCGCGACCACCCAGAAGTCCTTCCGGATGATGCCGTCGGGAAGGACGGTCCAGTGGACGCCGTCGGGTGACGTCGCCGCGTGGGCCGGCGCTCCGCTCGACACGACGAGCAATCCCGCCCGGCCGGCCGCGATGAGCGGCGCAGCGCCTGGCGCCTCGGGCGGCCCGAGGGGAGGGAACGGTTGGGGCGACCATGTCCGTGCGTCGGGCGACGTCCACATGGTGACGAGCGGCGTGAACGGCCCGAAGCAGGGCTCGCCACCACAGTTGTCGGCCAGGCGTTCCGTGACGGCCACGAGGCCCCTGGGCACCTCGACCACCTGGAGGACCCGCAGGCCCGGCCAGAACGTCCCGGCAGTGTTGAAGGGCAGCGCCTGCCAGTGCGCCCCGTCCGCCGACGTCCAGATCGGCGTCGCTCCCGAGGCCTCCAGGCCCAGCGCGACGAAGCCGCCCCGCCAGCGCGTCACCGACCTGACGCGGGCCAGCGGGTCGTCCGGCGCAAGCTGGGTCCAGCGGATGCTGGCCCAGGCGGCCATCGGGGGCGGAGGCTCGGGCGTCACGAACGCGGAGGGGAGCAGCTCAGCTGGGGTCACGGCCGGCGGAGCCGCAGTGGGCGGAACGGCGCCCTGGGTCGGCCCGACTGCGGGCCCGGGTGCGGGTGTGACCGAGGCGCCCCATGGCTTGGCGACGGCGAGGCCGAGGAACGCGACGACCAGCACGGCGGCGAGCGCCCTGGCGCGGCGGCGGCCACGCCCCTCGGCGTCCAGCCTCGCGCGAAAGCCCGCGGGCTCGGTCATCGTGGCCTGGACGGCGCCCGGTGGAGGGGCGTGTCGATCACGGGCCCGCTGACGACCGTCGCCAGGCAGGTGACGAGCGCTCTCATGACCGTCTCTACGGAGAACGGCCGGCGCCGGTTCCTGTGCTGAACCGGTCGATCGCGAGGTTGGCGACTCATGGCCCCTCGTCTTCCCCGACGAAGCTGATCGCTGGAGCGCTCAGGACATCGACCCGAGGGGTCGTCGGCAGCCACCTCGGCGGCCCTTCAGCCTACATGCGCGAGCGTGACAGGCCCGGATTGCCCTTTCCGTCTTGGGTACGCCATGGCAAGGACGAGCCGAGCGCGTGGCCGCGCCGCCCGCGGTGTCGCGGACGTACACTTGAACCGTGGCTCAAGTATTTGCCTCCGAGATCGACGGCGACACCTGCTCCGTCGACTGTCTCCACCCCGAGGCGATCCGGCCGCTCCTCGGACGATCTCTCGGGAGCGAGGGGGCCCGAGCCGTCGGCGAGCTGTTCGCGACCCTCGCCGATCCCTCGCGGGCGAGGATCGTCCACCTCCTGGCGATCACCGAGCAGGAGCTGTGCGTCTGTGACATCGCACTCGTGCTGGGGATGAGCGTGTCCGCCCTGTCGCACCAGCTCCGCTTCTTGCGCGAGCGCGGCGCGGTCGATCGGCGCAAGGCCGGTCGAATCGCCTACTACCGGCTGGTCGACGACCACCTCCGCGATCTTGTCCTGGGCGCAGCGACGCATGTCTCCGAGGTCGGGTGATGGCCCACGCGCACGGCTCGGCCGCCGCGGCTCACCGGGGTCGGCTCATCGCCGTCCTGGCCCTCTCCCTCGTGATCCTTGTCGTCGAAGTCGTCGGCGGGATTGCGGCGAACAGCCTCGCGCTGCTCGCCGACGCCGGGCACGTGCTCACCGACGTGGCCGGTGTCGGGATGGCCCTCGTGGCGATCTGGTTCGCCGGGCGGAGCCCGACGAACGGGCGCACCTTTGGCTACCTCCGCGTGGAGATCCTCGCGGCGGTGACGAACGCCTTCCTCCTCTTCGGGCTTGCGGCGTTCATCCTGTACGGGGCCTGGCGACGACTGTCGGAGCCGCCCGAGATCGCGTCCGGGTTGATGCTCGCGGTGGCCCTCGTCGGCCTCGCCGCCAACGCCGCGTCGCTGTTCCTCCTGCGCGACGCCCAGCGCGAGAGCCTGAACATGCGGGGGGCCTATCTCGAGGTCATGGGCGACCTCGCCGGGTCGGCCGCAGTGATCGTCGCTGCGCTCGTGATCGCCCTGGCGGGCTGGACGACCGCGGACGCCGTGGCCTCGGCGCTGATCGGCCTGCTCATCCTGCCCCGCACCTTCGCCCTGCTCCGCGATGCGACCGACGTGCTCCTCGAAGCGACCCCCAGGGGGATCGACATGGATCACGTGCGTGCCCACATCCTTGACGCCCCCGGCGTCGTCGACTGCCACGACCTCCACGCCTGGACGATCACGTCCGGGATGAACGTGCTGTCCGCCCACGTCACCCTTGCCGAGGTGGCCGACGCCGCGGCGACGCTCGACGCGCTGTGCTCCTGCCTGTCCGACGACTTCGACATCGAGCACTCGACCTTCCAGCTCGAGACGGTCGATCGCCAGCGGCTCGAAGAGCGGAGCCACGCGTGACGGCGGCAGTCGCTTCCGAGCCGCCCTCCTCCGCCGGGCGCTCCTACTCGCTGAGCCAGGCTGCGATGTCGCCGGCCGACGGGATCCGGCCTGCGCTGACGACCTGGCCGTCGATGACGAGCCCGGGCGTGCTCAGGATCCCGTGGGCCCTGATCTCGATCGGATCGGTGACGTGCACCACCTGGGCCTCGACGCCGGCCATGGCGACGGCCTCGCGAGCGTTCTTCTCGAGGTTGATGCAGTTGGCGCAGCCAGGTCCGAGGACCTCGATCGTCTTCACCGTGAGCTCCTTTCGCTCAGCTGGACGTGGAGTGGTGGCGATCTGCCCGCCGCAGCGCGAGCCCTGTCATCCGAGGATCTCCCCGAGCCCCTGGAGCGCAACCCGGCAGGCGGCCTCGTCGCGCTCGTAGTAGACCCGTCGGGTGTCGGCCTCGTATCGCGCGGCCCGCACGAGGCCCGCGTCGCGGAGCTTCGCGAGGTGGTTGCTGACGTTGTTCTCGCGCGAGCCGAGCGCAGCCGCCATCTCGCACACGCAGACGGGACCGTCGCGGAGCATGCGCATGACGCTCGCCCGGATCGGATCGGCGAGGATCGCCGCCGCTGAGGCGGCATCGTGGACGTCCGGGGCCGCGAGGTTCATTCGAAGGTCGAGCACTGGCAGCTGCGTCTGCATCTGGGCCTCCCTGGAGCGTGTTCGTTGATCAGGGAACGATCTCGAGCGTCGGCTCGACGACGATCTCGGACTTCACCGAGTTGGCCACCAGGCTGTACTTCTGGGCCGATCGCAGGGCCCGGCGTGCTCGAGCCTCGACCAGGGCCGGTCGCTCGAGTCCCGCGCGGATGCGGATCCGCGGCCACAGCCGCAGGTGGGTGAAGGTCTCCGTCCGGTCGAGCTCGATGAGCTTGGTTCCCTCGGCGCGACAGTCGTACGACTCCAGGTCGAGCTTGAAGCGCTCGGCCGCCCAGATGAACATCATCATCACGCAGGTGTTCGCCGCTGCGACGAAGGCGTCCTCGGGGGTCAGCACGCCGGGATGTCCCTGCGCGTCCGGCGGGGCCGAGAAGGCCATCTGCGGGCCGTTGCCCATCGCGATCTGCCCCCGGTGCTCGCCCGTCCACGTGACCGTCGTGTGATACGTCGCGGTGCGGCTCATGTCCGGGCCCGCTCCTGGGCGCAGAAGGCGGCGTACTCGCGCGCCAGGGCTGCCCCGTACTCCTCGTCGGTCCCGGCCGGCATGTCGTTGTAGATCCTGACGATCGCGAGCAGCTCGTGCGTCACCTCGGGCCCGGGCACCCTGCCCGCGGCGTGGAGCTGCTCGAGGATCAGCGGCAACGCCACCAGCGACACCGTTCGGCCGGCGACGTCCAGGTCCTGGCACGGGATGGCCGACGCGCAGGCACAGGCTGCCTGGATCGCATCGCCCGCCGGCGGGGCTTGCCCGGCGGGCGCCGCTTGCGCGGCCGGCAGCGCCGGGTCGGGCTCGACGAAGGATCCGCTCCGTCGACTCCATTGCCCGCCGAGCAGCTCATCGACGAGGCGTACCACCCGGTCGGCGGTCAGCTCGACGGCCTGCCGGCCGTGCTCGTCGAGGCGCCGCGCGCCCTCCGGTAGGGCCAGCCCCGCCTCGCGGACCAGCTCGCTCACCACGACGCTCGCGGCGGGCTTGCCCGAGAGCTGCTCCGTCGCCCGCGCGGCGCACCGCGTGGCGCACCCATCGACCGCGATCGTCGGATAGAAGCGGGCAAACGCGCGGTCGCCTTCTCCACCGGCCAGGAAGAGCGGCAGGCAGATGGTCACCGTCTGGCCGGGGCGTCGCTGCTCGAGGACTCGCAGGGCGGCCAGGCGGGTCACGGTCCCTTCGGCCAGCTCTTCGCCGGAGCAGGCGACGATCCCGACCTTCCGCTGGGGCAGCTCAGGCATGGTCGGGCGTCTCCCGGACGACCACCAGCTCGTCGACGATGATGGCGACCTCCTCGGCCACCGCATGGGCGAGCCGTTGGCCGCCCTCGTTCAGCTCGGCGATGCCCTGCGGCTTGAGCTCCCGGTTGCGCCGGTACACGTCGAGCACCGCGATGCCCTGGGCGACATGCCCTCCGCTCTCCGTCACCATCCTGGCCGCGCAGGCGAGCTTGCACCCGTCGATCGTCACGGCCGGACGTGCTCGGACTGCGGCACGGGCGTCCCGGTCACCGAGGACGAGGAGGGACAGGGCCACGAGCCCCGTGACCCCCGGTCGCCGGTCTTCGGTGACCTCGTAGGCGGCCTCGCGGCTGACCGTCCCGTACGTCTTGCCGATGCCGCTGCAGGGCACGACCAGGACCTGGCGCTCCTCGACGCTCATGGCTTCTTCGCTTCCTCTTCGGCCTGGCCCTTCATCAGCTCGAGGTAGGCCTGCGGGTCGAGCAGCACGTCCCGATCCTTCGGCCAGTCGGAGGCTTCGATGACGGCGAGCCACCCCTGGCCATACGGATCCTGGTTGATGACCTCGGGGGAGAGCTTCAGCGCCGGGTTCACGTCGGCGATCCCACCGGCGACGGGCGACGGCACCTCCACATTGGCCTTGATGGTCTCGATCGCGGCGACTTCGCCGCCGACCACGACCGCCGTGCCTGCCGGCTTCACCTCCGCGAAGGCGACATCCCCGCTGCGCTGCTGCAGGAAGTCGGTCACGCCGATGCGGATCCGATTGCCGTCCGCCAGGGCCCAGACCCCCTCGGCGCCGTACAGGCGGTCGGTCGCGACCCTGAAGATGAACTTGTCGACCGTGGCTTCCAGGTAGTCGGGCATCGTTCCTACCGCCTGCGGGAATGGATCGTGCCGCCGCGACGGGTCCCGCGCCTGCGCCGACGGGCGGCCGCCGGGCAGCGCCAGCGGGCGGAAGATCTCCATGCGCTGAACATCTCACGCGCACATGTGATGTCGAAGGTCCGGGAGTCACGATCCGGTGGGCAGGAAGGCCCGTCGAGCCGGGCGGCTGTGATCCGGCGCACAGACGCGACCCAGGTCCAGGCACCAGGATGTCGGTGGGCACTCGTCGCGACTCACTTGCGTGCGCCGCTCAAGAGAAGAGAGAGAGATCCAATGGGCGCGATCACCGTCTACGGGGCGCCGTGGTGCCCCGACTGCCACCGCTCGAGGGCATTCCTGACCGAGCAGCGGATCCCCTTCGCCTGGGTCGACATCGACGCGGACAAGGCCGGTCGGCGCTTCGTGGAGGAGCTCCAACGCGGTGGCCGCACGATCCCGACGATCGTGTTCCCGGACGGTTCGTACCTGCTCGAACCCTCGAATGCGGAGCTCGCGGCCAGGCTCGGTCTCCAGGTCCGGGCGAGCCGGTCCATCTACGACATCCTCGTCCTGGGCGGCGGGCCGGCCGGCCTGTCGGCCGCGATCTACGCGGCCAGGGAGGGCCTGGACGCACTCGTCCTCGAGCGCGGCGCGCTCGGCGGACAGGCCGGGGCGACGGACCGGATCGACAACTACCCGGGCTTCCCCGAGGGGATCGGCGGCGCCGAGCTGGCCGAACGGCTCGTCGCTCATGCCACGCGTTACGGCGTCGAGATGGTCACCGCCGCGGACATCGCCCGGGTCGTCCGCGAGCCCGACTGCGTCGTGGTCACGACCGCCGCGGGCGACACGTACGGCGCGAGTGCCCTGATCGTCGCCACGGGCTCGCGCTACCGGCGGCTCGGCATTCCCGGCGAGGATGGCCTGATCGGCCTCGGGGTCCACTACTGCGCCACCTGCGACGGTCCCTTCTACCGGGGCGCGAAGGAGATCGTCGTCGTCGGCGGCGGCAACTCGGCGCTCGAGGAATTGCTGTTCCTCGCGACGCTCGCCGAGCATGTCACGGTCCTCACCCGCGGCGAGCTGCGCGCAAGCGAGCTCGTCCAGGATCGCATCCGCTCTCATCCGCGGATCACCGTCCACACCGGCATGGATATCCGGGAGTTCGAGCGTCGCGACGACAGGCTCGGAGCGGTCGTCGCGGTCGAGCGGGCGAACGGTCGCGAGCTGCGCCTGGAAGCGGCGGCTGCGTTCGTCTTCGTCGGTCTCGACCCCAATACGGCGTTCCTGCACGGGACGCTCGATCTCGACCAGGCCGGGTTCGTCATCACCGATGACCGGTATCGCACGACGATGGATGGCGTCTTCGCGGCCGGGGACGTGCGCGCGGGCTCGACCAAGCAGGTCGGTAGCGCGGCCGGCGAGGGGATCGCGGCGCTGCTGTCGGTCCGCCGCTGGATGGAAGGCCGCCACCTGAAGGCCACGGCCAGGGTCGATGAGCCGACCGCGTAGTGCGCTTCCAAGCCGGCTCCGGTCGGCGATCTCGCACGTGCTCCACCCGGCACATCTCCGACGAACGCTCGCGATCGCCGGCGTGGTGGGCACGTTCCTGACGCTCGCAAACCAGGGCGACGTGATCCTCGCCGGGCACATGAGCGCCGGCATCGCGCTCAAGGTCGCGACGAACTACCTCACCCCGTTCGTCGTGTCCAATCTCGGCCTCCTCAGCGGTCGCATCGAGCAGGGCCGCGAACGCGCCGGGACGGCCCTCGCGCCCAGCGGCCGAGCCGAGACCGGCGTTCGCCTCGTCCCGCCTGGAGCCAGCTCGGGTCGGCATCCCGGACGAGTCGGACGAGTCGGCGAGTCCGGCCACGATGCGGCGGCCCGA
Organism: uncultured Chloroflexia bacterium; assembly: GCA_963801445.1. Lineage (GTDB taxonomy): Bacteria > Chloroflexota > Limnocylindria > Limnocylindrales > CSP1-4 > CTSoil-043. Next base: position 156,026 of record CAWDEW010000013.1, on the reverse strand, counting down.
TGGGTCAGGAGGCAGAACGCGGATCGGCGGCAGGCGTGCCCCAGGCGCCGGGCCGCTCGAGCCCTTCGAGCGATCGACCAAGGCGAACGTTCAGGCCAGCTCGTCTCCTTCGGCGATCTCGGCGAGGCGCTCGGCATCGCGGATGACGACATGGTGATGGGCGGTGTCGAGCAGGCCCCGCTGCCGGAAATCGGCGAGTGTGTGGGCGAGGGTCTCGCGCGTGGTCCCCACCATCTCGGCCAGCTCCTGCTGGGTGAGCCGGGCCTCGATCCTCGTGCCCTGCTCGTGCCGGACGCCGAAGCGACTGGCGAGGTCGAGCAGCCGTCGCGCGAGGCGCTGGTCGACCCGCTGGTAGGCCATCGCCTCGATCTCGCGCTCGGCGGCCTGGAGCCGTCGGGAGAGGTGGCGGATGATGTTGACCCCGATGATCGGGTAGCGCTCGATGAGGCGCCGGAGCTCGTCCGGGGTGATCGTGCAGATGACGCCATCGTCGATCGCCTCGGCGTACGCTTCCGCGAGCCGGTCCTGGCCGAGCAGGCTCATGTCGCCGAGGATCGTCCCCTTCTCGAAGATGTCGAGCGTGAGCTGCTTGCCATCGGGGCTCATCCGGAACACCCGGACGCGACCCGCCTTGATGATGTGGATCCTGTCGGGCGGGTCATCGGGCGAGAGGATCTGCTGGCCGCGGACGCAGTGGGTCATGGTGGTGGCATGGCCGATGGCCATCATGTCCGCCTCGGACAGTCCGGCGAACAGGGTCAGCTCCGAAAGCAGGCCGAGCTTCGCGGCGAATGATCGGGACCCGGCGGGCGACGTCATCTCGTGCGGTCCACTCTGACGATGCGGTCGGCGGCGAACGGGGCGCCCACGTCGATCCCGAGCGAGGCATAGAGCTCGGCCGGCAGGCCCAGGTCGCCCAGGTAGAGACGCCCGCTTCGCAGGCGGCCCGCTTCGGTCAGGAGGCCGGACTTCGGCAGGGCGAGGGTGAGCGTCGCACGCGCCATGACCGCGATCCCGGGCGCCGCCCCCGTGTCGGGATCCATGCCCGAGGGGACGTCGAGGCTCACGATCGGCCGACCGCTCCCGTTCACGAAGCCGATGAGCCGCGCGACCTCGGCCCGCGGGGCACCCCGCAGGCTGTACCCGAGGATGGCATCGACCACCACGGCGGCGCCGGCGAAGGCCGCGGCGAGCTCGTCGTCGGGCAGGTCGTAGGTCATGACGCAGCAGTCGATACCCATCGCGATGAGGGTCGCGAGCTGGTGCTGGCCGGCCTCGGTCATGCGCCGGGCGGGCCGGGCGAGGATGACCCGGACGCATGCCCCGCGGTTGGCGAGGTGGCGTGCCGCAGCCAGCCCTCCGCCGCCGTTGTTGCCGGGGCCCGCGACGACCACGACCGCCCGATCACGGAGATCGCCGCCGAGCTCGAGGCGAACGACCTCGGCAAGGTGGGACCCGGCCTGCTCCATCATCTGGAAGAGCGTGATGCCGTAGACCTCGACGGCCAGTCGATCGACGTCGGCCATCTGCGCGGCGGTCACGGCCGGGACCGAGAGCGAACCAGGGGGGCGGCGCCCGACGACGGTCGCGAGCGACGCCTCCGGCTGGGGTGCGGCGACCGGAGCGGGTCCAGGGGCGCCCGCACCCTGTCGGAGGTGTGCGCGGGTGTCGTCGTCCGGGCCACCCGTGGGCGCACCGGGTCCGGGTCCCATCGCGGAGGCCGCGTCCGGGTGAGCGTGCATCGCGCTGATCTCCTCGGGTGTCGCCTGGTTCGGGACCCTCCGATCGTAGGCCACCGCGAACCCCGCGGGATGTGATGTGGATCACGGTCCCGGACCCGCGGCCGGGTCACGATGGGGCGGTGGCTCACGCCGCAACGCACGGCCGGCGGCTCGTCCCCGCGGCTCCTGCCGATCGAGGGCTGCCACCGATCTCGCCCTACCGAACGGGCGGCAGCATCGCGGGGTCGATCCCTCCGGGTCCCGGGGTCGGCTGGAGGTCGGCGGGCACGAGCCGCTCCCCGCAGGCCGGGCATGAGATGATCGGCTCGATCAGGGCGCCGCAGGTCCGGTGACGCACCTGCATGGGGGGACCGAGCGGCGTCGCCTCCCAGCGGTCTCCCCACCGCGCCAGGCTCCAGAGGACCTCCCAGAGGTCGCGGCCCTTGGCCGTGAGGAGGTAGTCGAAGCGTGCCGGCTGGGCCTGGTAGGCCCGGCGCTCGAGCACGCCGCGGGTCACGAGCTTGGCCAGCCGGCTGGCCAGGGTGTTGCGCGGGATCCCGAGCCGGTCGTGGAAGTCCTCGAAGCGAGTGACCCCGAACCACGCGTCGCGAATGATGAGCGGCGTCCACCAGTCGCCGATCACGTCGAGGGCGCGAGCGATCGAGCAATGCAGGTCCGCCAGGTCGGTCGCCTTCATGGTGTCCAGTCTAGCCGACGAGTTGCATCACTGTACGCGAATACGCTAGAGTTGCATCATTGAACGCGACGGCGCCCCGATGCCGTCGACCGCCGCGCCAGATCCCCGAAGGGAGCGTCCCCAGCATGCCGCAACCGACCATCCTCGTGACATCCGCGACGGGCCACACGGGCCTGCCCACCGTCGTCGGCCTCCTGGACCGAGGCTTCCCCGTTCGAGCGCTCGTGCACCGCGACGACGGCCGGGCTCAGCGATTGCGCGAGCTCGGGGCGCAGGTGGTCGTGGGTTCGCTCGACGATCCGATCGATGTCGCCGGGGCGCTCGCCGGCGTCCAGCGCGCCTACTTCGCGCCCCCCTTCGCGCCCGGCGCCCTGCGCGTGAGCTCGATCTTCGCGGAAGCCGCCGACGCCGCGCGCCTTGAGGTCATCGGCGTGCTGAGCCTGTGGCTCGCCCACCCGACGCATCCGTCGGTCCACGCCCGCGAGGATTGGCTCGCGGTCCAGCGGTTCGCGGCACTGCCCGACACGGGCGTCGTGACCATCAACCCCGGCTGGTTCGCCGACAACTACATGGCGGGGCTCGCGATGGCGGCCCAGCTCGGGCTGTTCGCGATGCCGCTCGGCGAAGGCCGCAATGCCCCGCCCTCCAACGAGGACATCGCCCGGGTGATCGTGGGCGCCCTCGCCGATCCCGCGCCGTACATCGGTCGATCACTTCGGCCTACCGGGCCTGCGCTGCTCACGCCTGCCGAGATCGCCTCGACCTTCGGGCGGGTGCTCGGCCACCGCGTCCGTTACCTGGACGCCTCTCCCGCGCTCTTCGCGAAGGTCATGCGGACGTTCGGCTTCCCCGACTACGTGTCGGCGTCGGTGCTGACCTTCCTCGAGGAATACCGGCGGGACTCGTTCGCGATCGGGGCTCCGACCGATGTCGTCGAGCGCGTCGGCGGGCGCCCGCCCGAGGACTTCGAGACGATCGTGCGGCGCTACGTGGCGGCCACGCCGTCCGCCAGCAGGACGCTCGCCGGGCGGCTCCGCGCGATCGCGACGATGGGGCGCGTCCTGGCGACGCCGGCCGTCGACCGCGCGAAGGTCGCCCGCACCTATTCGGTCGACAACGACCACGCCGAGCTGGCCGCCGACTCGCCGGCGTGGGTCGCCGCGCATGGTCCCGCCGCCGGACCCGCGGCGACCCGCTCGGTGACGCAGCTCGCGAGGGCGTCATGACCGGCCGCTCGGACATCGAGGGTCAGTACGGGCGACCGGACCTCCGGGAGCGGATCTCGGCTGCCCTGGTCGCCGCGGGCCGGGACCCGGGCTCGTTGACGGTCGTCGACACGGCGCCGTTTGACGAGTTCCACACGCTCGGGCGCCAGGCGACCGTCGCGCTTGCGGAGCTCGCGGGCATCGGCGCCGCGGACCACATGCTCGACATCGGGGCCGGCCTGGGAGGGGCGGCCCGCTACCTCGCCGACCGGTTCGGCTGCCGCGTCACGACGCTGGACATCACCCCCGAGTTCTGCGCCGTCGCGCGCTGGCTCGATGCCTCGACGAGGCTGGACGGCCTGATCACGGTCATCTGCGGGGACGCGCTCTCCCTCCCCGTCGCCACGGGATCCGTCGACGTCGTGTGGACCCAGCATGTCCAGATGAACGTGGCCGCCAAGGCCGCCCTCTACCGGGAGGCCCGCCGGGCTCTCCGGAACGGGGGACGCCTCGCGCTCTGGGAGCTGGTGGCCGGACAGGCGGCGGCGGTGCGCTACCCCCAGCCGTGGGCCGACACGCCCGAGATGAGCCACCTGACGACTGCCGTCGGGCTCCAGCGCGAGCTCCGCGCCGCGGGGTTCGACATCGCCGCCTGGAACGATCTCACCGAGGCCGCGATCCCGCGCCTGCGGTCTGCGCTCGCCGGGCCTCGACAGCCCCTCGGGCTCCATGTCGTCGTCCCCGGGTTCGCCGCCAAGGCCGCGAACCTCGTCGCGGGCCTGGCCGATGGCTCGTTGCGCCTGGTCCAGGCCGTGGCTGTCGCCGGGGATGCTGTCGCAACGGCCTGAGGGACGACGACCGCGCCGGCCTGCCGGGGCGCTGATGGCTGCCTGACACCGCGACCCGGTCGTGAGTGGCATGCCCGGCGCCTGCCGGACAAGGCGACGACCCCGGGCCGAGATGGCATCCGGGGTCGACGCTGGAGATGGTCCTCGTGCCGGGGCGGGGCGCCCGCGCCGGCCCGCCAGCCCGGCCGCCCGGGAGCCTACCGGGAGGCGCGGAAGGCGAACCGGTCGAGCAGGAGGCCGAGCACGGTGCCGAACATCATGGTGTGAGCGACGAGCTGGACGGCGACGTTCTGCGTGTCGGGGAACCAGGTCCAGCCGAAGATCCGGGCCAGCACGAAGAAGTTGATGATCCAGAGGGCGAAGCCGGCGATGCTCGAGACGACGAGGACCGAGGCGGTCGACCGGGAGAGCGAGCCGACCCTGGCGATGACGCCGGCGACCACGAGGCCGTACATGGCCGACAGCATCATGTGGATCACGAGGCCGGCGCCACCGGCGGCGACCAGCGAGCTGGCGGGATCGAGCGCGGACATCCCGAGGCCGATCGCCCCGATCATGCGCAGGGGCATGAAGAACGCGTCGCCGCCATTGAGAACGACGGCCATGATCATCTCGAACATCGCGAACACGATGCCGGCGACGACCCCGCCGATGAGCCCGGTGCGAACCCACGCGCTGGTCCCCGTTGTTCGCGCCGCGAGCGCTGTGCTGGCCATGGTGGCTCCTTCGTGGTGTCTCGGACGTTGATGACGCCGACCGTAGGCCCCGGAGCCGTTGGATTCTGTGTCGAGGCTTACAGGAACCGCGAAGATCGGCGCACTCGATCTCGGGCAGCCGCCTTCTGAGCGGATTGCACTCGATCTGCACTCGATCGCTGCCCGTCGATGCCGGTCACACGTGGGGGCGGTGGGGTGGCCTACGGGGCTTGAACCCGTAACCTCTGGAGCCACAATCCAGTGCTCTGCCAGTTGAGCTAAGGCCACCGCGAGTCGCGACCGCGCATCGCGGACGGGGTCCGGTGCGCGGGGACCGGCGAAGTATACGCGAGGCGCTCACGGGCCGATGTCGGCGGGGCCGTGCGGAACCCGCGCCGGCGACCCCCGCGGGGGAGGCCGCCCCGCGGCGCCGAAGCGGCCGGTCAGCTCTCTCCGGGGCCCAGGATCGCCGCACGACCGCCTGCCGCCCCGTCGGCGAGGCGCGGGTCCAACCCGACCGATCCACACCGGACCGCCAGTAGGACCTCCGGAGCGATGGCCCGGGACCATCGCGCCGGGGATGCGGGCGGCGGCGGGATCCATGCTCTTGCAGGCACCCCGCCACCCGACAGGAGCCAGCTTCTCGATGCCTCAGGTCCCCGCCGCCCGGCCGCGCCGGTCCCGCTCCCCGCTCGCCGTGCTCGTGGCGATCGCCCTGTTCGTCGGTTCCGTCCTCTCGGTCGCGGCACCGGCGACCGCCCGGGGCTGGAGCGCGGACACCTTCTCGTCGTCGGCCGAGCAGACGCTCTTTGCCCTGACCAACCAGGCTCGCGCCGCGAACCGCCTCGTGTCCCTGCGCTGGGACTCCGTCCTCGCCTCGGTGGCGCGCTGGCGCTCGAAGGACATGGCGACCCGCGGCTACTTCAGCCACAACATTCCCCCCGGCGGAGGCATGGTCTTCGACGTCCTCGACGCGAAGGGGTACTGCTACAACCTTGCCGGCGAGAACATCGGCAAGAACGACTACCCCGACTCGGAGGCGGCTGCGGCCATCCAGAGCGGGTTCATGGGTTCGCCGACGCACCGGTCCAACATCCTGGGGAAGGCCTGGGACGTGATGGGGATCGGTGCCTACAAGGGGGCCGACGGGTTCAACTACTTCACCGTCCTCTTCGCCGACCGATGCGGTTCGGTCTCGACGCCCAGGCCCACGCCCAGGCCCACGCCGAGGCCCACGCCGAAGCCCACGGCCCGCGTGACCGTGACGCCCCGACCGGCGGTTGCGGCGACGCCCAGGCCCACGCCGAGGCCCACGCCGAAGTCGACTCCCTCGCCGACGCCGGAGCCCACGCCGGTCGCGACGCCATCGCCGACGCCCGAGCCGACGCCCGTCGCGACGCCGACCCCGCAACCGACGGCCTCGCCGCTCCCGCCCGGGGTCGACCTGCCCGACGGCGCCTCGCTCCGGGTGGCGGAGCCGGTCCGGACGCCCGGGCTCCTCGACGGCCTCGTCGGTGGCCTGCTCGGGCTGATCTTCGGGCCCTGACCGGGCCCCTCCCCGGGCGCTGGGCGGCCGAACTGCCGCGCTACACTGCGGCCATGTCGACGACCACGTCCGAGCGTCCGATCCGGCACTGGTCGTCGTCCCGCGCATGACCGCCATCCTCGAGGCGCGGGACCTGGTCAAGCGCTACCGGATCGGCACCGGCGAGACCGAGGCGGTCCGAGGAATCTCGCTGGCCGTCGAGCCGGGCGAGTTCGTCGCCTTCATGGGCCCTTCCGGCTGCGGTAAGAGCACGCTGCTCCACCTCCTGGGCGGGCTCGACCGACCCACGAGCGGCGAGGTGATCCTCGACGGGGCCACGGTCAGCCGGCTCTCCGACAACGCTGCCACGCGCCTCCGCCGCGAGAAGACCGGATTCGTCTTCCAGTTCTTCAACCTGGTGCCGATGCTGAGCGTCTGGGAGAACGTGGCCCTGCCCTACATCATCGCCGGGGAAGACCCGCGCCGCGGAGAGAACGGCGTCGCGATCCGCGATGCGCTGGCCGAGGTGGAGCTCGTCGGCAAGGAACGGAACCGGCCCGACCAGCTCTCGGCCGGGGAGCAGCAGCGGGTGGCGGTCGCGCGCGCCCTGGTCCGGCGCCCGGCGCTGGTCCTGGCCGATGAGCCGACCGGCAACCTCGACTACGCGACCGGGACCGAGATCCTCGAGCGGCTCTGGCGCTCCTGCGTCGAGCGCGGCCAGACGATCGTCCTGGTGACCCATGACGCGAAGGCGGCCGCCTATGCCGATCGCGTCTGCGTGCTCCGCGACGGCACGATCCGGGAGGAGATCCGCCTGGGGCGGCGGGATGAGCACGGAGCAGCTCCGCTCATCTCGCGCCTCGCCCAGCTGGGGCTCTGATCCATGCGCACCCTGGGCTGGCTGGCCCGGAAGAGCCTGGTCGCCCGCCCGCTCCGAACGGCGCTGACGACGCTCGGGATCGGCCTCGGGGTGGCCGTCCTGGTGGCCGCCCTCATCCTCAACGCGGCCCTCGACGCGTCCGTCGAGCGCAGCGTCCGCGATCTCCTTGGTCGCGCCTCCCTGCGGGTCAGCGCCCTCCAGGAGAGCGGCCTGTCGGCTGCCACGATCACAGCGATCGCGGGAACCCCGGGCGTCACGGTGGCGGCCCCGACGCTGGAGCGCCGCACGTTCCCGCTGGAGGCGCCATCCGGGGCGGCAGCGTCAGGCGGCGCGCCGGACCCGCTGACCGTTCTCGGCGTGGATCCGGCGGCCGACGCGGCGCTCCACGACCGGGCCATCACGTCGGGGAGATGGCTCCCGGACACGGGAGGCGGGGCGGTCCTCTCGGAGGGGCTGGCCTCCGGCGAGGGCCTCTCGGTCGGGTCGACGATCACCCTGCTCGGCAGCGCCGACGCGGGACCCACGGCCTTCCCGGTCGTCGGGATCGTCGCGGCCACGCGCGGCGACGCGGACCCGGGCGGACGCGTCGCGTGGATCCCGCTCGCGAGCGCGCAGCGCCTCTTCGGGACGGCGGGCGTGACCTCGGTGGACGTGGCGACCGCGCCCGACGCGCCCGTCAGCGGGGTCGCGGCCGCGCTGGACCGGGCGATCACGGCCGAGCCCTGGATCCTGGCCACCGCAGATGACCTCACCGGCTCGCTGGACGCCTCCACGGTCCAGTTCCGCCTGACAGTCGGCCTGGTGGCCGCGATCGCGCTCTTCGGAGGGGCCTTCCTGATCTTCAACACGATGGCGATGACCGTGGCCGAGCGGGCCCGCGACCTGGGCCTCCTGCGGGCGGCCGGCATGACCCGCGGCCAGGTGACCCGCCAGGTGCTGGGCTCAGCCCTGATCCTGGGGGTCGGTGGCGTGATCGTCGGCCTTGTCGGCGGGGTCGCGCTGGCGATCCTGGCCGTGGCCTACCTTGGGCCGGATGGGCTCCCGGTGGCCCTCGGGCAACCAGCGATCCCACCGGTCGCGCCGGCGATCGGGGCCTTCTTCGGGATCGGCGTGACCCTCGCCGCTGCGCTGGAGCCGGCCCTGCGGGCTGGTCGGATCAGCCCCGTCGCGGCGCTGACCGCCCGGCTGGACCAGTCGGCCGACCTGCGGGCCAGGCTGCGCTGGCTGCTCCTCGTGTTCCTCGTCGTCGGGGCCGCCGGCATCCTGCTCTGGCCGGGCGCCACGACCACCCCGCTCGGGCTCGTCGGGCCGCTCGCGATCTACGGCCTGTTCCTGGTCGTCGCCCTGGCCTCGTCATGGCTGGTCGGCCCGCTGGGCGCCCTCGCCGGGCTGCTCGCCCGCCCCTTCCTGCCCATCGAGGAGCGGCTGACCAGGGGCTCCCTCGTCCGCGATCGAAGCCGCACCGTGCTGACGGTCGGCGCGCTGGCCGTGGCCCTGGGGGTCATGGTCGCCCTGGGTGGGGTGGCCGCGACGACGCGCCAGGAGGCCACCGCGTGGATCGACGATGTCGTGCCCGGCGACCTGCTCCTGACGTCGGTCCGCCCGGTCGGGCTGGACGAGCCGGTCGTGGCGGACCTCGCCGCGGTCTCCGGCGTCGCCCGGGTCAGCCCGTATGCCCGGTTCTCGATCGCCTCCGACGGGCAGCGCCTCGACGCGGCAGCCGTCGTCGGGAGCGACCTGCTCGCGGACGGCCGGCTCACGCTCACGGCCGGGGACCGGGCCATGGCGCTCCAGGCGCTGGACGCCGGCGGTTCGGTGATCCTGCCCCAGGCGCTCGCGGACCGCCTGGGCCTGCCCCTGGGCGCGACGTTGCGGGTCCTGAGCGGCCGCACGGTCCTGCCGTTCAAGGTCGTGGGAATCGCGGCGCGCACGATGCCCGGCGTTGCGGGGGCCTCCGTCCTCGTTGGATGGCGGGAGGCGACGGACCGGCTCGGCGTCGTCGGCGCGGATGGCTTCGCGGTCCGCTTCGCGCCGGGAGCCGCATCGACGGCCCGGCCGGCGCTGGAGGAGGTGGCCCGGGGCAACGCGCTCCAGCCCCTCGGCCGGGACGCCATCGCCGGCTCGCTCGGCGCGGCGGTCGACCGGCTCTTCGCGCTCTTCGACGGGCTGGGCCTGATCGCCCTGGTCGTCGCCGCGCTGGGGATCACCAACACCCTGGCGATGAACGTCCTGGAGCGAGTGCGCGAGCTCGGCGTACTCCGCGCTGTCGGGCTGACCCGCAGCCAGGCCTGGCGGCTCGTGGTCCTGGAGGCGGCCGTGCTCGGCCTCGTCGGATCGGTCCTGGGGATCGCGGCCGGCCTCGGGGCCGGCGCGCTGCTCGTGGCCCTGGGCGGCGGGATCGCCTTCACGCCGGGGTGGGGGAGCGTGGGGGCGGCGCTGGTCCTGGGAATCGCGCTCGCCATGCTCGCCGCGGCCTACCCGGCCCGCCGGGCCGCCCGGTTCGCGATCGTCCGGGCCGTGACGTTCGACTGAGGCCGGCGGCTGGGAGCCGCCCGAACCGGTCTGCGGAGCCGCCCCGGATTCCGGAGGCGAGGTGCGGACGGAGCGGCCCGGGACCTCTGGTAGACTCGGGCTCTCGGTGGCCTGCAGGCCGCCCCTGGAGGGACGCATGTCGCTGGCCTCGCCGCGCCTGAACCGGCTCCCCGCGTCGGAGCGCGGGATCACGATCGGCGACTTCCTCGTCCCGATCGCCATCGGGGAGCGCATCAGCGAGCGGGCCCGGCACCTCGCCCTCGTCGTCCTCGGGGCCGTGCTGATCGCCCTCAGCGCCAACGTCGCCCTCCCGCTCGACGGGCGGTCGATCTCCTTCCTGGGCGACGTCCGGGTCACGCTCCCGATCTCGCCCGTCCCGATCACGCTCCAGACCTTCTCGGTCCTGCTGGTGGGTGGGGCCCTGGGCTTCCGCCGGGGCGGGCTCTCGGTGGGGCTCTACCTGCTGATGGGGCTCTTCCTGCCCGTCTACGCCGGCGGGGCCTCGGGCATCCACACGTTCGTCGCCCGTGACGGGGGCCACCTCGTCCTCGGGGCGACCGGCGGGTACCTCATCGGGTTCCTCCTTGCGAGCGCCATCGTCGGCCGCCTCGCCGAGCTGGGCTGGGACCGTCACGTCGGTGGAGCCGTGGCGGCCATGCTGGTCGGCAACCTCGTGATCTACCTCGTCGGCGTCCCCTGGCTGGCCGTCGCCGCCGGCTTCGACCCGGCCACCGCGCTGGAGAAGGGCGCCTACCCGTTCCTCGCCTGGGACCTGATCAAGCTCGCCGCCGCCGGGATCATCTTCCCGACGGCCTGGTGGATCGTGGGGCGCGGACACGGCGAACGCTGACGACGCCGGCCTGTACGGACCCGGCTCCGCCGCCTGGTCGCTCAATCGCGAGGCGTTCCTCCTCCTGGGCGCCGGCCCACGTGCGCTCCTCCTCCAGCTCGCCCACCCGCTGATCGCGGAGGGTGTCGCGGCGCACTCATCGTTCCGGTTCGACCCCTGGTCCCGGCTGGTCGGCACCCTGGGGAGCTATCTCCGGATCGTCTACGGATCCCGGGCGGCCGCCCTCGCCGAGATCGCGCGCCTGAACCGGCTTCACCGACCGGTCACGGGACCGGTGGTCGACCCGCTCGCGCGATCCGTCACCGGTGCGACGACGTACGACGCCCGCGACTCCGCGCTCTCGCTGTGGGTGCATGCGACGCTCGTCGAGAGCACGCTCGCCCTCAACGAGGCCTGGCTGGGGCCGCTGGACGCGGTCGAGGCGGCCCGGTTCTACGCCGAGACCCTGCCCATCGCCCAAGCCTTCGGGATCAGCGAGTCGGTCCTCCCGCCCGACCTCTCCGCATTCCGCCGATGGTGGGATGGGATGCTGGGCCCGGGAGGGCCGATCCAGGTGACTCCCACGGCACGGGACCTTGCGGCGGCCATCCTGGCGCCGCCGCTCGGGCCCCTCGCCGGCGACGGACCCGGGGCGATCCTCCCGGGCGCCCTCGGCCCGCTGCTCGCGGCCGTCCCCCGCGGGTGGCTCGGCTTCCTGCTGTGGCCCGCCCTGGGCCTCCTCCCGGCGCGCGTCCGTGAGGGCTACGGGATCCACTGGACGCCGGGCCGAAGGGTTGTCGCCGCCTGGCTCGGCGCGAGCTGGCGGGCCTGGTCGGCGGTCCTGCCCCCCGCCTGGCGGACGATGCCCTGGGCCCTGGAGGCAGATCGGCGAATTGGATAGCCGGAGGCTCGCGCCGTCCGTATCCTTCGGTCATGACGGACGATGCTTCGACCCTCCAGCCCGATCCGGCCCAGCGGGCGTTCCTCGCGGCCCTGCGCGTCGCGCTGCCCGACCTGCGGCTGACCAGGGACGCTGCCGACCTCGAGTCGCACCGCCGCGACGAGACCGCCTATCTCGAGCCACCCGCCCCGCTGGCCGTCGCGTTCCCCGCGTCGACCGCGGAGGTGGCCGCCCTGGTCCGGCTCGCCGCGGCCCATCGGGTGCCGCTGGTGCCGCGCGGCGCCGGAACGAGCCTCTCCGGCGGGGCGATCGCGGTCTCCGGGGGGGTCACCGTCAGCCTCATGCGGATGAACCGGATCCTGGAGATCGACGAGGAGAACCGCGCGGTCGTCGTCCAGCCCGGCGTCGTGAACGCCGAGCTCAAGAAGGCGGTCGCCGAGCACGGCCTCTTCTACGCCCCCGACCCGGCGAGCTACGAGACGTGCACGATCGGGGGCAACGTCTCCACGAACTCCGGGGGTCTCTGCTGCGTCAAGTACGGGGTCACCCGGGACGCGGTCCTGGGCCTGGAGGTCGTGCTGGCCGATGGTGCGGTCATCCGGACGGGCGGCCGGAACGTCAAGGACGTCGCCGGCTACGACCTCACCAGCCTCTTCGTGGGGAGCATGGGAACGCTGGGCGTGGTGACCGAGGCGACGCTCCGCCTGATCCCGATGCCGGCCCCGAAGCAGACCCTGCTCGCCTTCTTCGGGACGATCGAGGATTCCGGACGCGCCGTCGCGGGGATGGTCCGGGACGGGGTGCAGCCCTGCACCCTGGAGCTGATGGACCAGTTCACGATCAGGGCGGTGAACGCCGCCTACCACCTGGGCCTCGACGAGGACGCGGCCGCGATGCTGCTCGTCGAGTCGGACCTTCCCGGGTCGGCCGCCAACGATGAGCTGGACCGCGCGGAACGCGCCTGTGCGTCCGCGGACGCCGGCACGCTGGTCCGGGCCCACGACCCCACCGAGGCCGATCTTCTTCGCCAGGGCCGCCGGATGGCCCACTGGGCGCTCGATGCCATGGGCGTCAGCCGGATGGAGGATGTCGTCGTCCCCCGCAGCCGGGTGCCGGAGCTCCTGCACGCCATCCACGAGATCGGCGACCGGCGCGGGCTCCGGATCGGCGTCTTCGGCCACGCCGGGGATGGCAACCTCCACCCGAGCTTCGTGTTCGACCGCGACGACCCGACCGGCGCGCCCCGGCTGCGCGCCGCCCAGGACGACCTGTACCGGGCCACCCTGGCTCTGGGCGGCTCCGTGACCGGTGAGCACGGGATCGGCGTGGCCAAGAAGGCCTACCTCGAGATGACCCGGGGGGCCGACGCCGTCCGGGTGATGCGGGCGGTGAAGGCCGCGCTGGACCCGCTGGGGATCCTCAACCCGGGCAAGGTGCTCTGACCGGGCTCGCGGAGTGGGGGCGCGAAGCGGGGCGGGCCAGGGCACGCCGGATCGACGCGTCGCGGTCCCCGCGCCCGGCGGCACGCTCGGCGCGGCGCCCCTAGGATTGGCCCTCGTGAGCACTCCACCCGAACCCTCGACCGACCGCCGCGTCGTGCTCGCCCTCGACCTCGGGACCTCCGCGGCCAAGGCCGGGGTCGTCGGCCTCGACGGGCGCCTGCGTGGTTACGGACGAGCGGGCTACGCGCTCCTCCTCGACGGGGAGGCGGGTCGCGCGGAGCAGGACCCGGAGGCATGGTGGTCCGCCCTGGTGTCGGCATCGCGGTCGGCGCTCGCCGCGGCCGAGGCGCTCGGCCCGGTGGACCCCGTCGCGATCTGCTGCGTGGGCCAGGGCCCCACGCTGGTCGCCACGCGCGCCGACGGCACGGCGGCCGCGCCCGCCGTGACCTGGCTGGACCGGCGCGGCGCGGCGGACGTGGAGGCGGCCGCCGCGGCCGTCGGTCGATACGGCTGGACGACGTCGCTCCTGGGCACCGCGCGGCGCCTCGCCCGGACCGATCCCGCGGCCGCCGGCGCCACGGCCTGGTTCCTCGCCGCGTGGGATCACGTCGCCTACCGCCTCTCCGGGGTCGCGGCGGCATCCCTGGCGGACCCTGCCGAGGCGATCACGGCCGGCGATGCGGAGCGCGCCGGGCTCGACGGTCGAGCGGCGCCGCCGGGGGTCCGATCGGGGACGATCCTGGGTCCCCTCCTCGCGGCGCCCGCCGCCGCCCTGGGGCTGCCGGCCGGCCTGCCCGTCGTTGCCGGCGTCAACGATGCGATCGCCACGTTCCTCGGGGCCGGGCTGCGGGCACCGGGCCAGGCGATCGACACCGGCGGCACGTCCGGGGGGTTCGGCCTGTACACGGCGCGGGTCGAGCACGTGCCGCCGCTCTGGGCCGGCACGGCGCCGTACCCCGGGCTCCACTTCGTGGGCGGGGCGATGGCCGGGACCGGCAAGGCCCTCGACTGGTTCGTGGACGACGCCCTCGGCGGGGCGGCGACGCTCGACCAGCTGCTGGACGAGGCCGCCGCGACGCCGCCCGGGGCGGACGGCCTGATCTTCCTGCCCTACCTGGCCGGCGAACGCTGGCCGCTCCACGACCCGACCGCGCGGGGTGCCTTCGTGGGCCTCACGCTCCACCATCGCCGCGGCCACCTCGCCCGGGCCGTCCTCGAGGCCGCGGCCTACGCGATCCGCCACGTCGCGGCGCCGGCCCGGGCGGCCGGGCTCCCGTTCCACGAGCTGCGGGTCACCGGGGGAACGGCCGCCAGCCCGCTCTGGAACAGGGTGAAGGCGGACGTGCTCGCCGTGGAGATCGCGGTCCCCGAGGTGACCGAAGCCTCGCTCGTCGGCGCCGCGGTCCTCTCCGCCGCCGCGCTCGGCGCCTACCCGGACCTGCCCGCAGCGGTGAACGGGATCGCCCGCGTGGCCGAGCGGATCAGCCCGGACCCGGCTGCCGTCGGGATCCACGACCAGGTCTTCGCGATCTACGAGGAGCTCAACGCCCGGCTGGCGCCGGCGAACGAAGCGCTGGGCGCCCTCGAAGCGGGGCGCTGAGGCGCGGACCGCTCGCACCGCGCCCGGGAACCCCGCGGCTCCCGTATCCTTGCGGGCGGTGGCGCCACCCGGCCGGCGGTCGGGCGGGCGCCCGACCCCACGCACCGGAGGATCCTCGTGCCCGTCCGCCGCTCGGCGCCATTCCGCGCCGGCCGCCTGCTCGCCGTCCTTGGCATCGTCGCGATCGCCGCGACGGCCTGCGTCCCCGGGTCCGGGGGAGCGGCCGCGTCTCCGACGCCCACCCTCGCCCCGACGCCTTCGCCGTCCGCGAACCCGTACACCGGCGCAGCCGCCGGGAGCGGCAACGGCATCAAGATCGGCTACGTCAGCTACGGCGAGCAGGTCCCGTACGTCGCGTCGATCACCGCCGGGATCCGTTCCGAGGCCCAAAAGGCCGGCGCGGACCTCGTCGTCTGCGACGCGGCGCTGGACCAGGGCAAGGTCGACGCCTGCATGAAGCAGCTCTCGGACGCCGGCGTCAAGGGGATCATCCAGTTCCAGGGCCTGCTCAAGGATCCGGCGATCGTGTGCGGTCAGGTCGCGGCAAACGTCCCGGTCGTCGCCATCGAGTTCGCCCAGGATCCGTGCGCGGCGACGCTCGTCCGGGCCGACGACCTGCGAGCCGGCCAGATCGCCGGGGCTGCCGTCGGCGCCTGGGTGAAGGCGAGCTGGAGCTGCCAGTACGACGCCTACGTCTCGTTCGAATCGGCGTCGGCCCCGGAGCGCAGCCAGATGCGCATGGAGGGCTACCGGCAGGGCTTCCTGACCGTCTGTCCGGGCGTGGCCGCATCGCCGGCCCCGTCGGCCTCGTCGGCCTCGTCGCCGGCAGCGTCAGGGTCGCCAGCCGCGCCGTCCAGCGCACCACCTGCCTCAGCGTCCGCGTCAGCGTCCGCGTCGGCACCCGGAGCGAGCGGATCCCCGGCTCCGACGGTCGCAGCGGGGCTCACGAACGAGCAGATCGGCACGAGCGCGGACCGGACCGACACGGCGCGCGATGCGCTCCTCGAGCTCCTCCCGAACCTGGCCGGGAAGTCGAGGATCCTCGTCGTCGCCATGAACGACGACGGCGCGCTCGGAGCCCTGGACGGGGCCAGCCAGGCCGGCCGGTCGAACGACGTCTACGTCAGCGGTCAGGGGGCCGACTCCCGCGTCCGCGACCTGATCCGGACGAACGCCCACTACCTCGGCGACAGCGCCTACTTCCCCGAGAAGTACGGGGCCAGCGCGGTGCCGGCCCTCCTCGACCTGATCGCCGGGAAGAGCGTCCCCAAGCTCCTCCTCGTCGAGCCGGCCTGGGTCGACAAGGCCACGATCGGCCAGATCTACCCCTGACCGCGGGCGGGACGCCCACCCGTGGGAGCTCCGTCTCGTCGCGGTCCGGCCGACTCGCCGCCCGCAGCGGCCGGGCGGCGGCCATCTCAGCGGCCGGCGAGCCGCTCCACCTCGGCGGCGATGGTCGCGCCGAGGGTCGGCAGGGCCGCCTGAACGGCCGGCGTGAGGGACGTGCCGACGTCGAAGCAGGCACCGCCGATCCCGATGAACGTTCCCTCGGGTGGTCCATCGCGCAGCGTCGCCGCCAGGGCCAGGACGTGGTCGAGGGGCAGCTCGTGCGAGGATCGCGGCTCAGGCGCCGGGCCGCCCTGGGCCCGCATCCGGGGCAGGTCCGCGAGCCGGGCCAGCGGGCGCACCCAGATCTCGCCCGGCCTGATGCCGGCCACGGCATCAACCACGACGCAGGGCGCTCCGGCGGGCAGGTCCATCAGGAGGAGCAGGTCCAGCTGGCCGGCTTCCACGATGTCCGCGAGCTCGCGGACGGACGCGGGCAACAGGGCGATCGCGGCGAGCGCGGCGGCGTCGTCGCCGCGGGCCGGCTCGCCGCACACGAAGACCGGGACGCGCGCCACGATCGACGGCCCGGGCCCGGTGGCCGCGGTCAGGCTTGCTCGACCCGGAGATCGAGGAAGTGGGTCGCGCAGCTGATGCACGGGTCGTAGCTCCGGATCATCTGCTCCAGGCGGTGGGTCGCCTGGGCGTGGGGCAGGTCCAGGACGCCCTTCGCCGCGACCGCGAGGTCACGTTCGATGGCGGCCTGGTTCTGGCTGGTCGGGGGCACGATCTGGGCGGCCTTGATCCGACCGGCCTCGTCCACCTCGTAGCGGTGGAACAGCAGCCCGCGGGGCGCCTCCGTCGCCCACGCGGCCACGCCCGGGCGGCTCTTCCAGGCGACGAGCGGCTCGGAGGGCGGCCGGTAGGCGGCGACCAGGTCCAGCGCCTCGGCGAAGGCATGGACCAGCTCGACCGCCCGGGCCACGATCGAGGCGTAGATGTTCGTGCGGATCGCCTGCGCGTAGCCGGACGCCGCCAGGGCCTCCCGGGCCAGCGGGTGGAGCTGCTCCGCGGCCATCGTCACGCGGGCCGCGGGGCCCACGAGATAGACGCCCTTCCCGTCCCGGGAGCGGGCATGGAGCGCGTGGCTTCCCTCCACCTGGAACTCCTCGAAGGCATCGCGCCACGCGCCGGGCGCCAGGTCCAGGCCGTCGCTGCTCACGATCCGCCCGTCGTTGAAGGGATACTCGGCGGCGTGGCGGAGGCTGACCAGGCGCGGCTCGCGCTCGAAGACGGGCATCGTCAGGCCGGTCACGAAGCTCATCGTCTCGCGGGCGATCGCCAGGCCGGCCTCGAGGTCCGGGACCAGCGCCTCGAGCTCCGCCCGGCGCGGGACGTGGGACCAGCCGCCGACCCGCACGGAGACCGGGTGGATCGGGCGTCCGCCCAGGACGCGGACGACCTGGTTGCCGACCTTCTTCATCCGCAGGGCCGCCTCGACGGCGGGCCGGTGGTCGGCCGCCATCGCGATCGCGCTCTCATAGCCCAGGAAGTCCGGCGCGTGCAGGAAGTAGATGTGCAGGGCGTGGCTCTCGATCCACTCGCCGCAATAGAAGAGTCGCCGGAGCGCGCGCACCGACGGGTCGATCCGGACGCCGAAGAGGTCCTCGAACCCGTGGACCGCGCTCATCTGGTAGGCGACCGGACAGATCCCGCAGATGCGGGCGACGATGTCGATCGCCTCGTCGGGTGTGCGTCCGACGACGAGGGCCTCGAAGTAGCGCGGGGTCTCGAAGATCCCGAGGCGGGCCTCGATGACCTCGCCGTCGCGGACCCGCAGGCGGAGCGATCCTTCGCCCTCCACCCGGGTCAGCTCTCCGACCTCGTAGAGCCGCTCGTCCGCCTCGTGGTGCGCGGTCCCGTGGCTCATGCCTTGCCTCCCTGCGGGCCCGGCTCGGCCGCGGTCTCGGGCCGCCCGGACCGGGCGCCGCCGAGCTCGGTGACCATGCTCCGGAACGGCTCCGCGTAGGCCGTGAACCCGGCGAAGAGCCGCCCGACCTCGTCACGTGGCCGGTCGCCGGCCATCTGGAGGTGCCGGGCCAGGCCCGCGGCGTTGGCCTGCTCGCGGGGGCCGAAGCACCCGTAGCAGCCGCGACCATAGCGCGGGCAGATCGCGCCACAGCCCGTCTGGGTCACCTGGCCGAGGCAGGGGATCCCCTTGCCGACCATCACGCACACGACGCCGCGCCGCTTGCACTCCATGCACACGGCCTCGTCGCGGAGCTGCGGGCGGCGGCCGGTGGTGAGGGCGGTGAGCAGCTCGACGAGCTGGCCCGGGTCGATCGGGCAGCCGCGCAGCTCCGCGTCAACCGCGACGTGCTCCGCGATCGGCGTCGAGCGGGCCAGCGACTCGATCTGCTCGGGCTGGGCGTACACGCTGCTCCGGAACGCATCGTGGTCGCCCCAGTTGCGGAGCGCCTGGATGCCGCCGGCGGTCGCGCAGGCGCCGATCGTCACGAGGAAGCGGGTGCGCCGGCGAAGCTCGGCGATCCGTTCGAGATGGGCCGGCTCGCTGATGGACCCTTCGACGAAGAGGACGTCGTACGGGCCCGCGGAGCGGGCCGAGGTCGCCTCCGGGAAGTCCACGATCTCGAAGTGCTCGACGATCGAGAGCAGCTCGTCCTCGAGGTCGAGCAGGGTGAGCTGGCAGCCGTCACACGAGGCGAACTTGACGACGCCGACGCGCGGGCGGGCGGCGACGGGAGTGTGCGGCATCAGATCCCCTCCCGGCCGAAGGTGTCGCCGAGCTGGGCGATCGAGAAGACCGGCCCGTCCCGACAGACGAAGTACTTGCCCATCTGGCAGTGGCCGCAGAGCCCGATCCCGCACTCCATGTGGCGCTCCAGGGTCACGTGGATCCGGGTTGCCGGGACGCCCCGGCCGGCCAGCGTGGTCGCCGTCGCCTGCATCATCCGCTCGGGGCCGCACACGAACGCGATCATGTTGGTCCCGTCCCAGGCGGCCTGGTCGAAGAGGTGGGTCACGATGCCGACCCGGCCCGTCCATTCCGGCCCCGCGCGGTCGACCGTCAGGCTCACCTCAATTCCATGGCGGCTGGCCCAGCGTTCCAGCTCGTCCCGGTAGAGCAGATCGCCGGGCGTCCGCGCGCCGTAGAACAGCATCACGTCGCCGAACCGGCGACGGTCGGCCACGATCGCCTGGAGGACGGGGCGCAGCGGGGCGAGGCCGATCCCGCCGGTCACGATCACGAGGTCGCGGCCGACGGCCCGATCGAGCGGCCAGTTGTTGCCCAGCGGGCCGCGCAGGCCCAGCTGATCGCCGACCTGGAGCGCGCACATCGCGCGCGTCGCGGGTCCGGCACCGCGGATGGTCAGCTCGATGCCGTCGGGGAGGAACCGGCTGATCGAGATCGGGAGCGGTGGGAACCCGGGCAGGGAGACCATCGCGAACTGGCCGGTGCTTCCCTTGCTGAACGCGGGATCCACGCCGGTCAGGGTCAGCGTCGTCGTGTCCACCGTCTCGGCCTTGGTAGCCACGACGCGGGCGGTCACGAAGTCGTTCGGGGTCGCGGCCACCGGTTGGACCAGCGGCGTCTCCGGGGACAGCGGGACGGACGGGGCGATCGCGTTGAGCTCCTCGCGAACGTCGATCCCGACGGGGCACCAGGTGATGCAGCGGCCGCAGCCCACGCACCCGGATTGCCCGAACTGGTCCCACCAGGTGCCGAACTTGTGGGTGAGCCATTGCCGGTAGCGATCGCGCGGGCGGGCCCGGAAGCTGCCGCCGGCGACCTTCGCGAAGCCGGGGCTGAAGCAGCTGTCCCAGATTCGCGTCGTCGTCGCGCGCTCCCCGGTGAGGTCCGTCGCCTGGCCGAGGGTCGTGCAGAAGCAGGTCGGGCAGGCGAGCGTGCAGTTGCCGCAGGTGATGCAGCGCTCGGCCACCTGCGCCCAGCGCGGGTGGTCAAGCTGGGCCATGAGGCGGTCGTGGAGACCTGCCGCCGGGACCGGGTCGCCGATCCTCGCGCGCACCGCCGCGACCGCGGCGGCCGCCCCGTACTGTTCGACGGCCGTTGCCGGCCGGATCGGGAGCCGCTCGAGCAGCGCGCGGCCGGGGGCGGAATCCGCCTCGACCAGGAACCCGCTGTCGAGCTCGGTGAGCAGGATGTCGTAGCCGGAGGTCACCTCGGGGCCCGTGCCCATCGAAGTGCAGAAGCAGGTCGACGCGGCGGTCATGCACTGGGTGGCCACCACCAGGACCCGCGCCCGGCGCGCCTGGTAGTCCGGGTCGACGAAGGTCGCCCCGGTGAAGACCTGGTCCTGGACGCCGATCGCCGCGAGATCGCAGGCGCGGACGCCGAGGAACGCGAGCAGCGGGACCCCCGCCGCGTCAGGCTCGAAGGAGACGCGGTGGCCGTCGCGGGTGGCATGGGTCAGCTGCACCAGCGGCGGAAATGTCCAGCGCTTCCACGCGGTCGGGCCGACCACGAAGCCGAAGAGGCGCTCATCGCCGCGACGGCGCACCCGGTAGCGGCCGGGCGCCTGCTCGTCCCCGAAGCCGCGCGGAAGGTCGTCCACCGAGGCGATCTCGTCGTAGACGATCGAACCATCGGCCATGGTGGGGCCGACGAGTCGCCGGCCATCCTCGCGAAGGAGGTCGAAGAGAGCCTGGAGATCGGCACGGTCGAGGTATCCGGGGCCTTCCAGGGCGGGACGCTGGCCCCGCCCCTGGGAGCGCATCGTCACCACGCGCGTACCTGCTCGGCCGCGAACAGGTCAAGGAGCTGGACCCGGGTCGCGTTGAGGCGCCGCGAGACCGCGACGAGGATGCGGGGGTAGAGCGACCTGGCCAGGTCGCAATCCTCGCGGAGGGCCGCCCGCAGGGCGTTGCCGTCGAAGACGATCGATTCGATTGGCTCGATCGCGGTCCCGGTGGACGAGGCCTTGTACGGCGGGACGAGCGCCGACCAGCTGTAGACGTCGCCCGGCTCGACCGTGAGGATCGTGATGTCGCCGCGCTCAGGGACGAGGGTCCGCAGCGCGACGCGGCCGTGGACCAGGATGCCGAAGGTCTCGCTGGGCTCACCCTCCCTGAAGAGCTCCGTCCCGGGCTCGGCGGTGAAGCGCCGCCCGAGCTCCGCGAGGCGCGCCTGCGACTTCTCGCTCAGACCGGACGCAAACCACGACGTGTTCAACGCTGCGATGAGTGCGGCAGTCTCGTTCATGTGCCCAGTCTCCGCCGGGCACCCCACCAGGCAGCAAGTGCCGTCGGGCATCCCCGGGCGGGCCCCCCCGGGCCACCCGTGCGGGCCGGCCGGCAGGGGCGGGTCGAACCGGGCACCGAGCGGCGCCATTCGCGGCACTTCGGGAGCGCTCGCCCGGTGCCCCTCGCGAACCGGCGGCAGCCGGCGCCGGCCCGGACCGGGTCAGCGGATGACGATGAACACGTCCACGTCGATCCGCGGGTGACCGGCCGTGCCCACGACGACGACCCGCATGCTGTGGCGGGCCAGCGTCGGGAACGTCCGGCTGGTGACGAGGAAGCGGGTCAGGTTCAGGCGAGCGTACAGGCTGTAGGCGCCTTGCAGCACGCCGTCGCGGTAGACCCGGGCGGAGCCACGGGCTGGCCCGCGGACCGTCACCCAGCCGATCGCCCAGGCCGTGGTGGTGAGCGTGACCCGGGAGTTCCGCACCGAGGAGGACCGGAGCCGGCCGCCGACGCAGGGAGAGCACCTTGCCCACCCCCACCAGCCGACGAGGGCGACGGACGCGCTCGCGATGGGCCGGTAGAAGGTCGGCCGGTAGGCCGGGCTCGTCCGGGCCGGCCCTGCCGGGTTGCCCGCGTTGTCCGTCGCGCTGACCTGGAACTGGTAGCTGGCCCCGAAGGCCATCGTGACCGTGACCGACCGCGCGGTCGGGGAGCCCAGCGGGACGGCTGCCCACGCCCCGCCGTTCACGCGCCTGAGGAGGCGGTACGCGCCGATTCCGCTGCCGGCATCGGTCGCCGCTCCCCACGAGACGGTGACCGGGATCGAGGTCCGCGACGGAAGCCCCCGTCCATTTCCCAGGGCCACCGAGAACGGCCCCGGGATCGACGGGGACGCCGTGTCGTCGCCGAGCTGCGAGGCAAGCGTGGCCCAGCCCTCGGCCAGGTCGGCGAACTCGTTGGCCTGCCAGACGGTCCCCTCCATCCCCGGGGCCGGATCGGGAGCGACCCCGACGTAGTCGCCCCACCGACTGTTCATCCCGCCGTATCCGCCCCGACCGGTCGCGAGCAGGGCGGCACCGGCCGAGAAGGGCGCGTCCACGGCGGGCAGGGTCGCCGGGCGATCCACGAGGCGCTGGCGGCGGGACCAGCTCGAGATCGCGGCCGACGGGCCCGACTGGCTGTAGGCGGTCCACAGGGTGCCGTCGGCGGCGTATCCGACACCGGCCACGAACGTATCCGTGTATCCGAAGCCGGCGCTCGGCTGGAGCGTGAAGACCTGGGCCAGCGTGGCTCCGGCAGGACCGCCCTCCGCGTTGGTTGCGAGCTCGACCACGCGGGCTCGCGGTCGCCCGCCGGGTCCCGAGATGCCGGTCGTCGGGAACGCAAGGCGGTCCGCTGTCCAGGTCGCGTCCGTGATCCGGAAGTCCGCGGCGAAGTCCAGGCTGCCGCCCGGGTCGATCGGCGGGGGTGGCTGGGCCAGGGTGACGCCGTCCAGCGTCGTCATCGTGATCGACGTCGCCCCGGTGGTCCCGCCGATCGGCCCGTCGAGCGCCCCGTAGAGGACGGTCGGCGCCGCCGGGATCGTGGCCGGGTTGGCGAAGTCACCGCCTCCGGCGGCCACCACGTGGAGGCGGTTCCCGGCCCCGACGTCGTGGGCGGGCGCGAACGAGAAGACGGTCGTCGATGGTGCGGTGTAGGCGTAGGGGATCGGCCCCGTCCCCTCCAACGCAGACAGGTCGAACGCCAGAAGCTGCGCGCCACCGTAGACGGGTGGGTAGACCGCGTCGCAGAGGTCGACGGCGGCCGGGTCGCGCGCAAAGACGTTGATCCCGATCCCGACGACGGAGCTCGTCAACCCGACGAGCGGGAAGTCCGGCATGCCGGCCGGAAGCCCGGTCACGGACCCGTCGAAGTTCAGCTCGATCGTGCTCCAGTGACCACCCGGCCCGGACGTGAGGGGGTACGGCGCTCCGTCCGCGGAGACCGCGACGTAGAGGCGCCCGGCCGTGCAGCTGTAGCCGAACAACGTGGCGATCCAGCGATCGTGGGCCGCGTCGTAGAGCACGTGGGGATCGGCGTCCAGCATGTCCGCGGGGAGCCCGAACCAGGCGGCGTTGCTGTTCACGCCGGCCGTCGGAGCCCCCGGATTCGGGAGGCCGCCGGATCGCGTGGTGACCCTGGTCACGCCGTTCACGGACTGGACCACGTACGTGGCGCTCACGGCGACCCAGGGGTCCGGCGGCTCGATGCACGGCCGCGTGGTGCCGCAATCGGGCAGGTAGGCGGCGTTCGCCTGGTCCGTCAGGCCCAGGAAGGTCGCGCCCGCCTGCGATCCGGGACCGGGCAACGCCGCCAGCGGCGCCACCGGGCTGCCCGGTCCGCCGGCCGGAACCGGGCCGGCCGGGGTGCCGGCTCGGGGAGTCCCGGCCACCGTGCCCGCGCCCCTGGCGGGGCCGACCGTGAGGTAGGGCCGGGACGTCGGGCGGATCGCGCCCGGCACCGCCGGCGTCCGGGTCGTGACTCGCCTGGCGGTGCCGCGCCCGAGGGGCAACGTGAGCGTGCCTGCCGCTCCGGCCGTCGCGCCGATCCCGGGGGCCGATCCCGCCGCGGCCAGGGCAGGGGACGCGGCCGCGAGCGCTCCGGGCGTGCCCGGAAGGAGCAGGGCGAGCGCCACGAGCCCGCTGGCGAGCCTGCGCCGCGCGAGCGGCCGCGCTGCGCGAGGGCCGGCCGCCAGCGCCGAAGAGGCGGAGCGGCGGGTGAGCGGCGCTGGCGGCATGGGGGCCCCGTGCGATCGGTGAGCCCCAATGGTAGGCGAGCGGGGGACCGGGCGCCTACAGCCGTCGAGACGAGCGATCGTTCAGAGCGGCGGGAGGGCCTGGTCCGGGCCGAGCGCGGCGGCAAAGAGGTCGCCGCGGGCCCCGACGCGGGCCAGGATCGTCCGGATCGTCCAGCGGTCGGGACGCAGCTCCGGATCGTCCAGCTCGGCCCAGGTGATCGGCGCCGAGACCGGCAGCCCGGGCGCCGGGCGCGGCGAGTAGGCGGCGACCAGGGTCCGGTTCCGCCAGTTCTGGGTGAAGTCGAGGCGCGCCCGGCCGCCCCGCCGCTCCTTCGCCCACTCCCAGCTCACGAGGTCCGGGACGGCTCCACCGACCGCCCGCGAGAGCAATTCGATCCAGCCCCGGGTTGCCTCGAACGTCGAGCCGGGGCCGATCGGGATGAAGACCTGGAGGCCCCGCTTGCCGCTCGTCTTCGGGACGCCGGTGACGCCCAGGTGCTCCAGGGCGCGCCTGAAGAGTCGGGCCAGCACGAGCACCTCGTCCCAGGTCGTGGCCGTCCCCGGATCGATGTCGATCAGGGCCCAGCGCGGTTCGGCGGGCGCCTCGATCCGGGACGTCCAGGGGTGGATCTCCACGGCGGCCTGGTTGCCGAGCCAGCCGAGCGCCGCGACCTCGTCCGCGAGCACGTACGAGTGCGCCCGGCGGTCCGGCGGGTCGGGCTCCCGCCACCGGGCGACCCAGTCGGGCGTCCCCTTCGGCACGTCCTTCTGCCAGAACAATTCGCCGGCGATCCCCTCCGGGTAGCGGGCCAGGTTGAGGGCCCGGCCGGAAAGGTGCGGGAGGAGGAGCGGCGCGGCCTCCACCAGGTATCGGATGAGCTCCCGTTTCGTGATCGGTGGGTCGTCCGGCGCCGAGCCCGGCGCGAGGACCCGGCCCAGGTTCGTGAGGCGAATCTCGCGCCCGGCAAGGTTCCAGGTCCCGCCGCCTGCCGGGAGCGCCTCGAGGGCCGCGAGCTCCGCGGCCGAGGCCGTCAGGACGACGGCCGGCGCCGCCACGACCGGGGCAGGTGGGAGCGTCGTCGCGACCGCCGCCGGCGCAGTCGGGTCCGAGGCCGGCGCGACCGACTCGCGCGACGCACCTCGGCGCGAGGCCAGGCCGGGCACTGCCGGGGCCCGGGTGGGACCCGAGCCGAGGCCGGACTTCGCGAGGGCCCGTTGGGCGGCTGCCGGACCCACGGCATCCTGGCGCTCGACCGCGGCCGGGTCCACGTCGCGGGCGAGCTCCACGAACGAGGCCTGGCGGATGTTGCCGTCCAGGGTCCAGCCTCCGATCTCGGCGCGGATCACCAGCACCGGGTCGACCCAGGTGACCTCCGGCGTGCGGGCCAGCTCCGCCAGGTCGGCGGTTGGGGCCGCGAACGACATGGTCGGGCGGGCGAGCGCATCCAGGTCACGCCGGAGCCGGGCTCGCATCGGCCCATCGATCCCGCTCCCGACACGGCCGACGGAGCGCAGGGTGCCACCATCGAACAGGCCCACCAGGAGGGCCCCGAGGTCGCGGTGCGAGCCCTGCCCGGGGACGTGGCCCGCCACGACCAGCTCCTGGGTGGGGCGGACCTTCAGCTTGAGCCAGGCCGGAGACCGGCGGCCCGGCTCGTAGCGGCTTGCCCGGTGCTTCGCCATCGCGCCTTCCAGCCCGCGCTCGGCGGCCGCCCGGAAGAACGCCACGCCGTCCCGCTCCACGTGCCCGCCGTAGCGGACGCGCGGATGCTCCCGCAGGACCAGGCGCAGGATCGCCTTGCGCTCCTCGAGGGCCACGCCCGCGAGCGATCGGCCGGCGCACCAGGGCAGGTCGAAGGCCATGAACAGGAGCGGCGCCGCCTGGCCAGCCGCGCGGGCCTCCGGCCTGGGCCCCGGATCGCTGCGCCCGAATCCGCCGCCCACCCGGGCCTGCAGGAGCGAGAAGTCGGGGCGGCCCGCCTCGTCGAACGCCACGACCTCGCCATCCACGATCGCGTCGGGCGCCATCAGCCAGGCCGGCGGGCCGAGCAGCTCCGGGAAGTAGCGACCGGCATCGTTGCCGTTGCGGGTCACGAGGCGGACCTTGCCCCCGGCCACGATCGCGAGCGCGCGATAGCCGTCCCACTTGGGCTCGAAGAGCCACGACTCGTCGTCGAACGGGGCCGTGCCGGGCGTCGCGAGCATCGGGGCCAGGGTGGTCGGCTGGACGCCCCGCAGGCTGCC
Source organism: uncultured Chloroflexia bacterium (assembly GCA_963801445.1). Lineage (GTDB taxonomy): Bacteria > Chloroflexota > Limnocylindria > Limnocylindrales > CSP1-4 > CTSoil-043. The sequence continues at coordinate 129,579 of CAWDEW010000013.1, read as the reverse complement.
CGGGGCATCCAGCGAGGGCAGCGGCGCCGGGGCCGGGCGCACGAACCGCGGCGACATGCCGGCGGCGACCTCGGCGCTGGTCAGGCCGGATCGCACGGACGCCGGGTGGTCGCCGGCGTCCCAGCCGGCCACCGAGTCCGGGTCGCGCTTGGCGATCAGCAGCCAGCCCTCGCCGGATCCCGCGTCCTCCGCTCCGCCCGCGTCCGTCCGTGAGCGGCGCGATCGCCCGTCGCCCGTCGCCCTTCCGTCCCCGCCGCGTCCGGCCGTGCGCACGAGGGTGAACCTCCCGCGCAGCTTCTCGCCGCGCAGGCGCATCTTCAGCTCCCCGTCGCGCACCGCTTGCCCGGGATCCCAGGAGAGCTCCGGCTCGAAGGTGCCCCAATCCCAGCAGATCGAGTCGCCGGCCCCGTACTCGCCCGCCGGGATGACGCCCTCGAAGTCGAGGTACTCGATCGGGTGGTCCTCGGTGCGTGCCGCGAAGCGCCGTTCCTCCGGGTCCAGGGTGGGGCCCTTCGGGATGGCCCACGAGGCCAGGACTCCGTCGATCTCCAGGCGCAGGTCCCAGTGCAGGCGACGGGCCCGGTGCATGTGCACGACGAAGCGACCGCAGCCCCCTGGAGCGGTCGGATCCGGGGCGCCCGGTCCGGGGGACGACCCCACGGTCCCCGGCGCCGGCTCGGGTGTCCGCGTGAAGTCACGCCGTGTGCGGTACCGGTCCAGCGGCATGCGGGTCTCGCCTCAGAGTGGAAGGCGCTGGATGACGGCCAGGAATGGCGGAAGCGTGCGCGCGGACGCACGGACCGGGACGCGGAACCAGGCGTCACCCGCTGGACCCTGGCGGAGGCGCGCGTCGAGGCGCCGGGCCGAGAGCGCCCGGAAGCCCAGCGATCCCAGCGCCTCGGCGACCGCGAGGCCGTCGCCGACGAACCCGCGCCCGGGCAGGCACCAGGGGCTGGGGGTCATCAGGGCCGCCAGCTCGCCCCGGCGCTCCCCGAACGAGCGCGCCGCCAGTGACCGTCCGCCGAGGTAGACGAGGTCGCCCGCGACCAGGGCGGCCTGCCCGGGATGCTCGACCCCCGGCGCCGGCGCCGCGTCGGCGCGTTCCGCGGCCTCCGCGCCACCGCGCAGTCGCGCCTCGAGGAGCCGGGCGCTCGGACGGCCCCGGGCGTCGAGCACCATGAGCGTCGCATCGAGCACGACCCCGTCCCCGGCCAGCAACCCGGGCAGCGCCGCAAGCTCCGGGAAGGCGGTCGTCGGGTCCGTCAGTGCCTGTGCACGGAGACGGACTCGACCCGCCTCGACGAGCACCAGGGCCCGGATGCCCGGCCACCACGGCTCGAAGAAGTAGCCGGGATCGTCGAACGGGCCATCGCCGTCGGTCGGACGCATGGCCTCGATGCGTTCCGGCAGGCGCGAGGCGGTCAGGCCGAAGTCGAGCGGGAGGCGTTCGCGCGTCACGGCCCCATGATGCGGCCGCAGCGCCGCGGCGTCTCGCGCGCCCGAGGTCCGGTCAGGCGGACTTGCGGCGCGCCATCCTGCGCGGGGCGGCATCCTCGTCGACGGCGTCCGCCGCGTCGGACGGGGCGGACGCCCTGGACGCACGCCCGGCGCGAGCCACCTTCACCGGTGCCGGCGCGGCCTCCGGGACGGCGCCCGCGGCCCGGGCTGCCCGGGCCGCGTTGACGGACGCCTCCAGGGCGGCCATCAGGTCCACCAGCTGGCCGCCCGCGGCGGGCTCGGCCGGCTCGGCGACCTCGCGCCCCTCGACCTTGGCCTCGATCACCTGCTGGAGCGCCTGGCGGTACTCGTCCCGGTACTCGGCCGGGTCGAACTCGCCCGTCATCGCCGCGATCAGCTGGGCCGCCATGGCCCGCTCCGCCGGCTTCACCTCGATATCGTCGGCCGGGAGGTCCAGCTCCTGGGTCGCCCGAATCTCGTCCGGCCAATGGAGCGTCTCGAGGACCAGCGCGTTGCCCTGCGGATTCAGCGAGGCCAGTGCCTCGCGATCCTTGATCACGACCTTGCACACCGCGGCCAGGCCCTGCTCGGCGAGGACCTCGCGGAGGAGCGCGTACGCCTTGCGGCCGATCGCCTCCGGCTCGACGTAGTAGGCCTGCTTCACGAAGCGGACGGGCTCGTCCTGCCTGGCGGCGGCCGGCACGAACTTCTCGATCTCGATCGAGCGCACCGTCTTCAGCGGGACGTTCGCCAGGTCCTCGTCGGTGATGACGACGTACTGGTCCTTCGCGTACTCGAACCCCTTGATGGTGTCGCCGCGCGAGATGACCTCGTCGTGGAACGGGCAGTAGGTCTTCATCTGGATCCGGTTCAGACAGCTCTCGTGGAGCATGTTGAACGAGATCCCGTGGGAGTCCGTCGCGAGGTAGAGCCGGACCGGGATCGTCACGAGCCCGAACTGGATCGCCCCGCGCCACATGGATCGTGCCATCGTCGTTCGCACGCCTCGTGCTCCGGCCACCGCGCGCGTCCCCGTGGCACGCACCCGCTCGACCGGTATGGGAGTGTACGACGGGGGCGCAAGTGGCCCCCCCGCCCGGGCGTGGGACCGGCGGTTGCGAGGCTGCCGTTCGCAAGCCGCCGGATGGCGGGCCGCCTGTTGACACCGCGGGCGCAGGCGATACCGTTGGTCGCCTCGAACCTCCCGGCGCGATCAGCCCGAGGTCGCCATGTCGCGACGTGTCCCCGGCCGTTCGTGGATAGCCTGGATGGCCGCCCTCTCGATCGCCGGGTGCGCCGGCGGATCCCCGGCCGGGAGCCAGGGCGGGGCCGGACCTCCGGGCGGCTCGAGCGGCACGCCGGCCCCGACCCGAGCTGGTGGGGTCGGCGGCGCGAGCGGTCGGCGCACCCGGACCGACCAGCTCGCTCGCGGCGTCGCCCGGGGAGACCCCTGCAGGCACCCCTGGCTCCTCGTCGGGGTCCTCGCCCGGGGCGTCCTCCGGCGCGTCGCTGCGGCCGGTCCCGACGAGCTGGTCGGGACACCTGCCCACCCTGTTGACCGGGACGGTGATCTATCTCGAGCGCTACGCGACCACGGAGCAGGATGGGCTGGCGAAGACGCACGAGGTTGCCGGGGACATGAACGTGCGACTCAAGGTCGATCCGGCGCAATCGGACGCCACCCGGACCGTCTGGGTGGATGACGCGGGCTCGTGGTCGATCCACGGGACCGGGTTCGCCCAGGGCACCGACTGCACGAAGTGGACGGAGGCCTACACGGGCGAGGGCGGCTTCGGATTCGGGGCGGCGCCCACCTGGAACCCGAGCGTCGAGGAAACGGCGACGATCCAGCTGATCGTCGACGAGAGCGCCCCGGCGCCGACCACCTCGGGAGGGCCGTTCGCCCTGCTGACCTTCTCGCTGGTCGGGCACATCGGCGAGAACGGGGTCGTCCATCGGGCAGATGGCAGCTGTCCCACGTTCCACGAGGACAGCTGGTGGTCGTTCCCAACTTCGATGGCGGGGGGCTCCCTGGACGGGTACTTCTTCACGGACCCTGCGACAGGGATCGACTACCTCGGGCTGAAGGTCCCCGCGCCCACGCCCGGCGCCCCGTCTGCGTTCAACGACGTCGTCACGACGCCCGAGAGCGAATGGCCTATCGCCGAGCTCCACGCCGCCCCGTAGGCGCGCTCCGAACCCCTGTGCCCGGCCGACCACGTCGGTGATGCCGCGCAAGGCATCGCGTTTCAGAAGGACCATCTCCCGCCGGCCGAACCGGCGATGCCGCGCCTGCGCTCAGATCCGCCCAGGCGCCCGCCGACAGCGCCAGTGATGCCGCGCAAGGCATCGCGTTTCAGAAGGACCATCTCCGCCGGCCGAACCGGCGATGCCGCGCCTGCGCTCAGATCCGCCCAGGCGCCCGCCGACCGCGCCAGTGATGCGGCGCAAGGCATCGCATTTCCGGAGCTCGCTCCGAAGGCACCCGCGCCCGGGCCGCCCGAGGCCGGCGACCCGGGGCCACCTCAGGAGCCGGTTCGAACCTCCAGGAGCTCCAGCTCCGAGGTCGGGGGCGTCCGCCGGAGCTCCCCGCACGAGGGGCAGACGACCATCGTCGCGCCGACCACGTCGTCGTGGCCGAGCGGGCCGTCGAATCCGCACGGGCAGGCGAGGCGGATCTCGAACGGCTCGACCTCGAGCGCGGCAAGGGCCAGCGGGTCGCCCTGGGTCAGCAGCGTGAACGCCTGGCGCACCACATCGTCCGGGATCGTCGTTGCGTGGCGGACCCGGATCTGCTCCACCGGCGCGCCGCCGGCCCGCCTGCGGACCTCGCCGATCAGGTCGGCGACCAGCGAGACCTCATGCATGGACGCGCCTTCCGATGATGCCGGCAACGGCATCGATCACGGCCGGCAGCGCTGCCTCGACGGCGGGTGACAGGCCGTCCCCGATGTCCAACCCAGCTGCGCCGACGCTCACGACCCACGCTTCGGGTGCGGAACCGTACAGCTCCCGGGCGAGGCCGAGCAGGCTCTCCGGTGCCACATGGTGGGTCAGGGCCGCGCCGGGCCTACCCGCCGCGCCTGCGGCACCCCTCGCGCCGGCCGCACTGCCCGCACCGGCCGAGCCCAGGCGCCGGACCTGGAGCGCGCCGGGAACCGTGCCGGCCGCTGCGTCGACCAGGACCAGGAGCGAGCAACCGGCGATCTCGTCGGCCAGCTCCGGGGTCAGCTGGTGCGTCCAGGAGACGCGGGCACCGTCCAGCCGCGGGTCCCGGGCGAGGCGCGCCACGGCGTGCCAGCCCAGCGCGTCGTCACCGCGCAGCACACTGCCGTAGCCAACGACGAGGACCCCGGCGCAACCGCGCGGGCCCGCGCTCGACCCGCGCTCACCAGGCGTGCCCGCCCGTGACGTGCGGGCCTCGCCGGCTCTCACCGGGCCAGCTCGTCGAGGACGGTGCCGTCGGGGCCCAGCAGCTGGATCCGCAGCGGCATCTCGCCCAGGGCGTGGGTGGAGCAGCTGAGGCAGGGGTCGTAGCAGCGGATGACCGCCTCCACGCGATTGAGCATCGGCTCGGTGAGCGCGTCGCCCTTGACGTGGTGTCGGGCGACCTGGAGGACGGCTCGATTCATGGCCATGTTGTTGTGGCCGGTGGCGATGATCAGGTTCGCCCACTCGACGATGCCGTCGTCGTCCACCCGGTAGTGGTGCATCAGGGTGCCCCGGGGCGCTTCGGCGACGCCGATTCCCTCGCGCCGGTTGACCTCGGCCCGGGAGCGGACGTGCTTCGAGAGGATCTCCGGGCCCCGCAGGAGCTCCTCGATCTTCTCGATGCCGTGGAGCGTGTCGATGAGGCGGGCGTAGTGGTAGTGGAACGACGAGCCCGCCACGCGACCCACGCGCCAGCGGAACTTCTGGAGCTCCTCGTCGGCGCGCGGCGTGCCCATCCGGTCGGCCACGTTGAGCCGCGCCAGCGGCCCCACGCGATAGATGCCGTCCGGGTAGCCCATCGGCTTCCAGTAGGTCGTCTTGAGGAACGTCCAGGGCTCGACGGCCTCGCCGATGTAGTCGTTGAAGAGCTTCGGGTCGATCCTGTCGGCGAGGTAGTTGCCGTCGGCGTCGACGACCCGGAGCCAGCCGCCGTAGTGGTCGACGTTGCCCTGGCGGTCGACGAGGCCCATGAACGCCGAGCGGAAGTTGCCGAACGTCGCGGCCTCCTCCTCCCAGCGGAGCATGTCCGTCTTGTACCAGGCGATCGCCCGCTCCACGGCCGCGAGCGCCTCGGGCACGCCGGCGAGGATCCGGTCACGGACCTCGGCGGTCAGCGGCTCCGCCACGCCCCCGGGCACGATCCAGGTGGGGTGGATGCGCTTGCCGCCCACCCACTCGATGATCTGCTGGCCCCACTTGCGGAGGCCGATGCCGTCCCTGGCCAGCTGCGGGTTCGCCCGGGCCAGGGCGACGATGTTCCGCTCGGCCGGGTCCGCGTCGAATCCGAACAGCAGGTCCGGCGAGGACAGGTGGAAGAACGACAGGGCATTCGACTGGACGATCTGGCCCAGGTTGATGATCCGGCGCAGGTCCGCGCCGGTTGGCGACGGCTCGACGGCCAGGATGTCGTCGACCGCCTTGGACGACGCGATCAGGTGGCTCACCGGGCAGATGCCGCAGATGCGGGCCATGATCGCCGGCATCTCGTGGACCGGGCGGCCCTGGGTGATCCGCTCGAAGCCGCGGAACTGGGTGACGTGGAAGCGGGCGTCGACGACCTCGCCGCGCTCGTCGAGCTGGATCGTGATCCTGGAGTGGCCTTCGATCCGGGTGACCGGGTCGATGACGATGGTCTGGCTCATGGGGCTCCCGTCAGCGGCCGAACCGGGCGCCCGCCGCGTCCGGGACGCGACCGGCCAGCAGGTCGTCGAGCAGCGTGTAGATGAGGTCGGCGGAAGGTGGGCAGCCGGGCAGGAAGACGTCCACCTTCACCACCCGGTGGACCGGTCGAACCGTGGGCAGCAGCCTCGGGACGACCTGGTCCGGGATCATCGGGTTGATCGTCACGTTCTCCAGGTACGCCCGTTCCAGGAGCGGCAGCGGCCCGATGGGGTTGCGCATGCCCGGGACGTTGGACGTGACCGCGCAGTCGCCGAAGGCGACGATCGTCTTCGTCCGCTCCCGGACCATCAGGATCCGTTCGAGGTCGTCCGTGCTCGAAACTGCCCCTTCGACGAGGCAGACGTCCACGTCCTCCGGGTACTCCTTGCAGTCGACGAGCGGGCTGAAGACGAGGTCGGCCCGCTCGAAGATGTCGAGCAGGCGCTCGTCGAGGTCGAGGAGCGACATGTGGCAGCCCGAGCAGCCGTCCAGCCAGACCGTCGCGATCCGCGGCCTGCTCACAGCCCGCGCTCCTCCTGCACGACCTTCAGCCAGGGCAGGAAGGGGCGCTTGTTCTTGCTGCCGCCGGCAACCGGGCGGCCCTTCTCGAAGAGGGCGCCGGTCGGGCAGACCTGGACGCACTTGCCGCAGCTCGTGCAGGTCGGGGATTCGCCCCACGGGATGCCCATGTCCGTCTGGACCCGGGTCTCGAGGCCCCGGTGCATGACGTCCCAGGTGTGGGCGCCCTCGATCTCGTCGCACACGCGGACGCAGCGGAGGCACAGGATGCAGCGGTTGTGGTCGATGGCGAAGAGCCGGTGGCTCGCGTCGATCCCGACGAGCGGGCTGATCCGGGGAAGGTCGAAGTGGGTGAGCTCCAGGTCCTCGGCGAGGTCCTGCAGCTCGCAATGGTTGTTCGCGACGCAGACCGCGCAGACGTGGTTGCGCTCCACGAACAGCATCTCGGTGACCGCCCGGCGGTATTCGAGGAGGCCCTCGGAATGGGCCGTGACGTCCATCCCCTCGGCGACCTTCGTCATGCAGGCCGCGGCCAGCTTCGGGGAACCGGCGATCTCGACCATGCACAGGCGGCAGGCGCCCCGGTCGTGGATCCCCTCGAGGTGGCAGAGGCCCGGGATGTCGATCCCGTTCTCCTCGGCCACCTCCGTGATGGTCTGGCCTTCCGCACCCGCGACGTCCCGGCCGTCGATCCGGAACGTGAAGACGGCGCTCATGCCAGCACCTCCACCGGCGTGATCGTGCACACGCCGGCGGGGCAGACCCTGTCCACGATGTGGGCGAGGTACTCGTCCCGGAAGTAGCGCAGCGTGCTGAAGATCGGGTTCGGTGCCCCCTGGCCGAGCCCGCACAGCGACATGCGCTGGACGATCCCGGCCAGCCGCTCCAGCTGGGCGAGGGACTCGAGGGTCGCCTCGCCCCGGGTGATCGAGTCGAGGAGCATGTACATCTGGGTCGTGCCGACCCGGCAGGGGACGCACTTGCCGCACGACTCGTCGCGGCAGAAGTCCTGGAAGTACTTGGCGACGTCGACCATGCACGACGTGTCATCCATCACGATCATGCCGCCCGATCCCATGAACGAGCCGGCCTCGATGAGCGACTCGTAGCTGACCGACATGTCCAGGAGGTCGGCGGGGATGCACCCGCCCGACGGGCCGCCGGTCTGAACCGCCTTGAACGGACGGCCGTCCACGATCCCGCCGCCGATGTCGTAGATGATCTCCCGGAGGGTCATCCCCATCGGAACCTCGACCAGGCCGGTGTTGACGATGCGACCGGCCAGGGCGAAGACCTTGGTGCCCTTGCTCTTGCCGACGCCGATCCCGGCGTACCACTCGGCGCCCCTGCGGATGATCGCGGGCACGTTCGCGAAGGTCTCGACGTTGTTGATCAGGGTGGGGCAGCCCCACAGGCCCTCGACCGCGGGGTACGGCGGACGCGGCCGGGGGGTCCCGCGCCGACCCTCGACCGACGCGATCAGGGCGGTCTCCTCGCCGCACACGAAGGCGCCGGCGCCGAGCCGGATCTGCACGTCGAAGGTGAACGAGGTGTCGGCGATGCCGGCCCCCAGGTACCCGGCGCGCTGGGCGTTGCGGATCGCGGTCCGGAGGCGGGCAACCGCCAGCGGGTACTCCGCCCGGCAGTAGATGTAGCCCTCGGTGGCATGCACGGCGAAGGCCGCGATGGCCATCCCCTCGAGGACGCGATACGGGTCGCTCTCCAGGACGCTCCGGTCCATGAACGCGCCGGGGTCGCCCTCGTCAGCGTTGCAGATCACGTACTTCTTCGCGCCGGCGGCCTTGGCGACCGTCGTCCACTTCAGGCCCGTCGGGTATCCGGCGCCGCCGCGGCCGCGCAGGCCACTGCGGGTGATCTCCTCGCGGACCGAGGTGGAGGTCATGTCCGCGAGAACCTTGCGGAGGGCCTCGTACCCGCCCCGCTCGAGGTAGTCGTCGAGGCTCTCGGGATCGATCCGGCCCATGTTCTCGGTGGCCACCCGGACCTGCTTCTCGAAGAACGGGCCCTGCGGCCTGCGCGCGTCGGTCGCCTTCACCTTCCTGAGGGCCTTGAGGACCCCTGCGAGATCGTCGGGCCGGACGCGCTCGAAGAGCTGGCCGGTCTGGGGAATCTCGACGAGCGGGCCGGCCGCGCACAGGCCGAGGCAGCCGACGCGCTTGACGACCACGTCGCCCAGGCCGGCTTCGGCGACGCGCTCGCTCAGGCTCGTGGTGATCTCGTGGGACTGCGCCGACATGCAGCTCGCGGCCTCGCACACGTACGCGGAAGCGCGGAAAGGGCCATCGTGGGCTTCCTCCGTGATCACGCGGCGGCGGATGGGCCGGGCCGCGGCGGGCATCTCGCTCACATCGCCTCCAGCTGGGCAACGAGCTCGCCCGCGCTCACCTTGCCCCTGACGTCGCCATCGACGATCACGGCCGGCGCCAGGCTGCACGCGCCCAGGCAGCGCGCGGTCAGCAGCGAGACCTTGCCGTCGCCGGTGGTCTCCCTGGGCCGGACGTGGAGATCCCTCTCGAGCGTCGTGAGGATCTCCTTCGCGCCGTTGATGTAGCAGGCCGTCCCGGTGCAGACCACGCAGGTGTGCTCGCCCTGGGGCTTCAGGGTGAAGAACGAGTAGAAGGTCGCGACCCCGAACACCCGGGAGTGGGGGACCCCGAGGGTGTCACCGACGAAGTGGAGCGCCCCGGCGTCGAGGTAGCCGAACGCCTCCTGGGCGGCGTGGAGCGCCTCGATCAGGGCCTCCGGGCGATCGCCGAGCCGACGCATCCGGGTCTCGACGATCTTCCAGCGCTTGTCGTCGCTTGGCGCGACCGGCTTGGCGTGCAGGATGGGCATCAGCCCTCTTCCAGTTCAGCTCAGAAGAGAAGCGCGCGAGACACGGTCGGCGCGCTCGCAGGCATGCGAGGTCATGGGCCGCAGGACCCGTCCCGTCGATGGTAGGGACGGATCGCGTCGGCGCCCGGGGCCGCAGCGCCCTACGGGGCGGGCGGAAGTTCCCGTCCTCGGGGGCGGAACCGCCCGGGCCCTGCACGCGACACCGTCGCGGCCGGATCACATGGCGGCTGCGGGCACCGGTCGTCGGGCGTCGGCGGATCGCGCCGGCCCGGACACGAGCACCGTGTCGGCGGGCCCTCGTGAGCCGGCGGCCGCCGCGACCATCCGCTCGCGGACCGTGATGCGAGCCCTGCACATGAGGGTGCGCGTCGCGCAGTCCGTCCGGCCGATGGCTGCTGCGATCTCGGTCCCGGAGAAGCCCTGGGCGGCGAGCAGCAGCGCGGTTCGCGCACCGGCGGGCAGCGCGTCGAGCGCGGACGCGAGATCGGAGCGTCGCTCCTCGTCGAGCGCGATGGCTTCGGGCGTCGCGGGCTCGTCGCGGTTGACAAGGGCGGGGGCGAACTTCTGGCTGACGGCCGCGCGGCGGCCCGCCGAGACGGCGAGGTTGGCGATCACCCGGTGCAGCCAGGCCCGGACATTGTCGGGCGTGCGGTCCCGGCCGATCTCGACCACCAGCCGCAGGAAGGCCTCCTGGACCAGGTCCTCGGCCGCTTCGGAGTCCCGGCATGCGCGCATCGCGGCCCGGTACAGCTCGGCGTGATGCTGCTCGTACATGCGGGTCGCCCAGTCGCACGACGGCCGATCGGCCGGGTCGGCGCCGCCGTGCGGCCCGAACGCGGGAGCTGGCTGCCCGCCGCTCGCCTGCCCGTCGGGCGGAGGTGCGGGGGGAGCTCCGATGGTGTCGCTGGACCGACCGGTTCGAGGTGTGGCCAACATGGCGGTCGCTCTCGTGCGGGAGGTTGATGCCCGCACCTTGCGCGGCGACCACCCCGGAGCGACTGCGGTCAGACTTCGGCGATTCTGCGGTCCTCAGAGTCCCAGCCGCGCGAGGCCCGCCTGGGCCGGGGGACACCCGTCCGGCGCCCGCTGCAGGGCCTCCCGGAACGCTGCCGAAGACGACATTCGATCCCCGACGGTCTCGTAGCGCTCCCCGATCGCGACCATGAGATCGACGAATCGACCGCGCAGCAGCGCCCGGCGCTCTTCCACGAACGAGCTGTCCCCGTAGTAGGGGCAGTCGTCGAGGTACTCGCCCCGGTAGAGGTGCCGAGCCTCCTCGAGGAATCGCATCTGATCGGGTCGGTCGGCCGCCGCGGCCGCATCGAGCGCGGCCTGGAAGGCGTCCACGTCGGACCAGGCGACCACGGAGTATCCGAGCCGGTACCGGTCGTTCACGAAGCGGACTGCCGGGGTGCTGCCCCGGCGGTGATCGGGGTCGAGGGTCGACCGGAGGCCATTCATCGTCCGGTGGAACGCGACGTCGGCGTTCTCGAGCTCGGTGTCCGGCCAGATGAGCTCGATGACCTCGTCCTTGGCCACGCCGCGCTCTCCGCGGTCGTAGAGGAACGCGAACAGGCCCTGCGCCTGGCGGCTGCCGGCCTTGCTGCCGCCCCAGCGCTCGATCTGCGTCCCCTCCCGCTCGACGCGCAACGGGCCCAGCGCGAAGATGCGCATCCCCGGAGGCGTCTCGCGGTGCCCGGCCAGGGCGGCATGCAGCGCTTCTGCCTGCGACTCGACCGCGGCGCGGGCCTCGGCGAGGAGGGCCAGCCCGCTCGTCTGCTCGTCCTCCTGGCGACCGGTCCGGAGCGCGCTGGCGACGTACTCCGCGGACATGTCGAGCAGCTCGAGGTCGTGGGCGCCGAGCGGCACGCCGGTCGTGGTCGCGCCGACCCGCAGCTCCCCGAGCAGCTCCCCACCGGCGCGCAGCGGGATGTTGCGGACGGTTCCCGACGCCGGCGCCGAACCCTCCGACGCCACGAGCGACCCATCCGGCGCGGCGACGGTGAGGCCGGTCACGTCGATGGCCCGGGCGAGCCGGGCAAGGGCCGGGTCGACGCCGGCAGCGGCAGGTCGCGCGGTGAGGTCGGGCTCGCCGAGGGCCCGGAAGAGCCGATCGCGGGCGATTGCCCGTGATCCGCGGCCCGTGATCAGATTGCCGAGGCGAGTGCCGACCGGCCCGTACAGGGCGGCCGCGACGACGAGTCCCAGGGCCGGGAAGAACGGCACGTCGAGGCCGACGTACGTCCGGCCCGCCGCGTCGATGCCGACCAGGACGACGACGACGGCGATCACCAGGAGGCCGCCGGCGAGCGACGTGCGGAATGCCCTCGCCGCGACGGCTGGGCCGAAGAAGATCCCTGCCGAGAAGACGGAGTACGCCGCGCACAGCACGGCGAGCGTGATGAAGGACGTCCCGATCCATCGATCGGCGTCGCCGATCACCGGAAGGAACCTCATGCTCGCCCCGATCGCCGCCGTCACGACCGTGGCGAGCGCGGCCCGGTACTGTCGCCGCCGGAGCCCGCCGGGGTCCGGCGTTCGCATCGCGAGCATCAGCCAGCCCGCAGCAAGCGCGAGCGCCCCAAGGCGCGCGACGACCCACGCCCAGCCGAGGACCGGGCCGGAAACCGGGCCCAGCGAAAGGTGGGGAGGGCCGATCGCGATCGGGTGCGTGGGATCGACGATCTGCGGGATCGCGAACGCGCCGAGGATCAGGTAGCTCAGCGCGGTGATGGCCAGCTGCCGCCGGGACGGGTGCCCGTCCGTCACGATCACCAGCGCGAAATGCGCGATGCCCCCGAGGCAGAGGGCGGCCATCAGCTCCTCGAGGGCGCGCGCCGGGACCGCTGCCGCCGCCGACGTCGTCAGGCGCTGGAGCACGATGCTGCTGCTCCACGTCGCGAGCCCGAGCGCGAGGAGCGCGAAGACGCGCGCGGCGGGGGAGCGTGAGCGGGTCGCGACCGTGAGGCCGAGCCATACCGCCAGCACCGCGGACAGCGCCTGCGCGATGACCTCGAGCTGCGCCGAGAACGTCATCGCCGCCCCTCCCACGCCGGATCGTCACACCTGCGTGCACCACCAGCTGCCAGGGCGACAGTGCGTCGATGGGCGATCGTGGAGAACCCGGGTCGCTGGACGGTCACGGCATGGCGGCGATCGTCGCGCCCAGACGGTACCCCCTTTCCGGCGCGTCGGGTGGCCGATTCCGCTGCCCGGTGGGGTGGAACGACCCGGCCGTGGCGTGAGCCACGACCGGGTCGACGGGCCCGTCCGGCGCGAGGCCCCCAGCGGCCTCGGGCGGAAGGCCAGGGATCAGGCGTGCCCGGGCCTCACAGCCCGAGCGCGACGGCGAAGGCCTGGGCGATCACCGCGTAGCCGGCACGGTTCGCGTGGTTGTCCGGCCCGAGCGGAGCAGGGGCACAGACCCAGGTCCACATGCAGATCCGGGCCACGTTGAGGGGGACCGGCCCCACGCCCGGCAGGTCGGCGAGCGAGCTGAAGTCGGTCGACGAGAAGGCGCCTTCGACGTCGGCGACGGCCATGCCCGCGCCCTGGAAGATGCCGCGCAGCAGCGCGTCGATGGGGCCCATCAGGGCGGACTCGCTGAACTCGGCGTAGGCCTGGCCCTCCGGCCCCAGGAGCCAGGCGGCGAGGAACGGGTTGTAGAGGGTCATGCCCACGATCGGCACGTCAGGTCCGGCCGCCTTGCGGAGCATGGCGAGGATCTTCGGCAGGTTCGCCTGGATGCTCGCGACTCCAGCCGGAACGCACCGTGCCTCGTTGCAGGGGAAGTCGTTCGCGCCGATGTCGATCGTGACGAACGCAACGTGATTCGAGTGCGCGTGCAGGAACGAGACCGCCTCGTCCAGCTGCGAGCCGTGCCGATACGGGCAGATCCCGCCGTTCATCATCGTGGCCGTCGTCTCGCCGGGGCAGCCGAGCTTGACGAGCGACAGCTTCGGCAGTTGCTCGCGGCCGATCGCGAGGAGCTGCTCAGCGTACCCGTCGCGAGTCCGGTACAGGTTGCCGGGATCGCCGATGGGCTGGACGCCGGCGGCCAGGGAGTCGCCGACCGAGACGTAGTACGACTTCGCGTGGTCGGCGCTCGCCCCCGACCACGCGGCCACGCTCCCGACCGTGCCGAGGACGAGCACGAGGGCGGCAATCGGTGCAAGGGCACGGCGCATGGCAGTTCTCCCGTGGGACCTGCCGGCGCGGCGGGGTCGCGCGTCGAGGCCGGTCTGCTGGCCCGTGTGACGCGCCGACCGGCCGGATGTTGCCCGTGGCGGCTGCGCGGGGACTGGCCGGACCACCGCGGCCCGGGCGGGATGCCGTCCCGATCCCGGGATGGATTCGCACCGGGGCGACCCTTCGGCCGCCCCGGTGCTCTGCCCCCCGGCGTTCGGGCGCGCAGGCCCCCGCCGATGGCGCCCCGAACGCGCGTCTGGTGGTCGCGGCGCCTACCCGGCGAGCCGGAGCTCCGCCTCTGCTTCGGCGACCCGGGCCAGGACGCCCTCGCGCAGCCGGTCGAGGCCCGCATGGACCTCCCTGGTGCTCGTGACCACGGAGGTGAGCGTGCTCTTGAGCGTTCGAATGGACTCCAGCTGCTCGCGGATGCCGGTGAGGGCGCTCCGCAGGGCGCCCGCGTTCACCTCGACCTCCCGCTCGCGCAGCGTCGCGACGGCGAGGAGCCGGGCCAGGCGAACCGCCGCCTCGAGCGTGGCCGTGTCGGGGGCCTCGGGGTCGATGACGCAGTAGACATCGCCGGCGCGGACGTCGAACGGGGCGATGCCCGTGGGGGCATGGGCCGGGCTGAAGACGACCAGCCCGATGGCCGCACCCCGGTTCGTCTTCGCCTCGCGCAACTCGTCGCGCATCGCGCGCCCGGACATGGCCCGGTCCTTGGCCTCCACGACGACCCGTAGCTCGGCGCCGCCGGTCACCTCGGAGCTCACCGTCAGGACGAAGTCGCCCTTCTTCGAGCCGATGACCGCGCCGACCTCGGTGCCGGTCCGGTCCAGCGTGTCGCCGGCGCCCCGGGCCAGCTCCGCCAGCATCGGCTCCAGCGTCGCCTCGAAGTCGCCGCCCTTCGCGGTGCCCTTCGCCCGCTCCTGGGTCCGGGCGGCCGACGCGGCCTCCAGCGCGGCGATGCGCTCGTTGAGCTTGTTGAACCCGTCCGTGACCTCGCCGCGGAACTGGAAGAGCGGCGAGCCGAGGCGGGTCGGGTCGAGCAGGGTCGCGAGCTTGCTGCCGTCGCCCTCGAGGTACGTGCCCAGGAGGGTCTTGATCCGCCCGATGGCGCTGTCGCGCTTCGACTCGTCGAACAGCTCGTCGGTCAGGGAGCGGAGCTTGCCCTTGTCGCCGAGGAAGGTCTCGAGCGTGCGCGGCAGGCGGCCGTCGCCGTCGGCGAAGTTCTGGCGGAGCAGCACGTCGAGCGCCTGGGCGGCCTTCTCGTTCGTGGCCTCGGTCTGGCGCAGGAGGCCCTGGAACTCCGCCCGGACCGCGTCCACGTTGACCGTCACCCCGGCGTCCATCAGCGCGGTGAGGCCGATCTTGAGGGCCTTCTCCACGAGCGCCGGTCGCTCCTCGGCGGGCCGCTCCCCGACGAACGCGGCAAGGCTCGGGTCGACGAGCGCGACGTGCTCGACCACGACCTGGTCGCCCAGGATGAGCACGCGCGGCGCATCGGCGGGGGTCTCGCCGACCGGCGACGGGACCGCTGTCGGCCTGGCGGCCGCGAGGGGAACCCGGACCGGCGGCGCGGCGACCGGCGGCGCGGGTGCCCGACGCTGCGGGCCGATGCTGACGAGGTTGGCGGCGTCCATGGCGTCAACCCTGGGGGAGGGGAGTGACAGCTAGGGTGTCACGCTCGTACCCTGGCTCCCGAGATGCCTGTGGTCGAATTCGACGCCGTGGTCCTCGAGACGCACGTGACGAGCACGTACTCGGACACGCTCGGCAGCTACGAGTTCCCGCGCCGCTACCTCCGGTACTTCGAGGGCGCGACGGTTGAGCGTCCGCTCCTCGCGGTCATCTACGAACCTCGCGGCGAAGACAACAGCGGGAAGATGGCATATGTCGGGTGGACCTGGGTGACGAACCAGCCGGTGCCGACGGGCACGAAGACTCGAAACGGCGAAGACCTGTTCGTCGCTCTCTATGACGGGGGGATCCGGTGGTTCCCCGTCGACGCCCGTCGCGAAGTCAACGGAGAGCCCCTGGAGTCGTGGTTGCGGGCGAGACCCCGGGGCCGCGAACGCAATGTCGCGACCTTCGGGCGCGCCGTCCGCGCGATCTCGATGTCCGACATCTTCCGCGTCTTCTCGGCCGCCGGGCAGGACATCGGAGCCCTCAAGACTGCCGACCTGGAGATCGACTACCCCGAACGGGCCGAGCACGAGAGCCCGATCCTGCTGGTCGCCGAGCGTGCCCGACAGCTGGTCACGGTCCTCGAGCGAGATGCCGGGTTTCGGCGCGACGTTCTCTCCGCCTACGGGCATCGATGCGCCGTCAGCGGTTTCGAGGTTGGCGACGATTCGACCTATCGGGCCCGCCGAATCCTCGAGGCTGCGCACATTCGCCCCGTCTCCGACCAGGGCCCCGACCATGTCACGAACGGGATTGCGCTCACCCCGACGCTGCATCGGTTCTTCGATGAGGGCCTCTTCACGTTCGAGCACACCGCCAGGGGCCTCGAAACCCGCGTCTCGCCCCGCCTCGACCGCCGCATGATCGAGTCGCCCGATGGCCGGTTCCGGCTCGCGATCGAGGACGGGCTCCTGGCCAGGTTGCCCGGGGCGATCGTCATGCGGCCGGACCCCGCCCAGATCCGGTATCACGCACAACGGATCTTCCGGGCCTCCTAGCCTTCGTGGCTGCGCCCGGGCCGATTTCGGCGCCTATGGCTCAGGCGTCGGGAGGCTGCGGGTCATTCCCGAGCGTCAGCACCGGGGCCGGCGACCTTGATGAACCCCGACTCCCTGGGGCCGACGATGCAGAGTGGGTCGTGCCAGGTTCCCGCATCGGCCGCACCGCTTGGGGTCGGGAAGGTGAACCGGCCGCCCAGCTGGATGAGCCACACTGGTTCGTCGCTCTGGATCTCCCGCTGGTAGCGGGGGACGGGCACGTACCGCCAGGCGTCTCGCGGGTGGGCAATGCGGCCGCCGGCCACCACGTCGAGATCCGTTCGGCCGGAGAGACACCGATCGAGCGCGGCTGCGGCCTCTGTGCTCGGGTGGGACAGTGAGATCGGTTCCACCGAGGGATCGACTGGCGGGAGACACCGCTGGTAGATGTCAGACCAGGGACACCGAGACCGCGCGCTGCTCTCCGAGGACGCGCCGGAGGGGGCCCTGTCGGGTGGCGGCGTCGCAGCGCTCGGCAGTCGTGTCGCCCGAGGCGCAGACGTCGTGGTCGTCGCCGGGCTGGTCCCGGACTGCGCCCCGACGCACGCCGTCAGCGTCACGCAGAGAATCACCGCGCAGGCCGTGCGCGCCGTGAGCGATCGGCGTGCGTTGCGCCACCGCCAGGCACGAGCGTGCGACATGTCGCGTGGGCCCTCCGATGCCGCTCCCGCTTGGGCGGGGCGACGCCTCACATGTGACGCTCGGCGGTCGTCCGTTGTTCGCTCGAGGCGTGCCTCGCGTCCGAGCCCTGCCGACCATCGGACCTTGACGAGGTGGCTGCCGAGCTCGGGGACGGCTGACGGACCGGGGGAACACTCGGATAACCTGCCGGCAGGAGAGGAGGCGTCGTGGGCGGTTCGCGGGGCAGGGCTCTCCTGATCCTGGCCCTCGTCGCGGTCGCCATCGCCGCATTCGGCGGATGGTGGATCGCGGGCCGCTCGACTGGCGCGACGTCGGGCATCGGGCATGACCGAGCGGTCGCCATCGCCGAGGACTTCTTCACGAGCGCGGACGCCCACGGGCCCGGGACGATGGTCAGCAACGTCAGCATCACCGCCGCTGACCTCGCCTCGGACGCCGGCGGGCGGGCGGCGTGGAGGATCAACATCCACGGCGACGTCACCGAGGCAGGCAGGAGCACCCCGTCCTACACCTCCCACATGTGGCTCTACGTCGATGCCGAGACCGGGGCTGTCACGGTGTTCGCGCAGGGCTGACGCCGGGGAGCGTGCGCCCCGCAACCCCACGCGCAAGAAGCCTCCGGGTCCGCTCGGGATCACACTTCTATCCGAGTGCCCTGCCGACCTCGGCGATGGCTGACGGACCGCTGGTAGCCCTCGGGCCGCCTACTCGACCGGCTGCCGGATGATCGTCTTGAGGCGCTCCGGGGCGGCCAGGTTCGGGTTCGAGAGGTAGATCTCGTGGTGGCGACCGCGGAAGCGGCGGCCGGCGGCCGCGATCGCGGCGTGGAGGCGGGCGATCGTGGGCTGCTCGGCGTCGTAGGGGCCGACGTGGAGGACCTGGGCGACAGCGCCCTCGGCGAACTCCTCGACCACGAGGCGGTCGTAGGCGCCGTCGGGCCGCTTGGCAGCCGCGGCGGCGATCGCGGCCCCGACCTCGGCGTCAGATGCCTCGGGCGGCAGGGCGATCTGGACCCGCCACTTCGCGAGGTCGGGCGCCGCAGGCTGTGGCGTGGGCGCAGCTACCGCCTCGCCGGCCGCCCACTCGGCGATCGTATCGACCGTCCAGAGTCCCTCGAGCGGGCTGACCGTCGTGTCCACGCCGCGGCCTCTCTTGAGCGCGAACTTGAGCGTGAACGCGGTCCCGTAGAGAGCCTGCAGCGCGCGCGGCCAGTCGCCGCCCGAGCCGGGAATCCCGGTCCCGTCGACGGCGATCACGCGGATCGGCGGCAGGTCGAGGAAGGCGACGTCGCTCGTCGCCGCGAGGTCGGGGCGGATCGCCTTGACTCTGGCCATGGCGGCAGGGTGCCGGGAGAGGCGTCACCTGTCACGAGCCGGCCGTCACGAAACGGAGCATCGAGTGCCGGCGAGTCAGGGGGTGCCGGAGGTCCG
Source organism: uncultured Chloroflexia bacterium (assembly GCA_963801445.1). Classification (GTDB taxonomy): domain Bacteria; phylum Chloroflexota; class Limnocylindria; order Limnocylindrales; family CSP1-4; genus CTSoil-043. Next base: position 110,897 of record CAWDEW010000013.1, on the reverse strand, counting down.
GGTGTGCGCTGGACCCGCGGTTCGCTACACTCACCGGGTACCCGCGCCCATGGCGCGCGGGAGCACGAGGAACGGATGACGATTCGAACGAACGATGCGCGCACACCGCGCGCAGACCACGCGGACGCGGGCTGGACAGCCGACGCGTGCCGCCTGTCGACCGCCGCGCGACCGGGCCGCGCGATCCGCGAACCAGGGTCCCCCCGGTGACGCGGAAGCGCAAGGTCGTCTACCCAGTCAAGCGCACACCCCCCAAGGCGCCCGCCTTCCCGGCGGCCGACGCACCCGCGGTCCGCAGCAGCGTGGTCAGCATCGACCTGACCGCCCGCACCGGCCGCGAGGACCTCGCAGTCGGGCAGCGCGTCCGGATCATGGGCAACGGCCTGTACGCCGGTGAGGTCGCGGTGATCGAGCGGCTCAGCCGCGGGGTCATCCCGTCGGCGGTCGTGCGGACCTCGGAAGGCCGCAGCCGCCAGGTGCGGATGATCGACCTGGAGCCGGCCGGCCGCGTCGAGAAGCCCAGCGGGGAGTAACGACCCGGCGGAACCGGTCGATCAGGCGTCCGTCGGACCTGGTCGGCCTTCGTTGGCGCGCCCGAGCTCGACGGCGCGCCCGAGGTTGAGGATGAGGTTCACCCCTTCCTCGACCTGCCTGCCCGGGGCGTACGGGCCCGGCATCAGGAAGCACGGCCGGGCTGCCAGGGCCAGGCCTTCCACCAGCCCCCATGGCTCGGGGAGGGCGCGGCCGGCGCAGGCCTCGGCGGCGCGCTTGTAGACGAACACGACCGCCGCGGGCCGCCAGATCGCCACCTTCTGCCAGAGCGGGCCCACGCCGGCCCGCAGCTCTGCCCCGCTCGCCTCGTCCCGGGCCGTCGGCACCTTCAGCAGGTCGGTGATCCCGTGGCCCGCCTCGGCCAGCGCGTCATCGGCCCGAGCGACGTTGGTGCCGGCCGGAAGCACGGCCGCCCGGATCAGGCGCTGCCAGAAGCGCCTGCCCAGCCGGCCCTGGTGGTAGTGACCCGCACTCACGCTGACCGGCGACGGGTTCAGTCCCACGAACAACAGGCGGCCCGGGAGCGGCGGGATGTCGGCCAGGGTCTCGACCGGCAGCCCCCCGACGATCAGCGTCACGCGGTGGCCCGGATCGGAGGGCGTCATCGGCGCGGGCCGGGAGAGTGGGGCGTCACGAGTCGGCGTGCCACTGGGGTCGAGCGTAGCGGTCCTCGAGGAGTCGTTCGGCCGCGGCGAGCTCGGCCGGCAGCCAGCCGCCGGACGGAGATGCCGCCCGGCCCGGGGCGTCGTGGGCGATCCCGAAGGCGTCCAGGACGGCCCGGTCGACGCTCGCCGGTTCGGGTGCGCGGCCCAGCTCGCGCGCGATCGAGGTCACCGGCACGCGGCGGCTCCGCGTCCGCTCCCAGCGGGGGTCGCCGGGCGCCCCGGGGCCGGCGCAGGCCGCGCGGAGGGCGTCGAGGTCGGCGTCCACGAGCAGGGTCGCGTGCACGAGGAGCGCGCGGCCGCCGATCCAGGCCGCGACGCCGCTCAGCTTCCCGCCCGGGGCGACGACGTCCCGCTCCGTCGCGACCGCGCCCGCGACGCCGAGCGCGCGAACCGCGGCGGCCAGCGGCTCCAGGAGCAGGCGGTAGAGGCCCGGCAGCCGGAGCAGGGATGGGTCGGCCGCCACGAGCGCGTCCTCGGGGCGGGCGACGACCGTCACGTTGAGGTTGCCCGGATCGTGCCAGACGGTCCCGCCGCCGGTGAACCGGCGCAGGACCGGGGCACCCAGCGCCTCGGCCGCCGCGAGGTCCACCTCGGCCGCCGCGAGCTGGAACCGCCCGACCACCACGGACCGCTCGTCGCGCCAGAGGCGGAGGATCGGGGTCGGAGCGGCCGGGTCCGCCGCCGCGTGCCGGGCGATGGCCTCCTCGCGGGCGAGATTCCGGCGCGGATCCCGCTGGCCGTCGTCGGCGATGAGGCGCCAGGTCGTCACGGCGCGAGGGTACGCCCGGCGGGCGCCGGATGCCCGGCCGCCGGGGAGGGGCGTCCGCGCACCGGCCGAACGTACCGTCCCGCGACCCGGGTTCTCCCCCTTCCGGCCAACCTCGCGCCCTGCGAACCTGCCGGGGTCATGGCTCGACCCGGGGATTCTGGCGGCCGCGCATCGGCCGCGCTCGCGCTCGCGCTCTCGATCGGAATCCTCGCGCTCTTCGCGGGCACCCCGGGGCGGGCCGCCACCCTTGATCCAGTCGCCGGTCCGGTCGGGGCTCGGGTCGCTGGCTCTACGGCCGCCCTGCCGGCGCTCCCCGGACGTTCCGAGTCACCTTCCGGGGCGCGCTCCCGGGGCCGCTCGCCCGGAGAGGCTCGAAACGGGCCGTGAAGTGCCGCAGCGCGGGCGGCTCGTCGACGATCCGGTAGCCGTGCAGGCCGGCCGCGCCCGCCGCGACGAAGCGGATCACCTCGATCACGTAGTCCACGTGGCTCTGGGTGTAGGTCCGGCGGGGGATGGCCAGGCGGACGAGGTCCATGGCGGCGGGCGTCTCGGTCCCGTCCGGGTGGCGGCCGAACATCACGGTCCCGATCTCGCAGCCCCGGATGCCGCCCTCCACGTAGAGCGCGACGGCCAGGGCCTGGCCCGGGTACTCGAGGGGCGGGATGTGGGGCAGCAGTCGCGCGGGCGTCGAGGTAGACCGCGTGCCCGCCGATCGGCCGCACAACCGGGATCCCATCGGCGGAGAGCGCGTCCCCGAGGTAGGCCGTGCTCCGGATCCGGTAGTGCAGGTAATCCTCGTGGACCACTTCGCGCAGGCCCTGGGCGATCGCCTCGAGGTCGCGGCCCGCGAGCCCCCCGTAGGTCGGGAAGCCCTCGGTCAGGATCAGGAGGTTGCGGCACTGCTCGGCGAGGCGATCGTCGTTCATGGCCAGCCAGCCGCCGATGTTGGCGCAGCCCGTCCTTCTTGGCTGACATGGTCATCCCGTCGGCCAGGCTCCCGACCTCGCGCACGATCTCGACCACCGGTCGATCGGCCTGGCCGGGCTCGCGCACCTTGATGAACCAGGCGTTCTCGGCGAACCGGCAGCCGTCGAGGAAGAGCGGCACCCCGAACCGGTCGCACAGCGCCCGCACGCCGCGCAGGTTCGCCAGGCTGACCGGCTGGCCTCCGCCCGAGTTGTTGGTGATCGTGACGAAGACGACTGGCACGGCCGCGCCGCGCTCGGCGAGGAACGCCTCGAGCCGGGCGAGGTCCATGTTGCCCTTGAACGGGTGCTCGACCTCGGGGTGGCGGCCCTCCTCGATGACCAGGTCCACCGCCTCGGCGCCGGTCGCCTCGACGTTCGCCCGGGTCGTGTCGAAGTGGGTGTTGTTGGGGATCGCCTTGCCCGGCGCCCCCGATCACCGAGAAGAGGATCTTCTCGGCGGCCCGGCCCTGGTGGGTCGGGATGACGTGGCGGAAGGGGAAGAGGTCCTGCACGGCCTCCAGGAAGACGAACCAGCTGGGGCTGCCCGCGTAGCTCTCGTCGCCGTGCTGGATCGCGGCCCACTGGTCGCGGCTCATCGCGCCGGTGCCGGAGTCCGTCAGGAGGTCGACGAGGACGTCGTCGGCGTGGAGGTTGAAGAGGTTCCAACCGGCTGCCTCGATCGCCGCCAGGCGCTCCGCCCGGGTGGTCATCCGGATCGGCTCGACGGAGTGAATCCGGAACGGCTCGATGATCGTCTTCCAGCGGTCCACCGCGGGAGGATACGCCCAGCCCGGATGCGTCCGGGCGACGGTCGCGGACGCGGGCATCGCCCTTCCATGGCCCGGGCGCTGTCCGGCATACTCCGACGAACGGAGGGCGCCGATGCGCCGCGCGAGGAGAGGGGATGGACCAGTCGAACGAGCTGCCGCCGGGTGGCGCCTTGCCGGGCCGGGGCGCCGCGCCCGCCGCCCCGGCCGGCGCCGTGCACGCGGCGGCCGACGCCGTGCACGCGGCGGCCGACGCCGCTCCTGCCGCGGTCGCCGGGGAGGGGCACGGTCACCGCGGGGTGGCCCTGCTCCTGGGGACGGCGGCGATCCTCGCGGCGATCGTGGGCGCGCGGGCGTCGGCCCTCTCGAGCGACGCGGGCGATGCGTGGCAGTCCGCCCTCCGGACCGAGGTCAAGCGTTCCGCGAGCGCGATCGAGGACATCCGCTACCTCTACCAGTCCGAGCTCCCGATCGCGATCCGGATCCTCCAGTCGCGACTCCTGGTCGCGGAGCTGCAGTCGGCCGCGGCCGCCGGTGGGTCGACCGCGCAGGCGCTCACCTTCGAGGTGGGCGTCCAGTCGGGGCTCCTCACCGCGATCGAGCCCAGCTCCGACCTGGCGACCGGAGCCCTGTACGCGCTGCCGTCCGGCGGCCTCGACCTCGGGAAACGGCTCGCCGACCTGACGGGGAAGGCCGCCCGACATCGTGGCCCTCGACCCCGACGCCGCGTGGGCGACGGGGGATCGCCTCGCGTTGCACGCCCTGCATTCGACCCTGGCGGTGATGCCGGTCAGCATCGCCGTGCTCCTGGGCGCCCTTGCCCAACCGCTCATCCGTCGCCGCCGGCTGCTCCTGGCGCTGGGGTCGCTGGCGCTGGCGGCCGGAGCCGCCGTGGCTGTCGGCGCGGAGCTCCTCGGGTGAGCCGCCGCGCCCGCACGCGATCCAGCGGGGAGGTCGGGGCATGATCGAGCCGGACGCCGCCGCTCGCTGGCGCAGCGAGGCCCGCTTCGACCGGGTCGCCACCACGCTGGTCGGCCTGATCGCCATCCTCGCGGCCGTCCTGGCGATCCTCCAGACGGACTACGGCAACACGTCCACCCGGGCCCAGGTGGAGTCGGCCCGCCTCGCGGCGGACGTCTCGGCCCGGGTGTCGGCGAACGCGCTCGCAACGGATTCGGCCCTCCGGGCGCAGCAGGAGGCGCTCGTGCTGGGGATGGAGGGCCTCAGCCGGATGATCTCGGCGGCCCAGCTCTCGGACACGGCTGCCTTCGCGATCGGGACGGCGCAACAGGCCGCGTCCGAGAAGCTCGCTGCCGCGCTCAGCGCGACCGCGGCGACCAGCGGCGGCGCCCCCCTCGACGCGTACGCGGCGAGCCTCGTGAAGGCCGTGGCCGGGGACCTCCAGGCCGAGGTGGCCCGCCAGGGCCAGCTGGTCGACGAGTCGAACGACGCCGGCTCGCGCCAGCTCCGGGCCGTGCTGGGCCTCTCGTTCCTGGCCCTCGCCGGGGTGCTGACCGGTCTCGCGGCGGTGGCCCGCGAGGGTCGCGCCGGCTGGATCTCGCTGTTCGTCGCGTGCACGATCGTCGGCGCGGCCACGGTCCTGACGGTTCTCACGGTCGCCTGAGAGCCGGGCGGCGCGCAGGCACCACCCGGCCCCCGCCCCGAACGAACGGAAGGGCCCGGTGGCAGGTACGCGGAACCGCCACCGGGCCGGAGATTGCCGGGGCTAGAAGACGCGATAGGCGATCTCCGCCGGGGCGAGGAGGAGCTTCTTGAGCTCGTCGTCCACCTTGAGCAGCGAGAGGTGGGCACCGGCCATCTCGAGCGACGTGCAGTACTCACCGACGTAGCTGCGGAAGACCTTGATGCCCTTTGCGGCCAGCTTCTTGTGGGCGATCCCGTAGAGCAGGTACAGCTCCGTGATCGGGGTCCCGCCCAGGCCGTTGACCATGAGTGCGACCTCGTCCCCGGCGACGAACGGAAGGTCGGGAACGATCGCGTTGAGCAGGATGTCGACGATCTCGTTGGCGCCGACGAGCTTGGTTCGCTGGCGGCCCGGCTCGCCGTGGATGCCGATCCCGACCTCCATCTCGTCGTCGGCGATCTCGAAGAGGGGCGTGCCCCGGGTCGGCGGCGTGCACGAGCTCAGGGCGATGCCCATCGTCCGGACCTGGCCGATGACCTTGTTCCCGATGCGCACCAGCTCGTCGAGGTCGGCGCCGTTCTCGGACGCCGCGCCGACGGCCTTGATGACGAAGAAGTTGCCGGCGACGCCACGGCGGCCGACCGTCCAGGTGGAGTCCTTGACGGCCACGTCGTCGTTCACGAGGAGGGTCTCGATCCGCAGGCCCTCGGCCTCGCAGAGCTCGCGCCCCATCTCGAAGGCGGCCTTGTCGCCGGTGTAGTTGTTGACGATGTGGAGGATGCCCTTGGCCGAGTTCATCAGCTTGGAGGTCTCGACGACGAACTCGACCGGCGGGCCGGCGAACACGTCGCCCGGGCAGGCGGCGTCGAGCATCCCCTTGCCCACGATCATCGTGTGGGCGGGCTCGTGGCCGGAACCCGAGCCCTGGATGATCGAGACCTTGTCGTCCCGGGGCATGTCCGCGCGGTAGATGAGGTTGTACTTGGGCTCGTACTTGAGGGCCCCGTCGCTGGCGAGCTGGATTCCCTCCAGGAACTCGGGGACGAACTGCTTCGGGTCGTTCAGGAACTTCTTCACTCGTGCTTCCTCAACTTCCGTACTTCTCGCGCCAAGCGGCGCTGATCGCCTGGAGGATCACGCCGATCGCGGTCGCGCCGGCGTCGACGGAGCCGATGCTCCGGTCGCCCGTGTACGCGGCCCGGCCGCGCAGCGCGAGCATTGGCTTGGTGTCTTCGGCGGCCTTGACCGCCACGTCGGCGGCCCGCTGGATGGCGGCCACGCCGTGATCGCCCTGCATCGCCGGGTCGGTGATCGCCGCCTCGAGGCTGTCGGTGGCCGGGACCAGGGCGTCGAGCAGGGTCTTCTCACCGAGCGACGCCCCGCCGCGGGCCATGATCCCGGTGATCGAGGCGCGCAGCATCGCGATGACGTCCTCGGGCGCGAGCTCCGTCCGGTCCGCGGCGGTGATCCCGGCCCGCAGGAAGGCGGTGCCCCAGATGGGCCCGCTGACGCCCCCGACCTTGCCCGTCAGGGTCAGGCCGACCTTCTTGAGGATCGTCCCGGCGCTGGCGTGGTCGAACGTGTCGTAGTCGCTGACGACGACCTCCCACCCGTTCCGCAGCGAATAGCCGAAATCGCCGTCGCCGACGATCGAGTCCAGGTGGGCGAAGTACTCCGCGTTGTCAACGATCGTCCTGGCCATCGTCTTGAGGACGAGGTCGAGATCGTCGAGCGACGCTTTGGTCATCCGAACCTCCCTTCGTGCTGGGCGTAGGCCGCGGTGCCGGCTACGGGGCGAGGCACGCTTCCAGGTCGGCCAGCGTGACGCAGGCGCCCGGCCGGGCGGCCGAGCGGTTGGCGATGATGGTTGTCTTCTCGCCGTCGGGATCCCCGAGCGACGAGACGACGAGGGTCGCCGTGCTGAAGTCCTCCTTCTCCGTGTAGCCGTTGACCGTGACGAGGCAGCGCAGGCCGGCGGCGTGCGCCGCCTCGAGGCCGTTGCTCGAGTCCTCGACGACCAGGACGCGCCCGGGATCGACGCCCAGCCGCTCGAGGGCGAGGAGGTAGATGTCGGGGGCGGGCTTCTTTCGCGGGACGCAGTCGCCGGCCAGGAAGACGTCGAAACGGGCCGCCCGCTCGGGCCCGACGGCGTACTCGAGGATGGCGTGGACTGACGCCTCCGCCGACGTGGACGCCACGCCGAGCTTCCACCCGGCGTCCTGGGCGGCGCCGATGATCCGGCGGATCCCGGGCCGCGGCGGGAGCCTGCCGGCGACGACCATCTCCGTGTAGATGGCCGTCTTGCGCTTGTGCCATTTCGCGATCTCGGCCGCCTGCTCGTCCGGGTCAGTGGGCAGGCTGGCCGCCGCCACGAACTCCGGGGTCAGGAGGCTCGCCATCCGCTCCTTGCCGCCGCCGATCTTGAGGCGCCGGCCGTACTCCTCGACGGACCACTGGACCGGCAGGCCGAACTCGGTGAAGGCCTGGTTGAACGCCGGCAGGTGGCCGTGGCGCTCGGTGTCGGCCAGGACGCCGTCGCAGTCGAAGACGAGGGCGCTCACGTCCAGGCCTTTCCTTCGCTGCCGAAGAGGCGGATGTGGTGCTTCGCCATCTCCACGACGGCCGCCCGCTGGGCGCCGAAGATCTTGGGCGGGTCGTAGTCGCCGGGGTGCTCGGTCATGAAGTCGTAGCCCGACTTCATGTAGGCGATCTTGAGGGCGGTGCTGATGTTCACCTTGGCGCAGCCCCGACCGATGAGGTCGCTGAACTGCTCCGGGGACATGCCCGTGCCGCCGTGGAGGGCGACCGGCTTGCCCGTCGCCTCGACGATGTCCGTCACCCGCTGGGCATCGAGGGTCGGGGCCGTCTTGTAGGTACCGTGCGCGTTTCCGATCGCCGGGGCGAAGACGTCGACCCCGGTGGTCCGCACGAAGTCGACGACCGTCTCGAGGCTCTGGACGTGCTGGGCCTCGTCGCCGGTCATCTCCTCGGTCCGCTTGAAGCCCTCGATCTCGCCCTCGACGTCGGCGCCGTAGCGGCGGGCCTCGGCCACGACCTCGATGCACTGGCGCTTGTTCTCCTCCACCGACAGCTTGCTGGCGTCGAAGAGGACGGAGCTCCAGCCCCTGGCCAGGCAGGCGCTGATGACGTCGCGTTCCGGGCAATGGTCGAGGTGGAGGGCGACCGGGACGGAGACATGCCGGGTGTACTCGACCCACAGCGCGTACATGGCGTCGATCCCGGTCATCTTCACGTGCTTGACCGAGGTCTGGAGGATGACCGGGGCCCTGAGCTCCTCGGCGGCGGCGAGGACGGCCTCGATCGTCAGGTCGTTGATGACGTTGATCGCGGCGACGCCGTAGCGCTCGGCGAACGCCCTGGCCAGGATGTCGCGGGTGGGGACGACTGGCATGGTCGCACCTCCTTCGGTGCTGCAGTCACGAGAAGGGCGGGGATCGGGGCTCCTGCGCGCTCGTCACCTCCTCCGGGCGGCCGTCGGGGAGCCGCGACCGGGCGGCGAGGCGGCGCGCCCGCGGGCCCGGCCGCCCGGGCCGGCTGCGGGCAGGTCGATGCTGGCGGCGAGCTCGAGCACGGCCCGCGCGTTCGTCTCGTCCACGATCAGGACGTCGATGACGCCGGCCCGCAGCACGCCCAGGATCGCGGGCGGCTTCTCCGCCTCGCTGACCACGGCGACGACCGTCCCGATCCGGTGCAGCTCATCCATGCTGAGGCCCACGAGCCGGCTGCTGTGGGGCGAGGCGACGGGCCGCCCGTTCGCGTCGACGTAGTTCCCGAGCACGTCGCCGACGGCGCCCTGGCTGCGCAGGCGGGCGACCTCCTCGAGCGAGAGGCAGCCGCTCCGGACCATGGTGCAGCCATCGTCGACGCCGCCGATCCCGACGAGCGCGACGTCCGCCCGCGCTGCGGCGCCCAGCGTGTGGGCGACGGCCTCCTCGGCCAGGAGGCGGTCGCGCATGTCGGCGCTCTCGACATAGGCCGGGGCGTAGAGGCTCTCCGCCCGACCGCCGCAGCGGCTGGCCAGCGCCCGGCAGATCTCGTTGGGATTCGTCGGGGCATCCACGCGGGGGGAGCCGCCCATGGCGCTGGCGAAGGTGCAGTCCAGGCGCCGCTCCGGCCGGAAGAAGCGGGGCACCTCGCCGGTGTCGCGGCCGTGGCTCACCGCGACGACCGTGCCGTCCTGGAGACGCCGCTCGAGGTAGATGGCCGCGCTCCGGGCGACCGCCTCGCGCCGCGACTGCGGATCGTCGCGCGGCGGGCTGACGATCGCGTCGCTCAACCCGAACGTCTCGCGCAGCCGCGCTTCCAGGCCAAGGTTCAACCAGGGCGGCGCCTCGATGTGGATGTCCACGATCCCGGACGCACGGGCACGCTCGAGCAGGCGCTGGACCTTCGGCCGCGACAGGCCGAACTCGCGAGCGATCTCCTGCTGGGTCCGGTCGTCCACGTAGTAGCGATGGGCGATCCGGGCCAGCCGTTCGAACTCGACCGGACCGAGGTCTTCGGGCACGGCGCTGCCCTCACGGACTGGGGAGGGAGTGAGCAATTGCTCAGTCATGAGCGTCTGTTCATCCTAGCAGCGCCGACGGACAGGCGCAACCGGAATCCGATGGGACACCCGGGACGGCTGCGGAGCCCGGGGCTCCGAGAGATGCCGCAGCGCCGCGCCGGCTCGCGGTTCGATCGGCCTCGCAGCCCTGGCGGGCTCCCCGGCCGGGCCCGTCGCGAACGTCAACGGCCGCGCTTGAGCTCCTCGACGTCGAAGGCCGCCGTCGCCGACGACCAGCCGGGGCCGACGTCAACGCGTGTCGCCAGGATGAGCCGGGTCAGCCCGGAGATCGCGAAGAGCGCCGCGAAGGGCAGGTAGCCCAGCGGGACGATCGCCAGGATCGTGCCCGACGCGACCTGGCCGGCGGTGACCCCGGCGGCGCTCCAGGCCACGAACGCGGCCTGCGCGCCGATCAGGTCCACGCCCCCCGTGAGGCGAAGGAGGCGCTCGTTGGCCGCCAGGGAGCCGGCCGCCCAGCCCGCCGTGGCCAGGATCGAGACCGCGCACAGGACCAGCCAGGCCAGCGGATTGCCCGGGAAGGCAAGCAGCCCGAGGATCATCGAGCCGCCGCGCATGATGAAGCTGAGCCGCAGCGTCCGCGACGCGGATCCCCGGTGGAGCCAGCCGCTGACGATCGTCGCGGACGTCAGCGACGCGGCCGAGGCGAGCGCCGACAGGACGATCGCGAAGCCCGGGGGCAGGTGCAGGACGCTGATCGCGTAGATCGAGAGATAGGGCCCCAGGCCCGCCCCGATCGCCGCGATCGCGACGTCCCGGATGAAGCGCCCGGTCTCGGGGGAGCGCGGCGGCGCCTCGCCCCGCGGCGCGACGTGCACCCGGCCCGGGTGCCGCAGGCGCGTGACGACGGCCAGCTCCCCGATCCCCAGCAGGCCGGCGGCCACGAACACGAAGCCGTAGACCAGCAGGCCGATGGCCCCGAGGCCCACCTGTACGACGAGGGCCACCGGCAGGAGGAGCACGGCCCCCAGGCCCTGGCTCATCCCCTGCACCCTGGGCGCGACGAAGCGCCGTTCCGTCTCGGGAAGGATGGCGCCGTACCAGGCGAGGAGGTTCGCCCCGCCGATGGCGGAGGCGGCCCCGGCCACGCTCATCACCAGGGCGATCGCGACGACCGCGGCCGGGGACGGGATGACGTGCAGCTCGTGGAGGGCCACGATCGCCGCCAGGATCAGGCCGCGGGTCTCGCCCACGGCAAGGATGCCCAGCGTGACCATGCGCAGGTTCCCGTCCGTCCGGCGGAGCAGGCTCGGGACCAGCAGCTGGGCCGCCGAGAACGCCATGGGCAGGACGCCGATGATCGTGGCGACGCCCGCCGGCGTCCCGAGCGCGAGGAGCAGCGGGATGGTGAGGCCGTCGCCGGCCAGGGCGAATACGGCTGCCGCCCCACCGCCGATCCCGTGGAACGTCCGGTAGCGCGGGTGGCCGAACGCCCGCCACTCGTCGAGGGCGGTGCGCGCTGCACGCGGGAGGTGGGGCGCCCTGGGCATCCCGGCAATCGTAGCGACCCGGCGCGGTCCACCCGGGCTGCGACCGGGAATCGGTCAGTCGATCACGATGGAGAGGCCGCCGCCGCCGTCGTCCCGGATGTCTACGATCTGGCCGCGAATCCCGGCCCGCAGGGCGTCGCGCACGCGGTCCGTGTACGCCGCCGGGATCCCGGGCAGCGACGCGGCGAGCTCGGCGAGGACACCCGGGACCTGCAGGTCGACGACCGTCCGGCCGTTGTCGCGGACCGCGATCCGGAGGCGTGGCGGGCGATCGTCCGCCGACCGCGCGGGGCCGCGCCCGGGTCGAGGCGGCGGCGTCGAACCTGCCGGCCCGGCCCCGCCCCTGCCGTCGAGCCCGGACGTGCCGCGATCGCTGAGCGCGGAGATGATCGGGGCGGCCTCCGCGGGCGTGAGCCGCCCTTCCGCGACCAGCCGCAGGACGTCCTCGAGCGGGTCAGGCATCGGGTCCACCGCTACCCGCGGCCACGAGCCGCCGCTCCGCCTCCGCGACATCGATCTCGCCCCGCGAGAGCGCCTCGAGGATGTCGAGCGCGGGGTCGTCGCGGGGAGCCGCCGGGGTTGCCGGCTTCGCGGCCGGAGCGCCTCGCCGCACGTCGATGTCACCGGCGAGCGTCCGGACGGTGAGGCGCGCGGATCCGTCGCCGATGACGATCGGGTCTCGGCGCTCGCGACCGCGGACCCGGTCCGGGTGGCTGACGTCAACGTCCCCGGACACGGTCCGGGCATCGAGGGTCAGCCCGCCGCCGACGGCCAGCTCCACGTCGCCCGAGGTGGTCTCGATGGCGTGGGCGCCCACCGGCGCGAACGTCGTGGCGATCTCGACGTCGCCGCTCACGGTGCGGACCTGGGCCCCGTCGACCCGGGGCGCCTCCACCCCGACGTCGCCGGAGATCGTCTCCGCCCTGAGGCTGATCGGCGCTTCGGCGACCACGGTGAGCCGCCCGGACGCGCCCTGGAACCTCACGTCGCCGGCGACCCCGCGCAGGGAGGCGTCGCCGCTCGCGGTCCGGACCTGGACCCCGCCCTGGACGTCGCGAACCGCGACGTCGCCCGAGGCCGTCGTGATCTCCAGGCGACTGCCCCGGGGGACCTCCAGCTCGACCGTTCCCGAGATGGTGGTCCCGAAGCCCCAGCTGCCGATCCGGATCCCCATGAACGCGCCCGGCCCACCGACGCGCGACCGGACGACCAGGCGACGATCGCCGGTCTCGATGCGCAGTGCCTCGGGGGCGTGGCCGGAGACGAGCCGGGCGACGGTCCCGTCCACGCCGCGCACGCGCACGTCGTCGGCCGTCACCTCGACGACGACGAGCCCCGCCGGACCGATGTCGTGGCTCCGCTCCGGATCGGGAGCCGGGGTCGGATCGAGGTCCATCTCAGGCGCCCAGCCCGCGCAGCTCGGAAGCCGCGGTGGCCGCGTCGATCTCACGCCGGGCGAGCCGCTCCAGGATCTGGCGCCGCGCCGCGGCGGTCTCCTCGGCCGAACGGATGGCGGGTGCGGCGACGACGGGAGCGGCCGCCTCGATCGACTCTTCGTCGCCATCGACCACGGGGCCATCGAAGAGGCCCAGAGCCCGGAGCAGTCCCTCCACCCGGGCCCTGACGGTCGGGTAGCTGATCCCGAGCTCGCGCTCCATCTCCTTGAGGTTGCCCCGGGAGCGCAGGAAGCTCTCGAGCATGGCGAACTGGTCGCGACCGAGCCGGGCGAAGCGCCCGACGTTGAAGTCGCCCTCCAGCGTCGTCCCGCAGGCGCGGCAGTGGAGGCGCGTCACGGCGAGCTCCCCGGCGCAGATCGGGCAGGTGGCGATGGCGTCGTGCGGCATCAGCCGCGCTCCTTGCCGAGGGGCCGTTCCCGGCGGGCGCACTCGGCGGCGCGACGCAGGTCGCGCCGGATGCTGGACTCGACGAGCTGCCGGCGCAGCTCTGCGGCCCCCCGCCGTGGAAAGAGGATCGGATACTGGTTCATGCCCCACGTCTCCTGTGCTTCGTGCGAGCATATTGGACGACGACTTGCCAATCTGTCAAGTGGCTTTTCTATATGTGAATTGTGGACTCTCTGTTATGGAGATCTGACCGGCCCGACGCTACCTCGGCCGCACGCGCCTGACCGGCCGGGGTCGACCGAGCCGCATCGTCCGGATCGTGACGGATGGGACGCCGGGCTACCATCGGCCCTGCCATGCCGAACCGCCTCGCGGGCGAGACCAGCCCGTACCTCCTCCAGCACGCCCACAACCCGGTCGACTGGGAGCCGTGGGGCCCGTCGGCGCTGGAGCGCGCCCGCCTGGCGGATCGCCCCATCTTCCTCTCGATAGGCTACGCGGCCTGCCACTGGTGCCACGTCATGGAGCGCGAGTCGTTCGAGGACCCGGGCACGGCGGCGTTCCTCAACGACCACTTCGTGAGCATCAAGGTGGACCGCGAGGAGCGGCCCGACCTCGACGCCGTCTACATGGCCGCCGTGCAGGCGCTGACCGGCTCCGGCGGCTGGCCGATGAGCGTCTTCCTGACCCCGGACGGGCGCCCGTTCTACGGGGGCACCTACTTCCCGAACGCGAGGCGCCACGGGCTGCCGGCTTTTCGGGACGTTCTCGACGGGATCGCCGCCGCCTGGCGCGAACGTCGCGACGAGGTGGAGCGGGCCGGGAGCGCCCTGGCCGCGGAGCTCGCCCGGCCGCGCCGGCTCTCCGACGGGGACGCCGAGCCCGACGAGGGACTCCTGGACCGGGCGGTCGCGGCGCTCGACGCGGGCTTCGACCCGGTCAATGGGGGATGGGGCTCGGCCCCCAGGTTCCCCCAGCCGATGGCTATCGAGCTGTTGCTGCGGCGGGCGGCCGCCGGCGACGCGCGGGCGCTGCCCATCGCCCGGCGCACGCTCGACCGGATGGCGGCCGGCGGCATCCACGATCAGCTGGGCGGCGGCTTCGCCCGCTACAGCACGGACCCGACCTGGCTCGTGCCCCATTTCGAGAAGATGCTCTATGACAACGCCCAGCTGGCCCGGGCGTACCTGCACGCCTGGGAGCTCGCCGGCGACCCCGCCTACCTCGACGTGGCCCGGACGACCCTCGACTTCGTGGCCCGCGAGATGACCCGTCCGGACGGGACGTTCGCGGCGAGCCTCGATGCGGACACCGGCGGCGAGGAGGGGGCCACGTACACCTGGGCTGCCGACGAGGTCGCCGCGGTGCTGGGAGCCGCCGGACTGGCCGCGGACGTGGAACTCTTCGGTGCCGCCTATGACGTCGCGCCGGCGGGCAACTGGGAGGGGCGGGTCATCCTCCGGCGCGCCGCCTCGGACGCCGCGCTTGCCGGGCGCCACGGCCTGGCGGCGGCCGAGGTGGCGGAGCGCCTCGCCCGGGCCAGGGCGGCCCTGGGCGCTGCTCGCGACCGACGTCCCCAGCCGGCTCGCGACGACAAGGCGCTGGCGGCCTGGAACGGCCTGATGATCGCGGCCCTTGCCGAAGCGGCGGGGCGGCTGGCCCTGGAGCCCGATCCGCAGCTCGCCGCCGCGGGCGCTCGATACCGGGCGCTGGCCGAGCGCGCGGCCGGCCAGCTGGTGGATGCGCTGCCCGACGCGGCCGGCCTCCTGCGGCGCTCGTGGAAGGACGGCCGCGCGCTTCACGCCGGCACGCTCGAAGATCACGCCTGCCTCGCCGAGGGGCTCGTCGCGCTCTACGAGGCGACCGGGACCGAGCGCTGGTTCCTGGCCGCCTGCGGACTGGCCGACGCGATCCTCGCCCGCTTCGCGGACCCGGCCGGGGGCTGGTTCGACACCGCCGTCGACGCGGAGGTGCTCGTGGCCCGGCCGAAGGCGCTCGAGGACAACGCGGTCCCGTCGGGCGGCGCGATGGCCTCCACCGTGCTCCTTCGCCTCGCGGCGCTCACCGGCAACGGGGCGTACGCGGACGCGGCCGGGGCGGCGCTCCGGGCGATCGGCCCGGCGGCCGCTGCCTATCCGACCGCGTTCGCCCAGTGGCTCGTGGCGATGGACTGGCAGGTTGGTCCCGTCGCGGAGGTTGCGATCGTCGGCGAGCGATCGGATCCCCGCACGATGCGCCTTCTGCGCGCTGCCCGGGGAACGTACCGGCCGCGCCTGGTGCTGGCGACGGCGTCCGATCCAGCGGCCTCGGCCGTGGCCCTCCTCCAGGCCCGCTTCGCGATCGGGGGCGCGCCGACGGCCTTCGTGTGCCGTTCCTTCGCCTGCCGGCAACCGGTGACGGAGCCCGAGGCCCTCGCGGCGCAGCTGGTGGGCTGACGCGATCGCCGAGGCCCGGGATCAGCCCTTGGGCGGTTCGTCGTCCGCGGGCGCGTCCCTGTGCAGGTCCGCGGCCTCCTTGCGGACGGCCTTCACGCCGCGTCCGAGCGCCTCGCCCCACTTCGGGAGCACCTTCGGGCCCCGCCAGACGAGGACCACGCCCAGGATGATCAGGAGGACGACGATGGTGTCGAGGCCGAACATTCGCCCAGCCTACCGGGTCGCGCTCGGCCCGTCCACGCGGCGCGTGGACGGGCGGGGCTCAGGGCGCGACCGGGGGTGGCGGGAGGGGAGGCCCGGCCGTCGCGGCGAGGCTGCCAGTCGGCACGTGCCGGACGATGGGGAGGCCGCTACGCTCTTCGTGGCGCCGTCGGCCGACTGGCGGCGGCAGCGGGAGGAGGTCGTCGTGGGGATGCGCGTGCCTGATCTCGGGTCCCTCCTGGCGGAGGCACAGGCGCGCCGGATGGCGCTGGACGCGACCGGCGCCTACTTCGTGACCGACATCGACGCGAGCCATGCCGAGGACTTCGCGAAGACGATCCTGCTCATGGCCGTGCCCCGCGCGGGCCGCACCGACGAGCCGATCACGATCTTCATCAACTCCGGCGGCGGGTCCGTGGGCGACGGGCTGGCGATGATGGAGATGATCAACCGGATGCGCCAGCAGTACCGGATCCGGATCGACACGGCCGTCCTGGGCTACGCGTACTCGATGGGCGCGATCGTCAGCCAGGCGGGCGACCGCCGCACGATCGGGCGGTTCGGGACGCTCATGCTCCACTCCACCCAGTGGATCCTCTCCGGCGAGGACGAGCGGATCTTCAAGGACTACCAGGCCCTGGCGGAGCACTACCAGCACACCGTCGCGAACCTGTTCGCGGCCCGCACGGGCTATCGCGACGCGCGCTGGTGGCGAAACTTCATCTGGTCCGGCCGCGAGCGCTTCCTCGGTCCCGACGAGTGCCTGAAGCTCGGGCTGGTCGACGCGATCGTCGAGCCCGCACTGCTGCTTCCCCCGCCGGCCCGGGCCCCGAAGGTCGAGCCCGCCCCACCCGCCGTCTGAGCCAGAGCCCGCCCCGAGCGGGTCGCCTCCACCGCCGCGACGGCGTCGCGTCGCCTCGCCGCAGTGCGCCGTCTCGACGGCCGCGCCTGGCGCCGGGGGCCCGCCGGCCGCGCCCCTGGGCCGACCACGTGGGGCGCCTGCATCGACGAATCCTGCCTCGCCAGCACGGGCGGGTGGGGGAGCGCCCGACGGTCGTGCCGTCGGATAACATTCACACATGCGCATAAATCGCAGGCTGGCGGATCGCCCTGGACGGACCTGATCCGGACCGGCGGGGAGCGCGGCGGGAGGCCGCATCGGGGGCTGGTCGGTCGCGAGGCAGCCACCAGGGAGTGGAAGGGATGGGGGTCATGAAGGTGACTGATCGGCGACATGCGCTTGCCGTGGCGATCGGGCGGGTGGCCATCGGCATCATCTTCCTGTGGGCAGGCCTCGAGAAGCTGACCCAGGGAGACGGGAAGGGCGGGCCGTTCGACGCCGCCGGGTTCCTCAAGTTCGCCACGAACGGCACGCTCGGGTGGCCATTCGTCTCGGGTACGCCGGCCGACGGGACGGTCTTCAACCCGACCCACGACCTGTGGGTGGGCCTTGCGGGCAGCGGCCTCATGCCGCTGGTCAACTTCTTCGTCGTGTTCGGCGAGGTCGCAATCGGCATCGCCCTGATCCTGGGGATCGCCACGCGGTTCGCTGCCGCGATGGGCACCGTGATGATGGTCTTCTTCTTCCTGGCCGCCTGGGACTTCGCCTACGGCATCGTCAACCAGCACCTGACCTATGCGGTGGTCACGTTCGGCCTCGGCGTGGTCGGCGCCGGCAACTACTTCGGCCTCGATTCGGTCGTCGCCGGGAAGGTGCCGACGGGCATCCGGCGCTGGCTGCTCTCGCCCGAGCCGGATCCGGGCTGGAGGTCCAGCCCGGCCTGACCGCGACGGAGGTCGTCGCCCGACCCGGGCGCCACTCCTGGCCCAGCCGGGAGCCCACGTGGCGCCCCGGGTCCGGCCCGTCCGTCGGGACGTCGGCGGCCCGCAATAGAACGGGCGATCGTTTTCCCGGGCGCCGGGTATACTCGCGGTCCCGTGGCCCCGCGATCCGCCCCGCCCGTCGACGACCCGCTCGCCCGGTTCAGCCCACCGGTCGCGAGCTGGTTCCGCGAGGCGTTCGCGGCGCCGACGCAGGCCCAGGCCGGGGGGTGGGCCGCGATCGCCGGCGGCGGCCACGTTCTCCTCCACGCCCCCACGGGCAGCGGCAAGACGCTCGCCGCGTTCCTGTGGTGCCTTGACCGCCTGGTACGGGAGCCACTCGAGACACGGCCCGCGATGCCCGTGTCGGCGGCGTCAGCGCCGCGGGCGCGCCCAGCCGCCGACAGGGCTGCCGGCATGAGCGCCGCGGACGGCGGGACGGTTCGAATCCTCTACGTGAGCCCGCTCAAGGCGCTCACCTATGACGTGGAGCGGAACCTGCGCGCACCGCTCGCGGGGATCGCCCTGGCCGGCGCGAAGCTGGGAATGCCGGTCCGACCCGTCTCGATCGGGAGCCGCACGGGCGACACGCCCAGCGAGGCGCGCCGCCAGCTGGCGAAGCATCCGCCCGAGATCCTGATCACCACGCCCGAGTCGCTCTACCTCCTGCTCACCTCGGAGGCGCGCGAGATCCTGCGCGGCGTGGAGCACGTCATCATCGACGAGGTCCACGCGGTCGCCGGGACGAAGCGGGGCGCGCATCTCGCGCTGAGCCTGGAGCGCCTCGTCGCCCTCCGGTCACCGACCGCCCCGGCCTTCCAGCGGATCGGGCTCTCGGCCACCCAGCGACCGCTCGAGACGATCGGCCGGTTCCTGGCCGGGGCCGGGCCGGACCGCGCGGTCACGATCGTGGACGCGGGGGCGCGCAAGGCGCTGGACGTCCAGGTCGTGGTCCCGGTGGAGGACATGAGCCGCCTCGGGGAGATGCTGCCCCTCGACGAGCAGCCAGGCGGTCCGGTGGCAGGCCGCGAGACGCGGGTCAGCATCTGGCCCGCGATCCACCCCCGGATCCTCGAGCTCATCCGCGCGCACCGGAGCACGCTCGTCTTCTGCAACAGCCGGCGGCTCGCGGAGCGCCTGGCCCAGCGCCTCAACGAGCTGGCCGGCGAGGAGCTCGTGCGCGCCCACCACGGCTCGATCGCCCGAGAGCAGCGCGTCGCGATCGAGGAGGCGCTCAAGGAAGGGCGGCTGCCCGCCCTCGTCGCCACGTCGTCGCTGGAGCTCGGCATCGACATGGGGGCGATCGACCTCGTGATCCAGGTCGAGTCGCCCACGTCGGTCGCCCGGGGCCTCCAGCGAATCGGGCGGGCCGGCCACCGGGTCGACGAGGTATCCCGCGGCGTGATCTTCCCGAAGTACCGCGGCGATCTCCTGGAGTGCGCGGTGGTCGCGGAGCGGATGCACGCCGGGGCGATCGAGGCGACCGCGGTCCCGCGCAACCCGCTCGACGTGCTCGCCCAGCAGCTCGTGGCCATGACCGTGATGGACCGCTGGACGGTGACCGAGCTCCTCGCCGCGGTCACCCGCGCCTCCCCGTTCGAGACGCTCACGCGCGAGGCGTTGGAGGGCGTCCTGGCGATGCTTTCCGGCGCCTACCCGTCCGACGAGTTCGCCGAGCTCAAGCCGCGCGTCGTGTGGGACCGGGTGGCCGACACGGTCGAGGGACGGCGCGACGCCCGCGTGGTCGCGGTCACCTCCGGCGGGACGATCCCGGACCGGGGGCTGTACGGGGTCTTCGTCGCCGGGGAGGCGGGGACGCCGGGGCGGCGGGTCGGCGAGCTGGACGAGGAGATGGTCTACGAGCTCCGCGCCGGGATGCACGGCGACGTCATCGTCCTCGGCGCCAGCAGCTGGCGGGTCGCCGAGATCACGCCGGACCGGGTGATCGTCACCCCGGCGCCCGGCGAGCCAGGCAAGCTCCCGTTCTGGAAAGGCGACGCGATCGGGCGCCCGATCGAGCTCGGACGGGCCCTCGGCGCGCTCGTGCGGGAGCTGGAGGGAGACCTCTCCCGGGGCCCGAAGGGGCGCGCTGCGGCGATCGAGCGGCTGCGCACGCGCAACGACCTGGATCCGCTCGCGGCGGAGAACCTCGTGGCCTACCTCGAGGACGAGCGGGAGGCGGCGGGGGCCCTCCCGACGGATCGCCGGGTGGTGGTCGAGCGCTTCCGCGACGAGCTGGGCGACTGGCGGCTCGTCCTCCTGACGCCGTTCGGCGGCCGCGTCCACGCCCCGTGGTCGCTGGCGATCGAGGCGCGCCTGCGCGAGCGCCTGGGGAGCGAGGTCTCCAGCATCTGGTCCGACGACGGGATCGCGATCCGGCTGCCCGAGGGCGATCTCGAGGGGGTCGAGGACGCGCTCTTCCCGGATGCCGACGCGGTCGAGGACCTGGTCGTCGGCGCGGTCGGCGGATCGGCCCTGTTCGCCTCGCGCTTCCGCGAGAGCGCGGGGCGAGCCCTCCTCCTGCCCCGTCGCCGGCCGGGGTCCCGGACGCCGCTCTGGCAGCAGCGCCAGCGGGCAGCCGACCTCCTCGCCGTCGCCAGCCGGTACGGCAGCTTCCCGATCCTGGTGGAGACCTACCGCGAATGCCTGGCCGATGTCTTCGACCTCCCGGCGCTCCGCGAGGTGCTCGCCGGGATCGCTCGCCGCGAGGTCGGCGTCCACCGCGTCGAGACGGTCCGGGCCACGCCGTTCGCGTCATCGCTGCTGTTCGACTACGTGGCCGCCTACATGTACGAGGGCGACGCGCCGCTGGCGGAGCGCCGGGCCCAGGCGCTGGCGCTGGACCGCGACCTGCTGCGTGAGCTGCTGGGCCAGGAGGAGCTCCGCGAGCTGCTGGACCCCGAGGCGCTGGAGGAGACGGATCTGACCCTCCAGGCCCTGGTGGACGAGCGCAAGGCGGGCTCGGTGGATCAGCTGGCCGACCTGCTCCGCCGGCTCGGCGACCTCACGTCCGACGAGCTCGCCGCCCGGACCCGTGGGGGCCCGCCGGCTGCCGGGGAGTGGCTGGAGACGCTGGCCGCGACGCGGCGCGCGATCGCGCTGCGAATCGGCGGCGAGCCGCGCTGGGTGGCGATCGAGGATGCGGCCCGTTACCGGGACGCGACCGGCGCCCAGCCGCCCCAGGGCACGCCCGCCGCGTTCCTGGGCCCGACGGTCGATGCGCTGGGCGGGCTGCTGTCCCGCTGGGCCCGCACGCATGGCCCATTCCTGGCCCGCGAGCCAGCCCTGCGCTGGGGGCTGCCCAGCGGGATCGTCGACGAGGCGCTGGGCCGCCTCGTCGCCGCCGGGACGCTGCTCCGGGGCGAGTTCCGCCCCGGCGGGGCCGAACGCGAATGGTGCGACCCGGACGTGCTCCGGACGCTCCGCCGCCGTTCGCTGGCGCGCCTTCGGCGCGAGGTGGAGCCCGTCGAGCAGGCCGCGCTCGCACGCTTCCTGCCGGCCTGGCAGGGCGTGGCGCCGGTCCCCGGTCCGGGCGTGGAGCGCCCGGCTCCGCTGCGCGGCCAGGCGGCCCTGGAGCGCCTGGCGGAGGTCGTGGACCAGCTCACCGGCGTCCCGATCCCGGCCTCGGTGCTGGAACGGGATGTCCTGCCGGCTCGTGTCCCCGGCTACCAGCCCCGCCTGCTCGACGAGCTGGGTGCCCTCGGCGAGGTTGCCTGGGTGGGCTGCGGGTCGCTGGGTCGGGACGACGGCCGCGTGGCCCTGTTCCGGCCCGGCCGCGGCGACGTGCTGCGGGCCGCGCGAATTGCCGCCCAGGCCGCGACCGATGTCCCGGAGGGACCTCGCCACGCCGCCATCCGGGCGCTCCTCGGTCGCCGCGGCGCATCGTTCTACCGGGAGATCTTCGCGGCGGCCGGGGGCGGGTCGGAGCGCGAGGTGCTGGACGCGCTCTGGGATCTCGCCTGGGCGGGCGAGGTGACGAATGACACGTTCGCCCCGCTTCGGGCGCTGCGCTGGAAGCGCCCAGCCGGCGACCGGCGACCACGGCCGGGTCGCCTTCCCAGCCTCGGCCCGCCGGAGGCGGCTGGCCGCTGGTCGCTCGTCGACCCGCCGGATGCGGACCGCCTGGGCAGCGCGTCCGACCTGGCCTCCGGCACGAATCTGCCGTCGGGCGCGGTGACGAGCGGTCCGGCCGCCCCGGGCGCGACGCAGCGGCTCCACGCGCTCGCCCTGGCGCTCCTCGACCGGCACGGCGTCCTGACCCGCGAGGCGGTCGTGGGCGAGTCGGTCGAGGGCGGGTTCGCGGGTGTCTACCCGGTGCTCCGCGCCCTGGAGGAGGCCGGCCGGATCCGGCGGGGCTACTTCGTCGACGGCCTGGGCGCCGCCCAGTTCGCGCTGCCCGGGGCGGTCGACCGGCTGCGGGCGCTGCGCGAAGCGGATCGGGCGATGCTCCGGGTGGACCTCCTGGCCGCGGCCGACCCGGCCCAGCCGTACGGGGCGGCGCTCGCCTGGCCGCGCCGCGCCGAAGCGGATCGCCGCCCCTTCCAGCGCGCCGCCGGGGCGTACGTCGTGCTCGTGGAGGGCGTGCCGGTGTGCTACCTGGAGCGGGGCGCCAGGGGGCTGGCCACGTTCCCGGCAGCGGACGATCCCGACCGCCTTGGCGCGGCCCTGGCCGCCCTCCGCGCGCTCGTCGTCGACGGCCGGGTTCGGGACCTCGTCCTCGCCCGCATCGACGGCGAGCCGACGGGACCGGCGAGCCCCTGGCGAGCCCGGCTCGAGGCTGCCGGGTTCAGCGCGGGCTATCGGGGCATGGCGCTCCGCGTCCCGCGCTGAGCGCCCGCCGCGTCGCCCGCCGCTGGATCGACCGATGCCCGAAGGCGACACGCTCTTCCGGACCGCGGCCGCGCTCCGACCCCACCTGCTCGGCCGGGTCGTCACTGTCGCCCGGGCCCGGGTGCCCGGTCCCCGGGTCGAGAAGGTCGTCGGGGCGACGGTGATCGACGTCCGTGCCCTCGGCAAGAACCTGCTGATCCGCCTGGACAACGGGCTGGAGCTGCGGACCCACCTGCGGATGCAGGGGTCCTGGCATCGCTACCGGCCCGGCGAACGCTGGCGACGTCCGGCCGCCCGGGCCGTCCTCGTCCTGGAGGTCCCGGGTGCCGTGGCCGTCTGCTTCGACGCGCCGGTCGTCGAGCTCCTGGAGACCAGGGCCGAGGCGCTGCACCCACCCCTCGGAGCGCTCGGGCCCGACGCGACGGCCGACGGGTTCGACCGGGCCGAGGCGCTCCGTCGCCTGCGCGACCCGGCGCGCTCGGCCCTGCCGATCGCCGAGGCGCTCCTCGACCAGCGCGCCCTGGCCGGCATCGGCAACGTCTTCAAGAGCGAGGTCTGCTGGATCGAGCGGGTCTCGCCGTTCGCCCCGCTCGGCAGCCTGGCCGACGGGCCGCTCGAGCGCCTGGTCGACCGCGCCCGGGCCCTTCTTCTCGAGAACCGGGACGCGATCGTCCGGGTCACGACCGGCACCGCCGGGGGTGGAGCGCCGACGGACCGCGAGGCCGGGGCCCGGCCGGGTCGCCCGGGCCGGCTCTGGGCGTACCGACGGGCCGGCCGGCCCTGTCGGCGCTGCGGCACGCTCATCCGCTCGCGCGTCCAGGGCGAGCTGCCGCGGGTCACCTACTGGTGTCCGCGCTGCCAGCCCGAACCGGGGGGCCGGGCGGACGCCGACGCCCCGCCGGACGCCGAACCGCTCGAGGCAACCGTGGATCGGGCCGCTCCCGCGCGCGGCGCTGCGCGCGGCACACGGTAAGATCCGTCGCAGTGTGCGAGCAGCTCGTGGCCCGGTCGGAGTCGCCGTTCCGTCTCGACGCGCTCTGGGAGCTGGTCGGGGCGCTGGAGCACTACGGCGTCGCCGGGTTCGGCTGGGGCGTCGCCTGGCTGCGAGCCGACGGGACGCTGGCGAGCCACCGGGACGTCGGCGCCTTCCGCGACGATGACGCCCGCGCGGGGATCGGGGCGAACGAGACGACGACCGCGCTGGTCCACCTCCGCCGTCCCTCGCGGCTGTCCACGACGACGCTGCCCGACACGCAGCCGTTCATGGACCCGGCCGGGCGATTCGTGGTGGCCCACAACGGCGACCTCGAGCACGAGCGCGAGCTCCGGCCGAGGTTCGACGCCCAGGGTCGCCTCCTCGGACGGGCGGACACCGAGGTCGCCGCCCGCTGGCTCGAGGATGAATGGAGCGCGGACGAACCGGCGGCGGGCCAGCTCGCCCGGCTCCACGCGGTCTTCGGCGGCAACGCGAACCTCGCGCTCATCACGGCGGACGGCAGCGCGACGCACTACGCGGGGCACAGGGAGAACCCGGTCTTCGCCTACCGCCTGGGTTCCATCCGTTTCATCTCGACCGGCGTCCACTCGCTCGACCGGTCGCTCTTCCGGCTGGTGGCTCCGGATGCTCGTGAGCGCCGGATCATCGCCCAGGGGACCGCGGTCACGATCTGAAAGCGCCGCCGGGGGCTGATCGAGGTGTTGACGTGACCGCGCCGCGTGACGCTCAGCGAGCCAGCCCGAAGAAGCCCAGGACCCCGGACCGGAGCCGGCTGCCCGCCGCCCCCGTGGCGCCCGCCGGGTCGCGCCGGAGCGATTCCGCCCCGCGGCCAAGGGCTGCCCTGGCCGCCCCGGTCCAGCGCCCCCACGAGCCCCGCCGGGCGAACCACCATGCGTCGGACTGGCGCCAGAACGGGGGCAGGAGCGCCCAGAGGAAGACCAGGTAGTCGAGCCGCGGCGGCCGGGGGAGCGCGGTCAGGACCTGGATCTGCACGAGCGTCATGGGCAGCGTGGCCAGGGTCAGGCACACCGCGACCGCCAGGAAGATTACGCCCCAGAGTCGTGCCGGCGGCCGCAGCACCGGCAGGAAGACCAGCGGCACCAGCTTCATGGCCGTGGCCAGGGCCCACAGGGCCCCGGCGGTTCGCGGCCCCGTGAACTGGGCGCTCCAGAGGAGGAGGACGAGGGGCAGGTTGATGTTCCCGGTGTCGAGGTTCGCGAAGATCGGGAAGGCGAGCACGAGGCCGACCACGCCGGTGCGCAGCGGATGGATCCGGTAGGCCCAGGCGACGGTCCACAGGAGGAGCAGGATCGTCCCGCCCCGGTAGACGAACCAGGCGACGTCCCAGGGCAGGAGCGCCCAGGGCAGGAAGATCGGCAGGATCCAGGGGGAGTACACGTAGGGCATGAATGGCCCGGTCGGATGGTATGGGTCGCCGCCGTTGAGCCAGATCCGGGCGGCGGCCCAGTAGGCCCGGGCGTCGCTCCCGCCCAGCTCGCCCCGCGCCCACATGCCCGCCAGCCCGATGCCACCGGCGATGGCCAGGAGGATGATCGCGGCGACATGCTCGCGCGTTGCCAGGCGGCGAGCCTCGCGGCGGAGTGCCCGGCGGAGTGCCCGGCGGATGACCGCCGTGCGGCGCCGCGCCGGGCGGTCGACGCGGCCGTCGACCAGCGTCCCGGCGCGGCCTGGCGCACCCGCTCGGCCGACCGGCGCGGGCGGGGCGTGCGGGGCAGGTCGACCGGAATCGATGGACGCCATGGCGGCGGCCAGTATCCCACCGGCACCGAACCCGTCGCTATACTCCCGAACGCATGTCGAGCGGCCATCTCCTCGTCGTCGGCGGGGCGGAGGACAAGGTCCCGCCGGGGACGCCCGCCCGGATCCCGATCGTCGCCGTCACCGGCACCAACGGGAAGACGACGACGGTCCGGATGATCGCCCACATCTTCAGGCTGATGGGCCGGCGAGTCGGGATGACCTCCACGGACGGGATCGTCATCGACGGGCGGCTGGTCAGGAAGGGCGACAGGTCCGGCCCGAGGAGCGCCCAGCTGGTGCTCCGGAATCCCGCCGTCGACATGGCCGTCTTCGAGGTGGCGCGCGGCGGGATCCTGCGCGAAGGCCTGGGCTACGACCGCAACGACGTGGCCCTGGTCACCAACGTGACCGCCGATCACCTCGGCCTGGGCGGGATCGAAACCGTCGGCCAGCTTGCCCTGCTGAAGAGCGCGCTCGTCGAGGCCGTCCCCAGGTCCGGGACGGCCGTCCTCAACGCGGACGACCCGCTGGTCGCCCGGATGGTCTCCCAGTCCGCCGGCCGGGTCGTCTACTTCAGCATGGCCACCCAGAAGGGGAGCGACGGCTGGGACCGGGTCGATGGTCACTGCGGGCGGGGCGGTGCGGCGTTCGCCCTCCAGGCGACGCTCGAGGGCGAGCTGATCGTCCTGCGCCTCGGGTCACGCACGATGCCGGTCCTGGGCACCCATCTCGTCCCGGCGACGTTCGGGGGCAAGGCCCGGATGAACGTCGCCAATGCGCTGGGGGCGGCCGCGGCCGCGTGGGCGGCGGGCGCCGGCCTGCCCGACATCCGTCAGGGGCTGCGAACCTTCACGACCTCGTTCCTCAACGCGCCCGGTCGGCTCAACCTCCTGGAGCTGGGCGGAATCCGGATCGTGATCGACTACTGCCACAACGTCGACGGGATGCGCAGCCTGGCCGACTTCGTGGGCCGGATGATGGAACCCTCCGGGGGGCCTGCGTCCGGTCTCGCGGGCCAGCGGCGTCGGCCGGGCGATCGGCGTCGTCGGCATCCCGGGCGATCGGCGCGACGAGGACCAGCGGGCCTACGGCCGCCTCGCCAGCGCGGCCTTCGACGAGCTCTACGTCCGCGAGGACCGCGACCCCCGGGGGCGGCCTCCCGGCGAGTCCGCTGCGAACACGCTCGCCGGCGTCCGCGAGGCGCGAGACGCCGGCGAGTCGCGGACGACCCACGTGCAGACCATCCTCGACGAGCTGTCCGCGGTCCGCGCGGCGATGCGTCGGGCCGCCCCGGGCGACCTGGTCGTGTGCTGCGTCGACGATGCCGCGAGCGCCTACCGGGAGGCGAGCGCCCTCCTCGGCGCGCCGGGCGGGGCCGCCTTCGCGGGATCCGGGCGAGCTCGACGCGCCCGCAGGGTCGCCCGACCGTCCGTGGTCCGCCGGCGCCCGTGACGGCTCGCGCGTCCTCGGCGTCCCGTGGCCGGCGCGGTCGTCCGCCCAGGCAGGCCCGAGGGCGACCTCGCCGGCCGACCCGCATCCCGGCGGATCGGGCCGCCCGGGCACCGTAGACTACGGCGATGACCGACCCCACCCTTCCCACCGCCCTCGTCGCCGACGCCGAGCTGGCCGCGCTCCACGAGAGGATCGCCACCGCCGAGCCGGCCTTCCTGGCCGACCTGGAACTCCTTGTCGGCATCGACTGCGGCAGCTTCACGCCGGCCGGCGTCAACGAGGTCGCGACCTGGGTGGCGGCGTTCCTGGCACGGATGGGCGGGACGGTGATCCGCCACCCCGACCCCGACGGCACGTTCGGCGACACCGTGGAGGCGACCTTCGACGGCGCGCTCGCCACGCCGGGCGGGCCCCGGGCGCTCCTGATCGGCCACCTGGACACGGTCTTCCCGGCGGGGACGGCGGCGGCGAGGCCCTTCCGGGTCGCCGATGGGATCGCGACCGGCCCGGGCGTGACGGACATGAAGGGCGGCCTGCTGACGCTCCTCTACGGGCTCGAGGCGGCCCTCGCCGCCGGCCCGCTCCCGTTCGGGCGCCTGACCGTCATCGCCAACCCGGACGAGGAGGTCGGCTCGACGTCCTCGACCCCTCACGTCCGCCGGGTGGCCGCCGACTCCGAGGTCGCCTTCGTGCTCGAGTGCGGCCGGGCCAACGGCGACATCGTCTCATCGCGCAAGGGCACGATCGACTACCTGGTCACCGTGCACGGACGGGCCGCCCATGCCGGCGTGGAGCCCGAGAAGGGCCGCAGCGCGATCCTGGAGGCGGCCCACCAGGTGATCGGCCTGCACGCCGTGCCCGCCGGGTTCACGGGCGTCACCTGCAACGTCGGGGTGATCGAGGGGGGGACCCGCTCGAACGTCGTCGCGGAACGGGTCGTCCTCCAGGTCGACCTCCGGGCGGTCGATCGCGCCAGCCTCGTGGCGGCCGACGCGGCGGTCCGGGCGATCGCGGCGGCACCGAGCGTCGCGGACGTGACCATCGAGGTGGAGGAGCGCCATCGGCACTGGCCGATGGAGAAGCTGGAGCGCTCCGGACGCCTCGTGACGCACGCGGCCGGGCTGGCCGAACGGCTCGGCTTCGAGCTCCGGGACGCGGCGACCGGCGGGGCGTCGGATGCGAACACGACCTCCGGGATGGGCGTGGCGTCCCTCGACGGCCTTGGTCCGACCGGGGGCCTCGATCACTCCCCTGGCGAGTACCTCGACGTCGCGAGCATCGTGCCCCGCACCACGCTGTTCGCGGCGCTGCTCCTGGCCACGGGTCGTGACCCCGAGATCAGGGCCTGGGGCGCGGCCCGCGACCGGTAATCCGTTGCGCGCCGCCCCGGCGGCGCGGTCGCTGCGCCCGTCGGCTGTCGCCGCGGCCGCCGGGACGGCCCCGGGAATCGAGGGAGCTCCGAGGATCAGCCGCTGGTGCCGGGCGCCTTCGTCGGGGCGGGTGAAGCGGCCGGCCCACCCTGGCGACCGAAGCCGTGGCCACCCATCCCGGGGCCCCAGCCGGGGCCGCCCAGCGCTCCGGCGCGGATGCTCGTTGCCGTGAGCGTCCCGTCGGCCGCGCGCACGCCCTCGGCCTGGATCGCGTTGTTGACGGCGACGTCCGCGAGCGTCGCGCTCGCCTTGCCGGCCACGGTGTAGGTCGTCGTTCCGGTCACCTTCACCGTGGCGGTGCCACCGCCCGCGGTGGCGATCGTCAGCGTCGAGCCGCTCTTCGCGCTGACCGTGCCGACGACGACGTCCGGCGCCACGTCGACCGCGACCGCCGTGAGCGAGCCGTCGGACGCCTTCGATCCGGACGCCTCGATCCGGGCGCCGACCGCGATGTCGCTGCGGGCGATCGACTGGCCGGCGCGCCGGTAGACGGTCCCCGTGCTCGTCTTGATCGTGACCGCGGTGCCGCCGCGGTCGCTGACCGTGATCGACGTCGCGTCGATCCTGGTGACCGAGCCGGCAACCTCGTCGAGGACGACGGTCAGGGAGCTCAGGGTGAACGAGCCGTCGGCCGCGCGGCTCTCGCCGAGGGCGACCGTGTCACCGACCTTGAGGTCGATCGCCGAGATCGTGAGGCCGGCCTTCGTGAGCGGGATCGAGGCGACGTCGATCGTGCGCGTCCAGCCCGTGGCCGACTTGAGCGAGATCTTCGTGCCCTCGATCGCGCTGATCGTGATCTGCCCGAGCACGCCGCCGAACCGACGCCCGTCACCGAACCCGCGTCCGCCGCCCATCATGCCCGGACCCGTGCCCATGCCCGGTCCGCCCATCCAGCCGCGTCCGGCGCCGTCGCGCCAGCCGGGTCCCGGGCTGCCGGTGGGAGCGGCGGCCGGCGTCGCCGCCGCCAGGAGCGGGATGCCCAGCGGGGTCGCCCCGCCGGGCCCCGGGGTCAGGCCGACGGCGAGGACGGCGGCGGCGACGCCGAGGGCGGCGAGTCCGACCGCCAGGGGGGCGGTGAGGCGTCGGGCCGGCTTGACCGGCACGGGTCGAAGATCCATCGGTGCGTGACTCCTGCCTGGCGGCGGTGCAGTGGCTCTCCGATCCTGCGCCGCGCGTCTCACGCCTCTCTGAAAGCGGCTCAGCTATTCCCGGCCTGGGCCAGGAGGTCCTTGGCGACGTTGATCGGGACGGCGAAGCCGACGCCCTGCGAGTTGCTCGCAGTGGCGGTCACGATCCCGATGACGTGGCCGGCCGAGTCCAGGAGCGGCCCTCCGCTGTTGCCGGGATTGATGGCGGCGTCGGTCTGGATGAGGCCGTCGAGGTGCCTGGCTGCGGTGCGCGGTCCATCCGATACGTCGATCGAGCGCCCGAGTCCCGACACGATCCCCTGGGTCACGGTCTGGGTGAACGTCCCGAGCGGGCTGCCGATCGCGATGGCGATCTGGCCGACCGTCAGCCGGGACCCGTCCCCCAGCACGAGCGGCGGCAGGGTGACCCCGCCGGCCCGGACCAGGGCAAGGTCGTGGGCCGGATCGGTCGCGACGATCGTCGCGTCGACGATCTTGCCGTCCGGGAGCGTCACCGACAGGCTCGTCGCGTCGGCCACGACGTGGTTGTTGGTCAGGATCAGGCCGCCCTGGCCGACCACGAACCCGGAGCCGGTGCCCTGGGTCACGTCGCCGAAGGGCGAGCGGCTGGCTCCGGCGACGGTGATCGTGACGACGGACGGTTCGGCGGAGGCGGCCACCCGGGCCGCGACGTCGTCCGCGGTGATCGTGGTCGTCCCCGAAGAAGAGGCGGCGACGGCGCCGGCCACGGTGGCAGCCGGCGCGGCGGTCGCACCGGGTGCTCCCGCTGCCGGGCGGCCCAGGGCGACGAGCGCGTACGTGCCGCCGGATGCGAGGATCGCCGAGAGGAGAGCCGCCCCCAGGACGAGGCCGACGGAGCGTCGGGTGGCGCTGCGCTCCCGGGTGTCGGGCGCCTGCGCTGTCACGTGAAGCGGTACCACCCCTGGAGCCCACGGCCGGGGGCCCGATGCCCACGGGTCGAGGCCCGGCTGGCCGGGCGACGGAGCGGGATGAGCGGCCGGCGGAGGAGGCGGGAAGCTGGACGCGGTCCAACCCGTCGGTGCCGTGGGGAAGGAAGGCTCCGCCGGTGCAGGCTGCGTCCAGCGAGTCGAATCGGCCGGATCACCTGGTTGCGCAGGCGTGCTCCACGCCTGGTTCGCCGCATCGTCGGGAACGGTCCGGTCGACCGGGTTCACCGGAGGTTCGGGGCTGCCGAGCTGGTCCATTGCTGCTCCAGGACGAGGGCGTGGATGGAGACGATCCTCCCGTCTTCCGACCTCCTTGTAGCGCTTCCGCGTGAAGGATCGCTGAATTCGAGATTCAGCGTCCGTCAGGCGATTCCGGCCGCCCGGAGCGTCGCGACGAGGACCACCGCGACGAGGAGGCCGAGGAAGAGCGACCGCCGCCAGGCGACCAGGCCCGCGCAGGCGACCACGGCCAGGGCGTCGAGGCCGACGTGGAGGGTGGCATGTCCGTCCGGGCCGATCGCCAGGAGGACCTGGGATGCCGCGATCGACCCGAGCACGGCCGGCCCGACCAGTCGGAGGTACTCCAGCACCCGCGGCGGCAGGCGCTCGAAGGCGGGAACCAGCAGCGGGACCGCGCGCGCCGGGTACGTGACGGCCGCCATCAGCACCGCGAGCAGGACGAGCTGCGAGCTCACGGGGCCATCCCGTCCTCGGATCGATCCGGGATCCGGAACGCGTCCGGGTCCGCCGGCCGCTCGTCGCTCTCGGGCACGGCCGCGTCGTGGCGCGGAACCAGGAGGCCGGCGACGGGCCCCAGCACGCCGCCTGCGAACACGCCTGCCCGGGGGTCCACCAGGAGTCCCACGGCAAGCGCCACGAGGATCCCGGCCCCGCCCGCGACGACCTCCCGCCGGCCCGTCGCGAGGCCCACCGCGAGCCCGGCCATCGCGGCCGGGAAGACGACGTCGAGTCCCGAGCACCCGGGGGTCCGGCACGATCTGGCCGCCCAGCACGCCCACCAGCGTGGCCAGGTTCCAGGGGATGAAGACGCCGCCGATCGCGGCCAGCCAGTAGCCCCGCCGATCGGCGAAGCGGACCCGCCGGAAGTGGACGAGGCTCAGGGCGAACGACTCGTCGGTGAGCACGTGGGCCATCGCGGCGCGCTCCAGGCGGGACCGCTCGCGCAGCCACGGGGCGAGCGCCGCCGCATAGAGCGCATGGCGGGCGTTGACCAGCGCGGTGAGCACGATGATCGCGGGCCACGCGAACCCGGCCGCCACCATGCCGGCCGCGGCGAACTGCGAGGCCCCCGCGAAGACGAGCACCGAGAATGCCGATGCCTCCAGCGGCGAGAACCCGCTGGACCGCGCGGTCAGCCCGAAGACGACGCCGAAGCCGACCGCGGAGGCGATGATCCCCAGCATGTCCAGCGCGAGCCTGCGCCGGGCATCACCGAGCGCGGCGGCGTCGACCGGGATGGAGCCGGGCGCCGCGGCGGTGCTCAGGGGTCGGGACCCGGCGCCCTCAGCGGAGGGCGGTCTTCCCGCAGCGGTCGCAGGCGACGTAGAGCGCGTGACGATCGCGCGCGTACCCGGCGACATGGAGCGTCCCGCCGCACCCCGCGTGGTGCCAGGTCCACCACCGG
Organism: uncultured Chloroflexia bacterium; assembly: GCA_963801445.1. GTDB lineage: Bacteria > Chloroflexota > Limnocylindria > Limnocylindrales > CSP1-4 > CTSoil-043. Next base: position 78,945 of record CAWDEW010000013.1, on the reverse strand, counting down.
TCATCGGCGGTCACCGGCAGCGACTCGGCCGCGATGGTCACGTCGAGCCCGTCGTGCGCGGCGATGGTCGTGGCGACCGCGGCGGCCCGCTGAGCCTCCGTCTCGCTGGAGTACGGGTAGCTCTGGCTGATGTTCGAGGTCACGGGACCCTCCGGTCGGCTGCCCGCAGGCGCGGTTCGTTCTCGCCGGGGAGTATCGCACGGGCTCCGCCCCCGGCGCAGCCGTCGGGCGGTCTCACGGTCCCGGCTCCGGGCCTGCCGGCCCGGCCCGCCGCGGCTCAGGCCGGCGGATCGCCGAGAGCCCGTCGCCACGCGACCTCCAGGGTCGTCACGACCTCCGGGTGGAGATGCCCTCGCAGCGCCGCTGCGCAGGCCACGTTCCAGCAGGCGACGATGCCCCGGCGAAGGTCCGCGGGTCGGGCGGCACCCTCGATGAGCTCGATCGCCGCGTCCTGCAGCTGGCGCGTGCGCGAGGGCGCCAGGAAGAACGCCGTCATGCCGGAGAACAGGCCGCGCCCCCGGGGAGCCGGGCGATCTGCGGTCCGTTCGACGTCCACGCCGGTCACACCATGGGCGAGGGCGATCATCACGTCGGAGAAGAGGACGTCGAGCTCGGCATTCTCGGCGGCCACGAGCTCCGGGCCGTCGTACCAGGCCAGCTGGAATCCTCGATCGACCTTGCCGTGGTAGCGCTTCTCCACGGCGAGCTCCCCGACCGCGGCGTCGAGGGCGCGCAGCTCCACCAGGGTGAGCCGGCCGAAGCGCGCCAGCAGCGCCGAGCGCGCCTCGGCGGCCAGGAGGGGAGCGCGGTCGCCGGACGGGTCGCCCATCGCTCTCGTCACCACGCCGCGGGCAGGCCCGGGGAGCGCGGGTCGGTGGCGGCCGCGAGCGTCCCGCCCCGGGCCGGTCCGCCCTCCACCAGCTCGATCGGCGTGGGCGTGTCCCAGCCCGCCGTCGAACGGTTCGCGGACGGCGAGCCGATGGCCCATCGCCCGCAGCCCGTCGAGGAGCCCGGCCCGGAACCGCGGTTCGATCGCGACCTGCTCCGGCGGGGCGAAATGGGCCGGCGGCTCGGGTGACCAGCGCGGCGCCGCCACCGCGGTTGCCACGTCGACAGCGCCGTCCACGAGGGCGCTCACGACCTGGGCGTAGATGGCCGGCTGGGCGTCGCCGCCCATGGACCCATGGACGACCCAGGGTCGGCCGTCCCGGAAGAGCATCCCGGGCAGGAGCGTGTGGAGGGTCCGCTTCCCGGGCGCCAGCACGTTGGGGTGCCCGGGGTCCAGGGAGAAGTAGCTGCCCCGGTTCTGGTAGGCGATCCCGGTCGCCGGGTCCACGATCCCGGACCCGAAGCCGGCGTAGTTCGACTCGACCAGGCTGACCGCGTTGCCGGCGCCGTCGACGACCCCGAGCCAGATCGTCCCGCCACCCTTCGGCACGCCACCGGCGGGCGGGACCGACGCCCTGGCCGGATCGATCGCCCGCGCCAGCGCGGCCCCATGGGCCGGGTCGAGCAGGCGCTCCATCGGGGCCTGGAAGGCTGCCGGGTCCGTCAGGTAGGCGTTCCGGTCGGCGAGGGCGCGCTTGGCGGCTTCGATCCCGAGGTGGACCCAGCGCAGGTCCGCGCCCGCGGAGGCGCCGCCGTCGCCGGGCGCGAAGACGTCCGGCCCGGGCGGCTCCAGCGCCCGGAGCACGTTGAGGATCTCGAGAGCGACGATGCCGGAGCTGTTGGGGGGGTGGGTGGTCGCGACAGCGCCGCGATAGGGAAGGGCGAGCGGCACCCCCCAGGTCGAGGCGTGCCCGGCCAGGTCGGCGGCCCGGATCGGGCTGCCCGCGGCCGCGAGACCGGCGGCCTGGCGCTCCCCGACCCACCCTTCGTAGAAGTCGTCGAGGCCCGCCTCGGCGAGCCGGCGGAGCGTGGCCGCGAGGGCCGGGAGGCGGACGCGCTCGCCCGGGCGCCATGGTCGACCGGCTGGGCGGTAGACGGCGTGCCAGCCGGCGGCCAGCGTCCCGATCTCGGCGTCGAACGTGCGGGCGGATCTCTCCACGGACCGCACGAACAGGTCGTCGGCCGGGAAGCCCTCGCCCGCGAGCTCGATCGCCGGGGCGAACAGGTCACCGAGCGGGAGGCGGCCCCACCGCCCGTGGGCGTCCGACCACGACCGGACGGCGCCGGGGACCGTGATCGTCAGGGGGCCGCGGAACGGCAGGCTGGCCAGCCCGGACGCCCGGAGCCCGGCGGGATCGGCTGCAGCAGGGGCGCGCCCGGAGCCGTTGAGCGCCGACTGAACGCCCGAGGCCTCGTCCCAGACGAGCCAGAATGCGTCGCCGCCGAGCCCGCAGGCCTCCCCGAGCACGACGCCCAGGACGGCGTTCGTGGCGATGGCCGCATCGACCGCGTGGCCGCCCGCCCGCAGGATCGCCAGGCCGGCGGCAGTCGCGAGATGGTGCGGCGCGACCACGGCCGCCGACGAGCCCCGAGCGACCTGGGCGGGAACGAGCGGCCGAGGGCGGTCCATGGCGAGATTCTAGGCATGCAGGCCCACCGCGGCGGCGGGTACGCTGCGGAGGTGGAACGTTCCATCTGGGCCGTCGTCCTCGGCACGCTCACGCTGCGCTTCAGCACCGGCCTGACGGGCGCGATGCTGACCTACTACCTGGCCGAGCTCCATCGGCACGGGGGCGTGCCGGTCAGCAGCGTGACGGTCGGCGTCTTCACCGCGCTCTTCTTCGCCTCCGAGCTCGCCCTGTCGCCGGTCTTCGGGCTGATCGCGGACCGGATCGGCTACCACCGCGTGATGCAGCTGGGACCCGGGTTCGGCGTGGCGGCGGCGATCCTCACGGGGGTCACCGCGAACCTCCCGCTGCTGGGCCTGACCCGGCTCCTGGAGGGCGGCTCGACGGCCGCCAGCGTCCCGTCGATCCTGGGCTTCATCGCCATCGCCACGGCGTCCGACGAGGGCCTGCGGGGCAAGGCGGTCGCCCGCTTCGAGGCCGCCACGCTGGCCGGCCTGGGCGCCGGCATCGTCGCCGGCGGGCTGCTCTACACGCTCATCGGGCCCCTGGGGTTCTTCGTGAACGCGGCCATCTACGCCGGCTCGTGGGCGATCTACCGGTTCGGCGTGCGCGATCCGCGGGCCGACCGGGCGCAGGATCGACCGCCGGCCCGACGGGCCCACCTCGGGCGCTACCTCCAGATCCTGCGCGGCTCGCACGTCTGGCTGCTGGCCCCCACCTGGATCGCGGTCAACGCGGCGCTCGGAACGTGGACGTCGCAGTCGCTCTTCCAGCTGGTCCGGCGCGCCCCGCCCGAGCTCGAGGACCAGTTCCTCATGCAGGGCTACTCGCCCGCGGTCGTGAGCGTCGGGCTCCTGGTGATCGGCCTGGTCTTCGGCGCCGGCCTCGTCTACTGGGGCAACCGCTTCAAGAAGATCAGGCGGACCACGATCATCTTCTACGGCCTGGGGGGCGGGGCCCTCCTCGTGGCGGCCACGCTCGCGGTGAACCACGGTCGCGGGCTGCCCCTGCCGATCATGCTGGGGCTGGTCGCGCTGGTCGCGGCCGGGGTCTTCGTCCTGGCCGGCGCAACGCCGGCGGCGCTCGGGCTCCTGGCCGACATGTCCGAGTCGTACCCCGAGGATCGGGGGGCGATCATGGGCCTCTACAGCGTCTTCCTGGGCGTCGGCCAGATCACCGGCAGCCTGATCGGCGGCCGGGCGGCGGAGAGCGCCGGGGTGGACGGGCTCCTCTGGACGACGATTGCCTTCGTGATCGTGGCCGTCCTCCCGCTCTGGCGGCTGCGCGCCTATGAGCACCACGTGGGCGTCGTGCAGGTCGTGGGGATCCCCGGGCCACGGCCCCCCGGCTGACCGCCGCCCCGTTCGCCGGCCGGGCCCCGGCTCGCGCCCGGCCGGCCCGAAATCCCGAGAGACCGTCCCGTATCATTCCGGCAACCCGGGACCGGGTCCCGCCCAGGACATCAGGCCGGCTCACGGGGGAGGAAGAGGTCCCATGTCGCGCATCGCGATCGTCCTGGACTCCGCGTCGGACATCACGCCGGAGGCCGCGGCGGTGCACGGGATCCGGGTGGTGCCGCTGCTCGTCAGCTTCGGCGATCGGGAGTTCCGGGCGGGCGTGGATCTTTCCACGGCGGACTTCTGGGCGCGAATGCTGGCCCCCGACGCCCCGTTCCCGACCACGGCCGCCGCGCCTCCCGGCGCGTTCGTCGAGGCCTTCGGGGCGGCCTTCGCGGAAGGGGCCGACGCGATCGTCTGCGTGACGGTGGGCTCCAAGCTGTCGGGCACCTACAAGTCGGCCCTCATCGGCGCCCAGCAGCACCCGGGGAAGGAGATCCACGTCATCGATTCCAACTCCGCCTCCTGGGGGATCTCCCACCTGGCCGTGGTCGGGCGGGAGATGGCGGACGCCGGCGCCCCGGCAGGGGAGATCGCCGAGACCCTGACCCGACGCATCGGCGACATCGACCTCTACGTCGCCCTCGACACGCTCGAGTACCTGCGCAAGGGCGGCCGCCTCTCGGCCGCCCGGGCGGCGATCGGGACCGTCCTCTCGGTCAAGCCGATCATCACCGTGATCGACGGCCTGGTCGAGACGAAGGACCGGGTCCGGACCCGCGCCAAGGCCCGCGAGCGCGTGATCGAGCTGCTCACCTCGCGGCCGGTGGAGCGCCTCGCCATCCTCCAGACGGTCACCGGAGACATCGAGTCCTTCAGGGACGAGGTGGTTGCCCGGCTGCCCGGCGGCATCGACCCGACGCGGGTGACCATCGAGACGGTCGGGCCGTCGGTCGGCCCGCACCTGGGTCCCGGCTGCGTCGGCGGGGTCGTCCTGCTCAAGCGCTGACCGCGCGGATGAGGCCGCGAGGAGCGACTCCGTCGTGGCCCGCTAGTGGCGCACTGCCGGCGGGTCGCCCGGGGCGACAGCCGGGTCGCCCGGCTCGCGGCCGTACCACGCAGCCAATCCCGGCCTGGCCGGGTCATAGCGGACCACCCCGGTCTCGCGGGCCTTCCATTCCCTGGCCTGGGCAAGGGGCATCCAGCCGCTCGTCGCGGTGTGCTGGCCGCCCGAGCCGTCCGCGTAATGGAACGAGATCCGGCGCTGCAGGTTCCCGGCCACCCAGAGGCGCCCGGCATCATTGGTCACGACCGTGCCGGTGGTGACCACGCCGACGGATCGCAGCCGGCGCACCAGGGCCTCGTCGCCGCGGAGCGCGCGCAGGTAGCGGGCCCCGATGAACGCGAACACGAGGCCCATGCCGCCGGGCAGAGCGAAGGGAAGCAGCGCGTCGAGAAGGCCGACGCCGGGCGCCCCGGGGAGGACCAGGACGTTCATCGCCTCGGGGAACGCCTTCACGTATTCGACGCCCACGACTGACCCGACGGACATGCTCGTCCAGGCATCCCTGGAGGCCACGAGGTGCTCGGACTGGACCGGCGCCGCGCCGGCGGGCGTGAAGGCGACCGTGGCGAAGTAGCCGTTGTCGTCACCCCGACCCGAGTAGTGGGTAGGATCGATCCGCTTCGCCACGACGGTCGCACTGGCCTGGTCGCCATCGACCGCGAGGAGGAGGTCCTCCATCGCGAACCAGAGCGCGGCCCCGATCAGGGCGACCCCGACCACCAGCAGCGCCGTCAGGGCCCAGCTGGGCTTCGCGATGATCATCGGCGCGATCGCCTGGAAGCACTCATCCTGCCGCGCGGGAAGAGGGGCCGACTCGCCGTCATCTGTCCTCACCTCTCCGCGACGCCCGGAGGGCAGACGGCAACGCCGGTCGCGGGGGACGCGCCGCCTGCCGGATCGTGCCACGCGCACACCGCTGGGGCAAGCGCCTCCCCGGGTCGGGCCGCCGTGTCGCGCGGTCGCCGGGGACACCCTCGCGCCGGGCCCCGCCACGACCGAAGCGCCCGGGCGCGCGGGGCCGAAGGTTGCGAAGCAGCGGCGACTCAGTGGCGGTACGATTGCCGCCGGGCCGCGGGCCGTTCCGCCCGGACCCGGCGTCCCCGTTCGGCACTGTCCGCTCGGGGTAGGGTCGGTCGAAGATCGGCCCAACGACCATCCAGTCGCCGCGCGACGGCCACGCCGATCGCCCGGCGACCGGCAGCCGTCCCGAAGGCGGCAGCGCGGTCACCCCGTTGGGGCCGACCAGCAGACCAACGGTCCGACGGGCGGACCCGCACAGGAGGATCCCCACTCCATGACCACCGAGCAGGCGGCGCCCGCGATAAACGCGTGGCAGGTCGCACAGCGCCAGTTCGACCTCGCCGCCGAGCGTCTCAACCTTGAGCCCGGCCTGCGCCGGGTGCTGCGCGAGCCGCGGCGAGCCCTCACCGTGACCTTCCCCGTCAAGATGGACGACGGGACCGTGCAGGTCTTCACCGGCTACCGCGTGCAGCACAACCTCGGACGCGGCCCGGCCAAGGGCGGCATCCGGTACCACCAGGACGTGAGCATCGACGAGGTCAAGGCCCTCGCGATGTGGATGACCTGGAAGTGCGCGGTCGTGGGCATCCCGTACGGCGGCGGCAAGGGCGGCGTGATCGTCGACCCGAAGAAGCTGTCGATGAAGGAGCTCGAGGCCCTTACCCGGCGCTTCACCACCGAGATCAGCGTCCTGATCGGCCCGGAGCGCGACATCCCCGCCCCGGACGTCAACACCACGCCCCAGATCATGGCCTGGATGATGGACACCTACTCCATGCACGCCGGGTACACGGTGCCGGGCGTCGTGACGGGCAAGCCCATCAGCCTGGGTGGCTCCGAGGGCCGCAACGAGGCCACCGCCCGCGGTTGCGTGTTCACGATCGTCGACGCCGCGAGGCACCTCGGGATGGACCTCCGCACGACCACCGTGGCCGTCCAGGGCTTCGGCAACGCCGGCTCCATCGCCGCGCGGCTCATGCGTGACGAGGGTTCCACGGTCGTGGCCGTCTCCGACACCGGCGGCGCGATCCACAACCCGGCCGGCCTCGACGTCGACAAGGTGCTCAGCTGGAAGAAGGAGCACGGGACGGTCGTCGGGTTCCCCGGCAGCACCACCATCACGAACGGCGACCTGCTCGAGCTCCCGGTCGACATCCTGATCCCGGCCGCCTACGAGAACCAGATCACCGCCCGCAACGCCGAGAACGTCAAGGCCAAGATCGTCGCCGAGGCCGCCAACGGCCCCACGACGCCCGAGGCTGACCTGATCCTGGCGAAGAAGGGCGTCTTCATGATCCCTGACATCCTCGCCAACGCCGGCGGCGTGACCGTCAGCTACTTCGAGTGGGTCCAGGACCTGAACCGCGACCATTGGAGCGAGGCGGTCGTCAACGCCAAGCTCAAGGAGATCATGGATCGGAGCTTCGGCGAGGTCCTCGCCATGGCCAAGCTCGAAGAGGTCGACATGCGGACGGCGGCGTACCTCGTCGCCGTGAAGCGTGTCGCCGACACCACCGCCCTGCGCGGCCTCTACCCGTAGAATTCCCGCCACGGGCCCAGCGCCCCGGCTGCACCAGGTGAAGGCCCCGGCTGCGGCCGGGGCCTTCACCGTTTCGCGGGCGCGGCTCCATGGCGTGTCCCAGGTCCCCCGTCTCGACCGGGGACCCGGCGCTGCGTCGTCGAGCGTGGTGCGCCGGTTTGGCGGATCATCCCCCCGTGGCCGATCAGGAGTCTCCGGAGCCGGCTGGTCCACGCCTCTCGCGGCGCGCGCTCCTCGGCGCCGCCATCGGCGCGGGGCTCGCGGGGGCCGGGGCGCTCGTCGCAGCCTGCGCGAGTCCGGTCCCGAGTGGCACGCCGGCTTCGTCCACCACTCCCTCCTCCCCGGCATCGATGCCGACCGCAGCCCCCGCCTCGTCGCCCGGACCCAGGACGACCGCCTCGGCGGGCCCGTCCGAGCCGCCGCCCGCAGGCCCCTCGCCCATTCGCGAGGAGAACGCGCGGACGGGGAACGCGGCGTGGCAGGCGGCATTGTTCTCGTCCGCTTCGATCCGCGGCTTCCTCGACCGGATCTCGGCGGCGCCCGGGGATTCCGTGGGCCTGCGGGCAAGCGGGAGAGGACCTTTCGAGGTCCACTGGTACCGGCTTGGCTGGTACGGTGGGGCCGGGGGCCGGCCTGTCCGGGTGGACCGCAACCTCGTGGCGCGGTCGGGCCGTACGGCCCCGCCGGACCCGGCGAGCGGCCTGGTGGAGGAGGCGTGGCCGGAGGCCCTGCGCTTCGAGGTGCCGGTGGACTGGCCGAGCGGGGTCTACCTCGCCGCGCTCGTCCCGTCGGCGGGTGCACCCGGCTGCGCCGTCCTCATCGTCCGGCGCGGGCCGGACGCCCGGACGGCGCCGGTCCTGTTCGTGAGCGCCCAGGCGACCTGGCAGGCCTACAACGAGTACGGCGGAACCAGCTTCTACGGAGCGCGGCCGATCGGCCCGTACACCGGGCTCGGCGGGGAGCGAGCGATCCAGGTCGGCTTCGATCGGCCCTACGGGGAATACGGCGGCGCGGGCTACCTGCCCCGCTGGGAGGCGGCCTTCGTCCGCTGGCAGGAGCGCGAAGGGCGCGATCTCGACTATTGCGCCGACATCGACCTGGAGCTCAACCCGGAGATCGCTGGCGGGCGGCGCCTGCTGGTGTTCGCGGGCCACCACGAGTACTGGTCGCGCCCGATGCGGGAGACGCTCGAGGCCGCGATCGCGGCCGGATCGAACGTCGCCTTCCTGGCCGCCAACTCCGTCTACTGGCAGATGCGGCTCGAGCCGTCGCTCCTTGGCGCCGGGCGCCGGATGACCTGCTGGAAGTCGGCGGCCCGGGATCCCGTCGCGGCGACAACGTCGAGCCTGGCAACCTGCCGCTGGAGAGAGCCGCCCGTGCGGCAGCCCGAGGCCGCGCTGATCGGCCAGATGTACGGCAACCCTGTCCGCGTGCCCGCCGACTGGGTCGTCACGAACCCCGGCCACTGGCTCTACGAAGGCACGGGCGTCCGGGAAGGCGACCGGTTCATCAACCTCGTGGGGCAGGAGTACGACACCTACGTCGAGCGGCTGGCGCCGGCCGGCACGCTGCTCTGGGCGCGCGGACCGGTGCAGGCGGAGACGCGGCGCCCAGGCAATGGGATCGGCGACATCCCGACCCCGGCGGTCCACACGGCGACGGTCTACCAGGCGACCTCGGGGGCGACCGTCGTGGCGGCCGGCACGTTCCAGTGGTCCTGGGCGCTGGACGACTTCGGCCAGCACGCCTACCGTGGCCGGATCACCCCGCTGGACGATCGGGTGGCCCGGATCACCCGGAACCTCTTCAGCCGCCTCGGCGACGGCTGACCGGGGACCGAACCCGGGATGGGCGCCCGCGCGGCTCCTGCTACCATCCGGCCATGCTCGACCACGAAGAGAAGTTCCTGTTCAAGGAGGAGATCATCGCCCTCGCCAACGCGATGGCCGACTCCGCGGTGCTCGACAACGTCGAGGATCTCCTGACCGACGTGATCACGAGTCCCCGCTTCGATTCCGAGGTCTTCACCCTCGAGCGCTCGCTCCAGGTCATGCTGGGCGCCCGGGCCGGCTCGACGCTCGTCGGCCTCCTGACCGTCGCCCCCGAGGTGTTCGACGAAGTCTCCGAGGTGCGGATCGCGCCCGAGGTGCTCGAGCGCCTCGTGGCCTGGCGAGCGCGGTTCGGGCTGGCGATCGACAACGCCCTCAACTACCTCAACAACCCGGACGGCATCCAGGGCCACAGCTTCGCGACCCAGATCGCCCACGTCGAGGAGCGCCGCGTCCTGCAGGGTCGGCTCACCCTGGTCCGCTACAACAACGAGCCCCAGTTCTTCGTTGCCGACGCGAGCGTCTACCTCGGCCTGGTCGCCGACGTCCTCGAGCGCCTCGGGCCGTATCTCGAGCCCGACGCGGTCGAGCAGGAGATGGTCGCCCGCCTGCGCGACGCGCTCGCGCTCGTCGAGCGGAAGACGACGCCCCGCCCGTGAGCCGCCGCGACCGCCGCAGGTCGAAGCGCCCGCAGGATCGCCGACGGGCGCGGACCGCGGTGGCCTCGACCGCCACCGGCGGCACGATCGGGCGACGCCAGCGCCGCGTCGCGGTCGCGCTGCTGGCCGTATTCGCGATCGTCGCCCTCGCCATCGTCGCGTTCCCGACGCTGGCCGGCGGGACCCGCTAGGGCCGACCGGCCACCCGACCGGCCCCCGATGCGCCAGCTCTACCTCGCGGCCACCGGCCAGAACCGGGGCAAGACCACGGCCGCGCTCGGCCTCTTCGACGGGTTCGTGCGGGCCGGGCTCCGGACGGGCTTCACGAAGCCGGTCGGGCAGCGGACCGTCGTCGACGAGAGCGGGACTCCGGCCGACGAGGACGCGGTCCTGATGCGGTCCGTCTTCTCGCTCGAGGAGCCCAACTGGGTCCTCAGCCCCGTGCACATCCCGCGCGGGTTCACGAGGGCCTTCATCGAGGGCAAGGTCGTCGAGGATCTCGGAGCGCGCATCCTCGCCGCCCAGGCGACCCTGGCCGAGACGAAGGAGCTGGTCCTGGTCGAGGGGACCGGGCACGCCGGGGTCGGGGCTGTCATCGACCTCTCGAACGCCGCCGTCGCGGCGCTCCTGCGGGCCCCGGCGGTCATCCTGAGCGAGGGGGGCGTCGGGCGTCCCATCGACGAGATCGTGCTCAACGCGTCCCTCTTCGCCAGCCACGGCGTCGCGGTCGCGGGGGCCATCGTCAACAAGGTGGACCTCGAGGCGCAGCCGGGCATCCACCGGGTCCTCGAGCGCGGGCTCGCGCGCCACGGGATCCCGCTGCTGGGCGTCATCCCGTACCGCCCGATCCTGTCCAACCCCAGCCTCTCCATGGTCCTGGCCGGGACGCACGCCGAGCTCCTGGTTCCCGGGCCGGACCTCGACGCGGTGATCGGCGGCATCAGCGTCGCGGCGAGCGAGCCCCACCATGTCCTCCAGGCGGTCCACGGCCGCAGCCTGGTCATCGTCGCGGGGGATCGCGAGGACGTCATCGTCGCGCTCGCGCGCGCCCACCGGGCCGAGGCGCGCCGTCCGGCCGTCGTCCGCGGAGAGACCGAGCCATCGATGCTCGGCTTCGTCCTGTCCGCCCATCGGCCCCGGGCGGAGCTCGTCGACGAGCTGCGCCGAGCCCAGGTGTTCGCCTGCTTCCTGGAGGAGGACACCTACAACGTCGCCTCACACGTGCACGACCTCCTGGTGAAGACCCACGCGGCCGATCGGGAGAAGATCGAGACGATCAAGGCCGTCGTCGCGGCGAGCCTTGACATCGGGCGAATCCTCGCCGCGGCCGCGGAGCCGGAACCCCGCACCTGAGGGCGGGCCGGCCGCGGCCGGGGCGGGCACCGCTCAGGCGACCGCTGGATCTGCCGTCGGCGGGAGGGTCCGGCGCGGGCGGAACCGCCGCCAGAGGACGAGCCCCACGATCGCGGCGAGAACGCCCACCACGACCACCGGCAGAACCACGATGGCCAGCCAGATCGCCCCGTTGGCGACGCCCTGGACCAGGGAGAACAGGGTGGCCGTCGCGCGGTCGGCCTCACGCGCCGGGTCCCATTGCTGCTGGACCTGGGTCACGGCGACGGTCGGCGGCAGGCCGAGCTGGAGGGTCAGCGTGGCCATCGCGGCCTGCTGTTCGAGCGACTGCTTCTGGGCGGTCAGCTCCTCGATCTGCCCGCGCGTCGCGGTCAGCTGGTCCTGGACCGTCAGGATGTCCGGGATCTTGGTGGCCTGGGCCATGATCTTCTGGAGGGCTGCCTCGGTGGCCCGCAGGTTGGTGATCCGCGCGCCCAGGTCCACGACCTGCGCGGTGACCTCCTGGGAGCCGACATCCTCGCCCAGGATCTTCTGGCCGATCCCGCGCAGGGCCGTGAGGGTCGCCTCGAAGCGGTCCTGGGGGAGGCGATAGGTGACGGTGGCGGAGGCACTGTCGCCTTCGCCGGTGCGGTGCGACGCGGCGACGTAGCCGCCGGCGCCCGTCACGACCGTCTCGGCGGCCGCGAGCGCGTCGTCCAGCTTCGCGACCTGGAGGGAGAGCGTGCCGGTCCGGATGATGAGCGGCGCGGTCACGAACGACGCCGGGCCGTTGTCGGCGGGCGCGCCGGCAGCCGAGGCGGCGGGAGGCGCGGCCGCCGGGGCGGGCGCCGCAGCCCTCTCGGCACCGCCCGTTGACGATCCGGCCCCGGGCTCTCCGGGCGACGCGCTGGCACCGCACGCCGCAAGCACGACCGTGGCGACCAGCAGCAAGAACGCGCGAGGCGCGCCGATGGTGGGCATCTCGGGATCTCCCTGGCGGCACGCCGTGGAACGGCGCGTCCACGCCTCATACGCCGGACCACCGCGCGGAGTTCCCGGGCCGCGGACCGGGCAGGGCCGACGAGGCGGCGGCCCTCAGACCGGTGGCTCGCCGAGCGCCGACGCGGTGCCCGCGAGCCCGTGCAGCCGGCGCTGGCAGGTCAGGATCACGGCACGGAGGAACCCGATCCGGGCCGCCGCGATCCTGGCGGCGGGCTCCGCATGCGCCGGGCCGAACGGCTCGGTCCGCGCTGCCACGGGTCAGCCGATCCGGACGTTGTCGATCAGGCGAGTGGACCCGAGGCGCGCGGCGAGCGACAGCACCGCCGGGCCGTCGACCCGCTCGAGCTCCTCGAGGGTCACGTCGTCGGCGCAGGAGACGTACTCGGTGGCGACCCGCGCCTCGCTCGCGAGGATGCCCCGGACCACGGAGCGGATCGTCTCCGCGTCGCGCTCGCCCGCTGCCCAGGCCTCGTGCCCCGCCGAGAGCGCCCGGTGGATCACGGCGGCCGCCCGGCGGTCGGCCGGGCCCAGGTGGACGTTGCGCGAGGACAGCGCGAGTCCGTCCGGCTCACGGACGGTGGGGCAGCGCACGACCCGGGTCAGGTCCAGGTCGGCGGCCATCCGTTCGATGATCCGCAGCTGCTGGGCGTCCTTCTCGCCGAAGTAGGCCAGGTCCGGGCGGACCAGCCCGAGCAGGACGGCGACGACGGTCGTGACGCCGGCGAAGTGCCCGGGGCGGGCGGCGCCCTCCAGCGGGAAGGCCAGCTGCGCGACGGAGACCGTCGTGTCGAAGCCCGGCGGGTAGACCTCGGCGACGCTGGGCGCCCATACCAGGTCGGCCCCAGCCTCGGCGCAGATCGCGACGTCGCGAGCCTCGCTGCGCGGGTATGCCACGAGGTCCTCCGGGCGGTTGAACTGCCGCGGGTTCACGAAGATGGAGACGGCGAGGGTCGCGCATTCCGCCCTGGCGCGCGCGAGGAGCGAGACGTGGCCGGCGTGCAGCCAGCCCATGGTGGGGACGAGCCCGAGCGGGTGGGGCAGCCCGGCCAGGGCGGCGCGCAGCTCGGCGCGGGTACGGACGACCTCCACGCGACGGGTCAGAGGTCCCGGTCCAGCGGGATCCCGGCTTCGATGGGCAGGCCGCCCATGGCCCGGTCCTGGTTCGTGCGGCCCAGGACCTCGTCCAGGATGGCGTCGTCCATGCGGACGGTCTGGGCCGGGCCCGGGAAGGTGCCCGCCTCGACCTCCCCGCGGTACGCCGCAGCAGCCCCGAGGATCGTGCCCCGCAGGTCTGCGTACGGCTTGGCGTGGCGCGGCACGAACGATCCGAGGCCCAGGACGTCGGTGATCACCTGGATCTGGCCGGAGCATCCGGCCCCCGCGCCGATCCCGATCGTCGGGATGCGCAGGCGCGCCGTGATCGACGCGGCCAGCTGCTCGGGGACGAGCTCGAGCACCACCGCGAACGCGCCGGCCTCCTGGACGGCGAGGGCGTCCTGGAGGAGCGCCCGGGCCGCCTCGCGGCTCTTGCCCTGGACCCGGACGCGTCCCAGCGCGTTGATCGCCTGGGGAGTCAGCCCGATGTGGGCCATCACCGGGATTCCGGCGCGCACGAGCGCCTCGATCACGCGCCCGCTGCGCACGCCTCCCTCGACCTTCACGGCCTGGGCGCCGGCTTCGCGCAGGAAGCGTCCCGCGTTGGCGAGGGCCTCGTCCGGCGTCGCGTACGAGAGGAACGGCATGTCCGCGACCACGAGGGCACGCTCGGTCCCGCGGACGACCGCCTTGGTGTGGTGGAGCATCTCGTCCATGGTGACCCGGACCGTGGTCTCGTAGCCGAGCACGACCTGGCCAAGCGAGTCGCCGACCAGCAGGAGCGGGATGCCGGCCTCGTCGAGGATCTGGGCCGTCGGGTAGTCGTACGCGGTGAGCGTCGCGATCCGTTCGCCGTCGGCGTACATGCGCGCGATGTCGACGACGGTGACGCGGCCGGAGGTCGGGGTGCTGCTCACGAGGCGGTGGTCTCCTGCGGGTTCCGGCCAGTCTGCGCCGCGGCGTCTCGATCGTCCAGCGCGGCGGCCACCCGGTCGAGGACCCGATCCGCCACCTCGCGCTTCGTGAGGAGCGGGAGCGCTTCCTCGCTGCCGTCCGCGGCCAGGATCGTCACCCGGTTCGTGGTGCCGCCGAAGCCCGCCCCGGGTTCCGCCACGTCGTTCGCCACGAGCAGGTCCACGCGCTTCTGGGCGAGCTTCCCGGCGGCCCGGGCGAGGCTGCCCGTCTCCGCCGCGAACCCGACCAGCACCGGGCGAGGAAGGAGCGGGCTGCCCGTCGGCGCGCCCTCGGCGTCGAGCCCGCGGACGAGACGGCCGACCTCCGCGAGAAGGTCCGGGTTGGGGAGCAGCTCGATCGTGAGAGGCTGTTCCGTGCGCGGCAGCTTACGGTCAGCCGGGGCCGATGGACGGAAGTCCGCCACCGCCGCCGCCATGACCAGGGCGTCGAAGCCGGCCTGCCCCCCGGGCGTGACCAGGAGCGACCCGAGCGCCGTCCGCATCGCGCCGGCCGTCTCGGCCCGGACCACCGCCACGCCCTCGGGGATCGGGACGCTGACCATCCCGGCGACCAGCGTCACCCGCGCACCCCGGTCGCGCGCGGCCTCGGCGATGGCCGTGCCCTGGGCCCCGGTGCTCCGGTTGCCGATGTAGCGGACCGGGTCGATCGGCTCCGCCGTGCCCCCGGCGGTGACGACGACGTGCCGGCCGACGAGGTCGTCGCCGTCCCGGGCGAGGGTGTCGGCGGTCGTGTCGCTGAGTCGGGGGGGACGATCCGCGGGATCCGGCTTGCGAACCGCCCTTCCCGCCACCGCGGCCGCGACGGCATCGACGATCCGCTCCAGCCCCGCCAGGCGACCGATTCCGGACTGCCCGGAGGCGAGCGATCCTGCCTCGGGATCCACGATGGTGTAGCCGAAGTCGTCGTGCAGCCGCCGGACGTTCCCCTGGGTCGCCGGGTGGGCGTACATCTCGCCGTCCATCGCGGGGGCCACGACGACGGGCGCCGCAGAGGCGAGGCAGGCGGCCGTGACGACGTCCGCCGCGAGGCCGTTGGCCATCGCCCCCAGCCAGTGCGCCGTCGCCGGGGCGACCAGGATCGCGTCGGCCGCATCGGCGACGATCACGTGGCCGATCCGCCCGTCCGGGAGCAGGTCCAGCACGTCGGCATCGACGTGGTGGCGCGAGAGCGCGGCGAGTGTCAGCGGCGCCACGAAGCGGGTCGCCGAGGGGGTCATGAGCACCACCACGTCGGCCCCTTCGGCGCGCAGCAGCCGGAGCAGGTCCACGGCCTTGAAGGCGGCGATCGACCCCGTGATCCCCAGGGCGACGAGCCGTCCGGCGAGCCGGCCGACGCCCGGCGAGGCGGTCGGGCCCGGCGCCGTGGCTCCCGGCGCGGCGAGGTGGGGCGTGCTCACGCGCCGTCCTCGTCCGACCCGCCCACGGCACGGTGGAACGCGACCAGGCCGCGGAGGGTGAGGGCCGGGTCCACGGCGTCCACGCCTTCGACCGTCCTGGCCCAGGCCAGCATGCTGAGGCCGCCCGTGAGGATCGTGCGCACCTCCTCGGGCGCGACCGCAGCCGAGGCGGCAAGCTCGCGGCGGATCCGGACGAGCAGGCCCTCGATCATCGCCCGGTGCCCCAGCACGGTCCCCGACCGGATCGCGGCCGCGGTGTCCTTGCCGATCGCCGTGTCCGGGAGGCGCAGCTCCACGCGCGGGAGACGCGCCGTGCGTGCCGCAAGGCTCTCGAGGCCGATCTCCAGGCCCGGCGCGATCGCCCCGCCGATGAAGGCGCCGGCCTCGTCGATCGCGTCGATCGTGGTCGCGGTCCCGCAGTCCACGACGATCGCAGGGATGCCGTACAGGTGGGCCGCGGCGTAGGCGTTGACGAGCCGGTCGGGGCCGACCTCGCCCGGGCGCTCCGTGTGGATCGCGATCGGCACCGTGACCCCTGATGCGACGAGGCAGGGGATGCGCCGCCGGTCGGCGACGACCTCCAGGGCGGCCCCCAGCGCCGGCACGGTCGTGCAGGCGGCGATCGTCCGCACGGACCCGTCCTCGGCCCGACCATGCCCGCCCGCGGGCGCCGCGGACCGGTCCGGATCGCCCTCGCCCAGGCGCGCTCCGTCGAGGCGCAGGAGGCCGTCCAGCATCACCTCGAGCTCGTCGGGCGTCGCCCGCGGGTTCGTGACGACTCGCCGGATCGTCCCCAGCACGCCGTCGCGGGCAAGCGCGAGGGTGACGTTGGAGTTGCCGATGTCGACCGCGAGGAGCATGGCTCGATGATAGGCCCGCCCGGAACGGGGCGACGGCGGAGCAACCGAATCGCAACCGGATTCGGGCTCCCCGCGGCGCCCCGGCTGCGCTACGATCCGCCCATCGACGCCCCGGTTGCCCCGGCGGCACCCAGCACCTCCCGGGCACGGCCCCGGCAGGAGGAGCCCGATGGCGCGCCAGAGCCCCGCGAAGTTCTTCGTGAACAGCGGCATCGTCTCCTTCCGCGCCGACATCCACAACCTGCTCCGGCCGCTCCTGAAGCAGACCGTCTCGTACCAATACTTCCGCGGGCGGGAGCTGGTCGCGTCGGGCGCCGGGTGGGTGGAGCGGGTCGTGATCGACGAGCCGGAGACGTCGAGCTACTTCACCCCCGTCTCGATCAGCCTGAACGTGGACTCGTTCGAGCATCTCGAGTTCGAGACCCGGCCCGACCAGCTGATCGTCTACACGCTCGTCCAGGCCGACGAACGCGTCGTGCTCGAGTACGCGCCGATCGGCGAGCTCGCGGTGAGCGCCCAGGCTCCCCACCAGCTTGCGTTCGACACGAGCGGCTTCGTCCAGATGGAGCTCCTCGGGCCGGAGGGGGACGGGAGCTCCTAGGACGGACCCGGAGCGATCCGGGAGGTCGCCGGGCAACGGGAGGGCCGCGGGCGCCGCCGGGAGGGCGGCCCGCCTCGGCGGGGGTCAGCCACCAGGGAGAGGGAGGGTCTCATCGAGTGAATGCGATCGCGCAGTACTTCAGGTTCGAGGAGCGGGCGACCAGCTTCGCCACGGAGGCGCGGGCGGGCCTGACCACCTTCATGGTCATGGCCTACATCATCTTCCTGAACCCGATCATCCTGATGGGCGGGTTCAAGGACGCCGAATTCGGCGTTCACGGCGGTCGCCCTATCGGCCGGGACCGCGCTCATCGCCGGGATCATGACGATCGCCATGGGCGTCGTCGGCAACTACCCCCTGGCGCTGGCCGCGGGCCTCGGCATCAACGGGATCGTGGCCTACTCGCTGATCGGCCAGGGGCTCTCGCCCGCCGGTGCGATGGGCGTGATCCTGCTCGAGGGCATCGCGGTCACGGTCCTCGTCGTCGTCGGCTTCCGGGAGGCGGTGATGAATGCCGTCCCGCTCGCCCTGAAGCGCGCGATCGGCGTCGGCATCGGCCTGTTCATCCTCTTCATCGGCTTCGCCAACGGCGGGTTCATCGTCGCCAACGCGCCGGCGACGCTCGTCACGTTCCACATGCCGAGCGCGCCGGCCGACTTCGTCTTCTGGATCGGCCTGATCCTGACGATCGCACTGTGGGTCCTGCGCATCCGGGCCGCCCTGGTCATCAGCATCCTGGTCACCACGGTCGTCGCGATCCTGGCCGGCGTTGCCACGCTCCCGACCGACCTGGTGCTGACCCCGTCGTTCTCCACGCTCGGTCACGTGGACCCGTTCCAGGTCTTCTCGAAGCTGAGCCCGATCGCGGCCGTCCTGACGGTCTTCGCGATCATGCTCACGGACTTCTTCGACACGATGGGCACGGTCACCGGCGTCGCGGCCGAGGCCGGGCTCGCCCGTGAAGACGGCTCGGTCCCGAACATCGGGCCGGTCCTCCTCGTCGACTCCATCGCGGCCGCAGTCGGTGGGGCCGCCGGGGTCAGCTCGAACACGACCTACATCGAATCGGCCGCCGGCGTGGCCGAGGGGGGCCGGACCGGGTTCACGTCGGTCGTGACCGGCGCCCTCTTCCTGATCGCGATCGTGCTCTCGCCGATCGCCGGGATCATCCCGCTCGTCGCCACCGCGCCCGCGCTGATCCTGGTCGGCTACCTGATGTTCACCCAGGTCAAGGGCATCGACGTGACCGACGTCGAGGATGGGTTCCCCGCCCTCCTGACGATGATCCTGATGCCCCTGACCTACGACATCACGGTCGGGATCGGCGCCGGGTTCATCTCCTGGGTCCTGATCAAGCTGTTCAAGGGCAAGGTCGGCGAGATCCACCCGCTGATGTGGGTCGTCTCGATCGGCTTCGTGATCTTCTTTGCCCAGACCTGGATCCTGGCCAACCTGCCGAAGTAGCCCGCCCCTGCGGGCGCGCCTCCGGCGCTCGGCCGGGTCCCCCGTCCGGGGGACCCGGCCGAGCGCTTCCCTTTCCGGTACCCTTCGCCCGATGTTCGAGCGAACGGCGCTGTCCGACGGGCCGCGCGTCATCTCGGCGCGGCTGCCCGGCTCGCGGTCGGTCACGATCGAGGCGCACGTGCTGGCCGGCTCCCGCCACGAGGCCCCCGACCAGGCCGGATGCGCTCACTTCATGGAGCACATCACCTTCAAGGGGACCCGCGACTACCCGACGACGCGGGCGCTCTCGGAAGCCGTCGAGGGGCTGGGCGGCTCGTTCAACGCCTCCACCGACCGCGAGACCACGGTCTACTACGTCCGGGTTCCGGTCCGCCACGTCGAGACCGCGATGCACGTGCTGGGCGAGCTCGTCGCCCGCCCGATCCTCGACGAGGCCGAGATCGAGCACGAGCGCGACGTGATCGTGGAGGAGGTGCGCTCCTACCTGGACGACCCCGCCGAGCACGTGAACGTCCTCTTCGACCTGGCCCTCTTCGGCGACAGCCCGCTGGGCCGCGAGATCGCCGGCTCCGAGGAAGGCGTGCGGGCTCTTCCCGCGACGGCCATCCGCCGGTTCTGGGAGGTCTTCTACCGCCCGGCCAACGTCGTCGTCGCGGCCGCCGGCGACCTGCCCCACGAGCGCGTCGTCGAGCTCGCCGCGGCTGCCTTCGGGACGGGCCGCTCGGATGCGCCCGGCTACGCCCCGGCGCCGGCGATCCCGGCCGGGGAGCGCACCCTCCGGGCCAGCCGGGCCACGGTGCAGGCCCAGCTCGTCCTGGGCGTGCCCGGGCTGCGCCGGGATCACGTCGACCAGTGGTCGCTCTCGGTCCTCAACGCGATCCTCGGCGACGGGATGTCCAGCCGCCTCTTCCTGGAGGTCCGCGAGGAGCGCGGCCTCGCCTACGACGTGGGGAGCTCGATCGTCAGCTACTCGGACGCCGGCGTCCTCTCGGTCTATGCCGGCGTCGATCCGGGCAAGATCCGTCCGACGGTCGCCGCGATCCTCGAGGAGCTGGTGCGCCTGCGCGAGGAGCTCGTCCCGGAGCCCGAGCTGCGCAAGGTCAAGGCCTACCTCGCGGGCCGCCTCGAGCTCCGGCTCGACGAGACCCGCTACCTCGCTTCGTGGATCGGCACCCAGGAGGCCCTCCACGACCGGGTCCTGACGCCGGACGAGGCCCTGGTCGAGATCGAGGCGGTCACCGCTGCAGACGTCCGGGCGCTGGCCGGCCGCCTGTTCTGCGACGAGGGGTTGCGCCTGGCGGTCGTGGCACCGGCCGGCAAGGGACGCAGCCTCGCCTCGGCCCTCATCCTCCCGAGGCTTCCATGACGACCGCCGCCGAGCGGACCGACCAGCTGCGCCTGGCGGGGCTGCACCTGCGCAGCGGGGCGCTGCGCCTGGCCCGCGTGGAGCTCGAGGAGCTGGCCGGCGGCGAGGCCCTGGACCCGCCGGCAATCCTCGACCTGGCCGAAGCCCGCTGGCGGACGGGCGACCTGCGCGGCGCGGCGGCGGCCGCCACGGCGTGGCTGCGGACGACGGCCTCGGATGCCGCCCCGGCGCGCGATCAGGCCCTCGCCCATGCCGTCGTCGCGGAGAGCGCCTTCGTGCGCGGCCGCGAGGCGGACGTGCGGTTGCACCTCCCGGCCGCCCTGGTCGCCCTCGGCGGCCCGGCGGGCGGTCTCGAGCCCGACGGATCGCCCGGGGTGTCGGCGGATCCCGGCGCACGGCCCGATCCGGAAGCTGGGGCCGCGCTCGTCGAGGCCCTCGACGACCTGTTCGCCGGGATCCCGCCCCGCGCCGACGCCTGGCCGCCGTTCGGGCCCGGCACGGAGGCCGACGGGGCACGAAGCGCAGGCCTCGCGTTCCCCTGGGCGAAGCTGGCGGCGCCGGTTCCGGCGGTCGCGGAGCCGGCGCTCCCCTGGCTCCCCGAGACCGTCCCGGGCGCTGGTGGCGAAGCGCCGGGCCAGCCGGGGGATCCCGGTTCGGGCACGTTCGAGGGGCTCCTGGTCGCCGCGAAGGCGACCCAGCGCGAAGACCCGGCCGCGGCGGCCACGCTCCTGGCGATCGCCCTGCGCGACCCGGACGGGGACGCGAACGTCGTGCACTCCGGGGTCCTCGATGCGCTCGACGCGTGCGCCACCTCCGGGGCCAGCCAGGCGGCGCGGCTGCCCCTGACGATCGTCCTGGTCGATGCCCTGCGCGCCCTCGGCCGTCACGATGAGGCAGCGATCGCCTACGCTTCGGCGCGTCGCCTCGCCCTCGATGACGTCGTCGATCGCGGATTCACGGAGCGCGGTCCCGGACCGGGCTCGAGCGCGGGAGGCGATGAAGCAGGGGCGTCGCCCGCCGATCCATCCGCAGCCAGTCCCGGGGAGACGGCGCCGCGCCGACCCCCGCAGACCCCCAGGGGAGAGCTCCCATGACCGAACGTTCCCTCGTGCTCATCAAGCCGGACGGCGTGCAGCGCCTGCTCGTCGGCCGGGTCATCGGCCGGCTCGAGGACAAGGGCCTCAAGCTCGTCGGGCTCAAGCTCGTGCAGGTCTCGCGCAACCTCGCCGAAGAGCACTACGCGATCCATCGGGACAGGCCCTTCTTCGCCGGGCTCGTGGACTTCATCACCTCGAGCCCGCTCGTGGCCATCGCCGTCGAAGGACCGAACGCGATCGGGGTGGTCCGCTCGATGGTCGGTGCGACCCGCCCGTGGGAGGCCGCGCCGGGCACGATCCGCGGCGACTTCGCGCTGGAGGTCGCCCAGAACCTGATCCACGCCTCCGACGGACCCGACACGGCCGCATCCGAGCTCGACCTCTGGTTCCCGGAGGGCGTGCTCTCCTACTCCCGCGAGGTCGACCGCTGGGTGCTCGCCCCGGGGAGCTGAGCGCAGCCGGGCGCCCGGGGCCTCCGGGACGCGTTCGGCCCGTCGGGTCAACCGGTCGGCGGTCCCGGCAGCGCGACGATCGGGGAGGGGGTCGGGGCCCCCGTCGGCGAGACGGGGCCGGGCGCGCTCGCCGCCGCCGAGACCCCGAAGCCGCCGACGGCGACGAGCAGCGCCAGGCCGGCCAGGAGCACGGCCGCGAACGCCCGAAGGGGCGTGCGGTTCAGGCGCAGGAGCACGAGCCCGTCGTCCCGGGCGAAGCGGACAGTGCGGCGCCGGGAGGGGTCGACGGTCCCCGCCCCACGCGCGGATCGCCGGGCGTCTCCACCGCCTGCCCCGCCCGTGGCATCGGCCTGCGCGGTCGACCCGGGACGGGCGGTCCCGGCGCCTCCGGCCGCCGCCGGCGCGGTCGACCCGGGACGGACGGGGCTGCCCGGGGCGCCCTGGTCAGCGATGGGAGCCGGGAGCCGCGGCAGCTCGCCGGGGGCCGCGATGACGATCCTGCTGGGTCGGGCGGCACCGATGGCCAGCATCCGGGCAAGGGCGAGGCCCGTCCCCAGGGTCCCGAGATAGGCCAGCAGGAGCGCCGGCCCGGCGGCGGCACCCTGCAGGACG
Organism: uncultured Chloroflexia bacterium; assembly: GCA_963801445.1. Taxonomy (GTDB): domain Bacteria; phylum Chloroflexota; class Limnocylindria; order Limnocylindrales; family CSP1-4; genus CTSoil-043. The sequence goes on along the minus strand of CAWDEW010000013.1, from coordinate 56,726 downwards.
GCCAGCCGCGCATCCCAGGCGGCGATCCCCGGCCACCCGACCGCCGCGACGAGCACGATGACGAGGCAGGTGGCGAGCGCCGGGGCCCGGCGTGCCCACCCGGCCGTCTCCGCGAGGCGCCCCGTCCCGAAGGTGGACCGGAAGGCGATCGCCCAGCCCACCAGCGCAAGTCGCGTGGCCAGGAAGACGATGAGCCAGGTCCGCGCGGATCCGGCGACACCCGGATCGAGCGCCGCGAAGGCGAGGAGGGCGACGCCGGCCTCCAGGGCCACCGTGTAGGCGATGACGTGCTCGACCTCGTCCTGGACGAGCGCGGCAACGGTTCCGAGCACGATCGTGGCGAGGGCCAGACCGACGATGAGCGCCCGCTCCAGTCCCATGCCTGCGCTGTAGGGCCCCAGCGCGCCCGGTGCCCAGGCGAGCAGCGCGATCACCCACCCGACCGGGACCAGGACGACAAGCACGGCGAAGGTCGAAGAGGGCGCCGCATCGGCGAGGCGCGCCGTCCGGGCATGGAGCGGGATCGCGCCGAACCGGTGGGCCAGCACGAGCGCCGCCAGGAGCAGGACGAGCCCGGCGACGGCAGGAGCGATCGTCGGCCCGCCGGCCGAGGCGCCGGGCCCGGCCACGACAGCCGCGGCAACGAGCGCGCCGGCTGCGGCCGTCACCGCGCCGCGTGCCTCGCGAGCGAGCGCGCGCACCCTGCTGGGGGCGGCCGGGCTGCCCAGCGCGAGGATGCTCGTGGCGAGCGTGGCCGCCGCGGCGGCGAGGAGGGCCGGCGACGGGTCGCTGAGGCCGGCGGCGAGCGTGATGCCGAGGGCCGCGGCCAGCAGCGTCGGGGGGCCGGCCGGCTGCCAGGTCCCGAGGCGCGTGACGACGAGGAGGAGCAGGCCAGCTCCCAGGGCGAGCCCGACGACCAGGCGGAGATAGGGGGTCGCGACGAGGGCGGTTCCTCCGAGCGCGAGCGGGGTCGCGTCGGCCGGGAGGAGGATCGCGACCAGCGCGGCGAGGACCGCCCCGAACCCGGCGACCGTGCCGATCCGGCGCCGCCGCGCGGTCGCGGCCGCCACGATCGCCCCGAGGGTCGCGACCGCCAGGAAGGGGAGCAGGCCCACGGTCAGCGCTCGGGCTCGGCGGCACGCCGCCGGATCGCCGCCTCCGGGATGGCGAGCCCGCCGGTCGCGGCCACGGCGTTCCCGACGAGAGCCGCGACAGCAGCGCCCAGGGCGACGAGCGCGACGCCCTCGACGAGCAGCTCGAGCACGCCGGGCGTGCCGGAGAGCCCGGTCCGGATCATCAGCGCGCCCGCCGCCAGGACGGCCAGCCCGCTTCCCAGCCGGAAGGCGTCGCGGGCCAGGGCCACCGGCACGAGCGCGACCGCCAGCGCCGCGAGGCCGGCCGCGACGGCAAGCGACGTTCCCGCCGCGGGCAGCGCCGCCGCGGTGGCCCCGGCGCCGGCCGCGAACCCGGTGGCGGACGCGGCGAGAATTGCCGGGAGGCCGAGAGGCGAGCCCGCGGGTGCGGGCGCGCGCCGGGCGGCCACGAGGATGAGGAAGGCGGCGAGGATCCCGGCCACGACCCGGAACGCGAGCGCTGCCTGGTCGGGGAGTGGGTCGGCGACGAAGGGACCTGCCGCCAGCGCCAGCGCGACGCCGAGGGTCGCGACCCGGGCCTCGCGGGCTCCGACCGCGATGGCCGCGCCGACCGCGACCACGACGCTCGCGACGACGAGGAAGAGGGTCACGGGACGCTGGGGCTGGGCCTCGCGTCCCCGTTCCCGACGGGAGCCGGGTAGGTCGGCGTCGGAAGGATCCCGAACGTGTTCAGTGGCCAGTAGCGGAGCCAGGCCCGGCCGATCACCTCGGTCTTGTCGATCGGGCCGAAGGAGCGCGAGTCCGCGGACGCGGCCCGGTGGTCGCCCATCACGAAGAGCTGGCCGGGGCCGACCGTCCAGGTGTGCGGCTCCTCCTGGGCGGTGGTCGGCTGCAGGTCGAACGTGTACGGCTCGTCGAGCGCCGTCCCGTTCACCCAGACCTTGCCGTCCTTCACCTCGATGGCGTCGCCGGACACGCCGATCACGCGCTTGATGAACGGTGTGTTCTGCGTGCCCGCGGCCCAGGCCGGGGGCGGGTTGAAGACCACGATGTCACCGCGGCTGTAGTCGTCGAAGTGGGGGGTCAGCTTGTCCACCAGGACGTACTGGTCCGGCTCGAGCGTGTGCTCCATCGACTGCTGCTCGACGCGGTAGGGCTGGGCGACGAACGTCTGGATGACGAAGAAGATGATCAGGGTGAGGACGAGCGTCTCGACGATCTCGAAGAGGCACCCGATCGGGCGTCGTGTCACAAGTCCGGCAGTATAGGGGCTCCCGTGCGGCACCGCCCCAGGGTGCCCGCGAACGGCGGCCGCCCGGCCGGATCGGCGCCGCAACGGCGTGCATCGCACGAGCAGCGATCGGAGGGCCGCCCGGCTGCATATCCGGGTCCGATATGCAGATTGACCCTCGCGCGCGCCGGACGGTACACTCCCGGCGGCCTGTTCGAACGAGAGACCCGCCCCTGAAGAAGGGACTCCGAGCCCAGGCGAACCCGGTGATGATGCACGGCACGATCGCCGTGCCTCGGGAATCGTTCGCGTCCGACCAGGAGGGACTGCACACGCCGTGGATCCGAGCCTTCTCCAGCTGATCATCCTCCCGGCGGGGCTCATCGCCGTGGCCTTCGCGCTCTATCTCGCCCGGGACGTGCTCCGGCGCGACACCGGCACGAAGGAGATGGAGGCCGTCGCAGCGACGATCTTCGAAGGAGCCGTCGCGTTCATCAAGCGCCAGTACTCGACGATCGCGATCCTCGCCCTCGTCGGCGCCGTGGGGATCGCAATCCTGATCTCCGCGTTCGAGACGGCCAACGTCGCCGACACGAGCGTCTTCGGGCCCGAGCTCGGCATCCGGACCGGGATCGCGTTCCTCGTCGGTGCGGCCTGCTCGATGGCCTCCGGGATCATCGGCATGTTCATCAGCGTGAAGGCGAACGTCCGGACCGCCGCCGCGGCCCGGCGCAGCCTGGTCGAGGCGGTCCAGGTCGCGATGCGTGGTGGCGCCGTCTCCGGCTTCCTCGTCGTGGCGCTGTCCCTTCTCGGCGTCTATCTCATGTTCGTCGCCTTCGGGGGCCTTACCGCACAGACGGTCAAGGAGGCGCCCTTCCTGATCGTCGGATACGGGTTCGGCGCCAGCTTCGTGGCGCTCTTCGCGCAGCTCGGCGGCGGCATCTACACGAAGGCCGCCGACGTTGGCTCCGACCTCGTCGGCAAGGTCGAGAAGGGCATCCCGGAGGATGACCCGCGGAACGCGGGCGTCATCGCCGACCTCGTCGGCGACAACGTCGGTGACTGCGCGGGCCGCGGGGCCGATCTCTTCGAGTCCACGGCGGCGGAGAACATCGGCGCCATGATCCTCGGCGTCGGCGTCTACATCGTCGCCCAGAAGGCGGGCTGGTCCAACCCCGAAGCCTGGATCTTCTTCCCGCTCGTGGTGCGCTCGTTCGGGCTGCTCTCGACGATCGTCGCGATGTACTTCGTCCGCGGCCGCGAGGACGAGAATCCCATGAACATCCTCAACCGCGGCTACTGGGTCACGACGATCCTGTCGGTCATCTCGCTCGCCTTCGTGACGAACGTGATGATGCAGACGGGCAGCCAGACGGGCGCCAATGGCATTCCGACCTGGATCTGGTTCTTCGGGGCTGGCGTGGTCGGCCTCGCCACCAGCGTCGCCTTCGTCTACATCACCCAGTACTACACGGCCGGGACCTTCCGCCCGGTGAAGGAGATCGCCGAGGCCAGCAAGACCGGCCCGGCCACGAACATCATCATCGGCACGGCGGTCGGCTACGAGACGACATTCGTGACCGCGGTCACGATCGGGATCGCCCTCTTCCTCAGCCACTGGTTCGGCGCGCAGGCCGGCCTGACGGATGCCGCGGGCCGCAACGTGGGCGGCATCTTCGGAACTGCGGTGGCGACCATGGGCATGCTCATGACCACCGCCTACATCCTGGCCATGGACACGTTCGGCCCGATCACCGACAACGCCGGCGGCATCGCGGAGTTCAGCGGCGCCGAGGCGCATGCCCGGGAGATCACGGACCGTCTCGACGCGGTCGGCAACACGACGAAGGCGCTCACCAAGGGGTACGCGATCGCGTCCGCCTCGCTGGCTGCCTTCCTCCTGTTCAATGCCTACATCGACAAGGTCAACCTGATCCTTGGCCGCCAGATCGCCGCGGGCAAGGACGGCGTCACGCTCATGACGTCGGTGAACCTCGAGAACGTCAACGTGTTCATCGCGGCCCTCATCGCCTCGATGCTCGTCTACTTCTTCAGCTCGCTGGCCATCCGGGCGGTGGGCAAGACGGCCGGCGCGATCATCTTCGAGGTGCGCCGGCAGTTCCGGGAGATGCCCGGGATCATGACCTACGAGCAGAAGCCCGACTACGCGCGCGTCGTGGACATCACGACCCGGGCGGCACTGCGCGAGATGGTCGCGCCCGGGCTGGTCGCGGTGGCCACCCCGATCGCCGTTGGCCTGCTCCTGGGCTACGAGGCGGTCGCCGGCATGCTCATGGTCGGCACGATCGCCGGCGTCCTCCTGGCCACGGTCCTGAACAACGGGGGCGGGGCGTGGGACAACGCCAAGAAGTACATCGAATCGGGTCACCTCAAGGACGACAAGGGGAACGTCCTGGGCAAGGGCTCGGACGCCCATGCCGCGGCCGTCGTCGGGGACACCGTGGGTGACCCGTTCAAGGACACGGCCGGCCCGTCGCTCCACGTCCTCGTGAAGCTGCTGGCGACCATCACCCTCGTCCTCGCCCCCCTGTTCATCCGCTAGCTGGGAGGAGATCGGCGGGCCGCGCCCCTGGGGCCGGCCCGCCGCACCATTTGATGGAGATCCTGTTCCAGGCGCTGGTCATCGGGCTCGTCCAGGGACTGACCGAGTTCCTGCCGATCTCGTCCTCCGGCCACCTCATCATCGTTCCCTGGCTCTTTGGCTGGCACGATCCCTTCATCACGTCGCTCGAGTTCGGCGTGATGGTCCACATGGGGACGCTGGTCGCGCTGCTCGCCTACTTCTGGCGCGACTGGGCACGGCTGATCCCGGCCGGGCTCGCGACGCTGCGCGACCGATCCTTCCGGGGAGACGCCGACCGGCGCCTCGCCTGGCTGATCGTGGCCACCATGCCCCCGGCCGTCGTCCTGGGGGTCCTGCTCAACGACTTCTTCGAGACGACGGTCCGCCAGCCCCTCCTCGTCGCGGCGATGATGGTGCTGGGGGGCGGCATCCTGTGGCTCGCCGAGCGGGTGGGCTCGAAGCACCGGGAGATCGGCGAGCTTGGGTTCGTCGGCGCGTTCGCGGTCGGCTGCGCCCAGGCCCTGGCCCTCGTCCCGGGCATCAGCCGGTCCGGCATCAGCATCGCCGCGGGCCTCGGCCTGGGGCTGACCCGCGAGGCGGCGGCGCGCTTCTCGTTCCTCATGGCCGCCCCGATCATCGCCGGGGCCGGCGTCTTCGAGCTCCGCAAGGTCGTCGGAGGCGCGGGGGGTGGAGCGAACGTGGGGGCGATGGGCGTCGGCTTCGTTGCCGCGGTCGTCTCGGGCTTCCTCGCGATCCACGTGCTGCTGCGCTACCTGCGCACCCACCCGGTGACACTCTTCGTGGCCTACCGGCTGGCGCTCGCCGCGCTGGTGCTCGTCGTCTTCCTCGCCGTCTAGGGCGGCGACCCGACCCGGAGGGCGGCCATGGAGGTCATGAAGCAGCTTCGCCAGCGGGCGATCCGCGACCTCGTCGAGCGTCGCGCGATCCGGACGCAGCAGGAGCTGGCGAGCGCCCTGCGCGACCTGGGCTTCCGGGCGACGCAGGCGACGATCAGCCGGGACATCGCGGAGCTCCAGCTGCAGAAGGTGCAGCGCGAGGGGGCCGCGGTCTACGCCCTTCCGCCCCGCCTGGCCGACGACCCGACCGGCGAGGAGCGGCTCCGGAGGCTCTTCCGGGACCTGCCCGTGGAGATCCGCGAGGCCGACCACCTCCTGGTCCTGGTGACCCTCCCGGGCTCGGCCCACGCCATCGCGGCGGCCCTGGACCGGGCCCGTTGGCCCGAGGCGGTGGGCACGCTGGCCGGTGACGACACCTGCTTCATCGCCTGCCCGGACCGAGCCGCCCTGCGCCGCCTGCGGGTCCGTCTGGCCCGCCTCGCCGAGGGATAGCCCGCCGAGGGATGGGGGGCGGCGCGGGACGGGAAGCCCGCCCGCGCGCGCAGGTCAGCGGCGCCCGGAGCGCCGCAGGATGCTCCAGGCCACGAACGGCGCCGCGTACGCGGCGGTGAACGTGACGACCACGAGGGCGCCGAAGGCGAGCGAGGACATGGGGTGACTCCAGTTGTGGCGGCGGCCCCGGCGGGGGCCGCGTGAGGTTCCGGGCGAGCGACCGCGAGGCCGCCGGTGAGAGCGGCCGCGAGGCCGCGTCGGTGTTCGCGCGGGCGGCCCGGGTGGGCCGTCGCCTTCATCGTGCCTCCGATCGGCTCGATCTCAAGGCCGTCACGGGGTCGCTTGGGTTGCGGGGTGGTACCCGGCCCCGGGCTCTCCCGCGCTCGTCGGCCGGGCCCGGGCCCACCCCGGCTTGACCGGCGCCGCCACCGGACCGCGCCCGCGCCGCAACCTGCGGACCCTGGCTCTGCGTCGCGGGTCCGCGCCATGGGACGCCGGTCCGCCACCCCGGCGCGGGTGGGCGCAGAATGAGGGGCCATGGACGACGCCCACCGGACCCTTCACCTCCTCCCTGCCGCCGCCTGGGAAGCGTGGCGAGCGGCCCCGCCCGGCACCCGCCGGGAGCCCGACGGATTCGCCGAGGAAGGGTTCGTGCATTGCACGGACGGGGCGGAGGAGATGGTGGTCGTGGCGAATCGCCACTACGCGGCCGAGCCGGGATCGTACGTGGTCCTGGAGCTCGACCTGGGCGCGCTCGACGTGCCCTGGCGCTATGACGACCCGGCGTGCCTCTACCCGCACGTCTACGGGACGCTCCCGCTCGGCGCGGTGACCGCGGTCGCGCCCATGGAGCGAACCGTCGCCGGGAGGTTCATGCGGGTGGGGCGATTCAGGTCGACCTGACCGGGCCGCGACGAGCCCGGCCGAAGCAGCGAGGATGCCATGCATGACGAGCTCGAGCCGCGCAAGCGGATCGGCCTGGTTGCCCACGACGGCAAGAAGCAGGACCTGGTCGAATGGGCCCGCTTCAATCTCGAGCTGCTGAAGGGCCACGACCTGTGGGCGACGGGCACGACAGGGGCGATCCTCGCCCGCGAGCTGGGGGTGGAGGTCTCGCGACTCCGTTCCGGCCCTCTGGGTGGCGACCTCCAGCTGGGAGCGAAGATCGCGAGCGGCGAGATCGACGTCCTGATCTTCTTCTGGGATCCCCTGGAGGCACAGCCCCACGATCCGGACGTGAAGGCGCTCCTCCGGGTCGCGGTCGTCTGGAACATCCCGGTGGCCTGCGACCGCGCCAGCGCGGATTTCATCATCTCCTCCCCGCTGATGACCGGTCCCTACGAGCGGCTCCTGCCTGACTACCGCACGCACCTGGAGCGATTCGAGGCCGGCGAAGGCGCCGACAACCCCGCGGACGCGAGCGACGCCCGGGTCGGAGCGACGGTCGAGCCCCTGGTCGGGACCGACGGCCGGGGCACCGTCTGACCCGAGGGTCGGTCGGGCGGCCATCGCCGGCGCGCTCCGCTTTGACACTCGACTCCCGGCGGGCTTACCATGCGCGCCGATCCAGACGTCGGACGCGCCCGCTCCGGCGGGGGGAGCGCCTCGGAGTCCTTCCTTCGCGGGCCCTGCGCCCGCCCACGGTGCGCCCCGTGGGAGCCCGAAAGGGGTTTGGTCCGCCCAGTGAACAGCAAGCCCACGTACCTTTCGAGCGAAGGCGAGGCCACGCTCCGCCTGGAGCTGGAGCAGCTTGTCGGCGCCCGCCGCGCGGAGGTCGCTGCGCGGATCCACGACGCCAAGCAGCACGGCGACCTTTCCGAGAACGCCGAGTACGAAGAAGCGAAGAACGAGCAGGCCTTCGTGGAGGGTCGGATCCAGACGCTCGAGGGCATGCTCAAGACGGCCGTCCGCATCGAGGCCACGGGCACGGAGCACGTGGCCATCGGCTCGACCGTCGAGGTCGAGAGCGAGGGCGGTGCCGAGACCTTCACGATCGTGGGATCCGCCGAGGCGCGGCCGGCCGAGGGCAAGATCTCCAACGAGTCGCCCGTCGGGCGCGCCCTGATCGGGCGCAAGATCGGCGAGTCGGTCGCCGTCCGCCTCCCCAACGGGTCGGACTTCTCGTACACGGTCAAGAAGATCAGCTGAATCGCCCGCCCCCGGTCGCCGGGGCCGGGCCGCCGCGGCGGCCCCCGCCCGGCGCAGGAAGGTGAGGACAGCGCGATGTACTGGGCGGACGAGCTCGCCGCGTCGGTCGATGGGCCGCAGGTCGTCAACGACTCGAAGACGCCCTCCGGGACCGTGCACGTCGGGAGCCTGCGCGGCCCGGTCATCCTGGACGTGATCACCCGGGCCCTGCGCGCGCACGGCATTCCGACCACGCTCCTGTACGGCGTGGACGACATGGACCCGATGGACGCCCAGGCGCTCCTCACGCCCAATTCCGTCGAGCACGAGATGGGTCGCCCGCTGGCCCAGGTGCCGGACCAGGTCGGCGACTGTCACGCCTCGTACGCGCGCCACCACGCCCAGACGTTCATCGACCTGTTCGACGGACTCGGGATCAGTCCCGACCGCTACTACTGGATGAGCGACATCTACCCGACGGGTGCCATGGATCCCTACATCCGGACGGCCCTCGAGCGCGCCCAGGTGGTCCGCGACCTGTACCTGAAGGTCTCGAAGGTCGAACGCCCCGCGGGCTGGCTGCCGGTCCAGGCGGTCTGCCCGTCGTGCGGCAGGGTGGGGACGACGATCGCGCTCGACTGGGACGGCGAGACCGTTCGCGTCGAGTGCCGGCCCGACTACGTCACGTGGGCGCGCGGCTGCGGCTTCGCCGGCCGGCTCTCCCCGTTCGGCGGACGGGCCAAGCTCTACTGGAACCTCGAGTGGGCTGCCCAGTGGGGCCATTTCGGCGTGACGATCGAGCCGAACGGGAAGGATCTCGCGACGGCGGGCGGCTCGCGCGACCGGGCCGACGCGATCGCCCGCGAGGTCTTCGACCGGGAGCCACCGCGCAACGTGCCCTACGAGTTCCTGAACATCGGCGGTCGCAAGATGTCGACCTCCAAGGGGCGCGGCGCTGCCGCCCACCACATCGTGGAGGTCGTGCCGCCCGAGCAGCTCCGGCTCCTCTTCCTGCGGCCCCGCCCGACCCAGGCCATCGAGTTCGACCCGGAGGGGACGGACGCCATCCCGCGGCTCTTCGACGAGTTCGACCGGCTGGGCGACGCCGCAGCCGGCCGCGAGGTCAAGGGCGAGCTGCCTGCCGATGCCGGCCACATCTTCCGGTACGCGCTCCTCGACGCGGACGCCGACGCGGCCGTCGCGGCGGAGGCGTTCCGGCCGGCGTTCGGACACCTGGCCTTGCTCGCCCAGATCCCCGGCACGGACATCCCGGCCCGCGTCGCGGCGGAGAAGGGGAGCCCCCTGACGGGCGCGGAGTCGGCCCTGCTCGACGCGCGGCTGGCCGCGGCGCGTGCCTGGCTGGAGGCATATGCGCCGGAGCGCGCGCGCCTGGAGATCCGGCGGGACGCCCTTCCCGACGAGGCCCGGGCGCTCGGCGAAGATCAGCGTGCCTACCTGGGGGCGCTGGCCGCTGTCGCGGAGAAGGCGATCCCGGAATCCGGCGACGCGTGGCAGGCCCTGATCTTCGAGGTGGCCGGGCTCGCCGCCCTGCCCTCCGGGCGGGCGTTCGGAGCCCTGTACCTCGCGTTCCTCGGCCGCCCGAACGGGCCGCGCGCGGGCTGGCTGCTGGCCAGCCTCCCCGGCGCCCTGGTCGTCGAGCGGCTGCGCGCGGCGGCCGGCTGGCGTCATCATGGGCAGGCCGGGGCTGCCGGCGTGGACGGAACGGGGAGCGGGTCATGAGCGTTGGGCTCCAGCGGCTCCGGGAGGAGCCCGAGGTCATCCGCAAGGGCGCCCTCGACAAGGGCGAGGATGCGTCCCTCGTGGATGCCGCGATCGCCCTGGACACCCGGCGTCGATCCCTGCTGGGCGAGGCGGACTCCCTCAAGGCACAGCGCAATGCGACCTCTCGGCAGGTCGGGGAGGCGATTCGCGGCGGAGCTGCCCCGAGTGGACCGGAGGTCGCCGAGCTCAGGGCGGCGTCGCTCCGGGCCGGCGAGCGGATCGGGGAGCTCGACGCGGAGATCGCGAAGGTCGAGGCGGAGCTTGAGGACGCGCTCCTCCGGATCCCGAATCCCGCCGACCCGGACGTCCCCATCGGCGACGCGGATGCCAACGTCACGGTCCGGACGTGGGGCGAGCTGCTGCCCCGGATCGTGCCCGTCAGCGGCGAGGTCGGCGCCGATGCCGGCCCCGAGACCTGGGAGCGCAAGCCGCACTGGGACGTCGCCGAGCGGCTGGGCATCCTGGACCTCGAGCGCGGGGCCAAGATCGCGGGCTCCGGCTTCCCGGTCTACCGGGGCGCCGGAGCGGCTCTCCAGCGCGCCCTGATCGACTTCTTCCTGGCCGTCCACACGCGGGAGAACGGGTTCACCGAGATCTGGCCACCCGCGGTCGTGAACGCGGCGTCGGCCCGGGGCACCGGACAGATCCCGGACAAGGAAGACCAGATGTACGTCGTCACTCGGGACGAGCTCTACCTGGTCCCGACGGCCGAGGTGCCCGTCACGAACCTCCACCGCGACGAGATCTTCGAGGCCGACGAGCTGCCGGTGCGCTACGCGGCCTACACGCCGTGCTTCCGGCGCGAGGCGGGCGCGGCCGGCAAGGACACCCGGGGAATCCTGCGGGTCCACCAGTTCGACAAGGTGGAGATGGTCCTGTTCGAGCGGCCGGAGGCTTCCGGCGCTGCCCTCGAGTGGATGACCGGGCGGGCCGAGGACCTCCTGCGCCGCCTCGGGCTGGCCTACCGGGTGCTGCTCATGGCGACCCGGGACATGGGCTTCGTGCAGGCCAGGAAGTACGACCTCGAGGTCTGGGCGCCCGGCGTGGAGCGCTGGCTGGAGGTCTCCTCCTGCTCCAACTTCCGGGACTACCAGGCCCGCCGGATGGCGATCCGCTACCGGCCCGGCCCGGGCGCCCGCCCGGAGCTCGTGCACACGCTCAACGGCTCCGGCCTGGCCCTGGCCCGCGTCGTGGCGGCCATCCTGGAGACGTACCAGCGCCCCGATGGCTCGGTCGTCGTCCCGCCGCCCCTGCGCGAGACGATCGGCTCGGACCTGCTCCTGCCGCGCGCCTGACCGGCCTCGGGGCGCCCCACCGGCGCGCCATTCGGGACGTCCGCGCCGGGCGCGACCTGGAGGGCTGAGGACCCGGGCACGGTCCGGGCGCCACCCCGGCTGTGCCGGGCCGGGCAGCCGCGCTGCGCTCGGCGACCGGGACCATCGCGCCAGCGTCCCCCCGACCTCCGGGCCGTCGCCAGGCGCGCCCGCGTCGGCCACGATGGCCCTGGCCCCACCGACAGGGGGCCGCCCCAGGTCGCCTCAACCAGCCTCGATCCCGCGCCGCAGACCCGGCGGCGCTCCCGCCGGAGGTCCGTCGTCGCTGTGCTCATTCGTCGCGCCCTTGCGCGTCCCGCCATCCTGGTCGCCCTTGCCGCTGGACTCCTCGGCAGCGCCGTCGTTGTCGAGCCGGTCGCGGGCGCCAGGCCCGTCGCGGTCCACAAGACGTGGCCGACGCGGGTTCGCGCGTATGTTCCCGGGCGTGCCGTCAATCCCAACACCGACATCGTGTCGCGCTCGGGGTACGCGGCCTGGATGATCGACGAGTACCTCGCGATGGCCACGCCCCTCCCGCACCTCGGAGCGGCGTTCACCGCAGCCGAGCGCGCAACCGGGATCAACGCGCGGACGCTCCTCGCCCACGCCATGCTGGAATCGGGGTTCGGACAGTCCGACATCGCGCGCTTCAAGCACAACCTGTTCGGCCTCAAGGCGTACGACCGGGCGCCGTTCCGCTATGCCTCGTCCTACCCGAGCTATGCAGCCGGCATTGCCGCCGTGGCCGCGACGATCAAGAAGAGCTACCTCTCGCCGACCGGGCGTTGGTACGTCGGGTTCACGACGCTCCGGGCGATGAACATCGCGTACGCCTCGGACGTGCACTGGGCGGACAAGATCTCCGTGCTGGCCAACCAGATCGACGCGGCGATCGTGACCCTCCGGGAGCGATTGCTGCGCTTCGGAACGGTCTCTCTCGGCGCCTCGCCGGTTGCCGGCCGCCGGATCTCGATCCGGGTTCCCTGGACCGCCCGGGTCGGTGCCGCCATCCCGCCCGCCCTGCGCTTCGCCGTTCGCTGGACGCCGATCGCCGTCTCCGAGGCGGGCGCCGACCCCACGTTCGCCGCACCCACCTGGGTCGCCGCTGCGCGCATCTCCACCGACAAGGGCAGGCTGTCGCTTGCCGCGACCGCACCCGCGGCACCCGGCCTGTGGCGCCTGGAGGTCCGGGCGCTGGACTCGGACGGCTCGCCCCTGCCGCCCACCGACGACGTGCCGATCCCCGCCCTGACGGTCCGCGTCGGGGCCCGCGTCGAGGCCGCCCTCGACGTCTCCCTCGACAGTGCGGGTCTCCTCGTCGCGTCCGTCCATTCCGTCGGGATCGCCCCGGTCGGGACGGGGACGGTCGCCGCGCCGGAAGCGCCGGCCGCCGTCCCGGCGCCCGGCGACGTGGCCGCCGGCACCGGCGAGGGCCAGGTTGCCGCGAGCTCGCACCGCTCGACGTCGCCTCGGCCGGGACGGTGGAGGGGACCCGGCTGGAGACCTGGATCCTGCCCCTGGATCCCGATCGGGAGGCGGTCCGGCTCGCGGGGACGCCGATCCCCACTGTCCTGGCGCCAGGCCGATCGTTCTCGGTCTTCCTCCTTCCGCCGGCGCTCCGCGACCGACCCGTGCTGGTCGTCGTGCGCCTGGCCGGTGATCCGGCCGTCATCGGGCATTCGGTGCCGGTCGTCGCCCTGCTCAGCCCGACGGCCGGTGGGCGCCTTTCCCTGGCAACCCTGGCCGTCGCGGACGTCCGCACGAAGGCCCGGCTGGCGGCGCTCCTCCGGACGCCTGCGGCCACTGCCGGCCGTCCTCTCGGCGTCGAGGCCGCCGTGGACCCGAACGCCCTGGTCGTGCGCATCGGTGCCCCTGGGGCGGCTGCGCTGCTCGCGACCAGGAATGCTACCGGCACTGCGCTCCCCGCCGCCCCCGACCCGGACCGCGCCGAGGTCCTGCTGCGGACGCTGGGCGTGGCTCCCGGGACCGAGGCGGGTCCCACGGTCTCCCGCCTGGCGCCCGACCAGGGCGACCTCGCGACGACGGCGGCCGGCGGGAAGCCGGTGACGGTGGAGGCCCTGCGCCTTGCCCCGGGCGTGCGCCTCGTGGTGGCCGGACTGCTCGCTCACGGGGCCGCCTACGCTGATCCCGCGACGCTCGTGCTGGCCTGGATCCCGGTCACCGGGGCGGCGGACGCGACGGACCGCCCGGAGTAGGGCCTCGGGCCGCGTCGCCGGGCGCCGGTCCCTCGCACGCGCACCCGGATGAGCGCTACGATGCTCGCGCGGAGGGGTGGCTGAGCGGTCCAAGGCGCCTGACTTGAAATCAGGTAGGGATGCCGAGAGGCACCCTCGCGGGTTCGAATCCTGCCCCCTCCGCCAGGCACGAACGAGGCCCCCGGAGTCTTCCTTCGAGGGCCTCACGATTCCGGGCGTGCTCTTGCCGATGCCCCGACTCCCCGCCCCAGGCTCCGCGTCGACAGGGTCCGGTCTCCTCGGAGGACGGGACGCGCATCGGGCGACCGGGGTCGTCCCGGCATTACGATCCGTAATGACACCCCGCGAGTCGTGCGGCAGCCTTCGCCTGCACGGCCCCCGACAACGTCTGTGCCCCGGTCGCCCCTTCGGGTGAAGATTCGAGGCGACCGTTGACGGTCGGGGGCCGTCCCCGTCGGCAGCACGACGTCCCGTCAGCTCGCACCGTGGTGAGGAGGGGCCGGTCCCGGGGGCGGTCGCGCGGGCGCGGGCCCGGCCGCGTCATCCGCCTCCGGGCGGGCTCCCCGGCTCGGGCGCGGGGGCCTCGGTCGGGCCGCCCGCCCCGCGGACTGCGCTGGTCGCGGCCCCCACCACGCAGATCGCCGCCCCGACCAGCAGGGCATCGCGGATCGCCTCGCCCTGGGCCACGGCGGTCGCCGCGGGGCCACTGCCGTCCAGGTGCGCCAGCGTGCGCACGGCCACGATCGCGCCGCCGAGGGCGATGCCGAGGGTCTGGCCGAGGATCCGCATCTGGGCGATCGTCCCGGAGGCCGTGCCGAGGCGCGCCCGGGGCACCGCGCCGAGCACCGCGTTGCTGTTCGGGCTGATGAACAGCCCCTGGCCGACCCCCACGATGATGAGGCGCCAGGTCGAGGTCCGGCACCGAGAACGGGTCAGGCAGGGCTCCCAGCGCAAGGAGGCCCCCGGCCATCAGCAGCAGCCCGACGCTGGCCGGGAGGCGGGACCCGTGCCGGTCGGAGAAGGAGCCGCTCAGGGGCGCCACGATCGCGGTCGCGATCGGGACCGGCGTGAGCAGGAAGCCGGTCTCGAGCGGCGTGAAGCCGGCCCCGTTCTCCAGCAGGAACGGCAGGAGGAACGTCGCGGTGAAGAGCGCGCCGAAGGCCAGGACGACGGCGGCCAGGCCGGCCGAGAAGGCCCGGATCCGGAACAGGGCGAGGTCGATCATGGGGAGAAGCGCCCGTCGCTCGGTGACCAGGAAGCCGGCCCCGAGGAGCACGGCGCCGGCCAGCAGGCCCAGCACGGCAGGGCTCGACCAGCCCCAGCCCTGCCCCTCCGACAGGGCAAGCAGGATCGCGAACAGGGCGGCGCTCCCGAATGCGGCGCCCCGGACGTCGAACGCGGTCCGCGCGGTCCGGTCCTCGGCCGGGAGGACCCGGGCCGCCCACAGCAGGGCAAAGATCCCGACCGGGAGGTTGACCAGGAAGATCGCCCGCCACGTCCCGAACTCCGTGAGCAGCCCGCCCAGGGCGGGGCCGAGGCTCAGGCCGACCGAGACGCTGATCGCGTTGATCCCGAGCGCCCGGCCACGCTCCCCGGCCGGGAAGGTCCGGGCCACGATGGCGGGGCCCATCGCCTGGAGCATGCCCGCGCCAACGCCCTGGAGGGCCCGGAACGCCACGAGGACCACGGGACCAGGTGCCGCCCCGCACAGGACGCTGGCCACCGTGAACAGCGCGAAGCCGGCCAGGTAGACCCGCCGGAAGGTCAGCACCTCGCCCAGCCGCCCGAACGGCAGGAGCGTGGCCCCGACGACGAGCAGGTAGGCGACCACCACCCACTGGACCGCGACCAGGTCGATCCCGAAGGCCCGTCCGATGCTCGGCAGCGAGATGTTGACGATGCTCCCGTCGAGCGTCGCCATGAACGTGCCGACCGAGACGGCCGAGAGGATCCGCCAGCGCTGCTCCACGATCACCCGCGCACGCTACACCGGGGCGCGGGGCGGCCGTCGCCCGTCACATGGTCTTGAAACGCGGGCCCTCGCCGCCCTCGGGCGGCTCCCAGCGGATGTTGACGTACGGGCACTTGACGGCGCAGGTCATGCAGTGGAGGCAGTTCGACGCGCTCAGGACGATCGCCGAGCCGTCCCACCGGTAGACCTGGCCGGGGCAGAAGTGGGTGCAGGCGGACGCGTGCTCGCGCTCGCAGTCGATGCACTTCGCCGGATCCAGGACGGTCATGTGGGCGGGCTCGTCCTCGCGGTGGAGGGAGCCGGTCAGGCTGACGAACGTCGCTCCGTCCATCCCGCCGGGGTCGACCCGGTTCATCCGCGCTCCGCGGTGAGCGCCCCGGTAGTCGGGCTCCATGCGCAGCCGGCCCGGCAGGAAGCTCGAGATCATGGACAGCGGGGCGCCGGGGTAGATGCCCCAGCGGAAGGCCTGCCGGTAGTTGCGGGCGTGGCGCAGGTCCGGGAGGACGCCCCGTCGTCTCGAGCCGCGTCCGGTATCCCGCGAGGGAGACGTCGCCGGCCGAGCCGGTCGCCAGGGCCTCGACGACGGTGTCGGCGGCGGCCATGCCGGAGCGCACCGCGTAGTGGATTCCCTTGATCTTCTCCATGTTCACGAAGCCGGCGCCGTCGCCGACGACGAGCGCGCCGGGCACCGCCAGGCGGCCGATCGCGTGGTAGCCGCCCTCGGGGATGGTCTTGGCGCCGGTCGCGATCGTGACCGACCCCTGGAGCAGCGAGGCGATGAACGGGTGGGCCCGGAAGCGCTCGAACTCGCGCTGGGGCGTCAGGTCTCCGGCCTTCCAGTCCAGCCCGAGGATCAGGCCGACCCCGACGGTCTTCGCGCCCATGCTGTACAGGAAGCCGCCGCCGAAGACGCTGGCCGGGTTCGGGGAGCCCAGGGTATGGACCACGCGGCCGGTCCCGAAGGAGTTCTCGCCCTGGAACTGGACGACAGCCTTGATCCCGAGGGAGTAGACCTGCGGGTTCCGGCCGGCCCCGAAGCACTCGCGGAACTGGGTCGAGATGACCCCGCGGGAGCCGTCGGCCAGGATCGTGACGGCCGCCCGGATCTCCTCGGCGGGCCGGAAGTTGGGCTTCTCGTCGCCGTGCTTGTCCCGCCCGACCTCGCCCAGGGCCACGCCGACCACGCGGCCGTCCTCGACCAGCAGGCTCCGGGCGGAGTAGCCGTGGAAGAGCTCGACGCCCAGCTTCTCGGCCCTGGCGGCGAGGAGCTGGACGAGGCGCGAGAGCGAGATCGTGACGTCGCCCCGGTGGTGCATGCGGGACGGGACCACCGGGTCCGGGATGCGGATCGCGCGCGGCCCGAGCAGGAAGAACATCTCGTCCCGCTCCACCGCGAAGACATGCTCCATGAAGCGGCGGTCGTCGCGCCAGCCGGGGACCAGCTCGTCGAGGCAGGCGGGCTCGAATGCGGCGCCCGAGAGCGTGTGGTAGCCCGGTCGGGGCGCCTTGTCGATGACCACGACGGAGGTGTCCGGCGCGACCGCGGCCAGCTCCTGCTTCAGGCGGATCGCGGCGGCCAGGCCGGCCGGGCCTGCCCCGACGACCAGGACGTCGATGGGGTCGCTCACGCCCGTCCCTCCGTCGCCCGGATCAGCTGCGGGACGACCGTCTCGATGTCGCCGACGACGCCGAAGTCGGCGTAGTTGAAGATCCGCGCCTTGGGGTCCTTGTTGATGGCGACCACGATCTCCGAGCCCTGCATGCCCGTGATGTGCTGCACGGCCCCGGAGATCCCGATCGCGACGTACAGCCGGGGCTGGACCGTCTGGCCGGTCTGGCCGACCTGGTAGTCGTGGGTGGTGAAGCCGTCCTCGACGGCCATCCGGGAGGCGGCGACCTTGGTCTTGGCTCCCAGGCAGGCGACCCAGGCCCTCGGCCAGCGGCTGGAGGTACGTCTCGAAGTCGGCCCGCGAGCGGAACCCGTGCCCGCCGGCCACGATGACCTCCGCGTCGCGGATCGAGATCTTGCTCGCGAAGGACTCGACCGCGACCGCGTCGAGGCCGACGTCGTCGGCCGTCAGCTCGACCGCGATCGTGAGCACCTCGCCGGTGCGCGCTCGGTCCGGGTCGGGGACCTTGAAGACGCCCGGCCGGACGGTGGCCATCTGGGTCTCCGAGTCCTTGGTCATGATCGTGGCCATCACGTTCCCGCCCAGCGCCGGCCGGGTCTGCTTCAGGATCCCGACGAGGGAGACGGCACCCTTCGCGAAGTCGCCGATCTCCAGGCGCGTGCAGTCGGCGGTGAGCCCGGACCGGCACGCGTAGGCGACCCGCGGGGCGAGCTCGCGGCCCAGGGGGCTGGCCCCGAAGAGCATCACCTGCGGTCGGTGCTCGGCCACGAGCGCGGCGATCGCCTTCTTGTGGACGAGCGGGTCGAACGTCCCCAGGAGCGGGTGCTGGAGGACGTAGACCGTGTCGGCCCCGGCCGCGATCAGGGCTGCCGGACGATCCCCGGGGTCGGCGCAGGGCAGGACCGCGGCCACTCGCTCGCCGAGGCTGTCGGCGAGGTGGCGGACCTTGCCCAGCAGCTCCAGCGAGACGGAGCGGACCCCGTCGCCTTCGCGCTCGGCGAAGACCCAGAACGCGCCGTGGTAGGAGGGCGTCCGGCCCGCCAGGTCGTAGGCGACCTCGGACTCGGTGCTCGCGCCCGGCGCCGCCTGCCCGTAGCGAGCCGCGATCCGGCCGATCAGCTCGTGGGGGTCGTGGACGTACTCGCAGGTCTTGGGGCGGTCCTCGCTGGGCGAGAAGAGCCGGTAGACCTGCGTCCAGGAGCCCTTGAGGCCGATCCGCTTCGGGTCCGCCGCGACCGACGCCGCATTCCACTCCCGGATCTCGACCCTCCGGGCCTGGCGGGACCGGGCGAAGGATCGGTAGAGCGGATCCGTGCAGGCGGTCACCGTGATGAGGACCGGCCAGTGGACCGGCCGGACGTCCTCGATTCCCTCGGACGCGATCCGCCGGATCCGCAGCTCCGGCGTCGTCTCGAGGCCCTTCGCGTAGGCGACGTGGTCGATCCCCAGCTCTTCCGCGATCTGCGGGGGCACCTGGGCCGTGTCCCCGTCAACGGACTGCATGCCCGTGACGATCACGTAGTCGCGCTTCCCGGCGAAGATCTCGCGCTCGATCCGCCGGATCGCGCAGGCCAGGGAGTAGGCCGTGGCGCCGGTGTCGGCGCCCGCGAACGCGCCGTCGGTCAGGAGGATCCCCTCACCCGGCACGCGCGAGAGGCACTCGACCAGGACCTCGCGAGCCATCGGGGGGCCCATCGTGAGGAAGACGGTCCGCGACGCCGGGTCACCCTGGGTGAGGCGGTCGGCGAAGGTGAGGGCATGCAGGTCCAGCGGATTGAGGATGCTGTCCAGCATGGCCCGTCGGAGGGTGCCCTTTTCCCGGTCCCAGGCGTCCTCCGGGATGTTCGAGACGTCGGGAACCTGTTTCACCAGAACGATGCAGTCCACGAGTCCTGACTCTATCGGTGGCTCCCCGGGGGCCGCACGGCCCCTTGGTCACGGAGAGCAGCCCGAACGGCCCGCCTCCTTGTCGCTGGCCGGCCCCCTCGCGTCCGGAGGGCGGCGACCATCCGGCCTCCGCGGGGCGGGTCCCACCCCGCGGGGCGGTGCGCTTGACCGCCTGGCCGGATCGCCCCTAGACTCACGGCTCAACTGAATAGATGGGCAGTGAACGGGACGAGTACCCGTCGCGGAGCCGGCACAGAGACCCGGCGGCTGGTGGAAGCCGGGACGGCGACGACGGCGAATGGACCCGGGAGCCTCCGGACCGAACGAGCGGGCAGGACCCGACCAGTAGGCTCCGGCGCAGGGCGCCAGCGATAGCGGGCAGCGCCGATCGGCAGGCAGCGCGGAGGCCGCGCAGCCGGGCCCGTCGGTCACCGAGTGCGGCATCGCCGAAGCCGGGTGGCACCGCGGATGATCAGACCGATCGTTCGTCCCGATCAGGGTCGAAGGTCGGTCTTGTCGTCTCTGGAGGTCCTCGCGGCCATGTCCACGCTCAACCCGCTCAGCCTCGCCGAGGTCAAGCGGCTCATCGGGACCGCGGACACGATCCGCCTGCGCGCCTCGCGCGACGCCGACCTGGAAACGCCGATCGGCGCCTTCCTCCGCCTCGATGACGGGACCACTCCGGCCTACCTCCTCGAATCCGTCGAGGGCGGCGAGCGGCTGGGCCGCTACAGCTTCCTGGGGGTCGGACCGCGTCGTCTCCTCGAGGTCCGCGACGGGGTCGCCCGGATCCAGGATCGCCCCGTCGGGGTCACCGAGTACGCCCCGGACCTGCCCGTGACCGAGAGCCTCGCACCCGACCCGCTGGAGGCGCTTCGCGCGTTCGTCGCCCGCCGCCGCGTCGAGCCGTCGGACGGGATGCCCCGCTTCACGGGCGGTGCCGTGGGCGCGCTGGCGTACGACGCGGTCTCCGTCTTCGAGCCCAGCGTGCCGCTGCCGGCGCGGGACCCGGTCGGCGTGCCCCTGGCGAGCTTCATCGAGACGGACCTGGTCCTCGTGTTCGACCACCTGACCCACAGCCTGTCCGCGATCGCGTCGCTCCACGCGGACGCGCCGCGCCTCGAGGAGCGCTACCGGATCGCGGAGCGGGCGATCCTCGAGGTCCTGGAGCGCACGGCGCGGCCCTCGGCGGCCGAGATCGCCGGGTCGGGCGCGGCCGCGTCCGCCGCCGGGTCGGTTCCCGTGGTCGACGTGGCCTCGGAGACCTCGCTGGGGCGCGAGGCCTTCGAGCACGCCGTGCGCAGCGCGAAGGACGCGATCGCCGGCGGAGAGGCGATCCAGGTCGTCCTGGCCCGTCGCCAGACGATGGCCCTGCCCGCCGGACCGACCGGCCGACCGGTCGACGGGATCGGGCTCTACCGGGCCCTGCGCCGGGTCAATCCGAGCCCCTACCTGTTCTTCGTGAGGACCCCCGCCTTCGAGGTGGTCGGCGCGAGCCCGGAGCTGCTCCTCCAGGTGGAGGGCGACCGCCTGACGACCCACCCGATCGCCGGGACCCGGCCGCGCGGGACCTCGCCCGCCGACGACCAGCGGCTGGCCGAGGAGCTGGCCGCGGATCCGAAGGAGCGGGCCGAGCACGTGATGCTCGTGGACCTCGGCCGCAACGACCTCGGGCGGGTCGCGAAGCCGGGCACGGTGCGCGTCTCGAAGTACATGGAGGTGGAGCGCTACTCCCACGTCCTGCACCTCGTGAGCCACGTGGAGGCCCGCCTGGCCCCGGGCCTCGATGCCCTCGACGCGCTGCGCAGCGTCTTCCCGGCGGGCACCCTGAGTGGCGCCCCGAAAGTCCGGGCGATGCAGCTGATCGCGGCCGCGGAGGGAGAGCGGCGCGGCCTCTACGGCGGGGCGGTCGGCTACCTGGGCTACGACGGGAACCTCGACACGGCGATCGCGATCCGATCGGCGGTCCTGAAGGACGGCGTCGCCCACCTCCACGCGGGCGCCGGGATCGTGGCCGGGTCCGTTCCCGAGCGCGAGTTCGAGGAGACCGAGCACAAGGCCGCCGCCCTCCGCCGGGCCCTCGAGCTGGCCGCGGGAGGCGCCCCGACCCCTTCGGCGGGGTCGCCGCAGGCGCCCGGCGAGCGCTCCGACGGACGTGCCGCGGCGGATCCGGCGGAGACGGCGGCCGGGGGAGGCGCCCGGTGATCCTCGTGATCGACAACTACGACAGCTTCACCTTCAACCTGGTCCAGGCCCTCCAGGCTGCCGGAGCAGAGGTTCTCGTCCTGCGCAACGACCAGGTGGACCGGGCCGGGCTCGCCGCCCTGGCCGACGATCCCGCGCCGGCCCTGCGCGGGATCGTCGTGTCGCCGGGCCCCTCGGACCCGGCCCACGCCGGGATCTCCGTGGAGGCGGTCCGCTTCGCGGCCGAGCGGCGGATCCCGCTCCTCGGGGTCTGCCTGGGGATGCAGGCCATGGGGGCGGCGTTCGGTGCCGCGGTCGTGCGGGCGCCGACGCTCGTCCATGGCGAGGCGTCCGCCGTGGAGCACGATGGCTCCGGGCTGCTGGCCGGCCTCTCGCCGCGCTTCGTCGCGGCCCGCTACCACTCCCTGTGCATCGACCCGGCGACGCTGCCCGCCGAGCTCCTGCCGACCGCCTGGAGCGTGGGCGACGGCGTCCTGATGGGCATCCGCCACGCCACGCTTCCGATCGAGGGCGTCCAGTTCCACCCGGAATCCGTGCTCACGCCGGAGGGTCCGCACCTGCTCGCGAACTTCCTCCGGCTCGCCGGGGAGGGCGAGGCGGCCGTGCTGGATGCCGCCTCCGGGTCCTTCGCGACGCGCGGCCTCGCCGTCGACGACGACGCGGGGACGCTCTCCGGCGCCACCCGGCCGGCCGAGGCCGTCCGATGAGCGAGGCCGTGCGGGCGGCCCTGGCCGCCGTGGTCGATGGCCGGACGCTGGGCCGCGACGAGGCGCGCCTGGCGATGGGCTCGGTGATGGACGGCGAGGCGACCTCGTCGCAGCTGGCGGCCCTGCTCGTCGCCCTGCGGATGCGGGGCGAGACGATCGACGAGCTGGCCGGCTTCGCGGGCGCGATGCGCGAGCGGGTCCTCCGCGTGGACGCCCCGGTCGGCACGATCGATACCTGCGGCACCGGGGGCGACGGATCCGGGACGATCAACATCTCCACCGCCGCCGCGCTCCTCGCGGCCGCCGCGGGCGTCCCGGTCGCCAAGCACGGCAACCGGGCGATCACCTCGCGCTCGGGCTCGGCCGACGTCCTCGAGGCGCTGGGGATCCGCACGGACCACGGCCCGGCCAGCGCGGCGGCCGCCCTGGCCGAGATCGGGTTCGCCTTCCTGTTCGCCCCCGGCTTCAGCCCGGCGATGCGCCACGCCGGACCGACCCGCCGCGAGATCGGCGTCCGGACCGCCTTCAACCTGCTCGGACCGCTCACGAACCCCGCGGGCGCCCGTCGCCAGGTGGTCGGCGCAGGAGATCCGGCCGCCGCTCCCCGGCTGGCTGCGGTGCTCCACGCCCTCGGGACCGAACGGGCCCTGGTCGTCCATGGCGCCGGGCTGGACGAGCTCCCGCTCGACGGGAGCGGCGTCCTCTACGACGTGACGCCAAGCGGCGTGACCCGCCACGAAGTGGACGCCGCGACCCTGGGCCTGCGCAGGGCGGCGACCGCGGAGCTGGCCGGCGGCTCGCCCGTCGACAACGCGACGCTGCTCGAGGCGATCCTGGACGGGACCGATCGGGGACCGCGGCGGGACGTCGTGCTGCTCAATGCCGCGGCCGCGTTCGTGGCGGCGGGACGGGTGGCCGGCCTGGCCGGGGGAATCGCGCTCGCGGCCGCGACCCTGGACGCCGGCGCTTCGGCAGCCTTGCTGGCCCGGCTCAGGGCCGAGAAGCTGGTCGCCGACAGGGCCCGGGCCGCGGCGGCGCCGGAGGGATCCGCATGACCGCCGGCGCTCCCTCCCGGCGCCCCGGGCCGCCTGCCGCCCGGAGCCGATCCGGCGCGCGCCCGGACACGCTGGGCGAGATCGCCGCCCGGCGCGCGCGCGACGTCGCCGGGGAGCTCGGCGACACCACCTACCGCGAGCTGGCTCGCATCGCGGCGGCGGCCCCCGCCCCGCGCGACGTGGCGCGGCGGCTGGCCGCCCCCGGCCTCCACGTCGTGGCCGAGGTCAAGCGCTCCTCGCCGTCGGCCGGCACGATCGCGGGTGGTGTCGACGTCGTCGCGCGGGCCCGGGCCTATGCGGCCGGGGGTGCCGCGGCCATCTCCGTCCTGTGCGAGCCCCACTGGTTCGGCGGGAGCGTCGCCGACCTGCGGGCCGTTCGGAAGGCAGTCGCCCTGCCGGTCCTGGCCAAGGAGTTCGTGGTCGACGCCCGGCAGCTCCCGGTCCTGCGGGCCGCCGGCGCCGACCTGGTGCTCCTCATTGCTGCCCTGCATCCTGCGCGACGCCTCGCCGACCTCGTCGCCCGGGCCCGCGACCTCGGCCTCGAGCCGCTCGTGGAGATCCACGCCGAGCGAGAGATGGACGCCGCGCTCGGGACCGCGACCCGCCTGGTCGGCGTGAATGCCCGGGACCTGCGGACCCTGGCCGTGGACCCGGAGCGGGTCATGCGCCTCCGGGCCGCGGTGCCCGGGGACCGGCTGGCGATCGGAGAGTCGGGCGTCAGGGGGACCGCCACGGTCGTCCGCTGGCGCGCCGCGGGCTACGACGCGGCGCTCGTCGGCGAGGCCCTGATGCGGGCCGCCGATCCGCGGGCGGCCGTCGCGTCGTTCGTCGCCGCGGGCCGCCTGCCCGACGATCTCGGGGCGGCCGACCGCGCCCCTCTCGTCAAGATCTGCGGGATCACGGACTCGGCGGGGGTCGACGCGGCCCTGGCCGCCGGCGCCGACGCCATCGGCCTCAACCTGGTGCCGGGCACGCCGCGGGAGCTCTCGGTGGCCGAGGCCGCGACGCTTGCCCGACACGCCCGGGCAGGCACGTCCGCGGATCGCCGACCGTCGATCGTCGCGATCACCGCGGGCGCGAGCGCTGACCTGCTGGCCGCGATCACGGCCACGGTCGACCCGGACGCGATCCAGTACTCCGGCGGGGAGCCGCCCGAGCTGATCGCGGCGTCGTCCCGACCGGCCTGGTCCGTGGTCCACCTGCCGGCCCTCGCTCCTGCCGACGCCGGCGAGCGCGCCGCGATCCTCGCCGCTGCCCTCGCGGACGCCCGGGCGCTCCTGGAGGCAGGTGCGGTCCGGATCCTGCTCGACACGGCGGGCGGTCCGCACCCCGGCGGCACGGGGACCCGCGCGGACAGCTCCCTCGCCGCCGCGTTCGCCCGCGAGGTGCCCGTCGTGCTGGCCGGCGGCCTCACGCCCCGCTCGGTCGGCGAGGCGCTCCTGGGCATCCCCGCGACCGGCGTGGACGTCGCGTCGGGGGTGGAGGCACCGCGCGCGGCGAACCGTCGCCCGGGCAAGGACCCGCTGGCAGTGGCGCTCTTCGCGAAGCGCGCCCGGGCCGCCCGGTTCGACCGGCCCCACGCCCCCGCGCGTCCCGAGCCGGTGGACCCCGGGCTGGTGGCGGCCGATGAAGCGGGCCGCTGGGGCCGGGAGCGGTCGTTCGGCGGCCGCTACGTCCCCGAGACGCTCGTGGCCGCGCTGCGCCAGCTCGAGGAGGCCTACCTGGAGCTGCGCGCCGACCCCGTCTTCTGGGCGGAGCTGCGGGCGCTCCTGGCGACGTATGCCGGCCGGCCGACCCCGATCTACCGGGCCGACCGCCTGGCGGAGGCCGTGCTCGCGCGGACGCGTGCCCTGGACCCGGGCGCAGCGCTCCCTTCGAACCTGCGGATCTGGCTCAAGCGCGAGGATCTCGCCCATACGGGTGCCCACAAGATCAACAACGCCCTGGGCCAGGCGCTCCTGACCCGGCGCCTGGGCAAGACCCGGGTGATCGCCGAGACCGGCGCCGGCCAGCACGGCGTCGCGACGGCGACCGCGTGCGCGCTCCTCGGCCTGCCCTGCGTCGTCTTCATGGGCGCCGTGGACATCGAGCGCCAGCGCCCGAACGTGCTCCGGATGGAGGCCCTGGGCGCCGAGGTGCGGCCGGTGACCTCCGGCACGGCGACCCTCAAGGACGCCGTCAACGACGCCATGCGCGACTGGGTGACCAACGTGGAGACGACCCACTACGTGCTGGGCAGCGCGATGGGTCCCCACCCGTACCCGACGCTCGTGCGCGACCTGCAGCGGGTCATCGGGGACGAGGCCGCGGCCCAGGTGGTGGCGGCGGAGGGCCGCCTCCCGGACCTCGTGGCGGCCTGCGTCGGCGGGGGCTCGAACGCCATCGGCATCCTGTCCCGCTTCATCGGCGAGACTGCCGTCCGGCTCGTCGCGGCCGAGGCGGAAGGGGAGGGGATCGCCACCGGGCGCCACGCCGCCGCGCTGGCCGGGGGAACGCCCGGGATCCTCCACGGGGCCCGCAGCTACATGCTCCAGGACCGCGACGGGCAGGTCCTCGAGGCGCACTCGATCTCGGCCGGCCTGGACTACCCCGGCGTCGGCCCGCAGCTCTCCGCGCTCTTCGAGGCTGGCCGCCTGGAGGTCGTGGCGACCACCGACGACGACGCGGTCGCCGCGATCCGCGAGCTGGCGCGCACGGAGGGGATCCTCCCGGCGCTCGAGCCCGCGCACGCGCTCGCGGCCCTGCCCCGGATCGTCCTCGGGCGGACGCGCGGGCCGGCCGGCCTGCTGGCCCCCACGGCGCTGCCCGACGATGCGCTCGTCCTGGTCGGCCTGTCCGGCCGCGGGGACAAGGACCTCGCGGCCCTCGAGCGTCGGGCCGGCCACGGCGAGGCCGCGCCGCCATGAGCGCACCGAGCCCGCGAGCGGGCGGCGGCCGGGCCGCGAGCGCGCCTGGCCCCGGATCGCGAACCGACGCGACGGCCGGCGCTGGCCGGATCCGCGCGGCGTTCGCCCGCGCTGCCCGGGACGGGCGCGCCGCGCTCATCCCGTACGTCGTGGCCGGCTACCCCGACCCGGGGCGCTCCCTGGAGGTCGCCCTCGCCGCGATCGACGCCGGGGCCGACCTCCTGGAGGTCGGGCTCCCGTACTCCGATCCGCTGGCGGATGGGGCGACGCTCCAGCGGGCGTCGGGGATCGCCCTGGCCGCGGGCATGACGCTCGACGGCGCGGTGGCGCTGCTGGGCCGGATCGCGGTGGCCCGGCCGGGCGTTCCGCTGGTCCCGATGTGCTACGCCAACCAGCTCCTCGCCGGCGGCGGCGGCGCGACGGCCGCGCATCGGCTCGCCGCCGCCGGGGCGTCCGGGGTGATCGTCGCCGACCTGACCCCGGACGAGGGCGCACCGTTCGAGGCGGCGTGTGCCGACGCGGGACTGGCCGTGGTCTACCTGGTCGCGCCCACCACGCCGCCCGACCGACGCGCCGCGGTTGCCACCCGGACCGGCGGGTTCCTGTACGCCGTCTCCCTGGTCGGCGTCACCGGGGCCCGGGCGAGCCTGCCGCCGCAGGTGGGGCGGTACGTCCGCGCGGTGAAGGCCCTCTCGCCCGTGCCGGTCGGCGTGGGCTTCGGCGTCAGCCGCCCGGTTCACGTGCGGGCCCTCGTCCGCGCCGGGGCGGACGGGGTGATCGTCGCGTCCGCGCTCGTGGATGCGCTCGGGCCGGACGGGCGGGACGTGGCCTCGCTCCGGCGGCTGGTCGCCGCCCTGCGGAGCGCGACCGCGCACGTCGGCGGGTGACGAGAGCGGCGAGCGGCCGGGTCGGGTCCCCGCGGCGTCGGTCGTCAGCCCCTGAAGAGCCCCCCGAGCGCGCCGACCGGCAGCGGTCGCGAGTCGTCCTGCAACCCGACTGCGGCTGCCGCGAGCCCGAGGAGGGCCGCCGGCGAGGCCCCGCCGTCGAGCAGCTCCCGGACGCCCGTGTCGCCGTCGGCCTTGGAGAGCTTGGCCCCGGAGGGCTTCCGCAGGAGCGGATGGTGCAGGAAGGCGGGCGGCGTCGGCCGCCCCAGGAGCCGCCCCAGGCGCAGCTGGCGCGGCGTGGCGTCGAGCAGGTCGCGACCCCGGACCACCAGGTCGATCCCGTGCCGTGCGTCGTCCACGACCACGCACAGCGGGTAGCTCCAGTTGCCGTGCCGGTCGCGCAGGCTGAGGTCGCCGTCGGACGACGGGTCGCCCGCGATCGGGCCCGCCAGCAGGTCCTGGGTCGCCTCCTCGCCGGAGCCCAGGTCGGCCCGCAGGGCGGCGCCCGGAGCCTCCTCGGAGATGCCGCGCGATCGGCAGCCGCCCGGGCAGCCCGGGCGGCGCCAGGCGAGCAGGTCCGCCCGTGGGCAGGCGCAGGCGTAGACGCGCCCCTGCGCCCGCAGGACGGCGAGGGCGGACTCGTACGGGGCGGCATCGTCGGACTGCCGGAACGGGGAGCGTCCGCCCCGCAGGTCGTCGAGCGCCGGGGCGTCGGGCCGGAGGCCGAGCCGCTCGAGGTCGTCGAGGAGCGCCCGCTCGAACGCCGGCCGCGAGCGCTGCCGGTCATGGTCCTCGATCCGCAGGATCACCCGTCCGCCCGTGGCCGCCGCGATCCCCCAGGCGTAGATCGCGTTCACCAGGTGGCCGAGGTGGAGGTGCCCCGTTGGTGCTGGCGCGAAGCGGGTCGTCGCCGCCGCGGGAAGGTGGGCGGGGTCCGGTCGAACCGGCCCCGGATCGCGCGGCCCGAACGGCCCGAACGGCGCGGGCGGGGTCACTCCTCGGGCGGCCCGGCCGGCGCGCCGGGCTGCCGCCGCTGGGCGTGCTGCACGCGCCGCGTGGCGGCGATCAGCTTCCGGTAGAGGGCCACGAGCTCCGGCTCGGGGAAGAGCCCCGCGGAGGCATGGGTCACCCGCTCGAGAACCTCGGCCTCGCGGGCGGCGTCGCGGACGGTCCGCCGTCCCGTGACCTGCTTGACGCGCCCGATCTCGAGGGCGATCTCGGCGCGCTCGTTGAGGAGCGCGACGATCTCGTGGTCGATCGCGTCGATCCGTTCGCGGAGCGGGGAGAGGCCGGCCGCCGTCGCGGGCGCCAGCGGGGCGCCGCCGGCCCTGGTGCGCCGGCGCTCAGCCATTGGACGGCTCCAGGGCCCGCGCCGGGATCTCGCCCGCCGCCCAGCGGCGGCCCAGCTCCTCGAGCGCGCGGTGGTACCCGGCCGACCTGAGCCCGACGAAGCGAGCGAGCGCGACGTCGGCCAGGAAGTTGACCCTCCGGAAGGGCTCGCGCTTCGCGGGATCCGAGAGGTGGACCTCGACGAACGGCCGTTCGATGCCGAGAAGGGCATCACGGAGGCTCACCGAGGTGTGGGTCAGCCCGCCGGCGTTGACGACCGCCGCGTCGAAGTCGCGGGCGTGGAGCCGGTCGATGATCGCGCCTTCGTGGTTCGACTGGAAGAAGGCCAGGGCCAGCCCCAGCTCGCCCTCGCGGGCGGCCAGCCCCGCGTTGATCTCGGCCAGCGTCTCCCGGCCGTAGATCGTCGGCTCCCGCGTCCCCAGCAGGTCCAGGTTCGGGCCGTTCACGACGAGGATGCGGATGGGGCGCCCGGGGTGGCTCATCGTGCTTCCTCCGCTGCCTCGGCGGCGCGACGCCCCGCCAGGATCCCCCGTGCCGCGACCTCGACGGCCTCGTCGGGGACGTCCACCCGAACCACCCATCCGGTGTCGGTCGGCAGGACCCAGCGGAGCCGGCCGCCGCGGTGCTTCTTGTCCGTGCCAAGGGCGGCCAGGACGGCGCCGGGGTCGAGATCGAGCGGGGTCGTCGCGAGGTCCAGCCGATCCAGGAGCGCCTCGATCCGTTCGGCTCGCTCGACCGAGGCCGTGCCGACCTCCACCGCGATCCGGCAGGCGGCCCGGAGCCCGTAGGCGACGGCCTCCCCGTGCAGGATCCCGGAGAACGCCGCCGCGGCCTCGATGGCGTGGCCCAGCGAGTGGCCGAGGTTGAGGGAGATCCGCCCGCCCTGCTCCCGCTCGTCGGCCATCACGACCTCGATCTTGGCCCACGCGCAGCGCTCGACGACCTCGGCCATCGCCCCGGAGGCGAAGATGGACGCAGCGCCGGCCGCGAGCGCCGGCCCGTCGGTCTCCAGCAGCTCCAGCAGGCGCTCGTCACCCAGCGCCCCCATCTTCACGACCTCGCCGAACGCGGCCCGGAGGTCGCGCCCGTCGAGCGTCCGGAGATGCCGGATGTCGGTCACGTTCGCCGCCGGCTGGTGGAACGCCCCGACGAGGTTCTTGCCCTCGGGCAGGTCCACGGCGGTCTTCCCGCCGATCGAGCTGTCGACCTGCGCGACGAGCGTGGTGGGCACGTGCACGACCGGCACGCCGCGCAGCCACGTCGCGGCGAGGAAGCCCGCCGTGTCGCCCAGGGCGCCGCCGCCGATCGCGACCAGCGGGTCGGTGCGCTCCGCGCGGAGGCGGGCCAGCTCCCGGGCCGCCCCCTCCACGACCGAGAGGCGCTTGGCGGCCTCGCCCGACGGGAGGAGGATCTGCTCGACGGGGATGCCCGCGGCCGCGAGGCCGGCCGCGAGCGGCGCGCCGGCAACCTCCCAGGCCCGCGGCTCCGAGACGAGGATGGCGCGCCGCGCGTCCAGCGCCGCGAGCGCGGCCATGACGCCGGCCACGGCATTCCCGTCCCCGATCTCGTGACGGCCGAGGGGCGTCTCCGCGCGGAGGAGGACCGCGCCGTCGGGGAGCGGATCGTCGAGGTGACGCTCCAGGGTGGACACGATGCTGCCGACCCCGGAGATCCCGTTCACCCGCAGGGCCGGGGCGTAGAAGCGCTCCCGGGCGGCGGCCAGCTGGCGCATCGTGGCGATCGGCTCGCGGCCCGCGAAGAGGGGCCGGGGAACCGGGGAGTGACGAAGGCGCTGGGCCAGGATCTCGGGCGGCGCATCCAGCCAGGCCGTGAACCGGCCGCGGTAGAGGTGCCAGCGGTTGCGCGGCTCGACGGGGGCGCCGCCGCCCGTGGCGATGACCCGGGCCAGCCCGGCGGCCCGGTCCGCCGGCCCCAGGGCCAGGATCGCGGCGCGCTCACGGGCCCGGAAGCCGCTCTCGCCCTCCTCGGTAAAGATGGCGGGGATCGGCCGGCCGGCGGCCGCCTCGATCGCCTCGTCGAGGTCGATGAACTGGGCGTCGCGCCGGTGGGCAAGCCGCCGGCCGGCCGCGCTCTTCCCGCTCCCGGGCAGGCCGACGAGCACGAGGTCCATCGCGATCCCTAGTCGTCCCCGCCCGAGCCGGCCTCGCCCGAGGTTCGGGGCGCCTCGGAGCCTTGCGTCCCGGCGAGCCGTTCCCGGTAGCGGGCCAGGTTGTCGCGCACCTCGACGAGCGAGTCGCCCCCGAACTTCTCCAGGACGGCCTCGGCCAGCACGAGCAGGACCATCGCCTCGCCGATGACGCCGGCGGCCGGCACCACGGAGATGTCGCTCCGCTCGTAGTGCGCCTTGTCCACGGGATCGCCGGTCAGCAGGTCGACCGAGGGGAGCGGCCGGGCCAGGGTCGAGATCGGCTTCACGGCGCCGCGGACGATCACCGCCTCGCCGTTGGTGATCCCGCCCGTCAGGCCGCCGGCGTTGTTCGAGCGGTGGACCCAGCCGCCGTCCGCCGAGCGCCCGGTGATCACGTCGTGGACCTCGGAGCCGAGACGGCGCGTCTGCTCGAAGCCCAACCCCAGCTCGACGCCCTTCACGCTCTGGATGCTCATCACGGCGCGGGCCAGGGCCGCGTCCAGGCGCCGGTCCCAGTGGACGTGGCTGCCCAGCCCGATCGGCAGGCCCCGGGCGACGACCTCGAAGACGCCGCCCACCGTGTTGCCCAGGGACCGCGCCTCGTCGATCCGGGCAACCATCCTCGCCTCGGCCGCGGGATCGGGGCAGCGGAGGGGACTGGCCTCGGTCTCCTCGACGGAGCGCGTGCAGGCAGCCGGGTCGAACGCCACGCCCCCCACTTCGGCCGTGAACGACCAGACCTCGATGCCGAGCGCCGCGAGAAAGGCCCGGCAGACCGCGCCGGCGGCAACCCGCGCCGCCGTCTCGCGGGCGGAGGCCCGCTCCAGGATCGGGCGCACGTCGCTGAACCCGTACTTGAGAGCCCCGGCCAGGTCCGCGTGGCCGGGCCGCACGCGGGTCACCGGTTGGGCTCGCCGGTTGCCGTCTTCGCCCATGGCCAGCAGCTCGGCCGCCTGGTCGTCCGTGAGGGGCTCGACCTGCATGACCCGCGTCCAGTTCTCCCAGTCCCGGTTGCGCACGAGCAGGAGGACCGGCGACCCGATCGTGCGGCCGTGGCGGACCCCGGCGAGGATCTCGGCGCGGTCCTGCTCGATGGCCTGGCGGGCTCCCCGCCCGTAGCCGCCCTGGCGACGCCGCAGGTCGCGCGCGATCTCCTCGGCCGTGATCGCGACGCCGGCGGGCAGCCCCTCGAGCGTGGCGGCCAGCGCCTGCCCGTGGGACTCGCCGGCGGTGAGGAGGCGGAGGACCGTCATGCGCTGCTCGTCAGGCGGTCTCGCCCGCGACCTCGTCGGGCGCGGACGCGAGCTCCGCTTCGAGCTTCTCGCGCATCAGCTCGAGGGGCGCGGGCTGGCCGGTCCAGAGCGTGAACGCGGCGGCCCCCTGGTGCACGAGCATCACCTCGCCGTTGAGGGTCGTGCAGCCGGCGGCAGCGGCATCGCGCAGGAGGCGCGTCAGGGGCGGGTTGTAGACCAGGTCCATGACCAGCAGGTCGGGCGGGAAGAGCTCGCCCGGGATCGGGCTGGCGTCTTCGACCAGGCCCACCGAGGTGGTGTTCACGAGGACCTTGGTCTTGGCCAGCTCGGCCTCGATGATCGACTCGTGCCAGGGCATCGCCCGGAGCTCCATGTGGGCGGCGGACCGGCCGAAGAACTTGACCATCGCCTCGGCCCGGTGGAGGTGTCGGTTGAAGACCACGATGCGCTGGAACCCTTCCGAGATCAGGCCGTGGACCACCGCCCGCGCGCCTCCGCCGGATCCCAGGACGACGGCCGTCCGGGGCATCTTCTGCTTGCCGACGAGCGCCTCGAGCGCTTCCCGGAAGCCCGGCACGTCGGTGTTGTGCCCGACGAGCTTGCGGCCCTCCTTGGTGATCGTGTTGACCGCACCGGTCGCATGCGCCTCCTCGGTGACGCGGTCGACAAGGGCGACGACCTTCTCCTTGTGGGGGATCGTGACGTTGGCGCCGAGGAACTCGTCCGAGCGCAGCGCGGCGATCGCGTCCGCCAGCTCCAGCGGCGCCCGGTCCCACGGCTCGTAGGTGACCGGCAGGCCCAGCGCATCGAACGCTGCCTGCTGCATCGGGCGCGACAGGGAGTGGGCCACGGGATGTCCGATCAGGACGACTCGCTTCGTCATGCGCGCACCCTTTCCAGCTCGGCGAAGAAGCCCGGGTACGAGACGTCGGCCGACCCAGGCTCGGCGATGACGGTCTCCCCCCGCGCGATGAGGCCGGCGATGGCAAACGTCATCGCCAGGCGGTGATCGTCGTGGCTGCTCAGCATCGCACCCGCGAGCGCCTGGCCGCCATCGATCCTGATCTCGTCTCCCTCGGCCCGGATCCGCGCTCCGAGGGCGGCCAGGCCGCCGACGATGCCCGCCACCCGGTCCGATTCCTTGTGGCGCAGCTCTCCCACGCCGCGGATCCTCGTGCGGCCCGTGGCCACGGCGGCCGCGAGGCAGAGCACCGGGATCTCGTCGATGGCCGCGGCGACCTCGGTCGGGCCGACCTCGATCCCGCGAAGGGCGCTGCTCCGGACGATGAGGTCGGCGAGCGGCTCCCCGGTCCCGGTGTCGCCGTCGGTGCCGGTCGGACGCTCCTCGATCGCGGCGCCCATGCGGCGCAGCAGGTCGATGATCCCACGCCGCGTGGGATTCGTGCCGACGTTGCGGAGCACCAGCTCGGCATCGGGATGGACGGCCGCCGCGACCAGCCAGAACGCGGCACCGGAGACGTCGCCGGGCACCTGCTCGTCGTGGGCCAGCACGCTCGCCGGGCCGTCCACGGCGTGGATCGCCGCCCCGTCTGCGCCCAGCTCCGTGCGCACGGCCACGCCCCGGGCGCGGAGCATCCGTTCCGTGTGATCGCGGGTCAGGATCCGCTCCGCGACCGATGTCGTCCCGGCGGCCGACAGGCCCGCGAGCAGGACGGACGACTTGACCTGCGCGGACGGCACCGCGGTCCGGTGGTGGATCGGGCGGAGCGGGCTGCGGCCCGTGATGGCGAGGGGCGGGAGGGTCGCCCCGGCTCGCCCGGCAACCTGGGCGCCCATGGCCGCCAGCGGCTCGGCCACCCGACCCATCGGCCGCCGCCGGAGCGAATCGTCACCGTCGAGGACCGCGAAGATCGGCGTCCCCGCGATGATCCCCGCGGCCAGCCGGAGCGACGTCCCCGAGTTCATGCAGTCGAGCACGGCGGCCGGCTCGCGCAGGCCCGGACGCCCCGGCGAGACCACCCGGTAGTCGACCCCCCGGGCGTCGCCGCCGGTGCGCTCGACCGTGGCGCCCAGCGCCTCGAGGATCCCGGCGGTGGCCCGCACGTCGCGCCCGTCCCCGGCGCCGCGGATCCGGCTCTCGCCCGCCGCGAGGAGCGCCAGCAGCAGGGCCCGGTGGCTGATCGACTTGTCGCCCGGCACCCGGAGCTCCCCGCGCAGGCGGGCAGGCGGGCGGACGACGGCAACCGGCGCGACCGGGGAGATCGTCATGGACCGGGCTGGGTCAGCGGGCGCTGCCGGCCGCGGCCATCGCTGGCCCCCGGACGGCGTGGAAGGCGCGGACCTGCTCGTGGACCGGCCGGACCGCGGCCACGAGATCGGAGAACTGCTGGAGCGTGACGGACTGCTCACCATCGGAGAGCGCCTCGTCCGGGCGCGGATGGACCTCGATCAGGAGCCCGTCCGCCCCGACGGCCGCGCCCGCCAGCGCCAGCGGCTGCACGAGCCAGCGCTTCCCCGTGGCATGCGACGGGTCGATGATGACGGGCAGGTGGGTCAGGTGGTGGAGGAGCGGGACGGCGGTGACGTCCAGCATGTTGCGGGTCGCCGTCTCGAACGTCCGGATCCCTCGCTCGCAGAGCATCACGTTGGGGTTCCCGCTCGACATCACGTACTCGGCCGCCATGAGCCACTCCTCGATGGTCCCGGCGAGGGCCCGCTTGAGGAGCACCGGCCGTCCGGTCTTGCCGACGGCGGTCAGGAGCGAGTAGTTCTGCATGTTGCGGGCGCCGATCTGGAGGATGTCCGCGTACTCCGCGACGTGCTCCACCTGGCCGGGCTCCATCACCTCGGTGACCACCGGCAGGCCGGTCCTCTCGCGCGCCTCGGCCAGGAAGCGGAGGCCCTGGAGGCCCAGCCCCTGGAACGAGTACGGGCTCGTGCGTGGCTTGAAGGCCCCGCCGCGCAGGATGTCGGCGCCGGCCGCCGCCACCGCGTCGGCCGTCTCGAAGAGCTGCTCGCGGCTCTCGACCGCGCACGGCCCGGCCATGATCGTCAGCGAGCCGTCCCCGATCCGCACGTCGCCGACCTGGACGACCGTGTCCTCGGGATGGAAGTCGCGCGAGGTCAGCTTGAACGGGCGGTTCGTCCGGTTGACGGCCTCGACCCCGGGCAGGCCGGCCAGCTGCTCGCCGAGCCGGGCCAGGCGCGCGCTGCCCTCGCCGAGCACCGCGATCACGGTGTGGCTGCCGCCCCGGTTCTCGTGGGGCGTCAGCCCCTCTTCGAGGATGACGCTCCGAACCGCGTTGAGGTCTTCCTCGGTCGCATCGACCGACATCACGACGAACATCTGGCCTCGCCTCTCGCGTCCAAAACGGCCGCCGTGCCGGGGCAAACAAAAAAGCAGAGGCCGCGACCTCTGCTTCCACCCGGCACGACCCGTGCTCCCGGGCCTAGGCTCCGGGAACAGTCATGCCGGGTACAGAAAGTAGAAGTGGTGCGCCTGCACGATGGCCGGACGATACTCGCAGGGGCCGTCGCCGTCAACGCGCGGAGCGCCGGCCCGCGCTCGCGGCGCGCTCCGGGACCTCCCCCGCGTGCAGGGCCGCCCGCCCCGCGATCGTCTGCTAGAATCCCGCCGCCGTGGCCCGGAGAGGTCGCATAGAGGCCTAGTGCAGCGGTTTGCTAAACCGCCAGGTGGGGTAACCTGCCTCGAGGGTTCGAATCCCTCCCTCTCCGCCACAACCGCGTGCGCCCGTAGCTCAGTGGATAGAGCGTCAGGTTGCGGACCTGAAGGTCGTGGGTTCGAGTCCCGCCGGGCGCGCCAGTTCCACAGCCTCAGGAAGGGCGTCGAGGAATCCGTGGCGCTTCGCCGCCTCGGTGAGTTCAACTTCGACGATCGCGCCATCAGCAACGATGATCCGCTGCTAGACCCGGCCGACCAGCTGCGCTCAAGGCGACGCGGGCCACCGACGCCGAGGTCCGCGTCCTCTGGGAGGAGGTCGTTCGGCAGGTCGTCGCGGCCGGGCTCAGCCTCGGGATCGACCT
The DNA here is from genome assembly GCA_963801445.1 of uncultured Chloroflexia bacterium. Classification (GTDB taxonomy): domain Bacteria; phylum Chloroflexota; class Limnocylindria; order Limnocylindrales; family CSP1-4; genus CTSoil-043. The sequence goes on along the minus strand of CAWDEW010000013.1, from coordinate 21,026 downwards.
CGAGCCGCCCCCAGGAACCCGCGGCTACGGGACGTGAGTCGTCCCGCCTCAACGCGGGTTAGGGAGGTCGCGATATGAGGTAGATATCGTGAGGGTCGTGCCCACAGGGCGACGTCGCTCCGGATAGACACGTAGCCCACTGCCCAAGCTTCGCGAGACGCGGTCCTTCGCCACCAGCGTCGTCTACCTCCGGTACGAGGCGATGGTCGCGGTGTCGTACACCGGCTCCGCGCGTCAGGCGACGTGACCAGGGCCTGGGCGACCATCATGGTCTGGATCGGCGCCGCGACCATCGATGCGTTCGGCACCTTCGCGGAGCCTGACGGCGCTGTAGGCTCACAGTGCGCTCCCTTGTGATGCAGGAGGGAAGGCGTGATGAAGGCGATCGTCCAGCTCAAGTACGGCGCGCCCGAGGCGGTCCTGGGGCTCCAGGATACCGACCGGCCGGTGGTCGGTGCCGACGACGTCCTCGTCCGCGTCCGCGCCGCGTCCATCACCGTCGCCGACTGGCGCATCGTCAGAGGCAGCCCGTCCGTCATGCGCATGGCAACGGGTCTGCGCAGGCCGAAGGAGCCGGTTCCGGGCACCGACGTGGCCGGTGAAGTGGAGGCGGTCGGCGCGAACGTGGCGACGCTCCGACCGGGGGATGCGGTGTTCGGCTGGTGCCACGGCGCGTTCGCCGAGTACGCCTGCGCTCCCGAAGACCACTTCGTGCCGAAGCCGGCGCGCCTCACGTTCGAGCAGGCGGCGGCGATCCCCGAGGCCGGTTGCACCGCGCTGCAGGGTCTCCGCGACCAGGGCCGGGTCCAGCCGGGGCAGACGGTCCTGATCATCGGCGCCTCGGGCGGCGTGGGGACGACCGCCGTGCAGATCGCGAAGGCCTTCGGAGCGGACGTGACCGGCGTGTGCAGCACCCGCAACGTGGAGCTGGTCCGGTCCATCGGCGCCGACCAGGTCATCGACTACACCCGGGAGGACGTCACCCGGGGTCAGCGGCGCTACGACGTCATCTTCCAGCTGGCGGGCACCCATTCACCGTCGGTGCTCCGGCGCGTGCTCACCCCGAAGGGAACGCTCGTGCTGAGCAGCGGCCAGGGCCGCCTCGCAGGGATCGATCGCATCGTCAAGGCGATGGTGTCGTCGCCGTTCGTGCGGCAGCGGCACGCGGTCTGGACCGCGTTCCCGAATCACGAGAACCTCATGACCCTCAAGGAGCTTATTGACGCCGGCAAGGTCACGCCGATCATCGACCGGGCGTACCCGCTGAGCGAGACCCCGGCGGCTGTCGGCTACGTCGAGGCGGGACATACGCGCGGCAGGGTCGCGATCACGATCTGACCTACCCGCCCAGGCGGTTTCGCGGTCGCAGGCAAGGTCGTCATCGTCGTGGAGAACGGTGAGTGAGTCATGGTGGATGTAAGGATCACCCTCTCGGGACTGTGGATCGCGGTGATGCTGACCTTCCTCTTGGGGGACGTGCTCCGCATCTTCGCAGGCGACGTCACCCCGGGGGAGATCGCGGGCAAGCCCGTGACTCAGGGGATGTGGCTGCTGATCGCGGCGATCATGTTGACTCCGATCATCATGGTCGTCCTTTCCCTGGTGTTGCCATATCCCGCGATTCGCTGGGCCTGCATCGTGGTAGCAGTCATCTGGGTCGTCTTCAATCTCGTGGGCCTGCCCTACCCCGGGGCGTACGACAACTTCCTGATCGCCGTGAGCATCGTCTTCTGTGCACTGATCGTCTGGTACGCGTGGACGTGGCCGGCTCCCGCCTAGCGCCAGGCGGGAGTGCTGGCGTGAGGGGCAAGCCAGCCAGCCAAACCAGCGGATTGAGCAGACTCGGGGCGCTCGGAAGCTAGACCAACGAGAAGGTGGAGCGTTGCGCCCGGCAGCTCATCCGCCCGATGTTGGACCGACGGATCCGGACCACTGCGAGCGCACGGAGCAGAGACCCATGAGAGCAATCGTGTGCACTGACTACGGACCACCGGATGTTCTTCAACTCCGGGACGTGCGGAAGCCCGTTCCGAAGGACAACGAGGTGCTGGTTCGGATCCGCGCCACGACGGTCAGCGCGGCCGATTGCGAGCTGCGGCGATTCGACTTCGCCCTCTGGATCTGGGTGCCCATGCGCCTGGGGTTCGGCATCCGCAGACCTAGACGACGTGTGCTCGGGCAGGAGCTCGCCGGTGACGTCGACGCGGTAGGCAAGAAGGTCAGGTCGTTCGGGAAGGGTGACCGGGTCTTCGCGGCGACGGGCATCCCCCTGGGAGCCTACGCGGAGTACATCTGCCTGCGCGAGAACCCCACAACCGGGGCGATCGCGACGATGCCGACGAACCTGGACTACGCGGAGGCTGCGGCCGTGCCCTACGGGGGAGGCGAGGCCTTGCAGTTCCTGCGGAAGGCGAACGTCCGGAGCGGACAGAGGGTCCTGGTCAGCGGCGCGGGAGGGAGCTTCGGCACGTTCGCGGTCCAGCTCGCCAAGGTCCTCGGGGCGCACGTGACCGCGGTGGACAGCGCGCCGAAGCTGGAGATGCTGCGCGCGATCGGCGCTGATCGCGTCATCGACTACACCCAGGAGGACTTCACCGACAGCCGCGAGACCTACGACGTCATCTTCGACGTGGTCCGCGGCACAGCGTCCGCTCGTATGGTGAGGCGGCTGACCGAGAACGGATGGCTGCTGATGGCCAATCCGGGCTTCTTGCAGATCGTGCGCGCCAGGTGGGCGGCGAGGGGGACCAAGAGGCGGGTGTCGTTCGCGGGATCGAGCGGAACGAGGGAGGATCTGGCCTATCTGCGCGGCCTGATCGAAGCGGGACGGCTGCATCCGGTCATCGACCGGCGCTTCCCGCTCGAGCAGATGGTCGAGGCTCACAGGTACGCCGAAGCCGGCCAGAAGCTGGGGAACGTCGTTGTCGTCGTCGCATAGTTGTGGCCGCGGACCACCCGGGGGTGACGAGCGCATCAGAGTTCGAGATCGGGACCCGCTCCGGACCGCCGTCGCGATATGGGTGGAATATCGTGAGAGTGTGAGCGCACGCGGAGCCACGCTTGCAGATGTGCCTCGAGCCGGCGCCCCCTCCATGACCTCACGACGAGGCGTGATGTTGTGATGGCGTGGTGCCACGCTTCCGCGGCGGCGACGCGATGGCCGCGCCCGCCCAGGAAGCCCCAGGACGGCCGCGCGGGGCGGGACTGGCCCCCCGCACCGCCTCCGCCATCAACGGGGCTCGTTCACCGCGTTACGCTTTGAACAGCGCAGGCTAGGACTGGGATCGGGCCCGGGTCTTTCCTCCGAGAGGCGCTAACGGTGTTCGAGGCTCTGATGGAGCTCACCGACGAGCGTCCCCGGCCGACCGATCCCGCGACGGCGGTTCTGGGCCGGCGGTCGCTCGGCCTCGCTCGTAGCGACGCCACGCCGCGGCGGGTGTCGGGAACGACGGCCGCGGCGCCTCGACGAACTGGGACCGGCCTGCGAACGCCTCATTACGTCCTCGGCAGGTCGCCGAGCCTGGGCACATCGGATGGTGCCGATCGGCTCGGTGCGCTGGGCTCTCGCCCTGTCGCCCGGACCGGACTTCGCCTCATCACGGCGGGACAACCCCACGACGAAGGTCTGCGAGTTCGCGCTCGAGCCGATTGGCGTCGCGCGGGTGCCCGTGTCGACGGAGCAGCTCCACGGCGGCCTGCGCGAGCGCCGCGGCTCTGGCGGCTTCCTCTCGCAGCGACGAGATCTCCGCGCGAAGATCGACGGCGTTGGCGCCACACCATTCCCGAAGTAGTGCCCTGACGGGCCGTCCGTGCTCCTCGTCGACGCTTGCGCAGATCTCCGCCGAGATGTGGTCGTCCGGGGCCCCGCGTCGCCGGTACCAGGAACCGTATGTCGCCTCGCGTCGTGCGTCGGCCTCCTCCTTCTCGACGTAGCGGAGCACCGGGTGTGGGTCGCGTTCGGCAGCGCGACGCGCGATCGCCAGCGTGATCGGCCACGGTGAGATGAGGTCGCCGTCCTCCTCGAACGAGACTGACGTCGGCCCGCAACTCCGACGGGTCAACGTCCAGGAAGGCCGCGAGACCGGCCACGTCGTGGATCCTGATCGTGCCGCGCGTGGCATTCCATCCTGTGGCTGCGATCTCCGGTGCGACCAGCAGGTGAATGACCGTGCCTGCCGCCGACTCCTCGGGACCGTCGTAGTCGGGTGGCGAGGGAGCGACCACGGCGTCCCACCGACGCTCGCGGGCGACAAGCTCCGCCATGCCACTCCAGGGAACCTTCAGGCGACTCGGTGGCACCCAGTCCTGGAGACCCTCGAACTCCTCGTCGACGAATCGAACGAGAACTCGCCGGGGTGTCTTCACCCCAAGTCGGACAACAACCACCTGCACGAGCGGGTCGTGGTGGCGGGCACGATAGGCCCACACCTCGCCGACGGCAGGCTCCGTGACTTGGGTGGCGTTCACTACTCCGTCCTCCGACGCGGCGGGCTGCCGGGCCACGCCTCGGCGGTCCGGTCAGCCGGCTGGCCGCGCCATCACCCGGGCTTCGAGCGTCGGAGCCGCCCACGGCCCACGATCGGGATTCTGACGACTGTGGTTAGCGGGCCGCGGGCTCCCACCGGGCGCGCCAACCCCTCCCAATTCGAAACGGCCCCGGAGGTCATCGGAGGGGCCATCCGATTGCCGCCCAAGGAGCGACCAGGTAGCGGGCCCGTGGCCAGGTCCCTGCTCCTGGCGCTTCCGCCAGGAGCTCCCTCACGGCCTGAGCCGCGCAGACCGCACCTCGGTGAGGTCCGCGACCGCAGAGTCGTCGAGCGTTCGGGCCCGCCCCGCCACACCGCCGTGCCGACTCGCCGTCGTTCGCAGGCCGGACCGGCGCCGCCGGTCGGCAGGGGCGCCGTTGCCCCAAGGCACCGACGAATCGCCACCGCTCTCGACCGGCGGGGATCGCCGGGCCATGCTGGGGAACACGCGGGCACCATGGCGATCCACCTCCGGGCCCGCATCACGGAACGAAGGAGGATGTGACCTTGATCACCCCTTCCATCCACCGCACTCGTCGACTCGGTGCCGCGTCGGCGGTAGCTGCACTCATCTGGCTCATCGCAGCCGGGGCCGCGTTCGCCGGGAACAACGGCACGCTGAAGATCCACGAGCTGGGGACGCCGGACGGTACTCCGAACAACGACCCCAAGGTCTGCACGTTCAACGTCGAGGGGTTCAACCTCAATGCCGGCCAGTCCGGGTACCTCGTATTCGAGGTCCAGGGCGGAGATGCCCCGCAGGGCGTGGACCCGGGAACCACGTTCTTCGAACAGGCTGACGCGAACGGCTACCTCACCTCCGAGTACTTCAGCCCGCCGCCCGGCCACTACAAGGCCACGCTCTACGGCAAGGCTGACCTGACGGACGTGAAGGCAAAATCAAAGGTCTTCAAGGTCACCTGCGAGGGCGGCAGCTGGCCAGGCGGAGGCGGCATCGGCTGACGCCCCGCGCGTCCAGAACCCGCTGAGGCCCCTCGGGAGCGACCCGGGGGGCCGTCCTTGTGCCCGCGCACCGGCGCGCCGCGGGATCATGGTCCGCACCGGGCAAGGGCCGTTCGTCGGGAAGCGCCCCGAGCGCTCCTCGCAGAACGGGTTGCCCCCGGCGGGCGCGAGGGCTGCCGCGGCCGAAGCTCAGGCCTCGATCAGCCGGCTCGGCTCCTCGAGGAGCTCGACCACGGCCTGCAGGAACGCTGCAGCCGGGGCGCCGTCCACGACCCGGTGGTCGAACGTGAGGCTCAGGACGGCGAGCGTCCTCGGCACGATGGCGCCGTCCACGACGGCCGGCCGACGCCGCGCCCGGCCGACGCCCAGGATCGCGGTCTGCGGCGGGTCGAGCAGGGGCGTGAACGCGTCCACCCGGTACGCGCCGAGGTTGGTCACGCTGAAGCAGGCGCCGTGCGCGTCGTCCGGCGCGAGGATGCCGCGACGGGCCCGGTCCGCCAGGTCCGCGATCTCCCGCGACAGGGTCGGGAGGTCCTTCCGATCGGCGTCGCGGAGGGCCGGCACGATGAGCCCGTCGTCGAGCGCCACGGCGACGCCGATGTCGATCCGCTCGGCCGGGGCGAGGCCGGCGTCGGTCCATCTCGCCGCAAGCCGCGGGTGGCGCCGCAGCGCGATCGCGCAGGCGCGGACGATCGCATCCGTGTACGAGGCCCTGCGGTTCCACGACTCCGACCAGCCGGTCAGCCTCGTCTCGAGCTCGCTGAGATCCGCCTCCGCCGTGAGCGTGAGCTGGGCCGCGGTCGCGAGTCCGGACCGGAGCCGCTCGGCGATCGTCCGGCGCATGGGCGTGAGAGGCTCGAGGGCCGCACCGAGGGCGGCAGCGGCGCCGGGCGCCCCGGCGGAGAGACCGGCCCCTGTCGGCGCGCCCGACGCGGCCAGGATGTCCGCCTCCACGATCCGGCCGCCCGGGCCGGATCCCGTGAGGGCCGCGAGATCCACTCCCAGCTCGCGAGCGAGCCGCCGCGCCGCCGGGGACGCGATGATCTCGGTTGCCGGCGCGGCGGCCGGGGGCTTCGCAGGCGGGACCACGCCCGACGCCGCCGCGGCGGGCGGGCCAGCCGCCACCTCGGACCCGGCAGGCGCAGGCTCGATCGTGTCCATGATGGCGATCGGCGCTCCCTGGCGAACCACGTCGCCGGGAGCGAAGAGCAGGCTGGCGAACCGGCCAGCGGCCGGTGCCCGCACCTCCGAGGACGACTTCTCGACCTGGACCTCGGCGACGAGGTCGCCTTCGGCCACGGTTGCGCCCGGCTCGACGAACCAGGTGACGAGGACGCCTTCCTCCACCGCGTCCGACAGGCGCGGCATCTCGACTTCGCGGCGCATGCAGTCCCTCCTTCGCCGATGGCGCTCCCGGGCACCGGCGGATCGAGGCCGCCGGTGCCCGGATGTCGCCCGTCAGCCCATCAGCTGGTGGACGGCAGCCACGATCTTGGTCCGGTCGGGCAGGCAGAACTGCTCGAGCGGGCGGCTGTAGGGGATCGGCACATCGGGGTAGGCCAGGCGAGCGGGTGGCGCGTCGAGGCGATCGAATGCGCCCTCGATCACCGAGGTGATGACCTCGCCGGACAGGCCGAAGCTGCGGTAGTCCTCGTCGACGACGAGGAGGCGGTGCGTCCGGCGCACCGATTCGATGATCGCCTCGCGGTCGAGCGGCACGACCGAGCGCAGGTCGAGGACCTCCGCCTCGATGCCCTCGGCCGCGAGATCGTCCGCCGCGTCGAGCGCGCGATGGACCATCAGCGAGAGGGTCACGATCGTGACGTCGCGGCCCGCGCGCTTGATGTCCGCCTTGCCGATCGGGATCGTGTAGGGCTCCTCGGGCACGGGGCCCGTGGCCCGCGGGTTCGGGGTCATCCAGCCGAGGCCCATGACCCCCTTGTGGAACATGTAGAGGACGGGATTGTCGTCCCGGATCGCGGAGATCATCAGGCCCTTGGCGTCATACGGCGTGGCGGGCACCACGATCTTCATGCCGGGGAGGTGGGCGAAGGTGCCGTAGAGGGTCTGCGAGTGCTGGGCCCCGTCGCCGTAGCCGCCGCCGATCGCGGTGGTGATCACGACGGGCACGTTCAGGTTGCCGCCGGACTCGTAGTGGATCTTCGCCATGTGGTTGTAGATCTGGTCCATGCACACGCCGAAGAAGTCGACGAACATCAGCTCGGCGATCGGCCGCATGCCGGCCAGCGCGGCGCCCGTCGCGGCGCCGATGAACGCGGTCTCCGAGATCGGCGTGTCCATCACCCGCTCGGGACCGAACCTGGCGAGCAGGCCTTCGGTCGCGCCGAAGATGCCGCCGTACACGCCGATGTCCTCGCCCATCACGAAGACGCTCGGGTCGCGCTCCATCTCCTGGGCGATCCCTTCCGAGATGGCCTTCGACGTCGTGAGGAGGCGCTTTGTCTCGACTGCCATCGGTGACTCCTCCGATCAGGCGAAGACGTGCTGGAGGGCGGACGCGGGCTCCGGGGAGGGGCTCGTCCGGGCGAACTCGATCGCCTCGTCAACCTCGGCTCGAGCCCGATCCCAGACGGCCTGGGCGTCGGCGCTCGTGAGGACGCCGGTATCGATGAGCCGGCGGTCGAACGCGCGCAGGGCGTCGCGCTCCTTGAGCAGGGCCATCTCCTCCTTGGTCCGGTAGAGCTGCGGGTCGCCCTCGAAATGGCCAAGGAGGCGGTCCGTCTTCACCTCGATGAGCGACGGGCCTCCGCCCCGCCGGGCCCTCGCGACGGCCTCGCCGGCCGCCTCGAAGACGGCGACCGGGTCGTTGTCAGGGATGAGCACGCCCGGGATGCCGTAGGCGGCAGCCCGGTCGCTGTTGTTGGCGATCGCGGTCGCCTTCTCCTTCGGGACGCTGATCGCCCACGCGTTGTCCTCGCAGACGAACACGACGGGCAGCGTCCACAGCGCGGCGAGGTTGAGGGACTCGTGGAACGCCCCCTGGTTCGCCGCGCCATCGCCGAAGAAGGAGACGGCGACGCTGTCGCTGCCCTGCTTCTTGAACGCGAGCGCCGCGCCCACGGCTCCGGGCATGCCCTCGGCGATGATCCCGCTGCAGCCGAAGTTCGTGGCGGGGTCGAAGAGGTGCATGTGGCCGCCCTTGCCGTGCCCCAGGCCCGTCTCCTTGCCGAAGATCTCGGCGGCCAGCTTCTTCATGTCCATGCCGTGGGCGAGGGCCACGTGATGGGGGCGGTGCGTGGCCGTGATCGCATCGCTGGTGCGAAGGTGGGCGCACACGCCGGCCGCCACGGGCTCCTGTCCCGCGGCGAGGTGCATCTCGCCGGGCACCGGACCGGCGGCGATGTCGAAGGCAGGCGTCTTGCCCTCGAAGTAGCACTTCTGGATCGTCTCTTCGAACAGACGGATGCGGACCATCTGGTGGTGCATCTCGCGGAGCGCTTCGTTGCTCGGCATCGATGTCTTTCCTCCAGGCACATGGATCGGCGAGATACCTGTCCGTCGGGTCGTTGTCAGCTCGCCTCCTTCCGCACTCGGGCGATGACTGCGCGGACGGAAACGGCGAGCCCGCGGCCACCGGCGCAACCCGGCCGGCCACGGCTGCCGCCTCCCCCGGTCGCCCGCGCGGCGGTCGGGGGACGTGTCGGGGCGGCGATGGGCGGCATCATCCGATCGTCCCGGCGATCGGCCCGACCAGGCGGCCGTCGCGCGCCGCGCTGCGCAGCAGCTCGGCAGCGTCGAGGACACGTGGTCCCTCCGCGACGAGCCGGACATCGGCGGTCTCCGCGTGGTCGAGGACCACCTCCCGCTCGCCGTCGAAGGCGAGGGTCATGGGCCCTGAGTGACCGCCGGCGCGATCAGGCGTGACGACTGATTCGCCGGGTCCGAACGCGCGCCAGCGACCGACGCCGATCCGGACCAGCTGCCCGGGGCCGAGCTGCGCCACGACCGGCCGACCAGGTTGCGCGAATTGCAGGTGGACGGCGCGAGGGTCGCCTTCCCCGAGCGGCTGGACGGCGCCCGCCACCCCTGCCAGCCCGGGGATGGTGGGATCGCTCCGCGCCACGATTGCCTCGACGAGGGAGTCCGGGTCCCAGACGGCGTGCGCCCCGACCCAGCCGCCGCGGACCACGGCGAGGTCGACCAGGGCGATCGTCGAGCGCCGCCCGAGGGCAACCTCGAGCCGGGGTCGCGTCATGACGTGGCGCCCGTGGGCCGGCGGGTCGGCGGCGAAGAGCGCCGCCGCGTAGCCCGCCGCCGTCGGGTCGAGCGGCGTCGCGAACGCGTTGTTGGTGCCGCCGGGCAGCGGGATGAGCACCACCTCCGGCCATCCGGAGACGACCGCGCGGTTCGTCCCGTCGCCGCCCAGCGTCAATACGCAGGCGACGCCTGACTCGGCGAGGGAAGCGGCTGCGGCCGCAGTCCCCGCGGCATCGCGCGCCTGCCCGTCCCCGCCCAGCGCCACCGGCCGGAGAGAGGGACGCCGCCAGGCCGCCGCGCCCGGCGTGGCCGAGAGCACGTCGCGCGCTCGCTCCACGACATGCGACGGCTCGGGCAGGTAGAGGACGTCGTCCACACCGCCCGCGGCCAACCCGCCCAGGATCCGGGCCACGATGTTCGCCTTCTCGTTCGCGTCGACGGTCCGGGCAAGCGACGTGAGGCGCCGGACATCGCGGGACGCCCCGGGGTTGACCACCAGACCGACCGTCGACATGGAGTCCTCCGGCGACACCCCGGGACAGGAGCGGACGGTTCAGGCACGGGACGGGGTCGGACCCCGAGGGACCGTGGGCGACGATTGTACGCTCGCGCTTCCCGGCCGCGGCCCGACCAGGCCCGCTTGTCCGCCCTACTGGAACGTCTCGAAGGACTCGTCGATGCGCATCCACTCCGTGCCGTCGAACCAGTCCTTCGGCCCGAACACGTAGCCCACGTAGACGCCCCCGCTGGGGTCGATGCCGGCGCCGACCCGCACGTACCCGCCCGGGTAGTCGTACCAGCGCCAGCGGGACCCGTCCAGGCCCATGAAGTAGCGGTCCTGGGTGCCCTCGGCCTCGTCGTAGGTGGCGGGCCCGGGCAGGGACCCGCTCAGGCCCTTGACCGCGGCATCCATCATCTCGACGCTCAGCGTGGCCGGGTCGCCGAGCGCGGTCGGGGCCTGCAGGTGGATGAGGCCAACGCCCCGATCGTCGTTCGGCCCGACGTAGCCCGCCGCGGTTCCAAGCGTGCTTCCGGGGTCGGGCTTCCAGTCGCTCGGTCGGCACAGGGCGCCGCCCAGGTCGGCTGCGGCGAAGGCCTCGAAATGGCCGCTGGCGGCGGTCGCCTCGGCGCTCCCGATCGGCCGGCCGTCGACGAACAGCTCCACGCGATAGGTTCCGTCCGGCAGGCACTGGGGCGGGGAGGTCGTGCCGATGTAGCGGTCCAGGTGGAAGTAGGTCCCGACGGACGGGTCGACGTTCTCGGTCGGCGTCGCGTCGAGGCTCGAGACCTCGGGCATGACGGCCCAGTCCCCGCCGCCGGCCTCGCGGCGCGACCAGACGATGGTCAGGGCCTCCTTGGTGTCGTCGAAGTTCGCGAGGTCGCCGCGCCACTGGACGATGGCGGGGAAGACGTCGGCGGCCAGCCGGCCGACGGTCACGTTGGCGCCGCCGGGCAGGCCCGGATCGATGGCTCCCCGGGCGACCGACCCGATGATCGTCGAGCGCAGCTCCGTGACGATCGGGGCGAGATCCGGCCGCGCGCCCACCAGGATGCCGAGGTCGGTGAGGGCGCCGGCGACGTACTGCATCTCCGCGTACGGGTTGTCCCGCCTGGTCCCGGCAGCCACGTCCAGGAACAGCACCCGGGCGATCCCGTCGGCGTAGGCGGTTCGGGCCTCGTCGATCCGCCCCGCGGCCAGCAGAGCGACGCCCAGGTTGAAGCGGGGAACGGGGTTGTCCGCGGTCCGCCCGATCACCCGGCGCGTCAGCGCGATGCTCTCGTCGAGATGGGCCCCTCCGCCCTCCCGGAGTCCCTCGAGGAAGCGCTGGAACCCCATGTCCCACAGGAGCGTGATGTCGTCCAGCCCCAGGGACGCGGCCTGGGCGAGATCGTCGGTGCTCCGCCGCAGGGCATCGTCGGTGACCACCGAGAGGAAGCCCTGCTGCTGGGGCGAGCCGATCCGGAAGCGAACGTCGGCCCGCGCCAGGAAGGCCCGGGCGAAGGTCGGACGGAGCTCGATGGCGCGGGTGAGGCTTGCCTCGGCGGCTGCCAGGCCCGCCTGGTCGTACGCCGTCCGCATCTCCACCAGACCCTGGGCGTACGCGTCGGCGGCCTCGTCCGACGCCGTCCGCGGGCTCGCGGCCAGGCCGGTCGCAGTCCACCCCGCGGCGGCGACGATGAGGGCGACGCCGACGACCGCGAAGAGGCGCTTCGCCCTGCGCACCCGCATCGTGAGGGAGAAGCCCAGGAGGTACAGGGCGACGGCCAGGATCGCCAGGACCGCCGTATAGGCGGTCGCCTGGTTGCTCCAGAGGCCTCCGACCTCGTTCGCCGCGTCCTGGAGCGCCTGGAGCCGGTAGGCGTCCCGGCTGCTGCTCTCCAGGAGCCGCGACGGGAAGGTCGGGTCCTTGACCGGACCGTCCGGCGAATCGCGCGCTATCCCGCTGAGCTGCTCGGTCCGATCGGCCAGGCTGGTCCAGGTCGCCTCCTGCGTCTTGAGCATCGATGCTTCGGCATCGGGCGCGTAGAGGAGCTGCTGCGAGATGTTGGAGGCCTGGATCCGCTGCTCGAGCGAGATGGCCCACCCCTCGACCTGGACCCGGGCGTGCTCCTGGGCAAGCACCAGGGCCTGGGTTGCCTCGATCGCGTAGCGTTGCGCCTTGAGCGCAGCCGTGGAGTTGGCCGTCGACGCCTCGTTCTGCAGGAAGCCGACGATCGCCGCGAGCAACGTCGCCACCGCGATCGCGACCGCGATGCGCCGCGCGAAGGAGTCCCGGAGCTCGTCGGGGGAGGGGAGCTCGAAGTCGGGCAGAGCCATCGTCAGGCGACCGGGAAGAGCGTCGTCTCGACGAGGAACAGCATCACCGCTCCGCAGGCCGCGACGCCCGCACCCGCGACGGCGAGCGTGATCCGTAGCCGGCTGTGCACCACCTGGGCCACCGTCAGCACGAGGAGGCAGCCCGCGAAGAGGATGACCAGGAGCACGAATGCCGCCGTCTGCTCGTGGGCGACGTCGGCCCGCTTCTGGGTCACGTCCGGTTGGAGGTCCGCGAGACGCGACGACCCGGCCACAAGGTTGCGCAGCACGAAGGCCGGGTCGTAGGTCGCGATGCCGGCGTCGTCGACGGACGGGATCGCCCCCCGGAAGAACTGGCGGAGCACGCGCGCGAGGGCGCGCTGCCCCTGGGCATCCACGACCAGCCTCTGGGCTTCTCCGGAGGTCTGGTCGGCGACCGCCTTGGCCGCCTTGTCGAACGCGTTGGCCGCCAGCTCGTAGGCCTGGAAGCGCGCGTAGAGGCGCAGGTCGAGGTCCACCATCCCGTTGAGGCCCTCCAGCTCCTGCTGGCGCTGGGCGACCTGCTGGATGGCCAGGCTGTCGAGGTCGGACGCCCGGTTCGCCGCGTCGGTGGTGCGCCAGGCGGAGACCGCGATGAGGATCGAGACGACCGTGATCACGACCGCCACGACGGTGGTGAACCCTGCGCTGGCCTGCCGGTCCTGGCTCGGCGGTTCCGGGGGTGGCGCCGGGTAGGTCCCGACCGGCAGCGCGTCCGTCGGATACTGGTAGAGCGGCGGCTCCGTCGGAACCGGCGGATACCCCGGAGGCGCGGGATGGGGAGGGCCAGGGTAGGGGGGCGGCGCGGGATACGGGCCGGGTGCGGATGGTTCCCTGCTGGGCTCCCGCTGCATGTCCATGCGCCGTCAATCCTAGCGCGGGCCGATCGGCCCGAGCGGCGATCGTGCGCCAGGTCGGCCTCGACAGCCGACGGCTGAACGCCCGGCTTCCGGCGCGGCTGGGCTGCCCCTAGACTGCGCCCATGACCAACGAATTGCTCCCCGCCATCGGTTTCGTCGGGCTCGGGACCATGGGCGCGGCGATGGCCGCGAACGTGCTCCGGGCTGGCTTCCCGCTCACGGTCTGGAACCGGACACCGGCCCGCGGAGAGGATCTCCGTGCGCTGGGCGCGCGGATCGCGGCGACGCCGGCCGCGCTCGCGGCCGCCTCCGACATCGTCGTGGCCTGCGTCTCGGACACCCCGGACGTCGAGGCGATCCTGTTCGGGGGCCAGGGTGCCCCCGAGGGCATCGCCCACGGGGCCCGCCCGGGCACCCTCGTGATCGACTGCTCGACGATCGACCCCGGCGCCACTCGCTCCTTCGCCGCGCGCCTGGACGCCGTCGGGGTCGGGCTGGTCGACGCGCCCGTCACCGGCGGCAGCGAGGGGGCGCGGAACGGCACCCTCGCGATCCTCGTCGGGGGGGACGCCGCGGACGTCGAGCGGGCCCGTCCGGTCCTCGCCGCGATGGGCCGCTCGATCACCCATTTCGGGCCCGTCGGATCCGGGCAGGCAGCCAAGGCGGTGAACCAGGTGATCCTGGCCGGAACCTACCTCGGTGTCGCCGAGGGGATGGTCCTCGCCGTCAAGGCCGGCCTCGATCCCGCGCTCGTCGCGGAGGCCCTGTCCGGGGGTGCCGCCCAGAGCTGGGTGCTGACCAACCGGAGCGGCCGCATGATCGCGAACGACTACCCGCTCGGGTTCCGGATCGCCCTGCACCGCAAGGATCTCGGGATCGCGCTGGCCCTCGCCCGGGACACGGGCGCCGTGCTCCCGGTCGCGGGGCTGGCCGCCCAGCTCGAGACCGGGCTCGTCGCCACCGGCCATGGCGACGATGACAACGCGGCCCTTGCCCGACCGATCCGCGCCCTCTCGGGTCTCGAGCCCTGAGGGCGGCCGCGGTCAACCGCGCGCCGCGGTAGGCTTGGACCATGCACTACGAGCTGTTCATGGGCGCGGCGCTCGCCGAGGCGCGCTCGGCGTGCGACCAGGGCGAGCGTCCCCGGGGCGCCGCCGCCGTGCTCGGCGAGGCCCTCGTGGCGAGCGGCCATGAGGAGGTCGTCGGCCGGGCCGACCCCACGGCCCACGCCGTCATCGTCACCCTGCGGGAGGCGGCGACCCGGCTCGGGACGACCTCGCTCGCCGGCGTCACGATCTTCTCGACGCTCGAGCCCTGCTCGATGTGCGTCGGGGCGCTTCTCCAGGCAGACGTCGACGCGCTCGTGTTCGCGCTGCCGGACCCGGCCGAGGGCGCCGCCGGGACGGCCCTCAACATCGCCGACCACCCGGGGCTCGGCCGCCGGCTGGACGTGATCTCCGGGATCCTGCGCGCGGACGCCGCGGACCTGCAGGCGGCTGCCGGGCTCACCTGAGCGCCTGCCCGACCTTCGGCGCCGGCGGGCGCCACGCGATCCCCGCTCCGTCCACCTTTGGTAGACTCCCGCCCGGAGAGGTGTCCGAGTGGTTGAAGGTGCCGCTCTCGAAAAGCGGTGTGCGAAAGCACCGTGGGTTCGAATCCCACCCTCTCCGCCACACTCGCACCGTGACAGGCCGGCCCGGGCCGCGCCGGCTCCCCCGCGGAGAGGTCGCCTAGAGGCCTAGGGCGCCGCACTGGAAATGCGGTATGGGGCAACCCATCGAGGGTTCGAATCCCTCCCTCTCCGCCACCCACCTGCCGCCCATGAGCCGCGGACGATGCCTCTCGAGGGGCCGTCCCGTTGGCTTCGGCGGCTCCCCTGCTATCATCCCGGTGCCGTGCTAGGCGGGGAACTAGCGGTGCCCTGTACCTGCAATCCGCTCCAGCAGGGCTGAATTCCCTCCCGAGGTCCTCGCTTCCGAATGCCGCCGATGTGGACGGCGCCGAGGACCGGGTCCCGCGCAGCGGCGACACGCGAACCGCGTCAGGTCCGGAAGGAAGCAGCGCTAAGCGAGGTTCGCCGGGTGCCGCGGCCAGGCCTGGTCTGAGCCGATCACGCTGGTGGGCGCGGGAGTGACCCGATCGACGGGGGGTGCACGGCATACCTCCTCCTCGCCGCGAACGGACCAGGAGCCTCGTGAGCGCGACCCCGACCCACCTGGCGCTTTACCGCCGCTGGCGCTCCCAGCGCTTCGCCGAGGTCGTCGGCCAGGAGGCCGTCGTCGCGACGCTGCGCAATGCGCTCCGGACCGGTCGGACGGCGCACGCGTACCTCTTCGTGGGACCGCGCGGGACCGGCAAGACGTCGCTCGCCCGGATCGTCGCGAAGGCCATCAACTGCCCGAACG
This sequence comes from uncultured Chloroflexia bacterium, assembly GCA_963801445.1. GTDB lineage: Bacteria > Chloroflexota > Limnocylindria > Limnocylindrales > CSP1-4 > CTSoil-043. The sequence goes on along the minus strand of CAWDEW010000013.1, from coordinate 5,218 downwards.
TCGCGGACGGCGAGCCCTGCGACACGTGCCCGTCGTGCGCGGCGATCCGGGAGGGCCGGGCGCTCGACGTCGTCGAGCTCGATGCGGCCTCGAACAACCGGGTGGACGACATCCGGGAGCTCCTGCCCCGGATCTACACCGGGCCGGCCGACCTGCCCACCAAGGTCTTCATCGTGGACGAGGTCCAGCGCATCACCCAGGGCTGGGACGTGCTCCTCAAGACGCTCGAGGAGCCACCGCCGAACGTGCTGTTCATCTTCTGCACGACGGACAGCTCGCAGATCCGGCCAGCGGTCCTTTCCCGGGTCCAGCGCTTCGACTTCCGGCCCCTCGCGATCCCCCTGATCGAAGGCAAGCTGCGACGCATCCTCGAGGCCGACGGCCGCGCGGCGGAGCCCGCGGCGATCGCCCTCGTGGCGCGCCTCGCTGACGGCGGGATGCGCGACGCCGAATCCATCCTCGACCAGCTCCTGTCCGCGGGCGAGCCGATGCTGACGGCGGATGGCGTCCGGGACCTCCTGGGGCTGGCCGACGCGGACTCGATCGCGACGTTCGTCACGGCGCTCGCGCGGGCGGACGTCCCGGCCGGGCTGGCCGTCCTCGACGGGCTCGAGGATCGGGGTCGCGATCTCGGGTCGTTCGTGGACCAGGTGGTCGACGCGCTGCGCGCCGCACTTCGCTCGGCCCTCGGCGCCGGCCCGCGTGACGACCCCCTTGCCGCCCTCGGAGCCGCCTCCCTGGCTGCCGTCGGGCGACGCGTCGCCGCCCTGGACCCGGCGAGCCCCGCGCCCGGGGGGATCCGCTTCCAGCTGGAGCTGACGCTCCTCGGGGTTGCGCCTGTCGGGGCAGCGCCCCCGCCCGGGGCGGTGCCCCTGGCCGACGCAGGGCGCCCGGCACCCGCCCCCTCCGGCCCGCTCCACGCGGAGCCGGCCGTGCCGGTGGCCATCGAACCCGGGCCCGATCCGGCACCGGCCGTCCAGGCCCGCGGTCGGGCCGAGCGGACCGCCGCGGCGCCGGTCCGTGCCTCGAACCAGCCGGCCGTGGCCCAGGTTGACCCGGCCGCCGCCGCCACGCCGACTTCCCCGGATCCGGCGGCGGGCGCGCCGACCCCTGGAGAGCCGCCCGGCGATGCGGCATCCGCCCTGGTCGACCTGCGCCGCCGCTGGCCCGAGGTCGTCGCGCTGATCAGCCGCCACCCACCGACCAAGCCGCTCATCGAGGCCTGCCGACCGGTTGCCGTCGATGGCAACGTGGTCACGCTCGGCTTCCCGGAAAGCCAGCTCTTCCTGCGCGATGTCGCCGATCGGCGTCGTCCGACGCTCGAGGATGGGCTGGGTCGAATCCTTGGCCGCGCCGTGTCGGTGCGCTGCGTCGCGACCAACATCGATCTCGACCCCGCCGCGGCGGAGGATTCGGAGGCGGCCGCCGTGCTCGCCGCCGCCAGGAACGTCTGGGGCGACGACCTCGTCGACGTTCCGGAGATCCGCTGAGCAGCGTCTCTCGCCGTCAGCGCCGTCGGCTCCCGTTGCGCGCCGGTCCGGCTCCGCCGCCGGCCGGTCCGCGGGCGGCCCGTGCGGCCCACGCGTCGATGTCGCAGACTCATGTCGACGCGGCCCGCTCGGAGGCGGCAACCCGCGGCCGAGGAGGTGGCATGGGCTTCGGGAACCTGCAGAAGATGGCCCTCCAGATGCAGCGCGACATGGCGCGCGCAGAGGAGGAGCTGGTGGCCACGCACGTCGAAGGGAGCGCCGGCGGCGGCGTCGTCAAGGCGATCGCGACCGGCAAGCGCGAGCTGGTCAGCATCGAGATCGACCCGTCGGCCGTCGACCCGGCCGACGTCGAGATGCTCCAGGACCTGGTCCTCGCGGCCGTCAATGACGCGCTGCGGGCCGCGCGCGAGCTCGAGGAGCGCAAGATGGCCGGGATCACGGGCGGCCTTCGCCTGCCCGGGATGTAGGGGGTTCGACGTCGCGTGGCCGGCGCCATGATCGAGCCCGTCGCCCGCCTCATCGAGGCGTTCTCGCGTCTGCCGGGCATTGGCCCGAAGACCGCGCAGCGGCTCACGTACCACCTGCTCCGGGCGCCCGATGCCGAGGCCCGGAGCCTCGCCGTCGCCCTCGTCGCGGTCCGCGACGAGGTGGTCTTCTGCGCGACCTGCTTCAACATCTCCGACGCCGAGGAGTGCCCGATCTGCCGCGATCCGGGCCGCGACCCGCGCCGGCTGTGCGTGGTCGAAGAGCCGCTCGACGTCCTCGCGATCGAGCGCACGGGCGAGTGGCGGGGGCGCTACCACGTGCTCAACGGGGCCATCAGCCCGATGGACGGCGTGGGCCCCGACCGCCTCCGGATCCGGGAGCTTCTCGATCGGGCGACCGCCGCCGATGCCGCCGGCGAGCCACTCGAGGAGGTGATCCTGGCCACGAACCCTTCGCTCGAAGGGGACGTCACGGCGACCTACATCGCCGAGCGGCTCAGCCCGAGCGTGGCGACGATCACCCGGATCGCCCGGGGGCTGCCCGTCGGCGGCGACCTGGAGTACGCCGACGAGATCACGCTCATCCGGGCCCTCCAGGGCCGCCGGGCCGTCTGACCTCGATGAGCAACCTCGTCAACGAGATCCTCCTCCGGCTCGCCAAGGCGGTCGCGGCGTTCGTGATCGGCCTGGTCGTCTACCTCGTCCTCACCGGGCCGCTCGGGGTGGTGGGCTCGCCCGAGCTC
>CAWDEW010000012.1:0-92382 GCA_963801445.1 uncultured Chloroflexia bacterium | reverse complement strand
CGGCAGGTCGTGCAGGTTCAGGAAGTCGCCGAATGCCTTGACGACCCAGACGACGCGATCCGGCGCGGCGGCGACCTGCGCCTCGGGCACGCCCGCCTCGAGGTCGCGCGCGGACCGCGCGAACGTCGCCGTCATCGTGAGGATCTGCGGTGGCACGTGGATGCCCTGTGGAGACGGAGCTCGGGCGTCTGGCTGTCGAGGTAGTGGCGCGCGATCGCCGCGACCTGCTCGTTCGAGGTGACCGGGTGGACGCCGTCCCCGATTGCGACGGTGTAGTCGAGGTTCGCCGCCGGGAGTCGGGTGACCACCTGGACCACGGCGATCGAGATCACCACGAGCGCGACGATGACGGCGCTCGAAGCGATGGCCCGGCACGCGCGCATGCGAGGCAACCGACGCCCCGCCTCGGGTGCCATTGCGTTCATCGGTTGCCCCTTTGCTGCTCAGCCTGGGACGCCGAGATGACGAAGCGCAGCCGCATGATGGGACGGTACTGCCCGAACCCGGGGCGAAGACGACGTCCTCCGACTGCCACGCTGATCCTGTTCGTCGATGCCGAGCCGAGTCATGCGGCTCGCGAGCGCTACGGGGGCGGCGGCGGGGCTGTCGCGACGTGGTACGCGAGCACCAGGAGCGAGACGACGAAGAGGGCAAAGAAGACCTTCACGGACGTGGACCAGCGCGCCCGGTCAGCCCGGGTGACCAGCGCAGTCGCGAAACCAAGCAGCGTCACGATTGGCACCGCGACCAGCACGATGTCGAAGGACCAGACGTTCATGATGTTATCGGGCGGGCCACCCCGGTCATCGAGGTCTCCTTGCGGAAGTGGCGCGTGACCGCCCGGAACGCTTCGCGCACCAGCCTAACTCGCGTCCCGAGCTCAACCGTCAACAGGACGGGCGGATGCTCGGGCATGTGATCTCGGGACCCTTCATCGAACCGTCAAGGAGAGGTCGCGGTGATGGCACGGCGTCCTGTCACCGCCAGCCGACGAGCACTCAATCCCAGGGCCTTGGCGCCCGGCCCGGGCGATACCCGGGCCGGTCAGGTGGTCAGGCGGCTGACGCGATTCCCGGCGTGTCCAGCCAGTACGCCTCGCGGCGGACGTCGGCGGTAGCGAACCCGCGGGCGAGGAGCGTCTCCTCGACGGACGTGACCATCCCGGGGTTGCCGCACAGGTAGGCGACCATCCCGCGCGGATCGATCCCGAGCGCTTCGAAGTCGCGGGCCAGGGTCTCCTCGGCCCGTCCGGTCGCGCCGGTCCAGCCGGCGTTGCGGGGCTCGGCCGGGCGCGAGATGGTCGGGACGTAGCGGAGCGGCACGCCGGCAGCCGCCCATTCGCGCAGGAGCTCTGCGTATCCGAGCTCATCCGCATGGGCCGCGCCGTGGAGGAGGACGACGGGCCGCGGACGGCCGCCGGCGAGCTCCGCTCTGATCATTGCGACGAAGGGGGCGATCCCGGTTCCGGTGGCCGCGAAGAGGACCGGCCGCGGATCCGAGGCGTCGAGGATGAAGCGTCCCTTGGCGGGTCCCAGGCGGAGCCGGGCGCCGACCGCGAGGTCGAAGAGGTGCGGGGTGAAGGCACCGTCGCGGACCCGCCGCACGTGGAACTCCCACGGCTCGCCGGGTCGCGGGAGCGAGGCCATCGAGTAGGGGCGCTGGACGGGCCGGCCGTCGATCGAGAGGCCGAGGGAGGCGTACTGCCCGGGGAGATGGGTGGCGCCCGGGTCGTCGGGGAGCACCCGGAATGAGGCCACCTGGGCCGTGTGGTCGATCCGACCCACCAGCGTGGCGTTCGGCCCGGCGGCTTCAGGACCTGCACCGACCCGGGTGGGCAGGGGTCGCCTCGCGGCGAGCGGTGCCGCGGTCGACAGCGGCCGGGCGCCCGGGATGCCGGCGACGGACGGTCGCGGCGGGAGCGGACCACGGACGACCGACGGCGTGTCCATCAGGCGACGAGCTCGTTGACCACGTCGCGGGCCGCGTTCATGTCGGCGTACCAGGCCCGGTCGATCCAGGCGAAGTCGATCCACTCCGGCGGCAGCTGCGTCTCGTGGTAGATGGCGCTCTGGGGGCATTCGTTCACGCACGCGCCGCACTCGATGCACCCCTCCGGGTCGATGTAGGCCTTGCGGTCCACGCCGGGCTCGAACGTGATGCAGTCGACAGGACACGATGCGATGCAGGCCTGGTCCTGGTGGTCCACACAGGGGGCGGCGATCACGTAGGACATCTGGACGTTCCTCTTGGTGCGCGGGTGAGGGCGAGGTGCAGCGAGGCGTTTGGGGTGATGCTTGATTGAGGCATCCCGTAGCCCACAGGTTTCACCTCCGCCGGCCCCGAGCGCGTGTGAACTTCGTGAGGGATCGCACATCCAGGCCCCGCGCGCTCCCGCGCCCTCCCGATGCACCCGTTCCAGCGCCGTGCCGCGCGCGGGCGCGGCGTGGCTATTCCGGCCGAACGGCACTGGCGGCTCGCTCGCCCCCTCCCCGACCTTGCGGGTGCCCGGGTTCGACCCCGGGTGCGGAGCGCGCCACGGTCGGAATCGCCACGCCAGGGAGGTCTCGATGACAGGGCCAGGTCGTGTCTGCGCGAACGGTCACCCGAGTGCGTTCCCGGACCAGCAGCTCTGCGCTACGTGCGGCGCCCCCTTCGTCGGCTTCCAGGCCCCGGCGCCTCCGTCGATGCCGCCGCCCCCGCCGCCAGCCGCGGCCTGGCCGCAGCCCGGCCAGGTACCCCCGCCCGCTCCGCCAGCTGCTCCGCAGGCCTGGGGGCCGGCTCCCGTCGGCTGGGCAGGCGGACCGATGCCGCCCAACCCTCCGTCCCCCAGGGGCGGGGGAGCGCTCGGACCCATCCTCCTCGGGCTCTTCCTGGTGCTGCTCGTTGCCGGCGGAGCGGCCGCCTTCGTATTGATCGCCCACCCGTTCGGTGCAGGCAGCGCCAGCCCGTCGCCCAGCAGGTTCGCGCTCGCCTCGGCGAGCCCTTCCTCGCCGGTCGTCGCCACGAGCGCGCCCACGGCCCCGCCGTCCGCCGAGCCCACGGCCGTCGCACCTTCCGACTCGCCGGCCGAGACGCCCGCCGAGACGCCGACACCGGAGCCCTCGGTCACCGCGGACACGGCCACCTGTCGCTCCGAGACGGTGGGGATCACCGTGACCTATCCCGCGGCCTGGCACGCCTACTCCGGCGACGCGCGCTGGACGTGCCTGCTCTTCGACCCCAACCCGATCACGGTCACGCCCGATTCGGAGCTGCCGATGGTGGGCATCGCGATCTTCAGCGATACCCGGTCTGCGGCGACGGTCCTGGCCGACTACAAGTCGACCAGCGTCTACACGCTCATCAACTCGGACACGGGGACCGTGGACGGCAAGGACGCCTGGGCCTACGAGGTCGAGAACACCGGCGAGGGCTACTACCAGAAGGGCGTGCGCCAGACCGTGGTCGTCGTCGATCGAGGCAGCCGCGGCTCCCTCATCCTCGAGACCGTCGGCAACGCCGGGGAGCCGTACGACACCTACATCCAGGTGCTCCGGGGCGTCGTCGACGCCATCAAGATCGACTGAGCGGGAAGGGCCGACCGGCGCCCTGCCCCCCTGGCCGGCCTGGGCGAGCCTCGGCCGGCTGGGCTCGGCTGTCACCGGCAAGCGCTGAGGATCGCGGCGATCTCCTCGTCCGTCAGGGAGACCGGGTTCGTGCGCATGCTCGACCCGCGCGATTCCGCCACGAGCGGTGCGAGGTCCTGCTCGCCTACGCCGACGTCCCGGAGCCTCGGCAGCCCCAATGCCGCGGTGAGCGTCGCCAGCCACGCGACGAGGGCGTCCCCGGCATCGTCCCGTCCAGCCCGGGGTCACCGACGAGGAGGCGGCCGACCTCCGCGTAGCGCTCCAGGGCGACCCCACGCAGGGTCGCGGGTGCGCAGCGCGTCGAGGTTGGCCGCGTCGTGGCTGCCAGCAGGATCCCGCAGCCGGTGCCGTGGTGGACGTCGTGGCGGGCCCCCAGGGCGGCCACGATCCCGTGCACGGCGCCGAGCCCCGCGTTGGCCAGCGCAATCCCCGAGGCGAGGGCGCCCCAGGCCATTGCTGCTCGTGCCGCCGGCCGTGGCGGGCGACGGGACTCCCGCGAGGGCCCCCGAATGCCAGGCCGGGAGCGCGGGGCCGATCGCGGCGATCCCGCTCCGGGCAACCGCATCCGTGAACGGCGAGGCGCCCGTCGACACGAACGCCTCCAGGCACTGGGTCAGCGCGTCCATCCCGTCGCCCGCGATCAGTGCGGGTGGGCAGCCGTCCAGCAGGTCCGGGTCGACGATCGCGACGGCGGCGACAAGCCGGTCGTCGCGGAACGACTTCTTGTAGGGCTGGCCTTCGGCGGATCCGCTCGACGCGACGGCGGCCGTGGAGCCGTCCGGCGCGTCGCCCGTGGAGCGGCCCGGTGCCCCGCCCGGCGCGCCGCCAGGCAGGTGCCCGGAGAGGACGGCGTTCTTCGTCGCCTCGCTGCCCGTGCCGGCGGTCGTCGGGACGGCCAGGAACGGCGTCGTCGGGCCCGGGTAGGGGACGCCGCGCCCGACTCCCTCGAGGTGGTCGAGCGCCGACGTCCCCGACCGGAGCAGGCCCGCGATGCCCTTCGCGGCATCAAGGACGCTGCCGCCGCCGATCCCGACGACGACGTCGGGCGGATCCGCGCGCCGGCGCGCCACGGCCGCGTCGACCAGCTCGGGCGACGGCTCCCCGGCGACCGCCAGGTCGTCCCAGGCGACGCCGGCGGCGTCGAGCCCCGTGGTCAGCTCCGCCCAGGCGGGCGACGCCCGGAACGACCGCGCGCCCGTGACGAGCAGCGCCCGCCGCCCGTACCCCGCGACGATGCCCGGAAGCTCGCGGCGCCGTCCCGCCCCGAAGGCGATCCGAGGCAGGCGGGCGACGGCGAACGCGGACAGGGCGCCGATTGCCGGGGACCCGACCCGCAGGTCGCCATCGCTCGTGGCCACGCGGCGGACCTCCGACGCTCAGGCTTCGGTCAGCGACCCGGGGAGCAGGCCGACCCAGACGTCGCCGCGGCGGGGCTCGGCCATCATCGGGGCAACCCGCTCGCGCCAGGCGAGGTAGTGGGCCGTCGCCTTGTGGGCGCCCGCCGATTTCGGCGTCCACGTAGGCCTCGTAGATCAGGAAGCGCGTCGGGTCGGCGGGATCGTGGAGCACGTCGAAGCGCAGGTTGCCCGGCTCCCGTACGGACCCTTCGTGGTTCTCGCGCGTGGCGTCGACGAAGGCGTCGACCTGGTCCGGCAGGACCCGGACGTGGACGAGCGTGACGTGCATGGCGGCCTCCCGCCGGACAGCGTACGCCGCGCGACGGTCGTCGGGGAGGGCGCGCGCCCGGCCGGGCGCCTCCGCGGACTGGCTCAGGCTCGACTCGGGCGTCGCCCGCGCTGCTGGGGCACAATCGACCCGCCCCAGCCCGCAGCCACGAGGTTCACCAGCATGGCCGCTTCGTCGGAGGCGATCCGCGTCGCCTACTACTACAAGACGCGCTGGGGAGCCCACGCGGAGTTCGTCGAGCTCTTCACCCGCAACCACTGGCCGGTCCTGCGCGAGCAGCTCGCGGCCGGCCGGTTCCTGGACGTCGTCCTCGAGGTGCCCCGCTTCCACGGCGACGGGCGGGCCGACTGGGACGCGGTCGTGACGATCACCTACCGGGACTGGTCGGCGATGGAGGCCCACTCGGAGGCGGAGATCGCCGCGCGCCTCTTCCCCGACCAGGAGCGCTACCGCGCCGAGGAGCGCCGCCGATTCGAGCTCCTCGAGGCGCACTGGGACTGCCCGCTCGAGACGGTGGCCCTGCCCGGCTGAAGTCGAGAGGCGAGCTTTGGCTGGGCGTGTGGCGGGATGGCATTGACGATGGCCACGTTCGAAGATCGGCCGAGACGCCAGCTTCCTGGAATCTTCGCGGTCGGGATCGGCGTCGGGGTCCTCGCGGGCCTTCTCGTCGAGTTCGTGCCGCTCGTGCTGTTCGCCGGCTTGATGGTCCTGGCAGTTGCCTGGACCGTTCGTGAGGTTGCCAGGGCTGACCCGCTGGGGGCGTCCTTCTGGTCCGGAATCCTCCTGGGCGTCGGCGGTCTCTTCACCTACGGCGTTGTCAACTCGATCGTGCCGTGTCTCAACACAGCTGACTACTGCGGCGGCTCGAACGACTGGCCGCTCATTGGCTTCACGCTTGCTATCCTCGCGACGGGCACGGTCGGGGCCGTCACGACGTTGATCCGGTAGCGGCGCTGACGATCGGTCCCGCGCCTGGCCGCGACCGGCCAACGGCCGCGGCGACGTGGGCTGGCGTGCCCGCCGGGACCGCGGTGAACGGCACTCGAGCCGCGGTCACGCCTTCGGCGGGAGCGTTCCGACGTGCGCCACGGCCCGGTCGATCCAGGTGGCCCGCGCCGCCGGGTCGTCGACCATGGCCGGCGGCAGGACCAGGTACTCCTTCATCGGGCGGCCGGGCATCGGCTCGAAGGGCAGCCCGCCGGCCGCGGCGAGGGCGGCCCGATCCTCGGCCGAGAGGCGGACCATCCAGCGCGACTCGTGGAGCGCGGTCGTCAGGTTCCCGTTGAGGAATGCCGCCGGGTAGCCGAACATCTTCCGGATCGCAAGCTCGGGCCGGAGCGCGACCTCGGCCGTGAACGCTTCCACGAGCGCCGCCGGCGCCTTCTCCCACGACGAGCCAGCCATTCGACCCCCCTTTCCGCGACCGGCGGCGACCACCTCGGGCGAGTGTAGCCGCAGCGCCGAAGGCTGCGGCCGGCCTGGGAATCGCCCGCCTGGAGCTGGGGCCGCCGGACGCAGGGCGCTACCATCAGGCCGATGCCTCGCACCCCGATCGCCCTGCCTGCCGTGCGCGTCCGCGGGCTGCTCCCGCGTCTCGCCGTGGTCGCGCTCGCGCTCGCCGCCGCCGTCGTCGCCGTCGAGGTGCTGGAGCACGGGCTGGGCCTTGCCAACGCCGCACCCGTCTTCTTCCTCGCCGTCGTGGCGGTGGCGATCACGGGCGGGACCGGTCCCGCGATCGCGACGGCGATCGGCTCGTTCCTGCTCTACGACCTGCTCTTCGTCTCGCCCGTCCTCGCGCTGACGGTCGCCGACCCGAGCGAATGGCTTGACCTGCTGCTCTTCCTGGCGGTCGCCGTGGCGATCGGGCAGCTGGCCGCGAGCCTCGCGGAGCGGGCGGAGGAGGTGGCCGAGCGCGGCCGCGAGGCGGAGACGCTCTACCGGATCAGCCGGCTCCTCGCCACGACTGAGCCGCTCGACGCGGCCGCCCCGCTCGTCCTGCGCGAGCTCGCTGGGACCACCGGGTTCCAGCGCGCCTGGCTGGGGATCGGCCCGACGCCGGCCGCCGAGCGGCGGCTGGCCGACACGGGCACCGGTCAGCTCACCGGGGCGGTCTGGCAGGTCGTCCTCCAGCGGCCCCGGGACGCGGCGCCGCGCTGGATCCGGACCCACGTGGCCGGCGTCGAACGCGCTCGTGACCGCCCGGGGACGGCCCCGACGGTCCACCGCGTCCGGGTCGAGGTTGGCGACGAGGTCGTGGGGTCGATCGCCGGCCTCGCGAACGGAGGCCGGGATCCCGGCCGGGCGGAGACGCGCATCCTCGCCTCGGCCGCCGACCAGCTCGGCCAGGCGGTGCGCCGCCAGCAGCTGGCCGCCGAGGCGCTCGAGGTCGAGGTGGCCCGCCGCAGCGAGGCCCTCAAGGGCGCTCTCCTGGACTCCGTCTCCCACGACCTGCGGACCCCGCTGGCCACGATCCGGGCCGCGGCCGGCAGCCTCCTGGACGAATCCGTCGCCTGGTCGCCGACCGAGGCGCAGGCCGCCCTGCGCTCGATCGACGGCGAGGCGGAGCGGATGAACCGGCTCGTCCGGAACCTCCTGGACCTTAGCCGGATCGAGGGCGGTGCCCTGCGGCCGGACCTCGAGCCCCATGACCTCGACGATCTCCTGGCGCCGCTCCTGCGCCGGCTGCCTCCGGCGAATCACGTGACCCTGGACCTCCCCGCGGACCTGCCTCCGGTCCTCGTGGACGACACCCTGGTCGACGCCGTCCTCGCGAACGTCCTCGAGAACGCGGTCCGCCACGGCGGATCGACGATCCGGGTTCGCGCCCGGGAAGCGGACGCGGCCACGATCGAGGTCACCGTCGAGGACGATGGCCCGGGCGTTCCGGGGGCTGCGCTGCCCCACCTCTTCGAGAAGTTCTACCGGGTCCCCGTGACGGGCCAGGGGAGCGGCGGCATGGGCGTCGGGCTCGCGATCGCGCAGGGGCTGACGCGGGCGATGGGCGGCGAGATCTCGGCCGCGGCGAGCCCGCTCGGCGGGCTCGCGGTCCGCCTGCGACTGCCGAACGCCGGGATGCCCGCAGACGACGACGCCGATGAACAGGACTTGTCGGCGCTGGCCGGGTCCGAGACGCTCGCGACCACCGACGCCGACGCGGCGGGGACCGCCTCGTGAGAGGCACTGCCGGACCGATCCTGCTCCTCGTCGAGGATGACGTGGCCGCCCGCGAGCTCCTGGCCGCCTACCTCGGGCGGCGCGACTTCCAGGTGGAGGAAGCCGGGGGCGTGCGCGAGGCGCTCCGGGCCTGGGATACCCGTCGCCCGGACCTCGTCCTCCTGGACCTGGGACTGCCCGACGGTGACGGCCTGGACGTGATCCGGCGCATTCGCCGCGAGGCGACCACGCCGATCATCATCCTCTCGGCCCGCGGGGCGGAGCGCGACAAGGTCGCCGGGCTCGAGGCCGGCGCCGACGACTACCTGGCCAAGCCGTTCGGGACCGACGAGCTGCACGCGCGCGTCCGGGCCGTGCTCCGTCGAGCCGCCGGCCCCGACGCCGACCGCGAGGGCCGCCTGCACCTCGGGCCGATTGAGCTGGATCCCGGCCGGCGCGAGGTCCGCGTCGACGGCCGGCCGGTTCACCTGACCCCGCGCGAGTACGAGCTCCTGCGCGTCCTGATGGGCAACCCGGGCCGAGTGGTCACCCGCGGACGCCTCCTGCGCGCCGTGTGGGGCGTGGCCTACAGCGAGGAGAGCCACTACGTCCACGTCTACGTGAACCGACTGCGCCGCAAGCTCGCGGCCGCCGCGCCTGGCGCCCCGATCGACGACCTGATCGTCAGCGAGCCGGGCGTGGGCTACCGGGTCAGCGACACCCGGGCCTGACCGGCCGGCAGGCGACCCGTAGGCGACCTCACGAGCCGCGGGAGCCGGTCGTCGGCCGAGCTGTTGAGCGGTTGTTGAGCGGTCGCCGGCCGCTCGAGCCAATCCCCCACTTGGTGGGCTGGGGGAAACTGGGCGGATGGGTACGGAGGCCGCCGTCATCGGTTCATGCCTCGCGCGCACGGCGACGTGCGCGCCGAGCGCGACGAGTGGTGCCCGCGATGGCTGATCCACTGCTCCACGGACGCAAGGTCGGGGACCGGCGCGTCCGCGTCGAGCGGCCCCACGCGCGCTACTTCCGGTACACGGCACCCGGGACGCTCGAGGCGAAGCTGACCGCGGACGAGGGTCGGACGTCCCTCGAGCGCGGCTTCGTCCGCGCGCGACGAGTCGTGTTCGGCCGCCCGCTCGCGTCGGCGGAAGAGCTCGGCGAGCGGCTGCCCAAGTGGAAGGCCCTGCCGATCTTCTCGTCCGACGTGATGTCGTCGGTGGCCTACGCGAGCGAGGCGAGCCTCTTCACGCTCATGGCGGCCGGCACGACCACATTCGGCCTCCTGATCCCGATCTCGATCCTGATCGTGGCCCTCCTCTTCACCGTCACGTTCAGCTACCGCCAGACGATCCGCGCCTACCCGAACGGCGGCGGCAGCTATATCGTCGCCCACGCGAACCTGGGCACCCTGGCGGGCCTGGTCGCGGCAGCCTCCCTCCTGACGGACTACGTCCTGACCGTGTCGGTGAGCGTCTCGAGCGGCGTCCAGGCGCTCTACTCCGCGTTCCCGTCGCTCCAGCCCCTGGCCCTCGTCATCATCGTGGTGAGCATCCTCCTGGTGATGACGATCAACCTGCGGGGGATGCGCGAGAGCGGCTCGATCTTCGCGGCACCGACCTACATCTTCATCGGGAGCGTGCTCCTGATGCTGGGCATGGGGATCTTCCGGGCGCTGACGGGCCAAGAGCCGCACGTCTCGGGAGTCGCCCCCCTCGTGGTCCAGCCAGAGACGCTGGGCCTGCTGCTGCTCATGCGCGCGTTCGCGGATGGCTGCTCCGCGATGACCGGGACCGAGGCGGTCGCGAACGGCGTCCCGGCCTTCAAGCCCACCGAGTGGAAGAACGCCCAGGCGACGATGCTGACGGTGTCCGTGCTGCTGGCCGTGATGTACCTGGGGATCAGCTTCCTCTCTGGCGTCACCGGGGCGATGCCCGCCGCCAGCGGGGAGTCCGTCCTCTCGCAGATCGCGCGCTCGACGTTCGACCGCAGCCCGCTCTACTACCTGCTCCAGCTCTCGACGATGGGTATCCTGATCCTCGCCGCGCAGACGAGCTTCGCCGACTTCCCGCGGCTCTCCTCGATCCTGGCCAAGGACGGCTTCTTCCCCCGCCAGTTCGCCTTCCGGGGCGAGCGCCTGGCCTTCAACGCGGGCATCGTGGCCCTGGCCCTGATCTCGATCGGAGTCGTCGTCGCCTTCAACGGCCAGGTCAACGCGCTGATCCCGCTCTACGCGATCGGCGTCTTCACCTCGTTCACCCTGTCACAGGCCGGCATGGTCCGCCACTGGCTGAACGAGCGGGGCGCCGGATGGCGGCGCAGCGCCCTGATCAACGGGGTCGGGGCGATCGCGACCGGGACCGTCGCGATCGTCTTCGCCATCGCGAAGTTCGCCCTGGGGGCCTGGATCATCATCATCATCATCCCCCTGCTGGTGCTGGCCATGATCCTGGTGAAGCGCGAGTACGACCGGGAGTTGCGGGGCCTCGCGGTCGCGGAGGAGATCGTGATCTCCGGGCCGCACCGGGCCCAGCGCGTGGTGGTTGCCGCTCCCAACCTGACCCGCGCCGTCGTCCAGGCCGTGCGGGTGGCCCAGACGATGACCGACGACGTGCAGATCGTCCACGTCACGTCGGACCTGGTCGACGGAGAGGTGTTCCGCGAGCGCATCGAGCGCCAGCTTCCGGGCGTGAGCGTGACCGTCGTGGAGTCGCCCTACCGCTCGCTGGTCCGCCCGTTCGTGCGCTACCTCGAGGTTTCGCAGGCGGACAACCCGGACGCGATCACGGTGGTGCTCCTCCCGGAGCACCTCGCCCGCCACTGGTGGGAGACGGTCCTCTACAACCAGAACGTCAAGCGGATCCGGACGGCCCTGGTCGGGCGCAAGGAGTTCGTCGTCCTCGGCGTGCCCTATCGGCGCGACGAGGGACGCCTGGGCGACTGGCGGAGGTAGCCGGCTCCGGCTCAGGCCTCGCGCAGCGAGACGACGACGTCGACGGAGGTCCGCGGCAGCACGTGCCGGGCCGCCAGGACGAGGCCATCGGCCCGCGCGGCTCCCCGGAGCTGCCGGATGAGCAGGCGCGCGAAGCGGAGGTTGGTGAGGCTCACCTGGGTCGCGACGCCCGCCCGGACCATCTCCAGGGCGACCTCGACCTCGCACCGCTCGCGCTCGAGCTGGCGTTCGACCTGCCCAGGGAGGAGCTCCCCTTGCTGCATGAGGCAAGCGTCGTCCCACCCTCCAAGAGAGGTGACGAGGGAGGGGCGGACCGCGCGGTCAACAGGGGATCAACAAGCGCCTGGCGGGCCTCCCCGCGGCCGGCTCGGCGCGCCGCACGCCGCCCCGATGGCGCTCAGTCGTCCAGGTTGGGCGCCAGCCAGCGGGCCATCTCGGCCACCGGGCGGCCCTTGCGCACGGCGTAGTCCTCGAGCTGGTCGCGCCCGATACGGCCGATGCCGAAGTAGTGGGCCTCGGGCCGCCACAGGTAGATGCCCGAGACCGACGCGGCCGGCAGCATCGCCATCGACTCGGTCAGGCTGATGCCGGCACGGGCATCGGCATCCAGGAGCGTGAAGAGGGTGGCCTTCTCGGTGTGGTCCGGGAGGGCCGGGTAGCCGGGTGCCGGGCGGATCCCCTGGTAGCGCTCCGCGAGCAGGTCGTCGTTGCCCAGGGCCTCGCCCGGCGCGTAGCCCCACAGGTCGCGCCGGACCATCTCGTGGAGTCGCTCCGCGAACGCCTCGGCGAGGCGATCGGCGAGCGCCTTCGCCAGGATCGCGTGGTAGTCGTCGTGGTGCTCCTGGAAGGACGCGACCAGCGGCTCCAGCCCGTGGCCCGAGGTGACGGCAAACGCCCCGATGTAGTCGAGAACGCCGGACGCCCGCGGCGCCACGAAGTCCGCCACGGCGACGTTCGGGCGGCCGGCCGGCTTGCGCTGCTGCTGGCGGATGGTCATGAGCCTGGCCACGACGGACGTGCGCTCCGGGTCGGCGTACAGCTCGATGTCGTCGCCCACGGCGTTGGCCGGCCAGAACCCGACCGCGGCCCGCGCCCGGAGCAGCTCCTCGTCGACCATCCGGCGCAGGAGCGCCAGCGCGTCCGCGTGGAGGCGGCGCGCCTCGGGCCCCACGACCGGGTGGTCGAGGATCGCCGGGTAGCGGCCCTTCAGCTCCCACGTGGCGAAGAACGGCGTCCAATCGATTCGATCGACCAGGTCGCCCAGCGGATGGCCGTCCAGCGCCCGCACCCCGGTGAAGGTCGGGACCGGGACCGGGACGGTGAGGTCGATGACCTGGGGATTCGCCCGCGCCTCTTCGAGCGAGGCCCGCGGTTCGACGGCCTGGCGCTCGCCGCGCACGCGCCGCACCTCCGCGTACTCGGCGGCGATACGCGCCGCGAACGCGTCGCGCTCGTCGCCCAGCAGCGCACCGACCACCCCGACGGCCCGGGAGGCGTCGGTGACGTGGACGACCGGCGACGGGTAGGCGGGCGCGATCTTGACCGCCGTGTGGACGCGCGACGTGGTCGCCCCGCCGATCAGGAGCGGGATCGTCATGCCCTCGCGGGCCATCTCGCCGGCGACGTGGCGCATCTCCTCCAGCGAGGGCGTGATCAGCCCGGAGAGCCCGATCGCGTCCGCCCCGACCTCCCTCGCCGTGGCCAGGATCCTCGCGGCGGGAACCATCACCCCGAGATCGATGACGTCGTAGTTGTTGCAGCCCAGCACGACGCCCACGATGTTCTTGCCGATGTCGTGGACGTCGCCCTTGACGGTGGCCATGACGATCCGGCCCTTCGTGCGGGGTGCGTCGCCGCCCGCCGCGCGCTCCGCCTCGATGAAGGGCACGAGGTGGGCGACCGCAGTCTTCATGACCCGGGCGCTCTTGACGACCTGGGGCAGGAACATCTTGCCCGCTGCGAACAGGTCGCCGACCCGGTCCATGCCGGCCATCAGGGGCCCCTCGATGACATCCAGGGGGCGCCCCGTGGCGAGGCGCGCCTCCTCCACGTCCTCGACGACGTGCTCGGCGATCCCCTCGACGAGCGCGTGCGCCAGCCGGTCCGTGACCGGCCAGGAGCGCCAGGCCAGGTCGGGTCCCGAGGCCCCCCGGGCCGTGCCCTTCGCCGACTCCGCCACCTCGAGGAGACGCTCCGTGGCGTCCGGCCGCCGGGCGAGCACGAGGTCCTCCACCCGCTCGCGCAGGTCGGGCTCGATCTCGTCGTAGATGGCGAGCGCGGCGGGGTTGACGATCCCGATCCCGAGGCCCGCCCTGACGGCGTGGAAGAGGAAGACCGCGTGGATCGCCTCGCGCACGGGGTCGTTGCCCCGGAACGAGAACGAGACGTTGCTGATCCCGCCGCTGACCAGCGAGTGCGGGAAGCGCCGGCGCAGCTCCCGGGTGGCCTCCAGGAAGGCCAGGCCGTAGCCGGCGTGCTCCTCGATCCCGGTCCCCACCGCGAAGACGTTCGGGTCGTGGATCACGTCCTCGTCATCGAAGCCGGCCTGCTCCACCAGGAGGGCGTGGGCGCGGGCCAGGATCTCAGCCTTGCGGGCCGCCGTGTCCGCCTGGCCGGACTCGTCGAAGGCCATGACCACGACGGCCGCGCCGTAGCGCCGGGCAAGCCTGGCCTGGCGGAGGAACTCGGCCTCGCCCTCCTTGAGGGAGAGCGAGTTGACGACGGGCTTGCCCTGCACGGACTTGAGCCCGGCCTCGATCACGGACCACTTCGAGGAGTCGATCATGACGGGGACCCGGGCGATCGCCGGCTCCACCGCGACGAGGTCCAGGAAGCGGGTCATGGCCGCCTCCGAGTCGAGCATCGCCTCGTCCATGTTCACGTCGATGAGCTGGGCGCCGTTCTCGACCTGGTCCCGCGCGATCGAGATCCCGGCCTCGTAGTCGCCGGCCAGGATCCGCCTGGCGAAAGCCCGCGAGCCGGTGACGTTCGTGCGCTCACCCACGTTCACGAAGCGCGACTCCGGCCCGATCTCGACCGCCTCGAGGCCGGCCAGCCGGGTCCGGTGCGGGAGCCTGGGGACCTCCCGGGGCGCGACGCCGCGGACCGCCTCGGCGATCGCGCGCACGTGTCCGGGGGTCGTCCCGCAGCAGCCGCCCACGAGGTTCACCAGGCCGTCGCGGGCGAACGAGCCCAGCACGTCGCTCGTGATCGCGGGGGTCTCGTCGTAGCCGCCCAGCTCGTTGGGCAGGCCTGCGTTCGGGTAGGCGACCAGGCGGATGTCGGCAACGCGCCCGAGCTCGGCCACGAAGGGGCGGAGCTGGGCTGCGCCGAGGGCGCAGTTGAGGCCCACGGCCCACGGCCGGGCGTGCCGGATGCTGTACCAGAACGCCTCCGCGGTCTGGCCGGAGAGCGTCCGACCCGAAAGGTCCGTGATCGTGCCCGAGACGATCACGGGAACGCGCTCGCCGCGCTCCTCGAAGACTTCCTCGAGCGCGAAGACGGCCGCTTTCGCGTTGAGGGTGTCGAAGACGGTCTCCACGAGGAGCAGGTCCGCGCCGCCGTCGAGAAGGCCGCCGGCGCAATCGGCGTAGGCGAGCCGCAGGTCGTCGAAGCGCACGTTGCGGGCACCCGGGTCGCCGACGTCCGGTGACAGGGAGGCGGTCCGGTTCGTCGGCCCGATCGAGCCGGCCACCCAGCGCGGACGTCCGTCGGCGGCTTCGGCCGCGTCAGCCGCGGCCCGGGCGAGCCCTGCCGCCGCCTCGTTCATCTCGCGGGCGACGTGGGCCAGGCCGTAGTCCGACTGGCTGATGGCGTTCGCGTTGAAGGTGTTCGTCTCGATGATGTCCGCGCCGGCGTCGAGGTAGGCGGCGTGGATGCCCCGGATCACGTCCGGCCGGGTCAGCGAGAGGAGGTCGTTGTCGCCGCGGAGATCGCGGTCGTGGCCGGCGAAGCGGGTACCCCGGAAGTCCGCCTCACCCAGCTCGTGCTGCTGGATAAGGGTGCCCATCGCCCCGTCGAGGACGAGGATCCGCTCGGCGGCGGAGGCGTCCAGCAGGGGCCGGCGAAGGGCCCGGGTGTAGGGCGTCGGGGCGGTCGGCATGGAGGGAGTGTACGCGGGCCGCCCGATGCGGCCGGTGCCGGGGCGCACCGAGTTGCGCCGGTCCGCCGAGGATGGGACCTTCGGACGTTGACCGGGGCTGCCTGGGCGGCGCACGCTCGGCCGGCCCCTGCCGAGCCGGACCGACGCCCCGCCCGGCCTCCAGGAGGCAGGATCTCGTTCCGCCGCTCGATAAGGAGCGCGTGATCTTCGGACGCTACGCTCGCCCCCCAATGATGCGCCGACGCATGCCCTCCGGGCTGCTCCTCGCGGCCGTCCTGGCGGCCTTCTGCGGGGTCGCCCCGGTCGGGGCCGCAGCGAGCCCGCCGCGCGTGGTCGTGATCGTCGGCCCGGTCGGCGCGCTGACCGACGAGTACCGGGCGGCCGGGGCGGCCGCCGTCGCCGAGGCGCGCCGCTGGACTGCCGACGTCACGGCGATCATGAGCCCCGACGCAACGTGGCCCCGGGTCCGCGGGGCGCTCCAGGGCGCCTCGGTGGTCATCTATCTCGGCCACGGGAACGGCTGGCCGTCGCCCTACACGCGCGCCCTGTCCGACGCCACCGAGAACGGATTCGGCCTCAATCCCATCGCGGGCCACGGCGACGACGCGCACCAGTACTTCGGCGCCGCCGTGATCGCGCGCGACGTCCGCCTGGCGCCCGGCGCCGTGGTCCTCCTGCACCGCCTGTGCTACGCGTCCGGCAACGGCGAGCCGGGCGCCCCGGAGGGCACCGTCGACGTGGCCCGCCAGCGCGTCGACAACTTCGCGGCAGGCTTCCTCGCGGCGGGTGCCGGGGTCGTCGTCGCCGATGCGTTCGCGGCCCCGTCGAGCTACCTGCGGGCAATCCTCGGCCAGGGGCTCGCGACGATGGTCTCGTGGCGCGCGAGCGCCACCGCGAACGGGCACGTGCAGGCGTTCGCGAGCGCCCGCAGTCCGGGGGCGCTGGGCTTCCTCGATCCGGAGACCGCGACCTCGGGCTACTACCGGTCGATCGTGCTGGGACCGGCGATCGCGGCGCAGGCAGGGGCTGCGGGGCCTGGGACCGGGCCCGGCGCGGGCGTGCCCGGCGGCGTCCCGGCGCTGCTCCTCCTGCCCAGCGACCCTCCGCGCCCGCCGTCGCTGGCCGCGCTGGGCGTCGCGGTCCCGGCAACGCCATCGTTCGCCGATCGGCCCGTCGCCGGCGCCTCCAACACCGTCGTCGTCCCGCTCGCGATCCCGGCTGGCGTGTCCCTGCCGGCAGGGCTCAAGGTCGGCTTCCGCTGGACGTTGCTCGACTCGCAGGCTGCCGCTGGTGCGCCGAGCGCCCCGGGCCCGGATCCGGGCGCTCAGCCGGCCGGGCAGTCGCCAGCTCCAACCGCCGCGTCCACGGTCGGGCCGGGGGGGCCCGCCGCCCGGACCGCGCCGCGGGGCAGCGCCCCCACGCCGGCAGCGGTTGCGTCGCCGGCCCCGACAGTGTCGCCCGCGCCGCTGCCGAGCGCCGGCCCGACGCCCTCCGCCTCGAACGGCGCGGCCGCGGACGTGGACGCGCTTCTCGCCGGGCCGGACGCGGTCGTCCCGGAACGTGCGTCCACCGTCGTCGACGTGGTGCCGGCGACCGTCGACCCGGCGGGGATCCGGGCGGCGGTGACGCCGCCGCCGGTCCCGGGCCGCTATCGCCTCGTCCTGACGCTCCACGGGGCCGACGGCGTCGCGCTCGACGCGGCGACCCAGGCCCTCATCCCGGCCCTCCTCGTGCGCGTCGCCGGCCCGGTGGGCGTCTCGTACGCGGTTCCGGCCCGGGCCCAGGTCGTCGCGGGCGGACACCTCGCCATCCTCGTGAGCGTCACGAACACCGGGACGCTGGCCTGGGGCGGCCAGTTCGCGGACCCGGCGGAGGGTGGTCCGCGCCGGCCGATGGAGCCCGCCCGCCTGGTTGGGCACTGGCTCGCCCTCGGCGACGATCCGGATCTCACGGCACCCTCGACCCTGGCCAGCACCCCGGTCGGCGTCGCCCCGGGGGCGACGGTCGCGCTGACCCTGGACGTCACCGCCCCGACCAGGCCAGGAGCCTGGCTGCTGCTCGTCGACGTCGTCAGCCCGATGTTCGGATCGCTGGCCGCCCGCGGGATCGCCCCGGCGATGGTCCTCGTGACGGTGTTCGCCGCGCCTTGACCCGCCGCCCGAGCAGGCGTGGACGGCGCGCCGGGACCGGCGTGCCAGCCGGGTCGAGGATCTCGCTGACCGGGCTCAGGCGGTGTGGTCGAGCCCAAGGTCGGCTGCCATCGCCGTGCCCGCTGCCCAGTCGGAGGCGGACCCATCGCGCACGCGGCGGGACTCGGAGGCGCTCCACGCCGCCACGCCGCGATGCGCCTCCCGGAGCTCCTCGCTGGTCCTGAAGCGGTGGTCCATGCCGTCGAGGAACGCGGCATAGAGCGCGGTGGGGGCCAGGTTGGCGATCCGCTCCTCCACGCCCGGGTCGAAGTCGATCGGGACCAGGATCCGCGCGAAGAACGCTCCCACCTCGCCCGTCAGCGGGTCGACGTTCTGGCTGTGGCCCGTCCAGCGCACGATCGGAGTCGGCGATCGGAGGACTGCGATGGCCGTCCCCGCGCCGACCGCCCCCACGTGCATCTCGCCGCCAAACGTCAGGAAGGAGTTGTAGACGCCCAGGCGGTCGGTGACCCGCACGGTGCCCCAGCTGAACGGGCGCTCGATCGGGAGCGGGTTCTCGCGGGTGATCTCCATGACCCGTCCGCGACCGTCGACGGCGGCCCAGTGCGAGAGGACCTCCGGGTCGAAGTGCTCGAGGGTCGGCGTGACCCGGAGCGCGGCCAGCAGCTGGGCGCCGCCGGGCTCGGCGGGGCTGGATCCATTGACGAGCAGGAAGCCGAGGTGGGCGAGGTGGCGCGCGGCCTCGGAGGTGGACAGGGGACCACGGACCGGCTCGACCTGCGTGCCGTCAGGGTGGCCTCCCACGATGTCGCTCACGGCCCGGAGGCTAGGCTCCGGCAGGGGCGCGCGACAGGCGCGGAGCGCCCCGACGCGCGGGGCCATCCGGCCCGATCGACAGGCCCGGGCCTGCCGGTGAGGCGCGTTCGACCCCGGCCCGCGGCACCGCGGCGGGGGAGCCATCCCGCGGGGCCCGCGCAGTCCCGGGCCGCGGCGAGCCCGTCCGCGCTCACCCTTCACGCGCGGCCGCCCGATGGGGCAGGATTCCGTCGATCGGCGGGTGATCCGCCCGCGGGCGAAGAGCTTGAGGTGGCGTGGTGGAGCAGGGCGGGCGGCCGGCCTCCGCGGGCACGCTCGGCCGGATCCGCTGGTTCCTGGCCGGAGACCCTCCGTCCTACCCGCCGGGCGCGGCCGAGCGCCGGGTCGTGGACCTGCTGGGCCTGCGGATCCCGCTCCACTCCGCCGCGGTGCTGCTCTTCGCGACCGGCCTCGTCCTGCTCAACCGGGCGGTGGACTTCCTGCCCGCCTACGGCCAGCTCGACCCGCGGAGCGTCCGGGACAAGGCGATCGAACGGCTCGTCCTGTTCGGGATGGCGCCGCTGCTGGCCCTCCTGGCGCTGCGCGAGGACCCGCGCCGGTATGGCCTCGGCGTCGGCGACGCCCGCCGCGGCCTGCCCCTCCTCGGGATCCTGCTGGCCGTCACGCTGCCCACGATCGTCCTGACCGTGGTCCTCGTCCCGGAGCTCCGGACCTGGTACGCGCCCCAGTACACCAGCGTCCCCGACGTCCTGGCCACGAACCTCCTGGAGCTCGTGGCGGCCGAGTTCCTCCTGCGCGGCGTCGTGCTCTTCGCCCTCGTCCGGGCCATCGGGCCGCTGGGCGTCGTCGTCGCCGTGGTCCCGTTCGTCTTCCAGCACGTGGACAAGCCACTGCTCGAGGCGCTCTCGACGCTGGGAGGCGGGCTCGTCTTCGGGTGGCTCAACTGGCGGACCGGATCGATCTGGTACTCCGCGGCCTACCACATCGGGCTCCAGGCCACGGCGATCATCGCCGCGGGCCTCCTCCCGGGCTGAGGCGGACCGCACCATGGGTCCCGGATTCGGGATTCAGGTACCCCCTTCCCATCGACAGGAGGATCGAGTAGGGTTTGATCCAATCCCGCAGGTGCGGGTATAGATTTCCGGCAAGCACGATCGCTCCCACTCACGGATACCCGCGAGACTGTCGGTCAAGGGTCGCGGGCGCCGGCGAGCACAAGGAGCGGTTTTTCTTTGTACGCGGACAAGGTCCTGACCTGCGCAGATTGCAGTCAGGAGTTCGTTTTCACCGGTCGCGAGCAGGAGTTCTACGCCACCCGCGGCTTCAGCGAGCCGCGTCGTTGCGGTTCGTGCCGGGCCAGCCGGAAGGCTGCGCGCGGTGACAGCGGTGGCGGATACAGCGCCGGCGGCGGCGGCACGAGCTTCGGCAATCGGGGCGGCTACAGCAACGGCGGTAGCAGCTACGGTGGTGCCAGCAGCAGCGGCGGCGGTGGCTACGGCTCGCGCGGTCCGCGCGAGATGTTCACGGCAACCTGCTCGAACTGCGGCAAGGACGCCCAGGTGCCCTTCCGCCCGACGAGCGGCAAGCCCGTCTATTGCAGCGACTGCTTCTCGCTTCGCCGCGCCTGAGCACAGCACGGCGCCTCGGCGCCACGCTGGACGCTTGATCGGCCCCGGGTTCGCCCGGGGCCTTTCAATTCCCCGGGACCGGATCATCCGCCACGTCGATCGGCGGCCGCACGATACGATCGACCCGTGAGTGCCATGGTCCCCGAACCCGACGGCCCGGATCGCTCCAGCTCGGCCCATCGCATCCTGGGCGTGCGGGCCGGCCGCGGGGAGGAGCGGACCGACCTGCTTGCCGGCGAGGAGCCGATGGGCATCCGCGTGGCCGGGCCCGGGCAGGTCCCCACGGATGTCGCGGTCACCATGCGCACGCCCGGCCACGACGTGGAGCTGGCCGTCGGCTTCCTCATCAGCGAGGGCCTGATCGTCCCGGCCGACGTCCTCGCCGTGGAGGTCGGCGATCCCGGATCCACGGTCCTGCCCGAGAACGAGCTCGTCGTCCGGCTGCGCCGCCCGTTCGATCCCTCGACGGTTCCCGCCCGGACGTTCGTGGCCAGCGCCAGCTGCGGGATCTGCGGCCGGGCGAGCCTCGACGACGTGGCGATCCGCTGCGCGCCGATCCCGGCCGGCCCGGTCGTGGTGCCGGACATCCTGCTCCGGCTGCCCGATGCGCTGCGCGCCGGCCAGGCGGTCTTCGAGCGGACCGGCGGCCTCCATGCGGCCGGCCTCTTCGACGTGGAGGGCGTCCTGGCGGCGCTTCGGGAGGACGTCGGGCGGCACAACGCGGTGGACAAGCTGGTCGGTGCGGCGGCCCTTGCCGGCGAGCTCCCGCTCCACGATCGCCTGCTGCTCGTCTCCGGTCGGGTCAGCTTCGAGATCGTGCAGAAGGCCGCGGTCGCGGGGATCCCGATCATCGCGGCCGTCTCGGCGCCCACGGACCTCGCCGTCGAGGCGGCCGAGCGGGTCGGGCTGACCCTGGTCGGCTTCCTGCGCGGGGATGGCTTCAACGTCTATGCCGGGCGCGAGCGCATCGCGGTCGGCTGAGCGCTACCCGCCGTCGCGCTGCTGGACGAACTGGAACCCGAAGCGGCCCTTGACGCACAGGTGGCCGTCGGTGACCGACGAGTCGAGCGGCGAGGTGACCCGGACGACCGAGTTGTCCTGGACGTGCAGCGTCAGCCGGCAGCCCACGCCGCAGTACGGGCAGATCGTGTCGGTCCGGGCCTGGGACGCCTCGTCCCAGGTGCCCGCCACGCGCATCTCGTGCTCCGAGCGGAACATCAGCGCGCCGGTCGGGCAGACCCCGATGCAGTTGCCGCAGTAGACGCAGGCGGACGAGGTGAGCGGGACCGCGTACTCGGTGGAGATCCGGGCATCGAACCCGCGCCCGGCGACGGCGATCGCGAACGTGTTCTGGGCGTCCGTCCCGCAGGCCTCCACGCACTTGTAGCAGAGGATGCAGCGCGAGTAGTCGCGGACGTAGAGGTCGTTGTCGATCGTGACCGGCTGGGCGACCGTCTCCGCGGCCGGCCCGTCCGGCGCGTGGTGGTGACCGGGCTGGCGGGCGTCCCGCGCGCCTGCCGCGGCCGGCGGAGCGGCCGGGCCGAAGCGGCCCGGGTCCGCTCCATAGCGCTCCAGCACCCCGGCCAGCGAGCCGTCCGCGGCCGTCAGGCCTGCCAGCGACAGGTCCACGGCCGATCCGAGGAGCTCCAGGACGACCTTCCGGGCGGTCCGGACGCGAGGCGAGTCCGTCTGCACGTCCATCCCGGCCTCGACCCGCCGCGAGCAGGCGGGCGCGAGCGTCCGAGCGCCGGCCACCTCCACGACGCACAGGCGGCAGACGTTGACCGGCGTCAGGTTCTCCAGCCAGCACAGGGTCGGGACGTCGATCCCCTGGGTCCGGCAGGCCTCGAGGATCGTCGCTCCGGCCGGGGCGTCCACGGGCATGCCGTCGATCGTGAGCGCGACGGGCGGGCGCGGCTCCGTCTCGGGCGCCAGCGGGACGCGCGGAGAGCGGGCCGGCGGATCGAAGAAGATCCGGTCGACGCTCACGTCGCCCCTCCTCCGGCCGCCGGGCCGGGGCGCGTCCCGGATCCGTCCGGGGACCGGGGTGCCGCGAAGTCCACCAGGCCGGCCCGGATCGCCGATTCGATCGCCATCGAGGCGGACTGTCCGAGCCCGCAGATGCTGGCATCCCGCATCGCCTGGCCCAGCTCGCGGAGCAGCGCGATCTCGCTCGCCGCCCGCCCCAGGGGACGCCCGGCGGCAAGCCGCGCCAGCAGCTCCTCCAGGCGGACGGTCCCGATCCGGCAGGGGACGCACTGGCCGCATGACTCGTCGCGGAAGAAGACGGCGATCCGGACCAGGGTGTCCACGAGGTCCGCCCGATCGTCGAAGACCATCGCGACCCCGGATCCGAGCGCCACGCCCGCGGCCTTCGTGTCCTCGAACGTGAGGGGCAGGTCCAGCGCCTCGGGGCCCACGAAGGAGCCGGCCGCGCCGCCCAGCAGGATCGCCTGGAGCGACCGCCCCCCGGCGACGCCGCCGGCCAGGTCCACCAGCTCGCCCAGCGTCGCGCCGAAGGCGACCTCGTAGACGCCGGGGCGCTCCACGTTGCCGGAGATGCAGAACAGCTTGGTGCCGGTCGAGCCGGGCGTGCCGATGGCCGCGAACCTGGCGGCTCCGTCGGCCAGGATCCAGGGGACGTTCACCAGCGTCTCGATGTTGTTCACCGCGGTCGGCTTCCCGAACAGCCCGGATTCGAACGGGAAGGGCGGCTTGTTGCGCGGCTCGCCGCGCTTTCCTTCGAGCGAGTTGAAGAGCGCCGTCTCCTCGCCGCACACGTACGCCCCGGCGCCGCGCCGCAGCTCGATCTCGAAGCCGAATCCCGAGCCGAGGATCGACGGTCCCAGCCAGCCGGCGGCGAGCGCCGCGTCGATCGCCGCGCGGACGCGCAATGCGGCCAGCGGGTACTCGGCCCGCAGGTAGAGGTAGCCGTGCGAGGAGCCCGTGGCGAACCCCTCGATGGCCATCCCTTCGACGACGGCAAACGGATCTTCCTCGATGAGCACCCGGTCCTTGAACGTGCCCGGCTCGGACTCGTCCGCGTTGCAGACCGTGTAGTGCGGGCCCGCGGCCTGGGCGGCGACCGCGGCCCACTTGCGCCCGGTGGGGAACGCCGCACCGCCCCGGCCCAGGAGCCCGGAGGCGGTCACCTCGGCGATGACGGCCTGGGGCCCGATCTCGAGGGCGCGCCGGAGCCCTCGCCCGCCGCCCGAGGCCACGTAGTCGGCCAGGCTCGAAGGGTCCGCCGTGCCGACCCTGCCGAGAAGCTTCAGGGTGGGCTTGCCCGCCTGGGGCACCGAGCGGCGGAGGTGGCGGAGCCGGCGTTCGCTCGGGGCGGTCGAGTGCGGGGCGGGCGCCAGGCGCTGCCCGGCTGCGGCCTCCTCGAGGAGGACGCGGATCCCGATGGCATCCACGGGGGCGATGGCCAGGACCTCGGGCTCCGTTCCGGCCACGGTGAAGAGCGTGGCGGGCGCCCGCTCGCAGCGGCCCAGGCATGAGCTCCGCAGCCAGGTAGCCTGCCCGTCGAAGGCGGGGGTCCCGGCCGGGCCGATCGTCCGCCCGATCTCGGCGCACAGCGCCTCCGATCCCGCGAGGCGACAGGCGATGTCGTCGCAGGCGTGGACGACCACCGGCGGCCGGGGCGCCGTCGCGAACATCCCGTAGAACGCGGCAACTCCGTAGGCGTCGGCGGGCGCGATGGAGAGGCGCCGGCACGCGTATTCGAGGGCGGGCTGGCTGATCCAGCCGAAGCGAAGCTGGATCGCGTGGAGGACCGGCAGGAGCTCCGCCCGACGGTCGCGCGCCGCATGCCCACCGCGCGACCCGTGTCCGTCCGCGTCGTCGGTGCGTTCACCGCCGTCCCAGCGGCCTGCCGGTCGGCCGAGCACCGCATCGACGGCCGCTCGTTCCTCCGGGGTCGCGCGGGGCGCGAGCGTGACCAGGTCCATGGCGACGAGTCTACGCCGCGGTCAAGGCCCGACGCGGCGCGCTGCTGTCGCTGCGCGGCGCACCGGTGAACCTCGTCAGGGGTCGGTTCAGGTCGGGCCGATGAGCGCACTGAAGCCGAGGCGCAGCCGGTCGACGACGAGCTGCTCGCGGAGCGCGATGTGTGCGGCGAGGATCGTGTCGCCGCGCGCCGTCGTGACCCACGGCTCCGCTTCGTCCGGGGCGCCGGGCCGGTACGAGACGGTGAGCTCATCCTGCCCGTCGCGGGCCCCCAGGCCGACGCCCAGCACGATGATCCCGGCTCCCAGGATCTGCTCGCAGTCCTCGGTGATGCCCGCCAGGTAGCGTGCATCCGCCTCGCTCAGGGCGCGGCTCCCCCCGGACCGTCCTGGCGAATCGGCCTCGACTGGTCGTCGCGCATTCACGCCAGCTTCTCCACCCGGATCGCGGTCGCCTTGAACTCGGCCGTTCCGGAGCGCGGGTCGGTGGCGTCGATCGTCAGGACGTTCGTCGCGACGTCATCCTGGAAGTGGAAGGTCATGAACGCGAGGCCCGGCCGGAGCCCCTCGTCCGTGCGGACGGGCGCCTCGATCGCGCCGCGCCGGGAGACGACCCGGACGCGCTCCCCGTCGCTGAGGTCCAGCCGGGCCACGTCCTCGGGGCAAAGCTCCAGGAACTCGCCCTTCTGGCGGGGCGATCTGAGCGACCCGGACTGCACGCCCGTGTTGTAGGACTCCAGCCGGCGGCCCGTCGTAAGGCGGATCGGGAAGTCGTCGTCGAGCCGGTCCACGGGAGGGTCATGGTTCACGGGCAGGAAGGGTGCGGGGCTGCCCGGCACCGGGTCCTCCCAGAGGCGCGAGTGGAGGAACAGCTCGCCCGGATGGTCCTCGTCGTAGCACGGCCACTGGAGGCCGTCGAGCGCCTCGAGCCGGGCGTAGCTCATCCCGGCGTGGACGGGGGAGAGCGTGCGGAGCTCGTTCCAGACAGCCTCGGCGGAAGGCTCGGCCCAGTGTGCCGGCGGACCGCCCAGCCGGCGGGCGAGGTCGAAGACGATCGCGAGGTCGTCGCGTGCTCGGCCGGGCGGCTCCAGGGCCTTGCGGACCCGCTGCACGCGACGCTCCGAGTTCGTGACCGTCCCCTCGGTCTCCGCCCAGGCGGCCGCGGCCGGCAGCACGACGTCCGCGATCTCGGCCGTCCTGGTCAGGAAGATGTCCTGCACGACGAGGTGATCGAGGCCCTCGAGGAGCCGGCGCGTGCGCCCCTGGTCCGCCTCGGACTGCATCGGGTTCTCGCCGATCACGTAGAGCGCGGTGAGGTCACCGCGGTCCATCGCGTCGAACATGGCGGTCAGGTGCCAGCCCCGCCCGGGCGGGACGGCCACGCCCCAGGCGGCGTCGAACGGGGCCCGCTGCGGGTCGTTCTCCACGTGCTGGAAGCCCGGCAGGCGGTCCGGCAGGGCGCCCATGTCGCCGCCGCCCTGGACGTTGTTCTGGCCGCGCAACGGGTTGAGGCCCGATCCGTAGCGCCCGACGTGCCCGGTGAGCAGGGCCAGCGAGCAGAGCGCGATCACGTTGTCGACGCCGTTGTGGTGCTCCGTGATCCCCAGCGTCCAGCAGATCATGGCCCGGGGCGCCGTGGCGTAGGCGCGGGCCAGCTCGCGGATCAGGCCCGCCGGGACGCCCGTCTCGCGCTGCGCGTACTCCAGGGTGTACGGCTCGACCGCGTCGCGATAGGCCTCGAAGCCGGTCGTGGCCCGCCGGATGAACTCGTCGTTGGCCAGCCCGGCGGCGATGATCTCGCGCCCGATGGCGTTGGCCAGCGCGATGTCGCTCCCGACGTCGAGCCCCAGCCAGGCGTCCGCCCAGGCCGCCGAGGTTGTGCGCCGCGGGTCCACTGCGTAGAGGCGGGCCCCCCGCCGGACGCCTCGGAGGAGGTGGTGGAAGAAGATCGGGTGGGTCTCGCGCGCGTTCGAGCCCCACAGGACGACGAGATCCGTCTCCTCGACCTCACGGTAGGAGCTGGTGCCGCCGCCGGCTCCGAAGATGGTCGCCAGACCGGCGACCGATGGGGCGTGTCAGGTCCTGTTGCAGCTGTCGATGTTGTTGCTGTGGAGGACCTGGCGGGCCAGCTTCTGGGCCGCGAAGTTCACCTCGTTCGTGGCCTTGGAGCACGAGAAGATCCCGACCCCGGTCCCTCCGCGGGCGTCGAGCGTGCGCCGCAGGCCGACGGCGGCGCGGTCGAGCGCCTCGTCCCACGTCGCCGGGCGCAGCCTCCCCGTCTGCCGATCGCCATCGCGCACGAGCGGCTGGGTGAGCCGGACGTAGCCCTGCTTCGCCATGGCTGGAGCCTCCGTGCGGGCGGGTTCGCGCGACCCGTTCCGTGGCGCGAGTGTAGCCCGTGGCCGCGGCCACGGGGAGAGGGGAGCGGTGCAGTGCCCGGCTTGCGGCGCGGACCGTGAACCCCTCAGGCCGTCGCCCGCAGGACCAGGCAGGCCCGCAGCGTCACCCACCGGCTCGGCTGGCCCTGGCGATCGATGTCGACGACCATCTTGCCGGCGTACGGGTAGCGGTTCGTCCAGCGACCCGTCCCGTCCTGCCAGGAGAGGAGCCAGCGGATCCCGGGCTCGAGCCGGGGATCGTGGCCCGCCCCGGCGGCGCACGCCGCCTCGAGGACCTGGAGCACGTCGGTCACGTACCCGGACGGGAACCCGGCCCGGAACCACGATCCGTTCGGGCGGGTGTTGCCGTAGCCCATCGGGTAGTCGGCGACGGACAGGTCGCGGCCGAGGAGCAGGTCGAGCGCCCCGTCGATGGCCCGCCGGACGACGGGCGTCCGGCGCTCCGAGGGGATCCTGGCCAGGCCCAGGAGCGCCTTGGTCGCCCCCCAGGCGCAGGGCAGGCCCTCGTTCGCTCCGCAGCGGAAGCCCGGTCCGGGCGTGACCGCGTTGTAGTGCGGCGATCCTTCGCCCGTCGCGGCGCTTGCCTCCCAGGCGATCGCCCGCTGGACCCGCTCGTCGTCCAGGAAGCCGAACCCGATCAGGGCCCGCAGCAGGTTCCCGTTCAGGCAGTGGATCACCGCCGAGGGCGGCGGGGCGGCCGAATTCGCGGACCGACGCCGCGCCGAACCCGCCCGTCGCCGCCTGGGCGTGGGCCAGCAGGTATTCGCAGCCGCGTCGAACGTGGGCTTCGGCGGGATCCGCGCCGAGCTGGTCCAGGAAGATGAGCTGCCAGACCGTCCCGGCGTACTTCGGGCTGTAGCCCGCGCCGGGCTTCACCCACCAGCCGGCCGGGTCCTGGGCCCGCAGGATCGAGGCGATCGGGTCGGCGGCCGTGGCCTCCGCCCGCGCGGCGGTCGTCTCCGGGTCGTCGGCCGGCCGGTCCAGCAGGTCGCGCAGCGCCCGGTGCCGGACCGCGGGCTCGGCGCCGTCGAGCAGCCAGGGAAGGGGATCGGCCGTCAGACGGTCGCGCCAGTCGTGCAGCATCGTCGTCCTCCGGTCGAGCAGCGTCGCCCGAACGGGCCGGCTCGCACAAGGGCCGTTGGCAGTCAAGCGGGCGCGTCCCGGCGCGCGGCCGACAGCAGGCCCCGGGGCGTCGCCGTCCCGGCGCCCGTCAGGCGAGGGTCACCCCCGGCTCGCCCGCCTCGACGAACCCGACCCGCCAGGCGGGCACGCCGGCGGCCGCGAGCGCCGCCTCGGCCGCGGCGAGGCGATCCGGCGGCACGGCCGCCAGCAGGCCGCCGGAGGTCTGGGGGTCGTGGGCCAGCACGACGGTCGCGGCCGTGACCGCGGCGCCGACCTCCAGCGCGGGCGACGTGAAGCGCCGGTTGTGGGCGGCGCCGTCGGTCTCGACGCCTTCGGCCGCGAGCCGGAGGGCGCCCGGCAGTGCGGGCAGCGCGGACGCATCGAAGACGAGCCGCGCGCCCGATGCCCGGGCCATCTCGAGGCCGTGGCCCAGGAGCCCGAACCCGGTGACGTCGGTCGCGCCGGATGTGCCCAGGGCCGAGAGCACGTCGGCGGCCGCGCGGTTGAGCCGGCGCATCGAGAAGATCGCCCCGGCCAGCTCGGCGGCCGTCGTCCTCCCCGACCGTTCGCCGCTCACGAGGATCCCGGTCCCGAGCGGCTTCGTGAGGAGGAGCGCGTCACCCGGCCGGGCGCCGCCCTTGCGGAAGAGCCGGTCCGGGTGGACCAGCCCGATGACCGCCAGCCCGAACTTGGGCTCCGGATCCCGGATCGTGTGGCCGCCGGCCAGGGTGCCGCCCGCCTCGCGGACCACCTCCGCTGCGCCGCCCACGATCGCCCGCATCACCGCCGCCGGCAGGTCCTCGGGGAAGGCCGCGATCGAGAGCGCGAACAGGACACGGCCACCCATCGCGAAGACGTCCGAGCAGGCGTTCGCGGCGGCGATCGCCCCGAACGTGGCCGGATCGGCCACCAGCGGGGGGAAGAAGTCCAGCGTGCCGATGACCGCCAGCTCGTCGGTCAGGCGGTAGACGGCGGCGTCGTCGGGCGGGTCGAGCCCGGCCAGCAGGTCGGCCGGGGCGCCGGTCGCGCCGAGGCCGGCGAGCACCTCGGCCAGGACGTCGGCCCCCAGCTTCGCGGCGCACCCGCCGCACTCGGTCAGGTCCGTCAGGCGGATCGCGGGAGCAGGCAGCCCCGCCGGGGCGGCCGTGCCGGGATCCCGGTCGCCGGCCGCCGCGCTGGCCCCGGGTTCGCCCCGCGCGCCTGGCCCCTCCGGCAGATCTCGCGCGGTCATGGGTCGGATGATACGGAGCCCGCGCTACCATCCGCGGCGGGAGCGGTTGTCGTCCGGTGGCGGCCTCCGTCTTCAAAACGGATGCGGTCGCGCGTGACGCGGCCGGGTGGGTTCGACTCCCATGCGCTCCCGCCAGACGCCTCCTTGGGCCGCCCGCCGATTTGCGCGGGCAAGTGGCGGGCCCTAGGGTTCGGCCATGCCCGAGCGTCGCACCGGCAGGCCGCGGTTCGTCCTTCGCTGCGTGGCTGGTCTCCTGGACGTGCGATCGCGCCGCCGGTACGGGCGTCCGGCGGTGGGCCCGTGAGCGGCGCACGCGCACCGCCGACTGGTGAGGTCCTTGCGGGCCTCGCGGGCGGGCGTGCTCCTCGCCCGGGCCCTGCCCAGCGGGGCCGTGGTGCTGACCGTCCTCAGCTTCAGCGGCTACGCCATGGGCCTGGTCCGGGACCGGATGTTCGCCCACTCGTTCGGGGCGGGGTCCGACCTCGACGCCTACAACGCGGCCTTCGTCCTGCCCGAGCTCGCCCTGGACGTCCTCGTCGCCGGCGGCCTCGTGGCGCCGTTCGTCCCGCTCTTCATCGGGCTCAAGGCGGAGGCGGCCGAGTCCGCCCGAGCCTTCGGCCGGACGATCCTCACCCTGGCCGTCGGGGTGATGGCGCTCACCGTCGGCGATCCTGTTCGTGCTCGCGCCGCAGACCGTCTCGATCATCGCCCCCGGGTTCACCGGCGACCAGCGCGACCTGTACGTCGGCCTGTTCCGGGTGATGTGCCTGACCCCGGTCATCTTCGCCGCCTCGACGGTCCTGGGCGAGATCCTGGTCGCCGAGCAGCGCTTCATCACCTACGGCCTCGCGCCGCTCATGTACAACGGCGGGATCGTCGCGGGCACGTGGCTCCTGGCCGAGCGGCTGGGCATCTTCGCCGCGGCCGTCGGGGCCGTCGGCGGGGCGCTGGCGCACCTCGGGATCCGGGTCATCGGGATCATGCGGACGAGCTTCCGGCCCGTGCCCAGCCTCGCGCTCCGGATCCGGGGCCTCGGCGAGTTCATGCGCCTGATGGTCCCCAAGATGGTCAGCCAGCCGATCGAGCCCCTGACCTTCCTGTACTTCACCGCCCTCGCCTCGACCCTCGCTCCCGGCTCGGTCAGCTCGGTCAGCTTCGCCCGCAACTTCCAGAGCGTGCCGGTCAGCCTGATCGGCGTCTCGTTCGCGATCGCCGCGTTCCCGGCGCTCTCGGCCACGGCGGCCGCGCCGGCGACCGGCGCGGCGTTCGGCCGGGTGTTCGGGACGAACCTGGCGACGATCGCGGTCCTCACGACCGGCGCGCCGCCCTGGGCCTGCTGGTCCTGGGCGGGCTGGTCATCCGGATCTTCCTGGCCGGGGGCGCCTTCGACAGCGAGGACATCGCCCGGACGACGACGATCCTGGCCGTCTTCGCCCTCTCCGTGCCCCTCGAGAGCGTGACCCACCTCCTGGCCCGGGCGCTCTACGCGACCCGCAACACGATCCTGCCCACGATCGCCTCGATCGCCGGCTTCGTCGCGATCGTCATCTCGGCCGGTGCCCTGGTCCCGGCGATCGGCCTCGCGGCGGTGCCGGCCAGCTTCGCGATCGGCATGGCCGTGAAGGTCGTGATCCTGGCCGTGGCGCTCGCGTCGCGGATTGGCCCGGATGTCCACGCCGGCCCCGTCCCGCCTGCGCGATGGCGGGCACGCCCGGCCCGACGGCGGTCCCGGTGCGGCCCTTGGGCCTGCAGCGGGCGCTGGTCGCGGGTGGCCCTGGTCGTGGCCCTCCTCGGCCTCGGCGGGCGGCGCGGTCTACGCCACGAGCCAGGCGCTCGGCGGCGTGTCGATCGCGGCCGTGCCGGTCGTCACTCCGTGGGCGCGCCAGCAGTCCCCCGCGGCCGTGATCATCTCGATTCCCACGCCGTCCCCGTCGCCGTCCCCGTCGCCGCCTCCGTCCGCGACGCCGGGCGCGAGCCACAGCGGCGCCCCGCGGCCCACCGCGACGCCCCGTCCCACGCCGACGCCCAAGCCCCGCCCGTTCGCGATGGACCTCTACGAGGCGGGCGACTTCGTCGGCGAGATGAAGGACACCTGGTGCGTGCCCGCGGCGATGCAGACCTCGATGAACATCATGGACGTCGGGGCGGACGTGACCAAGGCGACCCAGACGCGCCTATGGAAGCTCGCCTACTCGATCGCGCCGGGCAAGGCCGGCGGGGCGGATCCCGAGGGCTGGGCCAAGGGCCTCACCCAGCTGGGCTACGGGAACTACGCCGTCGACAGCCAGGCCACCCTCAAGGCAGCGGTCCAGGCCGTTGCTCGCCAGATCAGGCTGACCAACCGGCCGGCCGGGCTCGTCGTCTGGTACGGCTGGCATTCGTGGGTCGTGTCGGGCTTCACGGCCACCGCGGATCCCGCGCTGACGGACCGCTACACCGTGACGGCGCTCCGAATCGAGGACGTCTGGTACAACCGGTTCTCGACGATCTGGGGCTGGTCCCAACCGCCCGACACGCTCGTGCCGGTCTCCAACCTGTCCGCGGACTTCAAGCCCTGGAAACAGGGCACGAAGTACCCGGGCAAGGATGGCCGGTACGTCATCATCCTCCCGGTCAACTAGACGATTCGCGTACCGGCCCGCCGGCAGGCGCCGCTCGGCCGGCGCCGCTCGGCCGGCGCCGCCATGTAGGCTTCCGCCGTGGCGAACGAGCGACGGCCTCCCAGCATCGAACGGGTGCTCGCGGCGGCCCGCCCCCGCGCGGGCGGGCGCGATCCCGGCGCGCTGACCGCTGCGGCCCGCGCGGTCGTGGCCGCCGAGCGGAGTCGCCTGCAGGCCGGGGTCGCCCCCCGAACGGTCGCGGAGCTGGCCGCGGACCTCCTCGACCGCCTCGACGGCTTCGCCGATCCGGGCCGCGCGCTGCCGCCCGTGGCAATCAACGCGACCGGCGTCATCCTCCACACGAACCTCGGCCGGGCGGCCTGGCCCAGGGCGGCGATCGAGGCCGCCGCGGCGGCCGCCGCCGGGGCGCCGCTCCTGGAGCTCGACCGGGCCACGGGGCGACGGGGGCCGCGCTTCCGCGCCGCCGAGGAGCACCTCGTCGCCCTGACCGGCGCGCAGGACGCGCTCGTCACGAACAACAACGCGGCAGCCCTGGCCCTGGCCGTGGGCCTGGCCGGGCGGGGCGGCCGGGTCATCGTGAGCAGGGGCGAGCTCGTCGAGATCGGCGGGGGCGTCCGGATCCCGGACGTGATCCGGCGGGCCGGGGCCCGTCTCGTCGAGGTCGGCACCACGAACCGGACCCGCGTGCAGGACATCGCCGACGCGCTGGCCGAGATGGGTCCCGGCGCGGGACGGCGACCCACGCTCGTCCTGCGCGTCCATCCATCCAACTTCACGATGGCCGGGTTCGTGGAACGGCCGGACGGCGCGGATGTCGCGACTGCCGCCCACGCGGCCGGCGCGCTGCTGGTGGACGACATCGGGAGCGGCGCCCTCCTCGACACGGCGCCCTACGGCCTCCCTCACGAGCCGACCCCGATGGATGCGCTGGCGGCCGGCGCGGACCTCGTCACCTTCTCGGGCGACAAGCTCCTGGGCGGACCGCAGGCGGGGCTCGTGGTCGGGCGGGCGGACCTGGTCGCGCGGCTGCGCCGCGATCCCCTGGCCCGCGCCACGCGGCCCGACAAGGTGACGCTCGCCGCCCTCGCGGCGACGCTCGGGCTCTATCGGGCGGGCCTCGCCACGCGCGAGATCCCGACCTGGCGAATGCTGGCGGCCCCGCTGGCGGGGCTCGAGGCCCGCGCGTCGGCCCGTGCGGCCGCCGTCGGGGGCGCCGCCCGCCCGGTCCCGCTCAGGGCGACGACCGGCGGCGGCTCGCTGCCGGGCTCCACGCTGCCGTCGTGGGGGATTGCCCTGGCCTCGCGCTCGGCCGACCGGCTGCTGGCCGCGCTCCGGGCCGGGGAGCCCCCGGTGATCGGGCGCATCGCCGACGGTGAGGTCGTGCTGGATGTCCGGACGGTGGACCCGGCCGATGACGCAGCCCTGGCCGCCGCGATCCGGGCCGCGCTCGCGCGGCGAGGGGACCCGGCCCCGACGGGCCCGGCGCCGGCGCTCCCGGCCCCGACGGGCCCGCCGGGGAGCGATCCACGGAGGAGCGATGAGCGTCGTCATCGGGACCGCCGGCCACATCGACCACGGCAAGACGACCCTCCTGCGGGCCCTGACCGGGATCGACGCCGACCGGCTGCCCGAGGAGCGGCGGCGGGGCATGACCATCGACGTGGGCTACGCCTGGCTCCGCCTGCCCGACGGGGGCACGCTCGACTTCGTGGACGTGCCCGGCCACGACCGCCTGGTCGGGAACATGCTCGTGGGAGCCGGGGAGGTCGATGCCGCGCTCCTGGTCGTCGCCGCCGACGACGGGCCGCGGGCCCAGACCCTGGAGCACCTCGAGCTGCTCGACGGGCTGGGCATCGAACTGGGGATCGCCGTCGTCACGAAGATCGACGTCGTCCCGCCCGAACGCGTCGCGGAGGTCGTCGCGCTCGTCCGGGCGGCCCTCGGCGCCACCCGGCTCCGCGCCGCGCCCATCGTCGCGGCCTCCGCGGTCAGCGGGGAGGGGCTCGACGACGTTCGCGCCGCGTTGCTCGGGCTCGCGGAGCGCGTCCGGGGGACCGCCGAGGCGCCCGGGCCCGTGGCGCTCGCGGTGGACCGCGTCTTCGCGGTGCGGGGCAGGGGCACGGTCGTCACCGGGACGTTGCGCGGGGGACCGCTGACGCCCGGGGCGCAGCTCCGGGTCGTTCCGGGGGCGGGCCGCGTCCGCCTCCGTGAGGTCCAGGTCCACGGGCGGACCGTCGAGGCCGCCGGCCCGGGCGGACGGGTGGCCGCCAACGTGGTGGGCGCGGAGCGCGACGCGCTCGGCCGGGGCGTGGTTCTGGCCGCCAGCCCCGCTGTCCTGGCGACGGATCGGCTCCTCGTCGCGCTGCGGCGGCCCGTGCGCCTCGCGCCGCGCCGCGGCCACGGGCCGGCCATCGCCGCCGAGCCGGGGGCGGACGGTGCCCGGGACGATCGATGGCCCGCCGCCGGCGGCACGTCCGTGCGGCTGCACCTCGGGACCGCGGAGGTCGGGGGCGCCCTCCGGCGGGGCCGGCGCGACACGGACGACCTTCCGAGCGGCGAGGCGACGGCGATCCTGCGCCTCGAACGGCCGGTCGCGGCCTCCGCGGGAGCCCGGTTCGTCCTGCGCCGGCCCTCGCCGCCCGGGATGGTGGCTGCCGGCCGGGTCATCGACCCGAAGCCGCCGGCCGGTGCCGCGTGGCGCCGTGCGACGCGGGAGCAGGTGGCGGCCCTGACGATGGCGGCCGACGCGGCGGGCCGGGACTCGGCCCGGCTCGAGCTGCACGGTGCCCTGCCGGTCGGCGAGGCCGGGGAGCCGCCCGGCGCGCGCGTCAGCGGCCCGTACGTCATCTCCGGTCCGATCGTCGACGCGCTGGAGGTCGAGGCCCGGCGAGCCGTCGCGGAGCACGCGGCCGCCCACCCGGACGCGGCGGGAATGCCCCTCGCCGAGCTTCGGCCGTCCCTTGCGCGCGCCCTCCGGCGGCATGCCTCGGTCCCGGCCGGTCTCGCCGAGGCGGTCGCCGCCGCGCTCCTCTCCGACCTCGTGAGCGCCGGCCTGCTCGGCCGGACCGGCGAGCTGCTGCACGGGCCGGAGCGGGCCCCGGGGCCGTCGCCGGCCCTCGCGGCCGCGATGGATCGACTGGAGTCGCTGCTCGCGGTGCCCGCCCCGCCGGCCCTCGGCGAGGCCGCGCGCGCCGCCGAGTGCTCGCCCGAAGGGATCCGTGCGCTGGAGGCGGCGGGCCGCATCGTGCGGGTCGATGACGACCTCGCCTGGGCGGCGGGTGCATGGGCCGACCTTGCCGCGCTCGCGGTCCGCCTGGCCAGCGCCGGGCCGCTGACGCCGGCCGCGTTCCGGGACGCGTCGACCACGAGCCGGCGGGTCGTCATGCCCCTCCTCGAGGACCTCGACCGGCGCGGGATCCTGCGGCGCACCCCGGAGGGCCGTCGTCCCGGTCCTCGGGCCGTACGCGGCGGGGGCGAGGGGTGACGGCGGGTGATCCGGCTGGCGGCGCGGGCAGGGACGCAAGGACGGTCCGGTCCGCGGAGGGAACGGCCGGTGCGCGCCTGCCGGTCGCCGGGATCGTCCTTGCCGGCGGTGCAGGGCGGCGGTTCGGGGGCGCCAAGCTCGCCGCCGACGTGGGCGGGCGGCCGCTCCTGGTCCGGGCGATCGAGGCCGTCGCCGCAGTCAGCCGCGAGGTGGTCGTCGTCGGGCCGCCCGAATTGTCCGGGATCCCCCTGCCCGCGCTGCCCGGGGCGGTCGACGGCGTGCCGGTTCTCCTCGTGCGCGACGCCGTGCAGGGTCGCGGCCCGCTCGCCGGCTTCGCGACCGGCCTCGCGGTCACGGGTCAGCCGTTCGCGCTCCTGGTGGGTGGGGACCAGCCCGCGCTCGTGCCCGAGCTCCTCGCGGAGATGGTCCGCTGGATCGCCGATGAACGCGCCGACCCGGTCGTCGATGCCGTGGTCCTGGAGGAGGCCGGCCGGCTGCGCCCCCTCCCGGCTGCGTTCCGCGTCTCGGTCGCCCGGCCGGCCGCCGCCGCGAACCTCGCCGGGGGCGGCGCCTCGCTCATCGGGCTGCTCGGGCGCCTTCGCACCGGTGCGCTGGCCCCCGAGCGCTGGCGCCGGCGGGACCCCGACGGCTCGTCCCTGCGCGACGTGGACCGCCCCGAGGACATCCCGCCCGGCTAGGCGGAGCTGCGGGCCGGCCCCGTGCGCTGCGAGTGGACCCCCCGCCCCGGGACCCCCGCCCCCGGGACCTCCCGCTCGTCGGCCGTGCGGGGCCCGCCCGAACGTCCCGGCGCGCCCGGTCCGCTCGGCACTGTCCCGGGCAGGGCCGTCCGGCCAGATTCGCCGGGCAGGGCGACCGCTGGGCCCGTCGGACGGGAACCGGCTCGTTCGCTGCACGCCGTCGTCGGCGCCCCTGGGTGCGACGGATAAGGAGCGGACGAACGTGGACCGCACCAAGATCGTGATCATGGGCGCGGCCGGCCGCGACTTCCACGACTTCAACGTGGTCTACCGCGACGATCCGACGGTCGAGGTGGTCGCGTTCACGGCCACCCAGATCCCTGGGATCGCCAAGCGCCGCTATCCACGGGAGCTGGCCGGGCCTTCCTACCCGGACGGGATCGAGATCGTCCCGGAGGCGGACCTCGAGAAGATCTTCGCCCGGCAGAAGATCGACCAGGTCGTCTTCGCCTACAGCGACGTCGCCCACGAGACGGTGATGCACGCGGCCTCGCGTGCCCTGGCCGGCGGAGCGGACTTCGTGCTCCTGGGACCCGTCCACACGATGGTCCACAGCACCCGGCCGGTCATCGCCACGGGGGCGACCCGCACCGGCGCCGGCAAGAGCCAGACCACCCGCTACCTGGCCAGGCTCCTCGAGAAGCAGGGCCTGAAGGTGGTCGTGATCCGCCACCCGATGCCCTACGGGGACCTCGTCAGGCAGCGCGTCCAGCGCTTCGCGACGTACGCGGACCTCGACCTGCACGAGACGACGATCGAGGAGCGCGAGGAGTACGAGCCGCACCTCGACGCCGGCCGAGTGCTGTATGCCGGCGTCGACTACGAGGCCATCCTCCGGGAGGCGGAGAAGGAAGCCGACGTCATCCTGTGGGACGGCGGCAACAACGACTTCCCGTTCTACCGCTCGGACCTCTTCGTGGTCGTCGCCGACCCGCTCCGGCCGGGCCATGAGCTCCGCTTCCACCCCGGCGAGGCCAACATCCGGATGGCCGACGTCGTCGTCATCAACAAGGTGGATTCCGCGACGGCCGAGCAGGTCGAGACCGTCCGGCGCAACGTCGCCGAGGTCAACCCGCGGGCGGAGGTGATCCTCGCCCGGTCGTCGCTGGCCCTCGAGGGCGGCGAGATCGCCGGCAAGCGCGTCGCCGTCGTCGAGGACGGGCCCACGCTCACCCACGGCGGGATGACCTACGGCGCGGGCGTCGTGGCCGCCCGGCGATTCGGGGCGGCGGAGCTCGTCGATCCCGTTCCCTACGCGACGGGCCAGCTCGCCCGGACGCTCGCCGCGTACCCTGACCTCCAGCACCTGCTCCCGGCCATGGGCTACGGGCAGGAGCAGATGCACGAGCTGGAGGCGACCCTGAACGCGATGCCCGCCGACCTCGTCCTCGCGGCGACCCCGATCGACCTGACCCGCGTCATCCACCTCGCCAAGCCCGTCGTCCGCGTCCGCTACGAGCTCGAGGAGATCGCGTCCGAGGCGGATGCACCGACGCTCGCCGACCTCGTTGCGCCGATCGTCGCGAGCGCCCGGGGCGGCGCCGCGACCACGACCCGCTGACCGGAGCAGCGACGCATGGCCGAACACCTGCTGACCCTCGATTCCCTCGGCCCCGAGGGCACCCGCCAGGTCCTGGACATGGCCCACCGCTTCAAGCGCGACCAGGGCAGGTTCCGGGCGGCGCTGGCCGGCGGCCGGATCGGGATGATCTTCGACAAGCCGTCCACCCGGACCCGGGTGAGCTTCGAGGCGGCGGCCTGGGCGCTCGGGATGCTCCCGATCACGCT
Source organism: uncultured Chloroflexia bacterium (assembly GCA_963801445.1). Taxonomy (GTDB): domain Bacteria; phylum Chloroflexota; class Limnocylindria; order Limnocylindrales; family CSP1-4; genus CTSoil-043. Next base: position 54,921 of record CAWDEW010000012.1, on the reverse strand, counting down.
GCGGCCCGACGAGCTGCAGCTCGGCCACGGGGAGACCATCGCCGACACGGCCCGCGTCCTGTCGCGCTACCTGTCCGCGCTCGTGATCCGCACGTTCGCGCAGTCCCGGGTCGAGGAGCTCGCGGCCCACAGCTCGATCCCGGTGATCAATGCGCTGACCGACGACCACCATCCCTGCCAGGCGCTGGCCGACGTGATGACCCTCGAGGAGGCCTTCGGCGACCTGGCGAGAACGCGCGTCGCCTTCGTCGGGGACGGCAACAACGTCTGCCACTCGCTCATCCAGGCCGCCGGCCACACGGGCCTGACCCTCGTGATCGCCACGCCGGAGGGCTATGCGCCGGCCCCGGCCATCGTCGCCGCCGCGCGCCTCCAGTGCGAAGCCAACGGCGGCGGGATCGAGCTGGTGAACGATCCCGAAGAGGCCGCCCGGGGCGCCGATGCCATCTACACGGATGTCTGGGCCTCCATGGGCCAGGAGCAGGAGCGCGAGGAGCGGCGGAGGATCTTCGCCGGGTACACCGTGAGCGAGGCGTTGATGGCGCTCGCCGCGCCGCACGCGATCTTCATGCACTGCCTGCCGGCCCACCGGGGCGACGAGGTCACCGACGCCGTGATCGACGGGTCGCGCTCGCGGGTCTGGGACGAGGCCGAGAACCGCGTGTACACGGAGCAGGCGCTGCTGTATGCCCTGATCAGCGGCGACCGCCGCGGCGAGCACCTGGGGTGACCCGCATCGCGGTCGCCCTCGGCGGGAACGCCCTGATCCGCCGGGGAGAGGCAGGCTCCACAGCCGTCCAGCGCCACAACCTCGTGGGTGCCGCCCGATCGCTCGTCGACCTCGCGGGCCGGAGCGGCGCCGAGATCGTGCTGACCCACGGGAACGGCCCGCAGGTCGGCTTCCTCGCGATCGAGGCGGAGATGGCCGCCGCGGTGGTCCCGCCGCCGCCGCTCGACGTCCTCGGCGCGGAGAGCCAGGGCCAGATCGGCTACCTGCTCTCCCAGGCGCTCCACGACGCGTTCCTGGAGCGGGGGATCCGGCGCGAGATCGCGGTCGTGGTCACCCAGGTCGTCGTGCGAGTGGACGATCCCGCCTTCCAGCACCCCACGAAGTTCGTCGGTCCCGTGTACGACGAGGCCACGGCTCGCGCCCACGCGGCCGAGCAGGGCTGGTCGATCGCACCCGACGGGGTGCACTGGCGGCGGGTCGTGCCGTCGCCCATCCCGTTGCGGATCCAGGAGGCCGCGTCGATTCGCTCCCTGGTCGAGGCGGGCGTCCTCGTCGTCGCCTCCGGCGGCGGCGGCATTCCCGTCGTCGAGCTGGCGGACGGCCGCCTGGAAGGGTGCGAGGCGGTCATCGACAAGGACCTCGCCGCGGTCGTGCTGGCCCGGGCCGTGGGCGCGGAGGGCCTGCTGCTCCTCAGCGACGTCGACGCGGTCTACACGGGGTGGGGGACGCCCGCCGCGGAGCCCATCCGGCGCCTGGGCATCGACGAGGCGTTTGCCGGGCTCGCCGCCGGCGAGTGGCCGGCCGGCTCGATGGGTCCCAAGGTGCGCGCCTGCGCCGAGTTCATGAAGACGGGCGGGCACTTCGCGGCGATCGGCACGCTGGACGAGGCGGCCGCCGTCCTGTGGGGACGGAGCGGCACCCGGTTCGGGAACGGCCGGCTGGGGCTCCCGAGCTACGGGGCGCGGGAAGTCGCCCGGGTCGGCTGACCCGGAGGACCTGGCGGGTCGGGGACCGGCGGTCCGACGCCTCGCGTCGACACCGGCGCGGCTCGGTCGCGAATCGAGAAGGCCGCGCCCTTCGGCGCGGCCTTCTCATCTGTGGTCCCGCGGGAGTCAGGCGACGGAACGCGCCGCCTTGACGACCATCGACCCCACGAACTTGTCGTGGAAGCCCTGCTTGGTGGGGCTCTGGGCCGTGGTGTAGAGGAGGTAGATCACGTAGCCGAGCGAGCCACGAGCCCGATCAGGATGCCGAGCAGCGGCAGCGGGTTGAGCGCCTGGGCGACGGCGATCCATCCGCCGAACGCCAGCCAGCGCCGGATCGCCGCGTCCATGGACAGGGACGAGCCGTCCTTCTCGCTGCCGATCTGCATGCCCAGGACCTTCATCCCGACCGTGCCCCGCATCGCGGTCCACATGTAGATGAAGTACCCGGCGCTCACCGCCGCACCGATCACCGCGTTGATGATGGCCGCGAAGTAGTTGTAGTGGAAGCCGTTCACAAGGTCGAACGTGGCGACCGGCATGAACGAGCCCGTGATGGCACCGTTGACCACGTGCCGACGATCGCGAGCAGGATCATGTCGATGATGTACGCGATGATCCGGTTCGGCAGGTCGGCGTAGAAGAGGCCCGCCGGGCCGGCGACCGGAGCCGTCGAGGTCAGGTTCGACATCCAGGGCGGCTGCTGCTGGGGCGGGGGACCCTGCGGCGGCATCTGGGGCGGCGGAGGAGGCTGCGGCGGCTGCGCCTGCGGCGCGCCCGACGGGTTGGACTCCATGGCTTCTCCCTGTGCGTGGACCACACTCGCTGCGTTCCGGTCCGCGATCCTCGCCCTGCCGGAACCACGCCGACCTCGCGCCGGCGTTGGCCGAGAGCATACGCACGCGTGGCCGCGGTCACAAGTCGAAATCCGCAGCGAGCCGGGATCGCGGGGCGGAGCCGAATGGGCAGGATTCCACGTCCGGGTCACCCCGGATAGACTCCGGCGATGTCCGGTCTCGTTGCGCTCGTCGGCTCCGGCGAGTTCACCCCCGCCATGGCCGAGGTGGATCGCGTCCTCCTCGTGGCGACCGGACGCGACCGTCCTCGCGTGGCGATCGTGCCGACGGCCTCGTGGCCGGACGGCGAGGCGGTCTTCGCGCGCTGGGCGGAGCAGGGCGCGGCCCACTTCGGTGCCCTTGGCGCCGAGGTCGAGCCCGTCCTCCTGCGCGACCGGGCGGACGCCGCCGATTCCGCCTGGTGCCAGGCGATCGGGGAGGCCGACCTTGTCTACCTCTCGGGCGGCAAGCCGGACCACCTGCTGCAGGCCCTCGATGGCACCCCGGCGGGGACCGCGCTGCTGGACGCCTGGGCCCGGGGCGCCGTGCTCGCAGGATGCTCGGCCGGCGCCATGGTGCTGGCGGGCCACGCGCTCCGGGTCGGCGGGCGCCGGTTCTTCCAGCTCCCGGTCGGCTGGCAGCCCGCCCTGGCGGTCGTGCCGGGGACGATCGTGATCCCCCACTACGACGCGTTCCCGGAGTCGCTCTCGGCAGCGGTCGCGCTGGCCGCGCCGCACGATGTCCGCGTCCTCGGCATCGACGAAGAGACGGCGCTGGTCGGCCGGGACGGGGCGTGGCGGGTGCTGGGGCGCGGTCGCGTCACCGTCTGGACGGGGCGCCGTCGGGTCCGTCACGCTGCCGGACAGGTCCTGTCCCTCTGAGGGGTATCCGGCCCGCGGTGGACCCCGGTCTTCACGGGACGTTAACGCGCCCGAAACCGCGCGCTCACGGGTCCCAGCGAGGATGCAGGCGAAACGTCCCCGTCCGAATCGCGGCCTCCTCCCGCGAACCGGACGCCGGGCCGGCGGCCTCCTCCCGCCGGCTCGTCCGAGCGGTGAAGCCCGACCCGTCGTGGGTCGGGCTTCGCTGTCAGCGGAAACGCCACGCCGGAACGCGCGAACCGCCCGGCCCATGGGGCGAGGCGGTTCGGAGCGGAAGCGGGCCCCGGGCGGACGGCCGCCCGGGTCAGCCGGCCTTGACGGCCCGGAAGCAGTCGGAGCAGTAGACGGGCTTGTCCATGCGCGGCTTGAACGGGACCTGGGCGTTGTTCCCGCAGCGCGAGCAGGTCACCGCGAAGAATTCGCGTTCGCCGTAGTCCCCGCTGCGCTCATAGCCGCGCGGCCCGCCGATGCTGCGCGCGTCGTACCCGTCGCCCCGGGAGGTTCGGCGGCTCGCACGGCAGCTCGGGCAGCGCTTCGGCTCCGAGGTGAAGCTCTTCGCGGCGTAGTACTCCTGGTCGGCCGCCGTGTGGGTGAAGGCCATCCCGCAGTCGACGCAGGTGAGGGTCCGGTCGGTGTACGTCAAGGGTCTCCTCCAGGGTCCATGCGCTCGCGCCCGGGTCGAGCTTGGGGCCTGCACCAGCCCGACCGGGGAGGCGCGGGGGTGAGGCGGAGGAAGCCTGGTGCCGCGCGATCCGGGTGACGTGCTGGTGATGACCCCTCGGGGCGCGCACCGGTAGCGTGGCGGAACGATACCACCGCGGCCCGAAGGAAGGGGCCGGCGCGGTCCATCGCCCGGGCCCGGGAGCCACGCTGCGCCCGTCCGCGCCCGGGGGTGTCGGTCGGCCGGCGGATGCGGCACAATCACGGCGATGCTGCGCCTGCTCCACACCGCGGACGTCCACCTCGGGGCGCGCTATGCCGACCTGGGCGACCGGGCGGCGACCCAGCGCGAGCGCCAGTTCGCGGCGTTTCGAGCCTCGGTCGACCTGGCCCTGGAGGAACGGGTCGACCTCTTCCTCGTGGTCGGCGACCTCTTCGACTCGAACACGCAGCCGCGACGCTCCGTGGAGCGCGCCGCGGCCGAGCTCCGGCGCCTGGCGGACGCCGCGGTCCGGACCGTGATCATCCCGGGCACGCACGACGTCTACGACCGCGCCTCCGTCTACCGGGCCTACGACCTCGCCACGCTGGCCGGGCTCCCGGCCGATTCCGACCGTCTCGCGGTCCTGACCCCGGAGCGCCCGGACGTCGTGTACGGGATGCTGGACCTGGCGATCCATGGCTTCGTGTTCCCGACGAAGCGCGCCCCGCGGAGCCCCCTCTCCGGTTTCGACGCGGCCACGGACCAGCGGGCCCACTGGCACGTGGGGATGATCCACGGCTCCCTGGCGATCCCCGGTCGCACGGACGGCGACGAGGTGGTCTTCAGCGCCGCGGAGGTGGCCGCCAGCCACCTCGACTACCTGGCCCTCGGCCACTGGCACTCCACGCAGCGGGGCCAGGCCGGGGCCACGACCTGGGCCTACGCGGGCGCCCCGGAGCCGGTGGCGCTGGACCAGGATCGGGCCGGCAAGGTCCTCCTGGTCTCATTCGACGAGCACGAGGGCGCGCGCCGGGTCGGCGTGGAGGAGCGCCAGGTCGGCCGGACCCGCTTCGAGGCGCTTGAGATCGACGCGGCCACCGTCGAGAGCCAGCCGGCGCTCGCGGAGCGACTCGCGACGAAGGCGGACCCGGACCTCGTCCTCGACGCCAGCCTGATCGGCGTCCGGCCCGACCTGCTGGACGTCTCGACCGACGAGGTCGTGCGGGAGCTCGCCGACCGCTTCTTCCGGATCCGCCTGCGCGATCGCGCGGTCGCCGCGCTCCCGACCGGACCGCTCCCGCCCCCGGACACGATCGCGGGATCGCTGGTCCGGGACATGGAGGCGGCGATCGCCGAAGCCGAGGCCGCGGACCAGGGGCCCGACGCGCTGGAGCGGCGCGAGGCGCTCCGCCTTGCTCGTCTCCTCCTGGACGGGCACGAGGTGACCCTGTGAGGTTGCGCCGCGTCGTCGTCCACGACTTCCGGGTCCACCGCGACCTCGACGTCGAGCTCGCCGCCGGCCTGACCGTGGTCCGGGGACCGAACGAGTCCGGCAAGTCGACGTTCCAGCGAGCGCTCGAGCTGGCCCTCTTCCGGCGGGCGACCGCGAGCGGCGCGGAGATCGATGGGCTGCGCTCCTGGGGCTCCCCCGACGAGGACCGGACGTCCGTGGAGGTCCGTTTCACCCACGATTTCGAGGACCGGACCGGCGAAGGCTCGATCCGCAAGGACTTCCGGGGCGCGAAGGGAACCGTGCGTCTCGAGCTGGACGGCGAGGTGACCACCGACCCGGCCCGCGCGGACGAGATCCTCGGCGAGCTGACCGGGATCCCGTCCGAGAAGTTCTACCGGTCCACGGCTTCGGTCCGGCACCACGAGGTCGACGACCTGGCCCGCGACGAGGGAGCGCTTCGGGATCGGCTGCAGGCTTCCATCAGCGGTGCGGATCGGGGGACGAGCGTCGCGCGCAAGAAGCTGGAGCGCGCGCTCCACGACCTCCAGGCAAAGGGCGAGCGGAATCCGGGTCGGCTCAAGGTTGCCGAGCAGGCGGTGGCCCAGGCGAGCACGACGGTCGACCGTGGCGAGGGGCAGCTGGCCCAGCTGGAACGTGACCGGGACGCGCTGGGGGCCGCCCGCCAGCGGCGCGCGGAGGTCGCGGAGTCCCTGACGGAGCGCCGCTCGCTCCTCGAGAAGGCTCGCCAGGCTGAGCGGCTGATCTCGGAGCGGGACGTGGCCCGCGAGCGCTTCGACCGCTACCGGGAAGCGGTGGCCGTGAGCGACACCGTGGCCGCCCTCGAGGCGAGCCACCCGTCGTCGAGCCCGCTGCCCGTCCTGCGTACGCTCGTCGAGCGGATGCGCGTCCTCGACCGGGAGATCGCCGAGCTCCGGGTCCAGCTGGGCGACTCGCCGTCGGCCGTGGACTTCGACCTGCGCATTCCCGAGCCGGTGTGGCGCCCGTTCGTCGGGCTGGCGGTGGTCCTCGTGGTGGCCGGCGCGGCGGCCGGCGTCGCCGGCGCGCTGGGTGGGCTCGTCCCGCTGCTGGCGGCGGGCGGCGTGGCGATCGTCGCCGGGATCGTGACGGCGCTCTTCGCGCGCAACCGGCGGCGCGCCGTCCACGACGTCCGCCGCGAGAAGCAGCTGCGCGACGTGGAGATCGCCCGCCGGCTGCGCGGTCGGAGCCAGCTCGAAGAGGATCTCAAGGTCCGCGAGCGCGAGCGAGACGAGCAGCTCGCCCGGATCGAGCAGCCCGACCTTGCCGGAGCCGAGGGCCTCCTCTCCCGCGAGGACGCCCACGTCCAGGAGATCGCCCGCGGCCGGGCCCAGCTGGAGGGGCTGGTCGGGAAGCAGCCGCCCCAGGCGCTGCCCCAGCTCCGGGATGCCGCCGCGCTGGAAGTCGAGCAGAAGAGTGGCGCCCTCGAGGCGCTCGGGCCGATCGCGAAGGAACCCCGTGCCCGCGAGCGGCTGGAGGTCGAGGTCCGGGAGGCCGAGGCCGCCCTGGAGCGGGGGCGCAACGACGAGGCCGCCGCCCGGGCCCGGGTCGAGCAGAACCCGGTCGACGCCGAGCAGGTCGCCCTCGAGGCCGAGCGGCTGGCAACCTGGCGCGACGAGCTCGCGTCCCTGCAGCGCCGTTCCCGGATCTACCAGCTCGCGCTGGACGCCATCGACCGGGCGGAGCGGGCGACGATGCGCAAGGCGACCCGGTTCCTCGAGCGCAGGATGCGGGTCGACCTCGAGCGGCTCACGGACGGCCGCTACAGCCGGGTCGCCGTCGACGATGCGACGCTCGACATCTCCGTCTTCGCGCCGGAGCTGGGCGACTGGGTCCGGGTGGAAGAGCTGAGCCAGGGCACGCTCGACCAGGCCTACCTGGCCGCGCGCCTGGGCCTGGTGAGGCTGGTCACCCAGGATCGCCGGCCGCCGCTGGTCTTCGACGACCCGTTCGTGACCTTCGACGACCAGCGCGCCGCGCGCGGGGTCGCCATCCTGCACGACCTGGCCCACGACTTCCAGGTCATCTACCTCACCTGCTCGGACCGCTACGACGCCGAGGCCGACGCGGTGGTCGTCCTGCCCGGCCCGACTGCCCGTGACCCGGGGGCCGACGCCGCGACGGTCACGCTCGCGGGTGGCCCGACCGGCGCCGCAGGGGATGCCTCGCGCCGCACCCGCTGACCGGGAGCCCTCCCATCGGCTGACCGGTCGGACGCCCCGGGCCACACGTGTCCGCCGTCCCGGCGTAGAGTCGCGGGACCGCGGCCACGGGGTCCGCGATTCGGGCGGCCCGCCGGGCCGCGCCGCCCCAGGGCGGCCTGAGGGAGACGAACGGGCCCGACGGGCCCGCGCGCCAGGGAGGCGATCGGCGATGGTTTCCGAGCTCCCCGCGGGGGTGGTCATGGAGCCCATCTTCGTCATCGAGGCGACCTACGCGCCCGACGCGGCCGAGACGCGGCCGCCCTTCCGGGCCGAGCACCTGGCCCGCGTCGCGGCGCTGCGCGCGTCCGGGACGGTCATCGAGGCGGGTGCGTTCACCGACCTGTCCGCGTCGATCCTCCTCGTCCGGGCCGCCGACCTGGATGCGGCCCGGGCCATCGCGGCCGCCGACGTCTACCTCCGCAACGGCGTCTGGGTGGAGATCCGGGTGCGGCCGTTCGGTCGGGTCTGCCGGCCGGAGGAGCTCCGGAAGGGCTGAGGCGGGGCCGGACCGCGGGCGCCGACCGGGCGCCGATCGCGGCGCCTCCGCCCATGGCAGACTGGCGCCATGGGAGCGAAGCTGACGCCCAAGGTCATCCTGGAGGGGACCCGGCTCACCCACAAGACAGACCTCGCATTCGCGCTCAACCGGCACCCCCGGCTCGTCGGTACGCGCAAGTACGACTACCCGTCGCCGCTGGTCTCCGCCGAGTGGTGCGCGTTCACCGACCGCCCCTGGGGTCGGGGGCTGATCAACTACGCGCCCGAGGAGGAAGCCCGGGCGATGGAGACCTACGCGACGTGGGCCCGGCTGTTCGAGCTGCTGCCCTACTACAGCTGGATCGTCGACCGGTTCCACCTCTCGACCCGGGCCGAGCAGCGCCGGCTCCACGGCGTCGCCCCCGACTTCGGGTGGCTGGAGGCCCGCCTGCGCCCGCTGGGGTTCCGGGTCGTCCTGTGCACGCGGCGCGACGAGACGTTCGGCACGGCCCGGGCGGAGCGCCTCAAGGTCTCCGGCAAGCCCGACCAGTACGACGACCTCGAGGTCTTCGTGCGGGAGCAGGCGCTCCTGCGCGAGCTCGCGGCCACGTCGATCCTGCCCGTCCTGGAGCTCGATGTCTCGGACGACGACGTCCCCGCCGCGGCCGACCGGGTCGCCGACTGGCTCGAGGCGACCGGCGGGCTCTGGGCTCCCTGGGGCGTCGAGGAGGTCCGCTCGGGAGCCTGACCGGCAACCCTGGACCCGCCCGCCCGAGGGCGGCCGGGCGGACCGGTAGACTCCCCCGGTGAGCACCCTGCCCGCACCATCGGCCGCTGCGTCTTCCGGGTCGGCCGGGCCGGTCCAGGGTTGGCGGAGCCTCCTGCTGGTCTACGGGATCACCTCGATGGTCGAGGCCCTGGGGGTTGCCCAGGTGTTCGCCTTCCTGCCCCTTCGGCTGCGCGAGGTCGGGCTCCCGCACGACCAGGTGCTGACCTTCACGGGCCTCTTCAGCAGCCTGATCTTCGTCTTCGGGATCGTCCTCGTCCCGTTCTGGGGCGTCTGGGCCGACAAGCACAGCCGGCGGGTCGTGATCGCGCGCAGCGCGATCGTGGAGGCGTTCGTCTTCGTCGGGCTGGCCCTGGCCACGGAGCCGTGGCAGGTGGCGGGGAGCATGCTCCTGGTCGGCTTCCAGCTGGGCAACACCGGCGTGATGCTGGCGGCGCTGCGCGACGTCACGCCGCGCGACCGGGTTGGGACGGCCTTCGCCATCTTCGGGGCCACCTCGCCCCTCGGATTCGCGATCGGGCCGGTCCTCGGCGCCGTGGTCATCGACGGCCTGAAGCGCCCCACCGCCGACGTCTTCTGGTTGGCCGCGGGCCTGTCGCTCGGCGTTGTCGCGCTGCTCCTGGTGGGCTCGCGGGAGGTCCGCCCGTCCGTCGTTCCCACTGGCTCGGTGGTCACCCTTGCCCGCCAGGCGATCGGGGGCGTCCTGTCCGACCGGGTCGTCCGGAGGATCTTCCTGATCTTCGGCGTCTCCATGCTGGCCAACCAGATGATGCGGCCATTCGTGCCCCTCCTCGTGGAGCAGGCCAATGCAGGGCAGGGCAGCCTCGCCTCGGCCATCGCCCTCGTGACCGGGACGGCCGCCCTGCTGGGCGCGCTGCTCTCGCCGCTGGCGGGGCCCCTGGGCGACCGGGTGGGATTCCGGCGCGTGCTCGCCTGGTCGCTCCTGGGAGCCGGTAGCGCGGTGCTCGCGATGGCCATCGCGCCGGGCGTTGCCGCCCTCGCCGGGATCAGCGTGGTCTACGCGGCGTTCCAGGCCGCCACGCAGGCGATGGTCTTCGGGCTCGTGGCCGTCGAGGTCGCGCCAGAGCGCAGGTCCACGACGCTGAACCTGGTCCTGCTGCCGCTCTACGTGGCCGGGATCATCGGCCCGACGATCGGGGCCGTCGCCGGCGGAATCGGGGGCGTGCCCGCGCCCTTCGCTGTCGCGGGGACGGTCTTCATCCTCGGTGGCGCCGTCATGCTCGCCTCCCTCCGGCGCGCCGCCAGGGTGCCGCTCTAGGAATGGCCGCGGGCTGCCCCGCCTCACGGGTCATCGCGGGCTGCCCCGCCTCAGGCGTCGCGGCTCCACTGCGGCCAGTCGATGACGCGCCGGAAGCCATGCGCCTCGTACAGGTGGAGCGCCGGAGCGTTCGTGGCGATCACCGACAGGCCGATCGTGGGGACGCCCCGAGCCTGCAGGGTCCGGATACCCCAGCGCAGGAGTGCGCCGCCCAGTCCCCGTCCGCGCCAGGCCGGCAGGACGCCGATGTGGTGGATGTCGCCGATCGGGCCATCGTCACCCGCCTCGACGGCCACGTCCGTGAACCCCACGAGGCGTGACGGGTCCGCCGCGTCGACCGCGAGGAGGATGCCGTCCGGGTCGAAGCCCGGCAGCGCCTGACGCGCGGCGATCCCTTCCACCGTCCACGAGACCGCGGTCGCGTGGTCCGCGAACGAGGCGTTCATGAGGGCGACGAAGGCGCCGAGATCCTCCGTCGCGCCGCCGAACGGGCGGAACGTGACCCCGGCCGGGGTCACGGGCGGCGGGCACGGGTCGGGCCCCGGGCGCTCCATCCAGTGGAGGGTCGCCCGGTAGCGGAATCCGCGCGCCTCGGCGAAGTGCCCGCCGGGCGTGTCGCCGGGTGGGACGTAGAGGAGGAGGTATGGCTCGCCGCGCTCGCGACACAGCGCCAGCCCGGCCTCGGCCAGCGCCGTGCCGATCCCCCGTCTCCGGTGGGCGGCCCCGACGAGGAGGTCGTTGTTGCTCGCGACGATGTAGCCGACCGGCGCGCCGTCCAGCACCGCCACGATCGCGCCGGATGGGTCGGCCGCGAGCGAGGGTCGGGCGTTCTCGATCTCGGCGTGGCTGACCCCGGGGCTGTCGCCCGCGTCGACCGCGGCATGCCCCAGCGCGGCGATGGCGTCGAGGTCCGCCGCGGTCGCGTGACGGACGCTGATGCCCAAGAGGGTCGCCGCCGAACGGATCAGGCCGGCAGGTCGCGCTCCGCCGGCCCGGTGTACCGGGCGTCGGGCCGGATGAGCCGGTTGTCCGACGCCTGCTCGATCGCATGGGCGGTCCAGCCGGCGTGGCGTGCGAGCGCGAACGTGGCGGGAAAGAGGTCCGGGGCAAGCCCGACGCCCTGGAGGACCGCGGCGGCGTAGTACTCGACGTTGGTCTTGAGCGGTCGATCCGGGTACTTCTCGGCGAGCACCCGGAGCGCGACGTCCTCGACGGCGATGGCGAGCTCCAGCCAGTCGGGCTTGTGCTCCATCGCCTCGACGACCTTGCGCAGGGCCGCCGCCCGGGGATCGTAGGCCCGGTAGACCCGGTGCCCGAACCCCATGAGGCGTTCCTTCCGGTCGATCGCGCCGCGGATCCACTCCTCCGCGCGCTCCGGGGTGCCCACCTTGTGAAGCTGTTCCACCACCTCGGACGGAGCGCCGCCGTGGAGCGGGCCCTTCATCGCGCCGATCGCGCCCGTCACCGCCGAGGCGATGTCCGAGCGGGTCGAGGTGATGACTCGCGCGGTGAACGTGGACGCGTTCAGGCCGTGCTCGGCGCCGGCGATGAAGTAGGCGTCCAGGGCACGGGCCGTGCCGGCATCGGGGCGGGAGCCCGTGAGCTGGTAGAGGAACCCCTCCACCAGGTCCAGCGCCGGGTCCGGCTCGATCGGCTCGAGCCCCGCGCGAAGGCGGGCGAATGCCGCCAGCGCGGACGGGCTGAAGGCGGTGAGGGCGCGGGCCTGCTCTGCGGTCGGGGGGAACTCGAGGGCCTGCGTGGCCCCCCAGACCGAGACGGCCGTGCGCAGCGCGTCCATCGGCTTGGCGCTCCGCGGGAGCGCCCGGAGCGCGGTCATGACCGCGGCCGGGACCGGCGCGGTCGCCATCCGGACGCCCGGGGTCCAGTCGCCGTTCCAGAGGAGGGCGGCGATCGCGGGATAGGTTCCCCTGGTGACCAGGTCGCCGATCCGGTAGCCCCGGTAGAGGAGTCGGCCGGCTGCGCCGTCGACGTACCCGAGGGCGGTCTCGGCGCCGATCACGCCCTCGAGGCCCGGCGAGTACGGTCGGTCATCGATGGGCGCGGACGTGGTGGGGGAATCGGACATCGGGCGAAGCCTCGCGTGGGCGGGATGGCACGGAACGGGGCCAGGACGGCCCGGGCCGCTGGATGGTGGCCCAATCGTACCGCGGGCGGGAGCGCGGGATCGGGTGCCGCGGCGCCGGGAGGCGACGGCCGGGGAGGGGCGCCGCAGGCGGGCGGCCAGGTCGCGTGGCCGGTGGACGGGCGGCCTCAGCCGCCCGTCCCGGCGCTCCCGACGTCCCGCACTCCGGCGGGGAGCTGCGCCGCCGCGGCCCGGTCCAGGATCCACGTCGCCCCGGCGCGCCGGGCGCGCTGAGCCGGCAGCGCGCGCGGGTCACGGACCGGTCCGAGGAGCTCGGCCATCACGGACGCCTTGCCCGATCCGAAGGCCGCCACGAGCACCTCGCCCGCAACCTCGAGGAGGGCCGGGTTGATGGTCACCCTCGGCAGGTGCGGCGCGATGTGCGTCGGCGCCTCCACCGCGAGGACGGTGACGCGCGGGTCGGCGTCACTGGCCGCGCTCCCGGGAAAGACCGAGAGGCAGTGCCCGTCCGGGCCGACGCCCAGGATCACCGCATCGAAGGCGGGCAGGCCGCCGCGGAGCGGCAGGGCCCCCCCGATCTCCGATCCGTAGGCAGCTGCCGCCCAGGCCGGCCCCCTGCCAGCCGCGAGGGCCGCGTCGACCGGGACCGGGTGGATGTTCGCGGCGGGCAGCGGCGCGCCGCGGCAGGGCCAGCGTCGGGTCGCCTGCGATCAGGATCGCGTCGAGGGGCGTCACGTTGGAGTCCACATCGCCGCGCGGCACGAACCGGTCGTCGCCCCACCACACGTGCAGCCGGGCCCAGGTGATCCGGTCGCGCACGGCGGGAGCGAGCATGGCCCGGTAGAGCGCCGGCGCGGTGGAGCCGCCGGTCGTCGCCACGTCGGCCCGGCCCCGTGCGGCCACGGCTGCGCCGATCGCGTCCGCCAGGAGCCCGGCCACGGCCGCGGCCCCGGCCCCGGCATCGTCCGTGACGATGATCCGCGGCTCACCCTGCGCGGCCGGCCACGCCGGCGCGTTCATGGCTCCACGTCTCCGCCGGCCATGTCCTCGGCGCCCTCCTCGTCGCTGGCATCGCCGGGGAGCGCGGCGCTGGCCGCACCGGCGGCCGGGCTCCCGATCAGGGCGCCCGCGATCGCGAGCGCCCCCCGCGCCACCACGTCGCGACCGCCGGCGTCGATCGCCTCGCCGAGGAGATCGACGTCCGTTCGCCGCGGCGCCAGGAACGTGCGGTCGAGCGCCTCGACGCCATCCTCCCAGACCCGGACGTGGACGGTCTCAGCTTCGGCAGTGACGTCGGCGCGCAGCTCGGCTCCCCGCCGCTCGGCCAGGATCTCGACGCGCAGCGTCGTGCCGCTCGGCATGGCCGAGATGACCGGCCGGATCACCACCTCCAGCTCCCCGCCGCGATCCCAGGCCAGGACGCCCCGCAGGCCGCGACCCGGATCGGGACCCGCGCCGGGCGCGGGGGGTCGGCGCGGGCCCGACCGGCCCCGGCCCACCCGCTCCAGGGGTCGCGCGACCCGCAGCCCCAACCGCGAGGCCAGCCAGGCGACGTGGTAGATGGGCTTGACGACGTTCGTGCGCTCCTCGACCGCGACCCCGCCTGGCGTGGCATAGGTGACCGCGATGCGCCGCACGGAGCGCAGGTAGGGCAGGAACTCGGGGATGTCGAAGACCGAGGCGACGGCTTCGCGCCAGCGCCCCTGGCGCATCAGCGCGAAGTCCGAGATGGCCACCCGCGTGCGAGCGAGGGCAGCCACCCGGGCGAGGCGATCCAGCCCGTCGCCGGTCCAGCCCGACCCATCGACGACGAGGCGATCCGCCGATGCGATCAGGTCCGAGGCCTCGCGCGACCCGAAGGGTGGGTCGCCGGGCCACCAGAGCGTCACGGGCAGGTCGTGGACGAGCAGGGGCGTGACGATCGACTCGAGGTGCCGGCCGGTGTCGCCGCCGGCCTCGATCTCGATCTGCTCGGCACAGGTCTCCGGGGCGTCCGCCCGCGGGATCATGCAGTAGGCCTTCACCCGGGCCCGGATGCTGCCCGGGCCGTCCGGATCGGTGGGCACGAGGATCATCGTCCGGGACGGATGGCGCCCGGTGAGCATCGAGATGGTGGCGGCGGAGCGCGTTCCGAGCTCCGGGCTCCGGGCGACGACGACCAGGTTCAGGACGCTGGTCCGGGCCGCGATCGTCCGTTCCGGCGCGCCGGTGGTGGCGGCAACTGCCTGGGGGAGTGCCCAGATGCGCGAGAGCTCGCGCTCGATGCCGTCGACCGTCGAGGCCTGGCTCGACCAGCGCAGGGTGGGGTCGCCGGGCGTGCCCGCGACCCCGAACGGCGTGACCGTGCTGGAGGCGCTGCCGGACCCGGTCTCCGCGGCGAGACCGGCGTTCAGATCCGCCGCCATCGGCGTCCGTCCCGGGCGAGCATCTCGTCCGCGGCCGGCGGGCCCCAGGTGCCCGCCTCGTAGTTCGGGAAGTCCGGCGCGTCCGCCTCGGCCCAGGCCTCGATGATCGGCGTGACCACCGCCCAGGCCTTCTCCACCTCGTCGGAGCGGGTGAACAGCGATGCGTCGCCCAGGAGGGCATCGAGGATCAGGGTCTCGTAGGCGTCCGGGCTGTCCACGCTGAAGGCCGAGCCGTACGTGAAGTCCATGTTCACGCTTCGAACGTCGACGCCGAGGCCCGGGACCTTGGCGGCGAAGCGGAGCAGGATCCCCTCGTCCGGCTGGATGCGGAGGGCCAGCAGGTTCGCCTCGGGGTCCGTGCTGGAGTCCTTGAACAGCGCATGGGGGACCTGCCGGAAGTGGACCGCGATCTCCGTCGCCCGCTTGGGCAGGCGCTTGCCTGCGCGCAGGTAGAACGGCACGCCGGCCCAGCGCCAGTTGTCCACGATGAGCCGGGCCGCGACGTACGTCTCGGTCTCCGATTCCGCGTCCACCTCGGCCTCGCTCGCGGTAGCCGGCCACCTCGCGGCCGGCGACCCAGCCGGGGCCGTACTGCCCGCGGACGACGTTCGTGGCGACCTGCTCCGCGTTCATCGGCTCGATCGCCCGGAGGACCTTGAGCTTCTCGTCGCGCAGCGCGTCCGCGTCGAACGTCGCGGGCGGCTCCATGGCGACGAGGCTGAGCAGCTGCATGAGGTGGTTCTGGAGGAAGTCGCGCGACGCCCCCGCCTCCTCGTAGAAGGAGCCTCGCTTCTCGACGCCGATCGACTCGGCCACCGTGATCTGGACGTGGTCCACGTACCGGCGATGCCAGATCGGCTCGAAGATCCCGTTGCCGAAGCGGAAGACGAGGATGTTCCGGACGGTCTCCTTGCCCAGGTAGTGGTCGATCCGGTAGACCTGCGACTCGCGGAAGACCTTGCCGACCTCGCGGTTGAGCCGGATGGCCGAGGCGAGATCCCGTCCGAATGGCTTCTCGATGACGATCCGGCGGAAGCCGGCCCCGTGCTGCTCGTGGTCGAGGCCGACCCGACCGAGCTGGGCCACGATCTCGGCGAACGCCGAAGGCTGGGTGGCCAGGTAGAAGAGCCGGTTGCCCCGGGTTCCCCGGGTCCGGTCCACCTCGTCGAGCGTCGCCGCCAGCTGCTCGTACGTCTCCCCGTCGGCGAAGTCGCCGCGGTGGTACGTGATCCGTTCCGCGAACCCCTTCCAGGCGGCGGCCTCGACCGGTTGGACGCGGCTGAACCCGTCCAGGGACTTCTTCAGCTCGGCACGGAACGCCTCGTCCGGGTACGGCCTGCGACCCACGGCCACGATCGCGAACTCGTGGGGGAGAAGGTTCGTCCGCCAGAGCTGGAAGAGCGCCGGGATGACCTTGCGGTGGGCCAGGTCGCCCGTCGCCCCGAACAGGACGAGGATGGCCGGGTCGGGGACCTTCTCCAGGCGCAGGCCCTCGCGGAGCGGGTTCGCCTGGGGGCGGGCGGCCGGCTTGCGCCGGCCCTGGCGGGCGAGCCGAAGCTGGCGGGCGGTGCGCGGCAGGTCCTCGGGCCGCGGCCCCTTCGCTCCCGGGGCGAGCTCGGCCGGGTCGACCGATCCCGCGTCCGGCACGGGCACGGCGTCGGCCGGGCCGGGGCGGCCCGCAGCCGCGTCGCCCGCCGGGTCCTTAGCCATCGATCGTCACTCCATCCTGACCGCCTGTCCCGCGGTGCTCACTCCTGAGCGTGGCAGGCGCAGTCGATCGCACCTAACCGTTCGGGCCGGCTTACGCGAGGGCGGCCTTCAGCGCGCGTTCGAGGGCGGCCAGCCCGGCGTCCGGGTCGGCGCCGAGATGGACCCGCAGGACCGGCAGGTCGTGCGCCTCGAGCGCCTCGAAGTCGCCGAGCGCCTGCGCGTCGATCAGCTGGCCGAACGTATGGGACGCACCCGGGATGGGCAGGTCGGCCGGGTGATCGGCCGTCAGCTGGAGGAACCAGCCGATCGGGGCGCCGCCCTTGTGGAGCTGTCCCGTGGAGTGGAGGAAGCGGGGCCCGAAGCCGGAGGTGGTCGCCCGCCCCAGGGCGTCCCGGATCGCGACCCGGAGCCGGTCGAGCGCCGCTGCCCGGTCGGCGGTCGGGGCGATGAACGCCTGCAGGGCCGCGTAGCCGTCGGGACGGAGGCGGGCGAGGTGCCGGCCAAGCTCGCCGACGACGGTCGCCTGGCCGGGACGGCCCGCGGTGAGCGACGCGTCGCCCAGGAGCGTGATCCCGTCGCCCTCGGCGAGGGTGTCACGAGCCGGGAACGCACCCACCCTCGCGAGATCGGCGAGGACGCGCTTCGTGTTCTCCTTGGACTCCGTCACGTTCGGCTCGTCGAACGGGTTGATCCCGAGGACGGCACCGGCGAAGGACGTGGCGACCTCCCAGCGGACGAACTCGCCGGCCAGGTCGATCGGGTCACCCAGGGTGATCCGGATGACCGGGTGGCCGGCCACGGCCAGCGTCGCGAGGAGGGCGTCGGCCGAGGTCCCCTCGGGTGCCGCCGGCGATTCCGCGTTCGCCAGCGCCAGCCGGACGAAGACCCGGTCCGGACCGTACGCGGCAGGCGCCCCGAGGGGTTCGCCGGCGATCGGCACGATGCCCACGCCGCGCTTGCCGGTGCTCTCGGCGACCAGCTGCTCCAGCCAGGACCCGAAGCGGGCGACGGCCGGGTCGGCGACGAGCGTGAGCTTGTCGCGGCCGGCCAGGGCGAGCGTGCCGAGGACGATTCCGAGGGCCGCGCCGGGATTCGCCGACGGGTCGGTCGCGTGCGTTCGGGCCAGCATGGCGACGCCGGCCGCGAGCAGCGCGTCGATGTCGATCCCGAGCAGCGAGGCCGGCACGAGGCCGACGTAGCTGAGCGCCGAGAAGCGGCCGCCGATGTCCTCGGGGTTGAGGAAGACCTCGCGCAGCTGGTCGTGGTGCGGGATCGCCTCGAGGGACCGGCCCGGATCGGTCACGGCGACCATCAGCTCCCCGGCGATTCGAAGCGCTCGCCGGCGCCCCGGAGGGCATGCACGGTGCGGTTCCAGGCATCCGCCTGGAAGGCCAGGCTCTCGGCCGTGGTCCCGGACTTGGAGGCCACGATCACGAGCGTGGCGAGCGGATCGAGGGCATCCCAGGCGCCGGCCACGGCGGCCGGGTCCGTCGAGTCCAGCACGCGGACCCGGAGCCAGCCCTCGATGTCCCGGAAGGCATCGACGAGAACATCGGGGGCGAGGCTGCTGCCGCCCATCCCGGCGACGATCACGGCCGTGAAGCCGGCGTCGCGGACCGCCTCGCCGAACGCCTCGAGGGCCGGCGCCTGGTCGGCGAAGTCGATCGGGCTGTCCAGCCAGCCCAGCCGGTTGGCGATCTTCGCCTGCACGGCCGGGTCGGACGACCAGAGCGTGGCATCCCGGTCGTGGAGGCGCTCGACCCAGCGCTCCTCGTCGGCACGTCGCAGGGCGGCCGCGATGGCGTCCGCGAGGGCGGCGTCCGCGACCTGGATGTCCAGCACGTCGCGGTTGAAGGTTGGGAGCGTCTCTGCCACTGGCTGCCTCCTGATCTCCGGAGTCTACGCAGTCGCGTCCTGCGCGCTGGGCGGGCGCGGCATCGGTCAGGCGCTCGGCTCGCGTGGCCCGTGCGGCGCGGGTCCGGCCGGGATGCGGCCGCGCAGCCCCTCCCTGGCAACCCGGCGGGCCACGTCGGTGACATGCGCGGCGGTGAACCCGAACTGCTCGAGGATCGTCCCGGCCGGCGCCGAGGCCCCGAAATGGTCCAGCGCGATGATCGCGCCCTCGTCACCGGCCCAGCGCTCCCAGCCCATCGAGACGCCCATCTCCACGGCAACCCGCCTGCGCGATGCCGGGGGCAGGACGGCGTCGCGGTAGGCCTCGTCCTGGGCCTCGAACGCCTCCCAGCACGGCAGCGAGACAACCCGGACGCCGATGCCCTCCGCCTCCAGCGCGTCCGCCGCGGCGACGCAGAGCTGGAGCTCGGACCCGGTCCCGATCATGATCAAGTCGGGAGCGCCGCCGGCGGCCTCCGTGGCCGCCGAGCGCAGGACGTAGCCGCCCCGCCGGACACCCTGGCGGGCGCTCTCGGCGGTGCCGGCGAGGGTGGGGAGCTTCTGCCGGGTGAGCGCCAGGGCTGTCGGGCCCCCGGCGCGCTCCACGGCCAGGGCCCAGGCAGCAGAGGTCTCGTTGGCGTCGCCCGGACGGACGAACCAGAGGTTCGGGATCGCGCGCAGGGCGGCGTATTGCTCGACGGGCTGGTGGGTCGGCCCATCCTCGCCGAGGCCCACGGAGTCGTGGGTCCAGTCGTAGATCACGTGGAGCCCAGAGAGGGCGGCGATCCGGACGCTGCCGCGCATGTAGTCGCTGAACGTGAGGAACGTGGCGACGTAGGGCTGGAACCCGCCGTGGTAGGCGATCCCGTTGGCGACCGCGCCCATGGCGTGCTCCCGCACGCCGAAGCGGAGGTTCCGGCCGGCCTCGGCGGTGGAGAAGTCGACCCCGCCCTTGACATCGGTGAGGTTGCTCTCGGACAGGTCCGCGGACCCGCCGAAGAGGGCCGGAACGCGAGGCGCGAGGGCCTGGATCGCGGCCTGGCTGGCCTGGCGGGTCGCGAAGTCCTCGCCGACCGCATAGGTCTTCAGGTCGGCGTCCCACCCCGCCGGGAGGTCGCCGTCGAGGCGGCGCTCCAGCTCGGCAGCCAGCTCGGGGTGATCGCGGTGGTAGTGCTCGACGGCGCCCTCCCAGCGCCGGACCAGCTCCTCGCCCCAGGGGATCGCCCGGCTGAAGAGCGCGCCGGCCTCGCCGGGGACGTAGAAGGTCCGGTCCGGGTCCCAGCCGTAGGCCTCCTTGGTCAGGCGGACCTCATCCGGGCCGAGCGGCGCCCCATGGGCCTTCTGCGAATCCTGCTTGTTGGGCGAGCCGAACCCGATGTGGGTCCGCACGGCGACCAGGCTGGGCCGGTCATCCTCGCGGGCGGCCCGGATGGCCTCGTCGATGGCCGCGACGTCGTTGCCGTCTCCGACCCGCTGGGTGTGCCACCCGTAGGCCGCGAAGCGCGCCGGGACGTCCTCCGAGAACGACATCGAGGTGGGCCCGTCGAGCTGGATGTGGTTGTCGTCGTAGAGCAGCACGAGCCGCCCGAGCCGGAGGTGGCCGGCCAGGCTGGCAGCCTCCGAGGCGATCCCCTCCTGGAGGTCGCCGTCGGAACAGATCGCGTAGGTCCAGTGGTGGATGACGTCGTGGCCCGGGCGGTTGAACTCGGCTGCCAGGCGCCGCTCGGCGATCGCCATTCCGACCGCGTTCGCGACGCCCTGCCCGAGGGGGCCGGTGGTCGCCTCGACGCCCGGCGTGACCCCGAACTCCGGATGGCCCGGGGTCCGGGAGCCCCACTGGCGGAAGTGCTGCAGCTCATCCATCGACAGGTCGTAGCCCGTCAGGTGGAGCAGGGCGTAGAGGAGCATCGAGGCGTGTCCCGCCGAGAGCACGAAGCGGTCACGATCCGGCCAGTCCGGGTGGGTGGGCGCGTGGCGCAGGAAGCGCGTCCAGAGCGTGTAGGCCATCGGTGCCATGCCCATCGGCGCGCCCGGATGGCCCGAGTTGGCCTGCTGGACACCGTCGATCGCGAGGGTCCGGATGGTGTCGATCGCGAGCCGATCGAGCTGCTCGGCGGTGCGGGTCATCGCAAGGCTCCTGGGTGCGCCCGGCGACCGGGGGCGTTCGCGCGGCCCCTCGCCCGGGTCACCGGGCGCCCGCCGCGCTCTCCCGGCGGTCACCCGGGTTGTGCGGCGCACGCCGCGGCGATTGTCGCTGGGCCTCGCGGATGTTTCGATGCCCGTCCATTGTAGGGGTGTGCTCGGCCGACCCCGCTGCCGTCGGCGCGGCAACGGCCCCTGCTCTCGCCGGCGCTGCACCGCGCCGCGCGACCGCGAAGCGCCGCGCGACCGCGAAGCGCCGCGCGACCGCGAAGCGCCGCACAGCCGCGAAGCGCTGCACCGCGCCGCACGGCGCGAAGAGCTTCTGGGACCCGATGCCTTGCGCGGCATCAGCAGGGTGCCCGAGGCGACCACCGCGGCCGTCTGGCCTGGTCGAGGTCCTCGATAAGGGCGGGATACGCGGGTCGTGCTGGAATCGGCCGATGGAATGTCCGGAGCCCCTCAGCGATGCGCACGCCGTCGCGAGAATCGGTTCTGACCTCGAACGTGCTCGTGGGCACCTCGGCTGGTCGCAACGGGACCTCGAGTCGGCGTCCGGGATCGACCAGACGACGATATCGCGCTTGGAACGCGGGTTGCTGCCGAACACGCGCCTTCGAACCGTCGCGCGACTCATCGTCGCGCTGCGTGCCGGCGTCGGTCCGCGCATGCCGCCGTCCTGACGGCCAGCCTGCCCGCCCGAGCTCGGTCCAGGCGGCCGATCGTTCGCCCACGAGGGCTGGGCGATGCCGCGCAAGGCATCGCCTCGGCGATATGGTCGAGCGAGGCGTGCCCAGGAGGGGCGGCTCCGACCCGTCAGCCCGCTCTGGCCGACCTGATGCATTGAGCGTCCCGTCATTGCGCCGAGCGTCCTGTGATGCTGCGCAAGGCATCGCTTCCTGGAGAGGGTTCCCTCGGCCGTGCGCGAATGCTGGGCGGGAACCCGACGTATGCTCGATGCGATGACAATCCCGGACGACAAGGCGCCCGGCATGGCGCCCCGCACGGCGGGCGAGTGGCTCGGCGCGAGCGCCAGCAGGTGGCCCGGCGCGACCGCCAGCAGGAGGCCCGGCGCGAGCGCCAGCAGGTGGCCCGGCGCGAGCGCCACCAAGCGAGCGGGCGCGAGCGCCGGACGTGTCGTCGTGGTCGGCGACCTCGCCCTTGACGTCGTCCTCGCTCCCGGGCGGACGCTCGAGCACGGCACGGATGTTCCAGGAATGGTTGCCCTGCGCCAGGGCGGCTCGGCCGCGAACACGGCTCGCTGGCTCGCCCGCCTGGGGACGGATGTCGTCCTGGCATGTGCCGTCGGGAGAGATGTCGCGGGCCGGGCGCTCGTCGCGGCACTTCGGGGCGATGGGGTCGTGGTCCATGCGGCCCGGCCTCCCGGCCTGCGAACGGCCCGGATCGGGATGGTCGTGGACCGCGTCACCGGGGAGCGATCCTTCGTCGCCGACCGCGGCGCGGCGGACGGCCTCGCGCCGGAGGATCTGCGAGCCGCCTGGTTCGCGCGGGTCGCGCTGATGCACCTGCCCGCCTACTCGCTCCTCGGGGAGCCGCTCGGGCGGGCGGCCCTGGCCGCGATCGTGTGGGCACGCGCCGGGGGCGCACGAATCTCCGTCGACCTTGCGTCGGCCGCCCCCCTCCTCGCCGGCGGTCGAGCCCGGGCCCACGAGCTCATCGCGACCGTCGCGCCGGATCTCCTGCTGACGAACACCGACGAGGCCGCGGCCTTCCTCGGCGTCGACGACCCGCGGGGCCTCCTCGCCTTCGCGCCGATCGCGATCGTGAAGCGGGGGGCCGCGGGTGCGACCGTGCTCACGGGTCAGGCCACGTTCGACGTCCCGACCGAACGGCTCGCGCCCGCCGACACGACCGGGGCCGGCGACGCGTTCGACGCGGGCTTCCTCACCGCGTGGCTTGCCGCCGGGCGAGCGCGATCGACGGAAGCGGCGGTGCTCCGAACCGCGTGCGTCGCCGGCAATCGAACCGCGGCCCGCCAGCTGGCCAGGCCCCGACCGGAGCTCAATCTCAGCCCAGGAGGTGCCGCTCGAACCAGGCCAGCATCCGCGCGTGGCGGTCGATCCGCCGGTCCGGGCGACCGGTGACCGCGAAGGTGTGGAAGCTCTCCGGGTAGAGCACGTACTCGACCTCGCGCTCCAGCATCCGCAGCGCGACGAAGAGCTGCTCGTTGTCGGCGGCGGGGCAGCGCAGGTCGCTCTCGGCCTGGAGCAGCAGGAGCGGCGTGCGGATCCGCGCGACGTTGCGGAGCGGTGACTGGCGCCAGAGCCGATCCACCCCCTCCGAAGAGAAGGGGTCGCCGAGCCGGGCCATCCGGTCGTACTCGGGCCCCGAGTCCGAGTTGGCCCAGTCGCTCACCTGGTTCGTGACACCGTTCTCGCTAACCGCGGCCCGGAAGCGATCGGGAGCGGCGCCGATCAGCCAGTTCACCATGAACCCGCCATAGGAGAGGCCCAGGATTCCGAGCCGCGCCGGGTCGGCGAGGCCCAGCCCGACCACGTGGTCGACCGCCGCGAGCACGTCGGCGGCATCCACCCCGCCCCAGTCGCCGAGCTGGGGCTGGATCCACGCGCGACCGTAGCCCGCCGAGCCCCGGATGTTCGGGAGGACGACCCGGAAGCCGCGGGAGCAGAGCAGGGTCGTCTCCAGCGACGGCGCCGCCGCCCACGCCCCCAGGGGGCCGCCGTGCACGTTGACCACGGCCGGCAGCGGCTCGTTTCCCGACCCGGCCGGGGAGGCGACCCACGTCTCGATCGGGCCACCGGCCCCGGGGACGAGGAGGCGCCGCATCTCCGGCCAGGCGATCCCGCGCCGCCAGCTCGAGCCGACCGTCGTGCGCCTGCGCAGCCGGGCAGCGGCTCGCCCTGCCCGCTCGACCGTGAGGAGCTCCATCGGCCGCTCGCCGACGGTCGCGACGAGCGAGACCACGGGATGACTCGCCGACCCCGCGACGCCCACCGACCAGGCAGCCACGTCACCCTCCACCAGCGGCGTCGGGGCGCCCGCGGGCCCGCCGTTCGCCGGGTCCACCGGGAACCGCCACGGCAGGGTCCGGCCGGCCCGGGAGACCAGCGCGACGATGGCCCCCGGTCCGGCCCACCACGGGCCGGACCGGGCGGAGAGCATCCACCCGTTGAGGTCGGTGTCGAGCCAGGCCCCGATCGGCAGGTCCAGGTCCGGCGCCAGCGGCCGGGCCGGGCCGGAGCCGTCGGCCGGGCCGACGAACAGGCCGGGCTGCTCGTCATCGAGCGGGTCGGGGACATCCACGCCGACGCAGGCAAGCCATCGTCCGTCGGGCGAAAAGGCCGGCGATCCCGCGTACCCGGCCAGGGAGATGACCTCGCGCGGCATCGGGGTCGCGCCGCCGTCGAGCGCCACGACCCGGATCGACGGCCGCGGCCGGATGTCCGCGTCCGGGCGCGGATCGGCCGTGAATGCGATCGAGCGGCCGTCCGGATCCCACGCGAGCCCCTTGGCGTCGAACTCGCCGTGGGTCAGCCGGCGTGCCCGCGCCCCCGCCGAGGCGCGGATCGTCCAGACGTGGTCCCAGCGGTCGCGATGCCCGACCTCGTCGCAGCGCCAGTCCACGCGTCGGATACGGCGGGCCGTGACCGCGCGTCCCTTGGCTTCGCGGCCGACGATGGAGCGCGGCGGGTCGGCAGCCGCGATCGCCGCGAGTCCCCGCCCGTCGGGCGACCAGGCGACCTCGGAGATGCCGTGCGCGGGCGCCCACAGCTCGACGGGGTCGCCGCCCCGGGTCTCGACGACGAGCAGCGCGGAGCTGCGCTCGGGATCGTCAGGGTAGCTCCGCAGGAACGCGATGCGACTCCCGTCCGGGCTGACCCGGGGGAACGTGTCGCGGACGGCCCCCCTGGTCAGCACCGTCTCCCCGGCGCCGCCGTACGGAACGAGATGGAGGTGGCTCCGGTACGTCTCTCCCTGGACGCGGCGGACGACGACGATCGCCCCGCTCCCGTCGGGCAGCGGATCCTGGTCCTCGACGACCACCTGGCGCCGGACCAGCGTGGCAGGCGTCGGAGCCCTTCCGGCTCGTCCCGGCGAGCGCTCCTCGCGGACGGGTTCGTGCTGCATGCCGCGATCGTACCGGGTCGGCAAGGCGCACCGCACGACCTCCGGGGAGCTGCCCTGCGCGGTACGCTGCTGCCATGAACCGTCCCTCGCGTGACGGGGTCCGCGACCGCCTCGTCGTCGGTCCGGAGATCGCGGACGCCCTCGCGGCCGGCCGCCCGGTCGTCGCCCTCGAGTCCACGCTCATCAGCCACGGGCTGCCCTACCCGCAGAACGTCGAGGTTGCCCGCGCTTCAGAGGCGGCCGTGCGCGAAGGCGGCGCCGAGCCCGCCACGGTCGCCGTTCGCGACGGACGGCTTCTCGTCGGCCTTGCTGCGGCCGACCTCGAGGCGCTCGCGACGACGCCGAACGTCCGCAAGGTGGCCCGCCCGAGCCTGGCGGCAGCGCTTGCGGCGGGCGGCTGGGGCGGGACGACCGTGAGCGCGACGATGATCGTGGCCCATGCGGCCGGCATCGCGATCTTCGCGACCGGCGGGATCGGGGGCGTCCATCGTGGCGCGCTCGGTCGTCCCGGCTCGACCCAGCCGCCCAGCCTCGACGTCTCGTCCGACCTCGAGGAGCTGGCCAGGACGCCCGTCGCCGTGGTCTGCGCGGGACCGAAGGCGATCCTCGACGTGCCCCTGACGCTCGAGTACCTCGAGACGCGCGGAGTCCCCGTCCTGGCCGTGGGCGTCGACGAGCTGCCGGGCTTCTACAGTCGCCGGAGCGGGATCGCGGCTCCGGCCGTCGTCGGCGATGAGGCGGCGGCGGCCCGGGTTGTTGGGCTGCACCTGGGTCTGGGCCTGGGCTCAGGCATCCTGGTCTGCACGCCGGTGCCCGAGGCTGCGGCGCTCCCCCTCGAGGTCGCGCGCGAGGCGATCGAGCGGGCGCTTCGCGATGCCGAGGCGGCCGGCGTCCACGGCCCGGCCGTGACGCCCTGGGTCCTGGCCCGCGTCGCGGAGCTGACCGACGGGGCGTCGATCCGGGCGAACACCGCCCTGATCGTCAATGACGCCCGGGTTGCCGGCCGCCTCGCGAGCGCCGTCGCGGCCGGCGTCTGAGCGTCGGCGCCTGAGTCGTCGCTGTCATCGGGGGCGCCAACGTTGGTGCTGGTCGCCTTGTGCGGCTCAATCGCCGTGCGTACACTCGGCAGACAGGTCGCCTCCCGGTGGTGGCTCCGCGTGCCGTGATCGGGATCGTGGGCCCCTCGATCAGGCGACGGGGAGCCGACGGTTGCGGGGGACCCGCCTGGAGCGACGAGGAGGGACCGGATGCGCATCTACGACGGGAGCCCGCGCCAGGACTTCGAGGAGGTGCTCCGCTCGATCGGCGCCTTCCTCGACCAGCGAGGGATGCGCGACGTGCTCCTGCTGGAGGCGCCCGACGGGTTCATCGTCCAGGGGCTCGTCACCGAGGCGCAGGTGGGCGGGGAGCTCGCCGGGCGCGAGACCAAGGAAACGCTGACCTTCCTCGACGACGACATCGCCCGCTTCATGGACGAGGCGATGGCCCGCCGAAACGCGGGACCGGAGAACGCCCCGCAGCCGGACTGGTCGCGCTCGGGCTACTATGAAGGCGCGTTCCGAATCCTCGGGCGCTGGATCGACGAGCAGAAGCCCCACGACATCTTCTTCTTCGAGCAGGGTGGAGCCTTCGTGGTCCGACTGCACCACGTCTCGGGATCCGGCGGACAGCACGTTCTCGCCGAGTTCACCCGGGAGGACATCGAGTCGTTGATCGCGCAGGGTCCGCAGCTTCGGCACTGACGGCACGCGCCTGCGGCGTCCCCTAGGAGGTCTGGCATGAAAGCGCTGAAGATCGTTGCCACGGCGCTGGGCATCACGCTCGCCGCGCTGGTGGTCATCCCCCTCGTCGTCCTCGCCGGGCTGTTCGTGTGGCTGAAGCTCACCGAGGAGAGCGACGAAGAGGCCCTCGAGCTCGAGCAGGAAGGCGTGTAGCGCCATCACCAACGATCCGAGCGCGGCCCCGGAGCGCACGGCGCCCGGGGCCGCTTCGATTCCGGGACCGACCTGGACCGCCTCCGCGCGCCCGCTCGCCTCCGCGCGGACCGTCGCCGAGATCGGGGCGCTGCTGGTCATGGTCTTCTGGGCGGGCAACTTCGTGGCCGTCAAGGCGGCGATCGCCAGCGTTCCCCCGATCGGGTTCCAGCTGCTCCGGTTCGGCCTCGCGGCAGCCATCCTCCTGCCGATCGTGCGCTGGCGCGAGGGCAGCGTGCGCTGGCCGGCCGGGACCGGGCGCGCGCTGTTTCTCATGGGCGCCTTCGGCTTCGGCGTCTACCAGGTGCTCTGGTCCACCGGGCTCGCCCAGACCACGGCCGGCAACTCGGCGATCCTCATCGCCTCCACCCCGATCTTCACGGTCCTCGTGGCGGTGGCCACCCGCGCCGAGCGCGGACACCCGGCCCGGCTGATCGGTGCGCTCGTCGCCTTCGGTGGGGTCGCGCTCGTGGCGGGGCATGACGGCCTGAACCTCGCCGGGGCCGGGTTCGGTGACCTGATCACGGTCCTGGCCGCCGCCCTGTGGGGCACCTACCTGGCGCTCAGCGCCCGCTTCCTGGCCGTGATGTCCCCGCTGCGCCTCGCCGCCTGGGCGATCGTGGCCGGGGTGGCGATCCTGGCCGTCCCCGGCGGAGTGCAGCTCGCGTCTGCCGGGCCGGCCTGGGTGACCCCGGCAGCGCTTGCCGCCATCGCCTATTCGGCCCTCTTGGCGGCCGCCCTGGCGCAGGTGATCCTCTTCCGAGCGGTCGCTCTCCTCGGCCCGACCCGGATCGCCAACCTGCAGTTCCTCGTCCCGGCGCTGACGGTCGGCCTCGCCGCGGTCGTGCTGGGCGAGCCCGTTCTCCCGATCCAGCTCGCCGGGGGTGCCCTGGTCGTGGCCGGCATCGTCGTCGCCCGGCGTGCCCCGAGCGGCGCGGCTGCCGGTCGACGCGGTCCCGAACCGCTGCCGTTCGTCGAGGCCTGACCGGTCCGGCACCGGGCGGCGCGCCGGCCACGGGAAGTGGGCCCGGCCACGGGAAGCGCGCCGGCCGCGCGCGACAGTCGCTCGCGACGGCCGCCCCGCCGGTTCCGTATCCTCCGGACATGCCCCCGGCCCAACTCCGCCCGGCCCTGCCCGCGACCGGGGCCCCGATCAGCGTCCTGGTCGACTATGACGGCACGATCTCGCGGCGCGACATCGGGGACGTCCTCCTCGCCGAGCACGCCCTGGTCGACCAGGCGGTCGTCGTCGGCAGGGATCGCGACTACGACGCCGGGCGGGCGGGCTCACGGGAGCTCCTGGAATGGGACATGGGGGTGCTGCCCCGCGACGCCGGGCTGCTCCGCTCGGTGGCCGCTGCCATCCCCCAGGACGAGACGTTCGCCCCGTTCGTGGCCGCCGTGCGGGCGGCCGGTGCCGCGGTCGAGATCGTGAGCGACGGGCTCGGCTACTACGTCGCCTCGAACCTGGTCCGGCTGGACCCCTCGCTGGCCGATCTTCCGGTCGCCACGAACAGCAACGACATCGACGGGTCCGGGCAGGTGACCTTCCCATACGGTCATCCGGGCTGCTTCGTGTGCGGCACGTGCAAGCGCGAGCGCGTTCGAGCCCACGAGGCGGATGGGCGGGTCGTCGTCTTCATCGGCGACGGGCAGAGCGATCGCTATGCCGCTCACCACGCCGACATCGTGTGGGCCAAGGACGCCCTGCTCGCCTGGGGGCGGGCGACCGGGCGCGACTTCCGCGCATGGGACCGCTTCACCGAGATCGAGGCCTGGTTCCGGTCCGCCCTCGCCGAGGGGCGCCTGCCCGCGAGCACCCCCGACCTGCCGGCCTGGCGCGCGACCCACCGGCCCCTGCCACCGGACTTCATCTGCGGTCCCGAAGCCTGGGGACCGGGGCGGACGGTGCCCCGGCCGCTCCACGATCCGGTCGGGGACGGCGGAGCCTGATCGACGCCCGCGACGCGTGCCCGGAGCTGGCTGAAGCCGGGCCGGGGGGGGCGGCCGGCGGGGCCCGGACGGCGGGATCGATTTCCCAAGTGCAACCGTCCCGCAGGCCGCGGAGGCTGGCGTCCGCGCCCCGGATTCGGTAGCATCGGAAAAACCCCGGAGGTTGCGTGCCCATGGCGAAGTATGTCTTTGTGACCGGTGGGGTCACCTCCTCCCTGGGCAAGGGCATCACGGCGGCCAGCATCGGGCGCATCCTCAAGGCCCGCGGCCTGTCCGTCTCCGTCCTCAAGCTCGACCCGTACATCAACGTCGACCCCGGGACCATGTCGCCCTACCAGCACGGTGAGGTCTTCGTCACCGACGACGGCGCCGAGACGGACCTCGACCTGGGTCACTACGAGCGCTTCATCGACGAGAACCTCTCGCAGCTCTCCAACGTGACCACCGGCCGCATCTACCAGGCGGTGATCGCGAAGGAGCGTCGGGGCGACTACCTGGGCGGCACGGTCCAGGTCATCCCGCACATCACCAACGAGATCAAGGAGCGGATCCTGCGCGTCTCGCGCGACCGCTCGGCCGACGTCGTGGTCGTCGAGGTCGGGGGCACGGTCGGCGACATCGAGAGCCTGCCGTTCCTGGAGGCGATCCGCCAGGTCCGCAAGGACATCGGACGGCAGAACGTCCTGTACGTCCACGTGACCCTGCTGCCGGTCCTCATGGCCACCGGCGAGCTCAAGACGAAGCCCACCCAGCACTCCGTCAAGGAGCTCCGCGGGATCGGCATCCAGCCCGACGTGATCATCCTGCGCTCCGATCACCCGGTCTCCGACGAGATCCGCGACAAGATCGCGCTATTCACGGACGTGCCCTCGGAGGCGGTCATCCCGGCCGTCACCGCCGACACGATCTACGAGGTCCCGCTCCAGTTCGAGGAGGCCGGCCTCGGGGAGCTGCTCGTCCGGGATCTCGGGCTGGCTGGGCAGGCCTCGGCGCCGAACCTGGAGCGCTGGAGCCGGCTCGTGGAGCTGATCAAGCGTCCCAAGCCGGTGCTCGAGGTGGCGCTCGTCGGGAAGTACATCGAGCTTCCGGACGCCTACCTGTCCGTCACCGAATTGCTCAAGCATGCCGGCTGGGCCAACGGCGTCGACGTCAAGGTCCGCTGGGTCAACTCGGAGACGCTGACACCCGAAACCGTTGGCGAGACCCTCGCCGGGGCCGCCGGAGTCCTCGTTCCGGGCGGGTTCGGGCACCGGGGGATCGAGGGCAAGGTCCTCGCGGCGCACTACGCCCGGGAGCGGCGCGTCCCGTACCTGGGTCTCTGCCTGGGCCTCCAGTGCGCGGTCATCGAGTTCGCCCGACAGGTCACGGGCTCCGAGGACGTCAATTCGACCGAGTTCGACATGTTCACGGCGCACCCGGTCATCGACTTCATGCCGGACCAGCGCGACCTCGAGGAGAAGGGCGGCACGATGCGCCTGGGGCTCTACCCGGCCCGCCTCACGCCCGGCTCGAAGGCCCACGCCGTCTACGGCGACGAAGTCGTCTACGAGCGCCACCGCCACCGCTTCGAGGTCAACAACCGCTACCGCAGCCTGCTCGAGGGGGCCGGCATGGTGCTCTCGGGACAGTCGCCCGACGGGCGGCTGGTCGAGATCGTCGAGCTGCGCGACCACCCGTGGTTCGTGGCCAGCCAGTTCCATCCGGAGTTCAAGAGCCGCCCGGATCGGCCGCACCCGCTCTTCGACGGGTTCGTGGCCAGCGCCATCGCGCTGCGCGACGGCCGCCAGCCGGAGCTTCGGGCGCGGCGCGTTCCGGACCCGACGCCCGCGATCCAGCCGGCGGCGATCGAGCTGGCGCTCCCCGAGGTTGCCGCGGAGGGCGACCCGGCCTGACCCGCCCCGCGCCGCTCGAGGTCCGCGCTCCAGGTCACCGTTGACGGCCCGCGGCACGGCGCGTATCCTCCTCTCATCCCCACGCACCGTCGCCGCGGCACGATTCCGCGCCGGTGCGCCAATCCCGGCCGGAGCTCGCTCCCGGCCCTGTCCACAGGTGACCCGCACCCGCATGCCGAACGGTTCCGACCCCCAGCGCGCCCGCAACCGGCGGCCCCGCCGACGGCTCCAGGGGCAGCGCATGGGGTTCCCAGAGGTCGAGGAGCTGAACGGCACGGACACCGGCCCCGAGATCGGGGCGGCCGAGCTGCGTGGGATGAGCGCTGCGGAGCTGAAGGCGACCGCCGTCGAGCTCGAGGTCGAGACCGGGGGCGAGGTCCGTCGTGACGACCTCGTCGATGCGATCCTCCAGCGCCAATCGGAGCGCCTCGGCCAGACCTACGCGACCGGCATCCTCGACGTCGTCGACGAGGGCTACGGGTTCCTCCGCCGCCACGGGCTCCTGCCCGGCCCGGACGACGTGTACGTCAGCTCCAGCCAGGTTCGTCGCTACGGCCTGCGGATCGGGGATCGCGTCAACGGGACGGTGCGCCAGCCCCGCGAGGGCGAGAAGTACTGGGGCCTGCTGCGGGTCGATTCGGTCAACGGGGTCGAGCCCGAGGTGGCCCGCCGCCGCCCGCACTTCGCCGATCTCACGCCCATCCACCCGATAGAGCTCATCAACCTCGAATCGGATCCGAAGAACCTCTCGCAACGGCTCGTGAACCTCGTCAACCCGATCGGCAAGGGCCAGCGGGCGCTCATCGTCAGCCCGCCCAAGGCCGGCAAGACGATGCTCCTCAAGAACATCGCCAACGGGATCACCGCCAACTACCCGGAGATCCTCCTCATGGTCGCCCTCATCGGCGAGCGGCCCGAGGAGGTCACGGACATGCGCCGCTCGGTCAAGGGCGAGGTGATCTCATCCACCTTCGACGAGCCGACCGAGAACCACACCCACGTCGCAGAGATGGCCCTGGAGATCGCGAAGCGCCAGGTCGAGACCGGCCGGGACGTCGTGATCCTCCTGGACTCGATCACCCGCCTTGCCCGGGCCTACAACCTGGCCCTGCCGCCGTCCGGCCGGACGCTGTCGGGCGGCATCGATCCGATCGCCCTCTATCCGCCCAAGCGGTTTTTCGGGGCGGCCCGCAAGATCGAGGAGGGCGGCTCGCTCACCATCATCGGCACCTGCCTGGTCGACACCGGCTCCCGGATGGACGACGTGATCTACGAGGAGTTCAAGGGGACCGGCAACAGCGAGCTGATCCTGGACCGGAAGCTCGGCGAGAAGCGCATCTGGCCGGCGATCGACGTCCAGCGCTCGGGCACCCGGCGCGAGGAGCTGCTCCTCGAGGAGCCGACCCTCAAGATGGTCTGGACCATGCGCCGCATGCTCTCCGCGGTCGGGACGAACGAGGGGATCGAGCTGCTGCTCAACCGCCTCGCCAAGACGGAGACGAACGCCCAGTTCCTCGCCGCCCTCCAGCGGAGCGCGGAAGCCACCTCCTAGGACTCGGGGCTTCCGCCGGACGCGCCGGGCCGGGCACCGCGGCCGGCACGCGACCGTTGACGCCCGCGTCTCGCCGGGTGGACAAGGGGTCCATTCGGCCCGGCCACACCGTGCCATATGTCACATCGGACCGCGTCACATTGCAGGCTTCTCCGACGTCTGCTACGGTTCCTGCCGTCGCGCCCCGCCGAGTGGCGGGTGCGCAGCACCGTCCCGGAACCCCAGGTCCGGCCGTGTGCACGGGCGTTGGGCATGACCCCCAGGTCATCGCCCGGGGGGACGTCCGGCGGCAGAGGAGAACGTATTGCAGAAGGCTCACGGCGCCGCCCCGCGCGCACAGGCGCAGCAGGACAGCGACGCGAACGGCCCGGACCCCCGGGTCAAGACCCCCCGCCGTCCCGGGCTGGTGCTGGCCCGTCGCGCTCAGGCCGCGTTCAGTTCCGCGCGCAGCCGACTGGGCCGCCCCTCGGACGCGCCGCCGATGCGCTCTCGCCTCTCCGGAGCACGTCCTGCCCTCCGTTTCGGTCGTTCCTTCCGGCTCGACTCGCCCGAGCGGATCGTTCCCGTCCTCGTCGCCGCGTTCCTGCTCGTCGCGTCCATCACCGCCGCGCCCGGGTTCGTGGCTCCCGCCGGCGCGACCGGCGGCACCTACGGTGCCGGCGACGCTCCCCGCCTCGTGATCGGCGGCGCGAGCGGGCCGAACGATGGGTACGTCGGCGCAGCTGCCAATGTGACCGGGGCGCCCTCGTACCTCGGGATCGACCAGGGCGCGGGACCCGTCGATGGCGGATCTGCCGTTGCGACCGAGGTCGCCGGCCAGTTCCTTGCCGACGGCACGCTCCTGAAGCCCGTCGTCGTGACAACGACGGTCAATGGCTCGGCGGAGCTCCTGCGCACCTACCGGGTTCGATCGGGCGACACCCTCACCGGCATTGCCCGCCGGATGGGTGTCTCGATGATGACGATCTGGTGGGCCAACCACCTCCGCTCAAAGGACAGCCTCAAGGTCGGCCAGGTGCTCGTGATCCCCCCGGTCACCGGCCTCGTGGTGACGGTCAAGAGCGGCGACACGCTGGGGTCGATCGCGGCTGCCAACAAGCTGAGCGCGCTGGACGTCGCCACCTACAACGGCCTGGCGCTTGACACGACCCTGGTCATCGGCCAGGTCCTGATCCTTCCCGGCGCGCAGTCCGACGCCATCGCCACGCCCAAGCCGACGCCCCAGCCGGTCGCCGTCCGACCGCGCGTGGTCACGTCGGGCGGTTCCCGAGCAGTCTCCGGGCCCGTTGCACGCCCGCCGGCGCAGTACTCCGGCGGAACGTTCGCCTGGCCGGTCGCGGGCGGCTACATCAGCCAGTACTTCTGGGCGGGCCACCTGGCGATCGACATCGCCGCGGACTGGGGCACGCCCGTCAAGGCTGCCGCACCGGGCACGGTGATCTACGCCGGCTGGAAGGACAACGGGGGCGGGTACCAGGTCTGGATCGCCCATGGATCCGACCTCTTCACCACCTACAACCACATGTCGTCGGTTGCGGTGTCGGTCGGTGAGCACGTCGGTCGGGCCGAGTTCATCGGGCGGATCGGCGCGACCGGCAATGCGACCGGGCCCCATCTCCACTTCGAGGTCTGGCGCGGCCCCGTCTGGAACGGTGGCTATCGCGTCAACCCGCTCGCGTACCTTTAGGCTCGTCGCTCCGGCGCGCACCGCGCGCGGCCTGGGAGCGCGCCTGAGAGAATCGCCCGGATGTTCCTGGACCTCGTAAAGATCTGGATCCGCGCCGGGGACGGCGGGGACGGCGCGGCGACGTTCCGGCGCGAGGCGCACGTCCCGCGGGGAGGCCCGGACGGCGGCGACGGGGGTCGCGGCGGATCCATCCTGCTGCGCGTCGATCCCGGCCTGACCACGCTGCGCGACTTCCGCTTCAAGCACCACTTCAAGGCCGAGCCCGGCGGTGCCGGCAGCGGCGCCAAGCGTCATGGTCGCGCGGGAACGGATCTCGTGCTGGTCGTGCCGCCCGGCACCGCCGTCCGTGATGACGCGACCGGCGAGCTGGTCGCGGACCTGGTCGCCAGCGGCCAGGAGGCCAGCGTCGCGAGGGGCGGGCGCGGCGGCCTGGGCAACGTCCACTTCGCGACCGCGACCCACCGAACGCCGAAGCACGCCCAGAAGGGCGAGCCGGGCGAGGAGCGCTGGTTGCGGCTCGAGCTCCGGCTCATCGCCGACGTCGGGCTCGTTGGACTCCCGAACGCGGGCAAGTCCACCCTGCTGGCGGCGCTGACCGCGGCTCATCCGAAGATCGCCGCCTACCCGTTCACGACGCTCGAGCCGAACCTCGGCGTGCTCGACCTCGGCGGGGAGGACGAACGGCGGCCGACGATCGCCGACGTGCCGGGCCTGATCGAGGGCGCCTCGTCGGGCGCGGGCCTGGGCCACGCGTTCCTGCGCCACGTCGAGCGCACGAGGGTCCTGGTCCAGGTGGTGGACGGCTCGTCGCGGGACCCCGACTGGGACCACGACGTCATTCGCGAGGAGCTCCGTCTCCACGACGCGGCCCTCCTCGAGAAGCCGCTGCTGGTGGTCTTCAACAAGATCGACCTCGAGCCTGCGCGGTCGGCCTGGCCCGAGTTCCGGGCGGAACGCCGGCGCGAGGGCATCCCCGTCGTCGCGATCAGCGCCGACACGGGCGAGGGGATCGAGGGCCTCCTCGACGCGCTGGCGGACCTCCTCCCGGATGTCGCCGGGCTGGCCGAGGATCCCGAACCCTCCGGCGTGGTGGTCCACCGGCTCCAGGCCGCCGGGGATGGCTTCACGCTCGAGCGGGAGGGCGACGCGCACCGGGTTCGGGGCCGCCGGATCGAGCG
The DNA here is from genome assembly GCA_963801445.1 of uncultured Chloroflexia bacterium. Lineage (GTDB taxonomy): Bacteria > Chloroflexota > Limnocylindria > Limnocylindrales > CSP1-4 > CTSoil-043. The sequence continues at coordinate 20,016 of CAWDEW010000012.1, read as the reverse complement.
GATCGCAGCCCAGACCAACTTCGACGTCGAGGAGTCCGCGGAGCGTTTCCAGCGCGACCTCGAGCGGCTCGGGATCGACGCCGCGCTGCGCAAGGCCGGCGTGGGCCCCGGCGACACCGTGCGGATCGGCGGCATCGAGTTCGAGTGGGGCCCCGAGGCGTGGGAGCTCGACGACCGGTGAGCCCCGCCGTGACGGCCGGATCCGCGGGACCGGGCGGCCCGCCGGGGAGCCCCGGGCACAGCCTCCTGGTCGGTCCGGCCGATCCGCCGGCGACGCTCGTCCCGGGGCGCCTCGGCGTCCTGGGCGGCACGTTCGACCCGATCCACTTCGGCCATCTCGCGCTCGCCGAGGAGGTTCGCGAGGCGCTCGGGCTCGAGCGCGTCCTGTTCGTCCCGGCGGGCGAGCCGTGGCAGAAGGCCGCCGACCCGGTGACCCCGGCGGAGCGGCGCTTCGCGATGGTCGAGCGAGCCATCGCGGGCAACCCCGGGTTCGCCGCCAGCCGGATCGAGATCGACAGGCCCGGCCAGACGTACACCGCGGAGACGCTCCAGGTCCTGGCCGACGCCGAGAGCCGGGCGGGGCGGGCGCCGGACCTCTGGTTCATCCTGTCGGCCGAGGCGCTGGCCGGCCTCGCCACGTGGCGCGATCCGGATCGGATCCTCCGGCTCGCCCGGCTCGCGGTGGTGCCCCGCGGGGGCGCGGCCGAGGACCTGGCCGCGGCCGCCGCGCGGTTCGCCCGCGACTTCCCGACCGCCGGGGACCGGGCCTGGTTCCTGCCCGGCCCACGCCTGGCGATCTCCGGGACGCTCATCCGGTCCCGCGTCGCCGCCGGTCGGTCGATCCGCTATCTCGTCCCGGAGCCGGTCGCCGCGGCGATCCGGGAGTACGCTCTCTACGTGTCCGATCCGGCGCCTGCCCCCGCGCCGGCTTCCTGAAGGAGGCCCATGGCCAGCGAACCCGTTCGACCCGCCGAAGACGTCACCCCGACGGACGTGATCGGCGAAGCCGCGCCCGCGCCCACCGCGGAGGTGCCCGCCGCCGAGGCCGGCGCTCCGGCGCGGGCGGCCCACCGTGTCGGGCTCCCCGCCCGGACCACTCCGCCGCCCCCGACCGATCGCGCGCCGCTGGAGCTGGCCCGCCGGATCGTCGAGCTGGCCGAGGACAAGAAGGCTGCCGACATCGTCCTGCTCGAGGTCGCGCCGCTCACGACCGTCGCCGACTACCTCGTGATCTGCTCCGGCGGATCCGAGCGCCAGCTGGGAGCGATCGGCGACGGGATCGTCGAGGGGCTCAAGGCCGAGGGCTACCGGATCATCGGGCGGGAGGGCGAGGCGGACTCGCACTGGGTGCTCATCGACGCAGGCGCTGCCATCGTGCACATCTTCGCCCCGCCCGAGCGCGACTTCTACGCGCTCGAGAAGCTCTGGGCCGAGGCCAGGACGATCCTCCGGGTCCAGTAGGCCGTTCGCCCCCCGGGTCGGCCGCGGCCCGCCGGCGCGGGCCGACCGCGCGTGGGAGATGTCCGACGCGCAACCGAGAGGAGGTACCACCGTCACGGTACCTGCGGGCCATGCCCGTCTCGGCGCCGGGTCGGCACAATCGGGGCAGGTGGTCGAAGAACGGTCACCGGACTGTGCCGACGAGGACTTCCACGCACATGGCCCGCCTCCGCGATCGCTGCCCCGAGTGCGGTCGCCGCCTCGTGAACACCCGGTTCGACACGACCTTCCGTCTCGTCGACCGGACCGAGCGGCTCTGCTTCGGCATCCCGGGCGGCCTCTGCGAGGACTGCCACCAGCTCTACATCGATCCTGAGCTGATCGATCTCCTCGACCTCGGCCAGGGCCGCTGCGTGTTCGCGATCGAGAGCGACCAGGTGCTCCAGGAGCAGGCCTGGTCCAGCACGGACTGACGGTTCGCCGTCACTCTCGCCGAGCGGGGTTCGCGCCGGGCGGGGTCACCCGGTCCGTGAGCCAGAGCAGGAACGCCAGCCGGCGGCGCCGCGCGTCCGCCCCGCCGTCGCCCTTGAGCGTCGCGTCGAGCTCGAGCAGGCCCTCGAGGGCCGCCTCCAGCTCCTCGATCCTCCACGCGCGGGCCTGCTCCCAGAGCTTCTTCGCCGGGTATTCCTTCAGCTTCATGGTCCGGGCCGTCGCCTGGATGGCCTCGCCACGCTCCTGGGCATCGGCCACCAGGACCAGCTCGCGGACGCGCCGGTGGAGGACGGCGAGGATGATCGGCTCGGCCGTCGTATCGAGGACGCGCTCGAGCAGGTCGGCCGCATCCCGCACCCGCCGCGATCCCACCGCGTCGAGGAGGCCCCACGTCGACCCGGGCATCGCCTCCCCGACGAGCGCCTCGACGTCCTCGCGCCGGATGGGGCCGTCGATGCGGTAGGAGGCCAGCTTGGACAGCTCGGTCACGGCCAGCTGGCCCTGGCGCCGCCGGTCCACGTCCCCCTCGCGGACGAAGGCCCCGATGCGGCGGGCCAGCAGCTCGGCAGCTGCCGGCTCGATCCGGATCCCGAGCTCCTCGGCGCGCAGGCCGATCCAGCGGGCCATCTGTCCCTCACGGGGCGCGGCCAGCTGGCGGACCTCGCCGCCCACTGCCCGGACCGCCTCGGCGAGGTCCTCCAGGCTCTTCGCGCGCCGCCCCGAACTGTCCGCGGGCTCGAGGAAGGCCAGGGCGTTGCCGGGTGCGACGGCGGCCAGGGTCGCGAGGAGGGCGTCGCGCTCCGCATTCGCCCGCACGAGCGGCCCCGGATCCTCGACGACGACCAGCGTTCCGCCGCCGAAGAGCGTGGCGGTCGCCAGCTTCTCGGCGATCGCGCCGGCGCGCGTCGTCGCTCCGGTGGTCCGCCAGCGAGCCAGCTGCGGTGCCCCCGGCCCGCCGGCGACCCGCACGCCGAGGGCGCTCGCGGCCGCGTTCAGGGCGTACTCGTCGTCGCCCCAGTAGTAGCCGATCGGTGCGGGATCCGGCCCGCCCGTCACGCGTTCATCCCCCGGGTTCGGTCCGCGGCCGAGCGCAGGGCGGACCCGGTCCAGCGCAGGCGCCGGACGTCGCCCGGCTGCACGCCGGCGAGGGCGCAGGCGCGCGACTCGAGGGCCAGCGCCCGGGCCCTGACGACGGTCGCGGTGCCGGTGTCCCAGCCGGCCTCACGATCGACCCGGGACGGGCCGCGGGGATAGCGCCGGCGCCACCCGGCGAAGCGCAATTCCAGCGACTCGAGCCGCTGCCCGGCTCGCTTGTCCGCGTAGGCGACCAGGAGCTCCTCGGCGGTCGCGCGGGAGATCCAGCCGTCGGCGTCGCTCGCGATGAGACGGGTCACCGGGTGGCCGGCCACGGCGGGCCCCAGCTCCGGGTGGCCCCGGGCGGTCAGCCAGGCCGCCGACCCCTCACCGTGGGGGAGCGCGCGCTCCGGGGTTCCCGCCGGCAGGGCCTTGTCGACGTCGTGGAGGAGGGCCGCGGACTCCACCAGGCGCCTGTCCAGTGCCACGCCGCCGGCCCTGGCCCGCGCGGCGAGCCACCCGGCGATCTCCGCGACGGCCCGCGAGTGGCGCAGGTGCCACGCGGGCGGGGCGAGGGACTGGAGCAGGAGGGCGGATTCGATCCGCCCGGGCACGGTCATCGGCCCGATCATACGGGAGCGGCGACCCGACCCCCGGCGGTCCGGGCGCTCCGGCGGGTCCCGGGTCCACACCGGGGACGCTGCGGGCGGCGACCGTCCGCGATGCCGTGATGCCGGCCGCGCCGGACGAGACGCCGGTACCCGTGTCCGGACCGCCCCGGTCGACCCGGACGTCGACGCCCCGGTCGTCGAGCGCGACGTCGACGGCTCCATTGCGGTCCGTCCGATAGACGGTGGCGCCCGCGGCCCGGATCCGCTCGAGCGTCGCCGACGCGGGATGGCCGTAGTCGTTCCGGGCGCCCACCGAGACGACGGCGATCCCCGGCCGGAGAGCTGCCAGGAGGGGCTGGCTCGTCGCCGTCCGGCTCCCGTGGTGGGCCACCTTCAGGAGGTCGAGCGCCGGCAGACCCCGGGCCACCAGCTCGGGGTCGACGTCGTCCTCCGCGTCGGCCGCCAGCAGCACGTGGCGCCGCCCGAACGTGCCCAGGAGCACGATGGACGCGTCGTTCACGGTTCGCCCGAGCGGCGACGAGCTGGCCGGGACCCGCGAGGCGTCCGGCCAGAGCACGGCGAGCTGCAGGCCGTCGAGCTGGAGCCGGTCGCCGGCGACGAGCAGCGTCCGGGCCAGGCCGTGCTGCCTCAGCGCGGGGAGCAGGGCCGCCCACCCCGGGCCTGCCCCGGGCATCCCGGGATCCGCGACGCGCCCGACGCGGTACCGCTCGAGCAGGAGGGGCAGGCCCGCCACGTGGTCCTCGTGGGGATGGGTCAGGATCACGAGGTCGATCCGGCGGTCCCAGGGCGGGAGCCGCGCATCAAGCGCGACGAGCAGCCGGTCCGGGTCGGGCCCGGCATCGACCAGGATCCGGCCGTCGTGGGGAGTCCGGACGAGGATCGCGTCGCCCTGGCCCACGTCGAGGACGATGACGTGCAGGCGTCCGTCCGGACGCGAGGCGGCGACGAGGACCAGGGCGGCCAGCGCGAGGGCGAGGAGACCCGCCCCGAGCCGGAGCACGGGCCGCCGCGGGCCCGTCCCGGCTCTCCCGCGCTGCGGCGACGGCCTCGTGGCGGTCGACTGGAGGCGGCCTGCCGGGGGGACTCGCCGGGCGCGGCCCGATCCCCGCCGACCGCGCAGGACGACCAGCAGGATCGCAAGCGCCGCCAGTGCCCCGAGCACGGTCCCCGCCGGGGCCGGCAGCAGCACGGACGCGAGGGGCAGGCCGGCGGACGCCCGCACGATCCCGACGAGGAGCCCGAGCACGATCGTCCCGGGCAGGCCGACGATCGCCCCGATGGCCGCGGGCAGGCCCACCATCACGAGCCCTCCGCCGAGCAGCGCGACGGCGCCCGCGGCCATCGCGAGCGGGACCAGCGGCACGACCGCCAGGTTCAGGAACGGCGACAGCGGCGCGATCCGGCCGAATGCCGCCAGCGAGATCGGAAGCGTGGCCGCCTGGGCAGCGAGCGAGATCGCGAGCCCCTCGACGAGCCAGCGGGGCAGGTGCGGGAACCGCTGCCCAGCCCACCGCCCGAGCGGGGATGCCCAGGCGAGCAGCCCGGCCGTCGCCGCGGCCGAGAGCTGGAAGCCCGGATCGGTGGCGCTCGCCGGGGCGATCGCGACGAGGATGGCAACCGCCCACCCGAGCGCCCGGGCCGCGCTGCCGGGCCGCCCGAGCTCGCGGGCGACGAGCGCGATCCCGGCCATGACCGCGGCCCGCAGCACCGACGGCGAAGCGCCGGCGGCGATCGTGTAGAGCGCCACCGCGACGAGGACGATGATCGCCCGCCGGCGGCGCGCGGTGCCGGCGAGGAGCGTCGTGGCGAGGCCGGCGACCAGCGCGATGTTCCAGCCCGAGATCGCCACGACGTGCGAGAGGCCCGTGGCGGTGAAGGCGGCCGCCAGGTCGCGATCGACCCGCTCGCGCAGGCCGATGAGGATCCCCGCGGCGAGCCCGGCCTCCGGCTCCGGGAGGGCTCGGGTAAGGGCGGCGCCGGCCCCATCGCGGAGCGTCGCCACGAGCCGGCCGGCGTCCAGCGGGCCATCCACGCGACGGATCCGGGAGGCGCGCACCGTGCCCGCGATCCCGGAGCGGGAGAGGTAGTCCCCGTAGGGACCGTCCGGCGGGGCCTCGATCGCTCCGCTGATGACGATCGGATCGCCCGGGGCGATCTCCGGGTACCGCGGCGCGGTCACGTCCACGCGGATCCCGGGTCCCGCGAGGTCCGCCGTGAACCGCTGGCTGCCGTCCTTCGGGGTGCCCCGCCCGGCAACTGTCGCGAGCCACGGGCCGGTGCCCTCGGGGAGCGGCGTCGGCCCCACGGGCGCAGGTCCTGCAGCCAGCAGGCAAATCCCGATGGCGGCGATCCCGAGGGCGATCGCGAGGGCCCGGATGGCCGGCTCGCGACGCCCGGCCCAGGCCAGCCAGGCGGCCGTGGCAAGGGCAGCGCAGGCGCCCGCGGCGATGAGGCTCCCGCCCCCGCTCGCGTCGGCGAGCGCGGCTGTGAGCGTCCCGAGCGCGAGCCAGCCGCTGCGCGGCATGCTCACGGGCCGACGGCCACGAGGCCTGTCAGCTTCCCGAACGTCGTCTCGCTCACGAGCTTGCGCGTCAGCAGGTCGTTGGCAGCGGTGAACGGCGATCCCGTGCGGCTCGCGATGATCTTCGCGGCGGTCGCGGGACCGATCCCGGGCAGCGCGTCGAGCTCGGCCGCCGTGGCCCGGTTGAGATCGACCGGCCCGGCCGTGGCCGCGCCTCCGGTCCCGCCGGCCTTCCCGACGCCCTCGGTCGCGGTCGCCTGCGGCGCCGACGTGGGGTCGTCGCGTGACGGGACGCGAACCTGCTCCCCGTCGTGCAGCGGGGCGGCCAGGTTCAGCCGGGCCGCCGCTGCGGCATCCACGCGCGGCCCGAACCCGCCGGCCGCGGCGATCGCGTCGCCGACCCGCGAACCGGCCGGCAGGCGCAGGACGCCGGGCCGCCGGACCGCGCCCGCGACGTCGACCACCACGACGTTCCCTGCAGGGAGTGCTCCGCTGGCGGCAGTGCCCTCGGTCCCGGCCGCACCGACCGCGTGCGCGTCCGGGGGGAGCTGGAGCGTGGGAGGAGGGACGCCACCGGCCAGCGCGAAGGCCACCGTCGCCGCAGCCGCCGCGGCCGCGACGAGCGTGGCCGCCAGGCCCGCCGCGAGCAGGCCCCGGCGGCTGGCTGGCGACCGGCCGCCGTCGCCGTTTGCAGCGGCCGTGCTCGCCGGGCCTGTCGCAGGTTCCTCGAGCGCGCGCCAGGGCAGGTTCGGATCCACGGGCTGCTCCCCGGCGGGGCGCGGCGGGCGGTCGTGGCGGGCGGCTTCCCGTCGCCCATGGCACTGGCAGGCGGCCGAGCGGCCGGGAAGGCGAACGCACGTCGCGTTGGGGGCACAACCGACGCGACGTGCGTCAGGAAGAACGGTAGCGAGGCCGACTTATCGCGGGCTTACGTGACCCGGGCGGAACCCTGCTCGTGGCCTTCTCGAGCCGCGGTCGCACCTCGCTCGACCGATCAGGGGCGCCCGCGAGACTCACCGCGGTCACTTCTCCGCCTCCAGGGACCGGGGCGGCTGTCCGTCCCGGTGGCGGGCGACTGCAACAACGCGACGTCCCTCGCGTCCAAACAGGCGAACTGCGGAGGCTCAGACGCGCGGTCCATGCACTGGTCGCCGGGACCGCGCCGAGCCAATGGCGAGACCGACCGCTGCGGGCGTCCCGGGAGGCACTGCTATGCGCCGGTTCATCGCGGTGGGCGCCGCGGCGTTGCTCACGGTCGCGCTGGCGGTCGGGACGGTCGCCGGGGCGGGAAACTTCTGGAGAGCGCCCGCGCATCCGACGATCGGCATCAACAACGTCTACCACATTGGCAATGCATATGGCGGCGAGCCGGTCGATAACACCGTGCTCAGGCTCTGGATGGAGACCGGGAGCGCGACCGAGAAGTGCCTCGTGACGATGGGCGAGGCGAACCACGCACCCACCGTCGGCGGGCTCTACTGCTCCTCGCGCTACGTGACCCTCGCGGATCAGCATGAGCATTGGGGAGTCATGGTCACCCTGGTCCTCGACGGGCCGCTCGTCGACGTCGACGGAGACCCGAGCTGGTACTCCCTCAACGTCTACCAGGAAGGCGCCAGGTTCTTCCGCGCGCCGATCCGCTGCGACCTTCCCGGCTGCTGATCGACGCCGACTGAGTCGGACGCGACCCGGGACTCCGCTCCAGGCGGACGATCGGGAGCCACTCCGGTCCAGGGCACGATGGAGAGCCCCGGCCACCGTCGGGGGACAGCGCCGGGGCTCAATCCTCGGGGACGCACGGCCGGGTCCAATCCGGGGCGCGTCGACCACTGCCGGCATCCTGGCCGCCCGGCGCTGCCCGACGGTAGAGCCGGTCCGCCCGGCGCGACCTACTCGATCGAGTAGGGCGGGCGTGCCAGCTGGCTCGGCACCGGCCGGTTCGACCACGAGCGGCGCTGGGTCCAGCGCCCTTGCAGGGAGCGTCCGCCCTCGACGGTTGCCGGACTCCGGAACCCGCGGTAGGGTCCGGGCATGAGCAGACCAATCCTCGCTGACGCCTACGGCCACCACGTCTGGGCGACGATCGCCCTGATCGACGCGTGCGCTCCCCTCACGGACGAGCAGCTCGCCACCCCGGTCCCTGGCACCTTCGGGTCCATCCTCGACACCGTCCGCCACCTCGTCGGCGGCGACTGCTCGTACCTCGAGCTGCTGTCGGGCGGGAAGGTGGCCAGCATCAACGAGGATGCGCTGGACCTCGCGGCCCTCCGCGCGGCGATGGCTGCGAACGGCCCCGTCTGGGCCGCCCTGGTCGCCGGAGACCTGGATCCAGACCGAATCGTCGTCCGCCACCGCGACGATGGCTCGGAGAGCCACGCGCCGCTCGGCATCCGGCTGGCCCAGGTCATCCACCACGGGACCGACCACCGCAGCCAGGTCTGCACGGCGCTCACCAACCTCGGCCTCACGCCGCCCGAGATCGACGCCTGGGACTACGCCCGGCAGGAGGGGCGCCTGACCGAGGTGCCTGCTCCGGGCGCCTGAAAGCCTTACCCCGCGTTCTCGAGGAGCGGCCGCACCTCGGTCGCGAGGCGGGTCATCGACTCTTCGTCGTAGTCGGAGGGGAACCCGGCGATCAGGTGCCGGTAGCCCAGCCCGAGGTAGGGGGCGAGCATCTCGGCCACGTCCTCGGGGGTTCCCACGGGCTGGTTCGTCCAGGGCGCTGCGACCCGGTTCCGGTCGAAGGCCGCCCGGAAGACCCGCTCTGCCTCGGCCCGGTCGTCCCGGATGAAGACGGTGCCGATCCCGGTGGTCCGCTCGATCTCGGACGGGTCGCGCCCCACCGTCGCGCAGTGCTCCAGGAGGACCGCCTCCTTGCGCCGAACCGCCTCGACACCGCCCCCGACGTTGTTCATGTCGGCGTACTTCGCCACGAGCTTGAGGGTCACCTTCTCACCGCCGCCCCCGACGCAGATCGGGAGGTGCGCCTGGACCGGGCCGGGCAGGTTGCGCGTGTGGCGCGAGCCGTAGCGCGGGCCGGCAGCGCTCGGCTCGGTCCCGTCGAGCATCCCGCGCATCACCGGCAGCGCCTCCCCGAGCCAGCGGAGCCGCTCCGGGAACCCGGACCCGAAGTCGAGCCCGAAGTCCTGGTGCTCCTCCTCGAACCAGGCGCCCCCGATCCCGAGGATGGCGCGCCCGCCCGAGATGTGGTCGAGCGTCGTGGCCATCTTCGCCGTGAGCGTCGGCGACCGAAACGAGTTCGCACCGACCATCAGGCCGATCCGCACCTGCCTCGTCGCCTGGGCCCAGGCCGTGATGGTCAGCCAGCCCTCGTAGTTCGGTCCATGGGAGTCGCCGATGATCGGGTACACGTGGTCCCAGGTCCAGAGACTCGTGTATCCAAGTCGGTCTGCCCGGATGCCCGCTTCGAGGAGGCTCGGCCAGTCCGTGTACTGGTTCCAGCACAGGGCGCCGATCTTGACGTCGCTCAACTCACGCTCCATTTGACCAGGAAGGTCGACCGTGATGGAAAGGCGAGGTGGCCACGCGTGGGCGCACTTCACTCCTGCCTGACGATATCGACCGAGATCTCCACCGCCGGAGTGGCTCCCCTGTTCTCGAGCCAGTGGGTCGTGTTCCGATCCTCGGGCCAGCCCGGTCCCGGCCCATAGTCCGTGGCGACCCCGTCTCGATGGTCGGTGATCGTTCCCTGCAAGACGTAGACAGTGCCGGGTCTGCCCTTGTGGTCGTGAACCGGGCCGAAGACGCCTCCGGGATCGATGGTCACCAGGCGCATTCGAAGTTGGCGGCCTTCCATGCCCTCGATCTCGCGGGCAAGGTCAACCGTTGCAAGCACCTCCACCGCGACGCCGTTCGTCTCAGGCGCCACCTGTTCGTTGCTCATTGTGCTCTCCCTTCTGTCGGTCCAGCTCTATCGAAGGTGGGGCGGCCCTTCAGGCGCGCCAGACGCAGTGACCGAGCGCGGTGCCCGGCCCGAGGGCCTCAGTCGCCGGGGTCCAGGTCGACGCTCACGCTCCCGAGGCCCGGGACGTTCACAGTCGCGTGGACCTGGTCGCCGTCGTAGGAGACCGCAGCGCTGCCGTACTGGGTCTGCACGGTGCCCGAGCCCGTCCCGGTCGAGAGGTCGACCGTCCCGCTTCCAGAGGTGCCCGAGCCCGACGAGTACGAACCCGATGCGGTGTTCGTCTGGCCGTTGTACGAGCCGCTGACCGAGGTCCCCCCGGCCGAGGAGTAGCTGCCCTGGCCGGAGCCGGTCGTGGCGTCGTACGAGCCGCTGGCCGAGCTGCCGTTCCACGTTCCCTGGCCCTGGGCGGAGCCGGTGTTCGTGTTGTAGGACCCGGACGCGGACCCGGTGCCGGCGGGACCGTTGTATGTCCCGGACCCGGTGACCTCGCCGGTCCCGGCGTCGTATCCGCCGGCCACGCCACCCTGGCGGCCCGCGATGGCGCCGCTGCCGGAGCCGGTCTGCGAGTCGTACGACCCCTGAGCGCTGCCGCCGGCCGCCGTCACGCTTCCCTCGGCCACGCTCGTCGCGGCGTCGTACGAGCCGCTGGCGGACCCCACCGGCGTGGTCACGCCGACCTGGCTGCGGCCCGCGCCGCCACCGGCCGCGCCGGCTGCGCCCTCGGCGCCCGCCGCCTCCTGGAGCGTCGCAGCCCCGGCCGCATGCTCGACGGCCCGCTCGATCGAATCGATGATCTCGCCCGGCCCGGTCACGGCTCCACCGGCGCCGGAGCCCAGCGCTGCCCGGGTCAGGGGCCCGACGTCGCCGTCGGGCGTGAGCCCCGCGCTCCGCTGGAACGCGATGACCGCCGCCCGCGTGCGCCGGCCGAACTGGCCGTCCACGATGAGCGGCGGCTGGGATGCCCGGGCGCCGTTGAGCTGGGCCTGGAGGTCCGTCACCGCCGGTCCGCTGGAGCCCACGCGGAGGACTGGCGAGGCGACCCGCTGGACGACCGGCGGGGCACCCGCCAGGCGCTGCACGGCCACGCCGATGCCCGGCCCGGGGGCCGTGACGAGGTCGGCGACCGCACGATTGCCGGCCAGCTGCTGGAGCGCCAGGACGCGACCAGTCGGGGAGAGGTCGGCCGCGGGCTCGGCCTCGCGACGCCCCGCCCTCGCACCGCTGGCGCCGCCTCTGAGGATCTCGTCATGCTCGTCATGGGGCATCGGAACGTGTCGGCGGGGCATTGGCGAACGCTATCGCCGCGGCAGGACAGCCGTCTGCGGGCTCTTGGGAGGCCGGCAGGGCTAAACTGGATGCCCGTTCAGGCAGGTGGCGATGCCCGAAGGGGCATCAGGGCACCGTGAGCCGCGACTCGCCCTGGGTCGTCCGGCACCCGGACCGGGCGCCCCGGCCCCCCGATGGGGGATGGTCGGCCCTCCGCGTGCGCGTCCGGGTCGTGGCACGCTTGGCCAACTGCACGTCCACCCACCCGTGGTCCGCTCCGGCGGACTGCCGCCCACCGGAGCTCCATCCCGTGTCCGATCCTGCCCTCCGCATCGAGCCTCCCGCCGGCACCGCAACATCCGACGCCGGCGATCCCGACGGCGCGCCGACCGCGCGTCGAGCGCCCCTTCGCGACCGCGCCAGCGACGTCCTCGCGGCGGCAACGAACCCGCTCGACCCGTTCTTCGCCCCCTCGACCGTCGCGGTCGTCGGCGCGACCGAGAAGGTGGGCAGCGTGGGGCGGACGGTGCTCTGGAACCTGATCAGCAGCCCGTTCGGCGGCACGGTCTTCCCGATCAACCCGAAGCGGGCCAGCATCCTCGGCGTCAAGGCCTACCCGTCCCTCGCCGCGGTCCCCGATCCGGTGGACCTTGCCGTCGTGGTGACGCCGGCGCCGTCCGTGCTGGCCGTCATCGACGAGTGCGCCGAGCTCGGGATCCGGTCCGTCATCGTGATCAGCGCGGGATTCAAGGAGATCGGGCCCGAGGGCGTCGAGCTGGAGCAGCGGATCCTGTCCCGCGCCCGCGAGGCCGGGATGCGGATCGTCGGCCCGAACTGCCTGGGCGTGATGAGCCCGGTGAGCGGCCTCAACGCCACGTTCGCGAGCGCCATCGCCCGCCGCGGCACCGTCGGGTTCGTCAGCCAGTCCGGTGCCCTCCTCACGGCCGTCCTCGACTGGAGCCATGGCGAGAATGTCGGCTTCAGCGCAGTCGTCTCGCTGGGCTCGATGCTCGACGTCGGCTGGGGCGAGGTCATCACCTACCTCGGCAACGACCCGAACACCCAGAGCATCGTGGTCTACATGGAGACGATCGGGGATGCCCGGGCCTTCCTGTCGGCTGCCCGCGAGGTGGCCCTGACCAAGCCGATCATCGTCATCAAGCCCGGACGCACGGAGGAGGCGGCCAAGGCCGCGGCCTCCCACACGGGCTCCCTCACCGGCAGCGACGAGGTCCTGGCGGCCGCGTTCGCCCGGGTCGGGGTCCTGCGCGTGGACGAGATCGCGGACCTCTTCTACGTGGCCGAGGTCCTGGCCAAGCAGCCCCGGCCGAAGGGCCGGCGCCTCTCGATCGTGACCAACGCGGGCGGTCCCGGGGTGCTCGCGACCGACGCGCTCATCGGCGGTGGCGGGGAGCTGGCCGAGGTCACCGAGGCGACGATGGAGCGCCTCAATGCGTTCCTGCCCGGACCGTGGAGCCACAACAACCCGATCGACATCCTGGGCGACGCGGGTCCCGACCGCTACGCCGCGGCCCTCGAGATCGCCGCGGCCGACCCGAACGCCGATGGTCTGCTCGTGATCCTCACGCCGCAGGCGATGACCGACCCGATCGGGACGGCCCGGGAGCTTACCCGCTTCGCCCGGATCGAGGGCAAGCCCGTCCTCGCGTCATGGATGGGCGGCTCGGAGGTGGAGAAGGGCGCGGCGATCCTGCGCGAGGCAGGGATCCCGACCTTCCCGTACCCGGACACCGCCGTCCGCATGTTCAACGACACCTGGAAGCTCCAGGCACACCTCCAGCAGATCTACGAGACCCCGACCCTCCCCTCGGACGAGGAGCTGCCGGTCGACCGGGCGCGCGCGACGGCCCTCGTGGCGGCCGTCCGGGCCGAGGGACGCACGCTCCTGACCGAGGTCGAGTCCAAGGAGCTCCTGGCGGCGTACGGGATCCCGATCACGGAGACCGTGGTTGCCCGCACCGAGGGCGAGGCGGTCGCGGCGGCAGGGCGGATCGGCTACCCGGTGGTCGTGAAGCTCTTCTCGCACACGATCACCCACAAGACCGACGTGGGCGGCGTCCAGCTCAACCTCCAGGACGCGCAGGCGGTGCGTGCCGCCTGGGCCTCGATCGCGGCCTCCGTCGCGGAGCGCCGGGGTGCCGAGCACTTCGAGGGCGTGACCGTCCAGCCGATGGTCAACTGGACGGGCTACGAGCTGATCCTGGGCTCCTCGATCGACCCCCAGTTCGGGCCGGTCCTGCTCTTCGGCATGGGCGGCCAGCTGGTCGAGCTGTTCAAGGACCGGGCGCTGGGGCTGCCGCCCCTCACCACGACGCTGGCCCGCCGGATGATGGAGCACACGAAGATCCACCAGGCCCTCAAGGGGATCCGCGGACGCCGCGGGGTGGACCTCGACGCGCTCGAGCAGCTCCTCGTCCGGTTCAGCCAGCTCGTGGTCGAGCAGCGCTGGATCAAGGAGCTGGACATCAACCCGCTCCTGGCCAGCCCGGAGCGGCTGATCGCCCTGGATGCCCGGGTCGTCCTCCACGATCCCGACGTGGCCGTCGACGCGCTGCCGCGCCTGGCGATCCGGGGCTACCCGCGCAGGTACGAGGGAACCTTCACGACCGTCGACGGCGAGACCCTCCGGATCCGCCCGATCCGGCCCGAGGACGAACCCCTGGTCGTGCAGTTCCACCGCTCGCTCTCACCGGAGACGGTCTTCCGGCGCTACTTCCGGAACCTGGGCCTCGACGAGCGGACGGCCCACGAGCGGCTGATCCGGATCTGCTTCCTGGACTACGACCGCGAGCTCGCGCTCGTGGCCGAGCACGATGGCCCGGACGGCCAGCCGGAGATCATGGGAATCGGCCGCCTCAGCAAGGTCGTCGGCACGGCGACCGGGACGTGGGCCGTGCTGGTCGCCGACCCATTCCAGGGACGGGGGATCGGCACGGAGCTGGTCCGCCGCATCGTCGCGGTCGGCCGTGCCGAGAAGCTCGAGCGGATCGGGGCCGACATCCGGGTCGAGAACGTCGGGATGATCCGCTCCGCCGAGGCGGTGGGCTTCACCATCGTCCCGACCACCATGGACGGCGTCCTGCGGGCCGAGCTGGACCTGGCGAAGCCCGGCTGACCGGAGCCCCCCCGGCGCGCCGCGCCGCCGCCCGGGGACGGCGGCGCCAGGCACGCACCTTCAGGTGCAGGGCGGCAGGCTGGCTCCGGGCGCCGGCGGCACGAGGGACGGGCGCGGTCCGGGCGTCCCGTCGGTCATGGTGATGGCGCCGCAGGCCAGGACGACGGTGGTGGTGACGGCCTGCCCGGACCCCGGCGCCGCCGGGATGGTGAGCGTCGCGACCACGGTCCCGCTGGCCAGGCGCCCCTCAGCCGTCCAGGGAGGGCCGCCGTGCCCGGCCGCCGGGACGGTCGCGTCGGTCGAGCCCGCCGGGATCGTGCCGACCCAGTCGCCGTTGACGTACACGAGGAGCGGCTGATCGATGGTCGAGCTCACGAGGAGCGTCAGGGCCGGCGTCGTCGTCCAGCCCGCGCAGCCCCCCAGCAGCGCGGCCAGGAGCGCGACGACGGCCGCCCGGCGAAGGCGCGCGAGGATGGACCGCCGGGCCGGGCGGATGGTGCGGGACGTGCGCATGGACCGATTCTGGACGGAACCCGCCCGTTGCGCTCGGCTGCCCTGCCGGTAGTGCCGGGGAGTGCCGGGAGTGCCGGGAGTGCCGGGCGTGCGGCTACAGCTTCGCGACGGCGAGCTTCCCGAGCGCGATGACCTGGTCCTGGGTGAGCGCGGTCGCGTAGACCTGCACCATGGACCCTCCCTTCGTGGCGACCAGGAAGCCGGCCACGTACACGGCTCCGTCGCCCAGGCCGGGGACGTCGACCACGTCGCCGAAGCCCTTCATGGCCACCTTGAAGAGGGCCAGCTGCTCGGCGGCGGTCGGCGAGCTGCTCTTGGCGATGCTGGCGGGCGTGCCGAGGTCCAAGGAGAACCGGACGCTCATGTTGGCGTTGTTCCACCAGCACTGGCCGGCCACCCAGTCTGCCCACCCGCTGGTGCTCTCGACTGTGGCCGTCGTGTCGGCGCCGGTGACGGTCTTGACGTCGGCGATCGAGAGCATCGAGCAGACATCCAGCGCCGCGCCGGGGGCCTGGGACGCCGCAGGCGCCTGGGTCGCGCCGGCGTCCTGGCTCGCCGCCGGCCCCGCGCTCGACCCGCCTCCTGGCGCCGTCGTCGCGGCGGATCCGCCCGAGCAGGCGGTCGCGACCACCAGGCCCAGCGTGATCGCGAGCGCGGGCCCGGCTCCGGCCACGGTCCGGCGGATCCGGCGCGACATCGCCTCGTTGTGCATGGAGACCTCCCCGGGACGCGCTGGACTTGCAGCTCGGCGGCCGCGCGACGACCGCGGACCGCCACCCCGATGTGTAGCGGGGCGCGGCCCGCCCGGGCGAGTGCGAGTAGGCCTCGAATCGGCCCGTCGGTTCCGGCCGTACCCGGCCGAGCGGCCCTTGTCAGCCCCGAACGACGATGTTCACCAGGCGCCCGCCACCGGCGTGGATGATCCGGTCCGGCGACCGTCCGCCGAGAGCCGCGACGACCTTCGGGCGGGCCAGCACGAGCGCCTCCACCTCGGGCTCGGAGAGCCCGACCGGCACGTCCACCCGATCGCGGACCTTGCCGTTGACCTGGACGGGCAGCTCGCGCGTCTCGACGGCCGCGGCCGCGGCATCCACCGTCGGCCAGCGCTCGGCGTGGATCGATCGCCAGGCTTCCCCCCGGGCCGCCAGGCGGCGCGCCCACAGCTCCTCGGTGACGTGCGGTGCCGCGGGCGCCAGCATCAGCAGCAGGAACCCGATCGCCTCGTCCCAGGCCGGGCCTCCCGCGACCTCGGTGCCCCGGTAGCGGAAGAGCAGGTTGGAGAGCTCCATGAGCTTGGCCACCATCGTGTTGAAGCGGAAGGCCTCGTAGTCGATCGTGACCGCCTGGAGCGTGCGATGGGCCGCGCCGCGGATCGTGCGCTCCGCCGTCGCCGCGTCCTCGCCGGCCGGCAGGGAGCCCGAGTCCGGGTCGCCGGGCTCGCGCCCCGCCGCGTCCAGGGCGAGCGTCCAGACCCGGTTGAGGAAGCGCGACATCCCGCCGATCCCGGACGGGCTCCAGGGCCCGCCCTGGTCCCACGGCCCCATGAACATCAGGAAGAGGCGCACGGTGTCCGCGCCGTAGCGGGCAACCAGCTCGTCCGGGTCCTGGACGTTCCCGCGCGACTTGCTCATCCGCTCGCCGTCGGCGCCCAGGACCTGGCCCTGGTTGAACAGGCGCCTGAAGGGCTCGCGCTCGGAGACCAGGCCGCAATCGGCCATGGCCTTGGTGAAGAAGCGGCTGTAGAGCAGGTGCATCACCGCGTGCTCGGCGCCGCCGGTGTACTGGTCGACGGGCGTCCAGCGGTCCACGATCGCGCGATCCACGGGGCCGTCCTCCCTGCCCGGCGAGAGGTAGCGGAACCAGTACCAGGACGAGTCGATGAACGTGTCCATCGTGTCCGTCTCGCGGGTCGCCGGGCCGCCGCAGCGCGGGCAGGCCGTGTTCAGGAAGGCCGGGTCGCGCCGGAGCGGGTTCTCGCCGGAGCCCTGGTAGTCCACCGTCTCGGGCAGGCGCACCGGGAGGTGCTCGTCCGGGATCGGGACGATCCCATCGGTCGGGCAGTAGACGACCGGGATGGGCGTGCCCCAGTAGCGCTGGCGGCTGATCAGCCAGTCCCGCAACCGGTAGGTGACCGCGGCCCTGCCCTCGCCGCGCGCCTCCAGGTCCGCCGTTATCGCCCGGATCGCCTGGGGCACGCTCATCACGTTGTAGTGGCCCGAGCTGACGAGGACGTCGGTCTCGGTCTTCGAGACGTACGCGGCCTCGGGGTGCTCGCCCATCCCGGGGCCCTCGAGCGGGCGGATGACCTCGCGGATCTCCAGGCCGAACTGCCTGGCGAAGGCGAAGTCGCGCTCATCGTGGGCGGGCACGGCCATGATCGCGCCCGTCCCGTAGCCTGCGAGCACATAGTCGGCGATCCAGATCGGGATCCGCTCCCCGTTGACCGGGTTGATCGCGTCGGCGCCCAGCGGGACACCGGTCTTGTCGCGCTCCGTGCTGAGCCGCTCGATCTCGGTCTCGCTGCGGGCCTGGGCGACATAGGCCTCCACGACGGGGCGCTGCTCTGGCGAGGTCAGCTTCTCCACCAGGAGGTGCTCCGGGGCCAGGACCATGAACGTGGCGCCGAAGAGCGTGTCCGGGCGCGTGGTGAAGACCCGGATCTCGTCGCCCCCGGGGATGTGGGCGTCCGGGGCGCTCCGGAAGACCACCTCGGCTCCCTGCGATCGCCCGATCCAGTTCGTCTGCATCACCCGGATCGGCTCGGGCCAGTCGAGCCCGGTGAAGTCCAGCAGCTCGTCGGCATACTTCGTGATGCGCAGGAACCACTGCTCCAGGTCGCGCTTCTCGACCCTCGCACCACAGCGCCAGCAGCGCCGGTCGGTGCCCTCCACCTGCTCGCGGGCGAGCGTGCCGTCGTTGGGGCACCAGTCCACCGGCGCCTTCGCCCGGTAGGCCAGGCCGGCCTCCAGGAAGCGCAGGAAGAGCCACTGGTTCCAGCGGTAGTAGGCCGGATCGGCGGTGACGACCTCGGCGTCCCAGTCGAAGGTCGCGCCCATGCTCCGCAGCTGGCGGCGCATGTTCTCGATGTTGCGCCAGGTCCACTCGCTGGGATGGATCCCGTTCTTGATCGCGGCGTTCTCGGCGGGCAGCCCGAAGGCGTCGAAGCCGATCGGCAGGAAGACGTTGTAGCCATGCATCCGGCGGAAGCGGGCCAGGGCGTCGGTCGGGGTCTTGACGTACCAGTGCCCGATGTGGATGTCGCCCGACGTGTAGGGGTACATCGTCAGCAGGTAGTAGCGGGGCCGGGCGTCGTCGTGCAGGTCGGTCCGGTGCTGGCCGAGCTCCGCCCAGCGCGCCTGCCAGCGCGGCTCGACGGCGGCGGGGTCGTAGCGCTCGATCCGGGTCCGTTCGGTGGTCACGATTCGGCCTCTAGATACGCGACGACCCCCCGCCGCCTGGGCGAGGGGTCGAGACTGCGGCGTCGGTCAGGGGCTGGTGGAGCTACGGGGACTCGAACCCCGGACCTTCTGAATGCCATTCAGACGCTCTTCCAGCTGAGCTATAGCCCCAGCGGTTCCGGAGGCGGAGTATAGCAAAGGAGGCGGGTCGCGCCGGGTGCGCCCTGGGCTCCGGAGCGGACCCCGGAGCGGACCCCGCTCTGCGCCCCGCCGGCCGTCACGGGCCGGGCGAGGGACTCGCGGTGGCGGGGACCAGCACGTGGAAGAGCAGCGTGGCCTCCCACGGCCGGCCGTCGGGGCCGATCAGGGCCACGACCAGGCGCAGGACCTGGTCCCCGGCATCGTTGACGCGGGGCCCGATCCGGTCGCGCTGGGGCAAGGTCGAGCTCTCCGACGAGCTGCCGATCGAGGAGGGCTGCCCCAGCGAGACGCCATCCACCTGCCACCCGGTCGCGCAGATGCCCGCGGGAAGCGTGAGGATCCCGGGCTGGTCGAGGCGCCCGGCGATCGCCGGTCGGGCGAGGTTCGCTTCCAGGTGATATCCGTCGAACGCGAGGGCCCCGCCGGGCAGCTTGTAGCCGGCCACAACGCCCGGCGCGGGCGTCCCGCCGTCCCAGGCCAGGGTCATCGCCGCGAGGTCGGCCGGGGTTGGGGCCCGGCAGGCGGCCGCGATGGGCTGCCCGAGGAGGATCGAGTATCCGGGCGCAGCCACCGTCGACGTGGACCGCCGGACGAGAAGCCGGTTCTCGCCTCCAGCCGCCGGCGGGAGATCGACCGTCCGCTGGACGGTGTCGTAGATGCCCGCGGCGCAGTCAACCCCGGTCCAGCGGGCCCCTGCCGCGACGGCCGCGGCGTCCGCGCCGGGGGCCGCGGTGACGACCGCGACCTGGAGCGTCCCGCGCCCGGTGCACGCGACGTACGCCGTCACGCCTCCCGGCACGAGCGGCGGGATGACCTCACCGTCGACCCCGGCCGTCGGGATGCCCGCTCGCGACATCTGCCCGGCGAGGACGTCGCCGGCCAGGACCTGGTCCCCGATGCCCGGCGGATCGAGGCCGATCACGCCGCTCGGCGGCGCGCCGGTCGGGACCGGGGAGGACGAGGCCCCCGACGGTCCGGCGACCTGGACACGGAACATGAGCGTCATCGAGTCGGTGGCCGCCGTGTCGCCGCCGGTCTCCGGCCGCGACACCGTCAGCAGGACGCGGACCAGCCAGTCGCCGGGTCCCGGGCTGCCGAGCGCAGGAGCCCGGCGCCCGCTCCTTGGCTCGGGACCTGGAATGCGAGTTGCATCGGCGCGGGCGGCGTGGTCGTCCAGCCGGCAACCGGCACGGCGTCCGAGACCCAGCCCTTCGCGCAGGTCCCCGTTGGGAGGCTGAGGCCCACCACGGACTCGGGTCGCACCTGGAGCGTGCCCGCCGCGAGGACGGCCTCGCGCGGCCAGGGCCCGGTCGCGTTCGTCGTCGCACCGGCGATCGTGAACGACGAGACCACCGGGGCAAGCGCCGCAGCGCCCGCGGTTCCCGCGCCGGGTCCGACGGCGCGGATCGCGCTCGGGG
>CAWDEW010000011.1:0-204413 GCA_963801445.1 uncultured Chloroflexia bacterium | reverse complement strand
GCCCGCGCCCAGGACGACCCACTTGCGCAGGTAGCTCGCCTCGCGGAGGCGGCGTCTGACCGAGTGGAGGCCGGCATCGAGCTTCCGGGCGACGACGGTCGTCACGCGAACCGCTCAAGCTCGGAGGCGATGGCCCGGAGCCCACTCGCGAGGTCAAGCCCGTCGACCTGGGGCAGTCCGGTCGCAATCTCGCGCAAGGCCGCACGCCGGCGAGCCAGGATCGCCTCGCGGACCGTGCGACCACGGTCGCTCAGCCGGGCGCGCGTGGCGCGACGATCCGATTCATCGACCGAGAGCGTCGTCAGTCCGCGCCGCTCCAGCCGCCGAAGAAGGCGGCTCGTCGCCGGCAACGTGACCCCGACCCGGGCCGCGACCTCGCCGATCCGCGCTCCGTCCGAGTCCTCGCCAAGCACGAGAAGTGCTCGCCATTGCGGGAACGTCAGCTCGAAGCCCATGTCCGCCTGTGCCAGGGCACGGGTCGTGAGGCCGACCGCGCCCACAGCGATCCGCTCCAGATCGTCCGTGAGCGAGTCGACGCCCGACGGACTGGGAGCCTCCCGAGTTCGACAGAACGTGGTCATCGAGGAGATGCTACATGATTAGGTGCCAGGTGGCTATTATTGATCCTGATCGGTCGGCCGCGGCCATCCCGAAATCGCCCGGCAGGGCGAACTCAGGGGTATCCAGGAAGATGTTGTCCGGCTTGATGTCGCGCGTGGAGGAGGCCCCGGCCATGACAGGCGCCGAGCCCGACGAGCGCTTGCCTGATCCAGATGCTGCCTCGAGGGCGGCGGGGATGGACAGCGTCGACCGCTCGAGGAACAGCTGGCGGGCCAGGAGGGCCCGGTTCAGCTGGCGGGCGGTGAGGATTGGATCGGGCACCGCGACAGCCTGCCACGAACGGGACGAATGCCTCTCGCCGCGGGCCGCGCGGTGGTCATACCGTGATCGGCCCACACCACGGGAGGCAGCGTCATGGCCATCGGCGGTGCGACCCTGGTCCGGGCACTCGACCCGACCGACCTGTACGTCGCGCGCACCGAACCCGAGCTCGTCCGGGTGCCGCCGCAGGTCTTCGTGATGATCGACGGGCACGGCGACCCGAACACCTCGCAGGAGTACCGGGAAGCCCTCGAGGCCCTCTACTCGATCTCGTACACGCTGAAGTTCAGCCTGAAGCGCGAGCTCGGCCTCGTTCATCGGGTGGCGCCTCTCGAGGGCCTGTGGTGGTCCGACGACAAGACCGTGTTCGCCGCCGGGAACAAGGCGGCGTGGAGCTGGCGGATGATGATGGCCCAGCCGGCCACGGTGACCAGCGAGCGATATGCGGTCACGCACTGGGATCTCACTGGGCGCAAGGCGCTTCCGGCCCTCGCCCGGGCACGGTTCGAACCGTTCGACGAAGGGGCCGCGGCGCAGGTGCTCCATGTCGGCCCGTACAGCGCGGAGGGTCCGACCATCGAGCGGCTGCACGCGTTCATTGCCGCGCAGGGGCTCGTGTTCGACGGTGCCCGCCACAAGCATCACGAGATCTACCTCGGGGATCCGCGCCGGGCCGCGCCCGACCGCCTCCGGACGATCATCCGGCAGCCGGTCGAGGCGGAGTGACGGCCGGACCCACGTCCCGGGCCACGCGTCCCGCCCACCGCGCCCTGCGAACCGGCGAGCTCGCCCGCGACGTCGGGATTCACCCGAACACCGTCCGGCTGTACGAGGCATGGGGATACCTGCCGCCCGCGCGACGCTCCCGGCACGGCTACCGCCAGTTCACCGAGCGGCACCTGGACCACCTTCGGCTGGCCCGGCTGCTGCGCGGCACCGCCTGGCCTGGGTACGCGATCCACCGCTCCGCGGTGGGCCTGATCCTCACGGCGGCCCGCGACGGGCCCGGCGCGGCGGAGCAGGCGGCCGTCGCGCACCGCGCGCTCGTGCGGGCCGAGCAGGCGCACGCGGAACGGGCGTGCGCCGTGGTCCACGGCTGGCTCGAGGGCCTGGCGCAGCCTCCGTCACCCGGCGGCGAGGGCGCGATTCGACCGGGCGAGGCGGTCCGGCGGAGCGGCGCCTCGCCAGACGCGCTCCGCAACTGGGAGCGCAGCGGGCTCCTGGCGATCCCGCGCGACGAGGCGTCGGGCGAGCGACGTTTCCGGGATTCGGACCTGGATCGGATCGAGGTGATCCGGGCATTGCGGACGGCCGGCTACAGTCCGATGGCGATCCTGCGCATGCTCCAGGCGGCCGATTCCGGCGACGCGGGCGCGGCGATCGGCGCGCTGGCCGATCCGGAGGTCGACCCCGACGCGCTCAGCGCAAGCGACCGCTGGCAGGCGACGCTCGCGGATCACGAGCGCCGGGCATGCGAGGCCCTCGAGCTGGTCCGGCGGATGGCGGCCGCATCCTGATCAACCCTCCATTAGCGCACCACGGGTCGTAGCGTGGTCATCGGCGTCCGTGAGCTCCCGGAGGAACCGATGAACCGACCGCACGTCACCATCCACAACATGCTCAGCGCCGACGGCCGATTCGACCACTTCGCGGGTGACGTCGGGCTGTACTACGAAGTGGCCGGTGGGCTCCCGCACGACGCGGTCCTCAGCAGCAGCGCGACGTTCGTCGCGGGCGCAACCTCGAGCGGTATCGAGCTGCACGGCGAAGACCCGATCCCGCCGGAGGGCGCGCGCCCACCGGGCGGTCCCGCCGAGGCACCGCTGCTCGTCGTCGTCGACAGCGGCGGCCGGATCACCCGCTTCGACTGGCTGGCCTCGGTTCCCTACTGGCGCGGCATCCTCGTAGCGTGCTCCGCGTCGACCCCGGCTGCGCACCTGGCGCTGCTCGAGCGGCACGCGATCCCGCACGTGATCGTCGGTCAGGACCGGGTCGACCTGGCCGGGCTCCTTGCGCACCTGTCAGAGCGGTACGACGTCACGCGCGTACGCGCCGACAGCGGCGGGACGCTGAACGGCGCCCTGCTCCGAGCCGGGCTCGTCGACGAGGTCAGCCTGCTCCTCGCGCCGTACGCGGTCGGCGGTCGGTCACCAGCCGGGCTCTTTGTTGCGGACGATCTCGCGGACGGCGATCCGGTTCGTCTCGAGCTGACCGGCGTTGAGCGATTGCGCGGCGACACCGTCTGGCTGCGCTACGCGGTGGCCGCCGCCTGACTCGGAGGTCTCAGGCCGGCGGGTCGTCCGCCGTGCGGTAGTACGGGTGACCGGTCGCCGAGGCGCGCAGGGCCCGGCCGTCGACGACGGCATCGAAGCGCACCCACTCGGGACTGGCCGGGCCACCGACCCGCAACAGGCCGCGCCCCCTCGGGACGAGCCGTGACTATGGATCGTGCGCGGCTCGAACGCCAGATGCGCGAGCTCGCCTTGGAGCATGCCGCGGCTCGCCTCGACGACGCGGAATACCTCGCGCGGATGGCACGCTTCCGCGGAGATCTGGAAACCGTTGGGGCGCAGCCGGCCCGGGACCTACCAGCGCGTCGCGCGGCCGCGTGGCTCGACGCCCTGGCCGAAACGTGGCAGAAGGCCGATCTAGCAGAGGAGAAATCCGACGTGATCCACGCGATATATGAACGGATCGTCATCGAAGGGCCGCGCTTCGTCGGCCTACGCCTCACTCCGGCCGCATACCGGCACGGATTGGCGCTCGCGCTGCCAGAGGCTGTTATGGCGCGCCCGACAGGATTCGAACCTGCGACCTTCGGCTCCGGAGGCCGACGCTCTATCCGCTGAGCTACAGGCGCGCGGCCACGATGATAGCGGTCGCGCGTGGATGGAGCTTCGGCTTCTGGTTCGAAGGTCTACCTGGCCGATAGAGGGAGTCGCATCTCATCGCGAGACCGGAGGCCGCCTGATCCCAGAGCTGAGCCTTGCCGCGGTTCGGGGCGAGGGGCTTGCCGGACTGGCCTCCGAGCCCGATGGGACGGCCTGTCCAAGGGCCAGGCAACTAGCGGTCGCCGACACGTGAGATCGGGACGCGTATGCGTACGCCGTGCCGTCGTCGCCTGATCCGGTGACAGTCGCGACGACGTAGGGCAGGTCCGGGTTCACCTCCTCGGCGCGGATGCCCGCGCCGAGCGAAGCCACGGTCTCGGGCCGGAGTGCCGGCCACTCGCCACTCGCGCAACTCTGCTAGGAAATCTTGCGCCGGTAGGTGCGCATGGCGAAGAGGTACGCGACGACGAGGATGCCGACGCACCAAGCGAGGGCGACCCAGATGTCGCTGCCGACCGGCTGCCCTGTGAACAGGTTGCGGATGGCGTTGACGATCGACGTCACCGGCTGATGCTCGGCGAAGGCCCGCACCGGGCCGGGCATGGTCGCGGTGGGCACGAACGCCGAGCTCACGAACGGCAGGAAGATGAGCGGATAGGAGAACGCACTGGCACCGTCCACGGACTTCGCGGTCAGGCCGGGGATGACGGCCATCCACGTCAACGCCAGGGTGAACAGGATGAGGATGCCGGCGACCGCGAGCCATGCCAGCGCGCCCGCCGGCGAGCGGAAGCCCATGAGCAGAGCGACGAGCACGACCACGGCGAGCGAGACGAGATTGGCGACCAGCGAGGTCAGTACATGGGCCCACAGCACCGACGACCGGGCGATCGGCATGGACTGGAACCGCTCGAAGATGCCGCTCTTCATGTCCAGGAAGAGCCGGAACGCGGTGTAGGAGACCCCCGACGCGATCGTGATGATCAGAATGCCGGGCAGCAGGTAGCTGACATACGAATCCGACCCAGAGTTGATCGCGCCGCCGAACACGTAGACGAACAACAGCATGAAGGCGATGGGCATGACCGTCGTCGTGATGATCGTGTCCAGGCTGCGCGTGATGTGGCGCAGGGATCGTCCCGTCAGGATGGCGGTGTCG
Organism: uncultured Chloroflexia bacterium; assembly: GCA_963801445.1. Taxonomy (GTDB): domain Bacteria; phylum Chloroflexota; class Limnocylindria; order Limnocylindrales; family CSP1-4; genus CTSoil-043. The sequence goes on along the minus strand of CAWDEW010000011.1, from coordinate 199,541 downwards.
CCGAGGAAGTACGTGGTCATCGTTGGTCCCTACCTGCTCTTGTTGCTGTTGCTGTCCACGTCGTCGACGCTGCGCTGGACCCCGCTGCCGCCGACGAGTGCGAGGAAGATGTCCTCGAGGGTCGGCTGCTTCTCGACGTACTCGACCTTGGCGGGCGGCTGCAGCTGCTTGAGCTCGGCGAGGGTGCCGTTCACGAGGATCCGACCCTCGTGAAGGATCGCGATCCGATCGGCGAGCTGTTCGGCCTCCTCGAGGTACTGGGTCGTGAGCAGCACCGTCGTTCCCTGCTCGGCGAGCTGCTTGACGGCCTGCCACACCTCGATGCGGCCCTGGGGGTCGAGCCCGGCAGTCGGCTCGTCGAGGAAGATGACCGGCGGATTCCCGATCAGGCTCATCGCGATGTCGAGACGGCGCCGCATGCCGCCCGAGTACGTCGAGACCCTCCGCTCGGCCGCGTCGGACAGTCCGAAACGCGCGAGCAGGTCACCCGCGATCCCGTCCGGGTCCTTGAGGTGCCGCAGGCGCGCTACCAGCGCGAGGTTCTCCCGCCCAGTGAGGATCTCGTCGACCGCCGCGAACTGTCCGGTGAGGCTGAAGGACTCCCGCACGTCCGCAGCCCGCGTGGCGACATCGAAGCCGTTGACGATGGCGGTCCCGGCATCGGCCTTGAGCAGCGTGGACAGGATCCTCACGATCGTGGTCTTGCCCGCCCCGTTCGAGCCGAGCAGGGCGAAGATGCTGCCCCGCGCCACGTCGAAGTCGACGCCGCGCAACACGTGCAGCTCCTTGTACGACTTGTCCAGGCCCCGCACATGGACCGCGGGCCCTTGAATCTGCGTGGTTGTCATCGTTTCTCCTGTTCTCGCTCGATGGTCTCGATCGTGTGAGTCAACCGCTTCCGCGCACCGGCGGGGACGTAGCCACCCTCCGAGTACTTCTTGACCAAGGTCTCGACGAACTGCCCCGGGTCCTGCCCGACGATCTCGCGGATCGGCATCTGGTCCGCCGCGGCACGCTCGAAGATGGTGGCGAGGTCTTCGAACATCGACGCAGCGCTGTCGGCGTCGGTCGGCACGAAGTTCATCAAGTACCGCTCGATCGCTATGACCGCCGTGCGGTAGTGCAGCGGAAGCTGTCTCACGCGCGCCTTGTACTCCCGCCACCGCCCCTTCTCGCCGATCACCTTCGAGACGAACGTGGAGATGCCCATGGTCACTTGCATCCTTCATGGAGTTGTTCGAGACGTTCAGCGGTGAGTTGATTTATCGCCATCAGAACTCAGTTCTCTCTTTCGTCACATCTGCCTGCTGGCGTTCGACGGCGTTGGTTAGCCGTCCCGGCGGTGGTGTTATCGCCGTACGCATACGGCGTACACCAGGTCTCGCAGTCTAGGTATGCGGCGTATACTTGTCAAGCGATGAAGCAGGACCCCGCAGACCACGTGCAGGCGGCTGGACGACCCACGCTCACCCGCGAGGCCGTGGTGGCGCGTGCGCTTGAGATCGGCACCGCCGAAGGCCTCGAGGCGGTCAGCCTGCGACGCCTCGCGCAGGAGCTCGGCGTCACGCCGATGGCCCTCTACCGCCACGTGCGTGACAAGCAGGACCTCATCAACGCCATGACGGAGGTCGTCCTCGAAGGGATCGATCCCACGGGCGGTGTCGGACCGGAAATGCCCTGGACCGAAGGGCTGCGCCTGGTGATCGACAACTACAAAGAGCAGCTCGACGCCCGTCCGCTTGCCCTTCCCCTCAGCATCGCCTACACCGGCGAAGGGCCCCCGTCCTTCTGGAGGGTGCTCGAGCAGCTCCTTGGAATCCTGCTTCGTGCGGGCTTTGCGCGGCGCGAGGCGATCGTCCTGATCCGCATGATGTCCAACCTCCTCGCCGGCTACCTGCTGCTCCTCCAGCAGGGCACGCCCTCCGGCGCTCCGCCGCTCGACGCCCACCAGATGGACCTGCTGCGGCGACGCTTCGCGCTCGGTCAGATGAGCCTGCCTCGCGACGAGTTCCCGAACCTGGTCGACAGCGCGGAGGACACGGCTGAGGTCTGGCTGACCGATCCGAACCACTGGTGGCGGAACACGGTCGACCTGATCACGTTCGGCTTGGAGCGGATGCTCGAGCGCAGCCTCGAACGTTCACGGCCGCAGGCGAGCCGGCAGCCACGCGTCGGCGTCGGGCTATCCACCGACGGGGCGAGCGCCGCGGACCTCACGGTTGAGCCGGTTGCGGAAGAGCCGCGCTGAGTGGCGCTCATCCTCGACACAGGCCCCCTCCTCGCGGCCCTCGACGCGGCGGATCCCGACCACGCCCGATCGCGCGTGCGTACAGCGCAAGACTCGACCCGATTCGCGCGGGGTCCCACTCGGGCGGCCACAACGCTCGGGCGGTCAGGCTCCGGAGGCCGACGCTCTATCCGCTGAGCTACAGGCGCGCGGCCACGATCATCCCGTTCACGTTCTGATCGAGCGTCGGCCGCCAGCTCGAGGATGACGTGAGGCCGTCGGCCGAGCGCCGGATCGGCTGGGGTCGCGCCTCAGCCGTGCCGCGGCAACCGCGGCATCCAGCGTGGGACCGCACGCCGGTACTCCGCGTAGGTCTCCCCGAAGCTGCGCCCTGTCACGCCGCTGACCGACGAATCCCGGCCGATGTGACAACGGGGGCAGCGGCGAAGGCCAGAGGATCGGACGGGGCACGCGTCACCGCGGACCGACCGCGGGACGCTCGCTCGACGGTCGCGCCGAGGATCGCCAGGGGCGCCGAGCCGGGTCAGCGCGGTCGCGTGCCCGGCGCTCGTCGCCGCGACGGCGGGCCTTAAACGCCGGAGCGGCTCCCGAAGGAGCCGCTCCGATGCTGTCCCGGTGAAGGTTCGACCGGTTACCCGACCGTCTTCTGCCACGCAACAAGGGCATCTATCACGCCGGCTGCACCGACTACCCTGACCCTACCTACCCATGACCTTGCAACTAGGGCAGCAGCGCCACTTTCGCGGCTGGCCTAGTCTACCGCCTCGGGGCTCCCCAGCCAAGGGTTTATTTTCGGTCCCAGCATTAATATCTCGCAACAATTCGCCGGGTCGTTTCGCAACCTTCGGAGGGACCGACGCTGGTCCAGAGCTTGCCGGATCGGGCGCCCGACGCCGCGCGCCTCAGCCTTCGTTGACCGTGACCGTCGTCATCACGACGGGCTGGTCCGGGAAGTCGCGGGCGTTGCGCGGGGCGGTCGCGATCGCGTCGACGACGTCGAGGCCGGACAGGACGCGCCCGAACAGGGTGTAGCTCTTGGGCAGCTTGCCGCGCAGGTCCTGGTGGCAGATGAAGAACTGCGACCCGTTCGTGTTTGGCCCCGCGTTGGCCATCGCCAGGGTGCCCCGCTCGTAGTCACCGACGACCGGCTCATCGTCGAACCGGTAGCCCGGTCCGCCGGAGCCGACCCGGCCCTGGTTGCCGATTCGCCCCTTCTCGTCGACCCGGCCGAACTCGCCGTCGCCGCCCTGGATGACGAATCCGGGGATGGTCCGGTGAAAGATCACCCCGTCGTAGAAGCCCTGCTTGGCGAGCTTCACGAAGTTGCCGGCGGCCTTCGGGGCGCCGATGTCGTCGAGCTCGACGACGATGTCGCCCCTGGTGGTCGCGATCGTGGCCTTGGGCATCGGGTCCTCCTGGGTCATGGCGAAGATGGCGGCCGGACGAGAGCCCGGCCGGTGGGGCCGGTCGTTCAGGGAGCGGTGACGGTCGTCGAGGTGATCGCGATCGGGTTGAGGGCCGCGTTGTTCGGGTCCCCGGAGTTCGGCATGGCCGCGATCGCATCGACTGCGTCCATCCCGGAGCTGACCTCGCCGAGGATCGCGTAGGTGTTGGCCGACGACAGGGCGGGCGCCGCAGCGTCGGAGAGCACGATGAAGAACTGGGAGCCCTCCGAGTGAGGGTCCCTGCTGCGCGCCATCGCGACCGTCCCGCGATGGTAGGTCGTCGTCACCGGGTCGTCCGCGATCGTGTACCCGGGGCCGCCGAAGCCGATGTTTCCCGTGTCCAGGTTCGGCTGGCGCCCGAACTGGCCGTCGCCGCCCTGGATGACGAAGGTCGGCACGAGCCGGTGGAAGACCACGTTGTCGTAGTAGCCGCACTTCGCCAGGGCCACGAAGTTGGCCGTCGCGTACGGGGCGAGGTCGCCCTTGACCTTGATCACGATCGAGCCCTTCGGGGTCACGAACGTCACGGTGGCGGCATCGGCGGCAGTGAAGGGCGCCGGGCCGGCCGTCGGGCAGCCCGGAAGCCCCCCGCCAGCGTGGTTCGGGTCCGTCGACGACGAGGCGGCGCCGGACGCCGGCGCGCTGGCTGCGGGCGTGCCGGAGGGGATCGGCGGGACGATCGGAGCCGCGCTGCCTCCGGCGGAACAGGCTGCGAGGAGGGCCGCAACGGCCGCCAGCGCGGCGATGCGGCGAACTGGGGTGCGGTTCATGCGGCGGCCTCCAGGGCGGCGGGATAGTCGATTCGGCCCGTCAGCAGGGCCTCACCGAGGATGACGCCGGAGACGCCGGCGTCCTTCAGGCGACGGATGGCGGGGAGGTCGATGACGCCCCCGGCGACGAGGACCTCGACGTCGAGGTCGTGGACGAGGTGCGAGATCAGCGCCAGGTCGGGCGCGGCCCCACCGTGGGAGAGGGCCAGCCGGCGGACGCCGAGGCCCACGAGCTCCCCGGCGATCTCAGCGAAGGCGGGGCGGGGCACCCGCTTCCAGGGGTACTCGGCGAAGCGATCCGGCCGGGGGTCGAGGCCGACCGCCAGCCAGTCGCCGGCAACGGCGATGCAGGACCGAAGCGCCTCCTGGTCCTCGGCGATGGCCATGCCGAGGACGACCCGGGTCGCCCCCGCCGCGAACGCGAGCCTGATGCCGTCCGCGCTCTCGAGGCCGCCCGCGACCTGGAGGGGAACGGCCACCCGCTCGGCGATCCGGGAGACGGCCTCGAGGTTCGCCGGGCGCCCCTGCTGCGCCCCGTCGAAATCGACGAGATGGATCATCCGGGCGCCCTGGGCAACGAAGCGCTCGGCGATCATCTCCGGCCGGTCCGTGGGGCTGCCGATGCCTGAAGCCGCGCCCGGCCAGTGGACGATCCGGGAGCGCCCGGCGGCGAGGTCGATCGACGGGATGACCAGCACGCGGCTCAGGCCGGAGCCCCGACCGGTGCGGCCGACGCGCTCGTCGCCGCCAGGGCCGCCCGGACCGCGGCGACGGTGGCGTCGACGTCGTCGGCGGTGATCCCGTAGTGGGTGAGGGCGCGGATCGTGCCGTGCGGGTAGGGCACCATCAGCACGCCCCGCGCTGCCAGGGCGTCGAGGAAGGCCGCCCGGTCGCGGGCGACGCGGAACACGACGAAGTTCGAGCCGACCCGACCCGGGTCCAGGCGACCGGGAGTCGGCTGGGCGATGCCACCGGGCGACTCGACGCCGGCCAGGTCCGCGAGCGCTGCCGCCAGCCGCCGGGCGTTGGCGTGGTCCTCGGCCAGGCGCCCGATCATGCCGTCCGGGCCGTCCGACAGGGCGACGATGCCGGCCGCGGCGAGCACGCCGACCTGGCGCATCCCGCCGCCGACGAGCTTCCGGCCCCGCCGCGCGCGCCAGATGAAGTCACGGGTCCCGACCACGACCGAGCCGACCGGGCAGGCGAGGCCTTTGCTCAGGCAGAACGACACGGAATCCGCCGGCGTCCGCGAGCGCCCTGGGCCCGACGCCCAGGGCGACGACGGCGTTGAAGAAGCGCGCGCCGTCCACGTGGAGCGGGACGCCCCGGGCGTGGGCGATGTCGGCGATCGCCTCGACGTAGGGGAGCGGAAGGGGCTGGCCCATGGAGTGGGCGTGCGTGTTCTCGAGGGCGACGAGGCCCGTGATCGGCTCGTGCGGGTCCGACGGGTCCCGGAAGGCCTCCGCGACGAGCGCCGGGTCGATCGTCCCGTCCGCGCGCTCCGGGATCGCCGCGATGGACGTGCCGACGACGACGGCATGGCCGGCCGCCTCGTCCAGGATCATGTGGCTCGTGGCCGCCGCGATCGTCTCCTGGCCCCGGCCGAGATGGGCCAGCTGGGAGACGAGATTGCCCATCGAGCCCGACGCGACGAACAGGCCGGCCTCCTTGCCCAGCAACTCCGCGGCCCGCTCCTCGAGGGCGTTGACCGTGGGATCGTCGCCGAAGACGTCGTCGCCGAGCTCCGCCTCCGCCATGGCGCGGCGCATCGCCGGCGTGGGGTGCGTGACGGTGTCGGAGCGCAGGTCGATCCGGGGCATGGCCCGCCGAGGATAGCGCGGGAGGCGTCGGCGCGCCGGGATGCTGTTGATGCTCAGCGACTCTGTCAGGTCACTTGCTCAGTGAATTTGTCAGCCGCTCGTCGCGCGGGGTGAGGAGCCGTCGCCTCCAGGGGTGGTCCGCACCGGGACGATAGCCCACGTTGCGGCTGGTCGGCTCGGGCTGCGGACCGCCGGGCGCGAGGACCCGCAGGTCGCGCAGCCGGGCCGGCTCCGGCGGTGCTGCCACGGCGGCGAGGAGCCGGCCCTCGGCGACGACGAGCAGGCGGCCGTCGAGCCGGAGCTCGACCTCCACCCGCCGCCCGGCGAGGGAGCGGCCGCCGGGCCCCGGCGGGAGCTGGAGCACCATCCCGTCGAGCCGGATGCAGCTGTCCGAGCCGACGACACGCCGCCAGCGGAAGGCGCAGACCCGGGCGAGGTCGAGACCCTCGGGCACCGGTCGCCAAGCCGGGACGTCGCTCGCCGGCGGGACCGCGAACCGGCGGTTGAAGCGGGGGAGGAAGTCCCGCAGCACCGCGTTCGCGGCCGGCAGGTCGGCCGCCTCCGCCCGGCGCAGCTCGGACACGAGGCGGTCCTGGAGCGTCCCCCACGCCCGCTCGATCCGCCCCTTGGCCTGGGCCGATCCCGCGAGGATGGTGGCGATCCCGAGCTCGGCGAGGGCCCGCCCCACCTGGGTCGCCTCGTCGCGCCCGGCGGCGCCCGGGGCCGTGGGGGCGAAGACCGACGAGCCGTCCCGGTACAGGGCGGCCGGCAGGCCGTGCCGGCGGGCCATGTCGCGCAGCATGGTCAGGTACCCGGTGCCGTCCTCCTGCTCGCGGAAGACCGCCCCGACGAGGATCCCGGTCGCGTCGTCGATCCCGCCCACCAAGGTGAGCCAGGGCCCGCGGCCCTCGAGCCAGTCGTGCCGGCTCCCGTCGACCTGGACGAGCAGGCCCGCCTGGGCCATGCGTTCGCGGCGGCTCCGGTACCGGGGCGCCCGCCTCCGGCGCGGCGAGGCCATCCCGACGCCGCGCAGCAGACGCCGCAGCGCCGGGCGGCTGATCGCGACCCCCCCGTCCTCGGCGAGTGCCTCCGCGAGGTGGGTGTCGTTGTACCCCCGGTACACCGTCCTGGCGAGCTCGAGGATCCGTGCCCGGTCGCCGTCGGGCAGCCGCCGGGGCGAGGCGCGGCCCCGGTTGCCGTGCGCGAGGCCATCCGCCCCGCGCTCCAGCATCGCCGCCCGCAGCCGCCAGGCGGTCCGCTCGCTCGTCCCGAGCAGGGCGACCGCCTCGGCTGTCGTGACGATCCCGGCCAGCCAGCGGCTCACGACCTCGCTGCGCTGCTGCTCCTTGGTGGTCAATCTCAGGTTCTCCCTCATCGGGTGAGACTGACAAAGTCACTGAGCAGTTGGCCCTGACAAATTCACTGAGCAGGGACACGGCGCGCCGGGATGCCCCTGATCCTGCTACCATCTGCCGGCCGCGGACCCGTGGTGTAGCGGCCCAACATGCCAGCCTGTCACGCTGGAGATCGCCGGTTCGAATCCGGTCGGGTCCGCCATCGCAGAGCACCACCGACGCCCCGTCCCGTCCGGACGGGGCGTTTCGATTCGTCAGTCCAGGCCGGCGAAGAGGTCCGTCTCCGGGACTTCGGACCGGACGCGCGCGGCCCGCAGGATGAACGTCTCCTCGCCCCACAGCTCGGCCAGGACGTCCTTGCCCAGGGCCATCAGGGGGCTCTCGGTCGGCGAGATCTGGGTGCGGTGGGCGAGCAGCGCGTTCCAGCGCCGGTCGGCGAACGCCCGAACATCGATCCGCGTCGTGATCGCAGCGTCGTCCGTCGTGGAGCGGCGCATGAACTCGTCCCAGCGGGCCAGGTCCTCGGGGCTCGCGCCGGCCGGCCGCGACCAGAACGAGGTCATGCCCCCGGCCTCGGCGCGGGCCGCCATCGCCTCGCGGCGGGACCGCGAGATCGCCTGCTCGTACAGCTTCGCGGGCGCCCACGGGGAGAGCCCGCCGTCGGCCTCGGTCGGCCCGGAGCCTCCGTGCTCGGGTGCGATCTGCTCCGGGTACCACTCCGGGTCGCCGGCCCGGTAGAACGCGCCGACGGCGACCTTGTGCGTGTTCACGTGGTCCGGGTGGCCGTAGCCCCCGAAGTCGTTGTACGTGGTCAGCACGTCCGGCCGGTGGCGCCGCACGAGCCACACGAGACGCCCGATCGCCTCGTCGATGTCGGCCCGCCAGAAGCACCGGGCGTCGTGGTTGCCCGGCCGGCCCATCATGTCCGAGTCGCGGTAGCCGAGGTTCTCCCACTCCGTCACGCCCAGGGCGCCCATCGCCGCCTCGAGCTCGGCGGCCCTGATCTCGCCGAGGCGTCGGTGGTTCTCCGGCGTGTCCAGCTCCGGGACGACGATCTCGCCCATCTCGCCCCGCGTGCAGGTGACCAGGACCACGCGCTGGCCGGCGGCCGCGGCGGCGGCCATCACCCCTCCCGTGCCGATGGTCTCGTCATCCGGGTGGGCGTGCACGGGCATCAGGGTGTGGCGTCGGGGTGCGGGCGGGGTCTCCATGGGCTGGATCGTAGCGGCGCTCGCCGAAAGACGGTTTCCGGCGCATCGGGCATGATCCGCCCCACCGCACCGGAGGACCGCCCGATGACCCGATTCGCCCCGGCGGCGCGCCACCAGCTCGTCCCCAGGATCGCCGTCGTCGTCCTGGGCTTCATCGTCCTGGCCTGTGGGCAGCCGCCTGCGCCACTCCCGGCTCCGACCGCAGGACCGGCCGCGACCACGGCATCCACGGCGATGACCGGCACCCCGGGTACGTCCGCGACGACGATCCAGGCGTCCGCCATGGTCGTCCCGCCCCTGCCGACGCCCGCTCCGGCCGCCGGCCTGGTGGTCGGCGTGGTGGCCCGGGTGGGCGGCCTCTCCAGGCCCGTGGCGATCGCGAACGCCGGCGACGGCTCGGGCCGTCTCTTCGTGGTCGAGCAGGCCGGCCGGGTCCGGATCGTGACCCGAGCCGGAGCGCTTGTCGCCACTCCATTCCTGGACATCCATGCCCGCGTCTCCTGCTGCGGCGAGCGCGGACTCCTCGGGATCGCCTTCCACCCGGCCTACCGGACGAACGGCCGCTTCTACGTCTCCTACACGGACCCCTCCGGGAACTTCGTCGTCGCCGAGTTCCGGCGGACCGCCACCAACTCCAATCGCGCCTCCACGACGGGGCGCGTCCTCCTCAGGGTCCCCCACGCGACCTACCCGAACCACAACGGCGGCGGGCTGGCCTTCGGGCCGGACGGCTACCTGTACATCTCGACCGGCGACGGCGGCGGGGCCGGCGATCCCTTCCGTAGCGGCCAGAGCCGGACCACCCTGCTCGGCAAGATCCTGCGGATCGCCCCCAACGTCACGAGCGCGACGCCGGCCTACCGAATCCCGTCCACGAACCCATACGCCGCCAGCGCGAAGTACCGCCACGAGATCTGGGCCTTCGGCCTGCGCAACCCGTGGCGCTTCTCGTTCGACCGGAGCACGGGCGACCTGTGGATCGGCGACGTCGGCCAGGACAAGTGGGAAGAGGTGGACCGCGCGCTCCATGCGGCCGGGGGCGGCCGGGGAGTCAACTACGGCTGGAGCATGTGGGAGGCCCGCTCGTGCTTCCGCGCTCCGTGTACGACCACCGGCAGGACGTTCCCGCTGGCCGCGTACGTCCACAGCGCGGCCAACGGGTGCGCCATCATCGGTGGGTACGTCTACCGGGGCGCCAGCTACCCGGCGATGCGCGGCTCCTACCTCTACGCCGACTTCTGCTCCGGCCGGATCTGGCGCGTGGCGGCCGGCGGCGCGGCGAGGCAGACGCCCATCCTTGCCGCCGACACCGCACTGGCCATCAGCGCCTTCGGGCAGGACCAGGCGGGCGAGCTCTACGTGGCGGACTACGCGACCGGCAGGATCTACCGGGTCACCGGCCACTGACGGACGCAGCGGCCGATCCGGCCGGGAACGGCGCGAACGGACCGGCCGGCCCGCCGTACCATCGGGCTGAGTGTCACCCTTCGCTGCGTCTGACGGTTTGGCTCGTACCCTCGTTGCCCGCCCGGTGGGTGTGGCTTCCATGCGTTGTGCCGGCCGTCAGACACGTCGGACCGGCCGGCGTGACTTCATAGGAGCGTGGCACCGCCCCCACTCAGGCGTGTCCGCCGACCGGTCCTTGGTCGTCACCTCGTGTCAGGAGGAGACAGGGACATGGTCATCCTGGGAGCGGATCTGCACAAGCGCTGGCACACGGTCGTGGCGGTGGATGCCGTGACAGGCCGCAAGCTCGCGGAGAAGACAATCCCGGCGACCCCGGACGGACATCTCGAGCTCCGCCGCTGGGCGGCCCGGTTCCCCGATCGCCGCTGGGCGCTCGAAGACTGCCGGCACCTGAGCCGCCGGCTCGAGGTCGACCTGCTCCGGTCGGGCGAGGCGGTCGTGCGCGTCCCGCCCAAGCTCATGGCCGGCGTCCGGCGCTCGGTCCGCGAGCCCGGCAAGAGCGACCCGATCGACGCGCTCGCCGTCGCCCAGGCGGCCCTGCGCGAGCCCGACCTCCCGGTCGCCACGCTCGACGGCCCCGAGCGCGAGCTGCGCCTGCTCGTCGACCATCGGGATGACCTCGTCGCCGAGCGAACCCGCCACATCCAGCGCCTGCGCTGGCACCTGCTCGATCTCGACGTCGAGGAGCCCGCGCCCCGCTCGCTCGACCGGGCCGCCACTCTGGCGGACCTCGAGACACGCCTCGCCGACCGCACCGAGCCCGCGGCCCGCCTGGCCCGCGACCTGCTGGCCCGGGTCCGCGACCTCACGGCCGCCATCCGCCCGCTCGAGCGCGAGATCGAGGACCTGGCGGGCGCCCTCGCTCCCTCGCTGCTGGCCCTGCCGGGCTGCGGCCCGCTGACCGCGGCCAAGATCGTGGGCGAGACGGCGGGCATGACCCGCTTCCGTTCCAAGGAGGCGTTCGCCCGCCACAACGGGAGCGCCCCGGTCCCGGTCTGGTCAGGCAACGTGACGCGCCACCGCCTCAGCCGGGGCGGCAACCGCCAGCTCAACCTCGCCCTCCACCGGATCGCCATCACCCAGATGCGGATCGACGAGCGGGGCCGGGCGTACCTTGACCATCGCCGGGCCGCCGGCGACACCAAGACCGAAGCCATCCGGGCCCTTCGCCGAAGAATCAGCGACGAAGTCTTCCGCCGTCTGCAAGCCGATGAGGCTGCCAGGGTCACCGCCCTGGTCGCCGCGGCTTGACATAGGAGCAACGCATGACCGCGCCGCCACGCCTGGCTGACCTGCCGAAGCCGCCTGCCGGCGTCCCGGGACCGCTGGCCGGGATCGTCGTGGCCGATTGCAGCACGGTCCTGGCCGGGCCCTACTGCACGATGCTCCTCGCCGACCTCGGGGCCGACGTGGTCAAGGTGGAGCCGCCGGAGGGAGACGGCACCCGTGGCTGGGGCCCGCCGTGGGTCGCGCCCGGTGCCGCCGGGCCCGACGATCCCGGCACGGCCGCGTACTACCTGGCGGCCAACCGGAACAAGCGCTCGATCCGCCTGGACCTGAAGTCCGCGGCCGGGCGCGAGGTCCTCGATCGACTCCTGGGCAGGGCCGACGTCCTCGTCGAGAACTTCCGGGTTGGCGGCTTCGCCAGGCTCGGCTTCGACGACGCGACCCTCGAGGCGCGCAACCCGCGCCTCGTCCACCTGGCGATCAGCGGCTACGGCCCCACGGGACCGGAGGCCGGGACGCCCGGCTACGACTTCATCGTGCAGGCCGTCTCGGGCCTCATGTCGCTCACGGGGTTCCCGGACGCCGAGGGCGGCGGGCCGACGAAGACGGGCGTCGCGATCGCCGACCTCACGACCGGGATGCTGGGGGCCGTCGCGGTCCTGGCCGCGCTCGACGGACGGGACCGGGCCGGCTCGCCTGCTCACGGGCGAGGGCAGCGGATCGACATCTCGCTCCTGGAATCGACCCTCTCGTGGCTGGCGAACCAGGCCCAGAACTACTTCGCGACGGGGCGATCGCCGGTCCGGCGCGGCAATGCCCACCCCAACATCGTGCCCTACGAGACCTTCGCCACCGCCGACGGAGCGATCGCCATCGCGGTGGGCAGCGAACGGCAGTGGCCTCGGTTCGCCGCGGCGATCGGTTCGCCAGAGTTGACGGTTGACTCCCGCTTCACGACGAACGGTGGGCGGGTGGCGCATCGGGCCGCCCTCCGACCGCTGATCGCCGCCCGGCTCGCCACGGCGTCGACCGCGAGCTGGCTCGAGCGCCTGGCCGCAGCGGATGTTCCCTGCGGGCCGATCAACGACCTCGAGGCTGCCCTCTCGACGCCCCAGGTGCGCGCGCGGGGGATCGTCGTCGACGTGGAGCACCCCGTCCTGGGCACCATCCGCCAGGTCGCTCCGCCGTTCACGCTGGCGGCAACCCCGGCGTCCGTTCGGACCCCTCCGCCGCTTCTCGGCGAGCAGGCCGACGAGATCCTCCGGGAGCTGGGCTACGACGCCGCCGACGTCGCCGCCCTGCGCGCCGCCGGGACGATCTGAGCGGGGCGACCAGGCAGGGCCGCCGGAGCGCCGGCCCGCCGATCGACGGGGCAGCGGCGGGGCGCTGGTAGACTCGCCGGCACGGAAGAGGTCGCCGACGCACGGCCGGCCGATCGGCAGGAGGAACCCGGATGGCGGACGAGCGGGAGCGCTGGGCGCTGATCCTCGGTGCATCGAGCGGCATGGGCGAGGCGGCCGCGGTCGCGCTTGCGCGCGAGGGCTACCGGATCGCCGGGATCCACCTGGACTTCCGGGCCGGCCTCGCCCACGTGGACGAGGTCAAGGCCGTGATCGAGGCGGTCGGCTCCGAGGCGCTCTTCGTGAACATGAACGCGGCCGACGACGAGAAGCGCGCCGACGCGCTGGCCCGGTTGCGCGAGCGGTTCGACCGGTCCGAGGCCGAGGGCCGGCATCCCTACGTCCGGGTCGTGCTGCACTCGCTGGCCTTCGGATCCCTGCTTCCCTTCATCGCCTCGGAGCCGAAGGGCCAGATCAGTCGGAAGCAGCTCGAGATGACCCTCGACGTGATGGCCAACTCGCTCGTCTTCTGGGTCCAGGACCTGTGGCGCGGCGGATTCCTCGGCCGCGGCTCGAAGGTCTTCGCGATGACCTCCGAGGGCTCGGCCCGGATGATCCCGTCCTACGGCGCGGTCTCCTCGGCGAAGGCTGCGCTCGAATCGCACTGCCGCCAGCTCGCCATGGAGCTGGCCCGGCTCGACAGCGGCGTGGCGGTGAATGCCATCCGGGCCGGCGTCACGGACACGCCGGCGTTGCGCAGGATTCCCGAGGCGGCCCGGGTCGTGGAGCACACCCTCGCCCGCAACCCCCACGGCCGTCTGACGACCACCGATGACGTGGCGAACGCGCTGCTGACGCTCGCGGCGACCGACTCGGACTGGATCAGCGGCAACGTGATCAACGTGGACGGCGGGGAGTTCGTGACGGGCTGATCCCCGGGAGGAGTGCGGTCCGGTTGCGAGACGGCCGCCGCGCGGCGGCGTCCGGGTCAGGCGGAGTCCGGGTCAGGAGTCGTCGCGGACCCAGGCCGTCAGCTCGCGCCCTGCCGGCGTCATCTCGAAGCCGCCATCCTCGCGGACCCACCAGGCCGCCAGGCCGCGGGATCGCGCGGCGGGTCCGATCCCCGCCGCGCCCTCCAGGAAGAGGGTCTTCGACCACACCTCCGCCCAGGCCGGATCCGGCCCGGCGACCGTGACGGCCAGCAGCCCGGCGCCGCCCGGCTCCCCGGTGCGGGGGTCCAGGATGTGGTGGACGTCGCGCCCGTCGGCCGCGCGCCAGCGGTGGACCTGGACCGAGGAGGTGCAGATCGCGCCACCGTGAAGGGCGACGATCGCGGGCTCCTCGCGCCCGGCCGGGTCCTCGATCGCGATCATCCAGGCGTCATCGGCGGGCGCTCGACCCCGGATGACGATGTCCCCGCCGGCCTCGAGGAGCGCGCCGCAACGCGGGCCGGCGACCTCCGGGGCGATTCGCTCGGCGGCCGCGATCGCCCAGCGGATGGCCAGGCCCTTGCCGATCCCCCCGAGGTCGATCGGGGCGGCCACCGCCACTCGACCTTCCCGGGCGTCGAAGCGGAGCCAGCGGCCCCCCGGGAACGTGCGCCGCCGTGCCCCCGGGTCGGGCTCCAGGCCGCCGACGGCGGCTCCCGGGTAGCCGAGCCGTTCGAGGTCGCCGAGGATCCGGGGGTCGAACGCCCCACCCGTCAGGCGCTGCGCCCGGTCCGCGGCGACGAGGGCGGCCGCGAGCCACGGGTGCGCGGGAGCACAGTCCGGATCGCCGGCCCGGGCGTTGAGGGCGACGAGGTCGCTCGTCTCGCGGAAGCGCGAGAGCGCCTGCTCGACCTCCTCGATTGTCGCGGAGACGGTCTCCCAGGCGAGGTCGGCCCGGGGCGCGGGCAGGCCGACGACGGTCAGCCGGAGCGGAGAGCCCATCGCCCGCCGCTCGTAGCGCGCCACCTCGGGAGGTGCGCTCCTGTCGTCCCTGTTGCCGGCGACGGCCACGTCGGAGTCCGCGTCGCCCTCGTCCGTCAGCAGGGCTTGCCCGACGCCGTCGTGCATGCCACCGCCGCGGGCTTGCTGCTCACGTAGACGGTCGAGCTCGAGATGCTGGGAAGGCCTCCGCCTCCACCGCCGCCGTACGAGATGGACGGCATGTTGAGGGCCGAGGCGGAGCCCACGGCCTTCTTCACCTGGCTGCCGAGCGCCTGGAGCGACTTCTCGTGACCGACGATCCCGGCACTGACCGCCTTGTACTTGTCGGCGACGCTGGCGTACGTCCCGTTGATCTGGGTGAGCTGGCTCTCCATGGCGTCGTGGCTGTTCTTGAGGGCCGCGACGGCGTCCGCCGCGGGTGCCCGCTCTGCGGCCAGCCGCGCGTCGGTCACGCCCTGGAGCATCGTGACGCCGGCCAGCGACACCGCGTAGAGCCCTGCGGTCATGCCCACCGCGACGACGACGTGGAGGGGGCGCCGGCTTCCGGCCGAGGCCGACCGCGCCACCGCGCGGGGCGGGACGACGCTCAGGCTCGCGGCCCCGGTGGCAACGGTTGCCATCCGGCCTGCGGGCCGAGCCGCCGACGGCCGCTCGGGCAGGGGACGCGGCGCGGCCGGCCGCGGCGGAAGGGGTCGTGCGGGGAGTGCCCTCGGCTGCACCGCCGCCGGGGCTCCCGGCCCGGCCAGGGTCGACGGTCGTGGCGGAAGTGCCCGCGGCCCCGAGGGCTGCGGCGGAAGGTGCGGCCGTGCGGGCAGCTCGCGGGCCACGACCCCGAATGGGGCGCCCGGCCCGGCCAGAGTCGACGGTCGTGGCGGAAGTGCCCGCGGCCCCGAGGGCTGCGGCGGAAGGTGCGGCCGGACCGGGAGCTGGCCCGGCATGGCCGGGGGAGCGCCTGCCCCGACGAGGGTGGACGGTCGCGGCGGAAGGGGACGCGGCCCCGCCGGCTGCGGCAGCTGGGGTCGTGCGGGGAGCTCGCGCGGCATGGCTGCCGCGGCGAGCGTTGACGGTCGCGGCGGAAGGTGGGAGAGGTCGCGCGGCATGGCCGCCGGGGCGGAGCCTGCCGCGGCGAGCGTTGACGGTCGCGGCGGCAGGTGGGAGAGGTCGCGACGCGGTTCGGACGGCTGGAGGAAGGCCCGATCAGTTGTCATCAGTTGTCGCCGGGCTCCGGCGTGCCGGAGGCGCCGGTCGTGGCCGTGGGCTTCGGCTTCGAGGTCGCCGTCGTGACCACGACTCGCCGGACCGTGACGACCCTCACCGCGGCCGCCCTCGAGCCTGCCTGCCGGTTGAGGGAGCCCAGCTTCTTCTGGGCAGCCACGATCTGGGCCTGGAGCGCCTTCGCGGTCTTGCTGTCGGTGCCGATGCGCGCGTTCGCGGTATCGAGCGCCGTCTGGAGCTGGGCGGCCTGGGCGAGGGTGGCCTCGAGCCGGGACTGGAGATCCGATCCGCGCGCCTGCTCGTTGGCGAGCTGCGCAGCGAGGCTCTCCGCGGTGACCGGTGGAACAGACATGGGGGCCGAGGCCGCGGTCCACTGGGCCGCTGCGCCGATGCTGGCGGCGCCGAGGCCGAGGCTCCCGACCACGCCCATCGTCACGGCTGTTCGCCGTGCGACGGTCTTGACGACTGGGTTCATAGCACCGATTCCTCCGTGAGCGTGCTCGGGGCGAGGTTGGGGGCGCGCGCGAGGGTGGCCTCGCGATTCCGCGTCTCGAGGACCGCGGTGGGACGGGGTGCCGACGACCCGAGGTCGCCGCGGGCCGGCGGTCGCGACGGCCCTCCCGGATGGCCGCCCGGCAGTGAGGTGGCAAACGTCGGGCGGGCCTTCTTGGAGACCCAGTAGCGGTAGGCGCCGGCGAACATCACGGCGATGCCCGTGGCGACGTAGAGCGGGACGAGGGTCATCGAATCCGTCCCCGCCATCAGGCCGTGCAGCCAGGACACGACCCAGGCGATCAGCGCGAAGCGGTGGAGCTTCAGCCAGAGGCCCTTCGGAAGGAGGCCCGACCACCGTCCCGTGATCCCGGACACGAGGGCGGCGTACAGGCCGAGGGTACCCAGCGCCACCGGAGCGGTGCGATACGCGGACAGCCCGGGGATGAAGGATCCGGCGACGCCAACGCCGGCGTAGGGGTCGAAGATGATGCTCACGACGTGAGCGGCCATGAACGCCACCACGAACACGAACAGGTTCTCGTGCCACGGGAAGAGCCGCTTCGAGAGCTTCCAGGTGGACTGGTTCGTGGGGTGGCTGAGGATCAGCCCGACGCTGACCAGGATGGTCAGGAGGACGTAGGCGGTGATCCCCGTCGCGCGGCCGGCCAGCCAGATCCGCATGTGGGCCTGGTAGTCGGACGTCGCCGGCACGACCTGGCCGGTCGTGAAGACGATGATGATCCCCAGCAGGGCGCCCAGGACGACCCAGGTGCGTCCGCTCAGGCGCACGGGGGCACCGCGGCGCGGGCTGGCCGGCTCATTTCGCTGGCGTTGGACATCGAGCGCTCCGGTTGCGAGGTACGGCGAGAGATGCCGGTACTTGGGACTGAGGCTCCGGGATCAGCGAAGGTTTCAACGCCCGGCCGGCGAAGTGGATGGCCCGAAAGTCCGGCGCCGCCGTAGGACGCGTGGCGGCCGTGCGCGGGCCTGCCGTCCGCCGGCGAGATGGTGCTGCGTCGGCGCACCGCCAGGCGGAAGCAGGGCTGCAACCGCGCATTTGCGCCATCGAGTCGACAGGGATACCGTGAGCCTCGATGACCGAGAAGTCGCATCGGCTCGCCGACCACCCGCACGCCCACGACCAGTTCTGCGGCCACCCGCCGATCCCGCACGAAGATCACGTGGACTTCCTCCACGACGGGCACGTCCATCACCACCACGACGACCACGTGGATGAGCGCGACGCCGGGGCTCCGGACATCCACGTCGCCCACGTCGGGCACATGCACGTCCACGGGTCGGCCTGCGGGCACCCGACGGTGCAGCACGAAGGCCATGCCGACTATCTCCACGGCGTTCACCGCCATGCCGGGCATGGCGTTCACTACGACGAGCACTGACAGTCGCGGAGAAGGTGCGCTCGACGACCGCGGGGACCGCTCCGCGCTCGGCCCCGCTAGGGTGTCGTCGGGGATTCCTCGACGATCTGCGGGGCGCCGTGGGCGCGCTCGGCGACCACGAACCGGCCCTGGTGGCCCTCGTGGGGGTCGCGGATGACGATCCCGAACGTCTCCAGCAGGCGGTCGGCGGTCAGCACGTTGGATCCCCGGCCCAGGGCGACGACCCGGCGCGCGAGCAGGAGGACCTGGTCGTATTCGATCGCCTCCGCGATGTCGTGGGTGGCCGTGACGATCGAGGCTCCCCGGGCGAGCTCGGCGGCGAACGCCGCGAGATAGGCCTCGCGGCCGCCCGCGTCGAGGCCGGCCGTCGGCTCGTCGAGCACGATCAGGTCCGCCCGGCGGGCCAGCACCTGGGCCAGGTAGACCCGCTGCTGCTGACCGCCCGACAGCGAGCGGAGCGGCTCGCGGGCCAGCCGGTCGACTCCCATCGTCGCCATCGAGGTCGCAACGAGGTCCGCATCCTCGGAGGTCATCCGGCCGAACAGGCCGCGGCTGGGGAAGCGGGCCATCCGGACGATGTCGACCGCGCGCAGCGGGAGCACGAAGCCGGAGGCGTGGAACTGGCTCTGGTAGGCCATCCGGGCCGGCGTCCGACCGGGACGGGCCCCGAGGACGGCCAGCTCGCCCCCGACCGCGGGGAGCAGCCCGACGATCGTCCGGAGCAGCGTGGACTTCCCCGACCCATTGGTCCCGACCAGCGCGAGGGACGTCCGCGGCAGCACGTCCAGGTCGATGCCCGCCACCACCGGCCGGCCCTCGTAGCCCACCACGAGGCCGCGGGCGCGGATCGCGGCCGTCGGCGGATCGTCCGGCGCCACCGCCGGCGCCCCGCTCATGCCGCGGCCTCGTCGGGCGCGGGCACGCGCGCGCGCACGTTCACGAACGCCAGGACGGCGAAGAAGACCAGGACCGCAACGAACACGATCGTGGCCCCGGCCGCGGTGTTGAGGTAGTAGCTGAGGAGAAGGCCGAGATAGGTCGACGCGGCCCCGATCCCGGCCCCCCAGGCCATCATCGCCCCGATCCGGTGGGCCAGCAGCGCGCCGGCGCTGGCCGGGGCGAGGAGCATCCCGAAGACGAGCAGCGTCCCGACGGTCTGGAAGGAGACGATCACCGTCCCGGCGACCAGCAGCAGCATCACGTTGTGGTAGCGGCGCGCCGGGAAACCGGCGATCTGGGCCTGGTCGGGATCGAAGCAGAGCAGCAGGAACGGGCGGGCGAGGGCGATCGCGACCACGCCGACGACAAGCGTCGCGGCGAGCTGGACCAGCAGGTCGCCCACGCCGATCCCGAGGATCTCGCCGAAGAGGATCCGGATGAGGTCGCCGCTGAACGTGGTGGAACGCGACACGATCACGACGCCGAGCGCCAGCATGCCCACGAAGAGCAGGCCGATCGCGCTGTCCGACGAGAGGCGCGAGCGGGCCGTGACGACGCTCACGCCGCCGATCATCACGAGGGCCCCGACCGCCGCCCCCACGATGCCCGGGATGCCCAGGAGCAGCGCGACCGCCACGCCGGGCAGGACCCCGTGGGCCAGCGCATCGCCGATGAAGGCGAGGCCGCGCAGGACGACGAACGTGCCCACCACGGCGCAGGCGAGCGAAACCAGGATGCCGGCCGCGAGCGCCCGGAGCATGAACTCGTTCTGCACGAACGGGTCGATCAGCGGTCCCAGGTGGTGCCTCCTCCCGGCGAAGCGACTCGGGCCCTTCCGACGACGCGCATCTCAGCGCAGATTGTCGGCGATGAGGGTCGCGATGTTGAGCATGAAGGTGTCGTACGTGCCGTCCGGCGGGAGCGCGTGGGTCGTCAGCTCCACGACCTTCGCGCCGGTCTCGCCCCCGACCGCGTCAGCCACGGCCGGAGACGTGCCCAGCTCCGTGAAGATCGCCGGAACGCCGGCGGCGCGCACCTTGGCAACCAGCGCGGCGAGGTCGGCGGCGGACGGCTCCGCGGATGTAGAGACGCTGGGGATGATGGCGCCGACGAGGGTCAGGCCGTAGCGCTGGGCGAAGTAGCCCAGGGATTCGTGACCGGTCACGAGCGTGCGCCGGGCGGCCGGGATCGTCCCGATCGTCGCGGCGATCCGGTCGCTCAGCGTCCCGAGGCGGGCGTCGAGGTCGGCCGCCCGCGCGGCGACGTCCAGCCCGAGGTCCGTCTTGAGCTCGGCGGCGAGCGCATCGACGACGCTCCGGATCGTGAGCGGGTCCATCCACAGGTGCGGGTCAGGCGCCCCGGTCGCCTGGTCCTTGTCCGCCGGGTTGACGCCCTCGCCGGCCCCGACGTGGCGCACGGTGATGTGATCGGCGGCCACGAAGCGGCGGACGCCGGCCTGCTGGGCCTGCTCGAAGGCATTGGCCATGCCGCCCTCGAGGCCGAGGCCGTTCTCGACCAGCAGGTCGGCCTTCGTGAGCTTCGCGATGTCCTGGGCGGAGGGCTGCCATTCGTGGGGATCCGCCCCGTTGGGCATCAGCACCACGACATCCGCGACGCTGCCGACGAGGTCCTTCACCACTGCACCAAGGACGGTGTAGGTCACGACGATCGTCTTGCGACCCGACCCCCCCGTGCCGCCAGACCCGCCGCACGCGGCAAGCGCCAGGGCGGCCGCCAGCAGGCAGGTGGACGCGATCCGCGATCTCACGCGCTCGCTCCCGCGCCCTGGCAGGCGGGGCACAGCCCGAACAGCTCCAGGCGATGCTCGTCGACGCGATACCCGGTTCGCCGGGCGACCTCGGCGGCCAGCGCCCCGAGGCCGATGTCCCCGACCTCGGCGGCGTGCCCGCATGCCCCGCAGACGACGTGGTGGTGGTGCGCCGCGACGCAGGCGACGTAGGCATGCTCGCCGCTCGGGAGATCGATCCGCTCGACGGCACCGACGGTCTCGAGCAGCTCGATCGCGCGGAAGACCGTCGCCCGGCCGATCCCCAGCCCACGCTCGCCGACGTCCGCCACGAGGTCGGCGGCGCTGAACGCGCCGTCCCGGGCCGCGATGATCTCCGCGAGGGCGCGTCGCGGCCCGGTGAGCCGGTGACCGGCCTCCGCGAAGGCGGCGACGAGCGAGGAACCGCGGGCCATGGAGGAATGATACACAGTCTCAATAGAGTTGTCGAGACCGCCCGGGCGATCCCATGGACCTCGGTCCGAGCCGGCCGTCGTGCGGCCAATGACGTTCGGCCCTCGGCCGGTCGCGCGCCTGCGCGTACGATCCCGGCGGACCGCCCGTCGTGGGCGCTCCCGGCTCAATCGCTCGATCGCGCACCCGGAGTCCTCGGCATGTCGACCCTTCGCTTCTCCACGCTGCTCGTCGCGTTCGCCATCGTCCTGGGGGCGTGCTCAGGCGCTGCGACCCCACTGCCAGCGTCCGGCCCGCCCTCGACTGCGGGTCAGTCCGGCACGATCACCGTGACCAACGCCTGGGCCCGCGCGGCCGCCGCCGGGACCACCGGGGGCGCCTACCTGACGATCACGAACGGCGGCTCGGCCGCGGACGCGCTCCTCTCCGTGTCGAGCCCGGCGGCTCCCATGGTCGAGATGCACGAGACGGTCCCGATGGGCGCTCCCAGCCCGGCCGCCTCCCTCGCGCCGTCCGCCTCTCCCTCCGCGGGCATGGGCTGCGGCGCCTGTGGCCCGGTCCCGAGCAGCGGCGGCATGATGGGCATGCGGCCGGTCGCGCGGATCGACGTGCCGGCCGGGGGCGCCGTGGAGCTGAAGCCCGGGAGCTATCACCTGATGCTCGTGGGGCTGACCGCTGATCTCAGGCCCGGCGCTTCCATCCAGCTGACGCTCACGTTCGAGAAGGCCGGCCAGGTCACGGTCAGCGCCGAGGTACGGGCGAGCTGAGCGGTGGTGACGGACGGCCCGGACCGAATGGGCCAGCGGCCCTCCCGGCCACCCGTCCCGCGCCGGAGACTCCGCCCACCATGACGTCCCCGGTGCGCGTCGCGTCCCAGTCACGACTGCTGCTGGCCGTCGGCATCGCGTTCACGCTCGCCGCGGTCGCCGGGATCGGGGGCGGTGCGCTCGCGGTGACGTTCCTCGGGCAGCCTGGCGCGCGGGTCGCGCTCCAGAGCCCCCACGCGTGGCCGGCCGGCCCGCCCAATCCCCTCGATCGCGACACCGCGGTGACGCCCCTCCGGGCGGCCCCGGAGCTCCGGCTCACGGACCAGGACGGGAAGCCGTTCGACCTGGCCAGCCTGCGCGGGACGCCGGTCTTCGTCTTCTTCGGGTACACCCACTGCCCGGACGTCTGTCCCACCACCCTGGCCGACGTCCGGGACGGCCTGGCCCGGAGCGCCGTGCCCGCGAAGATGGTCTTCGTGACCGTGGACCCGGCGCGGGACGACCCGGCCGCGCTCAGGCAATTCCTCGGCTACTACCAGGCCGGCTTCATCGGCCTGACCGGGACCGAGGAGCAGATCCGGGCCGCGGCGGACGCATGGGGAATCCAGTACGCCCGGGTCGACACGGGGTCCGCGAGCGGCTACTCGATGGCCCACACGGGGGACACGTTCCTGGTGGATGCCAACGGCCTGCTCCGGCACCGGATCTGGTTCGGGGCCGGTCCCGCGGTCTTCGCCGACCGGCTCGCCAGGGTCGCCACGGGCGCCCAGCCGACCCCTCCCGCCGCGACGCCGGCCGCCGCCACGCCCGTCGCGACGGCGGCGCCCTCACCGGCCTCGACGGCCGCGCCGGCCGGGACGCCGGCGGCCTCGCCGAGCGTCGCTCCCAGCGCGGCCACGGTCATCGCAGGGCTCCAGACCACGGTGATCCGGGTGGGCATGAATTGGCTCGTGGTCACCACTTCCAGCCCCCTGAACCGGGAGCTGGCCTGGCCGGACGTCTCGGCGCACGTCAGGTTCCGGAACGCGACCGACGCGACGGCTGCCCCGATCGACGTCGACGGGTTCTTCATCTGGGTGAGCGTCGGCGCCAGGGGCGCGTTCGTGTTCGACGCGTCCTTCCCCAGTGCCGGCCCGTGGGATGCCACCATCACCCTCACCAGGAACGGGGCCGTCGAGGGGTCCGCGGAGTTCCCGCTGGCCGTCCAGGAACGAGGCACGACGCCGGCGGTCGGCGAACCCGCGCCCTCGGTACATACGCCTACGGCGGCCGACGCCGGCGGGTTCCTGGCCAACATCACCACGGATGTCTTCCCGGACCCGCGCTTCTACCGGGAGTCCGTCGACCAGCTCCTGGCCGAGCACAAGCCGTTCGTGCTCGTCTTCTACTCGCCCGCGTATTGCCCCACGACGGCCTGCGGGCCGCTGCTGAAGTACCTGAAGGTCATCGCCGACGAGTTCCCGACGATGAGCTTCGTCCACGTCGAGCCGCACGTGATGACCAACTACGGCAACCGCCTCGTGCCGGACTGGTCGACCGGGAATCTCGAGTTCAACGCAGCCGCGAAGGCGTATGGCATCCCGGTCGAGCCCTTCGTCTTCGTGGTGGACTCGCAGGGTCTCGTGAGCGCGAGCTTCGAGCTGATCGTGGGCTCGGACGAGATGCGGGCGGCGATCCGGGCGACGATCGGCGGCTGACGGCGGCGTCACGACGGCGCAGTCCGCATGGGCGGCGAGCCGGCCGACCTGGAGCCCGCAAGGCGCCTTGTAGCGCACACTCAAGCGCCCTTGCCGGGATTCCGCAGCAGCGCTACACTCCCCGCCGGCGAGGGCGCCAGCCCAACCCCGATCGATCCCCAGGAGTCCCGTGTTCGACCTCGGCGCACTCACCACCGGCCTGCTCACCGGTCTCCGCGAAGGAGTCGAGGCGGCCCTCATCGTCAGCATCGTCTGCGCCTACCTTGCCCGGACCGGCAACGCCCGGCACTTCGGCAAGATCGCCGCCGGCGTCACGGTCGCGATCGTCGTGAGCGCCGCCCTCGGGGCGATCATCTTCGCAACCATCGGGGAGCTCAAGGCGCCCTACGAGCAGCTGTTCGAGGCGGCCGCGATGCTCCTGGCGGCGGCCGTCGTGACCTGGATGCTCTTCTGGATGCGCCGCCAGGCCGGGGCGGTCCGGGGCCAGCTGCACCGCGCGATCGACCGGGTCCTGACCGACGGCTCCGCCTGGAGCCTCGCGGTGCTGGCCTTCACGGCCGTCATCCGCGAGGGGCTCGAGACCTCGCTCTTCCTGGTCGGGCAGTCAGCCGCCGCGTCATCCGGGGCGGCCGGCTCGGAAGGGGCGCCGAGCGTCCTGACCGGGGCCCTCCTCGGCCTCCTCGTCTCGGCCGTCCTCGGCTACGGCTTCTACCGCGGCAGCCGCCGGCTCAACCTCGCCCGCTTCTTCGGCTGGACCGGCGTCCTGCTGATCTTCATCGCCGCCGGGCTCCTCAGCGCGGCCGTGCACGAGCTCGTGGAGATCGGCTGGGTCACGGTCGGCTCGCAGACCGCGTTCGACATCAGCGCGGTCCTTCCCCAGGATGCGGGCATCGGGCTCTTCCTGCGGGCGCTCTTCGGATACTCGTCGAACCCCGAGCTGGTCACGCTGGCGGTGTGGCTGGCCTACGTCGTGAGCGTCCTCGCGCTCTACGCTCGCCCGGTGCTTGCCCGGCCGGCGGCCGGGCGCCCTGACTCGGCGCCCGCTTCCCAGGTGGATTCGGCACCCGCCGCGCGGCCCTGACCCGCGGACCCGACGCGCGTCGGGACCCGGCGCGCGTTCCGGGCGCGGCGCGACTTCCGTCGCCACGTTTGCCCGGAAATCGGTACGCTGGCATCTTCGCGGGCCATCCAGGACCCGCTCCGCCCGCTGCCACCGCCGAGAGGTCCATGACAAGCGATTCGGGGCGCCCCGGCGGGCGCCCGACCCCCGATCCCAAGCGCGCGCCTGCTCCGGGGCGTCGCCCATCTTCCACGAAGCCCACTCGAGCCCGCCAGGAGCGGCGCGAAGCGCTCCGCCGCGATGCGCGGCTGAGCGGGGCCCGGACGACCGCGGTCGCATCGCCGCCATGGCGCTCGCCCATGGTCCTGCTCACCGGCGGCGCGGTCGTCATCGGGCTCCTCGTGATCCTCGTCGCCTCGGGCGTCTTCACCCCGAGGGCCAGGGTGGGCGACCTGCTCGTCCCCATCTACAAGACACCGACCAGCCTCGCCGACCCGTCGAACCCGCAGGCGCTCGGCCAGGCCAACGCCCCGGTCACCGTGGAGATCTTCTCGGACTTCCAGTGCCCGGCCTGCAAGTTCTTCACGACGTCGACCGAAGCCGCCTTCCTCGACCAGTACGTGGCGACCGGCAAGGCGCGCTTCGTCTACCGGGACATGACGATCATCGACGGCGGCGACCCGGCCGGGGAGTCCAGCCAGGCCGCGATCGCGGCCCGCTGCGCCGGTGACCAGGGCAAGTTCTGGCTGTTCCACGACTACCTGTTCGAGAACCAGGACCCGGCCGGCGAGAACAAGGGCTGGTTCACCCAATCCCGCCTCCAGGCGATCGCCGACGCGGTCGGCCTCGACCGCACGAAGTTCGACGCCTGCACGTCGAACGGCGCGGCCAAGCTGGCGGCGGTCCAGGCGGACACCGCCGCGGGCAAGGCCCTCGGGGTCAGCCAGACGCCGACGCTCGCGGTCGACGGGAAGCTCCTGACCCCCGGCGCGGTCTCGATCTCGACCCTCGGCGGCGCGATCGACGCGGCGCTCGGCGGCTCGCCGTCGCCCGGGACGAGCGGCTCGCCCGCGCCCAGCGCGTCGCAGGCTCCCAGCGCGTCGCCGGCCCCCAGCGCGTCCGCGTCCGCAACTCCCTGATCGGGCAGGCGGCCCGCGCGACCCGCGTTCGACCCCGCCGCGACCGACCCGCGCGGCATCCGGCGACGCTCGACCGGGCCGGGCGCGGCGTGCTACCGCACGGCGCTGCCGACCGCGTAGCCGGTCAGCTCGACGTACCCGCGCCCGGCGACCGCGCGTCCCCCGGCGGTGCCCGAGACGACCTGCGAGCCCTCCCAGTAGACGACTCCCGTCGTCGTCCGGGTGTCCAGCTCCTGGTCGGGCAGCGTGGGCGTCACGATTAGGTCCAGGGGGCGACTCCCATCGTCGATCCGGACGTGCCAGCCCGCCGGGTAGGCAGCCCCTGACCGGGCGCTCGTCCAGTGCCCGGTCGCGGCCACGTCGATGGCCGCCGCCGCGAGGTGGCGCACGGTCCCGTTCGGGTCGACCGCCGTCCCGTAGACCAGCGAGTGGCTGCCGTCTGCCGCGCGCACGAGCGAGAGGGTGATGTCGGTCCCGTCGTCGAGGTTGAGCGCGAACCAGTCCCATCCGCCCCCGCCCACCGAGATGAAGTCGCCCCACTGGTGGTCGAACCAGGCGGTCCCCGTCACGGCGACCCGCGTGCCATCGACAAGCAGCGAGCCGGTCGCCGGCATCCGCGTCCGCGAGTAGTAGTACGAGCCGCCCGCCGCCCCGAAGTCGACCCAGCCGTCGCCGTCGTGGAGGGTTGCGGGCCGGCCCGCCTGGAGGCGCAGGTCGAGGCCGAGGCCGCCCGCCAGCGGCGTCGCCGCCGCCTCGGCCGGCGAGAGGGACGCCACGAGCGTGTCCGCGCCACCGGAGCCGGCCATCGTCCAGGCCGGGATCGCGAAGGTGCCCGCGTTGCCCGGATCGATCCCGGTGATGGCCAGGGCAAACCCGGTCGGCGTCCCGTCCGCGGCTCGCGGTGATCGGTCGACCTGCGGCCCGACCTCGGAGCGCTGGGCGTAGGCGAAGCGGCGACCGGTCTCGTCGGTGATCGCGAGGTGGCTCGCCCAGCTCACCGGGAATCCGCCGCGCTCCGCCCGGAAGACGACGAACTCGAATCCGAAGGTGCGGCCGTCGGCCGCCGCGAGGTGGCCGGTGTAGTACCACCACTCGGTCAACCGCGCATGAGGCCCGTCGTCGCGGGGGAGCACGATCGGCTGCGGGTCCGCGACGACCTCCGGCACCGCCGTCGGCGACTCGAGCGCCGGCCGCGCGGCCGGCGCGTTCGCGAGGAGCGGCCCGCCGCAGGCGGCGACCACCAGGGCGACGACAGCGACGAGGAAGGCCGCGATCCCGCCGCCGCGGGCCGTCCGGGCCCGGCGCCCGGCCCGGGTCGTTCGCCCGCTCATCGCAGCTGGGCCTCCAGGTCCGCCTCGGAGCGCGGCAGGCGGTTGCGCAGGATGCGCTCCAGGCGGGCGGGCATCCACCAGTTCCAGGCGCCCAGGAGGCGCATCGTCGCCGGGACGAGCAGGGCCCGGACCACAGTGGCATCGATCGCCACGGCCAGGGCCACTCCCAGCCCCAGGGCCTTGATCAGCACGATATCGGCGAAGACGAAGCTCCCGGCGACGACGACGACGATGAGCGCGGCGGAGGTCACGATCCGGCCGCTCCGCTCCAGCCCTGCCGCCACGGCACCCGGGTTGTCGCCGGTCCGGTCCCAGGCTTCCTTCATGCGGGTCAGCAGGAACACCTCGTAGTCCATGGAGAGGCCGAAGAGGACGCAGAACAGGATCACCGGGAGGGTCGACTCCACGAAGCCCAGGGGCTGGAAGCCCAGCAGGGCGGACAGGTTGCCGTCCTGGAAGACCCAGACGAGCGCCCCGAACGCCGCGCTGATCGAGAGCGCGTTCATGAGGATCGCCTTGAGCGGCAGCCAGACGGAGCGCAGGAGAAGGAACAGAACGAGGTACGTGGTGATCACGATGAAGGCTCCGGTCCGCGGGAAGTCCGCTGCCACCCCCGCGACGGTGTCGGCGACGTCCGCGGCTCCGCCGCCGACGAGGACCTTCAGGCCGGGCGGCGGCGCCAGGGGGCCGCTCGCGTCGCGCAGGTCGCGGACCAGGGCGCGCGCCTCGTCGCGGTTCGGCCCGTAGCCCGTGTAGATGGTGAACGACGTCAGGTCCCCCTTCGTGGTGGCCGCCAGCGACGTCGCGGTGTACCGATCCGGCGGCCCCGCAGAGCTCGCGTAGAGCAGCTGGTACTGGGCCAGGGTGATCCGGGGATCGACGTCCACGAGCGAGACGACCACCCGGACGCGGGGATCGGCGGCGAGGCGGCGGGAGTAGTCGTACAGGCGGGCGACGTTCGCCGGGTCGGTCGCTGGCCCGTTCGTCCTGATCGCCAGGCTGAGCGGCGCAAGCGCCCCCTCGCCGAAGTCGCGGACCAGCGTCTCGTAGGCGGCCCTCGAGGGCACCGAAGGGGGCAGGATCGTGGCGTCCGGGGCGTTGAAGCGGACGTGCAGGAACGGGGTTCCCAGCACGAGCAGGAACGCCAGGGTGGGGACGAAGACGACGATCGGCCGGCGCATGACCCGGCCGGCGAGGCGGGCCCACGCCCCGTCCTCGGCCGGCGTCGCCCGCACGCGCCGGATCGCCAGGCCGTCCACCCGCGACCCCAGGACGGAGAGCGCCGCAGGCAGGAGCGTGAGCGCGGCCGCCACGGCGATCCCCACGACCAGCGCGCCGGCGATCCCGACCGAGCGCAGGATCATGAACTCGAAGAGCACGAGACCCAGCAGCCCGAGGAGGACGGTCAGGCCCGAGAAGAAGACCGCCCGCCCGGCCGTCGCGACCGTGATGCGCACGGCGGCCTCGACCGCAGCGGCGTCGGCCCGCTCTCCGACCAGGGTGTGGCGGGCCAGCTCCTCCCGGAAGCGGCTGACCATCAGCAGCGAGTAGTCCACGCCCAGGCCGAGGCCCAGCAGGGTCGCCAGGTTCAGGACGAAGATGCTCATCGGCGTCACCGACGCGAGCCCGAAGATCACGGCCAGGGCGATCAGGACCGAGGCGCCCCCGATCGCGAGCGGCACGCCGGCCGCGACGACCGATCCGAAGACCAGGAGCAGGGCCACGGCGGCGAGCGGGAGGCTGATCAACTCGCTGCGGCGCAGGTCCGTCTCGGAGACCTTCTGGATGTCGCCGTAGAAGGCCGGGCCGCCGGCCAGCGTGACGCGCACGCCGGGGACGGCCCTGAGGGCCGCCTCGATCCCGGGCAGCGCGGCCGGTGAGCTGTCGGGCGCGACGTCCAGGAGCACGACGTCATAGGCGACGCGCCGGTCGGCGGACACCTGGGCCGGGGCGAGGAGGTGGCTCAGGACCTGCCGAACGTACGGTGCCCCGCCGACGCCGGCCGTCGAGGCCGCGATGGCCTGCTCGAAGGCGAGATCCCCGGCCCGGGCCTCTCCGGT
Organism: uncultured Chloroflexia bacterium; assembly: GCA_963801445.1. Taxonomy (GTDB): domain Bacteria; phylum Chloroflexota; class Limnocylindria; order Limnocylindrales; family CSP1-4; genus CTSoil-043. Next base: position 170,424 of record CAWDEW010000011.1, on the reverse strand, counting down.
CGCCTCGTAGACCAGGATGAGCGCCGACGGCGGCGCCCCCAGCTCGCGGACCAGCGTCGCGCGGGCCCGGGAGGATTCGAGGGTGTCGAGGCTGAAGCCACCGGCCTGGAGCGCGCCCGGCGCCCGGGGAGCGAAGGGCAGGGCCACCAGCACGAACAGCGTCCACGCGCCGATCACCCACCACCGGCGGCGATGGGCGAAGCGGCCGAGTCGCTCGAAGGCGGTCACGGGTCAGGTTCGCCTCACGGGGCGGTTCGGATGGCGCGGATCGGAGTCTGACTGCTGGCGACCCGGAGCGCATCCGATGGCCCGGCGCGGAGCGCGGCGGTCGGCGCCTCCGCGGCGCGCCGGGATGACACGCGGCGCGTTCGGGCGGCGCCGACGTGGCCCGTTCGCGCTCGGCGGTCTGCTATCGTTCCGCCGTCGATCGTCAGCCGGTCCAGCCCGGCCGGCACCGCGGAGGCGCACCGGTGCAGCTTTTCGTCACCGCGATCCAGCACCCCATCGAGTTCGGGGCCGCCGGCCTCGTGGCCGCGTTCTTCGTCGTGACCTTCCTGCGCGCCGCGATGTCCCCCGAGCGGCGCACTGGGTCGGTCGGCTGGGTCCGGGCGATCACCGGACCGAACGCCAAGGTCTTCTTCGGGATCCTCGCCCTGGTCTGGGCGGTCGGATTCGGGCTCCTGATCCAGAGCTTCCCGAACACGGGGGGCTCGCCCTACGGCTCGATCGCCCTCATCGCCATGTTCAGCGGGTTCTTCATCATGATGGGCCTGCTCTGGGCGGTGATCGGCGAGTAGCCGTCGGCCCGGGAGCCCGCGGGCCAGTCGCGCGCACCCCAGTCGCGCGCACCGACGCCCCGGTACCGGCCGGGGCATTCCGATTCCCGGAGGACGGGCCGGCCCGGGCCGCGGTCAGCCGCGCACGACCCCGCGCCGCGCCAGGCCGCCGATGGCCTCGCCCAGGCCGATCGCCACGAGCCCGGTGACGAGGTGGGCGAGCTGCACGACCAGGTGCCCGTCGCCCGGCAGGATCCGCTCCTGGGTGAGCCCGAAGAGGACCGCGAGCAGGCCCCAGGCGATGGCGATCGCGGGGAGCCCCGGGGCAACTCCCTCGCGCAGGGCGAGCACGGCCATCGCCCACAGCGCGGCGACCAGGGCGATCCCGCCGAGCATGTGAATCGGGACGATGGAGCTGTGCGGATCGGGCCACACGATCACGCCCAGGACCAGCTGGGCGACGCCCAGCACCCGGACGGTCAGCGCGGCAGTGGTGATCGGCTTCATGTGACTCTCCGTTGGCCTGGGCCGGCCCGCCTCCCCGGGGCGCGACGCCGGCCGGTCGCTCCCGTCGAGAAGTTACGCCCGCGCGGGCCGGGGGCGCTTGCGAGCGGCCCGGGACTCCACGACGGTCAGTGGCGCGGCGAACGCGAAGGAGCCCGGCGGTCGGCCGGGCTCCTTCGATCTGCCTGTCGGACGCATTGCGCCCGCAAGGTCAGGGAAGCGCGGTGAGGATCCCCTCGGTGAGCGAGGCGTCGCCGAAGGCGAGGATGTAGAAGACGACGTCGCCCTTGATGTAGAGGACGAGGCCCATCCCCGCGGCGCCGGCCTGGAGGACCTGCTTGCCACCGACCGTGGCCGCCTTCAGGTCACTGCTCGACGTGCCGGCGATCGCCTCGGCGAGCTTCGTGCCGTCCACGCCCTTGACCTGGAAGGCCATCAGGAACGTGCCGGCCTTCGACGTGTCGGTCGGGGTCGCCATGGCGATGTTGACGTCGGCGAGCGTCTTCCCGTTGGCCTGCAGGAAGGTGCCGAGGTCGCCGGAGTTGACCGGGATCCCGACCGGGAAGGTGGCACCGCTGAAGCTGGTCTTCGTGAAGGTGACGCCGTTCACGGACGACGGGAGCATGGCCTCGAGCTCCGGGGCCGAGCCCGGGGTGAGGGAGACGGCCGGTCCGTTGTCCGTTGCGGAGGGCTGGTCGGTGGCGCCGGCTGCCTGCGATGCGGCGGGCGCCTGGGTGGCCCCGGCCGTGCTGGCTCCCGGAGCAGACGTGGCGCTGCTGCCGCAGGCGGCGGCGAGAAGCGCGAGGGCAAGCGAGGCGGCGAGCGCCCTGCGGTCGAGCGGCATGATTCCTCCCAAATATGATGCTCAGGTGCTCACCTGCGAGGGGTGCGCGCCGTGATGATAGGCCCGCGCTCCATAGCTGTCGGCATCCCCCGATCGGGCCATCCGACGGTACCCCGCGCGTTCGTCCCGAAAGGCGACCTCCCACGCAGCGGCTGGACCCGCTGGCCGGGCGCGGGTATGATCGACCTCTATGCAGAGTGCATAGGATCTATGCGCCGACTTCGACCCAGCCTCACGATGCGGACGGTGCGCGACCCGGGACACGGAAGGGGACGACAACGACGATGGACGCGACCGAGATCACTGCGGCGGTCGCCGCCCGCGCGGCCGGTGAAGCCCCGTTCGTCAATCTCCGCGATCCCGCCCGGCGCCTCGGCCCGGATGGCCGGCCGGCGGTCAGCCGGCGGGCCAGGATCTGGGAAGACGTCCCCGACGAGAAGTGGAACGACTGGCGCTGGCAGCTGAGCCACCGCGTCAACGACCTCGCCGAGATCGAGAAGATCCTCAACCTGTCCGACGACGAGCGCGAGGGGCTCTCCGCGCCCGACAAGTTCCGGGTGGACGTCACCCCGTACTTCATCAGCCTCATCGACCCGGACGATCCGAGCGACCCGATCCGACGCCAGATCATCCCGACCGGCGGCGAGCTGCATTCGTTCACCGGGATGATGGAGGACAGCCTGGCCGAGGACCGCCATTCGCCGGTCCCGGGCCTCGTCCATCGCTACCCCGACCGCGTGCTCATGCTGGTCACCACCCAGTGCGCCAGCTACTGCCGCTACTGCACCCGCAGCCGGATCGTCGGTGACGCAAGCCAGAACTTCAACCGCCGGGAGCACGAGGCGCAGCTGGACTACATCCGACGCACGCCCCAGGTGCGCGACGTCCTGATCTCCGGTGGCGACGGCCTGACCCTCGCCCCGAAGCTCCTCGAATCCGTGCTCCGCGGCCTGCGCGAGATCCCCCACGTGGAGATCGTGAGGATCGGCTCCCGGGTCCCCGTCTTCCTCCCCCAGCGGGTCGACGAGGAGCTGGGCGAGATGCTCGCCAAGTACCACCCGATCTGGATGAACATCCACGTCAACCACCCACAGGAGATCACCCCGGAGCTGGCCCGCGCCTGCGACACCCTGGCCCGCGCGGGCGTCCCCCTGGGCAACCAGTCCGTGCTCCTGGCCGGCGTGAACGATTGCGTCCACATCCAGCGCGACCTGGTCCAGAAGCTGGTCGAGATCCGGGTCCGCCCGTACTACATCTACCAGTGCGACCTGGTGGAGGGGGCCGGCCACTTCCGGACCCCGGTCGGCAAGGGCCTGGAGATCATCGAGGGCCTGCGCGGCCACACCTCCGGCTACGCCGTCCCGCAGTTCATCGTGGACGCGCCCGGCGGCGGCGGGAAGATTCCGGTGATGCCCAACTACCTCATCTCGTACTCGGACCACAAGGTGGTGCTCCGCAACTACGAGGGCTACATCACGACCTACGAGGAGCCCACCTCGTACACGCCGCACGATCGGGCCGCCTGCCGCTGGTGCCAGAACCCCCGGCCCGAGCCCGGCCAGGAGGGGATCACGGGCCTCCTCGACGGCAAGAAGATGTGGATCGAGCCGGCCGGCTTCCTGGAGACCCACGCTCGCGGCAACGTCGAGGCGCACCGGCTGCAGGACCCGTCCAAGTGGGTACCGTACGGCGTCGGTGCGCTGGAAGGCCAGGCGGGCCAGCCGCTGAACGTCCTGCAGACCGGGCTCGCGAGCGGCGAATCGTTCGGTCCCGGCGAGGAGCCGCGACCGGCTGAGGGCCTGCCCACGGGCAGCGCGAACCACGAGCTCCTGTAGGGTCTCGGCTCTCGCCGTCCCAGCCGGCCCGGCCGGGCGGGGCGGGGTCACGACCCGGAGGCGTGCTCCTTCGCGGCAAGCGCGCGCAGGGCCGCCTGGAGCTGCGTGTCCGAGGAGGATCCGATCCCGCCGGGACCGAGGCCGGCGAAGCCGTCCGGCGTCAGGTAGGCGACGCCCTGGGCGAGGGGCACGACCTGGTCCGGCGTGAGCCCTTCGCGCCAGATCGCCCGGCCCTTGGGGGTCAGCCAGCGCTCCGTGCCGATCGTGACCGCCGATCCGTCGGCGAGCGGGTAGGTCCCGACCACCGTGCCCGTCCCGTACGTCGTCTCGCCCACCACCGTGGCGCGGCCGGCGTCCTGGAGGGCGCCCGTCACGATCTCCGCGGCGCTGGCAGTCTGGCCGTCCACGAGGACGACGAGCGGGATCATCGTTGCCACCCCGCCGGGCAGCACGTCGTGGTTCTGCCGGACCCCGGTTCGATCGGTCGAGATGTAGACGACGCCGCTCTCGAGGAACTGGCTCGCGGTCTTCACGGCCTCGCTCACGTAGCCCCCGGGATTGCCGCGCAGGTCCAGGACGATCCCCTGGGCCCCGCCAGCCTGGGCGGCCTTGATCGCGCTGACCAGGGCATCGGCCGCGCCGCTGGAGAAGCTCTCCAGCCTGATGACCGCCCTCTTCGTGCCGGGCTCGAATGCCCAGGAGGCGACGGGCAGGCTCAGCTTCGCCCGCCTGATCGTCAGCGTGCGCTCCGTGCCGCTCACGTTCCGCAGGGTGACGCTGACCGGGGTCCCCTCCGGGCCACGAACCTTCGCCGCGACCTCCGAGTTCGTCAGGCCGGCCACACGAGTACCGTCGACGGCCACGATCGTGTCTCCGGCGACGACACCCGCACGTTCCGCGGGACTGTCCGGCAGCACCCGGACGACCGTGGGCCCCCCGGTGCCATCGGCGAGGGTGGCCCCGATCCCGACGTAGGTCCCGGACAGCGACTGGTCACGGGCCTTGACCTCGGCCGCGGTGAGGTAGCCGGTGTGCCCCGGGTCATTGACGGCGGCCATCAGGCCCCGGATCGCGCCTTCCACGAGAGTGGTGGGGTCCAGCGACGATGGGTCGGCGTAGTTCTGCTCCAGCAGCTGCCAGGCCTGGTCGAGCAGCGCCCACGAGGGGGGTGTCGCGGCCCCGCCCGTGCCCGCGGCGGTGGGAGCCGGCGCGGCACCGTCCGTTCCAGGTGCGCTCAGCCGCCCGAACGCGGACCCGGCGCCGAACAGGAGGACGGCGCCCAACCCGATCGCGACGATCCGCGCGGCGAGCCCGCCGCGATGCCGGGCGACCGGAGGGGCCGGCCAGGCGCCGAACGATTGCCGGGAACCCGGCTGGGCCCAGGCCGGCACCGTCCAGCCGGGCTGCGGGATCGGGGCGGGCGCGATCTCGCCCGTCGGTGCCGCACCGCCACGCTCCGTCTCCTCCTGGACCGGGAGGCCGGAGGGAGGCCCCGGGAACCCGGGCTGGGGGCCAGGCGACGGGGGCGGCGCCGAGCGATCGTCATCCATGGAACGACGATGCACCATCCGGGGCAAGTCCGCGCCCGCGAGCTGGCACGCTCCCCCGGAAGGGCCGAGCCGGGCCGCCCCGTGAGCCGTGGCCGGCTCTCGCTGCGGCACGCATAGGCTTCGGTGAAGGTTCGCTCACGATCGACCACGGGCGGGCCAGCGGCTGCTAGGGTCGCCCGATGCCAGATCCCCGATTGCCCCGGCCGCGCACCGTTGGCCGACCTGTCTCCCTGCTCGTGGGGCTCGCCCTCGTCGCGGCGGCCTGTTCCGGCGTCTCCGCTGCGATGCTGCCATCCGCCGATTCCGGTGGGCCATCGACCGCGGGCCCGCAGCCGATCCTGGACCAGGGCGGCCAGCCCGTCGTCCCGCAGGCCTCGTCGGCAGCGCTCAGCAAGCGCTTCCCCGGCGGGCTGCTCATCGCCGACGAGGGCAACGGCCGCCTCCTGGTCATCAATGCGGCGGGCAAGATCATGTGGCGCTTCCCGGTCAGGGGCAGCCTGCCGCCCGGCCAGCAGTTCACCGCCGACGACGCCTTCCTGTCACCCGACGGCAGGACGATCGTCGCGAACGACGAGCATCACCAGGTCATCGATCGCATCGACATCGCCACCCGCAAGGTGATCTGGCAGTACGGCCACTACGGGCGGACCGGCAGCGCGATCGGCTACCTCCACAACCCTGACGACGCCTATCCGCTGGCCAACGGCGACATCGTCGTGGCTGACATCATCAACTGCCGGATCCTCCAGATTGCGCCGTCGAAGCACATCGTCCGGATGTTCGGGAAGACGGGCGTCTGCATCGATCACGCGCCCCGCACCTACGGCGAGCCGAACGGGGACACGCCCCTGCCCGACGGCGGGATGCTGATCACGGAGATCCACGGCTCGCGAGTCGTCCGCCTCTCGGCGACCGGCAGGGTGATCTTCGACATCCATGTCCCGGCGCGCTATCCGTCGGACGCGCAGCTGGCCGCGAACGGGAACGTCATCGTCGTCGACTACAGCAACCCCGGCCAGGTGATGGCGGTGAGCCCGACCGGCCGGGTGATCTGGCGGTATGCGGTCCGGACCGGGAATGGCCGGCTCGACCATCCCAGCCTGGCCACCCCCCTCGCCGACGGCACCGTCGCCGTGAACGACGACTTCCGCCACCGGATCGTGGTCATCGACCCGCGGAGGATGCGGATCGTCTGGCAGTACGGGCACACCGATGTTCCGGGCAGCGGCCCCGGCTACCTCGCGAACCCGGACGGGCACCAGCCGATCCCGGCCGGCACCGTCTTCTGATGCGGGTCGGCGCCCGGTCCGGGCTCCCGGCGGCCGTGCTCGTCTCGCTCCTCGTCGCGGGCTGCGGCGCCGGCACATCGCCCCCGGCGCCCGCTGCTCCGACGGCGTCGATCGCGGGAACCGTCGCGACCGCGACCGCGCCACCTGCGGGCAGGGCGCCGACCGTGCCGGGCGCGCCCGGCACGGACCCGGCCGGCACGGACCCGGCTGGCACCGCCTCGTCCCTGGCCGCGACGGCGGCGAGCACGGCCGGGGTCGTCAGGGCCACCACCAGCCGGGTCCGGCTGCCGTACCCGCTCAGCCGGGCCGTCGCCCTGGTCGAGGGCGGCTCGGTGCTGATCTGCGGCGGCTGGACCGGGAGCGCCACGACCGCGACGATCCTGCGGCTCTCCGTGGCCGCGGGCACGGTGGGGCGGGCGGGCCACCTCGCGTCGCCCGTGCACGATGCGGCCGGGGCGTTCCTGGGCGGATCGGCCGTCGTGCTCGGCGGCGGGCGGGTCAGCGCGGATTTGGTCGTGCAGCGCGTCGCGCCGCCTGCCGCGACGACCCGGATCGGCCGGCTGCCGGCGGCTCGGGCCGACCTCGCGGCCGTCACGGTCGGCTCCGTGCTGGTCGTGGTGGGCGGCGGCGCGAAGGGGCGCGCGGACCCGAGGGTGCTCGCGACCAGCGACGGGACCCACTTCCGGGTGATCGCGACCCTGCCGGTCCCGGTGCGCTACGGGGCCGTTGCCGTCGTCGGCGGGCTGGTCTACGTGTTCGGCGGGTCCGGAGCCTCGGGGGACGTCCGCTCGATCCAGGTCGTCGACCCGGCGGCGAGGACCGCCCGACTCGTCGGCCGGTTGCCCGCGACGCTGTCCAGCGCCACGGCCTTCGTCCTTGGTGGGCACATCTTCATCGCCGGCGGGAGCCATGCCGGCCGGCCCGTGGACGCGATCCTCCGTTTCGACCCGGCGACCGGCCGGATGGTCCCCGTCGGCCGTCTCCCACGGGCGATCTCCGGCGCCGCGGGGGCCGTCGTCGGGATGGCGGCCTATCTCGTGGGCGGCGAGACGTCCGGGCCGCTGGCGTCGATCATCGTGGTCACGCTGGGGTAGGGCTGATCTCACCCGGCTGAGCCGGGTCTTGACGGCCGCGGGGAAGGCGGGGCCCGGCCGGGGGGGGATCGGCCGGACCCCGTAGCTGCGGTGGAGACCTGCTCGGCGGCCGCCACCGCGGGAAACTCAGCGCGAGAGCAGTGCGTCCGTGCGTTCAGGCTCGTGGGGGCGCGCCATCTCGGCCAGGAGCGTGTCGCGGATCCCGTCCGCCCAGCGCCCGACCGCGGCCCAGTCGCGGTGGTCATCCACGCTCGTGCGGACCACCTTCGAGAGCACGCGGAGCCCCGCGGCCAGGTGGTGCGGCTGGAGCGAGCCCGGCGAAGAGCGCCACGTCGCGCGGTCCGATCCGGTCGATCGCGTTGATCAGCTCCGCGGGCGGATCGGGCGGGGTGCCGGGCACCGCCTCGAACGGGCCCGAGGCGAAGATCCAGGTGGGGACATCCGCGAGGGAGTGCTCGTGGGCCAGGATGAAGTCACCGGCGCCCGCCAGCCAGGTCCCGTCATGGATCGCGCAGCCCAGCACGACTGCCCGGCAGCCGCGGAGGTCGGCGACCGATCCGATCGGCTCGAGGCGGACCGGGAAGCCGGCCTCGCGCAGCACGTCCGCCACCGCGGACGCGATGCCGAGCGTCGACTCGGCGCTTCCTGCATGCGTGACGAGGATCTCTCCAGACATCCGAGCACCTCCGGCGCCGCCGCGCGGCGCTGCGGACGGCGGGACGCCGGCTAGCCTTATCCGCGTGCCCATGGTGCTCCCGCCGATCGTCCGCGGCCAGTGCCGGAGGGCACGAGGCACGCCGTGCTATCGTCCCGCCGCCGGGCGAGTCGGTCGTCCGCAGCGACGGAGCCCGACGAGTGACCGAATCGCCGCCCACTGCGCTGGGCAACCTCCGGCTTCGGCCCGCGCCGGCCGGCCTCCCGGATCCGGACCTGGCGCCGCCGGTCATCGCCGAATCCGGGGACCCGTTCGCCCAGCTCCGGATCGTCGTGCTCCTGGCCACCGTGGAGCGCGGCCGGCCGATCCAGATCGCGGACCTCGTGGACGCGCTCAACGCGCGCCACCCCGACTGGCTCTTCGAGCCGCGCGTCGTCATCGACGCCTGCATCGCCCTGCAGTCCAACTGGTACGCGGACTACCGGAACCAGTCGGGGATCCTGCTCGCCGAGGGTTCCCGGGGACCGACGATCTCGCTGGAGGACTCCAGCCGGGTCGATCCCTGGATCGTCCGCCAGGCCCAGCGCCACGCCGCGGCCTGCCGCGAGGCGCTCGCCGAGTTCAGCCGGCGCGACCGACCGCACCCCGGCTGAGCTGCCCGGTCCCGGAGCGGGCAGCCGGGCGATCGAACGCCTGCCGGTCAGCCGTCCGTGCGGTGCGCCCGGGGCCCTCGTCCGTAGCGGCCCATGATCTCCACGACCTGGTCCCCGTCGAGGCCGTGGGCGGTCAGCCCATCGACGCCGGTCATCGTCTCGGAAACCAGCAGGGCGTTCACGATCGCCTCCTCGGTCGCCTCGATCGCGGCCAGGAAGAGATCGCTGATCCGGCCGTCGTCGAGCATCCGGACGGCTCGAACGCGCGCCGGACTCGGCTCCACCTCCGGCTCCGGCAGCCCGCGATTTCCGGTCGCGAAGGCGATGAAGATGTCGCCCGAGGTGTTGGAGCCGATGCCGCCCATCCGGGCGATGCCCAGCCCGGCCCGCTGGGCGAGGCGCTCGCACTGGTGCGGGAGGAGCGGCGCATCGGTGGCCAGGACGACGATGATCGACCCCGCGCCCGCGCCCGAATCGCGCCGGGGGCCGCCGCCTGCCGTCGCGCGCTGGCCCGCCAGGAGATCCGCCCACGGGCTGGACACGCGCTCGACCGGGATCTCCGTCCCGATCGGCACGCCGTCGATCCGGAGGAGGTCGCGGCTCCCGTAGTTCGCCTGGACCAGGGCGCCCACGGTGAATCCGCCGGCGAGCGCCGGGACCACCCGCGAGGAGGTGCCGATCCCGCCCTTGAACTCGTGGCAGATCATGCCCGTGCCCCCGCCGACGGCGCCCTCCGCCACGGGGCCGCCCCGGGCGCCGACGAGCGCTGCGTCGAGATGCTCCGCCCGGACGTGGAACCCGTTGATGTCGTTCAGGACGCCGTCGTACGTCTCGCCGACGACCGGCAGGGACCAGAACTCCCCGGCCGCGGGGTGCATCCGGATCGCATGGGTGATCAGCGCGTCGTGCACGATCCCGACGGAATGGGTGTTCGTGAGCGCGATCGGCGAGGTGAGCAGGCCGGACTCGCGGACCCACTCGAGGCCCGTCAGCTCGCCGTTGCCGTTCAGGCGATGGCAGCCCGCGAAGACCGGCTCGCGAAAGGCGTCGCCATCGTGCGGAACCACGACAGTCACGCCCGTCCTGACGGGTCCCTGGCCGACCACCAGCGGGCCGTCGCCGCGGATCAGCGTGGCGTGGCCGACCCGCACGCCGGCGACGTCCGTGATCGCGTTGTCTGGTCCTGGCGGGAGCGTCCCGAGGACGATTCCGTGCTCGCGTGCGCGCATCGATGGTCTCCTGACGACACCGAAGTCTAGGCGGGAGCGCCCGCCAAGGCTGGCGGACCCGATAATCCGGGCGTGTCCATCGCCGTGCCGTCCCCCCCGGACGTCGTCGAACGTCTCCTCGCGCTCGACGGGCGGGCCCCGATCGAGGTGGCCGACGCGCTGCGCGAGCTGCCCGGCCTGGCCCTTCTCGAGAGCGCCCGCCCGGGCCGCGCGGGCCGCTGGTCGTTCCTCGTCGCGGATCCCGTGGCCGTCGTCCTCGGGTCCAGCCCGGGCGCGGATCCGTTCACGGGCGCTCGCGCCGCGCTCGCCCGCCTCCGGCCGGCGCGGCCTCGGTGTCGTGCTGTCGAGCGCGCCGCTTCGCCGGAGCGCGCGCCGCCCTTCAGCGGTGGCCTGGTCGGGCACCTCTCATACGACCTGGGCCGACGCTTCGTCCGGCTCCCCGAGATCGCCGCGGACGACGTAGGGCTGCCCGACCTGCGCCTCGCGCTCCACTCCTGGGTCGTCGCCTGGGACGGACGAACGGGCGCCTGCTGGCTGGGCGGCCGGGCCGTCGACGGCGACGGGGCCGACCTTGCCCGACGCGTGGTCGACGTGCGGGCCATGGTCGGGGCGCTCAGGCGAGGCGCGTCCGGGCCCGGGCGAGGCGGTCCGGCGGCGGACGCGGCGCCCAGCTCCTCTCCCGCGGCGCCGCTGCGCTTCACGGCCGAGATGGACCGGGCAGCCTGGACCAGGCGCGTGGAGGCGGTCCGCGAGGCGATCGCGGCGGGCGAGCTGTACCAGGCGAACATCGCCCGGCGGCTCGTTGCGCCGTTCGCGGCGGACCCGTGGTCCGCTCTTCGCCCGGCTCCGATCCGGCGAGCCGGCCGCGTTCGCCGCCTTCCTCGACCTCGGCCCCGATCCCGCGAGCGGCGCTCGCCGGGCGATCCTGTCGGCCTCGCCCGAGCCGTTCCTGGCCGTGGACGCGGCGGGGCGGGTCCGGGCGGACCCGATCAAGGGCACCCGCCCGCGGGGACGGACGCGGGCCGAGGACCGGGCGCTCGCGGCGGACCTGCTCGCCTCTGGCAAGGACCGGGCCGAGAACACGATGATCGTGGACGTCCTGCGCAACGACCTCGGGCGCGTCTCCCGTCCGGGCAGCGTGCGCGTCCCGCGCCTGCTGCGCCTGGAGCGGACGGCGTCGGTCCAGCATCTCGTATCGACCGTCACCGGCCGGCTCGCCCCGGGTCGGGACGCCTTTGACCTGCTCGCCGCGGCCTTCCCGGGCGGGTCGATCACCGGCGCGCCGAAGCTGCGGGCGATGGAGCTGATCGAGGTGCTGGAGCCCGTTCGACGTGGCCCATACTGCGGGGCGGCGATATGGATGGACGGCGGCGGCGCCATGGGCTCGTCCATCCTGATCCGGACCTTCGTCGCCGACGGCCGTCGGCTCACGCTCCACGTGGGGGGCGGGATCACCTGGCGGAGCGACCCGGCGGCGGAGTGGGAGGAGACCCTGGCGAAGGCCGCCGGCCCGCTCCGGGCGATCGGCGGGGTCGTGGACGAGGAGACGGTGGCATGAGCGAGGCACGGGCCTGGGTCGACGGCCGGCTCGTCGATGCCGGCGCCCCGGTGCTTCCCGTCCTCGATCGCGGCTTCCAGCTGGGCGACGGGATCTTCGAGACCATTCGCGTGCGGCGGGGCGTCGCGATCGACCTGGCCCTCCACCTCGGGCGGCTGCGCGACGGCCTCGAGATCCTGGGCTTCACCGTCACCTGGTCCGACGAGGCGCTGGCCGCCGCGATCGCGGAGACGGTCCGGGCCAACGCGCCGGACGATGCCGCGGTCCGGATCACGGTGAGTCGCGGAGCGCCGACCGCGCGCGGGCTCCTGCCGTCCGGCTGGCAGGACCTGGTCGCGACGGTCGTCATCCAGGCGTGGCCGCACGTCCCTCCGCCGGCGGTCCTGTTGGAGCGCGGTGTCCGGGCGATCACGTCGACGCTTCGGCGCGATCCGACGAGCCCGCTCGCCGCCATCAAGACGACCTCGCGGGCGGACCACGTGGTGGCGAAGCTCGAAGCGGAGCGGGCTGGCGTGGACGACGCCCTGGTGCGCACGCTGGACGGCGACATCGCCGAGGCGACGACGGCGAACCTCGCGATGGTCGTGCCCGGGTCAGGCGGCCCGCTCCTGCTCACGCCGCCGCTGACGGCCGGGATCCTGGACGGCACGACGCGCGACTGGCTGCTCTCCCCGGACGGCGCGCAGGCCCTGGGGCTCACCGCGCGCGAGGAACGGATCTTCCCGGATGCCTTCGCGGCTGCCGACGAAGCGCTCCTGCTCTCGTCGGTCGCCGGGTTCCTGCCGCTCGTCGAGCTCGACGGGCGGCCCGTCGGAGACGGGCGCCCCGGGCCGTGGGGGCGGCGGCTGCGCGAGGCGCGGGAGGCCTGGATCCGGGCCCGCGCGGGGGGCTGAGATCCAGGGCTGCGGCCGCAGCGCCGACGCGGCCCGGCGCCGATGCGCCCCCGCTTGGCGGCGCGCACGCTCGTGGCGCCCCGTCGTGCGCCCGGGATCCGCCTGCGGCCTACACTCGCCCCATGACCCGCGACGAGCTGATCGAGGCGACCCGCACCCTCGTGGACGAGGGCGTCCGGCTGGAGCGGACCCCGTCGCTGATCGCCCTGCGCGACTGGCTGGCCCGTTCCGATGCTCTCCTGGCCGCGGCCTGGGGGAGCATGGATCGCTACCACCTGACCTGGCTGATGGTCGGCAAGCCGCAGGACGTCGTGCGGGGCCGGCCGATGACCCCGGACGAAGAGGACGCCTACGTCGCCGAGATCGCCCGCCAGAAGACCGCCGCGCTCCGGATGAGCCTCGACGCCGTGGAGCGCCAGGGCATGCCCTTCGTGGGCGAATCGGGCGGCGTCGCTCCCGGGCAGGGGATGGGCACCGTGCCCGACAAGGCGGCGGCTGACGGATCCGGCGCGGATCCCGGCCGAGCTCCCGGGCCGGCGCCGACCCCGGCCCCGACGCGGGGACGCTTCGGGCTGCCCCTGGAGGCCGACGACCTGGCCGAGCGCGTCCGCCTCGCCCGCGAGGAGGCCGCCCGCCACGCGGCCGATGACCACCGGCCCCGCGCGCCCCGACCGGAGCGGATGCAGCGGTGAGCGACATGACGCCCGCCGTCGGCGGCGAGCGGCTCGTCCCGGTTCCGGACCCGATCGCCCGCGACTACATCCTGCTCGGCCTGCGCCTGGACCAGCGGATCGCGGGCCTGGTCGACGGGTACTTCGGGCCGGCCGACCTCAAGGCGCGGGTGGACCTGGAGCAGCTCCGCCCCCCTGCGCGACTCGTCGAGGACGCGGCCGCGCTGCGCTCCCGGCTGGCCGATGAGGTCGCGGAGCCCGCCCGCCGGCGCTGGCTCGAGGCCCAGCTCCGGGCCATGGAGGTCCACGCCCGCGCGCTCGCCGGCGAGGCGCTGCCCTACCTCGACCACGTCCCGACCTGCTTCGACTTCCGCCCAGAGCGCGTCGCCGAGTCCGTCTTCGCGGCGGCGGCCGAGGACCTCGAGCGGCTCCTGCCGGGCGAGGGCCCGATCCCGGCCCGGCTGGAGGCCTGGGAGGAGCAGTTCGTCGTCCCGGTGGACTGCCTGCGGGCGGTCGTGGACCGGCTCATGCCGGGAATCCGGGAGCGGGCCAGCGAGCTGTTCGGCCTGCCCGACGGCGAGGCATTGACCGTCTCCCTCGTCCGCGACCAGCCCTGGAGCGGCTACAACTGGTACGACGGCGGCCTGCACAGCCGGGTCGACCTCAACACCGACCTCCCGATCCGCGCGCCCGACCTCCTCTCGGTCCTGCCCCACGAGACCTACCCAGGCCACCACCTGGAGCATGCCTGGCACGAGCGCCACCTCGTGGCGGCCGAGCGGCGCCTGGAGGCCAGCCTCCTCCTGATCAACACGCCCGAATGCCTGCTCTCCGAGGGCCTCGCCGACCTCGGGCGGCGCTTCGCCGTGCCGGCGCCCGACGAGGTCGACCTGCTGGTCGAGATCTGCCGGACTGCCGGGCTCCCGATCGCCCGCGACGCCGCTGCGCTCCGTGCCGCGGCCGAGGCCCAGGTCGCCATCACCGCCGCGCTCCGCGCGACCGGCGGCGTGCGCGGGAACGCCGCCCTGATGCTCCACGCCGACGGCGCGCCGCGGGCCGAGGTCGTGGCCTACCTGCGGCGCTGGCTGATGACCACCCAGGAGCGCGCCGAGAAGCGCCTCGAGTTCATCGAGCACCCCCTCTGGCGGACCTACGTCTTCGTCTACTTCGAGGGCGAGCGGCTCCTGCGGCGCTGGCTGGAGGCCGTTCCCGCGGCCGGGCAGGCGGCCCGCTTCCGGCGCCTCCTCGTCGAGCAGCTGACGCCCGGCGCGATCGTCGAGGAGCTGGCGGCCGCGACCGGCTGATCCCGGGTCAGGCCAGCGACCGCTGCAGCAGGACCCGGTCCTCGCCGGCACCGTCCCAGCCCTCGTGCGTGGGCACGCCGTAGATGCGCCGGGTCCCGGGTCCCTCGTCGATCACGAAGCCCAGCGCCTGGAGAAAGGCGAGCGCGGCCCGGTCGTCGGGCCGGCAGGTGGTGCTGGCCAGGGTGGCGCCCGCCGCCCGGAGGTCGTCCGCGAACCGCTCCACGAGGGCCCGGCCGATCCCCCGCCGGCGCAGCCCCAGGTCGACCGCGACCAGGCGGAGGACGGCCTCGGCCGGACGGTCCTGGGAACGGAAGCCCAGGGCGATCCCGATCGGGCGGGCCGGCTCATCGGCCTCGGCCAGCCACGAGGTGCCCGCGAAGTCGCGGAACCAGATCCGGCCTAGGAAGCGGGCCTGTCCCGGCTCCAGCCAGTCGCGCAGCCGGGCGTCGATCACGGGCACGTCGGCCTCGGCCGGGCGACGCAGCACCCAGGCGGGGGTCGGGCGGCGGGCCGTCGGACCGATCGGGCCGAGGAGGAAGCCGAGGTCGGGATGGTCGGGCATCGGGAGTCCTCCTGGCGTGCTCAGCGGGTCCCGGCGAGGGCGCCGGCCGCGGCGCCCAGCACCTGGAGCGGGACCAGCAGGCCGTAGACCTGGGCGAGGTAGTCGAACGGGCCGAGGTACTGGCCCGAGCCGGCCCAGCTCGCCGCGAACGCGACCGCCAGCGACGCGATGGCGAGGGCGACCGCGAGCGCGCGGCGGCGGCCCGCGCCCGTCCC
Organism: uncultured Chloroflexia bacterium; assembly: GCA_963801445.1. GTDB lineage: Bacteria > Chloroflexota > Limnocylindria > Limnocylindrales > CSP1-4 > CTSoil-043. The sequence goes on along the minus strand of CAWDEW010000011.1, from coordinate 154,792 downwards.
GCCCGCGCGCGGGACGGCCCCCGCCCGGACCGCCAGCCCGACTGCGACGCCGACCGAGGTGGCGATCAGCAGGAGCCCGCCGGTCCAGAGGAGCTGCGTCGCCGCGACCAGGTGCACGACGGCCCCCAGTGCCGCGACCGCCAGCCCGGCCACGGTCGCCCGGGCCAGGGGATGGGCGGAGGCGGTGCTCGGCGCCGGGCCTGTCGCGGCCAGGCGCTGCTCGGCGACCCGAGCCCCGTACCGTTCCGAGGGCGCGCGATCCAGCAGGCGCGGGGGTGGGCGGTCGCCGGGCTCGTCGCGGGTCATCGGGCCCATCCTACCCGCGCTGCGCGGCGCGCCGCGGGAACCGGCGGGAACCGCCGCGCGTCCTCCGGGCGATGCGCGCGACCCTGCTGGCTCTCTCCGTGTTCGCGATCCTCGGCCTGGGCGACTGCAACGCGCTCCGAGTGCCGATCGGCTCGCCGGCCCCGAGCATGGCGGCGACGACCACCGCCCAGCGGCTCGCCTGCGGCCGGCTCGATCCGGCGCCGTGCTCGGAAGTGGTGAGAGCCGTCATCGCCCGGTTCCCGGAGGTGGCGCGCGCCCCGCTCGTCGTCGTCGATCTCGGCAAGGACCCGAAAGCGCTCGACCCGGGAATGGACCGCTACCTCGTCGCCTTCGTCCCCGGCGACGCGGCCGACTACTGGATGTGGCCGCCGACCTTCCAGGTCGTCCGGGGTCCGACCGGCCTGATCGTCGACCAATGGCAGTCGGGCGCCCCGCTGCCGGGATTCTTCCTCGAGCTCCTGCGGGCTTCGGGCGTGCCCAACCTCTGACCTCCGAGCGCTTCGCGGTCGCCTACCCGGGGACCAGCACGACGAGCAGGCGCGCAAGCACAACCAGGGCGACGATCAGAACCACCACTCCGCCGATGAGGATGAGCGCCCTCCGACGTGGGGTCTGCGCGCGGCGCGAGAGTCGGTAGGGCACGTACAAGACCGCCATGGCCAGCGAGACGCCAACAATGGGCACGAGCACCTGCGCCCAGAGCGGCCACGAGTCGCACTCGGGGCACGGCACATGGATGGAGATTGCCTCGGCCGGAGTCGCTGCGAGCCCGGCGGCGATGGCCGCGAACCCGAAAGCGACGAGCGGACGCCTCACGATCCGATGCCTCCCCACCGACATTACGCGCCGGCTCACCAGGGCGGCTGACCTGCTCAGCCGACAATAGCGCGATCGCGCGGGACTCCCCCGGGTCAATCGTCGGCGCCCGCGAGCCTACCGAACTCCGCGCGAAGGTCCAATTCGTATGCCGCCCGGTGTTGCCAGTCGTCCTCCCACTCGGTGACTGAGGCCACAATCGGGCCGAGCTCGGCGTCGAGCTCCGGAACCCGATGCCAGATGCGAGTCCAGACCTCCCGGCCGGCGGTCACGGGATCTCGCTGCCCCTCGATCACCTCGCGAGCCATGCGTCGCATGGCAATGCGGCCAAGCTCTGGAAGGGAGGGAGGAGAGCCCAGATACAGGGCCAAGGCTTCAGCGAGAGCGTGGTCAAGGACGGATCCGGAGTCCGTGTTGGGAACGAGGATTGGAGTCTCTTCGAGGATGTCGGTCATCTCCTCAGCCGCTCGGCGCGGCGAGAGGAGCTCGAACTGCCTCATCGCCCAGACTTCGGTGAGGAGATCGCCGATTCCCGATGGCATGCTCATCGTTCGCCCCTGAGTCTCGGATTTCATCTTGCGGTGGAGTGACCCGTTGTGCGGGGCCATGATGATCCGGCGTTGTCATTGAGCAAGGCTTGATCGTCCATGCCGCCGGGCGTGGATCGGGCTGTTAGCCGGGGCTGTCGCGAACGCGTCGAAATGGTCGTATCCTTACATCATCACGATGGTAAGGAGCAGCCACATGGAAGTCTCGGCACGGCTCAGCTCCAAGGGCCAGGTCACGGTGCCGCGCGCGGTCCGCGAGGCCCTCTCGCTCGAGGAAGGGGATCGCCTCGTGTTCCGCGTGGAGGGCGATCACGCGGTGCTCGCCCGGACCCCCGAGCTCCTCGCCCTGGCGGGATCGGTCAGCGTGCCGGCCGCGAAGCGCGGGACGCCCTGGGCGGAGGTCCTGCGCCAGACGCGGCGGGCCCGGGCCGCCGCACGCCGGTGACGGCATTCGTCGATACCAACGTCCTGGTCCGGCACCTCACTGGCGATCCGCCCGACCTGGCCCGGCGAGCGACGCGCTACCTCGCGGGCGCCGACGAGCTGCTCCTCCCGGATCTCATCCTCGCCGAGGTCGCCTACGTCCTCGAGTTGTTCTACGAGGCGCCCCGGGCGCAGGTCGCCACGACGCTCCGGGCCGTGCTGGCTCATCCGGCGATCCGCGTCGTCGACGCCGACCTGCTCCAGCGGGCCGTGGAGGTCTACGAGGTCCACCGGCTCGACCTCGCCGACGCCTACCTGGTCGCGAGCGCGGAACGGACCGGCATCGGCGTCATTGCGTTGTTCGATCGGACCATCGACCGCGTCGCCACCGTCCGTCGCGAGGAACCGAGCTAGGCGCGGCAATCCCGCGCGGTCGCGGCGACGGGTACGAGGTCGGCTCGCTACCTGAATTGAATCGAGCTGGTGATCGCCACGATGTCGGGGGGCGCTGCCATATCGCCAGGAAGGGTCCAGGAGAACACGACGAGCCGCTGTGGGCCGTCGGCCAGGACCCAGACCGTGATCGCTCCGCCGTAGAAGTCGCTTCCCTTCCCGGTCGGTTCCCAGCTCCAGACCTTCATCTGGCCCCCGTCGCACGCGGAGCTCCTGACCGTCTGGACGACGGCCAGGCGCTGAGCGGGCAGCCCGCCGATCGTCACGGACGTCGGACCGGTGACACGGAAGCCAGGCAGCGTCTCGAGTGCCTTGACGAGATCGTCGACGCCTGGTCCCACCGGGGGATCGAGCTGTCCCTCCTGCCAGTGGCATGGGTCTCGATACAGGTTGTCGGAGACCAGCCACCCGAAGACCGCCGTCTGTCGGGCGTCGGCGATGAAGGATGCGTCCTGGCTCGTTCCCTGGAAGGTCCATCCGGCCGGTACGGCGAACGTGATCGGCACCGGCAGGTCGAGGTGGTACGGCACCCCCTGGCTCGAGAGCTCCGGGCAGGGCCGGGCGCGGACTCGCTTCGGGTAGTGCCGGGGCGGCACTCGGCTGAGCGGCCGATGCGGCCGCCGTCCCGACTGCGCTCCCCGGCGGGGTGGCATTCGCGCCACAACCCGCGAGGATGATGGCCAGCCCGAGGGTCAATGCCCGCCGATCAACCGCCCCCACTCTTCCCCCTCCGCGCTCCGTGGTCGGGCTGAGCTAGGAGGTACGGTAGTCAACGAGGGGCAGGAGTCAATGGATCCAGCGAGCCGAGGGCTCGTCCCCCAGGCCCGCCCCGGCGCGCAGCCCGGCCTCCCGAACGGGTAGACTGCGGGCCGTGAGCCACCCCTCGCTGGGCCTTCCGGGGCCCGACCTCAGCGCCGGCTTCCCGCAGGCTGCGGAGCGCGTTCGCGCCGCCCGGGAGCGCCTGGGCGTGCGCGGCCTGGAGGCCGCCCTGGACCGCGATCCCACCATGCGCGAGCGGCTGGGCGAGGATGGGCTCCGCCACCTGCTGCGGGACACCGAGGTGATGCTGGAGCGGATCGCCCTCTGCGTGGCCGCCGACGACCCGGCCGCGCTGCGTGAGTGGGCCGACTGGGTCGGGCCCGTCTACCGGCGCCGGCGCGTGCCGCTCGACGACGTCATCACCCTGGGCGAGGGGCTGCGGGTCGCCGTCGCGTCCGTCCTCTCGCCCGAGGAGCGGGTTCCCGCGGACCGCGCCATCGACGAGGCCGCCACGGTGTTCCGCTGGCACCGCCGCCTGGCCGGCGACGCGCGCAAGCGCAACCGGATCCTGACCGCCATCTACAAGGGCGGCTGAGCGATGACCATCAAGTGGGTCCAGGTCGACCCCCTGGTCATGAACGGCGAGCCGTTCCTCTACGGGAGCCGGCTCACCGTCCGCCAGCTGCTGGAGATGCGCGGCAACGGCTACACCCTCACCCGCATCCTGACCGACCATCCCGAGCTCCGCCGCCACGGCGTGGCCTTCGCGTTCTGCTACGCGGCCGATCATCGCGAGCGCTACGCGGAATTCTTCGGGGACGACGGGACGCTGGGCGGGCCGGGCTTCACCGAGGAGGAGGCAGCGGCGCTGCCGGAAGACCTGCGTCGGCCGGGCGTGGTCGTCGGGGCCGCGCCGTCGGGGGTCGCCGGCGCCTGACCCGGGCGATCCCGCCCGCTGGTCGCGTCCTATATCCGACCTGCCAACTCGACTTTCGGCCGATCGCTGGTACGATGCACCGGCACGCCCCGAGGGGGCGGAGCCCCAGGGAGCACGCGAGCACCATGACCGACCAGCCAAGCACGACCAGCACGGCGGACCTGCCGCCGGTCTTCGACCCTGAGCGTCGGGCCAGGGAGCTCGCCGTCCTCGATGCCCTGCGCGACGTCGTCGACCCGGAGATCGGGATGAACGTCGTCGAGCTGGCCCTGATCAAGCAGATCCTGCTGGGCGAGACGGAGTCGGAGATCAAGATGATCCTGACGACGCCCTTCTGTCCCTATGCCGGCTCGATGATCCAGCAGGTTCGCGACCAGGCCGAATCCGTCCTCGAGCAGCCGGTCAAGGTCACCCTGCTCGCCGAGCGCTGGGATCCGCGCGACGCCGGCCTGATGTGGTGAGCGGACAGAGCGACGCCGACGAGGGCTCGCCCCTGGATCCCTCGCCGGCCGGCTCGGCGGTGGCGACCCGGAAGGGCGACGACGGGACGACCGGCCTCCTCTTCGGCGGCGACCGGATCCCCAAGGACGACCTGCGGACCGAGGCCTATGGGACGCTCGACGAGGCGGTCGCGGCGCTGGGCCTGGCCCGGGCCGAGCTGGACGTGAAGCGCCGGCTGGACAACCTGCCGCCCGCGCTGGCCGTGATCGAGACGCTGATCCTGCGCACCCAGCGCGAGCTCTTCGTGGCCGGGGCGGAGCTGGCCGCGAACCCGGCCGCGTGGGATCGCCTCCAGGACGGCGTGACCCGCGTCTCCGCCGAGATGGTCGCGGGCGTCGAGCAGCGCCTCTCGGACTACGAGCACCGGATCGAGTTCCCCCACGAGTTCGTGGTGCCCGGCGAGACGCGGGTAAGCGCGGCGCTGGAGCTGGCCCGCACGATCCTGCGCCGCGCGGAGCGCCGGGCGGTCACGCTGGACCGGGCCGGGCTCGTGCCCGGGCCGCACCTCCTGCCGTACCTGAACCGGCTGGCCGACCTCCTGTGGGTCGTGGCGCGCGCCGCCGAGCAGGCCGAAGCCCGCCGCCCGACCGCCCTGCGCACCGGGGAGCGGAGCCGTCCCGGCTGACGTGTCCGGCCGCCCGCGCTGGCCCGGGCCGCAGAGGGCGCGCTTGCAGATCTGCGCGCGTGGGCCAGAATAGGTATCCCGAGGTTCCCTCGGAAGCGCAACAGGAGCACGCACCGCGATGACCTTCAATCCTTACGCCACCCGTAGCGCGGTCGGCGTCCGACCGGACGCACGGCTGGCCCAGGCGTTCCTCACCCAGGCCTTCTTCTGGATGTTCCTCGGCCTCCTGCTCACCACCGGCGTGGGCGTCGTGGCGGCCGGCCTCCCGACGGCGACGATCGTCGGGCTCGCGTTCCCGGTGATCATCCTGCAGCTCGTCGTCGCCCTGGTCCTGATGTTCGCGCTGCGCGCGATGCCCGCGACCGTCGGACTGCTGCTCTTCTTCGCCTATGCGGCGCTGACCGGCCTGACGGTCGGCATCGTCCTCAAGGCGTACGAGCTGGGCAGCGTGCTCGCGGCCGGCTCCGCCGCCGCCGCCGTGTTCGGCGGGGCCGCCTTCTACGGCGTCGTCACGAAGCGGGACATGAGCGGCCTCGCGCCGTACCTGTTCATGGGCCTGATCGGGATCATCGTGGCCAGCGTCGTGAACATGTTCATCGGTTGGACATGGCTGAGCTTCGCGGTTTCGGCCATCGGCGTGGTGGTCTTCACGGCCCTCACGGCCTACGACGTGCAGCAGATCCAGCGCGGCAACGTCGCCGCCTGGGCGGGGTCCATGGAGAAGGGCGCCGTGATGGGCGCCTTCAAGCTGTACCTCGACTTCATCAACCTGTTCTTCATGCTCCTTCGGCTCTTCGGCAACCGCAACTGATCACCGCCCCGGCGCCCGGCGCCGGGTCCTTCGCCGCCCGACGGCCCGGCCCCGAGACGACCGGGCCGTCCCACGCCCGGGAGCGCAGGTCGGATGACCGAGCCCACGCCGCTCGAGATGCAGCTCTCCGCTCGCGCGGCGACGGCGCGGGCACACCTTGTCCAGCGCTCCGAGCCCCATCCGAAGATGCTCGCCGCGGATGGTCCGGAGCCGACGCGCCTGACGGTCGCCCTGACCTTCGACCACGACGCGATCAGCTCCGAGGTGGAGCGCGGCCAGGGCGTCTTCGACCGCTCACGCGGCGAGTTCGGCGTCCGCGTCGGCGTCCCGCGCATCCTCGACCTGCTCGGCCGCCACGGGATCCCGGCCACGTTCTTCGTGCCCGGGCACACCGCGGTCTCCTTCCCGGCGAGCGTCGCGACGATCGCCGCGGCCGGCCACGAGCTGGGCTGCCATGGCTGGGCCCACGAGGACGTTGCGGGCCTGGATGAAGCCGTCGAGCGCGACATCCTGGCCCGCAGCAGGGCCGCCATCGAGGCCGTCGCCGGACGGCCCCCGGTCGGCTACCGGGCGCCGTACTGGTCCCTGTCGGAGCGGACGCTGGCCCTGGTCGAGGAGGCCGGCTTCGCCTACGACAGCTCATTGGCCTGGGACGACTTCCGGCTGGCCCGGGTGCGCCACGGCGACGCGCACGCGGTCGCCAGGTCAGTCCTCGGCTCGCACGGCCGGCTCGTCGAGGTGCCGATCAGCGGTCAGCTCGACGACTGGCCGTTCTTCGAGCCGGGGCGCGGTGCCGGCGGGCCGGCGGCGCCGTCCGCCGTCGAGGAGATCTGGCTGGCCGAGCTCCGCTACGCCCACGAGAACGTGCCCGGCGGGGTGATCACCTACACGATGCATCCGGAGTGCATCGGGCGCGGGAGCCGGATCGCGATGCTGGAGCGGCTCGTCGTCGCGGCCAGGGCGCTCCCCGGGGTCACCTTCTCGCGCCTCGACGCAGCGGTCGGCCGCTGGGGCGCGGTGCACCCCGCCTGAATCCGGCGCGTGGTCCGGCCGTCAGGCGGCGCGGTCGCCCGGCAGCCGGCCGGCGAGCGGCTCCTCCATGAAGGCCTCGATCTCGGTCGGCGGGAGCGGGCGGGAGAACAGGTATCCCTGGCCATAGTCGCAGGCGAGGGCTACGACCGCATCGAGCTGGTCCTCGCGCTCGATGCCCTCGGCGGTGACCTCGATGCCCAGGCCGTGGGCCAGCGCGACGACGGCGGCGATGATCGAATGGTCGGTGGCGGAGTCGGCCAGGCCGGAGACGAAGGCCCGGTCAACCTTGATGATGTCGAGAGGCATCGTCGAGAGGTACGCCAGCGACGAGTAGCCGGTCCCGAAGTCGTCGAGGACGAGGCGCACGCCCAGCTCGCGCAGCGTCCGGAGCGTGATCCCGGTCGCCTCGGCATTGCTCATCGCGACGGTCTCGGTGATCTCCAGCTCCAGGCACGAGGCCGGCAGGCCCGTCGCGGCGAGGGCCCGGGCGACCGTCGCCGGGAGGTCGGGCTGGCCGAACTGGCGGCCGGACAGGTTCACGCTCACGATGAGCAGCGGCCGGTCCGGGTGGGCGAGCTGCCAGGCGCGCGTCTGGCGGCAGGCCTCGCGCAGGACCCAGTCGCCGACGCCGAGGATCAGTCCCGTCTCCTCCGCCAGGGGGATGAAGGCGGCCGGGGCGAGCAGGCCGCGCGTCGGGTGCTGCCAGCGCACCAGCGCCTCGCAGCCGACGATCCGGCCCGCCCGCAGGTCCACCAGGGGCTGGTAGTGGAGGCGCAGCTCGCCGCGCTCCACCGCCCGGCGCAGGGCGCCCTCCATCTCGAGGCGCTCGAGGGAGGCTCCGCTCATGCTGGGCACGAAGACGGCCACCCGGCTCGTCGTGTCGGCCTTGGCCCGGTAGAGCGCGATCTCGGCCTCGCGCAGGAGGTCCGCCCCGTTCGTCGCGCTGCCCCGGGCGATCGCGACGCCCACGCTCACGCCGAGGGTGATGTCGCGACCGTCGACCACGAACGGGAGGGCCAGGGACTCGACCAGCCGCTGGGCGATCGCGCGGGCCGCCGCCTCTCCGCCCAGCCCGTCGAGGAGCACCGCGAACTCGTCGCCGCCCAGCCGGGCCAGCGTGTCGCCGGGGCGGATCGCGTCGTCGAAGCGGCGCCCCACGGCGGCCAGGAGCTGGTCGCCGACGGCGTGCCCGAGGCTCTCGTTGACCACCTTGAACCGGTCGAGATCCAGCATCAGCGTCGCGACCGGCGCCGTCTCGCCCGGCCGCGACCAGGCCAGCGCGTGCGAGGCGCGGTCGAGGAAGAGCGACCGGTTCGGAAGTCCCGTCAGGGGGTCGTAGAAGGCGTGGCGGACCAGGCGCTCCTGGATGGCCCTGCGCTCCCGGATGTCCCGCACGGCGGTGGCCCGGATCGGGTCCTCGCCGGCCAGCGCCGGGATCGTGCGGGCCACCAGCTCCACGGCGGCCTCGGTGCCATCGGCCAGGAGAGCCGCCGTCTCGTAGGGGGTCTCCGTGTCCACGGCCAGCTGGCGGGCCAGCGCGCTGCGCACGCGTTCAGGGAACAGGTCCAGCACCGGCGTCCCCGTGATCTCCTCGGCGAGGCGCCCGAACAGGTCCACGAACGCCTGGTTCACCTCGACGATCCGGCCGTCGCGGTGCAGCACGAGGGCCTCGAACGACGCATCGACGAGGCGCCTGAGCCGCTCGCCCTGGGCTCGCAGCTCCACCTCCGAGCTGGCCCGGGCGGCCAGCTCCGTTCGGGCGGCCGCGTGGAGCCGGGCGTTCTCGAGCGCGACCGAGGCCAGCCGGGAGAAGCGCGCGACGGCGGCCACGTCCGTCTCGTCGTAGACCTGGCCCGAGTCGCCCGATGCGAGGCCGATGACTCCCACGATCTCGGTGCCGCTGCGCAGCGGGACCCCGACCACGGAGCCGATCCGGCCGGCGGACTCGAGGCCAGGCGCATGGCCGGCCCACGTGTCGTAGTCCGCGACGACCTCGGGCTCGCCCGTCTCCCAGATGTGGCCGGCCAGGCCCTGGCCGCGGCGCAGCGTGTACCCGTCGAGCCCGGCGAAGCTGCCCAGGCCGACGGCGATGCGCAGGACGCCCTCATCCGGCACCACCAGGTAGAGGTAGCCGTTGGGCGTCCCGGCCAGCGCCGCCGCACGGGCGACGATCGTCTCGAGGAGCTCGCTCGGGTCGCGCCGGGCGAGCAGCGTGAAGGTCGACTCCTGGATCGCGGCCTCGTACTCGGCCCCACGCCCGACCGTTGCGCCGCCCCGGCCGCTCCGGGCGTGCCGGCGAGCGGCCTTCTCGAGGTAGAGCTCCGCGTCCGCGAGCATCACGAGGTCGTCCTTGGTGGCGCCGTCGCCGGGGCAGGCAGCCACGCCGACGCTCACCGTGACCCGCGGCTCGTTCTCCGCGGCGGTCAGCGCGTCGACCGAGGCGGTCAGGCGGTCCGCGATGACCCGCGCGTCCTTGCGCCCGATGCCCCGCAGGAGCACGGAGAACTCGTCACCGCCGTAGCGGAACACGCGGTCCCCGTCGCGGACCGCCGACGCCAGCGTCTCTCCGACGCGTCGGAGGAGCGCGTCACCGGCCGGATGGCCGTACCGGTCGTTGAAGGCCTTGAACCCGTCGAGGTCCAGCATCAGCAGCGAGAACGCCTCGGGCCGCCCTTCGGAGCCGGCGAGCAGCCGGGCCAGCGAGGCCTGGAAGAACCCGTGGTTGTGGAGACCCGTCAGGGCGTCGCGCTCGGCGCGCTGCTCGGCCGCCTGGAGCGCCTCGGCGCCGTGGAGGGCGATCGAGGCCTGCCCGGCGAACAGCTGGATCAGCTCGAACTCGCCGGCGGAGAAGTGGGCGTTGGCCTCGCCCATGCGCCCGACGTTGAGCGTGCCCGCGACCTCGCCGTTCAGGAGGAGCGGCACGACGACCAGCGACTCGGGCTCCACCGGCGTTCCCGGGATGTTCATGGCCCGGGGATCGAGGTGGGCATCGTTGGCGCAGACGGCTTCGTTGTGGCCCATCGCCCAGCCGGTGAGGCCGATGTCGAGGGCGATCTTCTCGGCCAGGATGACGTCGGCGTAGCGGTCCCGGGCGAGCACGGCGACGCGCACGCCCGCCTCGCGATCGATCCGGTAGATCGTCAGGTTGTCGTACTGGACGACGATCTTGAGGCCGTCCGCGATCCGTTCCAGGACCTCGTTCGGATCCTGCGCGGACAGGAGCGTGGAGTTGACGTCCAGCAGCGCGCGCTGGCCGGCGAGGCGCTGCTCGAGCTCCCGCTGCTGCGTCCGCAGGGTCGCCAGGTTGGCCGCGTTGACGAGCGCCTGGGCGGCGAAGCCGGCGAAGATGGTCAGGGTGGTCAGGTCGTCCTCGGCGTAGCGCGCCGCGCCCTTCTTGGTGACGACCACGACGCCCCGGACGACACCCTCGAACGTCATCGGGGCCAGGAGCATCGACTCGGGCTCTTCGTCCGGGCCCACGACGATCCGGCGCGGGTCCAGGCGCCCGTCGGCGATCCGGAGGGGGAGGTCGTGGGCGGCGACCCAGCCGGTCAGGCCCTCGCCCAGCGGCACGCGCAGCAGGTCGGGGGACGGGTCCGGCACGCCCGCGAAGACGCCCCCGAACGCCACCGGTTCGCAGTAGCGCGTCGCGTGGTCCACCACGTAGACCCGCGCGGTGTCGGAGTCGTACAGGTCCCGGATCTCGGCGACGATCGCCGACCCGATCTCGCGGACGTCGTGGATCCCGTTCAATCGTCCGGCGAGGTCCTTGATGGCGTTCAGGCGGGCCGTGAACCCCGACACGCGCTCGTGGAGGCGCGCGTTCTGGACCGCCTGCGCGACCTGGCTGGCGAACGCGTCGGCCAGGTCGAGCTCATCCGTGGACCACGGGTTGCGCGTGCGATGGCAGACCAGGAGCAGGCCGAGCGCTTCGTCGAGGAAGGCGACCGGCACGAGGCAGGCGGACCCGAACCCGGCCGCCTGGACGGATGCCCACATCGCCAGCTCCTCGGCCGTGCCGCCCGACCCCGACAGGGCTCGCGGACGCGCGGACCCGACGGCTGATCGGCCGGCACTGCCGCCGCCCCGGGGAAGCGCGACGACCGCCTCGAGCAGCTCCGGCGGACAGCCGCCGGACGCCGCCACCGCGTACCGTTCCGCGTTGGGCTCGATGGTGAAGACGGCGACGGCGTCGGCCTCGAAGAGCGTGCGGGCATGGGCGAGCGCGTCCACGAGGACCCGGTCTGCTTCGCGGGCTGCGCCGAGCTCGGCGGCGATCCTGCGCAGCTCGGACTCGCGGTCAGCCTGGGGGGAGGCGCCGGGGTTCGTCAGCGGGCCGTCGCCCGGCTCCGGGAGCCCGGGCATGGCTGTGCCGGACGAGGGCGCCTGCGAATCCACGCCGGGGCCCGACCGACTCGGCCGGCGGTTCTCGGGGTGCCGTCCGTCGGCTCCGTCGGGACGATCTCGGGACACGACCACGCGCAGTGACTCCTCTTGTCCCGCGGGCGGGACGTCGGGCAGCGCGGCACACGGCGGTGACGCGATGCACCTGAACCGTACGGGGGCCCGCGCCGTCCGACGATGACCCGTCAGTACCACTCCGCGGTGATGACCCGCGGTGACCGGCGATGCCGGCCGCGAACATGGGGGCGGCCGGACCAGGCGGGCACCCGCGGCCCTCGACCGACCAGCGCGGCGCGGCGCAGCTCGGATCAGGCGGGCGCCAGGTCCAGCTGGAAGCCGAGCAGGAGCCCGTCCGGCGCGAAGCGCCAGTCCCGCTCCGGGGCCCGCACGAAGCCCAGCCGGGCGTAGATCCGCTGGGCGTCGACCATGATCGGCAGCGAATGGAGCACCAGGCGCCGGCGCCCGTCCGCCCGGGCCCGGGCCACGCACGCCTCGGTGAGCGCGGTGCCGGCGCCGCGTCCCTGGGCAGCCGGGTCCACGGCGAGCATCCGGATCGCGGCCTCGCCCTCGACAAGCTCTTCCGCCCATGGGCTCGACGCGTCGGGCACGTACGTCGCGCACCCCAGCAGCGCCCCGCTTGCCGGGTCGACCGCGGCCAGGACCACAGCTTCCCGGGCGCGGCGGGCCACGTCGCGCAGCTCGGGAACGTACTCGTCGTCGCCCTCCAGCGCCCCGATGGCCTGGTAGGCCGCCACGACGATCTCGCCCAGCGCCGCGAACTCGTGGGGCAGGGCCTCGCGCACCAGAACGCTCATCGGGCGATTCTGCACGGTCAGCGACGCCCGCTCAGGCGTCCGCCGCGGCCGGGGTCGGGGCCTGGGCCAGGCGGCGGTCCGCGAGCGAGAGGAGCAGCGCGCAGCCGACGCCGACCAGGGCCACCACCAGCCCGGCCCGGAACCCGGCGCCGGCCACGACCGGAGCGGCGACGATCGAGCCGCCCGCCAGCGCCACCGCCATCGCCGCCGAGAAGATCGCGAGGGCGCTGCCGCGCTCCCCGGTCCCTGCCCGGTGGGTCAGGTTGAGCAGGAGGGGCGTGATGATCAGGCCGCCCCCGAGGCCGGTCCCGGCGCCCGCCAGGACGAGGATCGGCGTGGTGGGGTCGACGAAGAGCACGCCCAGGGCCGCCGCCGTGATCCCCAGGCCGGCCACGATCAGGTTGCGCGCCGCGATCCGGTCGGCCAGCCACCCGCTGGGGACTCGGGAGAGCAGGATGACGAGCCCGTCGGCAGCGAAGAACAGGCCGACGTTGCCGCCCGCCGCCTCGGCGCGCTGGGGAAGGTACGCCGTGAGCACGCCCCAATGGACGAGGTAGAGGCAGGCGATCGCCAGCGGGCTGGCCCACGACCGGCGGAACGTGACGCGCACCCGGGGCCGGGCGCCTGGGGCCGACGGCCGCGAGGGGCCTGCCGCCCGGCGCGCCACGAAGACCAGCAGCAGCGACCCGGCCGCGATCCCCGCGCAGGCCACGCCGGCGACGGCACGGAGCGACCAGGCGTCGAGGATCGCGATCGAGATCCCCGGCAGGAGCACGCCGGCGAGGTTGTTCGCGCTCTGCACGAAGCCCAGCCCCAGTCCCTGGCGACCGGCCGGCGCGAGGCGACCCACGAGCCAGAGAGCCGACGGGAGCGATGCCCCGAGGCCGATCCCCTGGCAGACGCGGGCCAGCGCGAACGGCAGGAGGCTGCCGCCCGGGTCGGTCCCCGGAGCCAGGACGAGCAGCGATCCGGCGCCGTAGGCCACGATCCCCAGGGCAAAGACACGGATGCCGCCCAGCCGGTCCAACAGCGCCCCCACGATCAGGGCGGTCGGCGCCATGACCACCGCGGAGGCGCCGACGATCAGCCCGATCTGCGCGTCGGGGACGCCCGCCCGGGCCAGGGCCAGGGGAAGCGAGGCGGTATAGGCCTGGAACCCGGCCTGCGTGGCCAGGACGGCGAGAGCAAGCCGCAGCACGCCCCGATCATCGAGGATCGGCGAGCCGCGCGTGGGCCCCGGCCGCGCGGCTCCGGCTCAGTGGACCCGCGCCTCCAGGCCCTTCCAGAACGGCTCGCGCAGCTCCGCCTTCAGGATCTTGCCCGTGCCGCCCTTCGGGAGGGAGTCCCGGAAGTGGAACTCGCGGGGGACCTTGAAGCGGGCCAGGTTGGCGCGGCAGTGGGCCCGAAGGTCCGCGGCGGTCGCGGCTGCGCCCGGCTTGAGGACGACCAGCGCCACTGGCGCCTCGCCGAACTTCTCGTCGGGGGCCGCGACCACGGCGCACTCCATGACCGCCGGGTGGGCCGCGATCGCGTTCTCCACGTCCACCGAGGAGATGTTCTCGCCGCCCCGGATGATCACGTCCTTGGCCCGGTCCTTGATCACGACGTAGCCGGCGTTGTCGATCGTGGCCATGTCGCCCGTGTGGAGCCAGCCATCGCGGATCGCCGTCGCGGTCGCGTCCGGGTCCCGGTAGTAGCCCAGCATCACCGTGTTGCCGCGGACGGCGATCTCGCCGATCTGCTCGCCGTCGGGCCGGACGTCCGAGCCGGCGCCGTCAACGACGCGCAGGACGACACCGGGGATCGGCCAGCCGGTCATGGCCTGGCGCTCGCGGGCGCGCTCGGGCGGCTCGGAGGCGCCCAGGACCGCGCGCGGCTGGGCCAGGGTCACGATCGGGGTCGTCTCGCTCAGGCCGTAGCCCACGATCGCCTGGACGCCGATCTCCTGCTCCAGCGCCCGGACCAGCGCGGGCGACGACGGTGACCCGCCGATGATCAGCTGGCGCAGGCTGGAGAGGTCGAAGCGCGGGCGCTCGTGGTGGTGGAGCACCGCGTTGAAGATCGCCGGCACCCCCAGGAGGCGGGTCACGCGGTGCTTCTCGACGGCCTGCATGAGCGCGACCGGGTCGAACTTCCGGAGCATCACGTGCCGGCCGCCGACCATCGTGACGAAGTGGGGCACGCCCCAGCCGTTCACGTGGAAGAGGGGGACCACGTGGAGGACCACGTCGTCCTCGCCGAAGCCCAGGGCGACCTCGGCGTTGAGGGCGTGCAGGTAGAGGTTGCGCTGGCTGAGCGCAACCCCCTTGGGCAGGCCGGTCGTCCCGCTCGTGTAGAACAGCTCGGCGATCGCGTTCTCGTCCACCTGGGGGCGGCGCGGCTCGGTGGAGCCGCCCGAGATCAGGGCCTCGTACTCGTCGCTGGCGACGCCGCCCCGCTCGCCTTCCATCACCACGAAGCGCGGGCGCCGGGTCAGCTGGGCCGCGATCTGCTCCACGAGCGGCGTGAAGTCGCGGTGGAAGAAGACCACCCTCGAGGCCGCGTGCTCCAGGATCCAGGCGATCTCGTGGGGCGCCAGCCGGATGTTGACAGGGTTGAGCACCGCCCCGGCCTCGGGGACGCCGTAGTAGCCCTCCAGCAGGTGGTGCGTGTTGTAGGTGACGAACGAGACCCGGTCGCCGGGCTCCACGCCCAGGCCCACCAGCGCGTTGGCCAGGCGGTGGGTTCGCTCCGCCCAGGCGCGATAGGTGAGCTCGCGCTCGCCATCGATCACGCCGACCTTGTCGCCGAAGTAGGTGGCGGCCCGGTCACGGAACTCCAGGACCGACAGCGGTACGAACACGGGCTGGCCCTCCACGCAGCGGTTGGCGGATCGCGAGGAACGGAGTGTCGCGCAACGCGCGGCTTCGCGGGAGCCGAGGTCCGCATTCGGGCACGGATCCGGGCGATCGGGGCTCGACGGAGGCCCGCGCCGTGGCTACGGTTCGGGGAGCCCCGCCCCGGAATCGCGGGCAGCGCGGCGATCCGACAGGCAGCCCGGCAGCCGAGGAGTCCAGATGAGCGTCGACTTCCAGCACATCCCCCACCCGCGGATCGAGGCCCGCAAGGCGGCCGGCCCGCCCAAGACGACCGACGAGCACGTCGGCATCAACGGGAAGATCGCGCTCACGCTCACCACGGTCGTGGGCACGATGTGGTGCGCCTACGCGTTCGCCGTGCTGGCCCTCGTCGCGCTCCCCAGCGCGCTCGCATCGCACGACCTGATGCAGATGATCCAGTGGGTCAGCCAGACCTTCATCCAGCTGGTGATGCTGTCGGTGATCATGGTCGGCCAGAACATCCTGGGCAAGGCGTCGGACAAGCGAGCCGAGATGACCTACAAGGACGCCGACGCGACGTTCCACGAAGCCGAGCAGATCCAGGCCCACCTCAAGGCCCAGGACGAGGCGATCAACGCGATGCTCGACAAGATCACGAAGCTCGAGGCGACGCTGGCCAAGTCCTGAGCGGTCCGGGCGCGCCTCGGAGGCAGGGTGACCGGTCGCGGCAGGAGTCGGCTCGCCCGCCGTTGACCCGTTCGGCGGGATCAGGTAGCATTTCCGACTGAAAAGGTCGGAATTGGCCGAACCGGTCGCGCCGGAGTCACGGACGCGGCAAACCCGAAGGGGGCGCCGCCACCGGACCGCCCGATCGGCCCGGCCGCCCGCCAGCTGCGGGCGCACGCGAGGATCGACCCCTGAGCAATCGAACGTTCCACGCCAGCGGCGCCATCTCCTTCAGCACGAAGGGGGAGTACGGCGTGCGCATGCTCGTCCAGCTGGCCCGGCGCTGGACCCCGGCCGGCCCGGCCCCGGTCTCGCTGGCCGAGGTGGCCGCGGACGAGGACCTGCCCCGCGCCTACCTGGAGCAGCTGGCGATCCCGCTGCGCGAAGCCGGCATCGTGCTCTCCACCCGCGGCGCCCGGGGCGGCTATGCGCTCGCCCGACGGCCCGGCGAGGTGACCCTCAGCGAGGCCCTCCGGGCGCTGGAGGGCCCGCTGGCCCCGATGATCTGCGCCAGCGAGGACCCCGCCAGCGTCGACCCCTGCAGCCGGCTGGGCGCCTGCTCGGTGAATGCCCTCTGGATCAAGGTCCGGGACGCCATCAACGGCGTCCTGGAGACGACCACCCTGGGCGACCTGATCGCCGCCCCGCACCTGGTCGAGCTGCTGGGTCGGGTCGCCGCGGTCTCGGCCGCCATCGACGCACCGCCCGCGCCCGCGCTGCCCGAGCCCGCGCTGCCCGAGCCCGCGCTGCCAGTCTGAATGTCCACCAGCCACCGCAGGAGCCCCGACCAGACGTGAGCGACCAGTACCTCGAGATTCGCGACCTCCACGTGGCCCCCGTCGCCGCGCCCGAGACGGAGATCCTCAAGGGGATCGACCTGACCATCGGGAAGGGCGAGGTCCACGCGATCATGGGCCCCAATGGCTCGGGGAAGACGACCCTGGCCTACGCGCTCATGGGCCACCCCGCCTACAAGGTCACCGCCGGCGAGGTCATCTGGAAGGACCGCAACGTCCTGGCCCTCTCGGCCGACAAGCGGGCCCGGCTGGGCATGTTCCTGGCCTTCCAGTACCCCACCGCGATCCCCGGGCTGTCCGTGGCCAGCTTCATCCGCACGGCCCTCAACGCCCATCGCCAGGGCGTCGAGAAGAACCCCGAGATCGACCCGTCCGATCCGGTCCGGGGCGGCATCAGCATGGGCGACTTCCGGCGGCTGATGCGGGCCAAGATGGGCCTCCTCAAGATGGACGAGGCCTTCGCCGCCCGGTACGTCAACGAGGGCTTCTCGGGGGGCGAGAAGAAGCGCCTCGAGATGCTCCAGATGGCGGTCCTGGAGCCGGAGATGGCGATCCTCGACGAAACGGACTCCGGCCTCGACATCGATGCCCTCCGGATCGTCGCCGAGGGCGTCAACGCGATGCTCAACCCCAACCTGGGCGTGCTCCTGATCACCCACTACCAGCGCCTGCTCAACTACATCAAGCCGGACCGGGTCCACGTCCTGGCTCGCGGCCGGATCATCAAGAGCGGCGGCCGCGAGCTGGCCCTGCGCCTGGAGGAGGAGGGCTACGGCCCGGTCCTCCTCGAGGCCGGCTACGAGGCCGACGCCGTCGACGACGCCCGCGAGCCGGTCGAGGTCCATTGACGACCATGACCGCCGTCGACCGGCAGCCGCCGCCCTCCGTCGCGGACCCGCGCGGCGCGCTCGAACCGGCCGCGCTGCGGGCGGACTTCCCGATCCTCGAGCAGCGTCCCCACGGGAAGCGCCTGGTCTACCTCGACTCGGCCGCCACGAGCCAGAAGCCGCTGGCCGTGATCGAGACGATGGACCGCTACTACCGCGAGTACAACGCGAACGTCCATCGCGGGATCTACGAGATCAGCGAGCGGGCCACCGCGGCCTACGAGGGCGCCCGGGTCAGGGTCGCGAAGCTGATCAACGCCCCCTCCGCGCACGAGATCGTGTGGACCCGCAACGCCACCGAGGCGACCAACCTGGTGGCCTACAGCTGGGGTCGGCGGAACGTGGGACCCGGCGACGTCATCGTGCTCACCGAGATGGAGCACCACGCCAACCTGGTCCCCTGGCAGATCCTGGCCCAGGAGGTCGACGGGGACCTGGAGTTCATCCCGATCACCGACGACGGGATCCTGCGCCTGGACGTCTTCGAGGTGCTCCTGCGGCTCCACCCGAAGCTGGTCGCGTTCACCCACGTCTCGAACGCCCTGGGCACGATCAACCCGGTCCGCGAGATGGTCGAGCTGGCCCACGCTGCCGGGGCCCTGGTCCTGGTCGACGGCGCCCAGGCGGTGCCCCACCTGCCGGTCGACGTCCAGGAGCTGGGCGCCGACTTCTACGTCTTCTCCGGCCACAAGATGCTGGGCCCGACCGGATCCGGCGTCCTCTGGGCCCGCCGCGAGCTGCTCGACGCGATGCCCCCGTTCATGTCCGGCGGCGACATGATCCGTGAGGTCAAGCTGCGCCGCTCGGAGTTCAACGACGTCCCCTGGAAGTTCGAGGCGGGAACGCCCGACATCAGCGCGGCCATCGGGCTGGGCACGGCCGCCGACTACCTGCGCGAGCTGGGAATGGCCCGCGTCCGCGAGCACGAGCGCGACCTGGTCGCGTACGCGCTGGAGGTGCTCCCGCGCGAGGTGCCCGGGATCCAGCTCTACGGGCCGGGCGCGGACGTCCGGGGCGGCGTCGTCCCGTTCAACCTGCCCGGCATCCACCCCCACGACGTGGCCCAGATTCTCGATCGCGAGGGCATCTGCATCCGGGCCGGCCACCACTGCACGATGCCGCTCCACGAGCGGCTCGACCTGGCGGCCACGGCCCGGGCCAGCTTCTCCGTCTTCACCGGGCGCGACGACATCGATGCGCTCGCCGCGGGCCTCCGGGAGGTCCAGCGGGTCTTCGGCAGCTGAAGCTTCACGAGTTCGGCGCCCGGTCGCCGGGGGGAACCAGCGCCGGACAGCGAAGGGCCCGGGTCGGCAGCGCCGACCCGGGCCCTCTCTCGTGTCGCGAGGTGGGTCAGATGACCTCGAGCTCGTGCTCGATCGCTGCGAGCTCCTCGGGCGTGCCCTGGACCTTGGGTCCCTTGAACCAGTTCCTGGCCGAGACCGCGTACCACAGCGTCGCGCCTCCCAGGACGACCAGGAAGACGAGCGGGGTGTAGTTGAACGAGTTGACGTTGATCGGGAGGGCCTGGGGGAGCATGAACAGGAAGAAGATGAAGATCACCCAGAGGGTCGCCACGATCCCCACGGGCTTGCTCCAGCGTCCCAGCTGCCAGGGGCCCGGCTCGAACCTGTTGCCCGCCAGGAGGCGCAGCAGCACCGGGGCGATGTAGGCGACGTAGAGGCCGATGACGGCGATCGACGTCACGGCGTAATAGGCGGTCGGGCTCCACAGGTAGGGCACGCCCAGGATGAAGGCGCCCACGGCCGCCAGCCAGATCGAGTTCGTCGGCGTCCGGGTGCGCTTGTTGATCCGGTGCCAGAAGCTGCTGCCGGGGATCGCGCCGTCGCGGGCGAAGGCGTAGATCATCCGCGAGTTGGCGGTGACCGAGGCCATGCCGCAGAAGAACTGGGCCCCGACGACGAGGAGCAGGACCAGCAGGCCGCCCGTCTGGCCGACCGCGTCGATCCAGATCTGGGCCGGCGGCACGCCCGTCGCGGACTGGAGGGCGTGGGCGTAGCCGCTGACCATCGTCGTGGGGGTGTTGGCGTCGGGGAAGATCTTGTCCGGCGTGATCCCCACGTTCATCGCGACGAGCAGGATGAAGCCGGCGATCACCGAGATAATGACCGACCAGATGATCCCCCTCGGGGCAGCCCGCTCGGCGTCGTGGGTCTCCTCGGACATGTGGGCCGACGCGTCATACCCCGTCAGCGTGTACTGGGCATTGAGCAGGCCGATCAGGATGACGTAGAGCGGGATCGCGAAGACGACCGGTCCGGGCCAGTTGCCCGCGTCTCCGCCGCTGCCGGTGTTGTCCACGAAGGTCGAGAACACGGTCCCCAGGTCGGTCCGGGTGTGGGCGTTGAAGACGACCGTGACGAGCACGATGGCCCCGACACCGACGAGGTGCCACCAGACCGATACCTGGTTGAGGATGTTCACCAGGCGGATGCCGAACGTGTTGAGCAGGGCGTGCAGCACGAGCATCACGCCGAAGATCGCGACCGCGTTCACCGGCGTCGCCGCCAGCCCGATCGCCTCGTTGAGGAAGGCGTTCGTGAACAACGCCAGGCCGAAGTCGATGCCGGCCGTCACCGCGACCTGGCCGACCAGGTTGAACCAGCCGACGAACCAGCTCCACCCGGCGGCGCTCCGGCCGCTCTCGGGGGCCAGCTTGGCGGCCCAGTAGTAGAGGCCACCGGCCGTGGGGTAGCTGGAGGCGACCTCGGCCATGCCCAGGGCGACCACGATGACGAAGGCGCCGACGACGAGCCAGCCGATGGTCATGACCGCGGGGCCGCCCGTGTTCATCGCGAACAGGAACAGCGTGAGGCAGCCGGAGAGGATCGAGATGATCGTGAACGAGACGGCGAAGTTGGAGAATGTCTTCATCCCCCGCCGGAGCTCCTGGGCGTAGCCCAGCTGGTGCAGACGTTCGGTGTCCCGCGAGCCCGGGGCGCCGGCCGACGATCCACCCATGCGTTGCGACCCTCCTCAGTCCGTTTACCCTTGTCCGACTGTCCCCCTATGGCGGGGCATTAGGCGGCACGGATCGTGCCGTGTCAAGAGCGTCTTCCATGGTGGGTCACGAGGAGTTCCCGGAGGAGGAGCACGATGTCCGATCGACTCGCGGGCAAGGTCACGATCGTCACCGGCGCCGGGTCCGGAATTGGCCGGGCCAGCGCGATCCGCTTCGCCGAGGAGGGCGCCCGGGTCACCTGCGTGGACATCAACCGTGAGGCCGTGGAGGCCGTCGCGCGGGAGATCGGCGAGCCGGCCTTCGCCGTGACCGCCGACGTGTCCGACCCGACCCAGGTCAAGGCCTACACGGACGCGACCGTGGCCCGCTGGGGCGGCCTGCACGTCGCCTTCAACAACGCCGGCGTGAACCTCCCGGGCATCTTCCACGAGGTCTCGGACGCGGTGGTCGACCGGACGATCAACGTCAACCTCAAGGGCTGCATCTACGGGTGCCGGTATGCCATCCCGCACATGCTCGAGGGAGGGGGCGGCTCGCTGATCAACACGACCTCCGTCAACGGCCTCGTCGCGGAGCCCTTCCTGACCATCTACGCCGCCTCCAAGGGCGGGATCGTGATGCTCAGCAAGGGGATCGCCCTCGACTACGCCAAGCAGGGAATCCGCTGCAATGCCCTGGCCCCGGGCTGGGTGGACACCCCGATCAACTACGCCCACGCCGAGATGCTCGGTGGCCTCAAGGAGGTCTACGCGACGATCGACTCCTTCCAGCCGATCGGGCGGCCGGGCGAGCCCCGCGAGATCGCGAACGTGGCGCTCTTCCTGGCCTCGGACGAGTCGTCGTTCGTGACCGGCAGCGTTCTCGTCGCCGACGGGGGGATGACCGCCAAGTAGCCGGGGGCGGCAGCCTGTTGCGCCATGGCGGACAGGCTGTTCCTCGCAGCGGAGTCGCGCTACCCTAGCGCGACCTCACCGGACCCGGTCGGGCCACCCACGCCAGGGCCCGACCCGGGAACGGATTCCAGCGTCCAGGAACCGATCGTCCAGAAGGAGACGTGGAGATGCCCCACGACGTCAGCCACGGCGAGCACGGAAGCGAGCCGGAGAATCTCGTCGCCCTGCGCAGGATGATCCACGACGGCGAGATCGACACGCTGATCGTCGCCTTCACCGACATGCAGGGCCGCCTCATGGGCAAGCGCGTCCAGGCCCAGGCGTTCCTGGATGGCGTGATCGACCACGGCGCTCACTTCTGCACGTACCTGCTGGGTACGGACATGGAGATGAACACGCCGGACGGCTTCGCCCTGATGAACTGGGAGACCGGCTACGGCGACTGGATCGCCGATCCCGTCTGGTCCACGATGCGGGTCCTCCCCTGGCTGGAGAAGACCGCCCTCGTCCTGGGCGACACGGTCGACGAGGACGACCGGGTCGAGATCCCCGTCTCGCCGCGGACGATCCTCAAGCGCCAGGTGGCGGCCGCCGCCGACATGGGCTTCATGATCAAGGCCGGCTCCGAGTTCGAGTACTTCCTCCTGAAGGACACCTACGACGCGATCAACGCCAAGGGCTACGCCGTGCCGGAGCGGTTCGGCTACTACAACGAGGACTACCACCTCCTGCAGGCCACGAAGGGCGAGCCGATCCACCGCCAGCTGCGCAACCTGATGACGGCCGCGCGGATTCCCGTGGAGTTCAGCAAGGGCGAGGCCGCGCCAGGCCAGCACGAGGTCAACATCCGCTACGACCAGGTGCTCGAGTCGGCCGACCGGAGCGTCATCTTCAAGCACGGGGCGAAGGAGATCGCCTACCTCTCCGGGTACGGGCTGACCTTCATGGCCAAGCCGGACCACACCTGGACCGGCTCGTCCGGGCACCTCCACATGAGCGTCTGGGACCCCGAGGGCAAGAGCTCGCTCATGTACGACCCGGCCGCCAAGCCCTACGGCATGAGCCAGCCGATGCGCTGGTTCATGGGCGGGATGATGAAGCTGGCCCGCGAGCTGGCCATCTTCTTCGCGCCCAACATCAACTCCTACAAGCGCTTCGCCGTCGCGTCGTGGGCCCCCGTCAACGTGGTCTGGGGCCGCGACAACCGGACCACCGGGTTCCGGGTGGTCGGCCACGGGCCGGCCCTCCACGTCGAGTGCCGCTTCCCGGGCGGCGACATGAACGCCTACCTCACCTACGCCGCGTTCGTCGGGGCGGGCCTGTGGGGCATCCGCAACAAGGTGGAGCCGCCGGCCGAGTACCAGGGCAACGGCTACGTGGCCAAGGGCTGCGACCGGATGCCCCGGGCGCTCTACGAGGCGATCAGCGAGCTGGAGAAGAGCGGGCCGGCCCGCGAGATCTTCGGCGAGGACGTGGTCGCCCACTACCTCAACGCGGCTCGCGTCGAGCAGGAAGCCTACGACGCGGTCGTCCACAACTGGGACCGCGAGCGCTATCTGGAGCGCAGCTGATCCTTCCGCGCCAGGGGATTAAGGAGGTCGCCGGCCCGGCCGGCGACCTCCCACTGGCCGTCCATCACGCATCAGACGAGGAATGCCATCCATGCGCCTGCAGGACAAGGTCGCCATCATCACCGGCGCCGGGAGCGGCATGGGCCGAACCGCGGCGCTCATGTTCGCCGCCGAGGGCGCCCGGGTCGTCGTGGCCGAGTTCAGCGAGGCTGCCGGCCGGGAGACCGTGCGCCTGGTGGGCGAGGCCGGCGGGATCGCCAGCTTCGTGAAGACGAACGTGGCCGAGGAAGCCGACGCGAAGGCCATGGTCGACTTCGCCGTCGCCACGTACGGCCGGGTCGACGTCCTCTACAACAACGCCGGGATCATGCCGGAGGAGGATCACTCGGTCACCGACACCTCCGTCGACGTGTGGGACCGGGTCATGTCCGTGAACGTCCGGGGCGTCTTCCTGGGCTGCAAGTACGCGATCCCCCGGATGGTGGCCCAGGGCTCCGGCTCGATCATCAACATCAGCAGCTTCGTCGCGATCCTGGGCTGCTCCAACCCGCAGGACGCCTACACGGCGTCGAAGGGCGCGGTCCTGGCCCTCACGAAGTCCCTGGCCGTCCAGTTCGCCCCGCACGGCGTCCGCACGAACGCGATCTGCCCGGGACCGGTCGAGACGCCCCTGCTGATGGACTGGCTGGTCAAGGACGAGGAGGCGAAGCGGATCCGGCTCGCCCGCAACCCGACCGGCCGGTTCGGCAAGCCCGAGGAGATCGTGGCAATGGGGATCTACCTCGCCTCGGACGAGTCGCGCTGGACGAACGGCGCGGCGATGGTCGTGGACGGCGGGATCACCGTCAACTACTTCTAGGCTCCGGAGGAGGTCGTGATGGCAGCCCAGGACGGGGGCGTCGTCGCAACGCCCCGGATGGTCATCGGGGGCCAGCTGGTCGAGGCCGCCGACGGCTCGACCTTCGACGTGGTCGAGCCGCACGCCGGGGCCACGATCGCCCGGGTTCCCCGGGGCGGGGCGCCCGACGTGGACCGGGCCGTCGTCTCGGCGCAGGCGGCGTTCGAAGGTCCCTGGGCCGTCCTGGCTGCCTCCGAGCGGGGCAAGCTCATGCTTCGCCTGGCGGACACGGTCCGGGGGCACCTGGAGGAGCTCTCCCAGCTGGAGAGCCGGAACGTCGGCAAGCCGATCTCCGGCGCTCGCTGGGAGATCAATCGCGTCGCCGACGTCATCGAGTACTTCGCCGGCGCGGCGACCCGGGTCACCGGCTCGACCATCCCGGTGACCCGCCCCGGCTTCGACTTCACGCTGCGCGAGCCGATCGGCGTCGTCGGCCTGATCGTGCCCTGGAACTTCCCGCTCATGCTGGCCAGCTGGAAGCTGGGACCGGCCCTGGCCGCGGGCAACACCGTCGTGCTCAAGCCGGCCAGCTGGTCGCCGTTGAGCGCGCTCCGCTTCGGGGAGCTCGTCCTGGAGGCCGGCCTGCCCGCGGGCGTCGTGAACGTGGTGACCGGGCCCGGCGGAGCGGCCGGCGCCGCCCTCGCGGGCCACATGAGCGTCGGCAAGGTCGGCTTCACGGGCGAGACGGGGACCGGGCAGGAGATCATGCGCCTGGCCGCAGGCAACGTGAAGAAGGTCTCGCTCGAGCTCGGCGGCAAGAGCCCGAACATCGTCTTCGCGGACGCGGACCTGGAGCGCTTCGCGGCGGAGAGCCCCTACGCCGTCTTCGACAACTGCGGCCAGGACTGCTGCGCCCGGAGCCGGATGCTCGTGGAGCGGTCCGTCTACGACAAGGTCGTGACGGCCTTCGTGGAGGCCACCCGCAAGGTCCGGGTCGGCGATCCGGCCGACCCGGCCACCGAGGTCGGGCCGCTCGTCACGTTCAGCCACCGCGCGAAGGTGGAGGGCTTCGTTGCCTCGGGCAAGGCCGAGGGCGCGACGCTCGTCGAGGGCGGCGGGCGGCCGGCCGATCCGGCTCTCGCCGGCGGCGCGTACCTGATGCCCGCGATCTTCGGCGCGGCGCGACCCGGGATGCGGATCGTGGAGGAGGAGATCTTCGGGCCGGTCGTCGCGATCATCCCGTTCGACTCCGAGGAGGAGGCCGTCCGGCTGGCAAATGCCACGCCGTACGGGCTCTCCGCCTCGCTCTGGACCCGCGACCTGGGTCGGGCCCTGCGGGTCTCCAGGGCCCTCAAGTCGGGCGTGATCTCGGTCAACTGCCACAACAGCGTCCACATCGAGGCGCCCTTCGGCGGGTACAAGCAGTCCGGGATCGGGCGCGACCTGGGGATGGAGTCGCTCCACGAGTACACCCAGGTCAAGAACGTCTTCGTCGATCTCCGTTCCTGACCGTCGTGGGCGGGGCCAGGGCGCTCCGGGCCCGGGCGCACCCGGTCCGCGCGGCGGCGCCGCCCGTCAGGGTGCCGGCGCGTCGGGCGCGTCGGGCGCGTTCGGCTCATCCGGCATGTCGGGCGCCCCGGGCCGCGGTCGGAATCCCACCCCGAACGGCGTCGGGGCGGGCCGCGCGAGGGCGGGGGGCCCTGCGGATCCGGCCGAGGCGAGGAGCGCCTCGAGGACGGCGAACGCGTAGCGCAGGGCGTTCTCGCGGCGCCATCCGTCGCCCTCCTCGATCCGGTCCAGCAGCAGCCCGTCCAGGAGCGCCACGTAGCCGTGCACGACCCCGTCCTGGTCCAGCCAGGCCGGCAGCTCGCCCGTCGCGACGGCCTCGGCGACGAGTGCGGCAGCCATCTCGAGCAGGTTGTGGCGACGCCGCACCAGCGTCCTGCGGACCGTCGGGAACTGCGGCGCCTCGGCCCAGGCCTGGGCGAGGTAGATGGCCTGTGACGGGCCCGCGGCGGTGGCCGGATCGTCGATCGTGTCGATGAAGAAGCCGACGCCGACAGCCAGCTTCTGGGAGGCCGTCCCGTCGGCCGGCAGCATGCTCGCGACCTGCGCGAAGCCGCGGTCCGCGATCACGTCGCAGGTGGCCAGGAAGAGGTCGTCCTTGCCCGAGAAGTAGCTGTAGATCGCGCCGACCGACAGGCCGCTGGCCCGGACGACGTCCTGGATCGTCGCCCGGTGGTAGCCGAGCTCGCTGAAGACGTCGGCGGCCGCGAGGACAATTCGCTCGCGGACCTGCTGCTCGTGCTCGGCGCTGACCCGGGGCATCGGGCGGGCGGCTCCCTGGTGGCGGTGGCTGGCGATCGGGCCAATTCTCCCATAGCCATCGGAGCCCGGCCCGTTTGACAAAACGAATGCTCATTCTTTATTCTGCCGCCGATCCCCGCGGGCCACCGTCCGTCCGGGTCGCCAGCCCGGTCATCATTGCGTTCCGCGCCGTTGACGCCACCACGGAGAATCCGCGCATGTTCAGTCGCTGGGGCCGGTTCGTGTATCGCCATCGCCGGGTCGTCGCCGTCCTGGCGCTTGCGCTGGCCGTTGCTGCCGGCTTAGCCTCCGCGCTCTGGCCGGCGAAGCTCAGCAACGGCGGATGGCTGGACCCGAGCTCGCAGTCCGCCGGCGTCGCGGATCGCCTGGCCACCGACTTCGGGGGTGGGCGCAGCGCGCTCATCGCCCTCTTCCGCGGCCCCGCCGACGGGGATGCCCGGTCCGCCGCGTTCCAGGCGGGGATCGCGACGACGCTCGCGCCGCTCGCGGGCGACCCGTCGGTCGCCGGCGTGGTCGGCTACGCCCAGACGGGGGACCGGCGCTTCATCAGCACGGACGGCAGCGCGGCCTACGCCGTCATCGAGCTGACGACGACCGACGAAGGCTCGCTCAACATCTTCCCGGGCCTCGAGGCCAAGCTCGCCCCGCCGGCCGGGTTCGACGTGGCCCTCACCGGCTATGCGCCGATCGAGCGCGACTCGGCCCACCAGTCCGAGGTGGACCTCCAGAAGGCGGAGATCGTCAGCCTGCCGATCGCGCTCCTGATCCTCGTGCTGGTGTTCGCCTCGGTCGTCGCGGCGGGCATGCCCCTGCTGGTCGCCGGGCTCGCCATCCCCACGTCGCTCGCGATCGTGGGGCTGGTCGCCCGCCAGGTCGAGATGAGCATCTACGTCTCGAACATCGCGACGATGCTGGGGCTGGCCCTCGCGATCGACTACTCGCTCTTCATCGTGAGCCGCTTCCGCGAGGAGCTCGCCCGGGGCAGGAGCACCGCCGAGGCCGTCGAGAAGGCCGTGGCGACCGCGGGCAAGGCGGTCGTCTTCTCCGGGATCGCCGTCAGCATCGGACTCTCCGGCCTCCTCCTGATCCCGGCCGCGGCAATCCGCTCGATCGGGATCGGCGGCTCCATCGTCGTCGCGGTGTCCGTCCTGTTCGCCCTCACCTTCCTCCCCGCCACCCTGGGGATGCTGGGCCCGCGGGTGAACTCCATCTCGCTCGGCCGCGCGTTCGGCGCGCTCAGGACCCGGCTGGGCTTCCCGCCGGCTGCCGATCGCCCGTCGCGCTGGGAGCAGCTGGCCCGGGGCGTGATGCGCCGCCCGCTCCTGGTCCTCTTCCCGACCCTGGCCCTCCTGCTGGCGCTGGGGACGCCCTTCCTGCGGATCCAGCAGGGCGTTCCGGGCGCGGCCTCCCTCCCCGCCGGCCTGGTCAGCCGCGACACGGCCGTCGCGCTCGGCCGCGAGTTCCCGCCCGGCGAGACGACGCCGATCGTCGTGCTCGCGGCGACGGGCGACGACCCCACGGGGCCCGCCGCTGCCGAGGCGCTCGCGCGCTACGCCGCGAGCCTCGCGACGCTGTCCGGGATCGACCACGTGGAGAGCGCCTTCACGCTGACGGACCCGGCCACCGGCGCCGCGATGTCGCCCCAGGAGGTCGCCCGGTTCTGGTCGGCGCCGGCGAGCGCCCTGACCCCGCAGGTGGCCGCTGCGCGGGATGAGCTGCGGACCCGCTACATCTCCGGGCACACCGTTCGCTTCGACGCGATCAGCCCGCTCGATCCCGCGAAGCCTGCGGCCACGTCGATGATCCTGGCCGTCCGGGCGCTCGACGCAGGTCCCGGGATCACGACGACGGTCGGCGGCGTGGCCGCGCTGGGCCACGACTTCCTGGCCTCGATGCAGGAGCGCGCCCCGTTCGCCGTCCTCGTGACGCTGCTCGTCAGCGGATTCGTCCTGTTCCTCCTCTTCGGGTCGCTCGTGCTGCCCCTGAAGGCCGTCGTGATGACCCTGCTCTCGATCAGCGCCAGCTTCGGGGCCCTCGTCTGGATCTTCCAGGACGGCAACCTGTCCGGCCTCCTCGACTTCCAGTCGCTGGGCTACACCATCGCGGGCAACCCGATCATCATGTTCTGCGTCCTGTTCGGCCTGTCCATGGACTACGAGGTCCTCCTCCTCTCGCGCATCCAGGAGGCGTACCGCCGGACGGACGACAACACCGCAGCGGTGGCGGAGGGGCTGGCCCGCACCGCCGGGGTGATCACCGGCGCGGCGCTGGTCATGGTCACGGTCTTCGCGGCCTTCGCGCTCGCCCAGACGATCACGATCAAGAGCCTGGGCGTCGGGATGGCGATCGCGGTCGCCCTCGATGCGAGCGTGATCCGGGTGCTCCTCGTGCCGGCGGCGATGCGCCTGATGGGGCGCTGGAACTGGTGGGCGCCCGGGCCGCTGCGATCCTTCGCGGACCGCCTGGGCTTCGACCACGTCGAGGACGAGGAGCCCGTCGCCTCGCCGGCGAGCTGACCGCGGGCGGCGCCGCCGGGCCGGCGCAGGGTCGATGCCGGGCGGCCGCCCGGCGCTGCCGGGCGTCAATCCCGACCAATCCGGTCGGGTTTCGGCGCCGGATTGCGGGTCGCGGTACACTCCCCTCCCGATGGACGACCTGTACCGCGACTACATCCTCGAGCACTATCGACGGCCCCACAACTTCGGGATCCTCGAGCAGCCCGACGCCCGCTACGAGGGCGCGAACCCGCTCTGCGGCGATCGGATCACGGTCATGCTGGGGATCCGCGACGGCGTCGTCAGCGAGGTTGCCTTCACGGGCCGGGGCTGCGCGATCAGCCAGGCGTCGGCCAGCCTCCTCACCGACGAGATCAAGGGCAAGTCGATCGACGAGGTCGAGAAGATGACGCCCGACGACGTCCTGGACCTCCTCGGCATCGAGATCAGCCCGGCTCGCCTCAAGTGCGCGCTCCTGTCGCTGGATACCGTCAGCCACGCGCTCGGCGAGCGCGATGGGGCGTCCGGCGACGCCCCGGGTCGGCCCGGGCGCCGCTGCCGCGGCCGACATTGCCTCGGCCCGGGGCGACGCCTCGGCTGCCGGTGGGTGAGCTCGCGATGAACAACCCGACCGGTCTTCGCCCGCGCGGCCACTCCTCGGGCGGCCCGTTCCGCGCGCCGTGCCGCCCGGGTCCGGGCCGCTGCAGGTGTCGACGGCCGGCCTGAGCCGGCGCGAACCGATTCGACCGCCCGTCCGCCCTGCTGCGCGAAGGCGCCAGCAGCCCGTCGACCATCCGGAGCCACGTCCAGCCCGATGCAGAGAACGTACGCCGACCTGATGCGCGAAGCCCGCGCCGTCGTCCCGGAGGTGACCCCGTCCGAGGCGGATGCGCTGCGGGCCGATCCTCGCGTCGCCCTCGTGGACGTGCGCGAGGACGGGGAGTGGGAGCAGGGCCACATCGCCGGCGCCGTCCACGTGGCCAAGAGCCGCCTGGAGCAGGAGATCGAGGCGTCCGTGCCGCGCCGCGACACGAAGGTTGTCCTCTACTGCGCCGGGGGCGTGCGTTCGCTCTTCGCGGGCCAGGCCCTCCGGGCGATGGGGTACGAGAACGTCCTCTCCATGTCCGGCGGCTTCCAGCAATGGAAGGCGCTCGGGCTGCCCGGGACGCAGCCGACCCGCCTGACGGACGAGCAGCGGCTGCGCTACAGCCGCCACCTGCTGATCCCGGAGGTCGGTGCGGAGGGCCAGGCGAAGCTCCTCGAGTCGCGGGTCCTCCTGATCGGCGCCGGCGGGCTCGGCTCGCCGGCCGCGCTCTACCTCGCCGCGGCCGGCGTGGGCACGATCGGCCTGGTCGACTTCGACGTCGTGGACATCAGCAACCTCCAGCGCCAGGTGCTCCACACCACGGATCGCATCGGCGAGAAGAAGGTCGTCTCGGCGGCCCGCACGATCGCCGCCCTCAACCCGGACGTCAACGTCATCGGCCACGACGAGGTCCTCGGACCGGACACGGTGGACCGCCTGATCGCCGGCTACGACGTGATCCTCGACGGGACCGACACGTTCGAGACCCGCTACACGCTCAACGACGCCGCGGTGAGCGCCGGGATCCCGGTCGTCCACGCGTCCGTCTTCCGCTTCGAGGGCCAGCTGACCACGTTCGTCCCGTTCCAGGGCCCGTGCTACCGCTGCCTGTACCCGACCCCGCCCCCGCCGGAGCTGGCCCCGGGCTGCTCCGTGGCCGGGGTCCTGGGCGTGGTGCCCGGGATCATGGGCCTCCTCCAGACGAACGAGGTCCTCAAGCTCCTGCTGGGCATCGGCGACCCGCTGGTCGGCCGGCTGCTCCTGTTCGACGCCCTGGACGCCGCCTTCACGGAGCTTCGCCTCCGGCGCGACCCGGCCTGCCCGGTCTGCTCGGACGCGGCCGTCGCCGCCGGCGCTGCCGGTCGACAGCTCGTCGCTCCCCGGGTCGCAGGGGCCGGCGAGGACGCCCGGCCGATCGCGGTGGGGGAGGGCACGTTCGCGCTCGGCGGCCCCGGCCTGGCCGGCGTCGGCCCGGGAGGTCGGGCGTGAGCAGGGTCAGGATCCCGCCCGTGCTGCGGGCGGCGGCCGGGGGCAGCAAGACCGTCGACCTCGACGGCGGAACGGTCGGCGCCGTGCTCGGCGCGCTGGTCGACTCCCATCCGGGCCTCCGCGAGCAGCTCCTGACCGGGGACGGCACGCTGAACCGGTTCGTCAACGTCTACGTCAACGGCCAGGACGTCCGCTACACGGGCGAGCTCGCCACGCCGGTCGACGGCCGGGACGAGCTGGTGATCCTGCCGGCCATGGCCGGCGGCGCCGGCTGACCATGTCCGGTCGGCCCCGGACCGGGTCGCCGGTGGACCACGACCACTCGGCCGGGGACGACCACCCCCACTTCCACGCCCACGACGAGCTGCCCCGGCACGGCGGCCGCTACGACTCGATCCTCGACGCGATCGGCCACACGCCGCTGGTCGAGATTCCCCGGATGAGCCCGAACCCGGCCGTCCGGCTCTACGCCAAGCTCGAGATGACGAACCCGACGGGCTCGGTCAAGGACCGGGCCGCGAAGTACCTCGTGGAGGATCTCGAGCGGCGCGAGCTGCTGGCCCCCGATTCGGTCATCCTGGAGCCCACGTCCGGCAACACCGGGATCGCCCTGGCCATGATCGGCCGGCGCAAGGGCTACCGGGTTGCCCTGGTCATGCCCGCCAACGTGACCGAGGAGCGCCGCCAGGTCGCCGCGCTCTACGGCGCCGAGATCATCGACTCGCCGGCCGAGCTGGGCAGCAACGGCGCGATCGCGCTGGCCAGGCACCTGGCCGCGCGGGATCCGCGCTTCGTCATGCCTGACCAGTACGGAAACCCGGCGAATCCGCGGGCCCACTACGAGACCACCGGGCCGGAGATCCTGGCGGACTGCCCGGAGGTGGACGTCTTCGTGGCCGGGCTGGGCACGAGCGGCACCCTGATGGGGGTCGGCCGCTTCCTGAGGGAGGCGAAGCCGGGAGTCCGGGTCTTCGCCGCCGAGCCGCTTCCCGGGGAGAACGTCCAGGGGCTCCGCTCGCTGGACGAGGGCTTCGTCCCGGAGATCTTCGAGCCGGACCTGCTCGACGGGAAGTACCTCGTCAGCAACCGCGACGCCGTCGCGGCCCTGCGCGACCTCGTCTTTCGCGAGGGCATCTTCGCCGGTCCGTCGTGCGGCGCGGTCCTGGTCGCCGCGGCCCGGATCGCCAGCGGGCATGGAGCACGGGACGATCGTCGCGCTCCTGCCCGACGGCGGCTGGAAGTACCTCTCCGTGGGCACGTTCAGCCGCGACCTCGAGGAGATGGACGACGACTTCGAGGGCGGCGTCAGCTGGTGGTGAGCGCGCCGCGCGACGAGGATCCGGCGGCCGGACCGGTGGCTGCTCCCGCTGAAGGACGGGCTGCCGGACCGAGCTCCGGGTCGCACCCCGGGCCCGAGCGCGCCGTGCTCCCCGCCGCGATCCGGGCAGCCCTGGTCGCCCATGCCCGGGCCGGGTACCCCGACGAGGCCTGCGGGCTGATCGCCGGCACGGCGCCGGCAGCCGCGGGCGGGACCCCCACGACCTGGCACCCGGCCCGCAACCGGGCCGCCTCGCCGCTGCGCTACGAGATCCACCCGGAGGACCTGCTGCGCATCTCGCTGGCCGTGGACGATGCCGACGAGGTGATCTGGGGGATCGTCCACAGCCACGTCCGCTCCCCGGCCCGGCCCTCACCGACGGACGTCGGCCTGGCGCTCTACCCGGATGCCCTGTACATCCTGGTCTCGCTCAGCGAGGCCGAGGCGGACCCGGCGACCGGCGCCGAGAGCGTCCGCGCCTGGCGGATCCTCGACGGCGTGGTCTTCGAGGTGGTCCTGGAGCCCGGATGAGCACGCCCGCCGCGGACGCCCGCTCCCACGCTCCGAACGGGACGGACCGTGCTCCGGCCGGTCGAGGCGGCCGACGTCGCCCGCCTCGCGGCGATCCTCGCGGAGCCGGCGGTGGCGCGCTGGTGGGGTGGCTACGACGCGGCACGGGTCGTCGCCGACCTGGTGGAGGACGAGGACGCCACGCACTGGGCAGTGGAGATGGACGGGGAGGGCGGCGGTCGGGAGGTCGTCGGTCACGTGCAGGCCTTCGAGGAGCTCGAGCCGGAGTACCTGCACGCCTCCATCGACCTCTTCCTGGCGACCGCCGTCCATGGCCGGGGCGTCGGTCCCGAGGTCGTCCACGCCGTGGCCCGCTGGCTGATCGAGGCGCGCGGGCATCACCGCCTGACGATCGACCCGGCCGCCGCCAACGCGGCCGCGATCCGCGCCTACGGCAAGGTGGGCTTCCGGCCCGTCGGAATCATGCGCCGGTACGAGCGGGGACCGGACGGAGCCTGGCACGACGGGCTCCTGATGGACCTCGTCGCCGAGGAGCTCCGCGATCCCCGGTCGCCTGCCTGAGGAGGCTCGCCGCGGAGCGGTTGGTCAGGCGCCCCTCGGCTTCCCCGGCCGGTGCGGCCGCAACGCCCCGGCGCGCCACAACCGGCGCTCAGGACCGGGCGGCGAGCGCCTCCACGAAGGCGGATTCCGTCGGGGTGCTGCCCAGGCCGAGCCGGGCGCCGACGCGGGCGGGCAGCGGCGGCTCGAGGTAGGTCGCGGCGAGGCCCGGCCAGTTCCGCTCGGCGAAGACCTCCGCGGGCGTCCCGTCCAGCGCGATCTGGCCCGCCCGCATGACGATCACGCGGCCGAACGTCTCCGCGACGAAGCGCATGTCGTGGCTGATCGTCAGGACCGTGCGTCCCGCGGCGTGGAGGTCGCGGACCACGGCTTGGATCCGGGCGATGCCGCGGGCGTCCTGGCCGGTGGTCGGCTCGTCCAGGACGACGACCGGCGTGCTCATGGCCAGGATCGAGGCGATCCCCAGGAGCTTGCGGCGCGAGTAGCCCAGGTCGTACGGGTTGGCGTCGGCCGCGTCGGTCAGCCCGACGGCCTCGAGCGCGGAGGCCACGGTCGCCTCGAGCGCCGGTCCGCGCAGGCCCAGGTTGCGCGGGCCGAAGGCGACCTCGGCCCGCACCCGGCCGGCGAAGATCTGGCGGTCCGGATTCTGGAAGGCGAGGCCGACGAGACGGGCGAGGGCAGCCACATGGCGCCGCCCGACCGGCTGACCGTCCAGGAGAACCGTGCCCGTCGAGGGCCGCAGGAGCCCGTTCAGGTGGCGGGCCAGCGTGGACTTGCCGCTCCCGTTCTGGCCGACGATCGCGGTCGACTCCCCGGGCCCGATATCCAGGGTCACCTCGTCGAGCGCCTGCACGCCGCCGGGATAGACGAACGAGACGGCCTCGAGTCGGATCGGGATGCTCATCCCGCCGCCTCGGCCAGGACGGCCTCGGCGGCGGCCGGCAGGTCGAGGCGCGCGGCGGCCAGCGCGGCACGCAGGCCGACGACCGGCGGCGGCTGCACGCCGTGCTCGCGGAGCTCCGGGCCGCCCAGGACCGCGCGGGCTGGGCCCTCGAGCACGATGCACCCACCATCGATCAGCGCAACGCGATCGGCGAGCCCCGCCAGCAGCCCGGTCTTGTGCTCGGCGACGAGGATGGCGGTCCCGCTCTCCCGGACGAGGCCGCGCAGCGCGTCGGCGACGATCCGGGTCCCATGGGGGTCGAGCTGGCTGGTCGGCTCGTCGAGGATCAGGATCGCGGGCCGGAGGGCGAGGATCGCGGCCAGCGCCACGAGCTGGGCCTCCCCGCCGGAGAGGCGGCCGGGATCGCGCTCGGCGAGGGCAGAGATCCCCAGCGCGGCGAGGCTCTCGTCGGTGCGGTCGACCACGGCGCGCAGCGGGAGGCCCAGGTTGCGGGGCCCGAGGGCGACCTCCTCGAAGACCGTCGCGGCGGTCCCGGAAAGCTGGGCATGCGGGTTCTGGAAGAGGACGCCGCACCGCTGGGCGAGCTCGTGGGGGCGCATCTCCACCGTCTCGCGACCGTCGATCGTGACCGAGCCCTCCAGGCGACCCGCGACCACGACCGGGGCGAGCCCCGACGCCACCAGGCAGGCCGTGCTCTTGCCCGCTTCGTTGGGGCCGACCAGCCCGAGGACCGAGCCGGCCTCCAGCGCCAGGTCGATCCCCGAAAGGGCCGGGCGGGCAGCGCCGGCGTAGTGATAGGTGGCGCAGCGCAGTCGTAGACCGGTCGTCATGGGAGCGGGAACCGACCGGCGACAGAGATGATGACGAGCGCGATCGAGCCGAGGCCGACGACCCAGCGGGTCACTCGCTGGGTGCCGCTGTCGGGCAGCACGCGCATCGCAGTCCGGCGGGCCCGGGCGGAGAAGCCACGAGCTTCCAGGGCCACCGTCCGCTCCTCCACCTCGGAGAGGGCCCCGAGGACCATCGGCCCGGCCAGGGGCACGATGCCCCGGATCCGCCGACGGATCGAACCCTCGGTGTCCATGCCCCTGGCCCGCTGTGCCTCGACGATCTCGCCGGCGCGCTCCGCCATCGCCGGGACGGTCCCGATCGCCGATCCGATCACGAAGACCAGGCGGCGCCCGACGCCCCGGTTCTCGAGGTCCGCCAGGAAGTCGTCGGTCGCGGTCGTGAGGCTGAAGACGGCGACGCTGAGGGCGAAGGCGACCACGCGCAGCGTCGCCTGGAGCGCCACGACCACGCCGGTTCCCGTGGCCGCAAACGGACCGAGGTGGAACAGGACGTCGGTCGCCCCCGGGTAGAGGAACGCGTTCACCAGCAGGATCGAGGCGACCAGCGGGATCGTCGCCAGCACGAAGCGGCGCAGCGAGCGCGTCACGCCGGCGGCCACCGCGATCGCTGCCGTGATCGCCAGGATGGCCAGCGGGCCGGTCCAGCCCCGGACGCCGAAGGCGACGAGCGCGCTGGTCAGCGCGATGACGAACTTGGTCAGCGGATTGAGGGCGCGATAGGTCCCGGTCGGGATTCGCCGGACGTAGGCGGGGAGCTCGACCGCGCGGTCGACGTCGCGCCGGACGACGGCCGGCGCGGCTGGCTCCCCGGACGGGTCAGCCGGCACGGGCCCCCAGGAGCCGTTCGCCGAGCGGGAAGCGGGCGATGAGGCGGGTCGACAGGCCGGCCAGGATGATGAACACGACGAAGCTCGTGATCGTCTTGTCGATCGGGTCGCTGAAGAGGCCCTGGCCCAGGGAGGCCTGCAGGACGTCGGAGCCGCCCTGGCGGAGGGCCGCGACGATCAGGTCCGTGCCCGAGCCGGTGACGCCCCCGAACGCGATCGCCGCGATCGGCGCCGACACGAACGCCGCGACGACGCCCGTGAGGACGCCGGCCAGGGCGACCCAGAACCCGGCGAGATCCCGGCGCAGGTAGATGAAGGCACCGACCGCGACGGCGGCCACCGCGGCGATCACGATCGCGGCCGTGTAGACCCAGTCCGGGTAGCCGCCGATGTTCGGGTTCGTGTAGGCCGGGTTGCCCATGATCGGCACGACCAGGATGGCGACGACGGCCGCCGCGATGACCGCAAACAGGAGGAGCTGCGTGCCGGATGCCGGGCGCGACTTGTAGACGCCGAGCTGCCCCCACAGGCCGGCCAACAGGCCGATCACGCCCGCGGTGATCGCGAACGGGCCGATCGTGCCGCCGCCGATGACGGGCGCGTACTGCCAGATCAGGTTGGAGAGGACCCCGGTGAGCGCGCCGGCGATCGGGCCCGCGAGCACGCCCACGAGGATCGTCCCGATCGAGTCGAGGTAGATCGGCAGCTTGAGGATGGTCTGGACCGTGTAGCCCAGGACGATGTTGATCGCGATCGCGATCGGGATCAGCACGATCACCCGCGTGCTGAACTGGCGCGTCAGCCAGGCCATGCCCTCGGACCCTCCTGCGACGCCGGCGTCGACCGGCGCGTCGCCCCGCTGGGCCGCCCACATTGCCGGCGGCCGGTGCGGCCCAAGTCTCCCACGTTCGGCGGCCCCCGCGCCACCGTTCGGCGCTGGGCGCCCCGCCGGGCCAGGGCTCAGCCGACGCGCGCGGCCAGCGCTCCGACCCGTTCGATGAAGCGCTCGAAGAACGCGTCCGCGTCGCCCGCCACGGCCACGTCCAGCGTGGGCGGCCGGCCCCACGTCCGGCGCCAGTCCGTGACGGTCTCGCCGGTCGTGAGCGTGCCGCCCAGCTCCACGTCCACGGCCAGCGCCTCGGTGCGCACCAGGGCGAGGTCCAGCGCCGCGGCCAGCGCGAACGGGTCGTGGACGAACGCGCCGTAGAAGCCGTCGAAGCGCGAATGGAACTCCATGTAGAAGCGCAGGGCGTCGGCCAGGTAGCGCAGGACAGCGTTCGCGGCCGGCGCCCCGGCGCGCGAGACGCGAGCGGCGTCGGCCGGGCTGCCGGCCCGCCGGGCGAGGGCCTCGACGTGTGCCGGCAGGAGCCTGGCCCGCTCCGTGACGTCCAGGCCCAGGGCCAGCGGCAGCGGGGCCAGGCCAGCGGCGGCCCGCGCCGCCACGATATCCGGCCGGCCGAAGGCCGTGATGCAGACCTTCGCCGCGTCCGGGTCCACGCTGACGTTCCACTCGGTGGTCGGTGCGGTGTTGCCCGGCGATCGGTAGCTGCCGCCCATGACCACCCAGCGCCGCAGGAGCGTCGGCAGCGCGGGCTCCCGGAGCACGGCCAGGGCAAGGTTCGTCAGCGGACCCAGCGTCACCAGGGTCACCTGGCCCGGCCGCCGCCGCGCCTCCTCGACGATCAGGTCCGGGCCGAAGCGGGCCGAGAGCGGCCGCGTCGGCGGCGGGAGCACGGCATACCCGATCCCGCGCGGGCCATGGGTCTCCGGCGTCGTGACCAGCTCGCGGACAAGGGGCGTCTCGCGGCCCAGGGCGACCTCGATGTCCACTCGCCCGGCCAGCTCCAGCACGGCCCGCGTGTTCTCGGCGACCTGGATCGCGTCCACGTTGCCGGCCA
This sequence comes from uncultured Chloroflexia bacterium, assembly GCA_963801445.1. Lineage (GTDB taxonomy): Bacteria > Chloroflexota > Limnocylindria > Limnocylindrales > CSP1-4 > CTSoil-043. The sequence continues at coordinate 117,046 of CAWDEW010000011.1, read as the reverse complement.
CGCAGGTCACCGCCACGATCTCTGCCTCCGGCGAGGCGCAGGCGTAGAGGAGCGCGAGGCTGTCGTCGATCCCGGTGTCGACGTCGAGGAGGATCGGGATCCGGTCGGTCATGGGGCGATGCTAGCGCGGCGAGTCCGCCGCGCGACGGCGCGCCACGACGCTGTGAGGTGGTGTGAGGAAACGCCGAACGTGCTGCCCGGCGGCGCCGGGACCGCGGCCGGTAGACTCAACTCATGACCGGGCCACAGAGCGATCCCCTCGCCGCCGGCGCCGGCCTCGTCCGCGGCCGCCCCCTCGCCCGCGCCGGACGCGCTGCCGGCAACGAAGCAGGTGACCCTCGCGCCGGGCGCCACGATCGGGATCCTGGGGGGCGGGCAGCTCGGCCGCATGCTGGGGTCCGCGGCCCGTTCCCTGGGCTTCCGGGTCGTCGTCCTTGACCCGGACCCGGATTGCCCGGCGGCCTGCATCGCGGACAGGGTCGTGGTCGGCTTCTACGACGACGTGGAGGCCGCGCTCGACCTCGCCGAATCCGCCGACGTCGTGACGTACGAGCTGGAGCACGTCGATGCCGCGCTCGTCGACGCGGTGGCCGCGCTGGTGCCGGTTCGGCCCGGTGTCCGTGCGCTGCGGGTCACCCAGGATCGCCTGGCCGAGCGACGGTTCGTGGCCGGCCAGGGCCTTGCGACGGCGCCGTGGCACGAGGTCGGGGATGAGGCGTCCCTGGCAGCCGGAGCCGCCGACCTCGGCTATCCGCTCCGGCTCAAGGCGCCGTTCGGCGGGTACGACGGGCGCAGCCAGGTCCGGATCGCCGGCCCGGACGACCTCGGGACCGCCCTGGGACAGCTTGGCCGGCCGCCCGGGACCCGGCTGCTCCTCGAGTCGGAGCTCGATTTCGAGGTGGAGCTCTCCGTTGTCGTGGCGCGCGCGCTGGACGGGCAGGTCGCCACGTTCCCGTTGAGCCGCAACGTCCACGACGCGGGGATCCTGGTCGAGACGATCGCGCCGGCGCCGGTCGCGCCGGAGATCGCGGCAGCGGCCGCGGGGCTCGGCGAGCGGATCGCGGGCGCCATGGAGGCGGTCGGGGTCGTCACGGCGGAGCTGTTCCTCCTCCGCGACGGGACGCTCGCCGTCAACGAGCTGGCCCCGCGCGTCCATAACAGCGGCCACTGGACGATCGAGGGCGCCCGGACGAGCCAGTTCGCCCAGCACGTCCGGGCGATCTGCGGGCTGCCGCTGGGCGACCCGGCCGCGCACGGTCCGACGGCGATGGTCAACGTCCTGGGCACCGGGGAGCAGCGTGACGCCCGCCTGGCCGGCCTCGCGGACGCGCTCGCCGATCCGCTGGTGTCCGTCCACGTCTACGACAAGCGGCTGGTCTTCGAGCGGCGGAAGATGGGCCACGTCACCGTCGTCGGCGCCCCGACCACGGACGAGGCGATCGTCCGGGCCCGCGCCGCCCGCGCCGCGCTCCGCTGGGAGTGAGCGCACCGGGGCCGGTCGCCTGCCCGGATTGCGGGGCGCCCGTGGCGCCGGCCGGCAACGCCCAGCGAAGGTGACCGGTGGCCCGCTCCGGGGCGTGACGGATGGGGCAGAATCGGGCGACCAGCAACGACCTCCGCTCGAGCCCGACCACAGGAGACGACCCGCCATGCCAGGCCAGCCCCACCGGATCACTGTCATCCCCGGCGACGGGGTCGGGCCCGAGGTCGTCCGGTCCGCGCAGCGGATCATCGCGGCAGCCGGCGTCGACGTGGCCTGGGAGGAGGCGGCCGCCGGGGCCGAGGTCTTCAGGCGCGGCGACACGTCCGGCGTGCCGCGCGAGACGCGTGACTCGATCGAGCGGACGCGGGTCGTCCTGAAGGGCCCCCTCGAGACGCCGGTCGGGTTCGGCGAGAAGAGCGCGAACGTCACCCTGCGCAAGCTGTTCGAGACGTACGCCAACGTCCGGCCGGCCCGCGAGCTCCCGGGCGTCCCCACCCGCTACGCGGGCGAGGGCGTGGACATGATCATCGTCCGCGAGAACATCGAGGATCTCTACGCCGGCATCGAGCACATGCAGACGCCCGACGTCGCGCAGTGCCTGAAGGTGATCAGCCGCAAGGGCTCCGAGAAGATCATCCGCTACGCGTTCGAGCTCGCCCGCCGCGAGGGTCGCCGGAAGGTCTCCTGCGCCACCAAGGCCAACATCATGAAGCTGACCGAGGGCCTCTTCAAGCGGGTCTTCGAGGAGCTCTCGGCCGAGTACCCGGAGATCGCGGCCGAGCACCTGATCATCGACAACGTGGCCCACCAGCTGGCCAAGAACCCCGCCCAGTTCGACGTCATCGTCACCACGAACCTCAACGGGGACATCATCAGCGACCTCGCCTCGGGCCTGGTCGGCGGCCTGGGCTTCGCCCCGTCCGGGAACTACGGCGACGACGTGGCGATCTTCGAGGCCGTCCACGGATCCGCCCCGAAGTACGCCGGCAAGGACGTCATCAACCCCACGGCCCTGATCCTCTCCTCGCTGATGATGCTCCGCCATATCGGCGAGAGCGACGCGGCCGACCGGGTCGAGGACGCGGTCCTCGTCACCCTCGAGGAGGGTCGCGCGATCACCCAGGACCTGGCCCGCCAGACGGGCGGCGACGTGGAGCAGGCCGCCTCGACGACACGCTTCACCGACGCGATCATCGCCAGCATCGGGAAGCGACCGACCACCGTCCCGCCGCGGGCGGGCTCGGAGCGCCCTTCGGGCACGGCCGCGCCCCGCCGGCACTGGACGTACGGGTCGGCGGTCTCCGCTGCGGTCCCGCGCACGACCGTCGGCGTGGACCTCTTCCTGGAGAGCTGGGAAGCCGCGGACGCTGCGGGCCCGGTCCTCGAGGGGCTCGCGGGCGAGGGCCTCCGGCTCCAGATGATCTCGAGCCGAGGCACCATGGTCTATCCCTCCACGGGACTGCGGCCCGACGAGGTCGGGCTCCTGCGCGCGCGGTTCGTCGCGAGCCAGGACGGGGCGGCGGTCTCCGATGCCCAGATCCTGGCCCTCCAGGGCCGGGTCGCCGAGCGCTTCGCCTGGACCCACGTCGAGAAGCTTCACGTGTTCAGCGGCGAGCCGGGCTACACCAAGGCCCAGGGCCAGTAGGGTGGGCACTGCCGGTGGCCCCGGTGCGCCCGCCCCGGCGGCCGGCGGGCCAGATGCTCCGGCCGGCTCGGCCGGAGAGCGTGGTGCGCCTGTCCCGGCGGCCGGCGCCTCCCATGCGTCCGCCCCGGCGGCGCCCAGGGTCGGGATCGTCGGGGGGAGCCGGAGCGACTTCCCGACCCTCGAGAAGGCCCAGGAGCTGCTCGACCAGCTGGGGGTCCCCTGCGAGCTGCGGGTCGTCTCCGCGCACCGCACACCCGACCACCTCTTCCGCTACGCGGAGACGGCGGCGGCGCGAGGCATCCGAGTGATCGTGGCCGGGGCGGGGGGCGCCGCCCACCTCCCGGGGATGCTGGCGGCCAAGACGGAGCTGCCCGTGATCGGCGTGCCGATCCCGACCCAGCACCTGGGTGGACTGGATTCCCTGCTCTCGATCGTGCAGATGCCCCGCGGGATCCCGGTCGCGACCGTCGCGATCGGCAACGCGGAGAACGCCGCGCTGCTCGCGGCATCCATCCTGGCCCTCGGAGATGCGGCGCTCGCCGCGCGGCTGGCCGACTACCGGGCGCGCCAGACGGCCGCCGTGATGGACGACCCGTCCAACGAGGTGCCGCTGCCGTAGGGGCCGGTGCCACGGGATGGCGGGTCCGCGCGGGGCCGGCCGGTGCGCGGCGAGGCCTGCGCCGAGTGGCGGCCGCGCCGAGTGGCTGGCCGCGCCGAGTGGCGGCCGCGCCGAGTGGCGGGGGCCGAGTGGCGGGGCCCGGGCTCGGGGGTGGCGCGCACGCCCCGGGGCACCGCGCTGACAGCCAGCAATGCCTGTGGAGCATCGTAGGCAGCTGGTCGCGGTCTGACGTTGCCTGTCATGCCGATGAGGCATGCGGGCACGGCACGAGAGCGAAGTGGCGCGTCATCCATGACCTGGAGGTCTGCGCGGCAGGCGAGGGCTCCTCACGTAGACCTCGTCGGCATATCTGGCCAGTCGTGGCAGGGCTGCGCTCGAGCACAGCCTCAGCGGCAGGTCCGTGGCGGCGTCGCCTGATCGGATGCAGTTGACGAGCATGCGCTCCAGGTCTTTCGACCCCGAAGCACCGTCGGGTGGCCGGGCCGCCCACGTCCCTGCCCGGGCCGGGCCGCTCACGTCCCCGCACCCGCCCCGCGTGGCCGCCCGCACCAGACCCGCGTGGCCGCCGCACGCTCGGCGCCACGTGGCGCCCGGCCGCACGCTCCCGCCGAGGTCCGTTCCCCCCGACCGGGCGTGACCGGCAGGGCGGGTACACTCGCTCCATGGACGACCCCCGCCACGAGCCCGGCATGCCGGTCCTCGACCGCCAGGCGGCTCGGCTCGCGCCGGCCGGTCCGGGCGGCGCGGCAGTGGCGGTTTCGGGCGGCGCGGCAATTGGCGGTTCGGGCGACGCCGCCGCCGTGGCCAGCGCGGCAGTGGCCGGTGCCGCCGTGGCCAGCGCGGCAGTGGCCGGCCTGCCGCCGCGGAGCGTCCCCGAGACGCGACCCACGCGGCTCCAGAAGCACTACATCCTGCTGTCGGCGCCGGCACTCGTGCTGGGCGCGGTCGCCATCACGGCGCTCGAGATGGGCGCAGGCTTCGGCAGCCCTCTGGTCAAGCTGTGCGTGATCCTCGGGGCCCCGCTCCTCGCCCTCGCCAACGCGGACGCGACGGTGCGGATCTGGCGGTCCGCCTGGGCCTGGATGCCCGTCGACCGCGGACGCGGGCTCTTCCGGCTCGCCTGGACAATGGTCGCGCTCGTCCTCTACGCCCTGCTGCTCGTCGCGGCATGGCTCGTCCTCGTCGCCTGAGGGGGGCGCTCGTGAGCCACGGGATGCGCCAGCCCCCGGCCCCGCACGGGCTCTCCGACCTTCGATCGGTCGGCGCGGACGACTATCCAGTCGGCGCGGACGACTTCTTCCTGCCGGGGCGTTCGATGCCTCCGCGGGGCGCGGCGTCCCGACGTGGCTCGCCGCGACGCTCAACTGCTGCTCGCGCTGCGGCGCTGCGCTCCGCCTGGGGAATCCCGACGGCGAGGACCGGGAGCGGCTGGCCTGCGTCGCCTGCGGGTTCATCGCCTACGTGAACCCCCGCATCGTGGTGACGTGCCTTCCGGTCACCGAGTCCGGCGAGGTGATGCTCCTCCGGCGCGGGATCGAGCCGGCCCGGGGGATGTGGGCGCAGCCGGGTGGCTTCATGGAGATCGACGAGTCCGTCCACCAGGGGGCGATCCGGGAATGCCTTGAGGAGACGGGCCTCCTTGTCGAGCCGGGCGAGATCGTGGGCCTCTACACGCGCCCGGAGGCAGCCATCGTGGTTGTCGCGTTCGAGGCGCGGATCGTGGGCGGCGCACCGACGCTCACGCCCGAGGCCCTCGACGTCCGCCCGTTCCGCCCCGAGAAGATCCCCTGGCCGGAGCTCGCCTTCCGGACGACCGAGTGGGCGCTCCGCGACTGGGTTCGGCGCGTGCGCCCGGACCTGGAACGCCGATGACCGCGCCGCTGGATGCCGAAGGCGCCGTCTTCGTCGGCCCGGGCCGCCTCGAGATCGGCCCCTATCGGGTGGACCCGCCCGGGCCCGGCGAGGTCCGCGTCCGGATGGCGGCCTCGGGCGTCTGCCACTCGGACCTCCACGTCCTCGACGGGGACTGGGCACGGCCCGCCCCGCTGGTGATGGGCCACGAAGGTGCCGGGTGGGTGGAGGCCGTCGGCCCCGCCGTAGCCGGACGGGCAGCCCCGCGCGAGGGCGATCTCGTCGTGCTGGCCTGGACGGCGCCCTGCGGGACCTGCCCGCCCTGCCGCCGCGGAGAGGGCTGGCTCTGCGCGACCCCGATCGGGTCCGGTCATCGGCTCAACCCGGGCGACGTGCGGGCCAGGCTCCCGGACGGCAGGGCCCTGGGCGCCTACTCGGGCATCGGCACGCTGGGCTCCGTCCAGGTCGTGGCGGCCGACGCGGCGATCTCGGTCGACCCGCGGACGGACCCGGCCATCGCGGCGCTGATCGGCTGCGCGATCACGACCGGCGTGGGTGCCGTCACCCGCACGGCCGACGTCGGCCATGGCGACCGGGTCGCCGTCGTCGGTCTCGGCGGAGTCGGGCTGGGCGCGGTGATGGGCGCCCGCCTTGCCGGCGCGGGGCGCATCGTGGCGATCGACCGGCTCCCTGCCAAGCTGGCCCGGGCCGCCGAGCTGGGCGCCACGGACCTCCTCGTCGCGAGCGGCGGACCAGCCACGACAGCAGCCTCGCTGCGGGCGATCCAGGCTGGCTGGGGCGACGACGCCGAGGGCGTCGACTGGGCGTTCGAGGCCTCGGGGACGACGGGCGGCGCCGAGACGGCGCTCGCGCTTGTCCGGCCGGGCGGCTCGACCGTGCTCGTGGGGATGCCGTCGCAGGGCGCCCGGGCCGCGCTGGACGTCTACGCGTTCGTGGAATTGGGCGGTCGCATCCTGGCCAGCAACTACGGGTCGGCGGTCCCTGCGGAGGTCTTCCCGAGGCTCGCCCGGCACGCCGTCGAGCGGACGCTCCGGCTGGACCTCCTGGTCGAGGCGAGGATCGGATTGGTCGACGTTCCCGCGGCCTTTGACGCGCTGCGCCGCGGGGACGGCGCACGCCGGGTCGTGATCTTCCCGCGGAGCTGAGCCGGCGGCGCGGGGGCGCCGCTCAACGCGCCGTGGCGCCGCGCGGGGCCGGCCTGCGCGGCGGACCCCTCGAGTCGTCGGCCTGCGGGTGGTCGGCCTGCGAGGTGCCGCGCCGCACGTTGCGGCCCGTCGCGCGCGCCACGGTCCCCGCCCCGTCAGGCTGGCGACGCGACCCCCGTGACGGTGTCCAGGCGGGACACCAGAGCGGCCACGCCGAGCTCGGCGAACGTCGACCGGGCCTCCTCCACGGCCCCCAGGTCGGTGGCGGCGGCGGGTCCCAGCGAGAGCGCGACGTCGAGCACGGTGAGCGCCAGGTCGAATCGGCACCCGGCGTCGCGGTAGCGGTCGATGCTCGCCCGGAACCCGGCCAGCGCATCGTCCCGGCGGCCGGCCAGCGCCGCGATCGCGGCCCTCACGAACCCCTGGTCGGCCAGCAGCGCCCGCCGTCCACGGGTGCGGTTGATCTCGACGTCGAGCGTGGCGAGCTCCGCTGCATCGCCCGCGTGGAGCGCACAGCGGGCCGTCCAGGCCAGCTCGTTCGTGCCCGCCGCGCCCCGCTCGCGGGTGACCCGTTGCCAGGCGACGCCGTCCGCATAGCGGCCCTGGAGGTACGCCTCGCGGCGCAGGCTGCCGGCGGCGTTGGTGATCTGCTGCGGATCGTCTGCCGCCAGGCCCGTCCGGTAGATGGCCTCCAGGACGTCATGGCGATCCTCGCCCCGCCAGGTCTCGAAGCCTGCGGCGACGAACGCGGCGTAGTCGCGCGCGCCCTCGTCGCGCAGGAGCTGGATCCCGAGGCGGACCTGGTCGAGCACGTAGTCCCATTCACCGGTTCGCTCGGCCGCTCCCGCGGCGTTGCCGACCAGGTAGGTGAAGTAGCCCAGCAGGCCCAGGCGAGTGGCGACCTCCAGCCCCTCCCGAGCAGTTTCGTAGGCCGCCCGCGGATCGTCGTCCACGCTGAACGAGGAGATGTTGACGATCGCCCGCAGGGCGATCCAGTGGAGCCCCTCGTCCTCGAGCATGTCCCGCGTCCCGCGCAGCAGGGCCATCCCTTCCCGGCGCCGGCCGAGCTCGATGAGCACGCTCGCCTTCGTCACGAGCGCGTGGCCGACCTCGACGGCGAGGCCGGCCGCCTCGCAGCGGGCAACGCCGCGTTCGCACCAGGTCCGCGCCTCCTCGCTGTGGCCCGACCGGAAGAGCGCCCGGCCGTACGCCTCCGCGAAGCGCCCGCCGGCCGCATCGTCGACCACCGCGTCGTACTCGGGCACGAGGGCCTCGAGGAGCTGGATCGCCTCGCCGATCCAGCCCGCGGCGAGGAGCCCCGAGGCCAGGAGCCCGGCGGCGCCCAGGACGGCGCTCCGATCGCCGGCCCCCTGGAGAAGTGTCAGCGCCTCGCGCAGGATCTCGATCCCCTCGGCGTAGCGGCCCGCGTAGACCAGGAGCTCGCCGGCCCGCCGGAGCAGCGCGGCGGCCTCGCTGTCATCCGTCGCGATCTCGCGGGCGGCCCGGAGGTGCGTCGTGGCCTGCTCCCAGGCGCCCAGCGCGCCGGCCCGCTCGGCGGCGGCCCGCAGCGCGACCCGGGCCTGGACCGCCGCCGCCTCGCCTTCCGGACCGTCGGGCGCTGCCCGGTAGGCGGCCAGGTACTGCTCGGCCAGCGGGCCGGATTGCTCCTCCCCGATGGCCTCGTAATGGCGCGCCGCAGCCAGGTGGCGGGCCCGCCGGTCGCGCCGGGCCAGGGTCGAGTAGGCCACGTCCCGGAAGAGGGCCTGGACGAAGGAGTAGCGTCCGCGATCGGGGGATCGCGGGTCCGTGTCCAGGGCCAGGACCTCGCGCCGGGCCAGGGCCATCAGCCGCGCCTCCAGGCTGCCCGCCTCGGCACCCGACACGGCGGCGACCGCCGCGACCGAGAATCGCCCGCCCAGGACCGAGCAGTCCTGTACGAGCGCCCGGTCGGCCGCGTCGAGGCCGTCGAGCCGAGCCCCGATCAGCGCCACGAGCGACTCGGGTGGCTTGAGGGCGGCCAGGTCGCGCGTCGGCCGGTACGAGCCGTCGGCCTCCACGAGAGCGCCGTCGGCCAGGAGCATCCGCACGATCTCCACCGCGTAGAGCGGTATGCCGCCCGCGCGGCCGAGGATCGCCGCAACGGCCGCCTCCGGCAGGCCCGGCACGAGCCCACCGAGCAGCGCGCGCATCGCCGGATCGCCCAGCGGCTCGAGCCGGATGGCGACCGCGTTCGGTCGGTCGGTTCCCCAGCCCGGCCGCCGGTCCAGCAGCTCGGGCCGGGCCAGCGTGACGATGAGGATCGGGTGGGAGCGGCTCCAGTCCAGCAGGTGTTCGATGAAGTCCAGCAATCCGTCGTCGGCCCAGTGGAGGTCCTCGAAGACCAGCATCGTCGTGCCCTGCTCGGCGATCCGCTCGAAGAGAGTCCGCCAGGCGGCGAACAGCTCCTCGCGGCCGCCCGGGGGTGCGTCGATCGCGCCGAGGAGGGCCAGGAGTCGCGGCTCGACCCGGCCGCGCTCGACCGGATCCGCCAGGAACCGGGAGCACAGCTCCGCCACGGCCCGGCGGACCGTCGCCGGGTCATCCTCCTCGCGAACGCGCGCGCGCTGGCGGACCATCTCGGCCAGCGCCCGGAAGGCGATCCCGGAGCCGTAGGCCGGGGTGCGGCCGATGTGCCAGTAGATGGTCTCGACCACCCCGTCGAGGTACTTCTCCAGCTCCCAGGCAAGGCGCGTCTTGCCGATCCCGGCCTGCCCCACGATGGAGATCAGGCGGGCCCGGCGCTCGCGCCCGGTCGCGTGGACCAGGTCCTTGAGGAGGCGCAGCTCGTCGTCGCGGCCGGCGAACGGAGGCTCGACGAGGTCCGCGGGGCCGCGTCCGCGCTCACCGACGACCCGGACCGCCCGGAACGCCGTAACCGGCGCGACCTTGCCGCGCAGGAGCTGCTCGCCCGCCGCCTCGAAGGCGATCGCCCGGCCGACCGCCCGGCGGGTCGCCTCGCCCACCAGGACGGCGCCGGGCGGGGCCACCGACTGGAGGCGCGACGCGGTGTTGACGAGGTCTCCCGCGACCAGCCCCTGGTCCTCCGCTCCGAGCGTCACGGCCGCTTCCCCGGTGAGCACGCCAGCGCGCAGCCGGAGGTCCAGCCCGGCGGCCGGGTCGGACAGCGCGCGCACGGCGTCCACGAGCTCCAGGGCCGCCCGGACCGCGCGCTCGGCGTCGTCCTCGTGGGCGGTCGGAGCGCCCCAGACGGCCATGACGGCGTCGCCGATGAACTTCTCGATCGCCCCGCCGTAGCGGGCGACGACCTCGCGCGCCACATCGAAATAGCGGCCCAGGAGCTCCCTGGTCGCCTCCGGGTCGCGATCGGCGGCGAGGCCCGTGAAGCCCACCAGGTCCGCGAAGAGCACGCTGACGAGCCGGCGCTCCGCGGTCGGCGCCGCGGTTCCCGGGGTCCGCGGACGGCGCTCCCGGCCTCCCTCGCCGCCCGGCCCCGGCGCCGCCGTTGCCTGCCCGACGAGCCGGCCCCCGCACGAGCCGCAGAACTTGGCCGCCGCCTCGTTCGGGGCTCCACAGGAAGGGCAGGCGGCGGCCATGGGCGCGCCGCACTCCATGCAGAAGCGCCGCTCCGCCGCGTTCGCCGTGCCACAGGCCGCGCAGTCCACCGTCACCCTCATCCCCTGGGATCGCCGGTCCGGGGAGCGTAGCCGAACCGGCGCGCGAAGCCCAGAGCGCCCGGTCGGGCGAGACAGCGTCGAGGGTCGGTCCTCGTCAGGCCGGATCAGCGGGGCAGGTACCCCGGGGCGGGCATCCTCGAACCGCGAGACGGATCGGGGAGCCCGGCCCGCATCGCCCGGAGCGCATGGAAAGCATCTCGGAGCGGCTGCTCCAGGGCCACGTCGTCGCCACCCGCATCGTCGATCCGGCGCAGGGAGGCGGCCTCCGTCCGGATCCAGGTACGGACATCCTCGCTCTGATCCGGGCGCAGGGTCGACTCCCGGGCGGCGTCGCTTGCCTGGGCCGCGAAGGCGCTGAGAGCCACGGCGGCCGCACCGCGATCGTCCCGGGCGAGGGCGGCCGTCGCGTCGACCAGCCGACGGTCCGCGAGGTCCAGCTCGGCGTCGAGGCGTCCGGGGGCCCCGGCGGGCGGGAGCAGCGTGTGCTCGACCGCGAGCCGCAGGCCGTAGAGCGGTGCGCCGGGTCCTGCCACGGCCGGATTGCCGACACCGGCGGCGGCCAGCGCGAGAGCGGCGGCCGCGCCCGAGAGGAGCACCGCCGTGCGCAGGGCGTGGCGCAGGCGGCTCATCCGGTGGTCCCGTGGGGCGATCGTCGTCCGCTCGCCGGCCTGGCGGACCGACGGATCGTAGTGCAAGGCGCGATACGCGTCGACGACCCGGAGCTCCCCGCGGCTGAGCGCCTCCGGCGACAGGCGCGGCAGGCGGGCGACCTGGACCCGGAGCCACGCCGGATCGGAGTCGTCGGAGATCGGAGGAGCGGAACTGGCAGATCTCATGTCACGACCACCTGTGGGGGCCACGCCTGGGCCCGGGGCACCATCGCCCGGCGCAGCGCGGCAATCGCCCGCTTCTGGAGCGCCCGGACGGCCGCCTCGTCGCGGCCGAGGATGTGACCGACCTCGCGGGTGGACAGGTCGGCGAAGAAGCGGAGCTGGAGCACCTGGCGCTGGTCCGCCGTGAGCAGTCCCATCGCCTCGAGGAGCTCATCGCGCTCCTCCGCGGCGACCCGCGGGCCCGCGGCGGCGATCTCGACCCCCTCGCCGGGCTCGCCGGCCACCAGGTCCACCCTGCGTCGCCGGTGCGCGTCGATCGAGACGTTCCGCGCGATCCGGAAGAGCCAGGCCCCGAACGGCAGGCCCCTGTCCTGCCAGGCGGGCAGCGCCTCCACCACGCGGAGGAACGTCTGCTGCAGAAGGTCCTCCGCGTCGGCAGGTTCGCCCACACGGGCCAGGCAATAGCGATACACCGGTTGGGCATAGCGCCGGTAGACGCTCACGAAGGCCGCCTCGTCCCCGTCGCGCGCGGCCAGCACCAGCGTCCGGACCGCCGCCTCGTCGCGCTCGTCCCGGTCGGGCGTCGGCCCCGGCAGCCATTCGAGCCTCGGCGCCACGTCCGCGACAGGGACGGGAATTGCCGGTCCGGCCAGGAGGGCCGGACCGGCATCGAGAGCCGTCCCGATCGGCGCGGGAGTCCGCGGCGACATCGGTGGGATCGATCCGGGTGAGGGATCAGACCGCGCGTGAGCTGACCCGTCGCCACCGTCGTGCCGTGCATGATCCGCACGAAGATCGTGTCGCCGGCCTTGACGGCTGCCTTCAGCGCGCGTCGCTGCGACGCCGTGAGCGTCCAGGCATGGGCCTCGACACCCTTGCTGTTCAGCTTCGCGCTGTAGGTCGTGACGCCGATCGTCGACACCTTCTTGCCGGCCCGGACGAAGAGCCTCTCGGTGAGCGCGACGCCGCTCTTGAAGCCCCTCACGTGGATGACGAGCTTGTCGGACGCGTACGTGGAGGGTCCGGAGAGCGTCGCGGCGCCCGCGATCGGGGCGTGGCTGAGGGTCGCATCCCAGGTCAGGGTCGTCGTGGCCGCGGCCAGGTTGACGGCCGGCGAGGACGGGGCAGCGGCGAAGACGGCGCCGGCGGCGGCGACGGCCAGCAGGAGCCCACCGGGGATCGAGAGTCTGCGCATTCGGTAGCACCTCGGGCGGATTGCCACCAGCCGGCGCGCCGCCCCCGGCTGCCGTCCGGGTCGATCCGCCGTCCGGCGGTCGACACACGATGGAACGTGGGCCACGGCCCAATCGTGACTGGCGGGCGGTCAAGGTGAGGCGGAGGTCGGGTTTCGATTCCGAAATCGCCGGCATGAGCCGCGGGGCGCCGGGCGCGCCGCCCACGCAGAGGATCGATGCAGCCGACCGCGTGGGCGCACGACCGGGCGGTCGTGGCCGGCTCGGCGGGGACCGGCGCCGGCCCGGCGCGGACCGGCGCCGGCCGGGTCAGTAGATCGCGGAGGCGTCCGCCGGAACTCGCACCACGAAGGCGCTCTCCGGGATCGACGCGTCGGGCTCCAGCGTCGTCGCCTCGACCACGCGGCTGGGGACGTCGCCGAAGCGCTCGACGAGCCGGACGATCAGGCCGGTCTCGCGATCCACGGCGACGGTGAGCGAGTGGTCCGGGCGGTCGCCGGCCATCTCGATCGTCCTGGGCCGGCCGCAGGCGAGGACGATCGCCTCGCGCCCGACGACCACGTCCGGGCCGACGATCCGGCAGGTCCCGGTCGCCAGCACGTTCTGGCAGAAGCCGGCGGGGTGGACGAACGTGTCCACGAGCGAGTTGGCCGGGAGCGCGGTGACCGGCAGGTAGGCGCGCGCGCTGCCCGGCAGGTCCCGGTCCGTCTCGAGGCCTGCGAGCCGCCGGCGCACCGGCCTCGACGTCCCCAGTCGGTGGGCCGCGCGGTACGTGCGGATCGTCTCGCCGTCGCTGAGCCAGACCTCGTGGTTGCGGGTGACGTCACCGGCCGGGTTCGTCACGGTCAGTCGGGCGGATCCCGGATGGTGGAGCAGGAGATCGTGGCGCCGGGTCACCTCGCCTGCGGCCACCCACGTGCGCTCTTCCAGCCCGAGGCGGAGGGTCGCGAAGCGCAGCTCGGCATCCCGCATGAAGGCGAAGAGGGTGGCCACGTCCGGGAGGCCTGCCGGGAGCTGGGCGAGCTCGGGGCGGCGACTCCCGTCGAAGGCGACGGGCACGAGCGCAGCGCGGTCCCAACGGGCGGAGGTCGTCATCGGCGGCATTCTACCCGCCCCCGGACGACCGGGCACCTGCAGGCAGCCGGCCGCGCCGCTCGAAGGCGGCGTGCACCGACGACAGGGCCCCCGAGCGCGCCCGGGCCGCGGCGAATGGTTGCGGCCGCGGCGGACGGTTGCGGGCGCGGCGGACGGTTGCCGGCACCGCGGGGAGTGCCGGCACCAGCGGGGAGTGCCGGCGCCTGGCGCGGTCCCTGGGCTCCGCCGGCCGCGGGCCATCCGCCGGGCAGGACTCGGACGCATCTTGGGCAATGGCGTCGCGACCAGGTCGGCGCAGCGGGGGACGGCTCGTGCGCGCGAGACCACGCGCGGCGCCACCGGATGGACGGATATGTCCCCGACGTCTGCGGGAGCGCCGCCCGTCTGCCGCGCATTCGCCCAGGTCATGACTGGCCAGAAACGGCACCGCGGGCGGGCCGGGCATGCCTGCGCGGCATGGGTGGCCGTTCGGCGCCGCGCTCCCGTGCCGAGGTTGCTGCCCAGGCATGAATGGCGGACGGACGGCAGGGCGCGAGACCGCGCCCGGCCCGCGGAGGAATCGTCGCGGGACGGGGAGCCGGTCCGGGCCGATCCGGCCGACCCGACGCCGTAGACTTTCGGCCGTGGAGATGGATCGCGGCCGCTTCCGCGCCGTGCTCGGCAGCTTCCCGACGGGCGTGTGCGTCGTGACGACGCTCGACGGGAGCCGGCCGCGCGGCATCACCGTGAGCTCGTTCGCGTCGCTCTCGCTCGATCCGCCGCTCGTCGGCGTCGTGCTGGATCGAACGCGGACGCTGCACGCCGTCCTCTGCCTGACCCGGCGCTTCGCCGTGAACATCCTCGGCGAGGATCAGCAGGCGCTCTCGGACTGCTTCGCGGGGGCGGCGGTCACGCCCGGTCGCGACGCATTCTGCGGCGCGACCTGGTCGCCCGGTGCCACCGGGCTCCCGGTCCTCGACGGAGCGATCGCCTCGCTCGAGGCCGACGTCGAGGCGATCGTGCCGGTCGGCGACCATGACCTGTTCGTCGGACGCGTGACCGCGGCTGCCAGCGACGACCGGCACCCCGACCCGTTGCTGTACTACCGGCGCCGGTACCTGAAGATCGAGCGGGCGACGACCGCCGCGGTCGAAGGGCTGCAGGATGGACCGACCGTGTCGACGAAGCGCCGGACGGAGCGGCCCGCGGCCCATCACAACCTGGAGCGCCCATGAGCAGGGGCGCTCCCGACCCGGCCGATCAGGCCCCGGGCCGCGACCAGGTCGCGCCGGACCAGGTTGCGGCCCTCGCCGCCGACCCGCTGCCGCCCGCCCCGGCCACTCGCGGGACGTCCGCGGTCCTCTCCAGCGCGACCGTCGCCGCCAACGGGCTGGAGATCACCTACGACGCCCTCGGCAGCGGGCCGCCGCTCGTGATGCTCCACGGCGCCTCGTCGTCCGGGCGGGACGACTTCGGGGCCCAGCTTCCGCTCTTCGGCAGGGCGTTCCGCTGCTATCTCCCCGACGCTCGCGGCCACGGACGGACGCTCTGGGACGTGCGCGCCGGGCTCCGCTACGAGGACCTCGTGGCCGATGTCGTCGCGTTCGCCGATGCCCTGGGCCTGGGGACGTTCCACCTCCTGGGCTTCTCGATGGGCGCGGCCACCGCCCTCGAGCTGGCCGTCAGGTCGCCGGAGCGGCTCCGGACGCTGGTCGTCGTGGGCAACGCCGCCGAGCCGGAGCCGCGCACGACGGTGATCCGCCGGGTGGCCGACGTCGCGCGGATCGAGGCGAGCGATCCCGCCTGGGCCGCGCGGCTCGCCGAGCGCCACGACCCCGTGCAGGGCCGCGGTGCCTGGCGCCGCCTGATGCCCGGGATCGTGCGCATGGTCGAGACGCAGCGTCGCCTCACGCCGGCCGAGCTGCACGCCATCGACGCGCCGACGATGGTGGTCGTCGGCGACCGGGACCCGTTCGTCCCCGTCGGGCATGCCTGGCAGCTGGTCCGCCAGCTTCCCGACGCGCGACTGTGCGTGCTTCCCGAGGCCGGCCACGAGGTGATGGTGAAGCGGCCGATCCTGTTCAACGAGGCGTGCTCGGGATTCTACCGGGGCACGGAGGCCACCGCGGCGGCACGGGCGGCCGCGGCTCGCTGAGGCTCGGCCCGGTGTTGCTGCGCCTCGGCGCGGCCCTGCGCCCGGCGCAGGCGAGCTGCTCCGTTCGGCTGCTCCGTTCGGCCTCGACGCGCGGGCCCCGGGACGTCGATACTGTCTCGCAGCCGGGTCGGCGAAGATGGGCGGGAGCGAGGAGGCGGGCGTGCCGGAGGGCGACCGGGGACCGGTCGGGCGAGGTACGGACCTGGTGCGGGTCGCGTTTCCCGCGCTGCGCCCGACGTCCGGGCCCGTTGGCGCCCCGGGCGTCGATGCCCCTCCCGAGGCCGGCACCGCCGGGGCCGCGGTTGTCGATGGCGTCGCCCTCGTCACCCTGGATCGGCCGCGGGCCCTGAACGCGCTGAGCTTCGCGCTCCTGGCGGACCTCGCGGCGGTGATCGATGACCTCGACCGGGACCCGGAGGTCCGGGCGATCGTGATCACGGGCGCCGGTTCCCGTGCCTTCGCCGCCGGCGCCGACATCGGCGAGCTGGCGCTCCAGACCGCGGAATTGCTGGCCGGCGCCGGGGCGCTCGATGGCTGGGACCGGGTCGCCGCTGCGCGCACGCCGACGATCGCGGCCGTCCGCGGGTACGCCCTCGGAGGCGGCGCGGAGCTGGCCCTCGCCTGCGACATGATCGTGGCCGGCAGCGATGCGGTCTTCGGCCAGCCCGAGGTCAAGATCGGGGTCATCCCGGGTGGCGGAGGAACGCAGCGGCTGGCCCGGGCGATCGGCCGGGCGCGCGCGATGGAGCTCGTGCTGACCGGCCGCCAGGTCCGCGCGGACGAGGCGGAGCGGCTGGGCTTCGTCACCCGCGTGGTCCCCGCCGAGGAGACGCTGGGGGCGGCGCTCGACCTCGCGGCCTCCATCGCCGCCCTGCCGACCGGGGCCGTGCGAGCCGCCAAGGCGGCCGTCCAGGCGGCCTTCGAAGGACCCCTCGCGGACGGTGTCCGGGTCGAGCGGGCGCTCTTCCGGGGCCTCTTCGGCACGCCGGACCAGGCGGAGGGCATGGCCGCCTTCCTGGAGAAGCGCCAGCCGCGCTGGAGTCACGCCCCGGACGGGGCCGGCGACGCGGAGGACGCCCGTCAGGCCAGCGGGAGAGCCGGGCACCGGGAGGGATCGTGACGGCCCGCCCGGCACCCGCGTTCACCGGCGTCTCGTTCGCGCCCGAGAACGACTGGCACGTCGCCGCCCCGCTCGTCTTCCCCATCGTGGGCCAGGCCGGGATGTCCGGGCGCCGGGCCGACACCATCCGCACCCCGACGACAGCCGCCGGCGACACCCAGCCGGTCATCGAGGCCGGACCCGCCGGACTGACGGTGGCCTACGCTCTCCATGCCGGGTCGTACGACATCCTGGTGAACGGGGACCACCTGGCGGCCTGGGGCATCGTGCCGGACGTGCTCCGGTCGGCGGCCCGCGCGAACCTCGCCGCGTGGTCGGCGGGCGCCCCGTGGACCGAGGATCGAGACGGGGAGCGGGTCGTTCTCGGCTCGTCCACGGGCGAGGGCTGGGACGCGTCCCGGATCCTCCTGCCCGACACCGCGCTGTACCTGCAACGCGTTCTCGGCGAGGGTGGGGCCCGCGTGCTGGTCGGAGTCCCGGCCCGCCACCTGCTCCTGGCGGCGTCCTGGCGGCTCGGCGACGACGAGTTCGCCCAGCTCTTCGCGGGGTTCGTCGGCGAATACGCGGCCGAGGCCGACGAGGCCATCGACCGACGAGTCTTCGAGCTCCGCCGGGGCGAGCTGGTGCTGTTCGAAGCGGCTCCCGCCTGAGGCGGCCCGGCGCGGGCCAGCGAACGTCGGTCAGCGCACGTGGGCCAGCGCCGCCTCGAAAGCGTCGTACGCGCTCCGGCCATAGAGCACGAACGTCACGCGCTCCAGCGGCGCTCCCGCGACAAGCGCCTCGGCGATCGTCCCGACCGCAACCCGCGCGGCGTCGTCCATTGGGTAGCCGTAGACCCCGGTGCTGATCGCCGGGAGGGCGACCGTTCGTGCCCCGAGCTCCGCGGCGAGGGTCAGGCAGGCGAGGTAGGCGCCGGCCAGCTGGGCCTCCTCGCCGTGCGAGCCGCCGCGCCACACCGGACCCACCGCGTGGAGCACCCAGCGTGCGGGGAGGCGCCCCGCCGTCGTCGCCACGGCCGTGCCGGTCGGGGTGCCGAAGGGATGGCGCGCCAGCAGCTCGGCCATGATCTCCGGCCCGCCGGCCGCGTGGATCGCGCCGTCGACGCCGCCGCCGCCGGCCAGCGCCGCGTTCGCCGCGTTGCCGATCGCGTCGGCGGCGAACGTCGTGATGTCGCCGGACGCCAGGGCCAGGATCGCGCTGCCGAAGTGCCGCTCCGCGGCCATCGCCCGACCTCCGCCGGTCGCGGGGCTGCGCCGGCCCGGGGACGCCGCGCTACCCGCCGGGACAATTCTCCACCCGCGCGCGAGCGCCCGCTCGCCGTCGATGGAGCCGCCCGAACCCCCGACGCCCCGCCGGGGGACCGGCGGGGCGTCGGGTGCTGCCGCTCGGCCGGCGGCCGAGGCCGCGGCGGCCCCCCCTACGGCAGCTGGACGAGGCGGGAGCCCGCGGCCAGCTTCGCGCCGACCATCTGGAAGATCGACGAGAGGTTGGTGGACGCGCCGCTGGTCTTCGGGATGCAGAAGAAGTGGTCGCCATCGGTGTTGGTGTTCGGCGTCGTGGTTCCCGGGCAGCCCAGGGCGTCGCTCGACGGCTGGGTCGCCATGCTGGCCAGCAGGCTCGTCGCCTGTCCTGCCCTTCCATGCCCCGGCGGAGTCCGGGCAGGTGGCGTTGTTCGAGCCATCGAGGCCGAAGCCGATCGTGAACACCTCGACCCCGGCCGTCTTGGCCGCCGACGCGGCGTTCGACGCGGCCAGGCAGTACTCGCTGCTCGCGATGCTGCCCACCGCCGCGTTCGGCTGGCCGTCCGTCTCGAGGATGATTCCTTTGCGCACGCCGGATCGGCCGTTGTGGGTCAGCTCATAGGTGGCCATGTTCACCGGATCGGCCAGGTCGGTGCCCGTGCCCGAGTTCGTGTAGCAGGCGATCGCGGCGCTGACCTGCGCGTAGGTCGGGTTGGTCGCGCCCGTGCCGCTCAGGCCCACCGGCACCCATCGGCGCAGGTCGGCCGGGGCGGTGGCGGTGCCGATCGAGCCGGCCGGCGCCGACACGCAGCTTCCCGAGGTCTGGCTCGGGCCCAGCAGGGCGAACCCCAGCCACTGGTTGGCCGGGCTGTAGAGCGAGACGAGGGAGTTCGCCGCCGCCCGCGCATTCGTCGTGTCGGTGCCGCTCATGCTCCCGGTCCGGTCCACGATCAGGACGACGTCGACCGGCGCGGTGGGCGGCCCTCCGCACGCGCCGGCGCACGCGGCCGAGGTCACCGTCCCGGTGCTGCCGCTGTTGATCCCGACGGCCCCCCCGAAGGTGTACGGCTGGGTGGCCGCGTCGGACACGACGACCGTGTTGCACGAGTTGCCGGTGACGCTCGGGTCGCACGGAGCCGAGCACACGCTCGAGTTGCACTTCCAGGTCGGGGTCCCCGTCACGTTGCAGACGGTGGGCATGTCGGTCAGGCGCGGGCTGCTCCCGAGGCTCCCGATCAGGCAGACGTAGCTGACGCTCGGGCCGGCGAGCCCCGGGTAGTCCTTCGCGACGTAGCTCGTGGCGAGCCCGGTCGCGGTCGTCCCGGCCGCCGCGCCTGCGACCGGCAGCTTCGACGCGGCCGCCAGCGCGCCGGCGTCGAGCGCGTTCCAGAGCTTCTGGCTGTCCGTCCGCAGGAGGCCGACGTCCACCACGATGGCGGCGAGGGCCATGATCAGCACGATCACCAGCGTGAACAGGACCAGGATCTGGCCTCGCTCCTCGTTCGCGCCGCGCGTTCCCAGGGCCAGCCGGATCGACTTCCCGGCTCGTGCGGTTCTCATGGCGGGCACCTACTCGACCATCATCGAGACGCTCGACGAGAGCGGGATGGAGGTCCCGAACGTGAGCGGCCAGATCATGTGGTACGTGTAGTCGACCTGGACCTTGACGGTGTCGCCGGAGGAGGCGGCCGTGGTGCAGGACGACGAGACTCCGCCCGCCGTGATGCAGGTCACCGTCACGGTGAGCGGCGACATGCCGCCGGCCATCGCCGTCGTCCGGGCGCTGACGCCCGGGCACCCGGCCGTGGAGCAGGCCGTGGCACCCAGCCGGGCGCCCTCGCGGGCCGCGTTGATGATCGTCATGTAGGAATAGAGCCCCAGGCCGAAGTCCACCATCCCGGCCAGCACCAGGATGAAGACGGGGAAGACGAGGGCGAACTCGACCAGCGCCTGGCCGCGGGTGCGCCGGCGGGCGCGGCGGCCTTTCGACCGGCCTGGCGACCCGCTGCTCCTGACGGCGGGAGCGGCGTCGGGCTCGGATGCCCGGTGGATGGGACGCATGGACGAAACCCCCGGTTCGGCGGACGACGGGGACGCGTGCCCGTCGAGAGCGCGCATCATCGGGTTCGCGACCTTGCGGCCGACATTGCCGTCTAGGCCCGCCGCCGGCGGGTTCGCCAGGTTTCGGTGCCCTGGGGCACCACGGCTCCCGCGCCGCAGGTCCTCGCGGCCCGGAGCACGCGCGGCTTCGTCAGGAGACCTGCGACCGCCTGATCATGGGAGCACCAGGTGGACGGGGTTGCCGCGGATCGACACCTTCCAGGTCGTCACGTCGCTCGACGTCCCACTGCCGGTCATGTTGTAGAGGATCTTCCACCAGCCGGACTGCGGCGCGGTGTAGGTGGCCGGGATCTGGATGAGGATCGTGAGCCAGCACCCGTTGAAGAGGCCCGTACCGCCGTACGACGTGTCGACGTGGGTGACGCCGTTCCCGGTATTCGTGTTGCAGGCTGAGTTCGCGCCGCCGTTCGTGCCGGTCTTCGCCGAGTACTTGAAGTTCACCGGGGACCAACCCCGGAGGTCGGGATCTCGATCTGCAGGTTGGCCGACAGCGGCGCGGTGTCCCCCGGGTCCCAGAGGTCGATCTGGACCGTCTTGCCGGCATGCACGGCGTCGATCTGGGCGAGGTAGAACTCGGAGGCTGACGTGCCGGACAGCGGCGTGAACATCTGCATCGCGCCCATGCCGTAGACGCTCGGCGTCCCGCCGGTCGCGCTGGCGTAGAGGGCGAAGTTCTGCTCGCCGTTGACGCCGCGCTGGGCCGCTCCGTTGGCCGGGTCCGTGCTGGTCGTGTGGAGACGGTAGATCGTGCCGCTCGCGCCGCCGGACAGCGGGTTGCCCGGGTTCAGCAGGTACCAGGCGTCGTGGTAGTCCCGGGCGTCGCCGTAGGCCGTGTCCGTCCGCTTGCATTGGCTGCCAGTGGTGCCGCCGCCCATCGTGCTGTCCGAAGCCTTGGTGTTCGTGAAGAGCGACCCCGACGTTGCCACCAGGGTGTCGTCGGCCAGGTTGTAGGGCGTGTTCAGGGTGTTGTACAGCTCATACCAGGAGCTGACCCCGAGGGCGCTGCCGAACCAGCGGTCGCCTGTGCCCTGGTTGAGCGCCGTCGTACAGAAGACCGGGTCGAAGATGTAGACGTACCCACCCGTTGACCCCGGCGGCATCTCCACCCCGTAGTTGTAGTAGTTCACCGGGTCGTAGCACGCGCGACCCGGCGTCGACGGGCAGGCGGGCGACGTGATGCTCGTGGGATTGTCGTAGTAGGGCTGGTAGGCGTCCCCGTTGATGTTCGCGGCGCCCTCCGTGTTCATCTCGCCCCAGAAGCCCCGCGGGTTCAGCGCCTGGCCGTCCGGGTTCAGGCAGGTCGCGACGAGGTTCAGGCAGGGCGTGCCGGGACCCTGGAGGTTGGCACTGGACGTGGTCATGGTCGTGCTGGTCGTCGTGTTCGTGTAGGTGACCCGGACCTCGAGGGTGTCGACCCGGGCGAATCGGCTGGCATCGCAGGTGGCGGTGTTGGCCCCGTCGTTCCAATTGAGCTTCAGGCGGAACTGGCCGTTGGCCAGGTCGGCCGTGGTCCACGTGTGTCCCCAGTCCGTCGACGTGCTGCCGAAGACATAGGGCATCTCGGTCGTCGTGAGCGCGTAGACGCCGTTCACCGGGTTGAGGGCCGTGTAGGTCCCGCCGTTGTTCCAGCTGAGGTAGGCCTCCAGCTTGCAGTTGCTGCTCGCGCCGCTTCCCCCGAGCAGCGCGTTGGCCCTGACCTCGATGCCGTCGATCGAATTGACCGTGGGCGTGAAGGCGAGCCCGAACTGGTTCCACCACTGGTTCGAGAGGTTCGCCGTCGCGCTCGTCGCGTACGAGTTGTCGTTGAGCTGGTTCGCCCGACTGGGGTTCAGCCACGTCGTCCCGCTCGTCTGCCAGGCCGCCGCGTGCTGCCATCCAGTGTCGGTGGACTGCGTGCTCGTGGTCGTGCCCGTGAACGTGGCCCCGCGCACGGGGCCGAACACGCCGTAGTAGTTCTCCGGGCTGCCCATCGGCACCGGCAGCACGAACTCCGCCTCGGCGGTGCGGGAGGCCGGGATCGACGAGATGCCGATGACGCGCATGAAGAACGTGCCGACTCCGGCCGAGATGGTGACGTCCAGCTGGCGCGAGTTGTTCACGTCCACGGTCGCGGTCACCACGACCCCGTCGGACCCGTTCGTGTAGCCGTTCTTGGTGGCTTCCGCCCGCGCAGTGGCGAATGCCGTCGCCGTGTCGCCCGGCAGATAGACGGCGCCGGCGAGCGCAGCCGAGTCCGCCGCGCGCTGGACCCGGAGCGAGTTGGTCCAGTACCAGGTGACGTCGATGACGACGGCGCACAGGGCGACGAACAGGAAGATCGACATCGCGAAGATGACGATCACCTGGCCCCGCGATTGCCCGGCGGCGGGTCGCGGGTGCGTCACGCTCGACGGGTCGGCCGAGCCGGCGACGCGGGTCCCCGTCCGCGGAAGCGGAAGCGGCGAACGGCGGACGAGGATCACGGTCAGCCTCCTACTGGTTCGTCGGGTTGAGGCTCATGGTCGTCCGGTCGGAGACGGGGATCGAGCTCCACCCGCTGCCGCCGAAGAACCGGAGAATCCCGCCCAGCGGTGTGACGAACTGGTACGTATAGGTCAGCGAGACGCTGATCGAGTTGGCGTACGGAGTCGCGTTGGAGCGGTTGCAGGCGGCCCAGCCGACGGTTGTCTGCGTGTAGTCGATCACGGCCCCGTCCACCGGCGACGTCGCTCCAGCCGAGTACGTCCAGACGTTGACGCCGCTCCCGACCTGTGTCCCGGACGAGTTGTAGGCGATGGTGGTGATGCTGATCGTCGGGACGCGCGAGACGGCGACCCGGGAGCCCGGCGAGTCCAGGACGCGATGGACCGCCGCGATGATCAACGGGTCGACCGTCGCCGCATTCGGCGACTGGCCGCTGCCGCACCCGAGCGGTCCCCCGCCGTTGGAGAGTGCCGATCCGACGCGCGCGCCCTCGCGCGTCGCGTACTGCAGGGTGAGGGTATGGTCGAAGAGGAAGCCGAACTCGAGGATCCCGAGCAGGATGAGGAGGAAGACCGGGACCAGGATGGACAACTCCACGAGGGCGCTTCCCCGCTCCGAGCCACGGCGCCCGCCAGGGCGTCGCGCCGGCTGGCCGGGCCTGCGGGTCGCGCCAGGCGCCCTCACAGGATCGGCTCCATGCGCATGGAGTTGCTCTGGGTCAGCGTGAAGCCCGGGCCTGAACCGGCGCCCAGCGTGCGCAGCGGCGTGACCCACAGGTGGTCGTAGGTGACCTGGACGCCGATCGTGTCCAGGCCGCTGCGGCCCAGGTCCACGCATCCGGCGAGGACGTTGCAGCGGTTCGCCGGCGGATAGGTGCTGTTCGTGACGGTGTAGGGCACCGTGACTGTCGCGCCGGACGCGCTCGTGCACGTGGTGCTGCCGGTCCGGGAGTACGTGTCGTTCTCGCCGGCGATCGCGACGCCGTTCTGGTCCGCCCGGTAGATCACCACGGACGTCACCTGGTTCTTGTTGGCCGGCGCACCCACGGAATCCTCGACGGACCGGAGAATCTGGCAGTCCGCGTCGGGCTTGTCGCCGGCCTCCGCAGCGAGCAGCGCGGCGTTCCGGGTGGCGTAGCTGATGCCGAGCATGGCGCTGAAGACGAACGCGAACTCGATGACCGCGCAGATCAGGACGATGAAGATCGGGAAGACGAGAGCGAACTCGACGAGCGCCTGGCCGCGCGTGCGGTTGCGGGCGGCGCGGCCACGCCGAACGATGCGGCCGTGAGTTCGAGGCATCTGGTGGGCTCCAGAAACGGAGCGGAAGAAGACGGCCTGACTGTAACCCGACCAACCTTGCAGCCAGGCTTGCCATCCGGGCCTCGGGTGCGTGCACGCACCGGACTGTGCAACCTGCGCGCATTCGGAGGGCCCGGCCCGACCCGTCGATTCCTCTCTATGCTGTCACTGACCCCCGCGCCGACCGACGCCTCCCAGACCGAGGAACCCGCCGATGAGCCGCACCCGACCGCTGGGCCCCGCTGCCCTCGCCCTGGTCGCGGCCGTCCTGGTCGCCTGCGGCGGTCCGACGCCCTCGGCGGGGGCCGGTGGAGCGACCCAGGGCCCCGCCAGCGTCGCGGCATCCCAGGCGCCGTCGGGCTCGGCGGCACCGACGCCGGATTCCAGCGGGCTCTCGTCCCTGCCGCCGGTCGTGGTCCCGTCCCAGAGCGCGGACCGGAACCTCGAAGCCCTGCTCCCCGGCTCGTTCGGGGGTGCCTCGCTGCAGAAGTTCAGCCTCAGGTTCGTGGACTTCGCGAGCCAGGCCACTGCGAAGGACTACGAGGCCGTTGCCAGGGCCCTCGGGGTGAGCCCCGATGACATCACCATCGCCTACGCCGGCGACGCCACCGGCACGGTAGACGTCCAGTTCCTGGCCGTTCGCTTCCCGGGGGCCGATCCGGCCCGGGTGGCGGAGGTCTTCAAGGGCTCGATCGTGAGACGGGGCGAGACGATCACCACGCTCACCCTCGGTGGCAAGTCCGCGCTCGTGTCGAGCGCGGACGCCACCCGGTACAGCTACTTCAAAGCGGACATGGTGCTCGGAGTGATCGCCCCTGACCGGGCGACTGCGGCCCTCGCGCTCGAGGTGATGCCCTGAGCCGTCACGCCGCGTCCGGCCGCCGCGTCACCGTTTCGTGCACAGGCGCTGCCCCGTGGAGGAACGATGAGCCGTAGTCCCGGCCGCCCCGTCCGCGAGGCCTGGATCGTCGACGCGGTCCGGACCCCGATCGGCCGCTATGCGGGAGCGCTCGCCGGCGTGCGTCCCGACGACCTGGCGGCGCTGGTCCTCCGGGCGATCATCGAGCGGACGGGGCTGGACCCGACGGCGGTCGAGGACGTCATCCTCGGCTGCGCCAACCAGGCCGGCGAGGACAATCGCAACGTGGCCCGCATGGCCCTCCTGCTGGCCGGCTATCCCGTGGAGGCCGGCGGGCTCACGGTCAACCGGCTGTGCGGCTCCGGCCTCCAGGCCATCAACTCCGCGGCGCACGCGATCGCGGTCGGCGACGGCGACGTGTTCGTGGCCGGCGGCGTCGAGTCGATGAGCCGGGCGCCCTGGGCCATGCTCAAGCCGGAGGCGGGGTTCGAGCGCGGCACGCACGAGCTCGTGGACACGACGCTGGGCTGGCGGTTCGTCAACCCGGCGCTCGATGCCCGCTACCCAGCGGTGAGCCTGGGCGAGACCGCCGAGTGCGTGGCCGACGACTGGCACGTCTCGCGCGAGCGCCAGGACGCGTTCGCGCTGGAGAGCCAGCGCCGGGCGACCGCCGCGATCGAGGCCGGCCGCTTCGACGGCCAGCTCGTCCCGGTCGCGATCCCGCAGCGTCGGGGCGATCCCGTGGTCGTGACCCGTGACGAGCACCCCCGCCCGGACACAACGGCCGAGGCGCTGGCGAAGCTCAGGCCGGCCTTCCGGTCGAGCGGGACTGTCACGGCCGGGAACGCCTCGGGGATCAACGACGGCGCCGCGGCCACCCTCGTCGTCGAGGCGGACCGGGCACGCGCCCTGGGCCTCCGCCCGATGGCCCGCATCGTGGCCACCGCCGTCGCCGGCGTGGACCCGCGGATCATGGGGATCGGGCCCGTGCCGGCCGTGCGCAAGGTCCTCGAACGGGCCGGGCTCGCGGTCGCCGACCTGGACCTGGTCGAGATGAACGAGGCGTTCGCCAGCCAGTCCGTCGCCTGCCTGGACGAGCTGGGCCTCGATCCCGACAGGCTCAACGTCAACGGCGGTGCCATCGCCCTGGGGCACCCGCTGGGGGCGTCCGGCGCCCGCCTCGTGACGATGCTCGTCCACGAGCTGGCCCGGACCGGGGGCCGCTACGGGCTGGCCACGATGTGCATCGGGGTCGGGCAGGGGATCGCGACGGTCGTGGAGCGGATCGATGGCTGAGGATCCGCCGGTCAGCGCCCCGATCCGGCTGTCCCGCGCCGCTGGCACCACGGAGCGCTGGATCGCCCGGCTCCGGGCGGCCGGCGGGGTCGCCGGGCACGCGGCACTCGCCCCCGTCTACCGCTTCTACACGGCCCGCCTGCGGGCCAGCGTCCTCGCCCGGCCGGTCCCGGCGCACGTGGCCCTGATCATGGACGGCAACCGGCGCTGGGCGCGCCAGCTCGGGCTCGGCGGTGCGGGCGTCGGCCACCGGCACGGCGCGAACAAGGCGATCGAGCTCCTGGACTGGTCGGCCTCGATCGGGATCAGCGAGGTGACGCTCTGGGCCCTCTCCCTCGAGAACCTCGAGCGCTCCCCGGAGGAGGTCGAGGTCATCACCGAGATCGCCCGCCAGACCCTGACGGCGCTGTCCGAGCGCGACAAGGAGAAGCGCCTGGAGATGAGCCTGCGGGTGATCGGTCGCCGCGATCTCCTGCCGGCGCGCTTGCGCGAGGCTGCCGAGCGGGGCGAGCAGGAGACGCGCGGGCGGCCCGGCCTCCAGGTCACGCTTGCCCTTGGCTACTCGGGACGGGACGAGATCGTGGAAGCGGCCCGGGCCGCGATCCGGACGCTCGTCGACGAGGGGACCGCGCCCGAGGCGATCGCCGGTGCGCTCACCGCCGAGCGGCTGGCTGCCAACCTCTACACGACCGGCTCGTCGGACCCGGACCTGATCATCCGGACGTCCGGCGAGGTCCGGATGTCGGGGTTCCTCCCGTGGCAGAGCGCCTACAGCGAGTTCTACTTCTGCGAGGCCTACTGGCCGGCGTTCCGCGAGCTGGACTTCCTGCGCGCGATCAGGACCTACCAGATGCGGGCCCGGCGCTTCGGCCGTTGACCGGCGGGCGGCCGCCATGGTGCGCCGGCCGGCGGCCAGGACCACCGGGACGGAAGGGCGCGGCCCGTGCCTCCGGATGGATTTTCGTGCATCTCTTGTCGAAAACCGTCGGACCCCGTAGGATTCACTGACCACCCTCGCACCGTCCCGTCCGAAGGAGGACGCTTCCCGATGATCGACAGCGCGTCGACGACGCTCAGCCTCACGGATGCCGCCGCCGGCAAGCTCCGCGAGATCACCGCGGGAGAGACCAATCCCGACGTCGGCCTGCGCGTCTACGTCTACTCGGGCGGCTGCTCCGGCTTCCGCTACGGGATGATGATCGAGGACGCGCCGACTGCGGAGGACCAGGTCCTGGACGCGGAGGGCATCAAGGTCTACGTCGACACGAAGAGCATCGACCTCCTGCGCGGCTCCCAGATCGACTATGTCGACACGCTGATGGGCGCTGGCTTCACGGTCAACAACCCGAACGCGGTCGCGGCCTGCGGGTGCGGCTCCTCGTTCCGGACCGCCGACTC
Source organism: uncultured Chloroflexia bacterium (assembly GCA_963801445.1). Lineage (GTDB taxonomy): Bacteria > Chloroflexota > Limnocylindria > Limnocylindrales > CSP1-4 > CTSoil-043. The sequence goes on along the minus strand of CAWDEW010000011.1, from coordinate 89,554 downwards.
CGCGGGCAGTCCCGGGGGCTGCCACCACTGACCGCCCGAGGCGCCCGGCGCGCCTCCCCGACGACGACCCGGAACCAGGACGCCGCCGCCAACCCGGCGGCGTCTTCGCGTCCCCGACCGCCGCTGGCCACCCGGGCGTGGCCCGCCCGCTTCCCCATGGGCACGTGCGGCGGTCGCAGCGCCGCGCGGCGGGCAGGTCGGCCGGTTTGACGGCGCACCCCCGGACTCGTACCGTCGCCGTGGGACGTGGCCCGGGGGGATGGAGCCGGAGGGGTTCGCATGAGCTTCCTGCAGCGCGCGAGGGACAAGGCCGCAGTGGTCGCCAAGGAGGCCGCCGAGGCGACGTCCCGGGCCGCGGAGTCGGTCGGGGCGAAGGCCCATGATCCGGCGACGCAGGCCCGGGTGCGGGCTGGGATGGCGGCGGCCGGCCACTCGGCGGGCGAGGCGTCGAAGGCTGCCGCCGGCGCGACGTCCCGGGCCGCCACGGCCGCCGTCCACAAGGCCCAGGACCCGGAGACCCAGAAGCGGGTCAAGGAGCAGATGAAGTCGGCAGGCCGGAGCGCCCGCACGATCATCGAGCGGATCGACCCGGGCATCCTGGCGGACGTGATCATCAAGACCACGGCGCTCCAGGAGAAGGCCAACGCCCGCCTCCAGGCGAAGGGCTCCATCTACCGGATCGGCGAGATCCAGGTGACCGCGTCCCTCCCGCCGGGCGTCTCCTTCTCGATCGTGCGGATCGGGGACGCCGAGGCCCGGCAGGAGGACCTGCACTCGTCCCTCGAGCTGATCGCCGAGGCGGCTCAGAAGACCGAGGAGGGGACGCCGACGCTGACGCTGGCCGGCGGCGAGGAGGCCGAGGTCGAGCACGAGGAGTACCAGGAGGCTGCCGCGGAGAGCCTGGCCGAGTTCGAGGCCGCGATCGTGGCCACCGAGGCGGCGCTGGACGATGCGGCGGCAGAGGCGGAAGCGCCCGGCGAGGTCGACGTGGAACGACCCGCCGCGACCGACGCGGCGGCATCCGCCGGGGCCGGCGCGGCCGAGCGCACACGGGGGACAGAATGACGACCGAGACAGCCGCCGGGCCCGCCGGCGCCGGGCCGCTCTCCGCCACCGATCTTCAGCGGATCGACGCCTACTGGCGCGCCGCCAACTACCTCTCCGTCGGCCAGATCTACCTGCTGGACAACCCGCTCCTGCGCCAGCCGCTCCTCCCGGAGCACGTGAAGCCGCGGCTCCTGGGCCACTGGGGCACGACGCCCGGCCTCAACCTGATCTATGCCCACATGAACCGGGTGATCCGCAACTGGGACCTCGACGCGATCTACGTGATCGGGCCCGGCCACGGCGGGCCGGCCATCGTCGCGAACGCGTACCTCGAGGGGACCTACTCGGAGGTCTATCCGAGCATCACCCGCGACGTCGACGGGCTGCGCAAGCTGTTCCGCCAGTTCTCGTTTCCCGGCGGGATCCCCAGCCACGTCGCGCCGGAGACGCCCGGCTCCATCCACGAGGGTGGCGAGCTGGGGTACGCCCTCTCCCACGCGTACGGCGCCGCCTTCGACAACCCGGACCTCGTCGTGTGCGCGGTCGTCGGCGACGGCGAGGCGGAGACGGGTCCGCTGGCCACCAGCTGGCACTCCAACAAGTTCCTCGACCCGGTGCGCGATGGCGCCGTCCTCCCGATCCTCCACCTGAACGGCTACAAGATCGCCAACCCGACGATCCTCGCCCGGATCCCGCGCGCCGAGCTGAAGGCGCTGATGGAGGGCTACGGGCACCGCCCGCACTTCGTCGAGGGCGACGACCCGGCGACGGTCCACCAGCAGCTGGCCGCCACGATGGACGCCGTGATCGAGGAGATCCAGGCGATCCAGCGGGCAGCCCGCGAGGGCGGAGCCACGAAGCGGCCGCAGTGGCCGATGATCGTCCTGCGGACCCCCAAGGGCTGGACCGGCCCGAAGGAGGTCGACGGGAAGCAGGCCGAGGGGAGCTGGCGCAGCCACCAGGTCCCGATGGGCGAGGTGCGCACCAATGCGGCCCATCGCGCCCTGCTCGAGGACGTGGCTGCGCAGCTATCGCCCGGAGGAGCTGTTCGACGAGGAGGGCGCGCTGATCCCGGAGCTCGCGGCCCTGCCGCCCCGCGAGCTACCGCCGGATGAGCGCCAACCCGGTCGCGAACGGCGGGGAGCTGCTTCGGGACCTGGTCCTGCCGGACTTCCGCGACTACGCGGTCGACGTTCCGCGGCCCGGGGCGACCACGTCCGAGGCGACCCGCGTGCTGGGCGACTACGTGCGTGACGTGATGGACCGGAACCGCGCCAACTTCCGGATGTTCGGACCGGACGAGACGGCCTCGAACCGGCTGGGCGCCGTCCTCGAGGTGACCGACCGCACCTGGATGGCCGAGATCATCCCGGGCGACGACCACCTGGCGCCCGACGGGCGGGTGATGGAGGTCCTCTCGGAGCACCAGTGCCAGGGCTGGCTGGAGGGCTACCTGCTCACCGGCCGGCACGGCATGTTCAACTGCTACGAGGCGTTCATCCACATCATCGACTCGATGTTCAACCAGCACGCGAAGTGGCTGAAGGTCACCCGCGAGCTGCCCTGGCGGCGCCCGATCGCGTCGCTCAACTACGTCCTCAGCTCGCTGGTCTGGCGCCAGGATCACAACGGCTTCTCGCACCAGGACCCCGGCTTCATCGACCATGTCGTCAACAAGAAGTCGGACGTCATCCGGGTCTACCTGCCGCCCGACGCGAACACGCTCCTCTCGGTCGGCGACCACTGCCTGCGCAGTCGCCACTACGTCAACGTGATCGTGGCCGGCAAGCAGGTCGCCCCGAACTGGCTCTCGATGGACCAGGCGATCCTGCACTGCACCCGCGGGATCGGGATCTGGGACTGGGCGAGCAGCGACGGGGGAGGCGAGCCGGACGTCGTCATCGCCTCGGCCGGCGACATCCCGACCCTCGAGGCGCTGGCGGCGGTCGACCTGATCCGCGGGCACCTGCCGGACCTGAAGGTCCGGTTCGTGAACGTCGTGGACCTGATGCGCCTCCAGCCGGCCTCCGAGCACCCCCACGGCCTGTCCGACGCGGAGTTCAACTCGCTGTTCACGACGGACAAGCCCGTCATCTTCGCCTACCACGGCTACCCGTGGCTGATCCACCGCCTGACCTACCGCCGGACGAACCATCCCAACCTGCACGTGCGCGGCTACAAGGAGGAGGGGACCACCTCCACGCCGTTCGACATGGTCATGCTCAACGACCTCGACCGGTACCACCTCGTGATCGACGTCATCGACCGAGTCCCGGGCCTCGGTCCGCGCGCCGGCCACGTGCGCCAGCTGATGGTGGACAAGCGGATCGAGGCTCGCGCGTACACGCGCCTCGAGGGCGAGGATGCGCCCGAGATCGCGAACTGGGCGTGGCCGTCCTGAGCGGTCCCGCGGCGGCCGCTGGCTCCCGCCCGGTGCCGGTCCCCGGCCGGATCCTCGTGGTCAACGCGGGGTCGAGCAGCCTCAAGCTACGGGTGCTCGACCCCGACGACACGATCAGCGGATCGGCGGACCTGGCCGCCCCCCGCGGAACGGCGGACGCGGCCGAGGTCGCGGAGGCCGTCCGCGGCTTCGGCCCGATCGCGGCGGTCGGGCATCGGATCGTCCACGGCGGGACCGTCTACTCGGGGCCGGTCCGGATCGACGCCCGTGTGGAGGAGCGGCTCCGGGGGCTCACCGATCTCGCCCCGCTGCACCAGCCGAAGTCGCTCGCCGCCCTGGCTGCCGTCAGTGGCGCGCTGCCCGACGCTCCGGCCGTCGCCTGCTTCGACACCGCCTTCCATGCGGCGATGCCCTCGGCTGCGACCACCTACGCCCTTCCCCCGGAGTGGCGCAAGCGCTGGGACCTCCGCCGGTTCGGCTTCCATGGGCTCTCGCACGCCCACGCCACGCGGCGGTCCGGGGAGCTCCTCGGCCGCCCGGCCGAGGAGCTGCGGATCGTCAGCTGCCACCTGGGCGCAGGGGCCTCGCTGGCCGCGATCGCCAGGGGCCGGTCCGTGGACACGACGATGGGCTTCACCCCGCTGGAGGGCCTGGTCATGGCGACCCGCTCCGGCAGCGTGGACCCGGGCCTCGTCCTCTGGCTGGAGGAGCACGTCGGCATGCCGCCCGCGGAGCTCGCGGCGACGCTGGAGCATCGCTCGGGCCTCCAGGGGCTGGCCGGGAAGGCGGACATGCGGGCCGTGCTGGTCGCGGCATCCGCCGGCGAGGCGGCCGCCGTCCTGGCCCGGGACGTCTACGTCCATCGCCTGCGCGGGTCGATCGCCGCCATGACCGCCGCCCTGGGCGGCCTGGACGTGCTCCTGTTCACCGGCGGCGTGGGCGAGAACTCCCCGGAGATCCGGGCGCGGGCGACCGCCGATCTCGCCTTCATGGGGATTGCGCTGGACCAGGCGCGCAACCGGACGATGGAGCCCGACGGGGAGATCGGCGTGGACGGGTCCGGCGTCCGGGTGCTCGTCGTCCGGGCCCGCGAGGATCTCGAGATCGCTCGCGAGGTGCGCGCGGTCCTCGGCCCGCTGCCCAGCAACGGCTGGGACCGGTGACCGCGGGGAGTGCCGGCGCAGCGGCACCCGCGGGGAGTGCCGGCGGCCGCGGCACCCGCGGGGAGTGCGGGGAGCGCGGGGAGTGCGGCGCCCACGGGGAGTGCGGGGAGTGCCGGCGGCGGCGCGTGCGGCGCCCGCGGGGAGCGCCGGCGCCCGCGGGGAGCGCCGGCGCCCCGGGGAGCGCCGGCGCCCGCGGGGAGCGCCGGCCCGTGGGGAGTGCCGGGGGCGGCGCGTGCGGGGAGTGCCGGCGGCCGCGTGCCATCCGCCGGGCAGAACTCGGACGCATCTTCGGCGACTGCCTCGAGACCAGGTCAACAGAGCGGGGGAAGGCTCGTGCACGCGAGACAACGCGCGGCGCCACCGGGTGGACGGAAATGCCCCCTAGTTCTGCGGGAGCGCTGCCCGTCTGCCGCGCATTCCACCAGGTCATGATTGGCGAAGAACGGCACCGCGGGCAGTCCACGCATGCCTGCGCAGCATGCTTGGCCGTTCGGCACCGCGATCCCTTGTCGACGATGCTCTCCAGGCATGGATGGCCGAGGGCGGATGGCCGAGGGGCGCTGAGGGCGGATCGACCAGGGCGGAGGGCGGATCGACCAGGGCGGATCGACCAGGGGCGGTGAGACGGACCGGATCGCGCAGTGATCCGAGCTTCCGCCAGGCGATGTCCGAGGCCGCTTGCACGGCATCGTCGGCGAGGTCCTGGTTGCCGCCCGCCGCGCCGACGCGACGTGCGCGACGCGGATCATGTCGGCGTGGTCGGTCGCGACGATTCGGGCGAACGCCACCACATCGCCGGCGACTGCCTGCCGGACGATCGAGGTGGTCGTCGCCGCGTCCCGCGCGAACCCTTCCATGCCTAGTAGATGCGGGGGAGCCGCCAGATGTTGGAGGGACGACGATGTACGGGCCGAGTCTCGGCGCTGGCGGCCTCACGGCCCAGTGCCCGACGGCTCCGCCGAGGAGGCGACGCCCGCAACGGCGTCGTTCGCCGGGCGGCCCGGGCGTTCGCCGGCGGCCCGGCCCGGGCGCTAGTCGCGGCCCGGGCGCTCGTCGCGGCCCGCTTCCAGCGCGCTGATCTTGGCGACCCGCGCGACGTGGCGGCCGCCGGCGAACCGGCCAGCCAGGAACGCCTCGACGCAGGACAGGGCGATCTCCGTGCCCACGATCCGGGCGCCCATGGAGAGCACGTTGGCGTCGTTGTGCTCGCGGCCCAGGCGCGCCGTGACCGGGTCCGCGGCCTCGACGCAGCGAATCCCGACGATCTTGTTGGCCACGATCGCTTCGCCGGTGCCGCTCCCGCCCAGGACGACGCCCAGGTCGCACTCGCCGCGGGCCACCGCCCGGGCAGCGGGGGCGATGTAGTCCGGGTAGTCGACCGGGATCGTGCTGGACGTGCCGAAGTCGACCGGCTGGTGGCCCAGGTCCCGGATCCAGCCGATGACCAGGCCCTTCAGGTCATAGGCCGCGTGGTCGGAGGCGACGGCGATCCGCATCGTGCGCTCGATACTACCGCAGGGAGTGCCACCCGCCGGGCCGGCCGGCGCGTCCCCCCGCCCCGCGATCGTGATCGGTCGCCCGTCCCGCTGACCGCCACGCAGACAGGGTCCCGGGCGCACGATGCGAGGCCTACGGCGCGGGCAGCACCACCGGCTCGCCTGCCCACGAGCGATGCTCGCCGCGCATCATGGAGATCGCGGCCCCGACCGCGCTGGCCACGACGCCGGCCCCGAAGGCCACGTGCAGGGCGTTGATGAACGGGTTGAGGTCGATCCCGCCCGCGCCGACCTGGGTCCCGGAGAAGACCGCGACCATCACCTGGGGGTCCATCGCAGTGGTCATCAGCCCGATCGCGAGGGCGATGCTGACCACGAACCCGGTGTTCGTCAGCATTGCCCGCATCCCTGCTCCGATGCCCCGCTTCTCGGGCGGGACGACACCCATGACCGCGCTCGTGTTGGGCGAGTAGAAGAGGCCGGAGCCCGCGCCGATCACCAGCTGCCACACGACGAGCTGCCAGAACGGCGTGTCGACCTGGATCGTCATCAGGCCCGCGAGGCCGAGGCCGGTGACGAGCATGCCGGCGGTCGCCAGCACGCGCGACCCGAACCGGTCGGCCAGCGCGCCGCTGATCGGGGAGAGGACGAGCAGGCCGATCGCGAGCGGTGCGAGCTCGATCCCGGCGGTGACCGGATCCGCCCCCTTGACCCCCTGGAGGTAGAACACCAGGAGGAAGAGGACGCTGTTCCTGGCCACCCCGTTGAGGAGCCCGGTCAGGTTGCCCATCGCGAACAGCCGGTCGCGGAAGAGCGACACGTCGAGGATCGGCATGGCCACGCGGGTCTCCACCACCAGGAGGATCGGGACAAGGAGGGCGAAGAGCACGAACCCGCCGAGCACCCACGGGGTCGCCCAGCCGTAGATGCCTCCGAACGCCAGCGACGTCATCAGGGCCATGAGCGCGACGAGGTAGAGCGCCGAGCCGACCCAGTCGACCGAGATCGTTCGCCGGCCCGGGACTCGCTCCACGAGGATCACGCGCGCGGCGATCACGGCAGCGATGCCCAGGGGCACGTTGAACCAGAAGACCGTGCGCCAGCCGAACCCGGTGAGCCAGCCGCCCAGGATCGGTCCCAGCATCTGGCCCGCCCCGACGACCATCGCGTTGATCCCCAGCGCGCGGCCGAGCTCGCGCCGGGGGAACGCGTCGGTCACGAGCGCGGCCGAGTTGGCGAACATGAAGGCCCCGCCGATCCCCTGCGCGATCCGGCCGAGGATGAGCGCGGGGGCGCCGGGCGCGACCCCGCAGAAGGCCGAGGCGGCGGTGAAGAAGGCCAGCCCCAGGGTGAAGGTCCTCGCCCGCCCGAACTTGTCGGCCATCCGGCCCGCGTTCAGGACGAGGACCGTGACCACCAGCGTGTAGCCGACGACGATCCAGAGCAGCGCGAAGAGGTCCGTGTGCAGGTCGCGCAGGATGTCCGGCAGCGCGATCACCAGGGTCCCGGAGGTCAGGGAGGCGAGCAGCGCACCGAAGCTCGTGATCCCGAGCAGCCACCAGCGGTATGACGGATCGTCAGGATCCCCGACGCGAAGGAATGGGAATCGACGGGACGCGGTCATCCCGCGAATGGTCGCACAACCTTCACGCTCGCGTGAAGGTGACGGGTCCGGGGCTGGGCGACGGGTGCCCCTCAGGCGGAGAGCCCGAGGCAGGCTCGAGGCTCGCGCTCATGAGCGGCCCGCGTGCCCGGCCCCTCGCCGGCCGTCCCGACGCGGGTTGCCTGGCGGGCCGCCAGCCCGAACGGCTACTCGTCATAGCGCTCTTCCTTCCAGGGGTCGGCGTCGTTGTTGTAGCCGTAGCGCTCCCAGAAGCCCCGGGCGTCGTGGTCGAGGAGCTCGAGCCCGCGGATCCACTTCGCGCTCTTCCAGAAGTAGCGCTTGGGGACCAGGAGGCGAAGCGGGTAGCCGTGGTCCGGTTCGAGGGGGCGTCCGCCGTAGGTGTCGGCCAGGAGGACGTCCTCGTCGTCGAGGACCGCGAGGGGCAGGTTCGTCGTGTAGCCCTGCTCGCAGTGGGCCAGCACGTGGGTCGCCTCGGGACGCACGCCGGCCAGCTCCATGACGGCCCGGAACGGGACCCCTTCCCAGGCGGTGTCGAGCTTGGACCAGCGGGTCACGCAGTGGATATCGACGGTGATCTGCTTCCGCGGGAGCGCCCTGAGCTGCTCCCAGGTCAGCGTGACCGGCGTCGCGACCAGGCCGAAGACCCGGAAGTCCCAGGTGCGGAGATCGACGGAGGGGACGGTTCCGTAGTGGAGGACCGGGAACTTCTCGGTGAGGTACTGGCCGGGCGGCGTGCGCCGGGCGGCGTCGGGATCGGGCGCGGGCCTGCCGAAGATGCGATCGATCATCGTGGTCTCCCTGCGGGACAGGCGGCCATTCTGGCCGATGCGTCCGCGCCCGTCTTCCAGGCGGTCGGTCCCCGGTCCGGGCTCGCCCGAGCGCGACCGTCGGCGCTTTGATCGTCTACGCTACGAGCCGATGCAGCCCCAGCCTCCGTCGCGGCCCCGCCTCGTGATCGTGATGCCCGCCTATAACGCGGCCCAGACGCTCGAACGGACCTACGCGGACATCCCCCATGACATCGTGGACCGGGTGATCCTGGTGGACGACGTCTCCCGTGACGAGACGGTCGAGGTCGCGCGGCGACTCGGCCTGGAGGTCATCGTCCATCCCCAGAACCGGGGCTACGGCGGGAACCAGAAGACCTGCTACGACGCCGCCCTCGAGGCCGGCGCCGACGTCGTCGTGATGCTCCACCCCGACTACCAGTACGACGGCACCCGGATCCCGGCCCTCGTGGAGCCGATCGTCCGGGGCGACGTTGACCTGATGTTCGGCAGCCGCTTCCTGGGCGATCCGCTGGCCGGCGGGATGCCGCGCTGGAAGTACGTCTCGAACCGGTTCCTCACCGCGATCGAGAACTACGCCTTCGGATTGCGCCTGTCCGAGTACCACACGGGCTTCCGGGCCTACTCGCGGCGGCTCCTCGAGACGATCCCGTACCACCGCAACTCGGACGACTTCGTGTTCGACCAGGAGCTGGTGGCGCAGGCCGTCGCGGCCGGCTTCCGGATCGGCGAGATCGCCGTGCCGACGCGCTACTTCGAGGAGGCCAGCTCCGTCGGGTTCCGGCGCAGCGTCGTGTACGGCCTCTCCACGCTGCGGGTGGTCCTGCGCTTCATGCTCCACCGGATCCGGGTCCGCCCGTCGCCGAAGCTGACGCCGCGCACCCCGGCCGACTGATGCCCCGGGCGCTGCTCCGCGGCGGCGTCGGGATCGCGATCTCTCTCGTCGCGCTCATCCTGGCGGTGCGCCAGGTGGACCTCCCGCAGGTCGGTCGCGTGCTCGCGGCGGCGAGCCTCCCGTGGGTCCTGGTCGTCGCGGGGTGCATCGCCCTGGACGTGGTCTGCCGGACCGTCCGCTGGCGCGGCCTCCTGGCGCCGATCCGGGTCGTGGCCCTGCCTGCGACGCTGGCCTACCTGCTGATCGGCTATCTGGCCAACAACGTCCTCCCGGCGCGGCTCGGCGAGCTCGTGCGCAGCCACTACCTGGGCGACCGCGAGGGGATCAGCCGGACGACGACGCTGGGCACGATCGTCGTCGAACGCGTGGTCGACACCGCGGTCCTCGTTGCCATCGCGTCCGGCGCGATCCTCCTGCTGCACGTACGCGGCGTCGTGGCCAACGCGGTCCTCCTCGGCTTCGGCCTCACGGGGCTCCTCCTCGTCGCCCTGGCGGTCGCGCTCGTCGCGCATCGGCTCCCGGGTGCCGAACGCATCCTTCTCGCGGTCGAGCGCTGGCCGACCGTGGTCCGCCTGGCCGGGCGCTTCCGGGGCGGCCTGGCCGTGGCGGGCCGCCCACGCACCGTGCTCCCGGCGATCGCCTGGAGCCTGGTTGCCTGGGGAGCGACCGTCATCGGCTTTGCTGCGGCCGGCCAGGCGGTCGGCGTCCAGCTCACGTGGGGCCAGGCGGCGCTCCTGGCGGCGGGCGTCTCGCTGGCGACGGCGATCCCGGCCGGGCCAGGCTACCTCGGCACCTTCGAGCTGGCCGGCGTCCAGATCGCCGCCGTCTTCGGCGTGAGCGCGGATCCGGCCTTCGCCCTCGCGGTCCTCGTCCACGCCGTCATCCTGGTCCTGACCTCGGTGGGCGGGGCGATCGCCCTGGCCCGGGTGGGCTGGCGACGCGCGGATCGTCCCGGCGAGTCGCCCGCGGTCGCCCCTGCGGAGCAGATATCCGGGCCCGACGCCGGGGCCAGCTCGCGCTGATGCCCTGACCCGCCGTCCGGCTCAGGCGGGCAGATCGGCCAGGTCCCGCTCGATGGGCTCGCGGTCCTCGGGATCGGCGACCGCGGCGAGCGCTGCCACGGCCCGGCCCCGGTGCTCCCGTGCGGCCGGCAGGTCGCCCGCGACGAGGGAGGCGCGGGCCATGGCCTCGAGCGCCGCCGCCATGTCCCAGTCCTCGAGGCCGGTGTCCGGCCCGCCCGCCTCCACGAGGGCGAGGCAACGTCGAGCGTGGTGCAGTGCAGGCTCGCTGCGCCCGAGGACGCTGTAGACGCGAGAGCACATCCACTCCCCGCGCGCAAGCCGGGCGGCGCCGCCGATCTCGCCCCAGTGGTAGCGGGACGCGTGGGCGGCGTGAACCAGCTCGTCGTCCTGGGCCGGCGTCCGGTCCGCGATCGCCATGAGCTCCCAGCAGTGGTTGAAGAGGCCCGCGGCGAGCGCCCTGCGGGTCGCGGGGTCAAGCTCGGGCGGTCCCGGTGGCTTCGGCACGGTGCTCTCCCTGGCTCAGTGGGGCGACCTGCCGACGACCGCGGCCCCGGACCAGTTGCCCAGGCGGTCGCGCGGCAGGATGGAGACGCTGACGAGCGCGGTGCGCGGGAGGCCGGCCAGCGTCAGGTCGGTCCCGGTCGTGAGGGCCTCGACCACCGTCCAGGCGCCCGATCCGACGCGGACGCGGACCTGGTAGCCGGCGACGCCCGAAGGGTCGACGGCGGCCTCCCACGAAGCCCTCCAGGCGTGGGCGGTCGCGCTCCACCGGACGGTCGGCGCCGTGGCCAGCAGCGGGCCGGTCCGGTCCAGGATCACCGTCACGGCGCGCGCCGTGCTGGCCGTGCCCCCCTCGTCGATGACCTGGACCCAGAGCGGATGGCTCCCGTCGGCCGCGCCCGCCAGCGTCCACGCGAGCGGCGGCTGCGGCGCTCCCGGATCGGCGCCGTCGGGGACCGGCGGGATCGGGGACGGCGACGTCCAGGTCCTCCCGTCGTTCGAGAAGCGGGCGAATGCCAGGGGCCGCGAACCCGGGATGGCGGCGTAGGTCAGGGTGATCGTCGGGCCCCGGGTCCGGGCGGGCGCGCTGACGCTCAGGACCTTCGGCGGTCCGAACACGCTCTCGACCAGGTCCCAGTACCCGGACAGCCCCCGGTCGTAGCCCAGGGTCCAGACGCCGATCCCGGCCAGGTGCCGGTCCACGGCCAGCTGGAACTTCGGGGCCAGGCTCGAGGGCGTATCGAAGAACGTCTGCTGCCAAGCCCCGGTGACGGGATCCTGCGTCGCGAACCAGCTCACGGATTCGCCGGGATCGTACTGGAGCGCGCTCCCCGACGGGATCTCCGAGAGGTGCAGGCGCGGGATGAACGTGGAGCCCGCGGCGGTCGACGCGCTCCCGAGCGTGCCGTCCACGGTTGGCCACGTCAGGCCGTAGAACGGGAGCCCCAGGATGATCATGGCGTTCGGCACGCCGTACTTCGCGTACAGCGCGAGGGACGCCGCCAGGTCCAGCTTCGCGACGCCTCCCCGGTAGGCCAGCGGGTCGATCGCGCCCGGCGCGCTGCCGGCCGAGCGGTAGCCGTAGCCCATCATGAAGACCCGGTCGGCACCCGCGTCGGTGGCCGCCTTCGCCATCTGGGCGCCGCTCGTGTTGCCATTGGTGGCGACGCTCACGGTCGCCGACGGGTTGTCGGTCCGGAGCGCGGCCCGCAGGTTGCCCACGAATGCCGCGTAGGCCGGGAACCACGTCCCGGCGATCAGCTCGACGTCGACGTTGACGCCGCCGGCGCCGAGGTCCTTGACGAGCGCGCGCAGATCCGCGATCGCCTGCGCCTGCGCGGGGGCGCTCCCGAAGAAGGTCGCGTTCTTCGATGCCCCGAAGCTCGTGAACGTGATCTCCGTGCGGACCCCGTGCGCCTCGGCCGTGGCGATGATCCGGCGGCCCTGGGCCGACGTGATCGCCCGGTAGCCCGGCCCGGTCCCATCGAGGGCCCCCGTGCTTCCGGCGCCGACCGAGAAGAGCGAGATGACCGAGAGCGCGTTCCAGTCGAGGTAGGCCTCGATGGTCGCGTCCATCTCCCAGTACGGGAGGTAGCCGTACACGTCGCCGGAGAGATGGGCGCTCATCGGTGAGCTTGCGCTCCCGATGATCGGGGGGATCGTGGCGTCCGGGCCTGGAGAAGCCACGGGGACCGCCGCGGACGGCGTCGCGCCCGCGGATGCGCCTGCCTGGTCCGGCCGACCCGCCGGGCGCAGCATCGCGATCGCGACCGAGGTGACGACCACGACCGCGACGGCGAGCACGACGACGACCCGGGCGAGGCGCGGAGCGCGCGGCCGAGGAGTGTCCATGGACCAGCACCGTTGGTGTCGCCGCGGGTGTCGGCTGTCCGCACCTGCGACCGTCGGGGACCCGATTCTACGTCCCGCGGCCCCGGTTCCCTCCTTCGGGGTCGGGCCGGGTCTGCCCCGGGGTCCCGATCCGGCGCCCGTCACGCCTGCTCGATCGCCCGCCCGATGGCCTTGAGGATCAGCCGGGCTGCCTCCGCTGACTTGCCCCCGAGCCGCTGGTCCTCGTCCCGGGCCAGCGTCGCGGCGAGGTCCCGGAGCATCAGGTCCAGGTCCGGCGTGCGCACGAGATCGCCCGAGGCGAAGGCGTGCTCGAGGACCGCCGCGGCCCGCCGGGCGTTCTCCACCGCGTGGCCCGGCGCAGCCGCGAGCCCGCGGAATGCCGACCGCGCGGCCTCTGCCCGGGGACCCCTGCTCGCCATCCCTGCCTCAACGCCCGGCGGCGCCCTCGGCCTCCGCGAGCCCGAGGACCTGCTCGCGGATCTCCCGCCACTCGTGGTCGAGGATGCTCATCTGGAGCTCGTCCCAGAAGCGGCCGCCGCGCCAGATCGCCTCCCGGGAGCGTCCTTCCAGCTTGAACCCGACCTTCTGGTAGGCCCGGATCGCCCGGTCGTTGAAGGCGAACACGGCCAGGGCGACCCGGTGCAGGCCCAGCGTCCCGAACGCATGGTCGAGCATCAGCGCCGTGGCCTCCGAGCCATAGCCGTGCCCCCAGCAGTCCCGCTCGCCGATCGTGATGTGGAAGAGGGCCGAGCCGTTGTCGCCGTCGAGCTGGCTGAAGGCGCAGGTGCCGATCAGGCGGTCGTCCGACGCGCGATGGATGGCCAGGGCGAGGGACCCGGGACCGGCGACGCGCGCCTCGAAGAAGCGGTCCACCTCTTCGGCCGGCATCGGGCCGTCCTGGTAGCGGGTCAGCCGCGACACCTCCGGGTCCGCGTACCAGCGGCGAAACGCGGCGAGGTTCCTGCCCGCGTGCCTGCGGAGCACGACCGTCCGACCGGGGATCGCGTCGGGGAACCAGCTCCGGGCTCGCATGGGCGCGAGCGTATACCATCCCGCCCATGCGCCGGTGGAGCGAAGTCGCCGAGCGGATCGGCGCGACAACCCGGATCTCGGAGAAGACGCGACTGCTCGCCGGGTATCTCCGCGAGCTCGAGCCGGCCGCGCTCGCCCCGGCCGTGATCTTCTTCGCCGGGCGCCCATTTGCCGAGACCGACCCACGGGCGCTCGGCCTGGGCTGGGCGACGGTCGCCGACGCGGTTGCCCGGACGGCGGGCCTCGATCGCAGCGAGCTCGCGACCGCCTACGATCGTTTCAGCGATCTCGGCCGGGCGGTCGGTGCGGTGCTGGCCGTGCACGCGGTCGTGCCGCCCGACGAGGTCCGGCCCAGCGTGCCGGACGTGGCCACGGCGTTCGCCGGGATCGAGTCGGCCGCGGGTCCCACCGCGAAGGCGGGCGCGTTCGAGGAGCTCCTGCGAAGGTGCGACCCGCTGGAGGCCACCTACGTGGTCAAGATCCTGGGGGGCGAGCTGCGGATCGGGCTCCGGGAAGGGCTCCTGGAAGCCGCGATCGCCCAGGCCTACGAGCGGCCGGCCGGTGCCGTGGCCAGGGCCGCGATGCTGACGGGCGACATCGGCGCGACGGCAGACCTGGCCCGTGCGGATCGCCTGGGCGAGGCGCGGCTGCGCCTGTTCCGGCCGCTCCGGTTCATGCTGGCCTCGCCCGCGGAGGACGCCGCGGAGATCGTGGACCGGCTCGGAACGACGGTCTGGACCGAGGACAAGTACGACGGGATCCGGGCCCAGCTCCACCGTCGCGGGGACGATGCGCGCCTCTACAGCCGCGACCTCCACGACGTCAGCGAGCAGTTCCCGGAAGTGGTCGCGGCGGCTCGCGGATTCGCCTGGGACGGCATCCTTGACGGCGAGATCCTGGCCTTCCGGGACGGGGCCGTCCTCCCGTTCCTGGCCCTCCAGCAGCGCCTTGGCCGGAAGACCCTTCCCGCTCGACTCCTGGCCGACGTTCCGACCGCCTACGTCGCCTTCGACGCCCTGGCCCTCGGCCCGCGGGGCGGCGACGTCGAGCCGCTGATGGAGGAGCCCCTTCGCGAGCGACGCGCCCGCCTGGAGGCGCTCGACCTGCCCGAGGCCGCGCCAGGCCGGTTCGTGCTCTCCCACCTGGTCACGGCGGGCTCCACGGAAGATCTGGAGCGCGTCTTCGGGGAGGCTCGGGCGCGCCGCAACGAGGGCCTGATGGTCAAGGACCCGGGGAGCCCCTACTCGCCCGGCCGGCGGGGCTACGGCTGGCTCAAGATGAAGAAGGCCCTGGCCACGCTCGACTGCGTGGTGGTAAGCGTGGAGGTCGGCCACGGCCGGCGCCACGGCGTGCTCTCCGACTACACGTTCGCGGTCCGGGACGAGGAGCGCGGCGAGCTGGTGACCATCGGCAAGGCCTATTCGGGCCTGACCGACGCGGAGATCGCCGAGATGACCCACTGGTTCGATGCGCACACGGTCTCCCGCCACGGGCGCTCCCGGGTCGTGGAGCCCTCCGTCGTCGTTGAGGTCGCCTTCGACGTGATCATGCGCAGCGGCCGGCATCGCTCCGGCTTCGCCCTGCGGTTTCCGCGGATTGCCCGCCTCCGCCTCGACAAGAGCGCTGCCGACGCCGATACGCTCGCCACGGTACGGCGGCTCTGGGCGGAGCTCCAGGCCGGCGGCGAGCACCTGGTGACCATGGGCTCGGCCCGGAGCGCGGCCCGGGCCTCCGCGCCGCGCGGCTCGTCCTCGGCAGCGGAGAGACAGCCCGGCTGACGGGCCCGGCCGCGCTCTGGCACGCGCCAGGCAGCTCCCGGGTACCGACGATTCCCGCCAGCCCCTACACTCGGGCAATGCTATTCGGCGGCTTTCCGCAGCGGGCCTATCCGCTGACCCTGTACACGGAGCAGCTGATCGTGCGCGGGTCGCTGGAGACCCGCGCGTCCCGCGTGACCGACATGCTCAACGGTGCGGACGAGCCGCACCTCGTGCTGGAGGACGTGACCTTCGAGGAATACGGATCGGGCGATCCTCCCGGGCGAGCCGAGTTCGCCCAGGTCAACCTCTCGTCGGTCCTGTTCGCCGTCTCGCTCCAGCCCGTCGGACCGGCCAGCGGCCTGCGCACGCCCAAGATCGCCGAGCGGGCGTTCGTCTCCGTCCCGCCCTTCCGGGTCCTCGGCTACATCCACCTGCTGCCGGACCGCGACCTGCGCCGGAGCCTCGCCGAGCTCAAGGCCGCGTTCATCCCGGTGACCGATGCGGTCTTCTGGTCGGACAGCATCGGCGAGCCCCGCCGATCCGCGGCGCTCGTCGCGATCAACCAGGCCCGCGCCCAGATCCTGGCGCCGTTCCGCGCGCCGGATCGATCGGCGGGCCCGGGCGAGGAGCCCGACGGGCCGGGCGCGGAGGGCGACACGACCGACGAGGATCCCGCCGAGGGCTGACCCGGCCGGCGTCGCCGCCTCGCGGCGCGGGCTGACCGGGGCGCCGCCACCGCCTCGCGGCGCGGGCTGACCGGGGTCGAGGATCAGGGCGGCGCGACCGCCCCGCCCGCCCGGATCGGATACGTGATCCCCTCCGGCGCGCTCACGTTGGGCGCGCTCACGCTCCCGACCCCCGTCTCGCCGTTCGCGGGCAGGACGGGCTGGGTGTGGCAACGCGCGCAGTAGGCCGGCTGGTGGCAGTAGGCGCAGGCCTTGTTGCCCGACGTCGCGATCACCGACGCATGGTTGGTCAGCATCTGGTCGTGGGTGACCGTGACGGCACCGGTCGAGTGGCAGTTCACGCAGTAGTCACGGGCGTGGCACTGGCCGCAGCTGGTGCCACCCGGATCGAGCGACGTCACCGACCCCTTGTGGTTGAACACCCACAGGCGATCCGAGTGCGTCGGGGGCGGGACGCCGACCGGGAGGCTCGCGACCTGCGACCCGATCTGGGGGAACGTGTGGCACGTGTCACAGGATGACGGGATCGCCGTGGTCGTGACCTTGCCGCCCTGGACCAGGAAATGACCTCCGTCGTGGCAGCGGAAGCAGCCCGTGGAGTCGATGTGCCCGAGGTTGTCCGGGTAGGTCTTGGCGGTGACCTTCATGTCCGGGGTTGCCGTCAGCTTGTAGAGCCGGTCGATCTCGGTGATGGCGGCACCGATCTCCTGCTGCTTCTGGGCGGCGACCGCGGGATAGTTGAGCTGGTAGAAGGAGGACAGCTTGTCGACCTCGACCGCCGCGCTGTCGAAGTCCGGGTAGCCGGAGTCCAGGAGGCGCATCCCCTCCCGCTTGATGTACGGGAGCGTGGGGTCGATCCGCCCGCTCGCCATCGAGGAATCGATCCCCACTCGCGGGTTGGGGATCGGGTGGCCGACGCGGTTGTGGCAGTCCAGGCAGCTCATCGTCACGAGCTTCTCGGACGAGGTGATCGCGGCGATGTCGGGCTCCACGTCCTCGGCGACCTGGACCTTGTCCTGGGCGATGAACTCGCGGACGGAGCCGTCCGGCTGGGTCGCCTTGACGTAGTCGATCGTGGAGCTGTTGGGCTGGGTCGTGGCGTACTCCACGTCCTGGAGGACGTGCCAGTGGACACCCCGGTTCTTGTCGAACAGGTCGCCCGAGCCCGGCCTGATCAGGAGTCCGATCAGCTGCCGGCTGTTCGTCTCGTCGGCGGTGAACGTCAGCCGGGTCACCAGTGACGCCGTGGAGAGGCGGTCGACCGTGTGACAGCGCATGCACGTGTCGCTGACCGCGGGCAGGTTGGCGTGATCGGGCGGCGGGACGGGCTTGGGATAGAGCCCGGTGATGACCTGGAAGAGCTGCTTGGTGCCGTTCAGCTTGGCCTTGACCCAGCCGAGCACGCCGGGCTCCACGTGGCATTCGGCGCAGGCGACCTCGCGGTGCGCCCCCGCATCGTAGGCGGCGAGCTCGGGACCCATCTGGTGGCAGCGGCCGCAGAAGTCGGCCGTCTCCGTCCACTTGATCAGCGTCGCACCGCCGAACGCGGTAGCGAACCCGAACGCGCCCAGGACGAGGAGGAGCGCGAAGAAGCCGCGCGGCGTGCGCGGGATGTGGAACCAGGATCGGACTCGGGCCAGGCGGCGATGACGGGGGACCGTCGGTGACGCCACCTCGTCGCTCATCGCGGCGTCGCTCGCCTCGGCGGACGCGGCGCCGCTCGCCTCGGCGGCCGGAGCGGCCGTCGCCTCGTCGGTCGCCTCGGCGGCTGCCGGGGCGACCGCCAGCGGGTCACCGGAGCCTGTCTCCGGCGAAGGGGCGGATCCTGTTCCTGGTTCGTCCATCAACGGTCGCCTCGCCTCAGCCGCCCAGCAGCTGAGCGATCAGCGCCTCCATGTCGGCCGGGGAGAGGCGTCCGATCCGCACCGCGCGAACCGTTCCGTCAGGGCTGATGAAGTAGTGCGTCGGCAGGCCCAGGTTCCGGTAGGCGTCGAGGATCTGCCCGGATGGGTCGGCCACCAGCGGGAAGGTCATGCCGACCTTCGCCGCGTAGCTGGCCGCCGTGTCGGCCCCCTCGTTGAAGACGCCCACCACCTGGAGGCCGGCCGCCTTGTGCTTCGCGTACGCCGCCTGGATGTCCGCGGCCTCCGCCCGGCAGTCCGGGCACCAGCTGGCGCCGAACGTCAGCCAGACGGGATGCCCCTTGAGCGCGGACAGTGAGACCGCCGAACCGTCGATCGCCGTCGCCGTGATGTCGGGTGGGACCTGGCCCACTGCCGGCGCCGCCGCGGCGGCGGCACCGGAGAGGGTGACCTTGGTATAGCCCCCGGTCACCGGCTGGTCGACGACGTACGCGACGACGAGCACCGCGACGGTGATGGCGCCGAGGACCAGGACCGTTCGGATGCGCCCGGCCACACCGCGAGGGGGGCGCCGGACCACGGGCGCGGGCAGCTCGTCCATCGCCGCGGATCCGTCCATCTCGCCGGGCTCAGTTCAGCCCGGAGTAGCTATGGAGCGAGTCCTTGCCGATCCCGAACCACTGCAGGTTGATCCCGAAATAGGTGAAGATCGTCGCCGCGAACCCGGCCATCAGCAGCCAGGCGGCCTTCCGGCCGCGCCAGCCTCGGACGACCCGGGCGTGGAGGTACGCGCCGTAGATCAGCCACGTCACGAGCGAGGCTGTCTCCTTCGGATCCCAGCTCCAATAGGAGCCCCAGGCCTGGTCGGCCCACAGCGCGCCGAGGACCACGGTGAGGGTGAGGAACGGGAACCCGACCACGATCGCGCGGTAGCCGATCTCGTCGAGGATCTCCGGCTTGGGGAGGCCCCAGCGGCCGGTCTCGGGCTGGATGAGGTAGAGCAGCGCGGCGGCGAAGGCGACCGTGAACGAGCCGTAGGCGATGATCGCGACGGCGACGTGGACGGTCAGGAGCAGGTTGTTCTGGAGGGCCGGGACGAGGGGCTCGACGGTGGAGGGGAACGCTGCGGCCGCCATCATGATCGCGACGACCACGGGCAGGACCAGGAGGGCGAGGACCCGCTGGTGGTACTTGCGCTCGAACCAGTAGTAGGCCACGAGGATGCCCCAGGAGAACGCGGCCGAGAACTCGTACATGTTCGAGAACGGGCCATGGCCGGTCACGATCGTCCGGAGGACCAGGCTGATCGTCAGGAGGGCGAGGCCCAGCCAGCCCAGGAGGGTCCCGTAGCGGGCCAGCGACGTCGCTCGCGGGCCGGAAGACCAGCTCACGCTGGTCGTGGTGAGAGGGCCGCCCGCGGAAGCGAGCCGTGCCGCGCGGATGCCGGACAGGACGTAGCCGACGTACACCAGGAACGCCAGGCCGGTCACGAGGATCGCGGCGATGAAGGTGTATTCGGAGAGCTTGAACATCTCTGCGCGCTCCTCAGCTGCCAGCCGGGGCCACGATGGCCTGCCGGATCTCTGTGACCAGGGCGGTGAACTCGGTATCGAAGTCGGTGTCGCGCCGCCCGACGGCCGCGACCGCGAGCGTGGAGCCGCCGGGCCGGGCGGTCAGGCGTCCCCAGATCCGCCGGTAGGGGACGAAGAGCCGGACCACGAAGCCGGCGACGAGGAGGATGCACCCGAGCCAGATCAGCGGGGTGCCCGGATCGTTCGCCACGTTGAGGCCCGTGTACTTGGCCTCCTTGACGAAGGTGTAGGTCAGGTCGCCGACCTTCGTCGCCACGCCCTGGTCGATCGACTTCTGGGTGATCGGATTGCCGGTCTGCGAGTCGTACAGCTCGATCGCGACCTGGCCGGGCTTGATCGTCGGATCGTTGGTGCCGGCGGTGGCGACGACATAGGCAGTCTGGCCGGTGCCTGGCACGAGGAACGTGCCAAGTCGATTGCCCTGCTGGGACTCGTACTGCAGGGCCACGTTGCCGCTGAAGACGTCCTTGCCGCTCGCGTCGGTGGCCTTGACGACGGCTGCCGGGCCGAAGAAGGCCTGGTAGAACGAGATGCCGTCGTAGCGGAGCGGCTCGTTGACCCGGACTTCCGCCGTTGCGACCTGCTGGCCGTCCTTCGCCAGCACCACCGAGCTCACGAAGTCCTTCGGGGCCCCGGTGTCGGTGTAGTAGGTGTCCTGGAACGAGTTGAGGGTGATCGTCAGGCCGGCGCGGGTCGGGACCGGCAGGGTCGTTCCCTCGGCCAGCACGAACGAGCTGTCGCGGAAGCCCCAGATCGAGCCGACGAGCGCGCCGGCGAAGATGAAGACGATGCTGAAGTGGCCGATCAGGCCCCACCACGTCGCCCAGCCGTTGCGGTCCGCGTAGATGTGGATCGTGCCGTCGTCCGCGCTGACCGTGCGGTAGCGGCGCTTGGCGAGGACGCCCTTCGCCGCCACCAGCACCTCGTCGGCCGGGCGGTGGAAGGTCATCGACTCATGCTGCGGCGCGTGCTCGAAGAACGCCGGCCCCGGGTCCACGCGCGGATGCCTGGTCGTCTGCCAGGTGCTCGGGATCCGCTGGACCGTGCACGCCACGGTGGAGGCGATGAGCAGGGCGCCCACGCCGCGAAGCCACCAGCCCGAGAAGATGTTGAAGAACCCGAGCGCGTCGAAGGGTCCCGTGAAGCCGCCGTAGCGCGGTCGCACGGCCGCGATGAAGTCGGCGTGGGTCTGCGGGTTCCCGGCCACGTCCGCCGACATCTGCTGGAGCACCGTCCCGACCAGCGTCAGGGCCGCGAACACCAGGAGGAGGACCAAGGCGAACTTCATCGAGGTCAGGAGGCGCCAGAGGCCTTCGAGGGTCGAGTCGATCCCGACTCCTGCTCTCCCGGCCGTCGGGGCCGCCGGGCCCGGCAGCTTGTCTGTTCGGACGCTTTGTGCCATCAAGGACCCTCCGTCAGCCGCCGAACGGCGACGTGATCGCCGCGAGCCGGCTGAGCATGTTGGTGACCATCAGGACGCCGAGCACGACGAGGAGCGTCCCGCTCACCAGCGAGACGGCCTGTTCGTGGCGACCGACCCAGGACAGCCGGCGGGCAACCCAGGTCGCGCCCATCGCGACGGCGAGGAACGGCACGGCAAGGCCGGCCGAGTAGGCGAAGAGGAGAGCGGTCCCCTGGGCGACGCCGGCCTGCGTGGTGGCGAGCCCGACGATCCCGCCGAGGATCGGCCCGATGCACGGGCTCCAGCCGGCGGCGAAGAGGACCCCGAACACGAGGCTGCGGCCGTAACCGACCGCCGCGCCCGAACCGGCGCTTCCGCCGCCGAGCGAGATCGTCCCGCTGCCGAACGGGGCGGTGCGCATCGCGCCGCCCCCGAAGACCGGCAGTGGCCGGGTGTCGCGCCAGAGTGCCCGGACGTTGATCACGCCGGCCACCTGGAGGCCCAGGATGATGAGGATCGCACCGCCGAGCTGGCGGAGGTACTTCGCGTTGTCCGCGAGGACGTAGCCGACCGCGCCGATCGAGGCCCAGAAGGCCACGAAGACGATCGTGAACCCGGTGACGAACGCGAGCCCGTGGAACAGAGAGCGGCGCCGTTCGGTGGCGTCGGCGGTGGTGCCGACCATGTACCCGACGTAGGCGGGCACGAGCGGCAGGCAGCACGGCGACGCGAAGGACACCACGCCGCCGAGGAAGGCGACGAGGAGGCCGATCCCGAGGCCGGCGTCGAGGTTCATGGCGTGGGCAAGCCCGAGGGAGCCGCGCTTGGCGCCGGGGTCGGAGCGCCGCTCGCCGCCGGGCTGGCGGCGCCGCTCGGCGCCGCGCTGGCCGCGCCGCTGGCGGCCGGGCTGGCGAAGGGCGCGGCGCTCGAGAGCGCGGTCAGGTGCGCCTGGACCGTCTTGGCGACGTCGCTGTTCGGAGCGAGCTGGACGACGAGGCCCCACTCGCGCTGCACGCCAGCCATGTCCGGCGGCGTCTGGTTCAGGTACAGGAACCCGAGGTCGTAGTGCCCCTCGACGTTCTTGGGATCCAGCCTGACGGCCTCGTTCCAGGCGGTCGCCGCGGTTGCGCTGTCATTGTTGTTGAAGGCCGCAGTCCCGAGACCGATGAACGCCGGGACATTCGTCGGGTCGGCCACGGTGGCCTTTCGGAACCAATCGGCCGCGGTTGCGTAGTCCCCCGAATCGAAGTAGGCATTGCCCAGGGCGAGCAGGGAGACGGCGTCCTTCGGGTTGGCCGCGATCTTCTGCATCAGCTGGGCCACGAGGGCCGTATCGAGCGGCGGGTTGGTGGCCTGGCCGGCCGGCGCCGTGGTCGGGGAGCTGCCCGTGATCGGCGCGGACGCGCCCATGTTGTAGACGAAGTTGGCGCCGACCACCAGCGCCACCGCCACCACGCCGACCACGACGAGTCGTCGCACGAACGAGGAGGCCAGCAGGCCGCCGGCAGCCGGCGCGGCGACGGCCGGGCGGGCAGCGGCAGATCGCGCCGTCTCGCGATGGGCGCTGGGATCGACCTCGGCAAGGAGGTCGTCGAGCTCGTCGTCGGTGAGCGCAGGTGACGCGCCGGCGGCCACCTTTCGCTCCGCCGCGACAGCCGGAGCTGCCGCGGCGGAAGCGAGAGGCTCCCGGCGAGCCGGAGGTGTCGCCGCCTCGCTGGGAACGACGGCCGGTCGAGCGCTCGCCCCGACAAGGGCGGCGGCGCGAGCGAACGCGACCGGGTCGGTCAAGAGTTGGTACGCCTCGTCGGCGCCATGGGCCTGGACGCGGGCCCAGCCGCGCAGGTCCCTGGGTGCGGCCGCGAGGTACGCCGAGACCGCCTCGTGGGCGGCCGAGACGTCCTCGGGAGCTGCACCGGGTTCGAGTCCCAGCCGGCCGCAGAGCTCGCGCTCAAGCTTCCCGGGAACGTTCTTCCTGGGAGTGACGGACGATGGCACAGTCATCGCGCACCGTGCCCGGGACGCGTCGAGGCGCGCCGCTGCAAGTTGCCCATCTCGGGGTTGCCCTCGTCTCTCGTTGGCGCGGAGGGGACCCGCGCGTTGACACCTGGTGCGATTGTCCCGAGCAACGGCGGCCGAGCCCATCCGTCGCGGGGCACATTTCGCGGGTGCCGGAAGGACCGACTGGACCGGGCCATGCGGCGCTGCGCATGTATCGATCGATATAGAGCCACCTGCATCCGCGAGGCCGGCGCCGCGGCTGCCGAGGCTGCCCGCCTGGCCGGCGGCACTCCGCGCGTGTCGCCAGCGCGGCGGCGCGCGGCCGGCGCTCTCCGGGGACGCGCAGGAAGGCCTAGTAGGTGGCGTTCGTGTGCTGCCTGCCGTGGCAGGTCAGCGTGCAGCTCCGGGTCGTCGGATTCCATTGCAGGGAGCCGTTGACCTGCACGTCCGGGGCGAAGTTGACCAGCCGGGTGCCGTTCGTCTGCCCGTTGACCGGGTACGCGGAGCCGTGGATCCGGAAGTGGCACTCGGCGCACAGCGCGTTGCCCTGTCCGGCACCCGCCACGTCGATGTCCGTCCCGCCGGTGCCCCGACCGGTGAGCCCGATCATGTGCAGCCCGTGGACGGAGAAGTTGGTGTCGGCCCGGGAGTCGCCGCTGTCGTCGACCATCGGCGCCTCGGCATGGCAGAGGTAGCAGAGGGCGAAGTCGTTCGGGTCGTAGGCCGCGCCCCGCGCGTTCAGCGTGCGGTCCTGGTAGTTGGCCGTGAGCAGCTCGAGGTTCGGCCCCGCGTGCGAGGTCAGCCGGGCGCCCGCGGCCGGCGGGTTCGCCTTGTCCACCAGGCGCGAGTTGCCGTGGCAGTTGACGCAGCGGACCGTCGAGTTGACCTGGAAGTCCCAGAGCTTGAACGGGGAGTCGCCCGCCAGGCTGCCCGCCATCGTGATGGTGGCGTTGGTTCCAGCCGCCTCGACCGGGTGGTATGACGCGTTGTTGGGATTGAGCTCCACGCCCTTGTCAAGCTCCCAGCGTGAGGGATGCGCCGGGTCCTGCGCCGGGAGCTGGGTGAAGCCCGAGTGGCACTTGAAGCAGAGCTGGTACTCCAGGGTCGTCGTGGACGTCAGCGTGTAGGTCGGGGCGGTCCCCGCCGGCCCGTTGACCACCGACACGCCCGATGCGCCGAAGATCGCCCCGGACGAGGTCCACCCGGCGGTGGTCTGGGTCGCCAGCGTCCCGTCAGCGCGGTGCGGCTGGTGGCAGTCCGCGCAGGCCGCGTGCCGGTTCAGCCGACCGGAGAACTCGTCGACCTGGTCGCTGGTGTGCGAATTGATCGTGGTCGCGGGGTGCGAGTAGTAGCTGGACGTGGCCGGGTCGTTGGCCGGGGGCGCGGGGCTCGTGTACTCCGCCTTGACGTTGGCCACGGCCTTGGATCCATCGTGGCACGTGAAGCAGAGCCCGGATTGCGGGGCCGCGGCGACGAGGAGGTACTGGGCCTGGGCCGAGTGCGCGGAGTGGCACGCGGCGCAGGCGTCCGAGGTGAGCGTGTCGATGATGTGGGGCGACAGGACCGCGGCGTTCGCTCCCGGGGCCAGCGGGCCCAGGGCGACCGAGGCGCGCGCATTCTTCGTGGGCGGGCGCAGCTTGTAGATGAGGGCCGGCGCGACGTCCTGGCCGGACCGCTGGCCCGGGCTCAGATGGAGCGGCGGCTTCGCGCCCATCACCAGGACGGCATCGATCGCACCGTCGATCGGGACCCCGCCGGCGGTCGAGGCGCACGGTATAGCGCGTCATCCAGGCGGCGTCGACCGTCGCCCGCACGGCGACCTCGACCTCCGTGAAGGAGTGGGCCGGGACCGCAGTCCGGCGCCGGGATTCTCGCCGGCCATGCTGATGCCCGCAGCGGCCGTCGCCCCGACCTCCTCGCCTGCATCAAGGCGCAGCGCGCCGATCGCGATCCCGGTCGACCTCGCGTCGTAGGACCGTCCCTCGTCGGCCGCCGAGTAGAAGGGCACCCCGGTCCGGGGGTCGGCCTCCGGCAGCGCCCGGAACGTGGCGCCGGACCTGGTTGGCGAGACCTGGGCGAGCGGGTGGAGGGTGATCGCGACGTCCGAGTCGTTGGCAACCTGGAAGCGAACCCGGTAGAGCTGGAAGCGCTCGATGCCCGTGGCAGGTACGTCGACCCCGCTGGCGTGGCCCGCCGTCCCCGTGTCGCCCACGACGTCGACCCAGGCGTGATCGACCCGGAGGCCGGTTGCCCGGGGCGTGGCGCTGGGCTCAGGGCTGGCTGAGGGCGCCGGGCTGGCGCTGGGCTCGGGGCTGGCAGAGGGCGCCGGGCTGGTGCCGGGATCGACCGATGGCTCGGGCGACGGGTTCGCGGAAGGATCCGGCGACGGCACGGCGGACGGATCAGGCGCCAGGCTGGGGTCTGGAGCAACGCTCGGATCAGGCGCCAGGCTGGGGTCTGGAGCAACGCTCGGATCAGGCGCCAGGCTGGGGTCTGGAGCAACGCTCGGGGCTACGGCGGGGTCGGAGGCGGCAGGCGAGGCGCTCGTCAGCGGATCCGGCGTCGGGTCCACGGCCTGCGCGCCCGGCACCACCGGGGTGAACGTGAGGAACGCGGCGCCGACCAGGAGCGCGGCCGTGAAGACGGCGCGTGCCCGGGCGGTGAGGTTCTCGTGGTTACGGTTCATTTGGCCACTGCTCTGTTCCTGGGTGGGACGAACCCCGGGTGATCCCGACGACCGTCCGAAGACGGTCGTCGGGACCTGCCGATGCTACGGAGTGCTTGGCCTCGGCGCGCCGACGGGGAACTGGTCGCCAATGGCGAACGTGCCCGTTGGATCGTGGCAGAACTGGCAGGTGCCACGGTTGCCGATCTTGAGGAGCCGGCTGCTGGCCGACACCGTGAGGTCGGGGTAGGTGTACGTCGAGCTGAACGTCCCGTCCATGACCGCGTTGGTGCCGTGTGCCACGTGGCACGTGGTGCAGGCGCGGTCCGGGCGGGTCCGGTGCTGGTACGTGTAGACCGAGTCGCCCGGTCGCGCGGTGTTGTAGGCGGGGCCTACGGTCCCGTCGGCCGGGTCGGTCAGGGGCTCAGACGCGGCGTAGTACCTCGTGTGGCACGAGGCGCACCACCGCGTGATCTGGGCGTCGAAGGTCGAGGGGAGCCCGTTCGGGGCGTCCATGTTCCGCGTCGCGGAGGTGACCGCGTCCCACGGCAGGTAGCGGTGCATGTAGTCACCGGCCAACGGCGAGTAGACCCCGGCGACCTGGCTCGCATAGAGCAGGTAGGTTGCCGGGGTGCCCTCGGTGCCCTTGACCTGGATGACGGTGTAGTTGCGCGTGTCGCCCGGGGCCGGGAGCGGCGCGTCGGTGACGGTGACGCCGCCCGTGGCGGTGTCGGAGCTCCGGGTCACCGTGCCACCGGTGCCGTCGGTGAGGACGTCCAGCGTCGCGCCGCCAACGGTGGCGCTCAGGGTGAACGTGTTGCCGTCGGAGGTGGGAACGGACTTGACGTAGTAGTTCGTGACGTTGGCCGAGGCCGACGTGCTGCCCGCGACGGTGACCTTGTCACCGACGAGGAGGCCGTGGCTGGCCGCGGTGGTGTACAGGTCGGTCGCAGCGGCAACCTTCACGATGGCCGCCGTCCACGTGGCATCGACGCCGGTGGCCGACGGGATCGGGTTGAGGATGCGGTACTTGCCGTTGCCATGGGGGTTATGGCAGCTGGTGCACTCGAGGCTGATGACTGGAGCCGGCCCTGGAGCGCCATTGGGACCGTTGCCCCAAGCGACGCCGGGCTGGACCAGCCCGTTCTCCGGGAGCACGAGGTGAGCCGAGGTCACGTTCGCGGGGGTCCCGCTGACCTGGACCTTCTCGTTCCTGGAGACGGCGCCGCTGCCGTTGTCGAGCCCGATCCGGAAGGGCGTGCCGATCCGGGCCTGGTCGAACCCACCGTCGCGGAGGGCGCCCAGCTGGGTGCCGCCCGTGGCGTGGTTGGCGCCGCTGGTGTACTGGACGCCGGTCATGACGTCCGTGGTGGCGCCGGACGCGACGGCGCCGTGGCAGCCCAGGCAAAGCCCATCAACCGTGGGCTGGTTGATGAGGAACTCGCCCTTGGCGGTGTGAGCCCGGTGACACCCTGCGCACCCATCGGCCGTCAACGACGTGATGCCCGAGTTTGCGCTGGCCATGTGGGGTCCACCATCCGCCAGGGCCGGAAGCGCGGCAAGGAACAGCCAGAGCGCGGCTCCTGCAAGCAGGATGGCCCATCGCCTCACTGTCCTCACCTCCTTTCTTCTGACTCTGTGGGTGTTTGTTCAATGGGCCGCCACTTACGGCGGCGGGTCACTCCGGAATCACCTCCCTCTTGGATCCAGCGTTCGAGCTCAGTAGCTCCAGACCTGGACGCGGTTGTTGGACGTGTCCGCGATGTACACGTGCCCCCGCGTGTCCACCGCGACGCCGTTCGGGAAGGAGAACGTGCCGTCACCCGTGCCCTGTGTCCCGAAGGAGCCCAGGTAGTCCAGGCGGCGCTGGTCGCCGCTCACGACCCGGAAGACGGAGACCATCTGCCCGGTGGAGTCGACCACGAAGACGCGGCCATCGCCGTCGATCGCCACGGAACGCGGCAGGCCCAGGTTTCCCTCTCCGGCGCCGCGCCCCACCTGGGCCGCCACGTTCCCGGAAGGGCCGTACACCATGAGCCGCCCGTTGTTGCTGTCCGCGACATAGACGTTCCCCGTCGCGTCGACTGCCAGCCCGTTCGGAAAGTTGAGCTGGTCGTTCTCGCCGAAGGTGCGGACCACGTTCGCCGACCGGTCGATCATCTCGACGCGCGGCGTCGGTGCGCTCAGGTCGGAGACGAACAGGTTCCCTGCCCTGTCGAACGCGATCCCGATGGGCTGCCAGCCGGCGATCGGCTTGGCGAGGGCAAAGGTCCGCTGGAAGATCCCGTCACTGTTGTAGACGTAGATCGCACCCGTGGGCCGGTCGGTCACGTAGACCTCGGTCGTCAGGGGATCAATGGCCACGAAGGCCGGCACGTGATCGGTCCCGGTCGACGCGTCGGGGGCCAGCGTGCCGATCACGTTCCCGCTGCCGTCGAGCATCCGGACGAGCCGGCTGCCCTCCGTCTCGGCCACGTAGAGCCGGTCGCCGGTAGGAGTGGCCGCGATACCGACGGGATGGTCGACGCCGTACGCAGATTGCGAGTAGGACGGCAGGCCGGACTGCGGGATGACCGGGATGATCGGGACGATGGGCTGGCGGAAGATCAGGTACCAGACCGCGATCCCGATCAGGATGAGGAAGAGGCCTAGCAGGATCAGCAGCAGCAGGCCCTTCCGCCGCCGACGCGGCTCCTCCTTCGGCTCCTCCTCGGTCGCGGGCGGGAGGGCGAGGCCGTCGGCCTCGAGCGTGCCGGCCATCAGTTGCTGCTCCCGGTTCCGATTCCGGGCGTGGGCAGGGCCGGGAGCGCGGAGGGCGCCGGACCGACGCGGTTCATCCCGAGGCGGGCCTGCGAGCTGTTCGGATCCTGCTTCAGCGCCTCGCCGTACCAGGCAGCCGCGCCGGCGCTGTCGCCCCGGACCTCCGCAGCCAGGCCCAGGCCGATGAGCGCATCCATGCCGGCCTCGCCCTGGAGCAGCGCCTTGAGGCGCTGCTCCGCGGTCGCGGTCTGGCCGTTCACGAGGTCGACCATCGCGAGGGCCCATTCGGCCTGGGCGGCCTTACCCGACTTGGTGTAGGCGTCCGCAAGGGCGGCATAGGGCTCCAGCCAGCCGATCGGCACGAACGCCACCGCGGCTCGGAATTCCGTGATGGCCTTGTCCGTGGCGCCCGTCTGCACGAAGGCAGTGCCCAACAGGTACATCGCGTCCGCGTCCGACCGCGTGATGGCGAGCGCGTTCTCCAGGAACGGGATGGCATCGGCGGCCTTCCCCTGCTTCATGGCGATCCTGCCCAGGCCGTACCAGGACGCCTCCAGCATCGGGTCCACGTTGGCCATCTCACCGGTCTTGGCGATGTCGATGACGGCATGATAGTCAGCCGCCGATTCGTCGAGCCGGTTGAGGCCCAGGTAGGCACCGGCGCGGCCGAACTTCGCCCTCTCCACCGAGGTGCCCGTCGCGATGATCTGGTCGTACTGGTTCACCGCGTCCTGGAAACGACCGGCGCTGAGGTACAGGTCGGCGAGCGCGCCACGCGTCGGGACGTCGCCGGGCTTTGCCGCGACCGCCTGTTCCGCGGCGGCGATCTGGCGATCCGTGAGCGACGGCTGCGGGAACGGATTGTGGCGGTCGAAGACGTAGAACGCGGCGAATGCGACCGTGCCCACCACGAGCAGCAGGACGAGGCGCTTGACCCACCGATCGAGCTGCCCGTCCGACATCGTCTTCAGGGATGTGACCCGAAACATTTCTTGGCACCTTCTAGCGGACGCGGCCTAGGACGTCGGCGCGCCCGACGCGGGAATTGTCCCTGCGCGCGCGTGGGATGCCTATCCGTCGAGCGGTAGAAGATGGATACAGGCGAGCAGTCGTGGAGCGTGCTGGCACCTGTATCGCCCGACCGAGTCGGGCGCCCCCGACAGCACGCCCCCGGTGGCTCGCGGCTCAGGTCGCCGAGGCCCGCGGTTTCGCCCGCACCTTGGGGACCCGGATCTCGATGGGTGCCGCCCGCGGCCGTCCTGATGACGCCGCCGTGCGCCCGCGCCCGTTCAGCAATGTCGGCGCCGCCCTGCCCCCGCGCCGGGTTCGGGGATCGACCCGCCGCCCTGGCGGATCGGGCCCCGTCATCCGGTGACGGTGACCGCGCGGATCGAGCGGGCGAGCCGCGGCCGACGCCCAGGCCCAGCAGGGGTCGCACCCGGGGGGTCGAGGGGGGCGGCTTCGCGGGCCCGGTGGCAGGCCGCCACGATGCCATCGACAAGGCGCTCGGCGTCGGGATCGAGCGGTTCGCGGTGGAGCGTCCACGCGGTCGAGGTGGAGATGCTCACGACCACGATCGTCGCGCAGGCGCTGCTCGCCAGCACGTCGGACACGACCACTGGGCCGCCCTCCTCCAGGACGACCGTGCCGGATGCGGCCCCCAGCTCGCGCAGCACCTCGTCCGGCGTGTCGGCCGGAACCGAGCGCACCTCGAGCGCGGGGTCGGCGGCGAGCATCCTCGCCAGCCCCTCACCGAGGAGCGGGTGGCGGTAGAGGACGAGCACGTGATCCTGTTCGGGTGGCACCACTGACTCCCCCGAGGACGCGATAACTTGGGGCGCGACGGCGCGACGCGGGCATTGTCGCGGCGCGATGCGCCACGCGACCATCCGTCCGATGGCACAAATCGCATCCGGTCGGCTGTACCGCGGGATAGGCGCCCGGACACCGGCGCGCCCGGGTGAGGGCAACTGGGCGAAGCCTCGGCGGGCGACCGGATCGGTGCTGCAGGACGGGCGTGTCGCGCGCCGGCGCCGGCGAGTGCGTCGGCGGGTCGCGCGCGTATCGGCGGCGAGTGGCGCCGGCGGGCTCGAGCGGCTGCGGCGGTCGCGCGCCGGAGGCGCGCCGGAGGCGGGGGTCGCGCGCCGGAGGCGGGGGGCGGGGGGCGCGCGCCGCGTGTCGCCCGCCCGTCAGCCATGTCCCGGGGGCATCGTCGGCACGGGGAGACGACCGGTGGTTGCCGGCTATGCGCTCCAGGCATGGGCAGCCCCGACCGGGGTCCGGGGCGCGCCAGCCATGCCCTGGGGGTCTGCCCGGCAGGGCGGGCCTTCCCCGGCAGAACCTCCCCGCATATCCGGCCTGCCCGAGAGCCGCCCGGCTCGATTGCGCGCTCACCGGCGGCTCCCGCTCAGCCTGGCCTGACCCGGTGCCGCTGACGAGGATGCGTCCCAGGTCTAGATCCCATAGGGGCTTGTCAAGCTTCGACGCCCCAGTCGGGGTCGAAGTCCTGACCCGTTGCGCCAGACGCCCCAGACGATGCTGAGCGCTTTGCGCATGCAGTGGCCGAGGGCGTTCATCTTCGACTTGCCGGCGGCGCGTTTGCGGTCGTAGTGCGCGGCGATGACCGGGTTGTGCTGGATCCCGACCAGGGCCATCCGATAGGCGGCTGCCCGGAGGTGGCTGTTGCCCGCCTTGCTCATGTGCCAGGAGGTCTCGGGGTTCGATCCCTTCTTGCCCGAGCTCCGCTCGGCCGGGTGGACACCGGCGTAGGCGAGGAGCTGGTCGAAGTCGTCGAACCGGCCGATGTCGCCGATCTCGGCGAGCAGGGTCGCGGCGATCGAGGGCCCGACGCCCGGGATGGTCTGGAGCCGGCGGGCCAGCTCGCCGTCGAGGAGCCCCGCGACCCGGTAGTCGGCGTCGATGATCTGGCGCTCGAGCAGGTCGTACTGGTCGCAAGCAGGAGCCCGATCTCGAAGGCGACCTCGGCGTCGAGCTCGGGCACCGCGATCGAGTCGGCCGCGGCAGCCTGGAGCCGCTCCGCCTTCGCCGTCCCGAGGCGGCGATGACCTGGCCTCGCCGTTCGCGTTGGCCAGGGTCGCCGTTCGCCGCCTCGTGGCCGCCCGGGCTGTCGGCGCGATGCGGAGCACCTCCCGGGCCGTCCGGCAGGTCGGGTCGTCGAACAGCTCGCCGAGCTCGGGGAACCCGAGCTCGACCAGGCGGATGAGGCGCTGGCAGACCTTCGCCTGCTCGGTCACCAGGGTCATCGCGAAGCGGGCCGCCTGGCGCAGCTCAACGCCGGCCAGCGGGTCGCGGACGTCGGGTGTGTCGCGCATGGCCATCTCGGCGAGGCTCCGGGCATCGGCCGGGTCGGACTTCGTTCGGGCGAGCCGGCTCCTCGCAAAGTACTTCGCCGCGAGGGGGTTGACCACGGCGACCGGGACGTCCCGCCGGCGCAGGTGCGAGGCGAGCGGCATCCAGTAGTGGCCCGACGATTCCATCGTCACCAGGGTCACCGGCTCCGCCTGCCGTCCGAGCCACGCGTCGAGGACCGCAAAGCCGGCCCGGTCCTGGCTGACCCGCAGGATCTCGCGGTCGGCCCGTGACTCGCCGTCCCGGCAGCGCGCCGCCACGTGCGTCCGGCCCCCGATGTCGATCCCGATCGTCGTCATCCGGGCAGGCTCCTTCGGCGGACCCCACCGGGTGCCCGCTCCTCCGGTCGACGTCAGCTGACCTATCCGATCACCGGTCCAAGCCGCCGGATCCCGATCACCGTTCACGGCCGAAGGTCGGGGGCCGGACACTAGACCCAACGGTCATCTGCCGGATAGCGGGGTGCCGGTCTCCCCGAGGAGGTCGGTGCCATCATCGACCCCACAAGGCGGTATATCAGATGGGAAGCAGCCCGCGGAGGCTTCCGGCCGGTCCTCCGAGCCAGCGCCGGACCTCGCGAGACCGCGGCGCGCCCTGGCCGCCCGCTCCCCGTCGCCGACCGGGCGGCGGTGCGGCGTAGCCGATGCGGACCTCGCGAGACCGCGGCGCGCCCTGGCCGCCCGCTCCCCGTCGCCGACCGGGCGGCGGTGCGGCGTAGCCGAGCCGGACCTCGCGAGACCGCGGCGCGCCCTGGCCGCCCGCTCCCCGTCGCCGACCGGGCGGCGGTGCGGCGTAGCCGAGGCGGACCGTCGAGGCGGCCGCGCGGAGGGCCAGGCGTTCGGCCCCGCTCGCTCCCCGTCGCCGACCGCGCCGCGCCGCGGCCGCGCGCTCCTGCCGCGCGCATCGGCCGCGCGCTCCGAGGCGCTACGGCCGCGTAAGCCGCGCGCTCGAGCCGCGCGCTCCGCCGCGCGGAGGGCCAGGCGTTCAGTCCCGCTCGGGCGGCGGTGCGGCGTAGCCGAGGCGGACCGTGTAGGCGGCGGCCTGCGTCCGGTTCGAGAGGTGGAGCTTCTCGAGGGCGTTGTGGACGTGGTTCTTGACGGTGCCCTCGGTGATCACCAGCTTCGTGGCGATCTCCTTGTTGGAGAGGCCGCCTGCCACCAGCTGGAGGATCTCGGTCTCGCGCCGGGTCAGCGCCGTCTCGCCTTCCGCGGGGGCCGGCGTGGCGACATGCGGCCGGTGCCCGCCGTCCCGGAGCGCATCGAGGAGCCTGTGGGCGACAGCCTTCGCGATGGGCGCTTCGCCGCGCACGACGCCCCGAAGGTCCTCGAAGAGCTGTTCCGGGTGGATGTTCTTGAGCAGGTAGCCGTTCGCGCCGGCCTTGATCGACTCGAAGAGGTCGTCGTCCTCCTCGGAGATGGTCAGCATCACGATGCGGGTCGCAAATCCGGCCGCCCGGATCGCCCGGACCCCGTCGACCCCGCCGGCGACCGGCATCTCGACGTCCATGACGACGATGTCGGGCTCGAGCGAGCGGACCTTCTCGACTGCCTCGAGTCCGTTGGCGGCCTCGCCGACCACCTTCATGTCGAGCTGGGCGTTGATCAGGCTCGCGAGGGCCCTCCGGAACAGGGCCTGGTCATCGACCAGCAGGATCCGCAGCAGCGGCGGCGTGTTCGGCACGCGTCTCCTCGGGCTCGAGCGTCACCGTGATGGTGGTGCCGCGCTCCGGCGCAGTATGCACGGCGAACGATCCGCCCACCTGTTCGGCCCGCTCCTTCATCGACGACAAGCCGAACCCGTGGTCCAGGGCGGCCTCGAGGTGGGCCGGGTCGAAACCCCGGCCGTCGTCCTCGACCTCGAGGACCAGGCGTTCCTCGATCGCGCCCAATCGCACCGCCGCGCGCCGTGCGCCGGAATGCTTGCGCACGTTCGTGAGGGCCTCCTGCACGACCCGCAGCAGCTGCACCTCGCTCCGCGGCGTGAGCAGGCTGCGGACCGGCCCCTCGCACACCAGGGTCGTCACGATCCCGGTCTGGCGAGTGAACTTGTGGAGGTATTCGCGGAGCGCCCCCTCCAGGCCCGCGTCGGAGGTGACCGTCTCGCGCAGGCCCAGGATGGCCTCGCGGACGTCGCGGTACGCCTCGTCGGCCGTCTCGGCCAGCTCGTCGAGCGCCGTCGCGAGGGTAGGGTCCGAGGTCGCCCGCGCGGCCGGGGTCAGCGCCCGCAGGCGCAGGTGGAGAACGCCCAGGACCTGGGCGATGCTGTCGTGGAGCTCCCGGGCGATCCGGTCGCGCTCCCCGACGATCGCGAGCTGCTCCTCGGCCTCGCGGAGGCGGGCGGTCCCGACGGCGATGGCGGCCATGTCGGCCAGCGCGCCCAGCAGGTCGCGCTCCTCGGGCCCGAACGGGCGGTCCCCGGCCCGGGCCACGCACAGCTCGCCGAGGAAGCCGGCCGTCCCGCGCAGGGGTCGAGCCGTGAATGCCGTCTCGCCATCGAGCGCCAGCGGGCACTCCGGGGTGCGCGGGTGAGGGTCATGCTCGTCGAACGTGTGCCGGAGCGTGCAGATCTCACCGTCGTCGGCCAGGGCGATCCGGTCCAGCGACGACCGTCCGTCCCGCCGCTCCGACAGGCAGACCACGGCGCGGTCGGCGGAGAGCAGGTCCCGGGCGTGCCCCGTGATCGAGTCGAGGACCTGGCGGAGCTCGGTCACCCCGGTCATCTGGAGGGCGACCTCGTTCAGGGCCTTCGTCTCGTGCTCCCGTCGCCGCAGGTCCGCCACCAGGCGCCCGACCTGGGCGGCCGTTGCGATCTCGCCCGCGACGTCGGCCAGCGCGGCGTCGGAGATCGGCGGACGGATTGGAGGATGGAAGACGAGGCGGAGTGCGCCGACCGACGCCCCGGCCCGCACGAGGGGCAGGTCGAGGACCAGCGCGTCGACCGAGGGCAGGGGCATCTCGGCCCGCTCGAGGAGGGCGGTCGGCCCGGCGTCGAGGATGCGGGTCAGCCAGCCCATCTGCTCGGGCAGGACCGGCGGGCGCTGGATCAGCACGACGTTGCCGCCGGGACCCTGGGCGGCGATCCGTCCGCCCAATGCCCTGGTCTCGGCGACCAGCCGGTCGAGCGCGATCTCCAGCGTCGGGGTCAGCTCGACGCCGCCCCGCACCGCGGAGCTGACCGAGTGGGTCGCGGCCAGGTCGCGGTTCTGGCGCACGAGCTGGCGCTGCGTTCGCTCGAGGAACGTGGTGATCGCGATCCCGAACGCCAGGACGGCGACCGTCATGACCAGGGCGCCGACGACGTGGCCCGCATCCTCGTCCACGAGCTGGTCGATGACCGTGCTGCGGATCACCTCGACCGCCCAGACCGCCGCGACCGGAAGCCCGATCCCGATCCAGCGGATCCAGGCGAGGCGACGCGCGGACGTCTGCTCATCCATCAGGGCGACGATGGCCTTCCCGACGGGATCGTCCACAGTGCCGTGCGGCCCATGCCCGCGTGCGCATAGGACCCAACAGGCTGCCCACGGCCGGGCCCGGCACTGGTCCCGGCGCGGTCATGCACCGGCGGCCCTCCGGTCGGGTCCGACTGCCCCCCTCGGTCGCGCCTTGGGGTTCAGCGGTCCACTACCTGTACCCCTCGATCGGGAGGTCCAGGCGATTGCCCCAATCGGCCCAGCCGCCGTCGTAGACGGCGACATCCTCGTGACCCATCAGGGCCAGCACGAAGGCGAGCTTGGCCGCCCCGACGCCCGTCCCGTCGTAGGTCACCAGGCGCCGGTCGCGGACCACGCCGGCCCGGGTCAGCAGCGAGCGGAGCGAGTCCCCGTCGAGGAAGCGGCCGGTGCCGGCCTCGGTCGTCGCGCCCGAGGGCACGTTGAACGCCCCGGGGACGTGACCGAGGCGGCGGGCATTTGCCTGCATGCCCTTGAACTCCGCTGGCGTCCGCGCGTCCAGGACGAGCGCGTCCGGGGACCCGAGCAGCGCCCGCAGGTCGCTCGTCGTGAGGCGCGCCCGCGGTTGGGCGCTGGGCGTGAACGTCACCGCCTGGGGCTCGTGCACGGCGTGGCTCACCGGGCGGCCGGAGTTGACCCACGCGTCGTAGCCGCCGTCCAGGATCCGGACGGAATCCAGCCCGTAGGCGCGCAGGCTCCACCAGGTTCGCGCCGCGTACAGGCTCGCGGTGTCGTCGTAGACCACGACCGTGGAGCCGTTCCCGACGCCGCAGCGGCCGACCGCCGCGGCGATCTGGTCGGGCGGGGCCAGGAGGACGAGCCGGTCCTCGTCCGGGTCGGCCAGCGCTGCGCGCCAGTCGAGGTGGGCGGCGCTGGGCACGTGCCCGGTGGCGAAGGCGTTCCGGCCCGAGCCGTCCGGTCTCCAGCGCGCGTCGATGACCCGCACCTCGGGGCGGCCGAGATTCTCGGCGAGCCAGTCCGGGGACGCGAGGAGCTCCGGTCGTGCGTGGGCTCCGGTCATTGCTGCCTATCATACGGGTCGCATGAGCGGCACCCCTCCCTCCGATCGCGAGCGGCTCGCCGCGCTGAGGGCCGCCCTGCCCGCGACCCACGCGGGCATCTACCTGAACACGGGGACCTGTGGGCCGCTGCCGACGGAGACCGTCGCCGCGATCCGGGAGGTCGAGGAGCGCGAGCTGGCCGTCGGGCGGGCCACGCGGGCGGACCACGAGGACCTGCTCGCCCGGATGGACGAGGCGCGCGGGGCCCTGGCGGCCGTCCTGGGCACCGATATCGACGCGGTCGCCCTCACCCACTCGACGACGGAAGGCATGAACCTCGCCATCGGGGCGCTCGACTGGGGCGCCCGCGACCGGGTGGTCACGACCAGCGAGGAGCACCCGGGCGTGCTCGGCCCGTTGGCGGTTCTCGCGGACCGGGCGGGCGTCAGCGTGGCGGTGGTGGATGTCGGCGCCGGGGGAGACGACGACCGGACGCTGGCCGGCATCGAAACCGCGCTCCGCTCGGGCGGAGTTCGGATGGTCGCCCTGTCCCACGTCCTGTGGTCGACGGGCGCGATCCTGCCCGTCGCCGAGATCACCCGGCTGGCGCACGACCACGGGGCGCTGGTCGCGCTCGACGGGGCGCAGGCGGCCGGCGCCGTGCCCTTCCGGGTCGACGAGATCGGCTGCGACTTCTACGCGACCTCGGGCCAGAAGTGGCTCCTCGGTCCGGAGGGGACGGGCGCGCTGGCCGTCGCGCAGGGCCTGCCCAGGACGCTCGTCCCGAACGTGGGCGGCTTCTTCGCGGCCGCCACCCCGTACGCGGTCGGGCGCGAGACCCTGCACCCGGACGCCCGACGTTTCGAGACGGCCGGGTTCCACCGCCCGTCGATCACCGGGCTCGCCCGGAGCGCCGGCTGGCTGGCCATGTACGTGGGGCTGCCGTGGGCCCACGAGCGGGCCGCTCGCCTTGCCCGGGACGCGGCGGACCGACTCGCTGCGATGCCCGGCGTCACCCTGCTGAGCCCGCGAGCGCGCCTCGGCACGCTCGTCACGTTCCGCGTGGAGGGCTGGCCGGCCGAGCTGGCCGCGGAGGAGATGGGCCGACGGACCTTCGCCATCGTGCGCACGATTCCGGGACGCGAGGCCATCCGCCTGTCGATCGGCTTCTTCACGACCGAGGAGGAGCTCGGCCGCGTCCTTGACGCCGTCGCGGAGCTGGGACGGCATACGCCCGCGACGCTCCCGCCCCGGCCGACGATCGCGTTCCTGGACCGTCCGACCGGGTGAACGGCGAAGGGCGCCCGCCGTCGGGACCCATGAGCGGCACGCGCCCGACCGTCCGTCGGCGCGGCTGGCTGGAGGTGCGCTGGCGCCAGCTCCGGAACGCGCCGACGCCCGTGGTCCGGGCGGTGAGTGCCAGCGTCGCGGTCGCCACGGTCCTGGGGCTCGCCTTCCTGGCCTACGACGTCGCGCTCTCGAGGGGCGCGATCCTGCCGGGTGGCGATCTCCGGACGCCGGCGGGCGTCGCCTTCGTCGTGGCGGTTGCGATCCTCGGGGCCTGGATCACCTACCTGGTGGTGCCCCAGCCGGGACGCCCCGGGGTGCGCAGCCGGTGGAGCGCCGCGCTCGGCCTGTTCGCGGCCCTGCCGATCGCATATCTCGCCCTGGTCGTCCTCTTCGGGCTGGTCAAGCCGATCCTGTTCCCCTGATGGCGGGCCTGCCAGCGCGCGGCAAGCCCCTCACCGGCGGGCCGGTTCCCCGGGCGTGACGTTCTCGGTAGCCCGATCGTCCCGCCGGCCGGTACTCTCGGGCGGCTTCCTGGCCTGAGCGGTGGCGGTAGGGTCGGTCCGTCAGCGCCCGCACAGGGGAACCCGGTCACCGTGGCCATATACAACGATCAGCACTACGCGCTACCCGCCCTTCGCGGTGCCCCCGCGTATTCGCGGCCGCCACGCGTGGTCGAGTCCATGCTTCGCCCGCCCGACCCCGACGACCTTCCGCTCGCGGTCAACCAGACGGACGAGGAGCGGACCGTCGCCTGGGGCCTCGAACGCCAGGTGGCTCCCGCGGCCGGTTCGGCGGCCACGGGTCACTCGGCGTACCTCCCGGCGGGCGCCCTCGACCAGGTCGGCGAGCCTGCGGCCAGGCCGGCCGAGCCGCCGCTTCTCCTCCGGCCGCGCGGCTCCGGGATCCGGGTCCTCGCTTCGCGACCTCGCGATCACTGATTGCCGCCGGCCGCCCGGGCTCCGGAGCGGTCGTGCCCGTGGCGGAGGCCCGGGCCCGAAATGCGGACGGTCCGGCGATACCTAGACTTTCGAGCGCGCGAGGCGCACGATCCGGCGGATGAGCGAGCGAAGCCTCCGGATCGGTCAGGCCGCCGAGATCCTCGGCGTCGGCGTCGACACGCTGCGCCGGTGGGAGGAGGACGGGCGCCTCCAGGCGACCCGAACCGATGGCGGGCAACGTCTCGTTCCGATCGCCGAGGTCTCGCGCCTCCTGGCGGACCGCCGGCGCACGACCGCGGACCGCCGGATCGTCGCCCAGTCCGCCCGCAACCGGTTTCCGGGTGTCGTCACCCGGATCCAGCGGGACGACGTGGTCGCCGTGGTGGAGGTCCTGGCCGGGCCGCACCGTGTCGTCAGCCTGATGACGGCCGAGGCGGTCGACGAGATGGGTCTCGCCGTCGGCGACGACGCGATCTGCGTCGTCAAGGCCACGAACGTGATCGTCGAGGTGCCGGGGTGATCAGGCTGGTCGCGCGACGCGGGAGCGATGCCCTCCGTCGGGGACGCCTGGCGGGCCGCCGGCCTGCCGGTCGCGCGTCGAGCCGGTTGGGTTCCGCGCTTCCCGCGCTGCTCGCCTGCGTCGCGCTCGCGGCTGCCGGGTGCGCGGCGGCCACCTCTCCAGGGCCGGGCCTGACGGCCGGGCCTGCGGTGACCAGCTCGTCGGGCGCGGACTCGTCCGGCTCGCCCGGCGCAGCCCTGGTCGTCCTTGCCCCGCCCACGTTCGCCGAGGCCCTGGCCGCGGCCGCGAAGGCCTATGAAGCGGCGACCCCTGGGACCACGGTCGCCGTGACCACGGTTGCTCCGGCGGATCTGGCCCCCAAGGTGACGGCTGGCGCGGTCGCCGACGTCCTCGTCGCCACGGACACGGCGACATCGGACGGCCTGACGGGGGCCGGGCTGACCGTCGGACCCTCCGTGCCGATCGCCGGGACGACGCTCGTGGTCGTGGTGCCAACCGCGAATCCGGCGAAGATCACCTCCCCGGCCGAGCTTGGGAAGGCCGGCCTGCGGCTGCTCGCGACAGTGGCCGAGGATCCCCTGGCGGCCGACGTCGGTGACGCCCTGGCCGCCCTCGCGGGCACGACCGGCTACGCCGCCGGGTACGCCGCGGCCGTGGAGCGGAACGTGGTCAGCCGGGAGCCGGATGCCCGGGCCGCGCTCGCCAGGATCGCCCGGGGCGAAGGTGACGCAGCGATCGTCTATGCCGCCGACGCACGGGCCGCCGGCACGACCGTGAAGGTGATCGCGCTGCCGGACCGGGCCAACCTGCCGGGCACCGCGTCAGCGGTCGTGCTGCGCGCGTCGACCCATCCGGACGCCGCAGCGACCCTCGTCGCCTGGCTCGCGGGACCAGACGGCCAGGCCATCCTGGTCGCCCACGGCTTCGTCCCGCCGCCCCAGTGACCGACGCGTCGCCGCGGACCGCCCCGGCGCCGCGGGAGGCAGCGGGGCGTCCCCGCCGTCCGAAGCGGCGCGGTCGTACGGGACCGGGAGGAACGCTCGCCGGGATCATCGCGCTCGGCTGGATCCTCTTCCTCGGCCTGCCGGTCGCTACCCTCGTGATCCGCGCGATCGTGACCGGCGGCCTGGGGGATGCCGGGGCGGCGCGGGCCGTCCTCGACGCGCTGGCCCTCAGCTTCATGACCACCGCGGCGAGCCTCACGCTTGCCGTCGGGTTCGGGCTGCCGCTGGCCTGGCGCCTCGCGCGCCGACCGCCGCGATTCGCAGCCCTGGTCGAGACGATCGTCGACCTCCCGATCGTCCTGCCACCATCGGTCGCCGGGCTCGCCCTCCTGCTGCTCCTGGGCCGGCGCGGCCTCCTGGGGGAGCCGCTCGCCGCGGTCGGGCTGACGATCCCCTTCACGACCCTGGCCGTCGTGCTGGCCCAGGCCTTCGTTGCGGCGCCCTTCTTCATCCGGGCTGCCCGGGCGGGGATCCGGGCGATCGACCGCGACCTGGAGGACGCGGCAAGGGTCGACGGCGCGTCCGAGCTCGACGTGGCGCGTCACGTCACCCTGCCGC
The DNA here is from genome assembly GCA_963801445.1 of uncultured Chloroflexia bacterium. GTDB lineage: Bacteria > Chloroflexota > Limnocylindria > Limnocylindrales > CSP1-4 > CTSoil-043. The sequence goes on along the minus strand of CAWDEW010000011.1, from coordinate 48,878 downwards.
TCGCCGCCCCCGCCCTGGCCGCCGGGTTGACGATGACCTGGGCGCGGGCTCTCGGCGAGTTCGGGGCGACGATCATGTTCGCCGGCAACCTGGAGGGACGGACCCAGACCCTGCCGCTCCTGGTCTACTCGGAGTTCCAGGGCACGCTCGATGCGTCCGTCGTCGCGGCCGCGATCCTGGTCGTGGCCGCGTTCGGCGTGCTGGTCGCCGTTCGTCTGGCCCGCTGGCGCTCCGTCGCCGAGCTCGGCGCCGCGTAGCTCGCCTGCCCGCAGGCCGCCATCGCGCGCCGCCGCGCGGCGCTCCGCGGTCAGCCCGTCACTTCCCCTTCTCGAGGTGGCCGCCGAAGCCCCAGCGCATGGCGGACAGCACCTTGTCGCCGAACTCGGCCTCGCCGCGCGAGCTGAAGCGCTGGTACAGCGCCGCAGTCAGGATCGGCGCGGGCGTTCCGGTGTCGATCGCCGCGAGGCTGGTCCAGCGACCCTCGCCGGAGTCCGACACGCGGCCGGAGAAGTCCGCCAGGTCCGGGCTGGAGACGAGCGCCTGGGCCGTGAGGTCAAGGAGCCAGGACGCGATCACGCTGCCCCGCCGCCAGACCTCGGTGACCTCGGGGAGGTCAAGCCGATACCGGTAGGCCTCCGGATCGCGCAGCGGCGACGTCTCGGCATCGACCTCGTGATCCTGGAGCCCGACCCCCGCATGGTGGAGGATGTTCAGACCCTCGGCGTAGGCGGCCATGACCCCGTACTCGATGCCGTTGTGGACCATCTTCACGAAATGGCCCGCGCCGGACGGGCCGCAGTGCAGGTAGCCCTGCTCCGCCCGGGACGGCTCGCCCGTGCGACCGGGGGTCCGCTCGGCCGACGCCACGCCCGGGGCGAGCGCCGCGAAGAGCGGGTCGAGCTCGGCGACCGCGTCGTCCGGGCCGCCGATCATCAGGCAGTAGCCGCGCTCCAGGCCCCACACGCCGCCGCTCGTGCCGCAGTCGACGTAGCGGATCCCGGATGCCGCGAGGGCCTTGCTGCGCCGCAGGTCGTCGCGGTAGTAGGAGTTGCCGCCGTCGATCACGATGTCGCCGGCGGCGAGGTGCGGCACGAGCTGCTCGAGGGTTGCGTCGACCGAGGCCGCCGGCACCATCAGCCAGACGACCCGGGGCGCCCCGAGCGCGGCGGCGAGGTCTTCCAGCGACGTGGCCCCGGACGAGATCGCGCCGTCCGTGACGAGCGCCTCGACCGCATCCGCGTGGCGCGCGTAGCCCACCACGGTGTGGCCGTTGCGCAGCCAGCGGCGCGACATGTTGGCGCCCATGCGTCCGAGTCCAACGAGCCCCAGCTTCATGGGATCAGCCTCCGTGGCGGGCCGTGCGCCGGGCCGGCGAACGGGCAGGGTGGTCGGAAGATCGGCACGGAGCGTGCGCCGTCGATGGGAATGGCATGCGTACGCGACTCCGGGTCGGTTCGTGTCGAGGATAGAAGACGGCTGGCGAGGGCGCGCGGGACGTGCCCAGCCTGCAGCAACCGGCGAGCGCGACCGGCCCCGGCCCTGCGCACGGAGCGTGGCCGGCTCGCCGGTCACGATGGTCTACAGTCATGTCGTCGGCCGACGGGCGCGAGCGCCGCGCGAGGCGCCCGGCCCGGCCCGCAGGCCTCCGACCCGGCGGGGGAGTAGCTCAGCGGTTAGAGCAGGCGTCTTATACACGCCACGTCGAAGGTTCGAATCCTTCCTCCCCTACCACCCCGGTGGGCCGCGCCGGGACCCTACGCCGCCCGGGTGTACCAGGCGGCGACCCAGCCGGTGCGGAGTCCGACCCGGACCTTGAGCCAGGGCCGACCGTGGACATCCCGCCGCGATGCGATCACCGCGACCCTGGTCCGCGCACCGAGGACGGCCAGCACGCCGGCGGTCGTCGACGGGCCGCCTCGCAGTCGGAGCGAGGATGTCGTCAGGCGCCACGAGAGGATCCTGGCAGGGGTGGTCTTCGCGGCCTTCGTGACGACCTTCGCCGCGACTGCCGTGGTGCCCCCGCTCAACCCGGTGTGGAGGAAGGCGGTGAAAGGCGTGGTCAGGGCGTGGACGCCGGCAATCCGGACGCCGGTCACGAGGGCGGAGATGGCCAGCCCGTGACCCAGGTAGATCCCCACGTGCGAGCCGCCGCCCCATACGACGATGTCGCCGGGCTGCCCGCCGGTCCGGCTCGCCTGGCCGCGGCGCCGGTAGTACGAGTAGAGGGTGTAGCCGCTCTGGTACCGCCCGTTCCCGATCCTGGCGACCAGGCCGGCCGAGCGGAAGGACCAGGTCACGAGGCCGATGCAGTCGAACACCCGCGAGCCGGTCGCTCCCCAGACGTAGGGGGCGCCGATCCTCGACCGCGCGATCGAGATCAGCCGATTGAGGGGCGACGTGGCTGCCGCTGGGCTCGCCGGCGAGGCGGCGGCCGCGATCTGGCCCGTCGGCGGGGCGGGCTGGGCGGTGATGAGCACGACGGCCGCGATGGCGGCCACCAGAGGCGCCCTGAGGCGCTGCGTTCCGAGCAACGGTGCTCCCTTCTACCAGGACACCGCGGTCATGCCGCGGTGGCGAAGTGATGGCCGCACACGAGCAGGGAGGGTGACTGGGGAATGGGGCGTCGCGCGGACGCCGGCGGAGAGGCGCGGTCGCCCGCGTGGATGCGGGCGCCAGGCAGCAGACGGAGGCCTGCCGCGTGCGACGTTCTTCGATTGATCCCCGTCTGTCACGTGACAAGCGCCGCCACGCCGCGTGGGCGCCGACGCCGCGGAACCCTACTACACGGCGCCGAATCGTGCCGTCAAACGGCCCCGTGGCCCCTTCAGGGGACGCTGGCCACCAGGATCTCGGCGGGCTCGTCGGCCACGATCGAGATCGGCGGGGCGGCGGCGGGCAGGACCACCGTCTCGTGCCGCCCGATGCCTTCGGCGGCATCATCGGCGGCCGGCGCCGCGGCGGTCACGCGGACCGGACCCAGGGCCGTGATCACGCGGAGGCTCACGCCGGCCGGCTCGAGCGTGACGGGACGCCCCGCCTCGACGAGGTATCGATCGAGGACGAAATGCTCGCAGGCAGCGAGCACCGCGTGGACGCCCTCGGCCGGATGGCTCAGCCGTGGCCGCGCTGCCGGGCGAGTCGCCTCCAGCGCCTCCTCCACGTGGAGGCGCCGGGTCGGCGTCTCGGGGCGGCCCCAGTCCTCGCACCGGTAGGTCAGGTCGGAGGGCTGCTGCAGCTCGTAGAGGAGCATCCCCGGGCCGACCGAGTGCAGCGTTCCAGCCTCGACGAGGCAGGCGTCGCCGGGCCGGGCCCGACGACGGGCAAGCAACGGCGCGACGCCGGCCTGCCGCGCCCGCATGGCGGAACGCACGGCTCGCCCGGAGACGCCCGAGCGGGCCCCCAGCAGGAGCTCGGCGCCGGGGTCGGCATCCAGCACGTACCACGCCTCGGTCTTGCCGACCGCCTCGGGGCCAGCGAGACGCCGGGCGAGCGCGTCATCCGGATGCACCTGGACGCTCAGCCAGGCAACCGGGTCGAGGAGCTTCACGAGAAGCGGGAACCGCGGCCCGAGGCGGTCGAACGCCCGGGTCCCCACGAACGCGGCGCCGTCACGACGCGCGATCTCGTCGAGGGAGCGGCCGGCGTCCGGGCCGGCGGCGATCCGATTGGCGGGGCCCGCAAGCCATGCCTCGCCGATCTGCCGGGTGCCGGCCGGGTCGAGCCGGGTCCCGCCCCAGACGCGCTCGTGCAGGTCGGGAAGCGGCCTGATGAGGATCGCCATCGGCCCGAGCCTATCACGGCCGCCGCCGCGCCCGGGACCGGGCGGCCGTCTACCCTTCGGCCATGGGCCATCTCGTTCGCGTGCCGCTCCGCGGCCCCTCCGTCATCTCCGATCCGCGACCAGCGCGGCCCGCCCCTGCGGACCCGGCCGCCGACCCGGTCGCCTCCCACGATGCGTCAGTCCCTGCCCTGCGCTCGGTCCCGGCGACCGGCCGCGGCCCGGGCCTCGTGCTGGTCCACGACGCGTGGGGGCTCCACGACGAGGTCGGCGCGCTGGCCGACGCCCTCGCCGCCGCAGGCTACGCGGTGCTCGCGCCCGACCTCGCGGACGACCGGCGACCGACCGATGCCGAGGGTGCCCTCGCGCTTGCGGCGGGCATCGACCCGGAAGACGCGGGTCGCGCTCTCGCCGCGACGGTCGACGCTCTCCGGGCGGATGCCTCGGTGGACCGGACGCGGGTCGGGACGATCGGGCTGGGCATGGGGGCGCCGCTCGCCGCGTTCCTCGCCACCCTTCGGCCCGACATCGCCGCAGCGGTCCTCGCGGGGCCCGCTCCGGACCTGCCCGAGGAGGCCTGGGCCCGCTCGGAGGCCGCGTTCCTGGTCCTGCCGCCGGCCGAGGACGAGGAAGCGGTCGCCGCCGCCGAGACCTGGGCGGACCGCCTGCGGTCGTTCGGCCGCGAGGTCGTCGTTGCGCCGGCGCCGCTCACGCCCGACGACGAGCCGGCCGGGCCTGGGGCCGCGGCCGTGGAGGCGGCCCTGCCCGGCGCGCTGGCCTTCCTGGTCCGGCACCTCGGCTGAGCCCCGGGTGCCTCGAGGCACGGGTCAGGATTCGCGCACGGTTCGTGACGGCGAACGGATGGGCTTGCGGGAGCCCGCTCAGCTGCGCGGGGGGAGGATCGGTCGGGGCGGGACCACGGGCCGCGGCGCCAGGGCCTCCGCGAGGACGTCCCCGACGATCGCCGTCAGGCGGTCCCATTCGACCAGGAAGGCGTCGTGTCCCTTGGTCGAGCCCAGCTCCAGGTAGCGGGCGTGGGCCCCGGCCCGCGCCGCGGCCACGACGAGCGCCTGGACCTGGTCCGGGCCGAAGAGGATGTCACCCGTGATCCCGAGGCCGGTGAGGCGGGCGCCGTGGTCGGCCAGCCTCGCCAGCGCCGCTTCGACACCCCCGCGGCCGACGCCGATGTCGTGCCGGTCCATCGCCCCGACGAGCGTGCGGTAGGTGTCCGGATCGAAGCGACCCACGAGCTTCTCGCCCTGGTATCGGAGGTAGCTCACGATCGAGGCCAGCCCATCCGGCTCGGCGGCCCGGCCGAAGCGCTGGTCGAAGTCGGCCTCGCTCCGGTACGTGGTCATCGCCAGCTGGCGAGCGATCGCCAGCCCCTCCGCCCCGAGGCGATCGACGAGGGCGAGCTGGATCGAGTTCCAGGCGATGGCCAGGGCGCCGGTCGAGGCCGGCGCTGCGATCGGGAAGACCGCGCTGACGGCCTCCGGTCGCTCGATCGCCGTCTCCAGGGCGACCATCCCGCCCAGCGAGCCGCCGACGACGAGGGCCAGGCGGTCGATGCCAAGCTGGTCCAGGAGAACCCACTGGGCCCGCGCCTGGTCACGGGTCGAGACGGCCGGGAAGCTCGCCCCGTACGGCTCGCCGGTCGTCGGGTCCGGGTCCGTGGGCCCGGTTGTCCCGTAGCGCCCGCCCAGCAGGTTCGCGCACAGGACCCCGATCCGCCTGGTGTCGAGCGCGAGGTCCGGACCGATCAGCGGCGACCACCAGTCGCCCGCCGCGTCCGCGCTCCCGGTGAGCGCGTGCACGACGAGGACCTGGGGCGCTTCCTGCGGGCCCGGGCCATCGTGCCGGTAGGCGACCCGCAGCGCCGGAAGGCGCACCCCCGAGCCCAGCTCGAACGGGCCGGCCTCGACCGCCACCACCCGGCCGGTGTCGAACCGGGGGTCGGGGACCGGGGCCGGCCGCTCGGACTGGCCGGGAAGCAGGCTTACCGCCACGGGTCCAGCGGCCGTCGGGGTGCGGGGCTTCGCGTCCACATCCCGGCGGCCCACGACTACGCTCCCGAGCCGACCGGCGTCGGCGTGCCGCTCGTCGCTGCGGCCAGCCCCTGGTCGAGGTCGGCGATGATGTCGTCGATGTGCTCCAGCCCGACGGAGATCCGGACGAGGTCGTCGGTGACGCCGGAGCTCGCCTGCTCCTCGGCCGAGAGCTGCTGGTGGGTGGTCGTGGCCGGGTGGATGATCAGGGACTTCGCGTCGCCCACGTTGGCGAGCAGGCTGAAGAGCTTGACGCTGTCGATCAGCGTCCGTCCGGCCGTCGCGGCCGCCCGTGATCCCGAACGTCAGGACGCCGCCGAAGCCCCCGCTCAGGTACTTCTTCGCGTTCCCGTGGCTCGGGTGCGAGGCGAGGCCGGGGTAGCTGACCCAGGCGACCCGGGCGTCGTTCTCCAGCCAGCGGGCGACCGCCAGGGCGTTCTCGCTGTGGCGCTCGATGCGCAAGGGGAGCGTCTCGAGGCCCTGGAGGAACAGGAACGAGTTGAACGGGCTGAGAGCCGCGCCGGTGTCGCGGAGACCCTGGACGCGGAGCTTGATGATGAAGGCCAGGTTGCCGACCGCCTCGACGTAGCTCACGCCGTGGTAGCTCGGGTCCGGCTCGACGAAGTCGGGGAACCGCCCCGAACCCCGCCAGTCGAAGGTGCCGCCGTCCACGACGACCCCCCCGATCGAGGTGCCGTGTCCGCCGATCCACTTGGTGGCCGAGTGGATCACGATGTCGGCGCCGTGCGCGATCGGACGGCACAGGAGCGGGGCAAACGTGTTGTCGATGACGAGCGGGATCCCGTGGGCGTGGGCCACGTCCGCGATCGCGGCGATGTCGGGAACGTCCAGGCGCGGATTGCCGACCGTCTCGATGTAGATCGCCCTGGTGTTGGCGTCGATCGCCGGTGCGAAGCTGGCCGGGCTCGAGCCGTCCACGAAGCGGGTGGTGATCCCGAGCTTGGGCAGGGTCCACTGGAAGAGGTTGTAGGTGCCGCCGTACAGGCTGGAGCTGCTGACGATGTTGTCACCGCTCCGGGCCAGGTTGAGGATGGTAGCCGTCTCGGCTGCCTGGCCGGACGCGAACGCGAGGCCCGCGACGCCGCCCTCGATCGCCGCGACGCGCTGCTCGAAGACGTCCGTCGTCGGATTCATGATCCGCGTGTAGATGTTCCCGAACTCCTGGAGGGCAAAGAGCCGGGCGGCGTGGTCCGCGTCGTCGAAGACGTACGAGGTTGTCGCGTAGATCGGGACCGCGCGCGCGTTCGTCGTCGGGTCCGGCTTCTGGCCGGCATGGATGGCGAGCGTCTCTGGGCGGTATTGCGGGTCGGTCATCAGGATTCACTCCGTCGGCGATCTGGGGACGCTGGTCGTCGGCGGGTCCCTTGGCAGCCTGGGAACGGCCATCCGGGCCGCCGGCCTGTGTCGGCGGCTTCCGTCACGTCTCCGGAGAACAGAAGAGCCGCAGTCCTCTGGACTGCGGCCCCGGGACCCGACCTCGGGGTCCGTTTCGACCGGCACGGTCGATCAGGCGCCCGAGGCCCCGTCCTCCACGTGGCGGGGCCGCCAGCGCATACACATCAGCCAGGCGATGGTCGTCAGCGGCATTGCCCGCGCAGTGTGGGGGATCGCGGCGCATTCCGCAAGAGCGGCCAGGTTGCGGATCGGGACGGGCCAGGTGCCGGGGGTGCTCCCGCTAGGCCCGCGCTGGGCGTCCGCCCTGGGGCGCCCGGTCCTCGGCGCCCAGGAGCCCGCGCAGGTGGGCGATCCGGTCCGGGGAGAGGCTGCGCTGCGGGGGCAGGGCCGTGATCCAGCCGACGAGCGTCGCACGGTCGACGACGGCGCAGGCGTCGGTCCGTTCGACGTCAGCGCGGGTGCCGACCACCGCCGGGTAGACCCGCACGACGAAGTCGCGGTCGTCGGCGGCGAGGAACCGGCGCAGTCGGTCGCCATCGCGCTCGGCCCGAACGAGCGGGTTCTCGATCGGCCGCCACGATCGATCGGCCAGGCGAGCTTCCCACAGCCCGCCGCGGTGGCGGGTGACCTCCCGGGGCGGAAGCGGCTCGAAGAAGGCGATCCCGTGGGGACCGACCACGACGTCTGGGATGGCCCGCCCGTCGGGGAGCTCCAGCCGGGGGATCACGGTGACGTTGGGCGGGAAGCTGCCGGCGAGAGCCACGACGATCGAGCGCCGCCTGCGTCGGTCCCGCAGCCGCTCGACGGCCATGGCAACGCGAACCAGGCCGATCGCGACGAACGCGGTCGGAGCGGTCAGGGCAGCCGCCCAGATCGCGGCGCCGACGACCGGGGAGGCGGCATTCCGGGCGAGCCCGAGGTCCACGGCTCCCGCGAGGAGCGGCGTGGCCACCACGAGGTAGCCCGTTGCGGCCCCAATTGCCAGCCAGCACAACCCGGCGAGCAGCCCGGCCAGGGCGCGGGGAGCGGAAGGGCGCGAGGTTCGCCCTCGCTGAGCGCGCATGCCTGCATTCTGGCGCGCGGGAGCACCGGGTCCCATGACCCGATCGGGGCCGACCCAGGCGACGATGGTCCCGCGCACCAGGGCAGCGCCTCCGGCCCGCCCGTCGTGGAGACGTCGTCGAGCGCCCCCGGACGCTCGCGCGCGTACGTCGACTGGGAGGACCGGGGTCATGCGGGGGGGACCGCCGTACCATTGAGCCGCTCGCCCGCAGGCGCCATGCTCGGCCCAGTCCGGAGTAGGGAATTCTCCCGATACCAGAGGGGCTACTCGGTGCTTGTGGGCTTGAGGAACGGGACGCGCGTGTCCGGGAGGCACGTCTTCGCGCTCGTGGCCGTCCTCGTCCTGTGGCTCGCGACCCTGCCCGGCGCGGCGGTCGCGTTCACGAGCCCCCACTCGAGCCTCTCGAATCCCCAGGTGACGCCTTCGACCGGCGACACGTCGACCGTGTTCGCCTTCTCGGTCAAGTACTCCGCCGAGGCGGCCGCCTCGTGGGTCAAGGTCCAGGTTGGCTCGACGACGTACAGCATGACCAGCGCGGATGGTTCCGGCTGGCGGTACGCGACGAAGCTGCCGGCCGGCAAGTACTACGTGACGTTCACGTCGGAGGACGTCAACGGGAGCCTGTCCGTCCTCCATAACGGTTCGGTCACGATCAGCGCCCCGACCCCGACTCCGACGCCGACCCCGACCCCGACGCCGCACGCCCCACGCCGACTCCGACCCCGACGCCGAAGCCCACGCCTGCCCCCACGCCGACTCCGACCCCGACGCCGAAGCCCACGCCTGCCCCCACGCCGACGCCGACCCCGACCCCGGTTCCCCCGCCGAAGCCCACTCCCACGCCGCCGCCAGCTCCGACCCCGACCCCGACCCCGCGACCCACGCCTGCACCAACGCCGACGCCGCCAGGTTCGACGCCGGTCCCATCCGCCGGCCCCGACTCCGCTTCCCAACCCGGGAACGGGTCCGGGCGCGACGGCGGCGCCCGCGCCGACGGCCTCGCCGACTCCCGGCCCCGTGGCGGTGGTTCCGGGCGGCACGACGCCGGGCGGAATGGGCGGGACGGGCGGACCGGGCTCCGGCGGCACGCCGGCCGGGCCGGGCGCTCCGGGGAGCGAAGGTGCGGTCCAGGGCGCCACCGGGCTGCCCGGCGGCCCCATCCAGGGCCCCAACGGCGCTGCGGCTGGCGGCCCCTCCTCCGGCTCCAGCGGAGCAGGCGGGGGACCAGGCGGCGACACCGCCCTCGGGCTGGCGGGCGGGTCGGGAATCGCGCGGCTGCTCCCGCTGACCATCATCACCTCGACCGCGACGACCGTCGTCATCGCGATGCTCCTGTTCGGCAAGCGTCGGCGCGACGAACAGCCCACCGGGAGCGACGCCGAGCTGGCGGCCGCCGCGGCCGCGCCCTTCCGGCGCGACCCGTACCAGCGCGGCGCATACCCGGGGGACCTGGTCCCGGTTCCGGTGCCCGCCAGCGACGGGGGCGCCGGAACGAGCTCGGCCGAGCTTGAGATTCCCCGCTGGCGGAGGCCCTCCCTCCTCGCGGCACGGAAGGCCGACCCGACCCGCGGCGACTTCGCGCCGCAGGCGGCGCTGACGTTCGCCGCGGCCGCCGGCCCGGCGACGGCCGGCGGTGAGCGCCACATGGTCCGCTATCGGCTCGTGCAGGTCCTGGATCGGCCGGACGAGCTCCTCGGCCTGTCGGTCGCGACGCTCGACCAGGGCGACGAGATCGAGGTCCTCGAGAAGCGCGGGACGTATCGCCTCGTCCTGACCCCGGACGGCCGCCGTGGGTGGGTCCACAAGATGACGCTCGCCCAGCCGGCCGCCCCCGAGCCTGCGGTCGCCGACGACCGGGTCGAGGAGCCCGAGGACTTCCTCGCCAACTATCTCGCGGCGCGCGCCCGAGCCTGATCGGCTGCCCGGCGGCGGGGGCGCAGCCGGCGGCTCGCGGCGCAGCACCACCACGTGCTGGTGGGCGATGTTCGGCACGAAGACCCGGGGATACCCGTAGGGTCGGAGACGTGTCCCGGCCTGGTACCAGATCAGGTCGCCCTTGGGAACGAACCCGGCCGTGGCGGCGCGGTCGGCGAGCTCCGCGCCCGTGAAGCGGTAGCGCCCGTCGAAGTAGGCGTCGCGGACGATGACTGCGGCGTAGCGCCCAGGGCGGAGCACCCGGACCAGCTCCGCGAAGACCCGGCCCATGGCCTCGAGGAAGGCCTCGTGGGTCGGCGCGTTGGCCAGGTCAGCGGGATCGTCCGAGCGCATCGCATAGTCGGTGCGCCGGTTCGCATGTGCTTCGGCGAGCCGCCCGCCCGCCATCGTCAGCGGCAGCTGGATCGTGTAGGGAGGGTCCGTCGCGACGAAGTCCACCGATGCGTCCGGGATCCCCGGCAGCAGGGCCAGCGCGTCGCCGACGCGCATCTCGCAGCCGGACGGATCGAAGCCCCGGGGACTGCCCGGATCCGCCTGCCCGAGGTCGACCACGCGAAGGCGTCCGGCGGCCTTCTCCGACCCGAGCTTCTCCACGACGGTCGCGTACACGTCCGCCCAGGCCGGGTTGATCTCGATGCCGATCGCGCGACGCGGCCCGCGGGCGATCGCAGCGCCCAGGAGGGTGCCGCCCACCCCCGCGAACGGGTCCAGGACCACCTCGCCGGATCGGGTGAAGAACTCGATCAGGCGGGCCATGAGCCGGGGCGGCTTGTTCGCGCCGTGCGCCCGTCGGAGCTCGTGGCCCAGCTCGGACGGGTAGGCCGTGGTGAGCACGGACTTCGTGAAGTAGAGCCACTCCTCGCCGGAGAGCTCGTTCAGCTCGTTCGCGGGGTGCGGTCGGGTGGACATCGAGGCGGAGTATGCGGTCCCCGGGTGCGGCTGGCACCGTGGCGACCCGTAGAATGCCTCGCATGGTCCGTGAGAGAGGGCGGTTCGTCGGCCGCGACGCGGAGCTCGAGCGACTCGCTGCCGCGTACACCGAGGCCGCGGCGGGGCGCGGGACGATGCTCCTCCTCGAGGCGTCGAGCGGCATGGGCGCGAGCCGACTCGTCGACGAAGCGCTCGCCAGGCTCACCCACGGCACCCCCGGGGCCGGGATTCCTCCCCCGGCGACCGTCCTGCGCAGCGACGCGCTCCCGAGCTGGCGCGGACGGCCCTACGGACCGATCTGCGTCGCGCTCGAGCGAGGGCTGCAGGAGCGCGAACCCGGCGAGCTCGCCGGGCTCCTCGGCCTGCGTGCCGACGTCCTGGCGCCGCTCCTGCCGGGTTCCGTGCTGCGGGCCGGGCTCGACCCCAGCCCGCCGCCGGCCGAGCATCGCCTCGAGCGGACGCTGGAGGGTCTCCGTGGCCTGATCGCGCGACTCGCCGAGGCGGGCCCCCTCGTGCTGGTGCTCGAGGACCTTCACGCGACCGACGCGGCCACGCGGGCGCTCGTCGCCTTCCTCGCCCGGACCCTCGGCGACCGGCCCGTGCTCCTGGTGGGCACCTACCAGGCTGATACCCTCGGCCGGACCCACCCGCTCCGATCCACGCTGCGCGAGATCGACGGCGGCCCGCGCCCCCCGATCCGGATCCCGCTGCTCGGTCTCGATCGCCCGGCCCTGGGCGCCCTGATCGAGGCGCACGAGGGGGAGCGTCCGTCGGCCCCGCTCCTCCTGCTCGTCGCGGAGCGATCCGGCGGCAACCCGCTGGTGGCCGAGGAAGTGCTGGCGGCGCGGCGGGAGCTGGCCACGTCGTCCCTGTCCGCCCCCCTCGAGCAGCTCATCCGGATTCGCGTGGGCCGGCGGAGCCCCGAGTGTCGGCGCGTCCTGCGCGCACTCGGCCTCGCCGGCGGCCCGCTCCTCCCGCAGGAGCTGGCCGCGATCGCGGCCGCCTACGACTCCGGCCAGCCTCGCCAGGCGCCTCGCTCAACGTCCGGGCCGCGGCGCGGCGGCGCGGTGCTGGATGCGGACCTGACGGCGGGTCTCGAGGAGGCCCGGGCGACTCGCTTCGCCGTGGACGAGCCGGGACGCCAGGACGGCGCCGCCACGCGCTACCGGATCCGGCACGAGCTGATCGCGGGGGCGCTGGCCGCCGACCTGCTGCCGGCCCAGCGCCGCTGGATGCACGTGGCGGTTGCATGCGCCCTGGTCGCCCACCCTGAGGAGGCGGAGAGGCACTGGCTTCGCGCGCACGAGCCCGCCCGGGCGCTGGCCGCGGCGCTCGAGGCCGCGCGTGCGGCCGAGTCGCTGGGAGCGAGTGCCGATGCGCTCGGCCACCTGGAGCTGGCCATCGAGCTCGAGGCGACCGACCCCGGGACGACGGTGCGCCCGGACCTCCTGGTTCGCGCGGCGGAGGCGGCCGAGGCGGCCGCTGATCACCAGCGGGCCGCCGCGTTCCTCGATTCGGCCCTGGCCGTCCCGATCGGGGCCGACCGCCCGTCGGCGGCCGCGCTCTGGGAGCGTCTCGGAGATGTCCGCTGGGCCGCCGGCGATCGCGACGAGGCACTGGTCGGCTTCGAGCGCGCCGAGCACCTCCTGCATGCCGCCGGACCGGTCGACCGGGCGCGCGTCCTGGCCCGGATGGCCCAGGCTCGCATGCTGACGGGAGCGTTCAGCGACGCCGAGCGACTGGCCCGGGAGGCGCTCGCGAGCACGGCGTCAGCGGGCCCGGACGGCCGGGCGATCGTCGGCCACGCGACCTGCACGCTCGGTGCGCTGGACGGCTGGCACGGTCGGGTGGACTCCGCGATCAGGCTGCTCAGGGAGGCCCTGGAGGTCGCGATCGAGGTGGAGCGTCCCGATGACGCGTTCCGGGCGCGGGCCAACCTGGCCACGATCCTCGCCCTCGAGGGCCGTCACGAGGAGGCGATCGACGCCACGCTCGCCGGCATCGCCGCAGCGGAGCGCGACGGCCTCGAGGACCTCCACGGCAACCTGCTCCGGGGTCAGGCCGCGGACTTCCTGTTCGTTGTCGGTCGCTGGCCCGAGGCTCGCGAGATCGCGCTCCGGGCCCTCGCCTGGGCGCCCACCGGCGAGGCGTTCGTCAATGCCGCGGCGAACTTCCTCACCGTCGACGCGGAGATGACCTACGGCACGACCGCGACCCGCATCCTGGGGCGCCTGCTCCTGGAGCTGGAGACCGTCGCCGACGCCCAGGCGGCGATCGAGGCCCAGTGGGCCGCCGCCTCGATGGCCCTCTGGCGAGGTGATACGACCGACGCCCGGCGCGCGATCGAGACGGCCTGGGCGCGGATCCGCGAGACGGAGGATTGGGTGCTCCAGGCGCAGACGGCCCGCATCGGCCTCGGGGTGGCGGCGACGGTGGCCGTGGAGGCGCGCGACCGACGCGACATCGCGACCCTGGCCGGCGTCCGGACCTGGGGCGACGAGGTGCTCGCCGACGCGACCCACTTCGTCGAACGGGCCGGCGTCTCGCCGCACGCGTACTCGCGCCGGGAGGCCGATGCCCAGCTGGCGACTGCCCGGGCGTTCCGCGCGCGGATCGCCGGGCACGACGATCCGACCACCTGGCAGGCGGTCGCGACTCGCTGGGAGGGCCTCCGGAGACGCTACGAGGTCGCGCTGGCCCGCTGGCGGGGGGCCGAGGCGATCCTCGCCGCGACGACCGCGTCCCGCCTGCGCCGCGAGGCCCGCGACGAGGCGCTGGCCCCGCTCCTCGAGGCGGCGGAGACGGCCGCGGAGCTGGGGGCCATGCCCCTCCTTCGCGCGGTCCGCGACGTTGCCGAGCGGGCCCGGATCGCGCTTCCCGAGGCGCTGTTCGCGGCCCTCGGGCGCGTCGAGGACCCGCGCGGAGAGCCCCTGGTCGCGGCCGTCCCGCTCCCTGTCCCGCCCGGCCCGCCACCCGGGGGGGCCGCGTCACGGTCGACGGAGACCTTTGGCCTGAGCGCCCGCGAACGCGGGGTCCTGGCGGAGATCGTGAGCGGCCGGACGAACCGGGAGATCGGGGAGCGGCTCTACATCAGCGAGAAGACCGTCGGCGTCCACGTTGGCAACATCCTGGCCAAGCTTGGCGTGGCCGGGCGGGTCGAGGCGGCGACGGTCGCGCTCCGGCTGGGCCTCGTCGATGACCTGGCCCAGGACAGCAAGAGGCCCGAACCAACCGGTTCGGGCCGCATGCGCGGCCGAGGCCGCGAGGGCTGATCCCAGGTTCGCCGGAGGGCTGGCGAGCCTGGCAGAGCGACTACCAGAGACGCCCGTGCATCGGTGCCACCGCGAACGCAAAGGCGGCGACTGAGAAGACGAGCCCGAGCAGGCGGGCCTTCCACGTGTCCTTCATGGTCGATGACTCCTGGCGCGGGCGGCGCAGTGTGGTGGACTGCCCGACGGATCGGGTGATGATGACCCTCTCGCGCCACTCGAGGGTCACCCTTAGGCGCTTCGGGGGGACGGTACCCTCCGGCCCGCCGCGCCTGCTATGGGACCTTCGTACCCTCAGGCTCACCCGGGCCCGGTACTTCGTTCGGGGTCCGGGACGCTCCAGGGAACGCCCCGGCGCGCGGCACGCGGTACCGTTCGCCCATGAGCGACAACGTCTGCTACGTCGATGCCTACGCGCGGACGATCACGGCCCGGATCCGGGCGAGCGAGCCACCGCCGGCCGAAGGCCGCGGCGCGCTCGTGCTCCTCGATCGGACAGTCTTCTATCCGGGCGGCGGCGGCCAGCCGGCGGACCGGGGCGTGCTCCGCGCGCCGGGCGGCCGGGCCTGGGAGGTCGTCGCGGCCCGCAAGGCGGGCGACGAGATCTGGCACGAGCTGGCCCCGGGCCAGGAGCCCCCGATCGGCGCCGAGGCCGCGGCGTTCGAGGTCGATCTCGACTGGGACCGACGCCTCCGGCTGATGCGTACGCATACCGCGCTGCACGCCCTGTGCGGCGTGGTCTGGCGCGACTACGGCGCGCTCGTGACCGGCGGGAACATGGAGCCGGGCGCGGCGCGGATGGACTTCGAGTTCGAGCGGATGTCCGGCGATCTCGTTGACGCGATCGAGGCGACCGTCAACGGGGAGCTGGTGCGAGGGCGCGACGTGCGCGTCGGCCACCTGCCCCGCGCCGAGGCGTTCGCGATCCCCGATCTGATCCGGACGAAGGTCAACCTCCTGCCCGCGGGCATCGAGACGATCCGCACGATCGAGATCGTGGGTCTCGACCTGCAGGCCGACGGGGGCACCCACGTGGCCAACACCCACGAAGTGGGCACTATCCGGGTCACCGGCTATGAGTCCAAGGGCCGGATCAACAAGCGGATCAGGATCGAGCTGGTGGATCCGGCCTGATCGAGCCCGAGCGTCGCCCGGCAACACGATCGGTCCCAGGACCGAGGTCCATCTTCGCCACCAGGGGACCGACGTGGCTCCCTCCCTTGCCTTCCGGATCGATCCGTGTCCGGGAAGTCGACCCCGCGCCCGGTCATGCCGCCCGAGGTGGTGGTCCGCTAACATCCCTCCCGTGGACGACCCAACCCTCCGGCGTCTCGAGCAGGCGAACCAGGTCGCCGCTTTCGGGGAGATGGCTCGCCTGCAGCCGGGCGGCGAAGCGGGCCGCTACGGTGACATCGCCTGGTTCGCCAGCGGGCTGCCGCTCGCCCTGTTCAGCCAGGTCCAGGTCCTCGATGCGGCCGCGGATCCGGCCGACCTGGGGCGGGCAATCGAGCGGATGCGGGCGCGGGGCGATCCGTTCATGGTGAGCCTGCGCGACGGCGCGGACGATCGGTTCGTGCCCCTGGTCCTCGGCCTGGGCTTCGGCGAACCGGACCCGGGCGATCCGGTGCCGGCCATGGTCTGGCACCCGATCGGTCCACTCCGGCCCCCGCCGGCCGAGCTCGAGATTCGGGCCGCGGTCGACGAGGCCGATCTCGACGCGTGTGCCCGGGTTGCCGCGGAAGGCTTCGCCATGCCGCTCGAGCTCGTGCGAAGGGTGCTGGGCGCTCCTCCAGCGGTCGGTTCCCCGAGCACCAACTACCTTGGCGTTGTGAACGGCGCGCCGGTCGGAGCCGCGCTGGGCTTTCGCAAGGGGACAACGATCGGCGTCTACAACGTGGCCACGATCCCGGCTGCCCGCCGCCGCGGCTATGGCGCGGCCATGACCCGTCGGGCCATCGCCGACGGCGTGGCCGCCGGCTGTTCGGTCGCGATCCTGCAGGCCAGCAAGATGGGCCGATCCATCTACGAGGCGATGGGCTTCCGGGTGATCACCCGCTACCGGGAATTCCAGCAGGCGGGGCCCGGCGGCGTGCAGGCCGGCGGATGAGCCGACTCGCCCTCGCCAAGGAAGCCTGAGCGCACCCATCGGCGCGTCCGGTGCGCCTCCCCTCGATCATGGCCCGATGCTGCCGGGCGATCCGCTGCGCGCCGTCGACCGGGCGTTCGCCGCGTTCGCGGCCGCTCCGTCGGGTCCACCCGGCCTGGCCTGGGGCGTCGTGAATGACGGGGTGCTCATCCACGCCGGCGGCGCGGGAACGCTGGTCGCTGGAGCGGACCGCCGGCCGGGTCCCGAGAGCGTCTTTCGGATCGCCTCGATGACCAAGAGCTTCACGGCCGCCACGATCCTGCTGCTGCGCGACGAGGGGAGGCTGACGCTCGACGACCCGG
This sequence comes from uncultured Chloroflexia bacterium, assembly GCA_963801445.1. Lineage (GTDB taxonomy): Bacteria > Chloroflexota > Limnocylindria > Limnocylindrales > CSP1-4 > CTSoil-043. The sequence goes on along the minus strand of CAWDEW010000011.1, from coordinate 31,994 downwards.
TCGCCCGCCACGTCCCGGAGCTGGTCGACCTGCGCGGCCCGACCCGGGACAGCCCGCCCGTCACGATCCGCCACCTCCTGACGATGAGCGCGGGGCTGGCCACCGACGACCCATGGGGCGACCGGCTCCAGGGGCTCCCGCTCGACGACTTCGCGGACCTGTTGCGCGGCGGCGTGGACCTCGCCTGGCCGCCCGGCACCACATTCGAGTACTCCAACCTGGGCTACGGGATCCTTGGCCGGGTCATCACCCGTGCCGCCGGACGCGAGTATCGCGAGGTCGTTGCCGAGCGCGTCCTCCGGCCGATGGGCATGACGGCGACAACCTACCTCCCGGGCGACGTCGCGCCCGACATGGCGGCCCAGGGCTACGTTCAGCGCGACGAGCGCTTCGAACCTGAGCCGGTCGATGGATACGGGGCCCTCGCCTCGATGGGCGGGATCTTCTCCTCGGTCGCCGACCTCGCCCGCTGGGTCGCCGGTTTCGCGGCCGCGTTCCCCGCCCGTGACGACCCCGAGGACGGCCATCCGCTCTCCCGGGCGGCCCGGCGCGAGATGCAGCAGGTGCACCGGGCCTTCCCGCCCGAGATGACCTTCGACGGGAGCGGCGGCCCGCCGACCGTCGCGGCCGGCGGCTATGGGTTCGGGCTGTTCATCGCGCCCGACGTCGAGATCGGGCTCGTCGTCGGGCACAGCGGCGGCTATCCGGGCTTCGGGTCCACCATGCGCTGGCATCCGGCGACCGGCCTGGGGGTGATCGCCCTGGCGAACTCCCGGTACGCCCACGTGTCCGCGCCGGCGGCCGAGGCCCTCCGGGCCCTGGTGCGGGGACGGGTCGCGCCCGGCAGGCGGGTCGCTGCGTCGCCCTCGACGGGGCGTCTCCGGGGGGCCGCGGATCGCTTGCTGAGCTCCTGGGACGAGGCCCTGGCCGACGCGGTGTTCGCCCCGAACATGGATCTCGACGAGCCGCGGGAGCGCCGGCGGGCCCAGGTCGCAGGCCTGCATGAACGGTTCGGGGTGCTCCTCCCCGATGATGAGCCGGTCACGAGCACGTCTCCCTCCGACGCCACCTGGTGGCTGCGCGGCGAGCAGGGCCGGGTCCGGCTGGAGCTGCTCGCGACGCCGGAGCGCGAGCCGAAGATCCAGGCGCTCAACGTGACGCCCGCGGCGAATCCGGGACCGGCGCTCGCGGCGCTGGCGGAGCGGATCGTGGCGCTGCTCGGCGCGGACGCGCCGTCCTGGCCCCGGGACATCGCGATTGCGGCGGGCGTGGATCGCTCGATGCTCGAGCGCGGGCTGCGGGCCGCCGCGATCGCGCTGGGTGCCTGCACGGTCGGGAAGGCGCTGGCAGGCGACGGGGAGCGCGCGACGACCCTCGCCCTCCTCGGGGCGCAGGGAAGCGGCGAGATCCGGCTCGAGGTCGATGGCGACGGGGCGATCGTGAAGGCCGCCATCGTCCCGGCCCGGATCGCGGGCCCCGTCGAGGCGCCCTGAACGGAGGCGCCCCGGCCGGTCAGCCGGTGCCCCCGAAGACGACCGCCAGCTCGAGGGCGGTCGGGCGTCCGGCCGGGTCAGGGTCCTGCGCGGCGCTCATCGCGTTCCGCAGGCCCCGCGCGACGGTCGTGCCGCCTGGACGCGGCATCCGGCCCGCGACGATGGCCAGGAGCTGGGAGGTCCGGTCGTCACCGAACGGGTGGATGCCGGTGAGCCGATGCCAGGCCATCGCGCCCAGGGCCCGCACCGAGCACAGGTCGTCGAGGCAGCCGTCCGGGCGGTCTTCCGGACCTCGTGCAGTCGCGCCGGCGCGTCGGCGCGCGCGGCGCGTCGGCGCGCGCGGGGCGTCGCGGCCGGCCCGGAGAATCACGCGCCCCGGCGTCGCGGCCGGGGCCGGTGCTGCGCAGTCGGGGAGCCGGCGGACCGGCCCCGGTCAGAGGGCCTTGACGGCCGAGACCAGCTGGGCGAGGCCCTCCTTCGCGTCGGCGAAGAGCATCCCGGTCTTGGGGTCGGTGTAGAGCTCGTTGTCGATGCCGGCGTACCCGCGGCCCATGGACCGCTTGATGACGACGATCGACTTCGCGTGGTCCACGTTGAGGATGGGCATGCCGGAGACCGGCGAGCCGGGTCGCCGCGCGGCCGGGTTCGTCACGTCGTTCGCGCCGACCACGAGGGCGACGTCGCAGCGGTCGAACTCCGGGTTGATCTCATCCATCTCCTTGAGGAGCGGATACGGCACGTTCGCCTCCGCGAGGAGGACGTTCATGTGGCCGGGCATCCGGCCGGCGACCGGGTGGATCGCGTACTTCACGTCCACGCCCTTCTCCTCGAGCAGCTCGGCCAGCTCGCGGACCGCGTGCTGGGCCTGGGCGACCGCGAGGCCGTAGCCGGGCACGACGATCACGTGCTGGGCGTAGGCCAGCTGGATCGCCACGTCGTCGGCGCCGATCGAGCGGACCGAGCCACCCGGGCCAGCGACACCGGCCACCACTCCCTCGCCGCCGCCGAAGCCGCCGACCATGATGTTCACGATCGAGCGGTTCATGGCGTCCGCCATGAGCTTGGTGAGGATGCCGCCGGACGCTCCGACGAGCGCGCCCGAGACGATCAGGACCGGGTTGTTGACCACGAAGCCGGCCATCGCGACGGCCGTGCCCGTGAACGCGTTGAGCAGGGAGATCACCACCGGCATGTCCGCCCCGCCGATCGGCAGGACCATCGTCACGCCGAAGAGCAGCGCCGCCGCGATGATCGCCGCGAGGACCAGGATCGAGGCCGTGGTACCCAGGCCGATCGTGCCGGCCGCGCCGAGGACCAGGACCACGGTGCCGGCGACGGCCACCACCGCGAGGACGACGGTCAGGAGGCGCGAGCCGGGGAAGATGATCGGCTTGCCGCTGATCCTGCCCATGAGCTTGCCCGAGGCGATCAGCGAGCCCGTGAACGTGACCGAGCCGATCGCGACGTCGAGGACGACGAAGACCGCGGTCGACACCGTGGCGGCCTGCGCCGAGCCGGCGCTCCGGACGAAGTCCGAGATCGCGACCAGGGCCGCGGCCCCGCCCCCGACCGCGTTGAACAGCGAGACCAGCTGCGGCATCGCGGTCATCTTCACGGTCCGGGCCGTGTACAGGCCGAGGCCGCCGCCGATCGCGAAGCCGACCACGATGATGATCCAGGCTGCGGCGTCCATGCCGCCCGGCCGGGTCACGAGGCCGACGAGCGTGGCCAGCACGGCCACGACCATCCCCGCGGCGGAGAGCAGGTTGCCGTTGCGGGCGGTGGCAGGCGAGTTCATCTGGTGCAGGCCGAGCACGAAGCAGACGGCCCCGGCCAGCTGGGCGACGTAGACGAGCGTGGGCATGTCCACCGCGAGGCCGCCCGTCACGCCCGGGCCGAGGGCTTCGCGGCCGTCGGCTTCTTCTTGAACATCTGGAGCATCCGGTCCGTGACCACGTACCCGCCGACGACGTTCATCGCGCCGAACGCCATGGCCACGAAGGCGAGCAGGTAGCCCAGGACGTCCTTCGCATCCGCGGCGATCAGCATCCCGCCGACCAGCACGATCCCGTGGATCGAGTTGGCCCCCGACATGAGGGGCGTGTGGAGCGTGGCCGGGACCTTCGCGATGACCTCGAACCCGACGAGGATCGCGAGGACGAAGATGGTGACCTGGGTCAGGAGGTCAGGGTTCATGCGCTGGCCCCTCCGGCCGCTGGGGCGGGCTCAAGGAGCTTCGCGGTCGCCGGCTGGACGACCTTCCCGCCATGGGTGATGAGGACGCCGGCCGTGATCTCCTCGGCCGGGTCGAGAACCAGCTGGCCGTCCTTGACGAGGTGCAGGAGGAGGCCCTGCAGGTTCTTGGAGTAGAACTGGCTGGCCGAGATGGGCACCGTCGCGGGGAGGTTGTCCGGGGAGATGATCTCCACGCCGTTCTCGGTGTGGATGGTCTCGCCCGGCCGGGACAGCGCGCAGTTGCCGCCCAGCGCGCTGGCCGCCATGTCCAGGATCACCGAGCCGGGCTTCATCGCCCGTACCGCGTCGGCGGTGACCAGGACGGGCGGCTTGCGCCCGGGGACCTGGGCGGTGGTGATCACGACGTCCATCCCGCCGATCACGGCGTTGAGCTCCGCCTGCTGGGCAGCTCGCTCCTCGGCGGTCAGCTCGCGCGCGTAGCCGCCGGCACCGGTGGCGTCGATGGCGGTCCTGAGGGTGACGAACTGGGCACCGAGGGACTCGGCCTGCTCCTTGGTCTCCGGCCGCACGTCGTATGCCTTCACGACCGCGCCGAGCCGGCGAGCCGTGCCGATCGCCTGCAGGCCGGCCACGCCGATGCCCAGGATCAGGACGTTCGCCGGCTTGGCGGTGCCGGCGGCGGTGGTCAGGAGCGGGAAGTAGCGCCCGAACGCCTCGGCCGCGACGAGCACGGCCTTGTAGCCGCCGATGTTCGCCTGCGACGAGAGGACGTCCATCGACTGCGCCCGGGACAGCGTGCGCGGGATCGCGTCGAGGCTGATCGCCGTGACGCCCCGCTCGGCCAGCGCCCTCATCAGCTGCGGGTCGATGAGCGGGCCCAGGAGCCCAACCAGGGCCTGGCCCGGGCGGAGCATCCCGAGCTCGTCGGACGAGGGCTTCTGGACCTTCACGACGCAGTCGGCCTGGGCGTAGACCTCGTCGCGCGAGACGAGCGTTGCGCCCGCCTCTTCGTACGCGGCGTCGACGAAGGAAGCGGGCACACCGGCACCACGCTCGACCAGGACGTCGACGCCCGCCGCCTTCAGGCGGCCGAGAACCTCCGGCACGAGCGCGACGCGGCGCTCCCCGGGCAGGGTCTCTTTCGGAACGCCTACCTTCATGTGGGCTCCATGCGGGGTTGTGGGGGGACGGCTAAGGATATCGTGCTGGCCCCGGGAGCGGGCCGGGCCTCGTGCGGCGGCCGCCGGCCGATCCGCCGCCGGTCCGGCACAATCCACGCGTGACCGCCGAGCAGGCCCGTGCCCTCTCCTCCGACCTCATCGCCTGGGTCGTGCTGCTCGGCGCGTTCCTGCTCCTCGCCTCGTTCCACTTCCTGGACGTCCGGCGCCGCCGGCTGCGCCGGCGGGCGATCCGCACCGGCGGCGACTACGGGCCCCGATCCCCCGAGGTGCTGGCCGTCCTCGCCGCGGCCGCCATGCTCGACCCGGCGACCGCCCGGCGCCTCGCGGGCGCTCGCCGGCGCACGTTCGACTGGGATCCCCGCATGCAGAAGCCCCCGAAGGCGGCCCGGACGGCCCGGGACCGCGCCTTCGCCAACGAGCGCGACGATCGCGCGACCGCCGCGGCCGAGGAGGCCCGGGAGCGAGCGACGATCGCGCTCGCGGCACCCCCCGCCGGCGGGGCGCTCGGTGCCGGGAGCGCGGGCTCTTCGGCGCCGGCCGACCCCGACCTGCTCCTCGATGCGAGGGAGGCCGCGGAGTGCGCGGCCGAGACGGCCGGGGCGATCGTGGCGGCGGAGCGGATCCCCGCCCCCGAGTATCGCCTGCTCACCCGGGCCTGGCGCGAGGTCATCGGCTCGGTCGCGGTCCGCCCGCCGCGGCCCGGGTAGGCGACACGGACGGCCAGCCGGGTCGCGCTCCGGGACGCCAGGCGGCGCCCGTCGCGGTCCCGGGCCGAACGCCCTACGATGGCCCCACATCCGCGCCGAGGAGGAACCATGACGACTGATCCGCACCCGAGCCACGCGCTCGAGGCCGCCGCCCGTCGTCGCCGCGAGCTGCGCGACGCGCTGTTCGCGCTGGAGGAATCCATCTCGTCGCCGGTCCGCACGCCCGAGAACTGGCGCCTCGACGTGGCCAGCCACCTCGAGTCGCTGCAGCACGCGTTCGCGGATCACGTCGCGGAGACCGAGGGACCGGGCGGCCTCTACGAGGAGGTCGAGGACGTGGCCGTGAACGCCGCGCCCAAGGCGCGCCGCCTGCGCGAGGAGCACCCGCCCCTCGCGGCTGCGATCGCGGCGGCCGTGACCAGGTTCGAGACGGAGTTCCCGGCCGACGCCGATCTCGAGCAGGCGCGCGACGACGTCCAGCGCCTCATGGGCCGGATCGTCCGCCACCGCCAGCACGGGGCCGACCTCGTGTGGGAGGCCTACGCGATCGACATCGGCACGGCCGGCTGAGTCGGCCGAGCCACCCGGCCGCCACCCGCCCATGGATCCCGCGGTCCTCGCTCCGCTCCTCGCCGGCGGCCGGGCGGTCGCGATCGACGGCGGGCTGGCGACCCAGCTCGAGGCCCAGGGCAACGATCTCGCCGACCCGCTCTGGTCGGCCCGCCTGCTCGTGGAGCGGCCCGCCGAGATCGTGGCCGCTCACCTCGCGTTCTTCCGGGCCGGTGCGCGCATCGCGATCAGCGCCAGCTACCAGGCGACCGTGGAGGGCTTCGTCCGACGCGGCCTGGACCGGGCTTCGGCCAGCGCCCGGATCCGGAGCAGCGTCGAGCTCGCCGACGAGGCGCGCCGGGCCTATCGCGAGGAACGCGGCCCGGAGGGCACCGGCCCGCTCCTGGTCGCGGCATCGATCGGCCCGTACGGCGCCTCCCGGGCCGACGGCTCGGAGTACCGCGGTCGCTACGGCCTCTCCGTCGACGCGCTGCGCGACTTCCATCGGGAGCGGCTCGCGCTGCTCGCGGACTCCGGGGCGGACCTCCTTGCCTGCGAGACGATCCCGGAGCTCGAGGAAGGCATCGCGCTCGTGGAGCTCCTCGAGGAGCGAGGGTACGCGGTCGGCTGGCTGAGCTTCTCGTGCGCTGATGGTGCGCGCCTGCGCAGCGGGGCCCCTGTCGAGGAGGCGTTCGCCCTGGCCAACGCGACGACGCGGGTCGTGGCGGTCGGGGTCAACTGCACGGCGCCGGAGCACGTCGACGAGCTGATCGGGCGTGCCCGCAGCGCGACGGACCGCCCGGTCGTGGTCTACCCGAACTCCGGGGAGGTGTGGGACACCGCGGCGCGGCGCTGGGTCGGCGGGCCGGGCGTGACCGTTGACGGCGCGGCGGCCGCCCGCTGGGAGACGGCAGGCGCCGCCCTGATCGGCGGTTGCTGCCGGGTCGGACCCGCGGCGATCAGCGAGGTCGCGGCCGCGCTGGGCGCCTGAAGGACGGTCGGCGACGCGGGCTCAGGTGGCCGGCGGCAGCTTCGTCGGAGTGCCCGGAGCGCTGCCCGCGAACGTCTGGTCCACGACCTGGCGGATCTGGGAGAGGTTCCGGCCCTCGCCCCGGAGCGCCTTCGCGGTGAGCGCCGTCTTGACGCACACGTCGCAGTAGGACGCGTGCTCCTCGAAGGAGAGCGCCCCGCCGGCGGCCCGCGGCTTCACGAAGCAGTCGAGGTTGCTCTGGTGGCCCATCGCGGCGCAGCCGCAGTAGCAGGGCATCCAGGCGATGACCTCGGGATGCTCGATTGCGTAGGCGTACGCGAGCTCGGTCGCGCTGCCATTGGCGCGCACGAAGTCGGGTCGCTGCTGCCAGGCGGCCGCATCCGCCGTCGCCATCTGGCCGCCCATCCCGTCGTCGACCATGCCCGGTGCTTCGCCGGACGAGGCGCCAGGCTCGCTCGTCGCGCTGGCGCCCGCGGCCGGAGGGGCCATCGATGGTCCGTTGGTGCCGCCGCATCCGGCGATCGCCGCCGGCATGATCAGGACGGCGAGCAGCAGGGCCGCGAAGCTGCCGATCGACCGGAGCCCGATCCTGGGCTGCGGGACGCGCATGAGGAGAGTCTCCGTCCGGTGACGGCGATTCCGCCGCAGCGCAGATCCTGGGCCTGCCCGGTCAGCGGTTCCATCGGCCTGCGGATAGAGATTCGGCCGCCGGATCCCCCTTCCGGTAGAGCTGGACCCCGGTGCCCGGCCCCCGTCGCGCTCGACGCGCGTGCGACGATGTCCCCATGGACAGGACACCCGCCATCGAGATTCGCCGGGCGACGACGGAGACGCTCCGGGCCCTCGCAGCCCCGCTCGAAGCGGCCTTCGGGGAGCCGCTGAGCGACGCCGAGTTCGAGGAGGCCCGCCACACCTGGGAGCCCGATCGGACGTTCGGCGCGATCGAGGATGGCGCGCCGATCGGGACCTGCGGGAACCTCACCTTCCGGCTCACGGTGCCGGGGGGCGAGGTCGCGGCCGCCGGCCAGACCCTCGTCGGGGTGCTCCCGACGCACCGGCGTCGCGGAGTCCTCCGGGCGATGATGGCCCGCCTCTTCGAGGATGCCCGCGATCACGGCGAGCCGGTCGCGATCCTGTGGGCCTCGGAGGGCGCGATCTACCAGCGCTTCGGCTACGGCCTGGCGACGCTCTCCGGCTCGTTCGAGATCTCGCGCGGACGGGCCGGATTCGCCCGGCCGGCACCCGCCGAAGGGCGCGTCCGGCTGGTCGACGAGGCCGAGGGGCTTCGCCTCATGCCGCCCGTCTACGACAAGGTGCGGGCCACGGTGCCCGGGATGATCGACCGGAACGAGGCCTGGTGGACATGGGAGGGCCTGCGCGACACGGAGGCCCGGCGGAGCGCCGCGGGCGTGAAGTTTCGCGTCGTCTACGAGGTGGAGGGCGTGCCGGAGGGCTTCGCGATCTACCGGCTGAAGGAGGCCTGGGACGACCGCGGTCCATCGGGCGCGCTGATCGTCACGGACCTGGTGGGGTCGACGCCTCGGGCCCAGCGCGATCTCTGGGCCTGGCTCCTGGGCATCGACCTCTACCCCACCGTGAAGGGTTCCCGGGGGCCCGTGCCGCACCCGCTCCAGGTGCTCCTCGCGGAGCCGCGGGCGCTGGGCCTGACCGTGGGCGACGCGCTCTGGCTCCGGCTCCTCGACATGCCGGCTGCCCTCGCTGCGCGGCGCTACGGCGCCGCGGGCGCCCTCACCTTCGACGTCGCGGACGCCACCCTTCCCGCGAACGCCGGCCCCTGGCGACTCGTCGTCGACGCGTCGGGAGTGGGCAGCCTCGAGCGGACCGACCTTCCAGCCGACCTCGTCCTCGACGTGGCGGACCTCGGCGCGGCCTACCTCGGAGGCCTCCGGTTCGGCGAGCTCGCGGCGGTGGGACGCGTTGTGGAGCGCACGCCCGGCGCGGTCGGCCGCGCCGACGCCCTGTTCCACGCCGCGCGTGCGCCCTGGTGCTCCACGATGTTCTGAGCCGGCGCCCAAGCGCCGGGCCCGGGCGCCAGGGGCGCCTAGGTCCAGATCGTGGGCGGCCGGATCGTGGCTCCGACTGCTGACGCCAGCCGCGCGAGGACTGCGTCCCAGTCGAATCGGCTGGTCACGTCGGAGGCGCGCAGGGTCAGCAGTCGATCGGGCCCCACGAGGGTCGGGAGCACGCGGTCGAGGATCGACTCGACCTCGTCGCGGAAGGCGTCGTTGGTGCTCCGGACGCCGTCCGGGGTGAGCTCGATGTCGGGCAGCAGGCGGACCACCAGGTCGTAGGTCGCCGACCATCGACGCACGAGCGGCTCGACGTCGTAGCGGTCGGTGCCCCCGCACGACCGGAGGTAGTACGCGTAGTTGTCCATCACTCCGCGGTCCGTGGCCAGCACGTCGGCCCGGCGGGCGAGCTCCAGCTCCTGGCGGACCTGCGTGACGAGCACCCAGAGCTGGGCCTCGCCCGTGGCACCCTCGTTGATGCCCAGCGGATTGTCGCGGACCACCTCCCGCCCGAGCTCGACCGAGCAGCCGGCCCGCTGGCCGGCCGCGGCGAAGGCGAGCACCGCGCTCGTCTTGCGGATCCCGTGGGACCCGATGAAGGCGATCTTCGCCGGCCGCGGCCATCTCGTCGCCGGGGCGGGGCCGGGGGGGCGGCGAGCGCTCGTGCCGTCCGGGCCGCGGGCACGTCGGCGGGGCGAGGGCGGCGGCGGAGGGTCGGCGTCGGGCATCACGTCACAGGGTAGTGGCCGGCCGCGAAGCGGTGGGCCCGCCGTCGCCGGGCGCGGTCGTCACAGGTCGGCGGCGTTGATGATCCCGCGCCGGATGGCGAACTTCAGCAGCTCCACCCGATCGTGGAAGCCCAGCTTCTCCATGATGTTCGCCCGGTAGTTGTGGACGGTCTGCTCGGACAGGTGGAAGGTCCGCGCGATCTCGCGGTTGGTGTGCCCGACGGCGGCGAGGAGGAGGACCTCGCGCTCGCGGTCGCTGAGCAGGTCGTAGGCATCCTCGATGGCCCCGCCCGGGGTCCGCAGGACGTACGTGTTGACCATCGCGGTGACGATCGAGGGGGAGACGTAGGTCTGGCCCCGGGCGACGCAGCGCAGGGCGGTCAGGAGATCGCCCGGGTGGGCCTCGCGGGTGAGGTACCCGTCCGCCCCGGCCTTGAGGGCGAGGCTGAACTGGTCGCTGCTGCAGCGGCACTCGAGGGCGATGATCCGGATCCCGGGCTTGGCCGCCCGGATCGTCTCGATCGTCTGGAACGAGCTGCAGCCGGTCCCGCTGACCGGGAGGCACTCGGCGATCACGACGTCGGCCTGGGTCTGCTCGATCCGCTCGCGGAGCGTCTCGCGGTCCTCCACCTCGCCGACGACCCGCATGTCGGGCTCCGCGTCGATGATCCCCCGGAAGCCGACCAGCAGGACCGGGAAGTCGAAGATCGCGAGGAGCACGTCGAGCCGCTCGGGTCCACCCGGCCCGTGCCCGTTCGTCCTCACCACCACCGCGACGTCCCCGAATCCATGCGCCCCTCGATTGGCCAGGCAGCGAGACGCTGCATCACTATTCCACCCGGGCCGGGCGGTGGCACCGGGCCATCGGTCGCCTGCTGCCGCGCGGTTCGGCCCGCCCGGGACAGGACACCCGGGCCGGCGGCGCGCGCGTCTCGCCCCTCGAGGTCACCAGGCGGGGCGGATCACCGGCCCGGCCCGGGCTCGTCGACGCCGCAGCTCCGCCGATAGCGACGCGCCGCGACGGTCCAATCGTCGCGGCGCGCCAGGGAGGGGGAAGATCAGGATCAGTTCGCCGGCTTGAGCGACGCGCTGGGAGCCGGGCCGCCGAAGAGGCTCTCGTACTCCGTTCCGGGGTGGCAGATCCAGCAGTTCTGGCGTCCCTGCATGTCGGTCGGCAGGGGGGCCTTCGTCCCGTGGCAGGAGATGCAGGTCGCGTTCGTGAAGACGTGGTGCGGGCGGGGCAGGGCGCTGGCGGTCGCGGCCTGGACCTTGTGGCACACGAGGCACTCGCCCTTGTGGATGCCGGTGTGGCCCGGGGCCGTCTGGACCAGCCGACCCGTCGCGTGGCAGGCTGTGCAGTCTCTCCAGCCCTCCAGGGGATGGGCCATGGTCGGGATCGGCTTCGTGCCCACGCCCCCGCCGATGAGGTGGCAGGCGCTGCAGTCCGCGTCCGCGCTCATCGCGACGCCCATCGGCGACGAGGCCTGGGGCCGGACCGGCATGAGCGAGGCTGACGAGGTCGGGCCCGGCGTCGACGTCGGGGCGACCGCGACCGGACCCCGGCTGGCGGCCTCGGGAATCACCACCAGCAGGTCGAACCCCGCCAGCGCGGCCACCGCGAGGGCAAGGCCGGCGACGGCGAGCCAGTAGCCGTTCCGGGTCAGCGTCCGGCGGATCATCGCGCACCTCCCGGGACCACGGCGTCGGCGGTCTGGCCGGCCGCGCTCCCGGCGGCGGCCGGGCAGGCCTGGACGACCGGCTCCGAACCGGCGGCCGTCGGCTCGAGGTGGCGGCGACCGAACAGGTTGCGCCACCCGACGTGGGCGTCCGACTCGCCGAGGTCCAGGTAGCGCTCGGCCAGCGTGTAGGCGAACGCGATGAACGCAAACGAGCCGAGGATGATCAGGATCTCGACGATCGACGGCGAGTAGGAAGCGTAGGGAGCCGACACGACGCCCGACGCGGCGGAGTACGGGGCGACCTGCCCGCCCTCCACGAGCAGGAGCCGGTCGAAGAAGACCCCGACGAGGGCCAGCACGGACGCGCTGAACGTGCCGGCGGCCGTCCGCGTGGCAGGCAGCAGGACCAGGACGAACGGGACGACCAGGCCCAGGGTCACGCGGAAGAGCCAGAATTCCAGGGCATAGGGGCCGCCCAGGAGCGCCAGCGCCGCCGCGCGTCCGCCGCGCTCGGTTCCCAGCAGGCCCGCGACTGCGCCGCGGGCCACGAGGATCGCGACGACGACGAGGGCGATGGTCAGCAGGAACCGGGCCGCCGGGACGGCCAGCGTCCGAGCCCGCTCGAGCCCGGTGAGGCGGAGCTTGACGACCAGCGAGAAGACGATCCCCAGGACGCAGGTCCCGGCCAGGAACGCCGAGGCGACCATCAGGATCGGCGTGAACGGTCCGTACCACGACGGGCGGTTGGCGAGGACCCCGAAGACGGCCCCGAGCGTGGCGGGCGCCACCACCGCCATGCAGCAGGCCATGGTGCAGGCGATCTGGTGGATTCTCGGGTGGGCCCAGAACATGCTCCAGACCTCGACGAGGAGGATGACCAGGTAGCCGCCGTAGAAGACCCCCATCCACCACATCGGGGAGCTGGGCGACGGGCTCAGCACGGCGCCGAGCAACATCCGGACGGGGTAGTGCAGGTCCAGCACGATGACCCCGAACGCGGTGATCAGGCTGAGCAGGGCCAGGATCGCGTGGCGCTTCTCGAACGGGCGGAAGCGCTCGATCCCGAAGACGGTGCCCAGCGACGAGGCAAGGCAGAGCCCGCTCGTGCAGATCGCGAAGAACACGTAGCCCGCGATCAGGAGGCCCCATTCGACCGTCGGCGTGGTCCCGAAGACCTCCCAGCCCGGAGGCAGGGCCACCAGGGCGGCGACGGCGGCGAGGGCGAGGACGACGGAGAGCGCGCCCAGCCAGGCCTTGAGCGCCAGCGGCCAGGTGCGGATGTCGCGGACGATCGCCGCCGCGCCGATGCGCGGGTCCAGGGACATCGTCCGGCCGCCGAGGGTGATCGAGTGAGCGGCGAGCGACGTCATCGTCATGCTTCCTTGGTTGCCGGGCCGAGGTAGAGCACCCGGGGGCTGGTGCCGAACTCGGGCCAGAGCATCTCGGGCCTGCGTTCGCGGACGATCCGGGCGACGTCGCTCTGCGGGTCGTTGCGGTCGCCGAACGTGCGCGCCCCGACGGGGCAGATCCCGACGCAGGCCGGCAGCTGGCCGCGGGTGATCCGGTGGTAGCACCAGGTGCACTTGTCGGCCACGCCCGGGGTTCCGGCGGGGGACTCGCCGCCCGCCGGCACGATGTGCCGTGCGCCGTACGGGCAGCTGACGACGCAGTAGCCGCAGCCGATGCAGCGCCGGGCGTCGACGAGCACGACCCCGTCCGGGGTGCGATACGTCGCGCCGACGGGGCAGACCGCCGTGCAGGGCGGATTCGCGCACTGCATGCACAGGCGCGGCTCGAAGTAGGCGGAGGCGACCGCCTTGCCCGCGGCGCCGGGGGCGGTGGACTCGGCCGGGAAGCCGTGGATTCCCGCATCCGGGGAATCGATGTACAGCTCGCCATCGGTGGTGACCGTGTGCCGCTCCACCCAGGTGCGGTTGTACTCGGCCTCCTCGGTCACGCTGTTCTCCGTCTTGCAGGCGGCCACGCAGAGCCCGCACCCGATGCAGGTGGCGGTGTCGACGACGAAGGTCCACGCTTTCGTCGTCGGGTCGTAGCCGGCCACAACCGGTCCCCCGGTGGGCGCCGGCTCCGCGAAGATCGGGACGAGCTGCGAGAGGGAGCCGCCCCCGACGATCCCACCAGCCAGGGCGAGCCCGAAGCCCAGGAAGCGCCGTCGGCTCACCGACGCCGCGCGGATCGCCGGGGCGATCTCGGCGAGCGGGACGAGCGAGTCCGGGACGGTCGCCCGGACATCGGCAGCGGACGGCGCGGCCGTCGCGGGATCCTGGGCCGGCAGCGGGGCGAGCGTGGGGGTGGTGAGGTCGTTCATGGTGGTCCTAGGTCCCCGGTTCGGCGGGGCCGCGCCCCGTGGCGTGGCAGGCCAGGCAGGTGGCGTCGTCCGTCGCGACGGTGGGATGGCGCTGGTTGCGAGCCTTGAAGCCCTCCGGTCCGTGGCAGGTCAGGCAGGGCGGAAGGTTGGCCAGCGGGTGGCTGACGACCGGCGGCCGGCGGGAGATGCCGGTGTGCGGGTCGTGGCACTGGAGGCAGGTCGCCACGTAGTGCTGGGTCGGGACGATCTGGCGGAAGGAAGCCGGCCGGCCATCGGCCTTCACGTGGCACTTCACGCAGAGCTCATCGGTCGGCACCGCGATCGGCGCGATCGCCGGCGGCGAGCCCTGGGCGGCCACCGCGTGGTCGAGGAGGGCGCCGTGGCAGCTCTCGCACCCGATCCCGGCGTGGCTGGCCGAGGTCAGCCTGGCGTGCTCCGTCTGGTGGCACGAGGCGCACAGCGCGACGTTCGCGAAGCTCGGCTGGCGGCTCGCCCAGGTCCGGGCGTCGGCATCCGGGTGGAACCCGAACTCGGTGTAGGTCGCCGCGACGAGGCCGGTCCCGACGTAGAAGGCGATGGCGATGGCGGCCGCGGCCAGGCCGATCCGGGCGAGGCCGAGCGCTCCGCCGCGGCGGGTCGTCGGCCGGACGCTCTGCCACCCGTCCCGAAGCCTGGCCGCCAGGCCGGCTCCCCGGGACGGCGTCCCGGCATCGTCCGGCGCGCTGGCATCGACCGGCGCGTCGCCGACGGGTGCGCCCGGGTCGAGCGTCGCATCGTCGTCCGGCGGGACCGGGGATCCGGGGCGCTTCACAGGTCAGCCGCCTGGATGATCCCGCGCCGCAGCGCGTAGCGGAGCAGCTCCACCCGATCGTGGAAGCCCAGCTTCTCCATGACCGTGGCCCGCGTGTGATGGACGGTCTGCTCGGACAGGTGGAAGGTCCGCGCGATCTCGCGGTTGGTGTGCCCGACGGCGGCGAGGAGGAGGACCTCGCGCTCGCGGTCGCTGAGCAGGTCGTAGGCATCCTCGATGGCCCCGCCCGGGGTCCGCAGGACGTACGTGTTGACCATCGCGGTGACGATCGAGGGGGAGACGTAGGTCTGGCCCCGGGCGACGCAGCGCAGGGCGGTCAGGAGATCGCCCGGGTGGGCCTCGCGGGTGAGGTACCCGTCCGCCCCGGCCTTGAGGGCGAGGCTGAACTGGTCGCTGCTGCAGCGGCACTCGAGGGCGATGATCCGGATCCCGGGCTTGGCCGCCCGGATCGTCTCGATCGTCTGGAACGAGCTGCAGCCGGTCCCGCTGACCGGGAGGCACTCGGCGATCACGACGTCGGCCTGGGTCTGCTCGATCCGCTCGCGGAGCGTCTCGCGGTCCTCCACCTCGCCGACGACCCGCATGTCGGGCTCCGCGTCGATGATCCCCCGGAAGCCGACCAGCAGGACCGGGAAGTCGAAGATCGCGAGGAGCACGTCGAGCCGCTCGGGTCCACCCGGCCCGTGCCCGTTCGTCCTCACGTGATTCCCTCCGGGATCCGGGCCGGCTCAGCCGTGGTGGGCCGCGGAATGATCGCGGCGCCGCACCAGGGCGGCGCACACGACCGGCGTCGCCACGATGAAGAGCGCCGTCAGCCCGAAGCCGACGGCCGCTGCCCCGGTCCCCAGGGCGAACAGCAGGGCGTGGACCCCGACGAAGGCGAACATCAGGCCGACCCAGAGCACCAGAAGGGTCAGGGCAAGCCAGCGCCCCACGAGGGCCCCGGTTCCGGCGGCTCCGCTCCGGCGGGTCGACCAGATCACGCCCAGCAGGAGCAGGGCCAGAACGATCGCGATGAGAAATCCTGCGTCCACCTGCGTATCCTCCGTTGGGCCCGTGACGATCTGCCGCGTCGACTGAACCGAACGCTACGACCGCCTGCCCGGCCGGCAACAGGACACGCTCGCTACCTTCTGGGGCCACCACAGCGGTGAAGTTGGCCGACCGTCGGCGGTTTGAGGGCGACGGTCGTCGGTGGGGGAGCAACGGTCGTCGGGAATGGGCCGACGGCCGTCGCCCGGGGACGACGGTCGGCGCCCGGGGCCTGACGCGATCCTGCGATCGCGTCGCCCGCCGGGGCGGGCGCCCAGGGATGCGAACCTCAGCGGTCAGCATCAAGCCCAACGGCACTGTCCGGCGCCGAGGCGGGGTGCGGATGATCGGCCGGCGGCGATGCCGTGCGAAACGACCGACCGAAGGGAGCTCCCGTGTCCGAGCGCAAGCGGATGACCCTGCCCGGGCTCTTCGCCAAGGTCGCCGAGGGGACGCCGATCACCTGGCTGACCTGCTATGACTACCCGACCGCCCACCTGCAGGACGGGGCCGGCATCGACATGATCCTGGTCGGCGACAGCCTGGGCATGACCATGCTCGGCTTCGACAGCACGCTGCCGGTGACGATGGACGACATGATCCGGCACTCGGCGGCGGTTCGGCGCGGCGCGCCGAACGCGTGGCTCGTGGGGGACATGCCCTACATGAGCTACCAGCCGTCGGTGGAGACCGCGATCCGCAACGCAGGCCGCTTCATGGCCGAGGCCGGCTGCGACTCGGTGAAGCTGGAAGGCGGGGTCGAGATGGCCGACCGGGTCGCCGGGATCGCCCGGGCCGGGATCCCGGTCATCGGGCACCTGGGTCTCACCCCGCAGAGCGTCAGCGCGCTGGGCGGGTTCCGGCTGCAGGGCAAGAGCGCGGCCCAGGCCAGGAAGATCGTCGACGATGCGACCGCGCTCCAGGAAGCCGGTGCTTTCTGCATCCTCCTGGAGCTCGTGCCCGACCGGGTCTGCCGCCTGATCACGGAGCGAGCGAAGGACTGCATCATCATGAGCCTGGGCTCCGGGCCGGACGCACACGGCCAGCTGCTCATCTACCACGACGCCTTCGCCCTCTACCCGAAGTTCAAGCCACGCATGGCGAAGGTGTTCGCCGATGCGGGGGCGGTCATCCGCGACGGCCTTGCCGCCTACGTGACCGAGGTGACGCAGCGCACCTTCCCCCAGCCCGAGAACTGGTTCGGCATGTCCGACGACGCGTACGACGAGCTGGTGAGGCTGACGAGCTGACGCCCGCTCCGGGACTCGTATCGAGTCCGCCCGATCTGGAGAAGACGATGGCCGTGATGCTCGATCTCCGTCGCCGGCTCGCGATCCCCGACGATCGCCTCGCCGACCTCAACGACCTGCTGCTCGACCCCGGGACGCGGGTCGTCAACGACCTGCTCGCGGTCGTGGCGCGCTATGGCACGCCCGATGAGATCAACCGCCGGGCGCGGGAGGCCGGCGAGCTGCCGTCGCTCTTCAGGCACGTTCGGGAGGCCCGTCCCGAGTACCTCGCCGACCTGGAGTGGCTGGCGGAGCAGCGCGACCGGGGCGCGTTCGTCAGCGTGGCCGACTACCGGCGGGGCATCCTGGGCTCGCGCGCCGATTCGATGCGCTTCCGGGACGACCTCGCGGTGACCCTCGAGGTGAGCTCCCTCCAGTACTTCCCGTGGGTCATCGCGGCCGCCCGCCGGGCGATCGACCAGCGCACCCTGATGCCGGGGCGCTGGATCCGCGTCCGGAAGATGAAGGAGCAGGAGGCCGACGGCGACCTCGCGGCCGTCCAGGCCGCGATGCAGATCATCGGCGCCAGCGTCGTGGAGACGCTCGACACGAAGGGCACGGACGGCTCGAACGTCCATCTCGACGGCCCGGCCACGATCACCGGCTACTTCGGTGGCATCGGCGAGCCCAACGACCACCCGCTGCTGTGGGCCGACGAGCTGCTCCACTACTACACGACGTATGGCGTCCGGCAGGTCCTCAACATCAACCCCGGCACCGTCCTGGTCGGCTACCTGCTGCACCGCCTGGGGATCGACATCGAGTTCAAGATCTCCGTGTTCATGGGCAACGACAACCCGTACGCGGCCCTGTGGACCCTGATCGGGGCCAAGCTCTTCGCCCGCGAGGACGGCACCTCCGCGCTCGTCGGCCTCAACTGGAGCAACTCGGTCGACAACGAGACGATCGAGATCGCCGCCGGGGTCCGCAGGGCGCTCGGCTTCGAGGACGTCGTCCGCTTCGAGCACCACGTGACCGAGACCTGGAAGAGCATCGTCCGCCAGCCCTACGACCGCCGGGACGAGCTCGTGGAGCTCGCCGACCACGTCCCGAACATCTCGGCCAAGCACGAGGGCGGTGACCCGGCCATCGATTCCGGGCGGCCACATCCGTCGGACGTCCTCGACTACTTCCGGGACAAGTCCGAGGTGATCGCCAGCGGCGACTGGGACGCCCTGGCGCTGGGCTTCATGGACAAGGTCGACGCCACCAACCACACGGCCCGCGCCCTCACCGAGAACGGGCTGAGCTTCCTCGCAGCCCGAAGGCTGCACGCCTGACCGGACCGCCGACGGGAGTCTGGCGGACCCGGCGGAGGGGTGCGGTTACCGCGACTCCGTGGCCGTCCGACGGGCGTGCTCCGTCTGGGGCCGTTCGGCCCGCACCGACGGTTCGATGCCCGGCCCCTTGCCGACCGGCGCCGAGCCCTGCCGCGGGCCGGGGACGATGCCGAGCTGGAGCATCAGGCCGAGCTGGTCGGCGATGCCCCAGTGCTCGACGAGCCGGCCGTCCTCGAAGCGCCCGATGTCGATGACGTCGACCTCGACCGTCCGGCCGGTCGGCGGGTTGCCCATGACCGACCCGCTGTTCACGCCCCGGGCGCGGTTCCGCGCCCAGACCTTGTCGCCGTCCGCGACCAGGTCTTCGATCGTCAGCGAGAAGTCCGACATCCAGCGGTGGAGCGTGCGGACGACCTCCTTCGCGCCCTCGGCGCCCGGGTTGTTCCCCCGCTGGTGCTCCACGCATCCGGGCGCGACGAGCTCGTCGACGACATCGAGATCGGAAGTCGAGAAGGCCTCGATGAGCCTGCGGAAGGTGGCGCTGTTGTCCTGGGTCGTCATGAGGCTCCTCGATCCGCTAAGTAGAGTGACACTCTATTGAAATGGAGTGATACTCTATTTCCATGTCGGATGTCAAGCCCGGTCCGCGACCCACGCTCCGCGCCGAGCGGGCCGCGGTCACCCGCCGCCGCATCGCCGAGGCGGCGCGGCTGCTCTTCTCGCGGCACGGCTACGGGGCGACGACGCTGACGGCCATCGCTGGCGAGGCCGGCGTCGCGGTGCAGACCGTGTACGCCGTCTACGGCTCGAAGGCCGGCATCCTCCGGGCGCTGCGCGAGGCGCTGCTGCGCCAGCCCGAAGCGGATGCGCTCTACCAGGCCGGGATGCAGGCGCCGACCGCAGAGCGAACGCTCGAGCTCTTCGGACGCTCGATCCGGCGGCGCTGGGAGTCCAGCCGCGATATCGTCGCGATCCACGAGGAGGCAGCGGCCACGGACCCCGCCCTGCGGGCAGAGGTCGAGGCTGTCCTGGGGATCCGCCGCTCCGGCATTGGTCGTCTGGCCCGGTTGCTGGAAGGGGACCTGGCCCCCGGGATCACCGTGTCTCGCGCAACCGCGATCCTCGATGCCCTGACCCTGCCAGCGGTCTTCGGCGAGCTCGTCGACGTGCAGGGCTGGACCCCGGACGAGTTCGAGGCCTGGCTGACCACCACGTTGGAGGAACAGCTCGTCCGACGGTAGGGCCTGGAGGCCGCCTGGGCCCGGGTCGGGCTCAATCGCCGGTACGGGGAGTGTGGTCCGGCTCCTCGAACGGGACGCGCTGGGCCCGGCTGACGTGATCCTCGGGCGTCGCCGAGAGCACCAGGCGCCCCCGCCCCGCCCGCTTCGCCTCGAGGAGGGCTTCGTCGGCTGCTTCGAGGATCCCGTCGACCGTGGTGGGCAGACCGGCTGCGCCACCCAGCGCGAGCCCGATCGACGCCCCGACCTGGACGCCCTGGTGCTCCCCGGTCACGCTGATCGGCTCGGCGAGGGAACCGAGGATCCGGTCGGCGACCGCGATGGCCTCGCCGAGTCGCAGCGGTGCCCGCAGCACCACGACGAATTCGTCGCCGTGGAGGCGCGCGGCAAGGTCGGAGTCCCTGACGGTGGCGGCTATGCGGTGCGCGACGGCGACAAGCACCTCGTCGCCGACGGCGTGGCCGAACAGGTCATTCACTGCCTTGAACCCGTCAAGGTCGAGGTAGAGCACCGCGAACGGGCGCTCGCCGTCGGCAGCCAGCTCGGAGGCGATGACGTCGCGCGCAACGCGCTCGTTCGGCAGGGTGGTCAGGGCGTCGGTGAGGGCGAGGCGGACGAGCCCCTCCGTGGTCTCCTGGCGTGATCCGACATCGATGCACGAGACGACCACGTGGCGCTCCCCGAGCAGCTCGATCGGCTGGAGGGCGATCTCCAGGCGGATCAGGGCCCCCGAGCGGTGCCGGCCAGAGAGCTCCCGGCCGCTGCCCATCGGACGGGCGAACGCGTCCTCGCGCCCTTCGCGCAGCTCCACGTGGCGCGCCCGTACCGTGTCGGGTACGAGCACCTCGACGGATGATCCCAGGAGCTCGCCGCGCTCGTAACCGAACAGGGTCAGGGCGGCCTCGTTGGCGCCCAAGATCGTCCCAGCCGGGCCGACGAGAAGCGCCGGATTGGGGAACGCCCCGAGGAGCGCAGCGGGATCGCCCTTGTTCAGCGCGTCCGTCATCGACCTGGCTCCACACCCCGATCCGTCCGACCCGCCGAGCGGATCCGCTCGCGCTCGCCGGGCCGGGATGCCCCGACATGCGAGGCGTCGGCACCTCGCAGGGTACGAGGGTACGCCGGGCCGCGCGAGTGAGCTTCGGCTCGCCCGGGCGCGCCATCTGGTCCGAGGATAGTCCCGGGGGACGCCTTGCCTCTGACCTGCTCGCGAATGCTGGCGCGCGGGTGCACCGGAGACGCCGCGATCGCGGTCCTGCTCCGAGCGGAAGACGCGGACTGAGGTCGGCCTGGCCACCGGTCGGTCGCCCCGGATCGGTCGCCCCGGCGGACGTGGCGTGGTCGAGCCCGCACGGCCCCCGACCAGTCGGGGCCGATGGGCGATTGGAACGCTCGGATGATGGACGGGAGTGCGTCCCCGCACGCGGGCGGGCGGCCGGCGCGAGCCGGCGGGCGCGGTCGACCTCGCGTCAGCCCCTTGCGATCGGTGCGGCGAGCGGGGAGACCGGGAGCTCGACGACCGTCCTGACCTGGTCCGGAGGCGTGCCGGGCTCGCTCAGGTAGACCTCGCGGGGCGGGCCAGCGGCGGCGAGATCGTGGCTGCCGGTCCACTCGGCCAGCGTGTCGTAGGCAACCCCGAGCGTGTCGTACGGACCGACATGGAGGATCGTGGCGAACGTGCCGGCCGGGAGCTCGCCGATCCGCCAACCCTCGGGGGGATCGGTCGCACCGGCCACGGGCGCGCAGATCTCGACGTCGAACGGGTCGTCCCCTTTGGGTGCGCCATGGTAGATGACGAAGGGCGGGCCCTTCGCCTCGCCGCCCCGGGCCTGGAGGTGCCCGTAGACCTCGCCGAATGCCCCGCCGATGACGCCGCCGATCTCGGACAGTCTGACCGGGATCCGCTTCGACAGGACCAGGGCCGCGTCCCGCTCGGTGATCCTGACCTGGGCACCCATCTCAGCCTCCTTGTCGACCCGATCTCGCGACCAACGGGCCGCGCCCAGCGTGGTCGTAGCCTGGCCATCCGCCCAGAGGCATTCGGATCGAATGACCGGCGGAGCGGAGACGTCTCGCGCCCGGACGGCTTCGGACGCGCCCAGAGAACGGCGCCCCGCCTGGAGCTCAGGTCAGGGGGAGCAGCAGGACCGGGATCGTCGGGAGGCCGTCGTAGGACTCGGTCGCCCTGCGTCCGGGTCCCCCCGCTGATCGGGCTGGTCATGCCAGGCATTGTCATCGATCCTCGAGCAGGAAGGGGAAGGCAGGATTCCCGGGCGCGCGCGGGCAGCAAGGTGACGCCTGCTTCACACTGCCCGCATGAGCTTCACGGTTGCCGCCGAGGCGTATGACCGCTTCATGGGCCGCTATTCCATTCCGCTCGCGCCGCTGCTCGCGTCCTTCGCCGGTGTAGCAGGCGGCCAGCGCGCCCTCGACGTGGGCTGCGGCCCGGGCGCGCTCGCATCGGAGCTGGCCAGGCGTCTTGGCTCGGCCGCCGTGGCGGCCGTCGACCCATCCGAGCCGTTCGTCCGCGCGGTTCGAGAGCGCCTCCCCGGCGTCAGCGTGGAGCGAGCCTCGGCAGAGCATCTGCCGTTTCCGGACCAGTCGTTCGACGCGGTCCTGGCCCAGCTCGTCGTCCACTTCATGGCGGACCCTTTCGCCGGGTTGGCGGAGATGAGGCGCGTGACCCGCCCGCACGGCGTGGTAGCAGCCTGCGTCTGGGATCATGGCGGCGGGCAGGGGCCGCTCAGCGTGTTCTGGGAAGCGGCGCGCGTTCTCGACTCCGCGGTTGAAGACGAATCCGATCTTGCCGGCGCTCGAGAAGGCCACCTCGAGGAGCTGTTCGAGGTAGCGGGCCTGCACGCGATCGAGGGCACCCTCCTCTCGGTGCGCGTCGAGCATCCAACGTTCGCGCAGTGGTGGGAACCGTTCACGCTCGGTGTCGGGCCTGCCGGCAGCTACGCCGCCCGCCTCGATCCGGAGCGCCAGGCCCGCCTTCGGGAGGCGTGCCGCGCGCGATTCCCGGTCGAACCGTTCGTCATCACCGCCGGCGCCTGGGCGGCACGAGGTCTCGCGTAGCCCAACGTCGGGAGCGGGCCGCCGGTCAGGGCAGCAGGAGCTGCGCCAGCGTCCGCTCGTACCAGGCCTCGAAACGGGCCCCCGTCCAGCCGCGGTCGACGACCAGGTGCCGGTATGTCTCGGGGCTCCCGATTGTGTAGAGGATGTCGGCAGCGGTCTCCAGGTCGAGGCCCGGTCGCAGGGCCGCCGTGCCGACGACGATGCGAAGCAGCTCCCGCTGGCCCGCGAAGCGATCCCCCTTGGTCTTGTCCCACAGCACGGCGATCTCAGGGTCGGCGGCAGCGGCTCCGCTGACCACCTCATCGATCGCCGCGCGCCGCTCGAGGATCCGTCGCCCGTTGCGGGCAAGGATGCGGAGCCGGCTCTCCGGACCTGGTTCCGAACGCATCTCCTGCACCCACGCCTGGTCGAGGATCGGCGCCGTCTCGGACCCTGCGATCGAGACGTCGAGCAGCTCGGCGAGGAGCGCGCGCTTCGTCCCGAAGGTCGCGTACACCGTCTCGGACGACACATTCGCGCGGCTGGCGATCCCGTCGATCGTGGTCGCCGCATAGCCTCGCTCGCTGAACAGGGAGGCTGCCCCGTCGAGGATCGCCCGACGGGTGGCCTGGGCCTGTTGCCTGCGACGCGGAGAGTCGTAGGCACGCCGCCTGTTGACGATCTCTCCCATTGCGTTATAGTAGCGCTGTATTGGATACAGTCTTACTGTATCGACAGGGCATCCTGAACCATGACCGTGGGAGACCGCCATGCCAATCGTGCAGATCGAGCACCCCGTCAGCGCATACGAGACCTGGAAGGCCGCCTTCGACCGTGACCCGGCCGGGCGCGAGGCGTCGGGAGTGCGTCGCTACCAGGTCTACCGTCCGATCAACGACCCGGCCTACGTTGCCGTGGACCTCGAGTTCGACACCCGGGCCGAGGCCGAGACGTTCCAGCTCGGTCTCCAGGCAATGTGGCGATCACCCGGGGCGCTGCGAGCGCTGGCCGGGACACCGCGGTCGCGCATCGTCGACGTCGTGGAGCAGAAGGTCTACTGAGGAATCGTCTGGGGGATTGCCCGGCGCATCCAACTGCACCCACACGCCACCCGTCTCAGCCGGACCCTCGAGCCGCTCACATCCCGGTGGGCTCCGGGCGCCCGACCAGGTAGCCCTCACCGAGCTCGACCCCGAGCTCGGTGAGGGTGCCGTGCTTCGAGAGCCCCTGGCAAGCGCGCAACCTGACGAGGGTCGGTTCGGGAAGGGCTGCCGCAGCGAGTCGTTCCGGTCGAGTGACGTCGCTCGCCTGGGATGGTGCCGCCGGGAGCATGGGCCTTCTGGCTCTGGCCCGCTCGAGACCGCGCACATAAGGTGAGGCCTCAGGCGCCCCTCATCCTTCTCCTCGGGCCCCGCGTGGACGGGTGCAGGAGGTGCGATGTCCGTGCGAGCATTCTGCACCGCGTGCGGCGCCCAGCGTGGCGAATCGGGTCGGTTCTGCCGCAGCTGCGGGCTCGAATTCGGAGCCTCGGACGTGCGCGCCGTGACCGTCTCGGCAGATCCTGACACTGCACCGTCCTCCGGCGATGCGGGCACGTCCGCGATCGCCGGACCGATTCCAGCAACGCCGTCGGAGCGCCGCGTGACCGAGCCGACGCCGATGCTCGACCGGCTGGGACGAGACCTCACGAGCCAGGCCGGCAAGGGCCGTCTCGGCACCATCGTCGGGCGCGACGCAGAGGTGGAGCTCGTCATCGAGACCCTCTGCCGGAGCCAGAAGCGGAACCCGGCCCTCGTGGGGCCGGCCGGCACGGGCAAGACGGCGATCGTCGAGGGCCTCGCCCAGCGGATCGTGGCCGGGACCGTCCCGCAGGTCCTCGGCGGCGCCAGGATCGTCCAGCTGAGCCCGGCGATGCTGGTCGCAGGCGCGGGCATCGTGGGCGAGCTGGAGAACCGGATGAAGGCGATCCTGGCTGAGGCCGCCCAGGACGGCATCCTCCTGTTCATCGACGAGTTCCACTCGATCGTCGGCGCCGGCGGCGCACGCGGGACGGGCGACATTGCCAGTCTCCTCAAGCCGGCGCTCGCCCGTGGAGACATCGCCTGCATCGCCGCGACTACCGATGACGAGTACCGGACGTTCATCGAGGCCGACAAGGCCCTCGAGCGACGGTTCAGCCCGGTCCGGGTTCACGAGCTCGAGCCCGCCGAGACACTCGTCGTTGTCGCCGCGCGCCGCGACGACCTGTTCCGTCTCCGCGGCGTCCGCGTCTCCGATGACGTCCTTGCCTGGCTCGTCGACTTCGCCGCCCGCGCGATGCCGAACCGACGCTTCCCCGACAAGGCGATCGACCTCGTGGAGCAGTGCGTGGCGAACGCCGTCGTCCATGGCCGAACCGAAGTCTCGCGGAGCGATGCAGCGGAAGTCGTGCGCCGAATGGTCGGCATTCCCGTGTCGGCGTCCGAGATGTTCGCAGGACTCGAACGCGACCTCCTCGGTCGTCACCTGATGACTGCCCAGGACGCCCGAGCGCTCGTCGACCGGCTATCTGTCACCTTGCGCGGACTCGATGCCCGGCCCGCCCGGCCCAACGCGGTCCTCCTTCTGCTCGGGGAGTCCGCGATGCGCGCCGAGGAGCTCTGCGATGTGCTGAGCACGACCGTCCTCGGGAACCCGGGGCGCATCGTCACGCTCGACCTCGGCCACATGGGCGAAGCTCACGACGCGACCCTGCTGATCGGCGCTCCGCCCGGGTACGTGGGATACGACGAGAGCCTCCCGATCCACGAGATCGCCCAGATGCCGTGGTGCATCGTTCGGATCGATGACGCAGATGCGGCGCACCCGCGGATCCGGGCGTTGGTCGCGGAGGCGCTCGACGCCGGCTACTTCGCCAATTCCGCAGGACGCCGGATCTACCTGTCCGACGCCATCGTCGTCCTCGTGGTGACCGCTGCGACCGGCACGCACCCGCGCCTCGGGTTTGGGGTCCGCGACGCCGGTACCCCGGAGGCCGCGGACACGGCGGACATCGCAGTGGCTGCTGAGCGCTTCCTCGGTGCGGAGCTCGCCGCGCAGGTTGACGTCGTCGTTCGCGCCCCGTCACCGACGACGGACCTGCGCGGGTGGATCGAGGGCGTCCTCCTGGCGGGCCTCCGCGCCCGGATGGCGGATCACGGGATCGACGTCAGATGGGATGCAACCCTCGTGGACTGGCTCGCCATCCATCGGACCGGCCTGTCCGACCTGCGTGGTTGGGAGCGACTCGTGGACCAGAAGGTCGGCGCGCAGCTGGCGGGACTGCTCGGGGATGACAGCGTTCCGGGGCGGCCGGTTGTCGTGCGCCGCGTGCTGGTTCGTGTCGTGGACGGCCGCACGGACATCAGCGAGGGGCCGACGACGGTGTCGTGAGTTGGAGTGGGCAGGGCCAGGAGGAAGATGATGAGCACGTACTGTCCCAAGTGCGGGGTCCAGTTCTCGCCGAGCGACCGCTTCTGCGGCTCCTGCGGAGCACCGATCACCGCGGCTGACGCCACGCCGGAGTCCGGGGCGGCCAACGCGTCGGCGCCTGCCGTCGGGTCGCCGGCCGGCCCCGCTGGCGTCGATGCGCTCATCCCGAAGGCGGAATTCAACACCCAGCGGCTCTTGCAGGTCTACCAGTCGGCGTTCATGGAGCCGACGCTCGACGCGTCAGGGCAGGTCCGCATCGTGCTGAATGGTGTGATCGTCCTGGCAAGGGCGAGTGAGGTGCCCGGCCAGCCCTTCCTCATTCTTGCGGCGATGTTCGCCGCGAAACCCGATGCCCCCAGGCTCCAGAAGCTCGAGCTCTGCAACCGACTCAACGACAAGATGGTCATGGTCAGATGCTGCATCCCGGACGTCAACCAAGGGACCCTCTGGATCGACCACTACACGATCACCGAGGGCGGCATCACCGGCGAGGAGATCGTCGCTGCGACACGCCGTTTCGCCACGGTCATTGTCGATGGTGCCAGGCTCCAGGACACGGAGCACATCCTCAAGTGACCCACTCGGCGCCCCCGCAACAGGTAATGCGCCGGACGGCGCTGCTGCCGTCGCTGGCCAGGCGCCGCGGAGGATCGGAAAATGACCCGCCGTGAGTTCTGTACCGCGTGCGGAACCCCCCGTGCCGAGGCGCCGCGGTTCTGTCGAAGCTGCGGAGCCGACCTCGGGATCATCGACGCTGGCACGGAGCTGACCACCCCGCGGAAACCTGATGTCTCGCCGGCTGCTCCGGCCACCAGCCCCACGGCCGCCCAGGAAGCACGTTTCGCGTGCCCCCGGTGCCGTTCGGCCGTCGATGAGACGACCGGGTCGCCCGTGAGTCCGGCGATCAACGTCTACCGGTGCCCGTCATGCCAGTGGGTGGCGCTCCGGTGCGGGAACGTCGCCTGCCACAGCTATCTTCAGCCCCAGGAGATGGGATACCCGAACACCGTGCGCTACACCTGTGTGACGTGCGGGTGGACGGGGACCGGAACGCGTCTCTTCCCAGCGCCAGGCATCGCGACCAAGACGCCGGTGCCACGCCGCCGGAACCGGCCGCCGATGCGTCGGAGGATTCGCGACGTCTTTGCGATCTTGACCTTCGTCCTGGTCTTCTGCGCACTGAGCTGGGCGGGACTGGCGCTCCTGAGAGACGCGATCTCGCGGGACGGCAACCTCATCCTCCCCGCGCTGCTTCTTGCCCTGCCGCTCCTGTGGGTTGGCGTCGGGTTGGCCCGCCTCCTTGGATCGATTGCCCCGCGACTCCGCAGGCATGACCGAGTGAGCGGTTGGGTGGCAGTCATCGCGGCGGTGGTGCTGGGTGTCGGGCTGTACAGCGGTGTCCGGACGCTCGCTGGTTCGAGCTCATCGGTCCCACTGTCCGGGGAGGGCTGGCCCGCCCCGGAGCTGACAGCAGCGCTCGGGCCGGCCTGTTCAGGCGGTCTGGTGCCCGGGGCGGGCACCGTCGCCGCCTCCGGGACACAGCCGAACCACCTCGTCGTCCTCGACATGTCGGGTCGTGCGCACGAGTGGACGGGCCAACCGCCGCCGGAATGGATGCCAGCGACGCTCGCGGGCGCTGAGCTGGTCGCGTGCATCTCTGCTCGGGTCACGGCAGTCCTGGAGGTCTGCAGGTACGAGGGCGGGTCGGACATCACGCGCTACAGCGCGACCCGCACGGTGGCCGTGTTCGAGGCAGCCTCGGGTCGACGCCTGGCGGCATTCCACGTCACCGGTTCGCCGCGCGAGTGCCAGAAGACGGAGGTGGCCGACCTGACGGAGCTCCGCGGGAGCGTCGACTGGGCGGCCGTCGAGCGTCACCTCGACAGCCTCGTGGATCACGGCGTCTACCAGGATCCAGACGTGACAGGGGCCCCATCGGCCAGACCGTAGCGATCGGCCTCCAGGTCCGTGGTCAAGCAGATCTCGCTCTGACTCACCGTGCGGGCGGTCGCCAGCGCATCGCCTCGCCGCCGGCCATCTTCTCCCGGACGCGGTGCCGAAGGCCACGGTCCAGGCGCGCACCCCGCCACACACGATGCAGCTCCAGCATCTGCGCGGACATCAGAGCTACGACCGGATCGCTGTCGTCGAGTAGGCCGGCGCATGCAGCGATGCTCGGCCATCGCGTCGGGTCGGGACGTGCCCCTTCGACGATCCCAAGGATCATCGAGTCGATCCGCGCGCCGAGATCCGGTCGGGCCGTGCCGGCAGCCCATCGCAGGTACTCCATCTCGGGCGCCCCCATGAACAGCACGATCTCCTCGGCCATTGTCCTCACCGTGGGGTCGGGGTGGAGGAGTCGATGAGCCTGGCACACGGGGACGCAGGTGCAGATCGTGTTGCATGTGCACACGGTGTTGCAGCTGCACGTGCCTACCCCGTGGCATCTGCAGGTGCTGCGCGACGTCGGGCGGGGAGTCGGGCGCGGCGTTGGCTTGACCGTCGGGCGTGGCGTCGGTTTGGCCGAGGGACGGGGCGTCGCCTCGGGACTCTCGGGTGCGGTTGGCTGCGGGGTCGGCACCTCGGAGGGCGAGGGTGTCGCACTGGACTCGAGGAGCGTCTTGAGTCCGGGGGGACCGCACGCGTTCAGCAGGGCGAGGACTGCGCCGGCTGTGAGGCCGGCGCGCAGAAAGCTGCGCCGTTCCGCCCGCGCCTCCCACGGGGGGTCGAGGACGGAGAAGAACTCCGGGGCCGTCTCCGCTCCGTCCGAGAAGATCTGCCTGATCTCGTAATGCGGAGCGCCGACCGCGCGGGGAATTCCGGGGTTCCATCCTCATCCTCCGTGGCGGGCCGCCGGCGCGGGCAGGCCCCGTTTCTCTCGGACAGGGCGCGTGCCCGAAGCTGCCGATCGGTCAGGCGGCTCGTGCCACAGGACTCCGCCTGCGTCGCGAATCCGTTCCAGCAACAGGTACTTGGTGATCTCGCGGGTGACGTGGCAACGTTGCGAGCCCCGGTACTCGGCCCGGCCGGCCGTCGCAAGAGCCTTGTAGTAGCAGTCGCCGGCGCAGTCCCACTTGGCGAAGCACCCCTGGCACCACTCGAGATGTTGGACCGTCCGGTGACGCAGGCGATCGAGAGTCGCGACGTCAAACAGGTAGCCGCTCCGCGAATCCTCGGATCCGTAGAAGAAGACATCCGCGAGGTCGTCGGCCTCGGAGAAGGCTTCGTAGCAGGCAGTGACATTGCCGCTTGGCGAGAGGCAGAAGTTGTCCTGGCTGACGCCGCAGAAATGGCTCGTCATGAGCCCGAGGCGAGCCGCGCTGTAGGCAATTGCCTGGCCGTGTCGTCGCGCGACATCCTGAGCCACGCGGAACGCGGCCAGGAAGGCCGACGTGTCGGCGCTCGGAGCGTCGCGCCAGCGACCGAGCCGGTACACGGGCTCGACCTGAATCCCGGCCGGCCTGAGTTGCGAGCAGATGAAGTCGATCGAGGCAGGAAGCTGGGCGATGTGGTCGTGCGTGACCGTCAACCTGATGCCGTACCCGTATCCCGCCTCGTCGAGGCGCTTCAGGGTTCGGAGAACGCGCTGACTGGACCCTCCGCCCCCTGCGGTTGTCCGGTGCCTGTCGTGAACGACTGGCAGGCCATCGAAGGAAACCGTGACGCCACCGTCGAGATTGGCGATGATCCAGTCAACCTGCCGGTCGCCGAGGACGCCATTCGTGGCTGCGGCACCGATGACGCGGATCCCGAGTCCCGACGCCTCGCTCCGGGCAAACTCGAGCGAACGTCGGAGGACCGTCCAGTTCATGGTCGGCTCGCCACCGCCGTGATAGTTGACCGTCACGGTCGATGCGCCCTCGTCGAGCGCGTTGGCCAGCACGAACCGGATACCGCGCTTGGCGACGGCGAGCGACATTCGTTGCCGCGGCGTGTCGCCGGCGCGGGCATAGCAGTACGTGCAACGGAGATTGCACTCGGTTGTCAGGAGAAGCGTGATGTCCACCGGCCGAGGCGGGCCCGCGACGGTGTCGCCTGGTGGGTCGTCCGGGTGGCCTCCCGTGAGTCCCAGCCTCTCGAGCAGACGAGTCACGGCCCCGTCCTCGTCGTTTGACCCGTCGCATCGCCCTGCCTGCACGGCCGCGATCGAGCGGACCATAGAGGTGTTTGCCACGAACGCGGTCCGGCGAAGCGGCGCGTAGACAACGTAGGCGTCATCCGACACGGGGATGGCGAAGGTCTCGGTCGCCATTGATCCTGCTCCGGGCCCTCTGCGCGGTGCCGTGTCGTACACGCTTGAGCTGAGGTCGCGAAACGCGGTCGGTCAACGTGCCGATCTCGCGCGCGCGGGCGCTTGGGGACGGTCTCGACCACAATTGATCAGCACGGTCCAGGCGACACGGACTGAGACCGCACGTCATCAATTCCCGCCGGTCGACTGCATTCTTCCGGCCACCAGCCCGATCAACAAGAGCCGATCGGCTTGACCACCGTGGCCCCGGCCGGGCGCGGTCGGGCTTACGGTGCGAGCGGTCGGCCGCGCTCGCGTGGCTCGCTTCGTTGGAGGCCCAAGCACCTCCCCGCGAAAGCCAGCGAACGCGGCCGATGTCTCGGCGAGCATACTCGTCGTCGGTCCTGAGAGGTCGGCGTCCCCGCCAAGGCCCTCCAGACGTCCCAGAAGGAGACCCGACGTGCCGAAGATCATCGTCACCGCTGCAGTCAAGGATGTCGAGGCGTGGCTGAAGTTCAAGGCGGACATGACCGCCGCGTTGTCGGCGGTCGCGTCGGACGGGTCCAGCTACGTCGCGATGGATGGCAGCAACCAAGTCGCGAGCACCTGGGACGTCCCCGACATGGAGGCCTTCCAGGCAGCGCAGCGTTCGTTCTCGCCGGAATTGGCGGCGGCGGCGGAACGAGCCGGGATGATCCCACCGGTGATGATCTACATCAAGAAGTAGCGGATCCCGGCCGGTCGGGCGCCCCGGCGCGCAGGTGCGCCCGACCTGCTCCGCCCCGTTATGCGATCGCGAATGACCATCTGCCAACACTCGTCCGGCAAGCTGCGACGCATCTCACGCGGGTTGAGCAGCTTGTCCCAGGCGACGACCGAACCATCACTGGTCGAGGCTCGGCCGCCTACATCGACCGTTCCTGAGCATTCTTGTCCTGGCGCGCCAGGAGGTGGCGCCGCCCGGAGGAACTGGAACGCGCTCCGCGAACCTGCGTGATCGAGGGTGTCGAGGAGTTGGTCGAGGCGCTTCGACCGCCTAGCGGCCGGGCCCGGACGCCGGCGTTGAGCGGCGCGCTACCCACTCACGTCGGCGGAGTTACGTCGTTCGGCTCATACGATCCGCGGATCGACGCTGCGACGTCGTCGCTCGCCGAGGCCGCGACACGGTGCGTCGCGACGCTTGTTCCGCTTCATCGCCGACCCGGTCGACCTGGCTTCTATCCGGAGGCGTACCAACTCCTGGCCCACTCGGTCGGACCGTCGAGGCGTTTCGCCGCAGCGCCGACACCGGTCGGCGTGGCGTTCTCTACGGCGTCGCTCGCTGCCGCGGGCGCCCAAGGCGGACGACGACACGGTCGCGACTCCTTACCGGAGCCGTTCGCATCATCGAGAGCGCCCGGACATGCTCGCGTCGCCGGCGGTCGATGCCGCACCCGACGTACCCGCGCCTGGTCTCGCCTTGCTCGGGGTCGACCCCAGCCGCCAGGCTCGGGTTCGGTTCGCGTCTGTTGAGGCCACTACGACATGACGCGACCACCTGCCGCCTGTTCGACGCCGAACCCCGCGCTCGGTCACTTTCTCTGGCGCCATGGTTTCGTCGTGTCGGGGCGGGTCCGGCTCGCGGCCTGTTCCACCGATGACGTCGATGGTTTGCGCACACTACGCTGACAGGTACCGCCTCCGCGGTTTGTAGCTGGCGCGCCCGGAGGTCTGGCGCGCCCGGAGG
>CAWDEW010000010.1:0-86686 GCA_963801445.1 uncultured Chloroflexia bacterium | reverse complement strand
GCGTTCGTGGCAGGCAACGTGCTCGTGGTGGTCGGCGTCTTCCTGCTCGTCATCCTGCTCACGGCCGCCGATGCCCGCGTCCAAGCTGCCGGCGGTCCGCACGCCCAGCTCCTGTTCATCATGCACGAGCCCCTGCGCTTCCTCGGGATCCTGTGGTCGAACGTGCAGGACAACCTGCTCAAGTACTACCTCCAGAGCGTCGGCGCCTTTGGCTGGCTCAGGTTCACGATGCGGCCGGCGGTCTACCTGATCGTCCTGCTGGCGGCGTTCGGCTTCTTCTTCCGGATGAGGGAGACCGTGAGCCTGCTGCCCTGGCGGCGTGCCCTGCTGGCAGCGGTGGCAGCCGCGGTGGTCCTGTCGATGGGCGTCGCCCTCTATGCCTTCATCGAGCCGGTCGGCAGTGGGCGGATCTTCTTCCAGGGCCGCTACCTGCCTCCGATCTGGCTGCTCCTGCTCCTGTCCGCGTATGGGATCAGGTTCGCGCGGAGACAGCTTGGGCGACTCTTCATGGTCGGCGCGCTGCTCGTGATCATCGTGGAGAACCTGGTCACGTTGGCGACCTACTACCACCCGGGCGTCTGGGCGATCATCAGGCCTCTCCTGCAGGCGCCTTGAAAGCGCGCCCGGGCACGCAGGTCAGGCTTTCGGAGCTTCCCACTGCCGTGGCGGATACACTGCCGGCATCGTTTCAGGCTCGTCATGTCGGGGAAGCGCGCACGTCGTGAAAGTCGTGATCCTTGCCGGCGGTCTCGGCACTCGCCTGTCGGAGGAGACCGCCTCCAAGCCCAAGCCCATGGTGGAGATCGGCGAGCGGCCGATCCTGTGGCACATCATGAAGACGTACAGCCACTACGGCTTCCGCGACTTCGTGATCTGCCTGGGCTACAAGGGCTACGTCATCAAGGAGTACTTCTCCAACTACTTCCTGCACATGTCCGACGTGACCTTCGACATGAGCGACAACTCGATGAAGGTCCTCCAGAACGCCGCCGAGCCATGGCGCGTCACGCTCGTCGACACGGGCGCCGAAACGCAGACCGGCGGCCGGCTCAGGCGAGTCGGCCAGTACGTGCGGGACGACACGTTCATGCTGACGTACGGCGACGGCGTCGCCGACGTGGACATCGCGAAGCTGCTCGACTTCCACCGGGCCCACGGCAAGCTGGCGACCATCACGGCCGTGCAGCCCCTGGGACGATTCGGCGCATTGCAGATCGACGGCGACGAGGGCGACGGACCGATCTCCGCCCCGGCCGTCAGGGCCTTCCAGGAGAAGCCCGAGGGCGACGGCGCCTGGGTGAACGGCGGCTTCTTCGTGCTCGAGCCGGCGGTGCTGGACCGTCTCGAAGGCGACGACATGCCCTTCGAGCGCGCCCCGCTCGAGAGCCTCGCCGCCGACGGCGAGCTGCGGGCCTTCCGCCATCGCGGCTTCTGGCAGCCCATGGACGCCCTGCGCGACCTGCGCACGCTCGAGGCTCTGTGGGCTTCGGGCGAAGCACCGTGGGCCGTATGGACGAGGACATGACCGCCGCGGCGTCCCAGGCAGGTCCGGCGCGCGGCGGGCCAGCGGTGCGGCCGTGTCCCGTCTGCGGCTCCCTGCGACACGAGGTCCTGTATCGACAGCGCTTCGAGCATTTCGCGGCCGGCAGCATCACCGACGGCTACGATGTCGTTGCCTGTCGCGAGTGCGGGATGTGCTTCGCCTCGGGCCTGCCCGGCCAGGGGCGGTTCTCCGAGTACTACGATCAGTCGTCCAAGTACGACCTGAGCGCGGCAGGCGCCGAGCTGTCCTCATTCGATGCCGAGCGGTTCTCGGACGAGGCGCGGTTCATCGCCGCCAACGTTCTCGACCGCGCCGCGCCGGTCCTGGACATCGGGACGGCGACCGGCGCGCTCCTTGTGGCACTGCGGGATCTCGGGTTCAGCAGCGTCCATGGTGTCGAACCGTCGCCCGACGCCGCACGGGTGGCGAGGGAGACCCACGGTCTCGATGTCATCGCCGGTGACGCACGAACCGCCAGGTCGTGGGGCGTCGGGTTCTCGGTCGTGAGCCTGGTCGCCGTTCTCGAGCACCTGGTCAACCCCGGCGCCGCGACGCGCGAGATCGCCGAGCTGCTCAGCCCGGATGGCGTGCTCTACCTGCACGTGCCCGACGCCGCCCGGTTCCCGGATCACGTGGACGCGCCGTACCAGCAGTTCAGCGTGGAGCACATCAACTACTTCACGCCCGCCTCGCTCAGGAACCTGCTCGCGTCCGTGAGCCTGGAGGTGGTGGTCGAGCGAACGGTCGTCGTGAAGCAGAGCGATGACGCTGAGCTGTCGGGCGTCGAGGTGCTGTGCCGCCGAAGTGATCGACGCCTGGCCGTGGATCGCGACCTGGAGGGGGCCGACGCCCTGAGCGCATACATCGCGCGCAGCGCCGAGAAGGAGAGAGCAGTCCTGGCGAGGATCGCCGAGCTCGCGGAAGGGCAGAGCCCCATCTACGTCTGGGGCACCGGCACCCACGCGTTGCACCTGCTGGCAACGTCCCGGCTGGCAGACTGCAACATCGTCGGCTTCATCGACTCGAACCCCCACTACGCTGGGAGACTCCTGGCTGGCAGGACGGTGGTCGAGCCGGCGGCGGTCGAGCGGCTGGACGTGCCGATCCTGGTCGCCTCGGCGGTCAGCCAGACGGCCATCGCGAACTCGGCCCGGGGCCTGTTCGGACCGGACACGCCCCTCATCCTGATGTACTGAATGCCCGCCTTCGCCGACACCTACCGCGCGCGACGGGTCTTCGTCACCGGCCACACCGGGTTCAAGGGGGCGTGGCTCGCCGAGTGGTTGACGACGCTGGGCGCCGAGGTCACCGGCTACGCCCTCGAGCCGCCCACCACGCCCAACCTCTTCTCGGCGATCGACCTGGGCGCCCGCCTGCGCCACGTCGTCGCCGACGTCCGGGATCGTGATCGCCTCGTGGCCGAGGTGCGGGCCTCGCAGCCCTCCGTGATCTTCCATCTCGCCGCCCAGGCGCTCGTCCGACGGGCGTACGCCGAGCCGCGCGAGACGTTCGAGACCAACGTCATGGGGACCGTCAACGTGCTGGAGGCCGCCCGCGCCTGCCCTTCGGTGCGCGCCGTCGTCGTCGTCACCAGCGACAAGTGCTACCAGAACCTCGAGACCGGCCGGCCCTTCCGCGAGACGGACGCCATGGGCGGCCGCGACCCGTACAGCGCCAGCAAGGGCTGCGCCGAGCTGGTCACGGCGGCCTACCGCGAGAGCTTCTTCGCCGACGGAGCGGCGGTAGCCTCGGCTCGCGCAGGCAACGTCATCGGCGCGGGTGACTGGGCCGCCGACCGGATCGTGCCGGACTGCGTGCGGGCCCTGGTCGCGAGCGAGCCCATCGTCGTCCGCAACCCCGACGCCGTTCGACCCTGGCAGCACGTTCTCGAGCCGCTCTCGGGCTATCTCTGGCTGGCGGCCTGCATGCTGCGCGATCGTGGCCGGTACGAAGGTGCCTGGAACTTCGGCCCCCCGGACCAGGGCGGCGACAAGCCGGTGCGCTGGCTGGTCGAGCGCTTCGTGGAGGAGTGGGGCTCGGGCTCCTGGACCACGCCGGCCGACGCCGGGCGCCAGCCGCACGAAGCCCACCACCTCAGCCTCGACAGCGCCAAGGCGCGGGAGCAGCTCGGGTGGGCGCCGGTCTGGGATGCCCGGACGGCGGTCCGCCAGACGGCCTCCTGGTACCGCGAGTACCACCGGGCAGCGGCCAGGGGCCGCGAGCTGGTGGAGCACCAGCTGCAGGCCTACCAGGACGATGCCCGCTCGGCGGGGCTTCCATGGGCCGCTGCGGACGAGGGCAGGTCGACCAGGTGACAGGCACGCGCCACGACGCCGCGGACACCCGTCGCGAGATCCTCGAGCTCGTGAGCAGGTACTACCGCGAGCGCCATGCGCCGCCGCCGTTCGACCCGGACCGCGACCCGGTGCGCTACGCGGGCCGCGTCTTCGGGGAAGAGGAGCTGCGCTCCCTCGTCGATTCGAGCCTCGACTTCTATCTCACCGCAAGCCGCTTCACCGAGGAGTTCGAGGCGGGCGTCGCCGACTACCTCGGGCTCTCCGACGCCCTGTTCGTCAACTCCGGCTCATCCGCGAACCTCGTGGCCCTCACCACGCTCACCTCGCCCAGGCTCGGCGAGCGCCGCCTCCAGCCCGGCGACGAGGTGATCACGGTGGCGGCGGGCTTTCCCAGCACCGTGGCCCCGATCATCCAGAACCGCCTGGTGCCGGTCTTCGTCGACGTCCGCCTGGGCGACTACAACGCAGATCCGGACCAGCTGCGCGCAGCAGTCTCGGGCCGCACGCGCGCGATCATGCTGGCCCACACGCTGGGCGTGCCCTTCGACCTCGACACGGTCATGGAGCTGGTCGAGAAGCACGACCTGTGGCTCGTCGAGGACAACTGCGACGCCCTGGGCGCGCGTTACCGCGACCGCCTGACCGGGACGTTCGGCCACCTGGCGACGTCGTCGTTCTACCCGGCCCACCACATCACGACCGGCGAGGGCGGCATGGTGGTGACCGACGACGACGAGCTGGCCCGGATCGCCCGCTCCGTGCGCGACTGGGGCCGCGACTGCTACTGCGCGGGCGGCGAGAACAACACCTGCGGCAAGCGCTTCGGCCAGCAGTTCGGAAGCCTGCCGCACGGCTACGACCACAAGTACGTCTACAGCCATCTCGGCTACAACCTGAAGGCGACCGACATGCAGGCCGCCGTCGGCTGCGCCCAGCTGGCGCGCCTCGACGGGTTCATCGCGGCTCGCAAGCGCAACCACGCGCGCCTGCTCGAGGCGCTGAGGCCGTTCGAGGACCGACTCATCCTGCCGGTTGCGCCGCCGAACACCGATCCGTCGTGGTTCAGCTTCGTGATCACCGTGCGCGAAGGCGCCGGCTTCTCGCGCCAGGAGCTGACGGCCTTCCTCGAGGCCAGCCGGATCGAGACGCGCGCCCTCTTCAGCGGCAACCTGCTGCGGCACCCAGCCTTCGAGGGCATCGAGCGGCGGGTCGTCGGCGACCTGGCGACCACGGACGCCGTCATGGAGCGCACGTTCTTCGTCGGTGTCTACCCCGGCATCGACGACGCCCGCCTGGACTACATGGTCGCGGCGTTCGGGCGCTTCATGGCCGGCGAGCGAACGCCGTCCGACGCCGCGGCCGGCGGCGCGCCGCTGTCCGCGGAGCGTTGAGGCGCGCGTGGCCGTCGTTCGCAGGATCCCCTGCGCGGTCCGCGCCGTGACCGATCACGGCGAGCACGTCTACACGGTGGAGCTCGCCCCGTCCGCAGCCGGTGCCGCGCTTCACGCCCGGACAGTTCCTGCACCTCGCCCTCGACCCCTACCTGCCCG
The DNA here is from genome assembly GCA_963801445.1 of uncultured Chloroflexia bacterium. Lineage (GTDB taxonomy): Bacteria > Chloroflexota > Limnocylindria > Limnocylindrales > CSP1-4 > CTSoil-043. The sequence continues at coordinate 81,296 of CAWDEW010000010.1, read as the reverse complement.
GCGGCTTCTGGCCGGACTCGCGCGTGTTCTCGATCGCCAGCTCACCCGCGGAACGGGACCGGCTCGCGATCACCTACGCGGTCAAGGGCGCCTTCACGACGCGCATGGAGCGCGAGCTGGCTGCGGGGCTCGATGTCTGGGTCAAGCTGCCGTACGGCGAATTCATCGTCGATCCAACACGGGACGCGGTGCTCTTCGCAGGCGGCACCGGCATCACGGCGTTCACGGCATTCCTCGCGGTCGCTGGAGGCCGGCCGGGCGCCCCGCGTCCTGCTCTTCTACGGCGCCCGCACGCCGAACCTCTTCGTCTACGGTCCTCTCGCGGAGGCCCGCGCGCGCGAGGTTCCCTCCCTGACCTGCCGCCTGGTCTGCGAGGCGACCGACGGCCGCCTTGCGGTAGACGCGGCCTGGCCGGCCATCACGGAGCTGCACAGCCCCGTCTTCTACCTGAGCGGCCCCCCGGCGATGCTCGGCGCGCTCACGGCGCAGCTGCGCGGGCACGGTGCATCCCCTGACAGCATTCGCACCGATGCCTGGGAGTAGGTCGCGATGAGGATCCTGCTGACCGGCGGCAGCGGCTTCATCGGCCGCAACCTCGCCGAGCACCTGTCGCTCTCCCACGACGTGCTCGCGCCGTCGCGCGCCGAGCTCGACCTGGCCGACCCGGACGCCCTGGATCGGTGGTTCGCCGGCCACGAGGTCGACGCAGTCGTCCACGGAGCCGTTCGGCCGGGGCACCGGAACGCACCCGATCCGTCACGCCAGCTCTGGTCCAACCTGCGGATGTTCTTCGGGCTGATGCGCAATTCGCATCGCTTCGGCAGGCTGGTCTTCCTGAGCTCGGGTGCCGTGTACGACATCGCACGCCCGCTCCATCGCGTCGCCGAGGAGCAGCTGGGCGAGTCGCTGCCGGCGGACGAACACGGCCTGTCAAAGTACGCCATCGCCCAATACCTGGACCGGGCCCACCGCGGCGGCGCAGCCGACGTGGTCGAGCTCCGCCTGTTCGGCGTGTTCGGCAAGTACGAGGACTACGCCATCCGCTTCGTGTCCAACGCGATCTGCAAGACCCTCTACGACCTTCCGATCACGCTTCGCCAGGACCGGACCTTCAGCTACCTCTACGTGAGCGATCTGGGGCCGATCGTCGAGCGGTTCCTCACCGGGTTCCATGCCGAGGCGGCCTACAACGTCGTCCCCGACTGGACGGACGACCTGTACGAGCTGGCCGAGCGAGTGCGGCGTCGCTCGGGGAAGGACCTGCCGATCGTCGTCGATGCACCCGGAAGCGGCCTGGCCTACTCCGCCAGCAACCAACGGCTCCGGCGCGAGCTCCCCGATGTGCGCTTCACGCCCGTGGACGCCGCGATCGATGCTCTCTACGACTGGTACGCGGCCAACATCTCGGTTGTCGACCGCTCCGCGCTGCTCGTCGACAAGTAGGATCCTGACGGTGCGAGGAGGGTGGCGATGGCCACGACGGTAGCCGACTACGTCTTCAGGTTCCTGGCCGATCACGGCATCGAGGACGTCTTCCTCGTGACCGGGGGCGGCGCGATGTTCCTCGACGACGCGCTCCGCAGGCAGGACCGCATGCGGCCCCTGTGCTGCCATCACGAGCAGGCCGCGGCCATGGCCGCCGAGGCACATGCACGTGTGTCCGGCCTGCCCGGCGTGGTGTGCGTCACCACCGGCCCGGGTGGCATCAACGCCCTGAACGGCGTCTTCGGCGCCTGGACCGACTCGATCCCGATGGTCGTCGTTTCTGGCCAGGTCAAGCGCGAGATGTGCGCCCCCTCATACCCGGATCTGGGCATGCGACAGCTCGGCGACCAGGAAGCCGACATCATCAGCCTCGTTCGCGGGCATTACCAAGTACGCCGCCACCATCGACGAACCCGGGAAGGCCCGGTACTGCCTGGAGCGCGCCTGGTACGAGGCGCGAAACGGCAGTCCCGGACCCGTGTGGCTCGACGTGCCGATCGACGTGCAGTCGGCCTCGATCGACCCGGAGCGGCTTTCCGGATTCACCCCGCCGGTCTCCACGATCGCGGCCGCGGGCGACACGCTGGAGCGGGGCGTGCGCGAGGTCGTCGATCGGCTGGCCGGGGCCAGCCGGCCCGTGCTCCTGGCCGGCACGGGCGTGCGGCTGGCCGGCGCCCTCGACGCGTTCGAGGCCGTCGTGGAGCGACTCGGCATCCCGGTGACCACAGCCTGGACGCACGATCTCATCGCCACTGACGATCCGCACTTCTGCGGCCGCCAGGGGACGATCGGCACCCGAGCCGGAAACCTGACGGTTCAGAACGCCGACCTGCTGGTCGTGGTCGGCGCGAGGCTCACCGTCCGGCAGGTCGGCTACAACTGGCAGGCGTTCGCTCCGGGGGCCCACAAGATCGTGGTCGACGTCGACGAGGCAGAGTTCAAGCGGCCCTTCGTGCGCATCGACATGCCGATCAAGGCCGATGCCGGCCGCTTCCTGACCGAGCTCGCCGAAGCGTTGCAGAGCACCGGCTACCGGCGCGAGCAGCACGCCGATTGGCTCGCCTGGTGTCGAGGGCTGGTCGGGCTCTACCCTCCAGTCCGTCCCGAGCAGCGCTCGAGCCGAGCGCCGATCAATCCGTACCACTTCGTCGAGAGGCTCTTTGAGCACCTGGCCGCGGACGACGTGGTGGCCTGCGGCAACGCGTCGGCCACCATCGTGCCGTTCCAGGCGGCGCGCCTGCAGCGCGGCCAGCGGATGTTCTCGAACTCTGGCTCAGCAAGCATGGGCTACGATCTGCCGGCGGCCGTGGGCGCCGCCGTGGCTCGGCGGGGCGGCCGCGTCGTCTGCCTGGCGGGCGACGGCAGCCTGCAGCTGAACATCCAGGAGTTGCAGACCGTCCGCCATCACCAGCTCCCCGTGAAGCTGTTCGTCATGGACAACCAGGGGTACCTCTCCATCCGCAGCACGCAGCAGAACTTCTTCGGCGCGACGATCGGGTCGGGACCTGCCGACGGTGTGTCGTTCCCTGACTATTCCGCAGTTGCGGCCGGCTATGGCATCCCTGCGATGCGCCTCATCGAGCCGGAGCTTCTTGACCAGACCATCGTCGACGTGCTGGAGGCCGACGGTCCGGTCCTGTGCCAGGTCATCCTCGATCCGGATCAGGGCTTCGAGCCGCGTGTCAGGTCGCGCGCGATGCCCGACGGAACGATCGTCTCTCCCGCCCTGGAAGACATGTATCCGTTCCTCGATCGTGACGAGCTCGCTCGCAACATGCCCTCCCGAGAGGGTGGACCGGTGGAGTGGGCGAGGGCCACGTGAAACGGGAGCGGTATGAGCCGCGGCGCTGGAGGGCGGCGCTCTTCGACCTCGACGGAACGCTTGTCGACACGCGGCCGGGCATGCGGGCAGCCGTTGCGGCGGCCTTCGCGGAAGTGACCGGGAGCGACTCCGGGACGGAGCGGGCCGATCTCAGCTTGCCGCTCGAGGAGATGATCGGCAGCGTGGACCCGGCGGCTCCGCCGGCCCTTCGACGGCAGTTGTCCGCTGCCTTCCGAAGACACTACGATTCCGCCAGCTGGGAGATGGCCGACGTGTACCCGGGAGCGGAGGAGTGCCTGCGTGACCTGCTCGCCGCTGGGGTGCGGCTCTTCGTGGTCACCAACAAGCGGACCGGCGCGGCGAGCCGGCTTCTCGAGCATCTCCAGCTCGCCCGGTATTTCGAGGCGATCGTGGGGCAGCCGGACGCAGGAGAGCCGCTCCTCAAGGCGGTGCTGGCGGGGCGCTGCCTCGAGCGCGCCGGTCTGGACCCGAACCGGACGGTGGTCGTCGGGGACTCGAACCACGATGCAGCCATGGCGGCATCGTGGAACATGGCGTTCATCGCAGTGACATCTGGCGCCGGTCCCCTGACCCGTGCGCCTCTCGACGAGAGATGCGAGGAGGCCGACTGCCTGGCGGACGTGTCTGCGTTCGTATCTGGCGACGGCCCCGGGAGGAATTCGTGAACCGTGACATCTTCGAAGACCTCTTCGTCCTCGAGGTTGCCAACAACCACTGGGGCAGCGTCGAGCGCGGCCTCAAGATCATCACCACGTACTCGCGCATCGTGCGTTTCAACAACGTCCGCGCGGCGATGAAGCTCCAGTTCCGGGACGTGGACCGGTTCATCCACCGGGACTTCCGGGAGCCGGACGGACATCCGCTACATCAAGAAGACCCTGGACACGCAGATGAGCGCCGAGGACTACGGCGACCCTGGTCGAGGCCATCCGCAAGGCCGGCTGCATGACGATGGCGACGCCGTTCGACGAGGCCTCGGTCGACCTGTGCCAGGAGCTGGGCGTCCAGATCATCAAGATCGCGAGCTCCGACCTGAACGACTGGATGCTGATCGAGAAGATCGCGACGACCCGCAAGCCGGTCATCGTCTCCACCGGGGGCAGCTCGCTCAAGGACATCGACGACCTCGTCACCTTCTTCGAGAACCGCAACATCCCGCTGGCCATCAATCACTGCGTCTCGCTCTATCCCAGCGAGAACGAGCGACCTGCAGCTCAACCAGATCGACTTCCTGATCGCGCCGCTACCCGAACCACACCATCGGCTTCTCGACCCACGAGTACCAGGACTGGACCTCCTCGATCACGATCGCCTACGCCAAGGGCGCCCGGACGTTCGAGCGCCACGTCGACATCGAGGACGGCGGCATCGCGGTGTCGCCCTACTGCTCGCTGCCGGAGCAGGTGGACACCTGGTTCAAGGCGTGGAAGACAGGCCAAGGAGATGTGCGGGGCGCCAGGCGAGGCATGGAAGGTGCGCTCCCGCCGGCGAGATCGAGTACCTGGACGCCCTCGTGCGGGGCGTCTACGCGGCGCGCGACCTTCCCGCCGGCCACGCGCTGCGGGACGACGACGTCTACCTGGCCATCCCGCTGCAGAAGGGCCAGATCTCCTGCCGCGAGCTGATGCGCGGCGAGGTGCGTCATGCGCGACGTGCCGGCGCACCAGCCCATCCGCATCGACGACATCGACAGCCCGTACGCCAACAATGACGACCTGAAGCGCGTGATCCTGGAGCGCGGGCTTTGACGGCCGCCGGGCAGGGAGCCGGGCGGGAGGCGCTCGTCGAGGAGCTCCGCGCGATGCTGGACGAGGCGCCTTCGAACGCGCGGGAGCGCGAGGGACGGCTGCTCGCCGAGCTGGCTGCGCACCCGGACATGCCGATCGTCCTCTTCGGCGCGGGGAATCTCGGTCGCCGCACGCTCGCCCTTCTGCGCGCTCACGGGCGGGACGCTGCCGCGTTCATCGACAACGACCGCAACCTCTGGGGCAGCACGGTCGATGGCGCAGAAGTGCTCTCGCCGGCGGACGCATCCGCCCGATTCGCGGTCGACGGGCTGGCCGTCGTCACGATCTGGCGGGCCGAAGGCGGACATGACTTCCTGGTCACGCGCGACGACCTGAGGACGCGCGGCTGGCGGCGCGTCGAATCCTTCATCCCGCTGTTCTGGGGCTATGGCACCGATGCCCTGCCCTACATCACGATCGACCTGCCGACGAGGGTGCTCGACGCGAGGGACGACGTGCTGGCCGCGACGGAGCTGTGGTCGGACGAGCGCTCGCTCCGCGAGTACGTGGGCCAGGTCCGCTGGCGCCTGTCCGGCGACTTTGCGGCGTTGTCGCCGGCAGAGCCGAACCAGTACTTCGCGGACGGCCTGGTGCGGGTCGGGCCGGATGAGGTCTTCGTCGACTGCGGCGCCTTCACCGGCGACACGTTGCTCGACGTGGCCAGGCGGGTCGCCTCGTGGCGGGCCTACCACGCCTTCGAGCCGGACCCGGCGTCGTACGAGGCACTGCAGGCTGCCGTGGCGTCCCTCCCGGCGCCACTCGGCGAACGGGTCCATCTCCATCGGGCTGCCACTTCGGATCGCCGCGGCACCGCGCGGTTCAACGCCACGGGCCTGCGGGTCGGCCAAGCTTTCCGTCGCCGGGAGCGTACGAGGTCAGCTGCGTCGCGATCGACGACGTGCTGGCCGAGGTTCACCCCGACCTTCGTGAAGATGGACATCGAAGGCGCCGAATTCGGCCGCGCTGGCGGGATCGAGGAGAGTGATCCGCGAAGGGCGACCCCTGCTTGCCGTGGCCGCGTACCACAAGCAGGCGGATCTCTGGGAGTTGCCGCGCCTCGTTCACGACATGGTGGCGGACTACCGCCTGTTCCTGCGCCCACATGCGGGCGAGGGTTTCGACACCGTGCTCTACGCGATGCCGCCCGAGAGGCGCGCGAGCGCATAGGCGGTCACGGCCCATGCTCCGCCGTCGCCGAGGTCCGCGGTCAGTCGAAGTTGATCCGCTCCTTCTCGACCACCAGCGGTCGCTTGTGGACCTGGGTGTGGATCGAGCCGATGTACTCGCCGAGCACCCCGATGAAGAAGAGCTGCACGGCGCCGAAGAAGTAGATGCCGATCAGGAGCGGCGCGGTGCCGAGCTGCAGCTCATTCCAGAACATGAGCTTGGCGACCAGGTACCCGAGAGCCACCAGCAGGCTGAGAATGGAGATGGCGAAGCCAGCCATCGTCGGCGATGCGCAGGGGCACCTTGGAGTGGTTCGTGATGCCCAGCATCGCCATGTCGTAGAGGCTGAAGAAGTTGTTCTTGGTCTTGCCGCGCGTTCGGGCGGGCTGCACGTAGTGCGATCTCGGCCGCGCTCATAGCCGAAGTCGCTGACGAGACCCCGGAAGTACGGGTACTGCTCGTCCGTGCTGCGGAACTGCTCGACGACCTCGCGGTCGTAGAGGCCGAACCCCGTGAAGTTGTGGACGAGCTCCACGTCCGACGAGAGCTTCGCGACGAGCCAGTAGTAGAACTTCCGCGTGCGCGACATGAGCCAGGAGTCTCTGGCTGCCCGCCTTCACGCCGATGACGACCTTGTAGCCCTCCTCCCACTTCCTGACGAACTGGGGGATCAGCTCCGGGGGGTCCTGCAGGTCGGCGACACAGCTCATGACCGCATCCCCGCGCGCCTGCAGGAACGCGTGGTACGGAGAGCGGATCGTGGCCGAAGTTGCGCGTGTTCACGATGACCTTGACGCGCTTGTCCGCGGCCGCGAGCTCGCGCAGGATCGTCGACCGTCCGGTCCGTCGAGGCGTTGTCGATGAACAGGTGCTCGTAGTCGTAGCCCGGCAGGGTCTGCATCGCCGCCTTGACCTGCTCGTAGACCTCGCGGACGTTGCCCTTCTTCGTTGAAGCACGGCGTCAGGACGGTCAGCAGGGGCATTGCGGTTCCCTTCGCCGGTCGGGGCACCGGTCAATCCTCTCGATACGGCAGCTGGGATCGTGGAAGGGCGGGTCAGCGGAGTCGCCGCGGTGCCCGCCGCCGAAGCTGAAGTACTTGTGGCCCAGGTAGCTGCAGACGACCACGACGCCGGTGAAGAGCGCCTGGACGACGTAGATGTTGAACGGCAGCACGCCGCAGGGCGACCGGCAGCAGCGCGAGGTTCGCCACGAGGCGTCGCGAGGTAGACGAGCGAGAAGCGGGGAAGCTCCCTGAGCACCGAACCCCGGCTCCGGAACACGATGTAGCGATAGCCAAGGTAGGCGTTCAGCACGGCGATCGGCCAGGACAGGACCACGATGGCGAGGTAGTGAAGGTGGTCGCCGAGGACGAACTGCATGAGCGCCCAGGCACCGTACCCGAAGACCGTGTTCCAGCCACCGACCACGAGGTAGAGCACCTGCTCCCGGTGGCGGACGTAGAGCCTGACGGGCCATCCCGACGCGAGATGATCCTGCGGCCCCTCGAGCTGCCCCTCGCTGCTGGGTGTCCCGGACGCACTTGGCCGCATCGGCCAATGCTACGCTCCAGCACTGTCGCCGTCCGGTGACACCCGAGCTCGAGAAGCGGATCCCCTGTGTGGTCGAACGCATGCCTGGACGTGGCCGTCGGCCCGTGGCCCGGCGACGGGGCCTCCACGCCTGGCTGGACGACAGCATGAGCCTTGACCCGGCCGAGCTGCCGCAGCCGTCGACGGGACCCCGCGCGCGCGGCGCCCTGGACCTGCCCTGGCGAGTCCTGGCGGTGATCTCGATCGTCGGAGGCCTCGCCCTGTTCGCGACGTGGCGGCCGTGGGAGTGGGTCGGCCTGGACTTCGGGCGCGTCGTCGATGCGGGCGCAGCGTGGCGAGCCGGAACGGACCCCTACGCGGTCGGCGGGTTCCTGTATGCGCCGCCGATGGTTCTCCTCGGATCCCTGCTCTCACGCGACGCCTGGATCGTGTGGGCAGCCGTCGAGCTGGCCGTTGCCGCGCTGCTGGCCCCGCGGTTGCCCCTTGCCCTCCTGGTCGCCGTCACGTGGCCCGGCGTCTTGAGCGACGTGACCCTCGGGAACGTGACAGTCGCGCTTGTCGGCCTGGCGGTCCTGGCAATGAGGGCGGACCGAGTTGCCCTGGGTGTCCCGTTCGGCCTCGCGCTTGGTGCGGTGCCCAAGCCGATGTTCCTTCTCCTGCTCGTCTGGATCCTGGTCAACCGACCCCGCTCCTTCGCCGGCGTCTTCCTCGGCCTGACCATCGTGACCATCGTCGGGATCGTGGCGACGGGGCCCGCGACGTACGAACGGTTCGCGCAGGTGGTCGTCGCGGGTGTCTCACCGACGCTTCGTCGGCAACTCCGGACTCTCCTACCTCTGGCCGCTTGGCGGGGCAATCGCCTGGGCGGCGACCGCGCTCCTCGCGGTCGTGGTGGTTCGTCGTCGTTCGGGTCAGCTGGCCGCTGCGATCGCCGGGACGTTCGCCGGAACCTACGTGGGCCTCTACTCGACGATCCTGCCACTCGCCCTTCTGCCTGCGTTTGCCCGGCGCGAGCCGCGACGCGCGCTCATCGTCGCCGCGCTGGGGATCGTGGCCCTCTGGTCGCTCTATGTCGCGGGCGCGCTCGCGCTCGTCCTCGTGCTCCTGGCGCCAGATCGCTCGTCCGACGGCATGGTCGACTCGAAGGGGCGGCCGGCCATTCCGTGACTCCGCAACCACCGGTGCTATTCTCGCCGGCGTGACCGTCGCCACATCCCCGGACCTCGACCCGCCCTGTCCGCCCGCGTCCGGCGAACAGCCGGGCGCCGCACCCGGTCCCGGCGCCGGGCGCCTGCGCGCCGTCCGTCGCCCGTTCGACGCCATCGACCGCGCCACCTGGGACCGCCTCGCGGCGGCCAACCCGTGGGCCACGCCGTTCTCCGGCTGGGCCTTCCAGCGGGCCTGGTGGGACGCCTACGGCGCCAACGCCCACGAGCAGACGTTCGTGGTGGTCCCCGCCGCCGGCCCGGATGAGGCCGAGCCGGTCGCGATCCTGCCCCTCATGCACCGCCACGAGGTGGAGCCGGACGACGCGATCCTGCACACGCGCCTCCGCGCCGATCCCGAGGCCCACCCGACGGCCGTGGCCGCGAGCGCGAAGGCCGTCTTCATGGGCGCGACCTACCACGCGGACTATGCGACGCTCCTCGCCGCCCCCGCTGACCTCGGCGCGGCCGCCGAGGCCCTGGCCGCGGCCCTGGCCGACCCGGCCGCGCACGGCGACGCCGATCCGACGCCCTGGGACGTCATCGACCTCCGCCGCTTCCGCTGTGGCGATCCGGCCGCCGATGCCCTGGCCGCTGCCTTCGGGGCGCGCGCCGGCCACGGCTGGACCACCACGCGCGAGCGCGAGGACGTCTGCCCGGTCGTCACGATCGACCGGGACGCGGACTTCGAGGGGTACCTGGGCTCCCTGGGCAAGAAGGAGCGCCACGAGGTGCGCCGGAAGCTGCGCCGCGCCGAGGCCGCCGGCGCCGTGGAGCTGCTCCGGTCGCCCGACCCGGTCGCCGACCTGGACGCGTTCGTGGATCTCCACCAGAAGCGCTGGGGGGCGGACGGGCTCTTCCCCGCGACGCCGGGCGGCGCGCAGAGCCGCCTCTTCTTCCGCCGCCTGTTCGAGCTGGCCGGGCCCGACGGGACGATCCAGATGCGCTTCCTCACGGTCGCCGGTCGCCGGATCGCGGCCGGCGTCTGGTTCGAGGATGCGAACGCCGTCTACTTCTTCAACGCCGGCGTGGACTCCGACGCGCGCGAGCTGTCGCCCGGGGTCCTGCTCTCGGCCAAGGCGATCGAGGCCGCCATCGCCGACGGCTGCCGGCGCTTCGACTACCTCCGCGGCGACGAGCCCTACAAGTACGAGTGGGGCGCGGCCGATGAGCCCATCCAGCGCCTGCTCGTCGTGCGAACCATCGGCTGAGATGAGCGCCCCGCTCCCCGGCGACCCCTGTTCCTCCCTGCCCGACCGACCGCCGGTCCCGGGCGGCCGTCCGCTGCGCGTGGTGGAGGTCATGGCCACGGGCACGAACGGGGGCGCCCAGGAGCACGTCTTCTCCCTGCTCTCGCGCATGGACCGCAGCCGGTACGAGCCGAGCGTCGTGTCGCTCTCCCCGGGCAGCGCCGAGCGGGCGATCCGGCGGCTGGGGATCCCGGTCACCGTCTTCGACGAGCCCGACGATGCGATCGCCGTCGGCGCCCTGGCCGCCCACCTCGCCGACGTGGGCGCCGAGGTCGTCCACAACCACATGTACCGGGCGGAGCTGGTGGGGACGCGGGCCGCGATCGCCCTCGGCGAGGCCGGCCACCCCCGGCCATGGGTCATCGGGACCGTCCACTCGAGCCGGATCCGGTCGGTCGACGATCGCGAGGTGCTCCGCCACCTCACGACCCGGATGAACCACCTCGTCGCGGTGAGCCGGGCGATCGTCCACAAGATCGCCGAGGAGCGCCCCAGCGCGACGCCCGTCTCGCTCATCTACAACGGGGTGGACCTGAACCGCTACGACCGGACCGAGGCGTGCTGCACGCTGCCCGAGGAATACGGCCTGGAGGAGGGCTCCCAGATCGTGGGCGCCGTGGGTCGCCTCGAGCACGAGAAGGGCCACCCGACGCTGCTGGACGCCTGGCCGGCGGTCCTGCGTGCGGTGCCCAACGCCTACCTGCTGGTCGTCGGCGAGGGCAGCCGGCGCGAGGCGCTCGAGGAGCAGGCCCGCGACCTCGGGATCACCGGCCGGGTCATCTTCACGGGCCGGCGCGACGACGTCCCGAGCGTCACGGCCGCCCTCGACGTGGCGGTCCTGCCTTCCTACCGCGAGGCGCAGGGCCTCACGATCCTCGAGGCGATGGCGCTCTCGCGGCCGGTCGTGGCCTCCAACGTGGGCGGCATCCCCGAGATGGTCGAGGACGGGCGGACCGGGCTGCTGGTCCCGCCCCACGACCCGGACGCGCTCGCCGCGGCGATCACCCGGCTCCTCGTGGATCACCCGCTGGCCGACATGCTGGCCCGGGCCGGCCACGACCTGGTCCACGAGCGCTTCTGCCTGGAGCTGATGGTCCGCGCGATCGAGACCCTCTACGACGAGGGGGCGGTGGCGGTGCGGGGCACGGCGCGACAGGTGGCGACGGCGATCGGCTCCGGCGGCGGACTCGCCGCGCGGGGATAGGTCCTGGCCGCGCGGCGCGACCGGCGACGCGCCCCCCGAGCGCGGTCGGGTGGCGCCCCTGCGCTGATACAGTCCGTGCTCATGAGCGCGCCGCTGTGCCAGTCCACGATCGGGCCGGCCCGTCCATGAGCCGCGAACGCCTCTGGATGGTGCTGGCCGTCCTGCTCCCGGTCCTGGGCGCCACCATCGCCCCGATCTCCACCGTGGACCTTGCCTACCAGGTGCACGTCGGGGACCTGATGCGCGCGTCGGGCACCGTCCTGCGCGTGGACTCGCTGACGTTCACGGCGGCGGGCCAGCCGTGGCTCAACCAGCAGTGGCTGGCCGGCGTGCTCCTCTCGCTGGGCTACTCCGTCGGCGGGTGGGCGGGGCTCGCCCTCCTGCGCTCGGTGCTGGTCGGCGTGATCGTCGCCGTCGTCTTCTGGACGGCGCGACGATGGCTGCCGGTGCGGCCCGCGGCGATGCTCGCGCTCGGGGCGTTCTTCGTCGGGATCGGTTCCCTGGCGCTCCGGGCGCAGCTGTTCGGGATCGTCTGCTTCGTCGTCGTCATCGCGCTGCTCGTGGAGCGGCGGCGCCATCCACGGCTCGCGCTCCTCGTGCCGCTGGTCATCCTGGCCTGGGCCAACCTGCACGGAAGCTTCTTCCTGGGGGTCGGCGCGGCGGCTCTCGCGCTGCTCGCGGACCTTCGACCTCCGGACCGCAGCGCCAGGCGGAGCGCCGCCATCCTGGCCCTGAGCGTCGCCGCCAGCATCGCGACGCCATTCGGCCCGGCTGTCTGGGCCTATGCCGTCGGGCTCTCGACGAACGGCGACGTGGCCCTCCTGGTGTCGGAGTGGCAGCGCACGAACCCCCTCACGTTCGAGGGCGGCCTGTTCTACGCGACCGCGGGCCTGGTCGCCGCGGGCGTGGTCGCCGGACATCGCCGCGCCGCAGGCCGGCCACCCCTGGCCGGCCTGCTCTGGCTGGCCGGCCTCTTGGTGGTGGGCGCGTGGGCAGAGCGCGGCGTGGTGTGGTGGGCGTTCGGCGCCCCGGCCGTGGTCGCGCCCGCGCTTGGCCCGCCTGCTGCCCGCGTCGGCGACCACGGGCCCCCGCGAGGTTCGCGCGGAGCCGATGGGCCTTCGAAGGCTCAACGTGGGGATCGCGCTCGCCCTCGGCGCCCTCGTCGCGCTGCTGCAGCCGACCTGGCAGCCGTCGCGGACCATCGCGGGTCCCGAGGGATTGCTGACGGATGCGCCGGTCGGGCTTGCCGCGGCGGTCTCGAGGCGTGCGTCCGCTGCGGATCGCGTGGTCGTGGCGCAGCGCTGGGCCTCGTGGTTCGAGTGGGCCGCGCCCGGGATCCCGGTCATGGTCGACAGCCGGTTCGAGCTGATCCCGGCGGCGACCTGGGACGACTACGTCGCGATCGCCGCGGGCGGGAGCGAGGCCCTGGCGAGGCTCCGCGCGGTGGGGGCGACAGTCATCGTCGCCGACCGGGCACGCCAGGCGGCCCTCGTCGCCACGGTGAGCGCGTCCGGGTCCGGTTGGGTGATCGAGTATGCGGACGACGTCGGCGTCGTCGCCGTGCCTGGTGGCTGATAGAGTCGACCCATGACCGAGACACCGCTGGACCTTGTCGTTCTGGGCGGCGGAGGCCACGTCGGCCTCCCGCTGAGCCTCGCCTTCGCCGCGGCCGGCCTCCGGGTGGGCATCTTCGACACGAACGAGGCGACGCTGGCCCGGATCGCGGCCGGGCAGATGCCCTTCCGCGAGAGTGGCGCGGACGAGCTGCTGGCGGCGGTGCTTCCGACCGGCCGCCTGGAGCTCTCCGCCGACGGCGCGATGATCGGCCGGGCTGACACGGTGATCATCGTCATCGGGACGCCGGTGGACGAGTTCCTGGGCCCGTCGATGACGATCTTCGAGAGCGCCGTGGACCAGATCGCGCCCCACCTCCGGGACGGCGCGCTGCTCGTGCTCCGGAGCACCGTCTACCCGGGCACGACCGCCTATGTCGCGCAGGCGCTGGCGGCCCGCGGTCGCCGCGCCGACGTGGCGTTCTGCCCGGAGCGGATCGCGGAGGGCCACGCCCTGGAGGAGTTCCGCACCCTGCCCCAGGTGGTGGGCGCGGACGACCCGGCCGTCGGGGATCGCGCCGAGGCGCTCTTCCGGCGCCTCACCAGCCTGATCATCCGGACCTCCACCAAGGAGGCCGAGCTGGCGAAGCTGTTCACGAACACGTGGCGCTACATGAAGTTCGCCATCGCCAACCAGTTCTTCATGGTCGCCCACCAGGCCGGCGTCGACTACGCGAACGTCCTCGACGCGATCCGGCGCGACTACCCGCGTGCCGCGGACCTGCCCGGCCCCGGCTTCGCCGCGGGTCCCTGCCTCTTCAAGGACGCGATGCAGCTGGCCGCCTTCACGAGCGACCATTTCCCGATGGGCCAGTCGGCCATGCAGGTCAACGAGGGGATGCCGGCCTACATGGTCGGCGCCATGGAGCGCCGCTACGGATCGCTGCGCGGCCGGTCGGTCGGGATCCTGGGGATGGCCTTCAAGGCGGAATCCGACGACAACCGGGCGTCGCTCAGCTACAAGCTCCGCAAGCTGCTGGCCTGGGCGGGAGCCCGCGTGCTGTGCACGGACCCGTACGTGGAGGACCGGCGGCTGGTTCCGCTCGAGGTCGTGCTTGACGAGGCCGAGATCCTGGTCCTCGGCGTGCCCCACCGGGCCTACCGGAAGCTCGACCTGGGCGGTCGCGAGGTCGTGGACGTCTGGGGCGCGCTCGGCGCCGGGATCGTGCTCTGATGCGCGTCCTCGTCACGGGCGCCGCGGGGTTCATCTGTGGATACCTCGTCCCGGAGCTCCTGGAGGCCGGCCACGAGGTGGTGGGCCTCGACAACTTCTCCAAGTACGGTCCGGCGCGCCGGAGCTACGACGACCACCCGCGCTACCGTCTCGTCGAGGGCGATGCGAAGGACGGGTCCCTCCTGGGCGAGCTCATCGCCGGCTGCGACCAGGTCGTTGCGGCGGCCGCGATGATCGGCGGGATCAGCTACTTCCACGAGTTCGCCTATGACCTGCTGGCGGAGAACGAGCGGATCCTGGCCTCCACCTTCGACGCCGCGATCGAGGCGCATCGTTCCGGTCGTCTCCAGCGGATCGTGGTCCTCTCGTCCTCGATGGTCTACGAGTCCGCCTCGGTGTTCCCGACCCCCGAGGGCGCGGAGCGGACCTCGCCCCCGCCGCTCTCGACGTACGGCTTCCAGAAGCTCGCCTCGGAGTACTTCGCCAAGGGCGCCTGGGAGCAGTACCAGCTCCCCTGGACGATCCTGCGGCCGTTCAACTGCGTCGGGATCGGCGAGCGCCGGGCCGTCCGCGACACGGACGTCATGAGCGGGAACGTGAAGCTGGCCCTCAGCCACGTCGTTCCCGACCTGGTCCTCAAGGTGCTCCGGGGCCAGGATCCGCTGCACATCCTGGGGGACGGCTCGCAGGTGCGCTGCTACACGTACGGCGGCGACCTGGCCCACGGGATCCGCGTGGCCATGGAGTCGCCGGCCGCGGTCAACCAGGACTTCAACCTGTCCACCCCGACGAGCACGACGGTCCTGGAGCTGGCCGAGCTGATCTGGCGCAAGGTCAACGGCCCGGACCGCCCCTTCCGCACGGTGTCCGACCCGCCCTTCGAGCACGACGTGCAGCACCGCGTGCCGGACGTGCGCAAGGCGACCGCGGTCCTCGGCTTCGCCGCCTCCACGAGCCTCTCCGAGATGCTGGACGAGGTGATCCCCTGGATCCGGGCCGAGGAATTGGCGGGCCGGATCTGATCCGTGGGCGCTGAGCTCGGGTCGACCACTCCGGCCGCGCCGGGCGGCTCCGTGGCGCCCGGCGGTTCCGTGGCGCCGGCGGCGCGCGGTTCCGCTGGCGCCCGCGCTGACCGTGGTGATGCCCGTCTGGAACGAGGGCGAGCGGGTGGTGCCGACGTTGCGCGCGTTCGCGGCGGCGGTCCGGGCGCCCTGCGAGCTGCTGGTCGTGTACGACATGCCCGAGGACACGACGGTTCCCGTGGTGGCCCGCCTCGCGGACGAGATCCCCGGGCTCCGGGCGCACCGCAACGACCTCGGCAAGGGCGTCCTCAACGCGATGCGCTCCGGGATCGCCGCCGCCCGGGCTCCCTACGTCCTGGTCACGATGGCCGACGGCTCCGACGAGTACGGGCACGTGGACCGGATGCTGGAGCTCGCGCGGGCCGGCGCCGACGTCGTGGCTGCCAGCCGGTACGTCCGCGGCGGTCACCAGGTCGGGGGCCCGCTCCTCAAGCGGACCCTGTCACGGCTCGCCGGGCTCTCGCTCCACTGGCTTGCCGGCGTGCCCGTCCACGACGCCACGAACAACTTCAAGCTCTACAGCCGGCGCTTCCTGGATGCCACCACCATCGAGAGCGAGGCCGGCTTCGAGCTGGGCCTCGAGCTGACGGTCAAGGCCACCCTCCAGGGTCGGCGACTGGCCGAGATACCCACGACCTGGCGTGACCGGACCGGCGGGGAGAGCCGCTTCCGGCTGCGCAAGTGGCTGCCCCACTACCTGCGCTGGTACCGCGCGGCGTTCGTCGGGCGGCTGCGGCGCCTCCTCCGGCGGCCCAGCGCACCGGCGTGAGTGCGCCGTCGACGCTCCGCGAGCCTCGCGGCGTGCCCGACCCGCGATGTGCCGACCCGCGATGTGCCGACCGATTGCGGTCGGGTGTCACGGGCTCGAGGTTCCCTGGCCAGTCCCATTCGTTGACGGCTGGGAATACGGCGCGCCGGCACCGGGCCACCTGATCGTCCAGGCCTCGACGTAGTGGACGGGAACTGAGCATGGATCAGCGCCCCCGATGCACGCGCTGGCCGTGGGCCAGTGCAGGTCCGGCTGGGGCGCCAGGCGAAAGTCGAAGACGGTGCCGATGGTGAGCAGCGCCGCCAGGACGAGCGTGCTGGCGCGCACGCGCGGCCCCGCGCGACCGAGCGCACCGACAGCCACCGCCATCGCCACGAACCCGGGCACGAGGAAGTAGCGCGAACCGGCGAACGAATCTGCGAGCAGTGCCTGGGTGCCCGATGTCTGGGCGAGGATGCCACCCGCCACGACCGCTCCGGCTGCCCACAGCAGTCTCCAGCGCGACTCGAACGGAATGGCCCACATCGAGATCGCGACGAGACCAGCCAGCCCGATGGCCGCTGCGACGACAGGCAGGGTCCAGGCAGGTTGCGGAAGGGCAAGGGTGGAGATCGTCGGACCGAGCACCGAGCCGACGATCCCCCGGTAGAGCACCACGAGGAGCGCCCCCGGACCGTCGATGCCGTGCGCGGCCGAGAGTCGCTGGGCACCCACGAACAGGAGCGCCTGGACGCCACTCCCTACCAGCCCGATCGCCGGTGCCAGCCGTCCAATGCCCCGCGAGCCGACGAGGCGAACGACGATGAGCGGCGCGAAGAGCACGGCGAATGGGCCACTGAAGCACGCCGTCGCCACGAGGAGGACGTCGAGTGCCGCCCAACGCCGGTCCGGGGCGGGCGTCGAGCATGCGAACAGCACGAGCCAGATCGCGAGGTACCACTGGACATAGGTCAGTGACCCCAGCGTCTCCACGCTCGCGGGGACGAGCGCGACTGATGCTCCCAGGACCACCCGGAGGCGCCAGTCGCCGACGAGTCGGGACATCCGGGCACTGCCGGCATACGAGGCGACGGCAACCGTGATGAGCAGCGCGAAGGCATTCGCCACGAGCGGGGCGTCCGCGACCGGAACGGCCCGGGCAACGTAGGCCCCGACGCGCGGGGCCAGGTGGAGGTACCCCGCGTAGGGGCGCATCACGACATTCCACACGTTGTCGAAGTACGTCGCGATGTAGAAGACCTGGCCATCCTCGTTGAAGAACTGGGGGCGGAGAACGGTCTCCGGCCTCCGGAGGACGCTCAGGGCGAGCGCGAGCACCGCAGCGACGAGGGCGCCGTATTGCCCTGGCGATCGGCCGCCCTCACGCGCTGCCGCCCGCGCCGTCGTCAGATCCTCGAGCTCGCCCAGTAGCGCTCCGCGGCACCGCCACGACCGGCGAGCCCCGCGACCTTCGCGCCGTACCCGCGGACGGCATCCGCCATCGCATCGCGGCCGCCGAACAGCCGGTCAAGCTGGCTCTCGTAGAGCGCGATGCCGGTGATCTTGCGGTCGAGCATGTCGCCGATGTCCGCGTACTCGGGCGTGATCCCGATGTCGGGCGGGAGCCCCGCGAACGCGCCGGCCGGCAGGTCCCCCAGCCGGTCGAACCCGTTCCACCACGCGTACGGGAAGTCCTCGTAGTACGTGACGATCCCGGCGTACTCCGGCCCGGGCATCACCCAGCGCCGACCGAGCTCCAGGAGCGCCACGCCCACCTCGCGCATGAGCTGGTGATCCACGTGGTCACCGATGCCCAGCGGGAGGTAGACCTTCTGGGGTTCGAGCCGGGCGATCTCCCTGACGAGGAGGTCGAGGGGCGCGCGATCGTCGTCGCGCGGCCTGGCCAGGAGCTGCTCATCTCCTTCGTAGCCGCGGAAGACCGCATCCGGCTGGTCCAGGAAGACGATCGACGCCTCGGCGAAGTAGGCGTACGCCTCGTCCTCGAGCCGTCGGGCGGCCATCAGGTCCCCGGCTGCCCTTGCCTCGACCAGCGCGTCGGTCAGGAGTGCGCCGGCCTGGGGCACGTCGTCCATCAGCGCCTGGCCGGCGAGCGAGCGGCTGTGGATGTCGGCCCGCCGGTACCACGAGGAGCGCTGCCAGAAGCGCTTCGCCGCCGCGTCCGCCTCGGCCTGCGTCGCGTCGAGCCGATCCTTCTGGGCGAAGTACGGCGCGGTCGCCCCCGGGTCCAGCGGCTCGTCCGCCGCGATGTTGGCCCGATTGAAGGCCTCCGTGGTCGGCCAGATCGCCTTGCTCCCGAAGCCGAGCGCCTCGCGCTGGTACGGGCTGAGCGCGCTCGACGCGCCGTTCCCGGAGAAGACCGTGATGATCGTGACGTTCTGGCCGATCTCGCGCAGGCTGGCGACCAGCCCGCCGCACGAGAGGGCGACGTCGTCGGGGTGGGGGGCGACGAAGACGTGGGTCATGGCGCGGCGAGTATACCGTCGAGGCCTGGGCCGAAGGCGCGGCCGCTCAGCGCCAGCCGCCCTCGCCGACGAGCGGGACGAACACGCACCCGCCGTGGCTGCTGATCTCGAGATCCGTGCCGCGGCGCTCGCCGACGAGCAGGTCCTGCTCCCAGCGCGTGCCGACCGGGATCACGATTCGGCCGCCCTCGGCCAGCTGGCCGGCCAGCGCCTGGGGGATCCGCTGCGCGGCCGCCGTGACCAGGATCCTCGGCCAGGGGGCGCCGTCGGGGGCGCCGAGGGTGCCGTCGCCCACCCGGACATCCACCCGCTCGCCCAGGCCCAGCGCGGCGATTCGGGCCCGGGCGGTCGTCGCCAGCCCGGACAGGCGCTCGATCCCGGTGACCTGGCAGCCCATGACCGCGAGGATGGCGGCCTGGTACCCCGACCCGGTGCCGATCTCCAGGACTCGCATGCCCGGCTCGACCCGCAGCAGCTCGGTCATGATCGCGACCATCAGGGGCTGGCTGATCGCCTGCCCCGCGGCGATGGGGATTGCCGCGTCCGCATACGCCCGCGGCCGGTCTCCCGGCTCGACGAACTCCTCGCGGGGCACGCTGTCCATGGCGTCCAGCACCCGACGGTCGGTCAGGCCGCGGGCGCGGAGCTGGGCGAGCATCGCGGCGCGCTCGGCCGCGTATGGATCGCGCGTGGCGCTCACGCCGCGAGCATAGACCCCGGGCGCGCCGGCGCCCCTGCCCCTGGGTCGGCGCCCACCCCGGGTCCGCGCCCCCTGCGGCGCCCGCCCCCTGCGTCGGCGCTTAGGGAGCCTTGGAACCCGACGGGGACGGCGCCGGCGACCTGGAGGCGGTCGCCGAGGCAGATGGAGCCGGCGACGTGGACGCCGCCGCCGACGCTGCAGGCGAACCCGAGACGGCGGGCGACGCGGAGGCCGTTGCCGAGGGCGCAGGCGATGCGGTCGGGGGTGGCGTTTCTATCGCGGGCACGGCCGTCGGAGCAGGCGTGACGATCGGCGTGAAGAGGCCGCCGTGGCCCAGGAACAGCGGGTACAGGAAGGCCAGCACGAACAGCGCCGCGACCGCGATCACGAACCCCTTGGAGACCCGGTCGTCGATGTGGACCGCGACGTCGGAGGCGGTGGGTGCGGGCGCGACGACCGGCATGCCACGCCGCGAGCGGCCGGTCGGCCGGGGGCGCTCGCCGGCGCTCGCCTGCTCGACGGCGGCGTCCTCCGCCTCCCAGCCCGTCTCATCGACGGGGGCCGTCTCGTCGATGCCCTCGTCGCCTTCGCCTTCACCTTCGCCTTCGGCCCCGGCCTCGAGCGCCTCGCCGTCCTGCGCCTCCTCGGGCTCGTCGCCCGGCGCGCGGTCGTCCCGCTCGGTCATCGCGTGCGTCACTCCTCCGTGGTCGTCGCCGTCCAGCGACGTGCGCGCTGCTCTCGCGAGGCGAGGTGCGCTCCGGCCGCTGAGTGTAGCGGAGGGCCGCCCCTACGCGTCGCGCAGTGGGCGACTTGCCGTGCCGGCCAGCCCGGCGAACGCGGTCAGGAGGCCGAACGCCCCGAGGACGAGCGGCGCACCGAACGCCTCGCCGAGGATCCCCCCGACCGCCATCGCGAGCGTCATCGCGCCGAAGACCGCCGAGAAGCGGAAGCTCACGACTCGCCCCAGGAGCTCGTTCGGGGTTCGCTCCTGGAAGAGCGTCTGGGTCGGGATGACGAACACCATGTTCGCGATCCCCATCCCGAACGAGAGCCCGATCGCGATGGCCACGTTGCCGGCGAATGCGAAGCCGGCGACGAGCAGGCCGTAGGCGACGTAGCCGACGATCACCATCCGCCCCTTCGCGAGCCGGGCGCCCAGCAGGCCGATGAAGAAGCCGCCGATCAGGTTGCCCATCCCGAGGACCGCCTCCATGTAGGCGTAGGTGGTCTCCCACGGGAGCGAGGAATCCCTCAGGACGTCCCGGGCGAAGACGGGCACGAGCGTGATCGCGACGCCGATCGTCGCCTGCCCGACGATCGCCTGGAGCGTGTTCGCGAGCAGGACGGGTTCGTGACGGAGGAAGGTCCAGCCGGCGACCAGGTCACGGCGGAAGCCCGCGATGCCCTTGCCGGCATCAGCCAGCGTCCGCACCACGGGCGGGATGGCCGTCACCGCGATCAGCGCGGCCGACGCGACGTAGGTCGCCGAGTCGACCCAGAAGGCCACCGCCACCGCACCGCCGAGGACCCCCACGAACAGCCCGGCGATCGGGTAGCCCGCGACATCGGCGAGGGTCTCGCCGATCCACGTCGCGGAGTTCGCGGCGGTCAGCTCGTCCTCCCGCACGAGGCGCGGGATCACGGCGGTCCGCGCGGGGCGGAAGAAGATCGAGACGGTCGTGAGCACGAAGACCAGCGGATAGACCAGGGTGACGTTCATTGCCGTGCTGGCCGGGATGGACAGCACGATCGCGGCCCGGATGAGGTCGCTGGCGATCATCACGTGCTTCTGGTTCCAGCGGTCCACGAGCACGCCGGCGAACGGACCGAACAGGAGGTTCGGGAGGGCGGCAGCCGCGAACACGAGGCCCGCCGCCAGCGCCGACCCGGTCGTCCCGAGCACCAGCGCGGCCAGGGCGATCTGGTGTACCCGATCCCCGAACAGGCTGACGACCTGGCCCGTCCAGAGCGCGGTGAAGGGTCCGTTCAACGCCAGCCGCACGTACGGGTGGCGCAGCGCCCGCTCCCGGATCCCGACCGGCCGGCGGAGCACCACGGCCCGGGTCGGCGACGGCACGGCGATCCCGGCCCCCGAGCCGCCGAGCATCATCGGGCGGTCCATGGCCGACGCCGCGTCCAGCACCCCGCCGGCCAGCCCGGTCCCGGGCCGTACCGTGCGTGACGCCTCGTCTGCGACCACTCCGCCGAGGGCGACGGGGCGGGCCGGGAGCGGCCCCGTGCGGACGCGCTCGGCGAGCGTCTCCAGCTCGCCCGGGCGGCGGACCAGGCTCGCGAACAGGAAGAAGGCCAGGCCCGCGGCCAGCAGCACATCGCCGATCGAGAGGACGTTCCGGAGGGGCGCCAGGCCGATCGGGATGATGTCGCCCAGTGGCCCCGCCGACGTCAGGAAGCTCACGTCGGCCGCCGAGAGGACCTTGTGGATCGCCGAGAGCGGCTCGTCGGCCGGGAAGCCCGCCGCGATGAGGCTGGCGCTCCAGACCGGCATGTAGCCGCCGTTCACCAGGATCGCGAACGCGTTGGCACCGATCCCGACGAGGGCCAGGGTCATCCCCGGGCGCGATCGGTTCACCCAGAGGCCGACGGCCAGCACGAGGTACGCGGCACCCAGCAGCGGCACCCGCAGCTGGTCGGCGACGGCGATGCCTCGAGAGAGCGCGGCCTCGGTGCCGAGGCGGAGCGCGACCGCGCCGAAGATCACCAGCGCCCAGCGCAGGCGGACCGCGAGAAGGTTGTCGACCTTGCCGCCGGCCGCGATCCCGGCCAGGAACCCGACGATCAGAGCCGCGAACAGCACTCGCGGTCGAGCTCAGGAGGCGTCGGCTGGAGCCGCGTCCCCGGGCGGCGGCGCCATCCGGCTCGCGGCCTGGGCGAGGTAGGGCACGGTTCGCATCGGGTGCGAGCGGTTGAAATCCCCGAACCCGTCGGCCCACTTCGTCTTGACGAAGGCGTCGACGACGACCGGGTCGAACTGGATCCCCGAGAACTTGCGCAGCTCAGCGATCGCCTGCTCATGCGTCAACGGGCTCATCCGGTAGGGTCTCTGGGCGATCATCGCCTCGAAAGCATCGGCGACGTGCAGGACCCGGGCGAGCTTGGGGATCTCGTCGCCCATCAACCGGTCCGGGTACCCGGACCCGTTGTACCACTCGTGGTGGTGGCGAATGATCGGCAGCTCCGGCGCCAGCTTCTCGACCTTCGCGACGATCTTGGCTCCCTTCACGGGATGCGCGTTCATCGAGGCCCGCTCTTCCTTGGTGAGCTTCCCCGGGTTGAGCAGGACGCTGTCCGGCACCCCGATCTTCCCGATGTCATGGAGCAGGCCGCCCCACTCCAGGGCCTCGATCTCGTGCTCCGGAAGCTTCATCACGCGCCCGATGTCCACCGCGATCGTCTGGACCCGATGGCTGTGGTTCGACGTGTAGACATCCCGCGCATCCACCGCCCCGGCGAGCGCCCCAATGGTCTGGGTGAACATCTCCCGCATCTCGACGACTTGTCGCAAGGCTAGCCGCATCACGTAGACAGGAAGAACAACGAGCAGTACCGCCCACCAGCCGACGCCGGCGATGTTGTAGAGCTGGGCCATCAACCAAGCCAGAGGGACAATCGCGAGTCCCGACAGGAAGTAGAGTCGAAGGTCGGCGAGAACGACTCCAGCCACGCCTTCATCGCGGCGCAGAGCAACACTGATGGCGGCAGAGCGTGATGTTCATCGAATGGAACACCAGCCCGCCCAACAGGGTCGCCGCGAAATCGTGCAACCCGGGCGCACCCGGCCCGCCAATCCAACGAATCACCGCGGCACCGGCTATTGCCGGAACAGCGACCCCGATATGGTTTGCCAGCGTTCCATACCAGGGGACGCGACCTCGCAGCTCTCGCAATTCGGTCGTCCCAAGGGTCGCCACGATCGCAGCAGCCGCTGGACCTCCGAGGTACATGACCGCCACCATCGGCGCGATCGACGTACTCACGACGGAGCCGCGGGGCATTGTGACAGGGAACGCCGAGGCGGCGAGAGTCACGACGGTCCAAAAGCCGAGCCCGAGCGCAACATTGACCGCGCTCGAGCCGGAAAGGTCGATCGCGATTCGCTGGTCGGGCTGAATCACAACGCTCGTGACCACGATCACAAGACCGCCTATGGTCACGAGCGCCGTGAGGTATAGCTTGAGGGATCTAGACATCCGTCCTCGGCGTCAGCGGCTACCCGTCATGATGCTAGCCGGGAGCGTACCGGGCCGGAATGGGACTTCGGTACCTAGAAACCCCTCAGCGACGCGCCACCAGCCAACACGGCGGCGGCGAGGGTTGCCATGGTCGCGAGGACCTGTAGCAATCGCGTCTTCATCATTCGATAAGACTCGCTGCTTGCCGTGCTACCAGGGCTTGACGCTGAACTCGGGACCCATCGTGTGCCCTCCAATGGGTTTCCGTGACCCCCCAACACGAAAACCGACCTGCTTATTCGCCGGTCGGTTGCACTAGCCGCTCCGTCCGTCCCCTAAGTGCCCAGTTCAGGGACGGGCATCATCGCGCCCGAAGAACCTATCACGGCCTCCTAGTACCGAAGTACTAGTGGTCATCGCGACAGTAGGTACTGTTCTCCTACTCGGTCAATACGGAACCCTACCTAGGCACACTGGACCGCTCGTAGATTACCGATCCCCTCAAAGAAGATCCAGCGGCGGGACCTCGAGGCCCAACTCGC
Organism: uncultured Chloroflexia bacterium; assembly: GCA_963801445.1. GTDB lineage: Bacteria > Chloroflexota > Limnocylindria > Limnocylindrales > CSP1-4 > CTSoil-043. Next base: position 57,272 of record CAWDEW010000010.1, on the reverse strand, counting down.
GCATGGTCTCTGCGTAATGCGCGTACTGCTCAGCCGCGGCACGATGTGCGCCGGACAGCTGGTAGAGCTTGACCAGGTTCTTCTCCATCTCGTCCAAGCTCGGGTCCACTTCCAGAGCCCGTCCTGCGATCGTGATGGCCCTCCCGAAGTGGCCGGACCTCATATCGGACGTGACTGACCGCTCTACCACCTCCACGTAGCGGGTGTGCATCGACTCTCTCGCAGGCCGCGCCCACTCGTCATAGAGGAAGTCGAGAGCGAAGCGGCCACCATAGAGCAGCGTGATCTTGTCCACGAGGATCGGATCGTCTTCTCCACCCTGGCTTGTGATCAGATCCCGGAAGGTTCTGCTCTGTGACTGCACCAATTCGCTGTCGAGCCAGATGAGTTCACCGTCAGGTGCGCAAATACCCGGGCGATGTGTCCTCACTGAATGGCTGCTCGAATACGCGGCGGAGGAAGTACGCCGTCTGGTGTAGGGAATTGAGGGCCTGATCGGGCTCAAACTCGGGCCACATTGCCTCCAGGACCTGATCTCTTGAGGCAGCAAAGCCTCTTTGAGAGACGAGAAAGCAGAGGAGTGCCAGAGCCTTTCGGCGAATGGAACTGCCAGAGATGGTTCGGGATCCAACGTGGACCGACACTCGCCCGAGGTCCTCAACCACTACGCGGTCGGCCACGCGCCTCGCGAGCTTGCGCCCAAGGTCCGGGTTCGCAAAGGGCGCCCTAAGCTGTCGGCTGAGCTCCCGAAGCCTGGCCACATCCGATCGATCCCCGACTGCCTCGAGGAGCAATCCGGCCTTGGCCTGGACGCTCGGCGCGGGATCTGCGATCGAGCATCTCGCCGCATGCCGCCATCGCTCGGGGAATACTTGGGCGACACGCGCGAGCTCAGACATAGTGGATTCCGACAAGCTGTCGCTGCGGTCCAGGATTGCCTCGGCAAACGTGGTCACGAGCGCCGGCTCTGTCTCAGCGAGTCTCATAATTCGCGAGTCAAGATGTGCTGCCTTGTCCCAGGCGACGGCAATCAAGCCGTGCAGGAGCGGTAACACCGCCTCCGCCCCTTGCTGCCGGGCTCGCCGCTCTGCCTTCTCGGCGTCCTCGCGTGAGAGGCAGCCAAGACGGACGCGGGCGTGGACTCTCGCGAGCTCTAGGCGAACGTAGAAGCCCGGGTAACCGGTTGGCGTGCCATGTGCGATGGTGTCGAGCATCGAAAGCGCCGCCTTCGGGTCGCCCTCCCGAACAAGGTGTTCGCCATTGACCAAGTCGTGGAACAGCCGCTGCCGCGGGTTCGGCGCCTGAACCCGGGCCGCGTCGTCGAGCAACCGCCGCGCCTCGGTCGCGTCTCCATATGGACTGTGGACGTCGGCGGCCTCGACAAGGCTCTCGAACCGAGCGCTCCAGAACTGACCTTCCAGACTTCTCGCCAGAGTGGCTCCTGCGCCGCTGGTATCTCCCGAGTGGGCCATGGCCCACGCCGCGACCGCGAGCGCGGTACTGATCTCAGGGCCGGACGATGTGGAAGCTCAGACATTCGACGGCCCTGAGCCCGGCTTCTCTCGCTCCAGCGGAGTCGAACAGGACTCGGCAGATCCAGCCCGCGTTAACCCACGAGATCCCCTCGTAGTGGTGGAGCCCCCGCAGCGACATCCGTCGCGCCAATTCGCGACACGTCCGGAGAGTCACGTTCAAATCACCATCGACCATCGACTCGGTCAGAAGTACGACAGACTGGGCAAGCTCCGCGGGGATCTCTTCGCTGCCATCCGACTCGATTGACTTGGCCTCGAGGTATGCCATCTCGAACTCGCCGGCGCCGTAGTAGGCATTCATCCGAGCTGTCGCCGCGACGGGACGGCTAACGGACATGTCGCCGGACTCTAGGAGAGGTGCAATGGCGTTAGCCGCGTTGATCGCCCCGGCGACATCGCCGAGCCGGAGCTTCCGGTGCGCCTCCAGAACGTAGGACCACGCGCCTGGGTGGGATCCGCCTAGGTACTCTTCAAGATGCCGGGCCTCCTCGTGAGCGCCCGATCCGAGGATGGTCGGGACGGCGGCGGCGAGGACGCGCGCGACGTCGGTGTTGAGGCCGGCCGCGGCGTAATGGTGACCGGAGACGGCCCACGAGACTGCCTCGGCAGCGCGGGCGACCCGCGCGTGGGTGGCCCGGACCTCCGCGTCGCCGACGGCGTCCTGCAGCCTTCCCTCCAGGAACGTGCGGACCAGCGGGTGGAAGAGTCGGCCGGCCTGACCGGTCCGACCGCGGCGCGCGAGCAGGCCGTAGGACTCGGCGGCGTCGAGGTGGGACCGCGCCTCATCGCCCGAGACCTGGGCGGCGACGGCGGCGAGCTCGGCGGTCGCGACCCCGAGGATCGAGCACCGTTCGACGAACGACTGCTGCTCCAGGGACATGCGCCCCACGACCTCCTCGGCCAGGTAGTCGTGCAGGTCGCCGTGGCGTCCGGACAGGCTGCGGATCACCGCGCGCACCTCCTCGCGCGGTCGGCCGCGAACGGCCGACTCGACGAGGCGCAGCGTCGCGGCCCAGCCGTCGGTCGTGCGCGCCAGATCGTCGAGCAGGTCTCGCTCGAGCGGGTGCTTGTAGCTGTCGCGGAAGAGACGCTCGGTTTCGTCGCGGTCGAATCGGAGATCGTCGGTGCTGATCTCCGCGGCCTCGCCGATCGCGCGCAGGCGAGCGACCGGGAGCGTGGGGCGTCGCCGGGAGGCGATGACGACGGTCAGCCGATCCGGGCCGCGGAGGATCAGCTCCCGGACGATGTCGCGGATCTCGGGCACGTCGTCGACGGCGTGCCAATCATCCAGGACGAGCGCGGTTCCGGTGGTCGCCCACGCCTGCAGCTCTCCCTGGAGGGTCCGAACGACGGTCGGGCGATCCGTGAGCGGGGTGCCCAGCTCGCGCAGGAGCGCCTCCGTCTGGGGTGCGAAGCCCGGGTCGATCTCGCGCCCGGCCGCGACGATGTGGCGGATGAACACCGGCCAATCCCGGTCGTGCTCGTCCAGGCGATACCAGAGCGCTCGCACCCTCGTCCGACGCGTCCAGTCGGCCAGCAGCGTCGTCTTGCCGTAGCCGGCGTCCGCGAGGATCAGCACGAGCCGCCCGCGGACCTTTGCGTGCAGCCAGTCGAGCAGGCGGTCGCGCTGGAGCGTCTCCTCGGGGAGGAGCGGTGGCTGGATCTTGCCGTCCTGGACGGGGTACTCGTGCACCTGCATCGTCGAGCCGAACACGGGCGACTGGTCCGGGATCGCTGGGCCCGGCCCGACGGCCACGAGGCGGGGCTCGCGCTGCGAGGGCGCGAGCGATCGCGAGCCGTCGGGAACGGCGGCGGTGCGACCGGTGCGGAGGGTGAGGTCGGAGCCCGCGTGAGCCATGGCCGCGATCCTGCCGGACCACGCTCACCACGGGCTTATCTTCGACCCTCGCGCGGCGCAGTCGCGACCCGGCGCCGGCTGGGCGTCGCCTCTGTCTCAGGCCCCCTCGTACTCGAAGCCGATCTTCAGATCGACGCGGTATTCGACGATCTCCCCGTTCTCGACGATCGCCGTGGACTTCACGACCTCCACGGTCCGGATGTTGCGGACCGTCCGTGAAGCGGTGGCGACGGCCTGGCGCGCCGCGTCGCTCCACGAAGCCGGGCTGGTCCCGACCATCTCGCGGATGATGATCACGCCCATTCGTTTCCTCCGTGCCAACCGGCCGAGTCCGTCTGCCGGTTGACGGAGTCTAGGCGAGCGCCGAGGGTGCCGGTCGCATCTTCTCGAAGCAGGCGCTGCAGTAGACCGGCTTGTCCGATCGTGGGGCGAAGGGGACGACGGCCTGGCCGCTGCACGAGGCACATACCGCGGCGTGGAACTCGCGGGGTCCGCCGGTCGTGCGAGCGCGCCGCGCAGCCGCTCGACAGGTCGGGCAGCGCTGGGGCACGTTCTGGAGCCCCTTGCTGGCGAAGAACGCCTGCTCCCCGGTCGAGAAGATGAAGCTCTCCGCGCAGTCGCGACACTGCAGGGTCCGGTCTTCGTACACGGCTGGTGCCAACCCTCTCCCTCGGTGGATCCGGGTGCGACTCCCGGGGCCGGCTGGTGCCCGGCGATCCGGGCCCGGCTGCCGGTCATGTCACCAATTCGCAACCGTTCGCGGCACTATAGGGACGGCCCCGCGGGCTGGCAATGGGCCGACGCGGACGGCGCGCAGAGCATGCGCAGATTCGCCTGCCGAGACTGGTCCGGACTCAGCTCAGACCACGGAGCGGCGCCGGAACCGGCCGGTCCTGCCCGACGAGACGCGCCGAGACCGAGCTCGGGCAGCCAGGGCGCGCCCGGGCGGCGACGGCGAGCGCCGGCTACGGTGCTGCGCCCGCGAACCGTTCCCCGGCATAGCTGACGAAGCGCGTCTGCGACTTCTTGAACCAGAGGTCGACCTCGCCGGTCGGGCCGTTGCGGTGCTTGGCCAGGCGGAGCTTCACGACCTCGCCGTCGGCGTCGACCTCTTCGCCCGCCCGTTCCTTCTCTCGCCACAGGAACAGCACCAGGTCCGCGTCCTGCTCGATGGCGCCGGACTCGCGCAGGTCCGAGAGGCGGGGCTCCTTCGACTCGCGCATCTCGGGCTGGCGCGACAGCTGCGAGAGCGCCAGCACGGGCACCTTCAGCTCGCGCGCAAGGGCCTTGAGGCCGCGGCTGATCTCGCTCACCTCCTGGACCCGGTTGGCGTCGCGGCTGGTCGAGGACGCCTGCATCAGCTGGAGGTAGTCGACGATGACGAGGTCCAGGCCGACCTCCGCCTGCAGCCGGCGGGCCTTCGTGCGGAGCTCCATCGTGCTGATGTTCGGCGTGTCGTCGATGTAGATCGGGGCCTCCGAGAGGCCGGTCATCGCCCGGCTGACGCCGACGAAGTCCATCTCGTCGAGGAAGCCGGAGCGCAGGCGCTGGCTGTCGATGTTGCCGACGGAGCTGAGCAGGCGAAGGACGAGCTGTTCCTTGCTCATCTCGAGGCTGAAGATCCCGACCGCCTTGCGCGGCGTGTTGCGGATGGCGGCGAACTCGGCGATGTTCAGGGCAAGGCTCGTCTTGCCCACCGACGGGCGGGCAGCCAGGACGACCAGGTCCGACGGCTGGAGCCCGGCGGTCAGCGTGTCGAGGTCGGGGAACCCGGTCCGGATCCCGCTGATCTCTCCGCGATGCGTGTGCAGGTAGTCGAGCCTGTCGAATGCCTCGTGGAGCAGCGCCTTGAGCGGCGAGAAGCCGGCCGACAGGCGCCGCTCCGAGACGGCGAACAGCTCCGACTCCGCGCGGTCGATCGCCTCCTGGACCTCGGGACCATCCTCGTACCCGATCCCCGCGATCCGGCCGGCGGCAGCGATGAGGTTCCGGAGGACGGACTTGCGCTCGACGATCCGGGCGTACTGCGAGGCGAAGACGGCAGTCGGCGTCTGCTCCGAGAGCGACGACAGGTAGGCCCTGCCGCCGACCTGCTCGAGATCGCCGTTGCGCTCGAGGACCTCCGACACCGTCACGATGTCGATCGGCTCGCGCCGCTCCCAGAGGTCGATCATGGCGGCGTAGATCCGGCCATGCGCCTGGCGGTAGAAGTCGTCCGACTTCAGGACGTCAGCGACCTCGATGATCGCGTCGCGGTCGATCAGGAGGGCGCCGAGGACGGACTGCTCCGCCTCGATGTTCTGGGGCGGCAGGCGATCGAGGGACACGCGAACTCCGGATTCGGGGGCGAGGGCTCCTGTCATGGTCGCCGACCGGAGCGGGCCAGGGAAGCGGGATGTCCACGAACTCCGCGAGTTGTCCACCGGCAGCCCCGGGCAATCGACCCGCGCCGTGGATTGACTGTGGACGGCTCAGTCGAGCCGGCGGATGACCCCGATCAGCTTGCCCTGGACGCGCACGTCGTCGTAGAACTGGGGCGGGTAGGCGGGGTTCGCGGGTTGCAGGCGAACCTTCCCTTCCTCCCGGAAGAACCGCTTCAGCGTGACCGCGTTCTCCTCGACCTGGGCGACCACGATGTCCCCGTTCCGGGCGGTCTGCTGCGGGCGGATGACGACGTAGTCACCGTCGGCGATGTGGGCCTCGATCATGGAGTCGCCGCGGACGCGGAGGAGGTAGGCGTCGCCCGAAGGAGCCAGCAGGTCCGGGATCGCCTGGTATTCCTCGGGGTTCTGGTAGGCCTCGATTGGCCCGCCTGCGGCGATCTCGCCGATCACCGGGAGCATGTGCGCCTCGGATGCCATCCCCTGGGGCGTCAGCTCCGACGAGAGGCCCATCAACAGCGCGGACTTGGGAGTGAGGCGGATCATGCGCGACTGGGCCGCGCCCCGTTCCAGGTAGCCGTCCTCCTCGAGAGCCCGGAGGTGGTGATGGACCGCCGACGTGGAGGCGAGGCCGACGGCGCGTGCGATCTCCCGGACAGACGGCGGCACGCCGGTCGCCCGGATCATGGCCGCGATGTAGTCGAGGATCCTGCGCTTGCGCTCCGCGTCGTGCCTGGTCACGTGACGCTCCTTTCCGGGCCGTTGCCGGGACTGTACAGAACGGGTGTTCGATTGTCAAGACGAAGCGGGAGCCGTCGTGCCCTTCGGCACTGTCGCGGCGGGCCGGACGGGGTGACGATCCGCAGACCACTCCAGCCCAGGAGGTGCAGCGTTGACCCGCGTCCTTGTCGTCCACCACGACATCGACCTCTGTGACCAGGAAGTCGACAGCTTGCGGCGGAGGGGGTACGACGCGCGCCAGTGCCTCGGCCCGATCGGCGCCCGCTGCCCGATCCTCTCGGGCCTCCCCTGCGAGCTCGCGGAGCAGGCGGACGTCCTCGTCTACGACGCGTTCATGACCGGCGAGCCCGACGGCGCCCGGGCGCTCGTCGAGGGGATGCGCGAGATGCACCCGGATGTCCCGATCGTGCTCGTGGCGAGCGGCATGGAGCCGTCCTGGATCGAGACGGCCGGGTGCCATGGGGTCACGCCGCTGGTTGGACGGCCGACCGGGGCCCGTCTCGCGGACGCGATCGAGCAGGCGCTCCGCGACAGCCCGGCGCACGGGGCGATCGCCTCCGGCGCGACGGCCTGACCTGCCGTCGCGTGCGCTCCGGCGATTGTCCGCGCCTGCGCGCGTCCTCGTACCGCCACGCGGGTCCGCTCCGCCGCCGTGGCCGTCCTGGCCGGTCGGCGCGCGCCCGGCGAGGCGATGTCGGCGCCGGGCGCCGGGCTGGTACACTCGGCGTTCTGGTTCCCCTCGCGTGCGCACGCGTCCGGCGGACCGGACCCAGCGAGGATCCACGCGGCGGATGGGACTTCAGGACCGGCGGCACGCCGGAACGGAGCGGACGGTGAGGAAGGGTCGGCGGAGCAGCCGGGCCGTGCTCGTCGGACGCTCGCTCACCGCGCTCGCCCTCCTGCCGATCGCCGGCCGACTGCCTGCGTACGCCCGGCTGGCGGTCGAGCTGCTGGCTGACGCCCGCGTCCCGGCCGCTCGAAAGGCGCTCCTCGCAGGCGTCGTCGGATATGCGCTCTCGCCACTGGACCTGATCCCGGATCGGATCCCGCTGCTGGGAGTCCTGGACGACGTCGTCGTCGCCGTGATCGGGCTCGAGCTGTTCCTCGCCGGCGTGCCCGAGGCGCTGCTGGACGAGAAGCTCGAGGCCATCGGCATCCCCCGCGCCGCGTTCGACGAGGATCGCGTCCGCGTACGGCGCTCCGTGCCCCGCCCGGTCCGCCGGATCATCAAACGACTCCCCGCCACGGTGGATGCCGCCGGCCGCGTGACGCGCGAGCTGGCCCTGGGACACCGGCTGCGGGCCTGGATCACCAAGGAGGGTTCCCCCGCGTGAAGGTCATTCTGACGAGCGACGTTCCGAAGGTCGGCAAGAGCGGTGAGCTCAAGGATGTCGCCGACGGCTTCGCCCGCAACTACCTGATCGCCCAGAGTCTCGCCGTGCCCGCGTCCGGGGGCGCCTATCGCGCCTGGCAGCACGACATCGCGAACCGCGAGGAGAAGCGCAAGCGCGAGCGCGGTGAAGCCGAGATCGCGGCGAATCGCGTCGCGTCCACGACCCTCACGATGGGTGTCAAGGTGGGCGACGGCGGCAAGCTCTACGGCTCGATCACGACCCAGGACATCGCCGACGCGCTCGGCCGCCGCGGCATCACGGTCGACAAGCACAAGATCGACCTGGATCAGCCGCTCAAGGCCCTGGGCACGTACAAGGTCGCGGTGAAGGTGTACTCGGGCATGACGCCGGAGGTCACCGTGATCGTCGAGCCGAAGGGCTGATCGACTCAACGCCGTTGCCCGGCGGGCCTGCCGGCCTGGTCGGGCAGGCCCCTGCGGGACGTGGCTCCCGCGACCGAACCGATCGCTGCGGGCGTGCCCGGCGGGCGATGATGGCGTCGTGCACGGCGCCACCATCCTCCATGTCGATCTCGACGCGTTCTTCGCGAGCGTGGAGCAGCGCGACCGGCCGGAGCTCCGCGGGCGTCCCGTGATCGTGGGCGGCGACCCCGGCGCGCGGGGCGTGGTGAGCGCGGCCAGCTACGAAGCTCGCCGCTTCGGCGTCCATTCCGCGATGCCGCTCCGGACCGCTGCGGCCCTCTGCCCGGCTGGCGTCTTCCTGCCCGTCGACGGGGCGAAGTACCGGCGCGACAGCCGGCGCGTGATGGACGTCCTGCGCCGCTTCACCCCGCTCGTGGAGCAGGTCTCGATCGACGAGGCGTTCCTCGACGTCGCCGGATCCGAGGCGCTCTTCGGGTCCCCGGAGGAGATCGCCCGGCGGATCAGGCGCGAGGTCCGCGACAGCGTCGGCCTGACGGCGTCCGTCGGCGTCGCGACCACCAGGCTCGTCGCGAAGATCGCCTCGGACCTGCGCAAGCCGGATGGCCTCGTCGTCGTCCCGCCCGGCACCGAGGAGGCGTTCCTGGCCCCGCTGCCGATCTCCCGGCTGTGGGGCGTCGGGGGCCAGACCAGGGCGGTGCTCGCGGAGTACGGGGTCGCGACGATCGGCGACCTCGCCCGGCTCGACCCGGCCCTCCTCGTGCGCCGCCTCGGCCAGCACGGGGGGACGCTCGTCGATCGGGCGCGCGGGATCGACCCGACGCCGGTCGGCATCGACGCGGCCGCCAAGTCGGTCAGCCATGAGCACACGTTCGACGTGGACACCAGCGATCCGGAGGTGATCGAGCGGACGCTCCTCGCCCTCGCCGAAGGCGTGGCCTCGCGCCTGCGGGCCGGCGGCGTCCGCGGCTCCACCGTCCAGGTCAAGGTGCGCGACTCCACCTTCCGGACGGTGACCCGCCAGCGGACCCTCCGCGAGCCGACGGATCTCGCCGACCCGATCTGGCGGACGGCGCTCGACCTGGTCCGCCCGGAGGTCCGCGGCAAGCGGATCCGCCTCGTCGGCGTCGGCGTGCACGGCCTGGGTGAGCCGGGCCAGCTCGGGCTGTTCGCCCCGGACGACGACCGGCTGCGTCGGGCGACAGAGGCGACCGACGTGCTCCGCCGCCGCTTCGGGGAGCGGGCCGTGACCCGCGCGCGACTCCTGGACCTCCCGCTCCGGGCGGCCGGGCGCGACCCCATGCAGCCGCTCGAGGGCCGGCGCGTGGGGCGGGCCAGGCCCGGGGCGAGCCCGGATCGGCCCGGGGAGCGCGACGGGATCGACGATGGGGATGCCGGCTCTCGCGACCCCGACGAGGCGTGACAGGGTAGCTGTCACTGGGCGGCTCGATCGTGCACGCATCGAGCGCCGGGGGTGGGGTTGACACAGAACAGGCGTTCGATCTACGATCCGAACCAATCGAACACGCGTTCTGTCTCCGTGGTGCCCCGGGAGACGGCGAAGCCACCGAAAGGAGCCGTCGATCATGGCAATGACCCGCCTCGAGCCGGTCGAGGTCCGCGTTCGGACCAACTGGCTCACGGGACGTCCCCGGGAGATCCTCTGGGGCGAGCAGGTCCTCCACGTCACGAAGATCGCGGCCGTCCGCCGGGAGACAGCCGCCTATCCGGTCGAGACCGGACCTCGCACGACGTTCGAGGTCGACACGGCCGACGTCCGCCTGGCCCTCACGTTCCGGCATCGCAGCCGTCGCTGGATCGTCATCGGGCGCGACGAGGTGGCGCGGGCCGCCTGAGGTCGCGATCGCCCGGCGTCGCGCCCGATGACGGGCGCGCCCGGCGTCGACCTGCCGCCCGGACGTCGGACGGTCGCGTGGCCCGGATGCGCGCGGGGGCGCAGGCGGACGGTGCGGTGCCGGTCCTCTCGAACAGCCAACGTTCCCGCGCCCGTCGTTCCTCCCCGGCGGGCGCCCCTCGGGCCCGGGACGGCCGCACCGGTACTGCATCCGTCCCGGGCCCGGCCACCTCTTCGATCGGCGGCCGCGCGGCGCCGAGGTGCTGTCCGGGCGCCGCGCGCCTCCTACAATCGGTCCATGCCTGATCTCGAATCGACCCGCTTCGGGTCGCTCACGCTCGACGCGTTCGTCGATCGCCTGGCCTCCGCCGAACCGGTCCCCGGCGGGGGGAGCGCGTCTGCTGTGGCTGCCGCGCTCGGCGCCGGCCTGGTGGCGATGGTCGCAGCACTCTCCGCCGATCGCCCCGCCTACGCGCTCCATGCCGAGAGCCACCTCCGGCACGGAGCAGAGGGACGGGCGCTCGCGGCCGCTCTCCTCGCCCTCGCCGACGAGGATTCGGCCGCCTACGGGACGTTCGCCGCGGCGATGAAGCTGCCTCGGACGACCGACGACGAGAAGGTCGCCCGAGCGGCCGCCATCCGGGCCGCCGCGCGGATCGCGGCCGAGGTCCCCCTGGCCACGCTCGAGGCATGCCGGGACGTGGTCGCGGCGGCGGAGGCACTGGCCGGACGCAGCAACCGGAACGCCGCGAGCGACCTCGCCGTCGCCTCCCGGCTCGTCGAGGCTGCGGCGCACGGCGCAGCCGAGAACGTCCTGGTCAACCTGCCTTCGCTCGGGGATCCCGCGCTCGCGGAGACGATGACGGGGCGGGTCGGCGACCTGCTCGCCGAGGTCGAGGCGCTCGCGGAATCGTGCCGCGCCTACGTCGAGGCGGGCGAGCCGCGCGAGCCGGAGGTCCCCCCGGCGCCCCGGTCCGGCGGCGGTTCGGGCGGCGCGGCGTCGTGACGCTCCTCACCGACGACGGGCCGCGCCTGCTGCGCGGCGGCCCGATCGCGACCGAGGTCCGCGCCTCGGTCGCGCAGGACGTGGCCGCGTTCCGGGCCGAGCATGGTCGGGCCCCCGCCCTGGCCGTCGTGATCGTGGGGCGCGACGCGCCGTCAACGGTCTACCTGCACAAGATCCTCGACGGCTGCCGCACGGTCGGGATCACCGATCGCCTGGTGGAGATGCCCGAACAGGCGCGGGCGGACGATGTCTCCGCCGCCGTCGCCGCCCTGAACGCGGACCCGGAGGTTGCCGGGATCATCGTCCAGATGCCCCTCCCGGCCGGGATCCCGCTCCGGGCCGTCATCGACGTGCTCGATCCCGCCAAGGACGTGGATGGGATCCACCCGCTCAACGCGGGGCTCCTGGCCCTCGGCTACGAAGGGTTCCTCCCGGCCACCGCCCACGCCGCGGTCGAGATCCTGCTGCGCTCCGGGATCACGCTGGCGGGCAAGCGTGCCGTCGTCGTGGGGCGCAGCAACGTGGTGGGCAAGCCGGCTGCGCTCCTCCTGCTGCGGGAGCACGCGACCGTCACGATCTGCCATTCCCGCACGGTGGACCTTGCCCGCCAGGTGCGCGAAGCGGAGATCGTGGTTGTCGCCGCCGGCCACCCCGGATTGATCACGGGCGAGATGCTCGCCCCGGGTGCCATCGTGGTCGACGTCGGGATCAACGTGCGCGATGGTCGCCTCGTCGGCGACGTCGACTTCGAGTCTGCCGCCCGCGTGGCGTCGGCGATCACGCCGGTGCCGGGCGGCGTGGGGCCGCTGACCAACGCGATCCTGCTCACCCATCTCGTGCGGGCTGCCCGCAACCAGGCCGCGGGCACCCTCGCCCTCGGCACCCGCTCGCTCGCCGCCCCGCGCGGCGTGGAGGCATCCCGATGAGCTTCCCCTCCGACCTCGAGATCGCCCGCTCCGTCACTCCCCGGCCCATCGGGGAGGTGGCGTCGGAGATCGGGATCGGGCCCGAGGAGCTGGAGCTCTACGGACCGACCAAGGCCAAGGTCACCCTCGCCGCCATCGAACGCCTCGGCGCGGCACGGCCCGTCGGCAAGTACGTCCTGGTCACCGCCATCACGCCCACGCCCCTCGGCGAGGGCAAGACGACCACCACGATCGGCCTGACCCAGGGCCTCAACCGGATCGGGCATCGGGCCGCGGCCACGATCCGCCAGCCATCCCTCGGCCCGGTCTTCGGGATCAAGGGCGGCGCCGCGGGCGGCGGCTACTCCCAGGTCATCCCGATGGAGGACTTCAACCTCCACCTGACCGGCGACGTCCACGCGATCGGGGCCGCCCACAACCTCGCCGCGGCCTTCCTCGACAACAGCCTCCACCACCGGAACCCGCTGGGGATCGATCCCCTGGGCGTGCTCTGGCCGCGGGTCGTCGACATCAGCGACCGGGCCCTCCGGCGCGCGATCGTGGGCCTCGGCGGCCGCGAGAACGGCCTTCCCCGCGAGACCGAGTGGCAGATCACGGTCGCCTCCGAGGTGATGGCGATCCTCGCCCTCGCCTCGAGCCTGCCGGACCTCCGGGCCCGCCTGGGGCGCGCCGTCCTGGCCACGACCCGCGATGGCAAGCCGGTGACCACCGAGGACCTGCGCGTCGCGGGCTCCATGGCCGTCCTCCTGCGCGACGCCCTCAAGCCGAACCTGCTCCAGACCCTCGAGGGCGGCGCGGCCTTCGTCCACTGCGGTCCGTTCGCCAACATCGCCCACGGCAACAGCTCGATCCTGGCCGACCGGCTCGCCCTCGCGACCCACGACATCGTGTGCACCGAAGCCGGCTTCGGGGCCGACATGGGCGCCGAGAAGTTCTTCGACATCAAGTGCCGGGCGTCGGGCCTGGCGCCCGATGCGGCCGTCGTGGTGGCCACCATCCGGGCCCTCAAGATGCACGGCGGGGTCGGCAGGATCGTGGCCGGCAAGCCGCTCGACCCGGGGCTGCTGACCGAGAACGTCGAGGCGGTCCGGCGTGGCGCCGCGAACCTCGCCGCGCACATCGAGATCGTGCGCACCTACGGCGTCCCGGTCGTCGTCTGCATCAACAGCTTCCCGACCGACACGGACGCCGAGGTCGAGGCGGTCCGCCAGGTGTCCCTCGAGGCCGGCGCCCGCGATGCCGTCGTGGCCACCCATTTCGCGGAGGGCGGCCGGGGCGCCGAGTCCCTCGCCCGCGCCGTCTGGGACGCTGCGACCAGCGGGGAGGCCCGCTTCGAGCTGCTCTACCCGGACGACCTGCCCCTGCGCGACAAGATCGAGGCGATCGCCGTGCGCATCTACGGCGCGACCGGGGTGGACGAGCTGCCGGCGGCCACCAAGGCGCTCGCCCTCTACACGGACCTCGGCTTCGGGAACCTGCCGGTCTGCATGGCCAAGACCCAGTACAGCCTCAGCCACGACCCGGCGCTCAAGGGCCGGCCGCGCGGGTTCCGGCTGCCGATCCGGGACGTCCAGCTCCGGGCCGGGGCCGGGTTCCTCACCCCGCTGTGCGGCGAGATGCGGACGATGCCGGGCCTGCCCTCGCGTCCCGGCGGCGAGAACATCGATCTCGACGCGAACGGGAACGTCGTCGGGCTCTTCTAGTCGGATCTCGTCGGGGCGGCGGTCGTCGTCCGCGGCGCGATCCTGATCGGTTTCGCCTTCGTGCTCCTGTTCGCGGTCCCGCGCCGTCGATGTCGTGAATGGGTCTCCGACGACCTCGCGCCACGGCCCCAGGAGCAGGTCCATCTCGTCGTCGTGGAGCTGGTCGGCCAGGACCACCGCGTAGGCGGCGTCCAGGACGATCTGCAGGGCGGCCATCCGCGGGCCCAGCCCCTCGGCCAGGTCCTGGCTCCCGGCGATCCCGGCCGGGAACCAGTGATGGGCGCTGCCGGCCCACAGCTGGACCTCGTCGCCCATCTCGCGGATCGCATCCAGCCGTCCCGCGGCAACCGCGATCTCGCGCAGGTTGTCCCGCAGCTCTGCCCGCTGCGTCACGAACGGATCGTCGGGGGCCGTGCCCACGCTGCCCCCGCCGGCGGCGGCCAGCGAGACCAGCTCGGGCGTGTTGACGCGCTCGAGCGCCTCGAGGAACGCGCTGGCCGCCGTGTTGTTCGGGCCGAAGCGCGTCCGCGGCATGCGGTCTAGGTCCGCGTCGACAGGAACAGCGCTCCGGCCACCGCCAGCCCGGCCGCGATCCCGAGGATGCCGGCGCCCCAGGCGCGCCAGTCGATCGGCCCGAGGGCCTCCGCCGGGCCATGGGCGCCGTGGACGTCGCCCGCGTCCGCATGCGCGTCAGCGGGGCCCGCCGCGTGCCGCACGCCGCCGTCATGGTCCTCCGCGTGTGGCCCGCTGGCCGCGGTCCCGTGGGTCGTCTCGCTCATCGAATCCTCGTCGCGGATGCGCGCCCGGTGGCGGCCCGGGCCGCGCTTCCCGGTCGCATGGATTGTCCCATCACCGGGGAGTATGGTCCACTCGATGCTGACCCTCGTCCTCACCAGGCACGGCCTCACGGACCGCTCGAATCCCGAGCAGCACCTCGGCCAGGGCATCGACATCGGCCTGTCGGCCGCCGGTGTCGCACAGGCCGCCGCGCTTGGCGGCCGGATCGGCGCCGAGCGATTCGACCGGATCATCGCCAGCCCGCTCCTCCGCGCGCGCCAGACGGCGGCCGCGGTGGCCGGTGGCCGGCGAGTCGAGCTGGACCCCCGCCTGGTGGAGATGGACTACGGCCGCTGGGAGGGTCGCACCTACGAGGAGATCGAGGCAAGCGACGCGGCCCGCCGCGCCCGCTGGGTCGCGGACCCGGCCACGAACGCCTGCCCCGGGGGCGAGTCCGGCGACGACGTCGCGACCCGGGCCGGCGGCTTCCTGTCCGACCTGATCGAGTGGGCGGCCCCGGCGGGCGCCGAGGAGCTGGTCGTGCTGGCCGTCGCCCACAGCACGTTCAACCGGGTGCTCCTGTGCGTTGCGATGGGCGTGGACGTGGCCGACTACCGGCGCCGCTTCGCCCAGGGCCAGGCCAACCTCACGGTGATCCGCTGGCCGACGGCGACCGCGGTCGAGGACGGGCGGCTCCTCGTCGCGAACGACACGTCGCACCTTGCCGCGCCCGGCCAGTCGCCGTGGGAGCTCGCGCCCGGCGCCTGAAGCCGGCACGCCTGGGCGCGGACGGCGCTGGCCCGCGCGGTGGCCCGGATCCGCACCCCGGAATCGACAAGGGCGCCGTTGCCGGCGCCCTTGTCCAGGAGCGAGGAGCAGGTTGACTGCCCGGCCGCGCCGGGCGGGACCTCAGTGGTGGATGTAGGGGTAGAGGCGGGGGTCGATCCGATCGAACGTGTTGATCGTCCGCGGAGCCAGCAGGGCAAGGACGATGAAGAGCAGGATCAGGGCGGCAATCTCGAACATGGGCGGGTACCTGCGCGCGATGACGGGAGCGGGGCCGACCGCCGCTGGCCAGCGGCCCGTTCGCTGTGATTATGCTCCATCCTTACAAAACGCGCCAATAGGTCCGTAGTACCCGCTATGCGTAAGGCATATGTCGTCACATGCCAGCCGATTGGTGGGTTGACTTGGGAGTTTCGCGGTCGACCGCGCACGGAGCGGCGAGGGGCGCCCGGAGCGTCGCCCGGGCTGCCTTCGCCGGGGAGGTTCAGTCCGCGTCGACGTCGGGCCCGCGCTTCCGGCCCGGCAGCGGACGGCCCAGGCGGAGCCAGATGAAGGCCGCGATGCCCACGACCACCAGGGCTGCGATCAGGAGGTCGAACGGCTGGAGCGCGTGCCGGATCTGGACCCAGTTCGCCCCGAGCTGCACGCCCGCCCAGACCAGGACGGTCGACCACAGGAACGCCCCGGCCGTCGAGTAGGCGACGAACGGGACCAGGGGCATGCGCGCCACGCCGGCCGGGAAGCTGATGAACGTCCGGACGATCGGCAGGAGCCGGCTGAAGAACGCCGTCTGGGGTCCCCAGCGCCGGAAGAAGCGATCCGCGATCTCGATCTCGTGGGGACGGATCAGCAGGTACTTCCCGTAGCGCTCCAGGAACGGGCGCCCGCCGTAAGCGCCGATCGCGTACGCGACCAGCGATCCGATCGTGTTCCCGAGCGTGGCCACGACCACCACGATCCAGAAGCCCCACGGCCCGTTGGTGAGCGGCTCGAGCTTGGAGGCGTCGGAGACCAGGAAGCCGGCGTAGGGCAGGATCAGCTCGGAAGGGCAGGGGCACCATCGCCGACTCGATCGCCATCGCGATCAGGACGCCGAGGTAGCCGACCGCCCCGTACAGGCTGTTCAGGAACGGGATGACGATCTGGTCGATGAAGGCAAGCACGGGCGCAGGATACGCGAGGGACGCGGAGTCGGGCGGAAGGGGCGGCTCGCGGCGAGCACGTCCGGGCTCCGGGTCGCGTCCGACCACCGCCCCGGCTATGCTCGGCGGCGATGACTGACCAGCCGCCCTCCCACCCGTCCGGCCCGCATCACCGCCCCGCGGACCTGCCCGCGACGGCCACGCCGCGGGTCGCCCTGCCCGAACCCGTGACGGACGTGGTCCTGACCGGGGCCGACCTCTCGATCGTCGAGCTCGAGGCGGTGGCCCGCCACGGCGCCCTCGCCCGGCTGGATGTCCACGCCCGGGCCCGGATGGACGAGGCGCGGGCAGTCGTCGAGCGGCTCGTCGCGTCCGGGGCAGTCGTCTACGGGATCACGACCGGGTTCGGCGACCTCGCCACGACCTACATCCCGCCGGCGGACACGCGCCGGCTCCAGGAGAACCTGCTCATCAGCCACGCGGTCGGCGTGGGGCCGGCGCTGCCCCGCGACGTCGTGCGGGCGATGCTCCTCCTCCGCGCGAACACGCTGGCGCTGGGTCACTCCGGCTGTCGCCCGCTCATCGTCGACCGGCTCCTGGCGTTCCTCGAAGCCGGCGTCCACCCCGTCGTGCCCGCCCAGGGCAGCGTCGGCGCGTCCGGCGACCTCGCCCCGCTCGCGCACCTCGCGCTCCCGCTCATCGGACGCGGCGAGGTGGAGATGGGCGGCCAGGTGATCCCCGCGCTCGTGGCGCTTCGCGAGGCCGGGCTGGAGCCCCTCGTCCTGGAGGCGAAGGAAGGCCTGGCGCTTCTCAACGGCACCCAGCTGATGAGCGCGATCGGGGCCCTCCTGCTCGCGGATGCCGACCGCCTGACCCGGACCGCCTCGGTCGCGGCGGCGCTGTCGGTGGAAGCGTTGCTCGGGACCGACGTGGCCTTCGCGGCGGCCTACCAGCTGGCCCGGCCCCATCCCGGCCAGGTCGCCGTCGCGGCCGAGCTGCGCCATCTCCTGCGCGATTCGGGGTTGATGGCTTCCCACCACGGGTCGATGCACAAGGTCCAGGACCCCTACTCGCTGCGTTGCGTGCCCCAGGTCCATGGGGCCGTCCGGGACGCCCTCGACTACCTGCGCCGCGTCCTGGACGTGGAGATGAACGCCGCCACGGACAACCCGCTGGTCTTCCCGGGCGGTGGGGTTGCGGCCGTCGACGTGGCCGCGACCGGGGGCGGCCTCGTGATCTCCGGCGGGAACTTCCACGGCGAGCCGATCGCCCTCGCGCTCGACTTCGCGAAGCTCGCCCTCGCCGAGCTCGGCGCGATCTCGGAGCGCCGGATCGCGCTGCTCGTCGACCATCGGCTGAGCGGCGGGCTCCCGCCGTTCCTGGCCGAGGCGAGCGGCCTGAACTCGGGGATGATGATCTACCAGTACACTGCCGCGGCCCTCGCCTCGGAGAACAAGGTCCTGGTCCATCCCGCGTCGGCGGACTCGATCCCGACCAGCGCGAACCAGGAGGACCACGTCTCGATGGGCGCGACGGCCGCCCGGCACGCCCGGGACGTCCTGGCCAACGTCGAGAGGATCCTCTCGATCGAGCTCCTGGCAGGAGCCCAGGCGCTTGACCTGCGCCTCGAGCTCGTGCCGGGCGCGGCGCCCGGCGCCGGCGTCGCGCCGCCCACGCGAGGATCCGGTCGGCCATTCCCCGGCTCCGCGTCGACCGCGAGCCCGGCCCGGACCTGGCGGCCGCGCTCCGGATCGTGCAGGACGGCGCGCTCGGAGCGCTCGCCGAACCGGACGTCAGCTAGGTCTCGCGGCCCCGACGGGGCGCTCCAGGGGAGCGCCTCGTCCACGGCGCCGGGCTCGGCGCTGGCGCCGGGTTCGTAGCCGGCCCGCTGCTCGCGCGCAATCAGCCCGCGAGGTGCCGCGCGAGTCGGCCGACGAGGCGAAGAAGCCAGGCGCCCGCCACGGTCGCCACCACCTGGCGCGGGATCCAGCCCAGGCCGCCTGGGTCGTCGGGACCCGCGACGAGGCGTCCGACCTCGGGCCGGAGGGCGATCAGGGGGACCCATGCGGTCAGCTCCATGATCTTCTCGTCGCTTGCGTTCGCGGGCATGGCCCCGATCAGGGCGCCCGGCAGGGCCATGGATCGGCACAGGGCCGGGATGATCCGCGCCCGGACCTCCGGGTCCAGGACCTCCTCCGCGCGGGCCGCGAACGAACGGGCGCGCCGGAAGGAGCACCTCCACGCGCGGCTCCGCGAGCAGGTTGCGATACCAGAGCGTCGCGGGGCCGTACCCGGCGAGGACCCAGGCTGCTCCCTCTGCGACGAGGTAGCCGAGCGGCGTCGGGCGTGGCAGGCCGCTCTTGCGACCGGTCGTCGTGAGGAGCAGCTGCCAGCCGGTCAGTGGATTGCCCAGCCACGCCGCGAGGCCCGCCCGGTGAAGCGGGACCATGAGCGACCGGTTGCCCCACCGGAATGCCGTCCGACTGGCTTCCGAGGCGCGGGCCATCGCGGGGCTCAACGTGGGGGGTGGCGGAAGCCCGGGCCCGGGCATCCGGCCGGGCGCACCGTCGTCGTTCGGATCGACGTCCAGCGCGCGGCCCGCGGCGCCGGGCAGGATGGGATCGGCTGCGGCAACGTTCGACATGGCGGAACGGTTGCGCGCCGGCCGGGCGACCGCGAGTGCCGCGTCGCCCGATTCCGACCGGCCGGGCGGCCCGGGGGCGCTGCGTGAGGCCGGACCCGCGCCGGCCGGCCGCGCCCCGCCCGCCCGGCCGCGCACCGCCCGCCCGGCCGCTCGCCGCGCTACCCTCTCGCCATGTCGCGCTTCCGGATCGTCGACGTCACCGACGCAGCATCCTTCGGCCTGCTGCCACCGTGCGCGGACCCCTCCTTCGACCACCGGACGTGCGACTACTGGGAGGACGCGGACCGGGGCTCGAAGGCTCATCGCGCCGGCTGGCTGGCCGCGGGACAGCCCGCCAGGACCGGGCCCGAGCGCGCATCGGACAATCCGTTCGCGCCGTCGCGGAGCGCGTCGAACCCGTTCGCGCCTCCGCCGCGGTCCGCGACCGCCAACCCGTTCGCCGCCGATCCGGCCGCTGACCCGATGGCCGCCAACCCGTTCGCGCCGCGCCGGCCGGCAGCGCCGTCCGCGACCGCCGGCGGCCCGCGCAAGCTCGAGCTGCTGGGCCGCGGCCTCGCCGTCTTCGGGAGCTACGCCAGGGTCCTGCTCGTCGAAGACGAGGCGGGCGAGCGCGCGGTCGCCTATGCGCAGTTCGGCCCCCTGTCGGCCTACCCGCGCGCGTTGCGCCTTCGCGAGCTCTACGCGCAGCTGCCCAGGGCCCCGCTGCCGGCGGTGATCACCTGCGTGGCGACGACCGCCGAAGCTCGCGGTCTCGGCCACGCGCTGCGCCTCGTCGACGCGGTGTGCGACGACCTTGCGGGGCGCGGGTTCGCTGCCGTGGAGGCGTACCCGGAGGCGCGGACGCGGCCCGACGCCACCAGCGCCGCCACGCCGCGCTTCTGGGCGCGGGCCGGGTTCCGGGTCGTCGTCGACGACGAGCGCTTCCCGGTCGTGCGGCGCGAGCTTTGACCGATCCCGGACCGGCCACCAGGCCCAGCCGGATCGGAGGCTCCGCGAGGGCCGGCGCGCTCGCGGTCGGAGCGCTCCTGCTCCTGGGCGCATGCGGCCCTGCCGCCCCGAGCGGGCCTGCGACGGGCGCGCTCCCCGGCGCGTCGGCCTCGGGTCCGGCGGCCGCGACGTCTGCCGGGGAATCGACTGCCCCGGGCGTCTCGTCGGCGCCGGGGCCGCTGGCGACCCGGAGCGGGATCATCGACCCGGCGCTCCTCGCCCTCGTTCCCGCCGAGGTCGCCGGGCTGCCGGTCCACGAGGATGCGGCTGCCGCCGCGCAGGCGGCCACCGACCCCCAGCTGGCGGCGGTCCTCAGCGCGTACGAGACGGGCGTCGTGGGGGACAACGGGGCGAACATCGCGGCCTTCGTCCTGGCCATCCCGAAGCCGGCGGTCGACGTCGTCGCCTACTTCGCGCGGTGGCGGATCGACTACGACAAGTCGGGCTGCGAGCCGGCCGGGGGTGCGCTCGCGAACCGGACCGAGGTCATCGCCGGGCGCCACGTGGAGATCACCGCCTGTGCCGGCGGGGCGACGATCTACCACGCGCTCGTCGGGTCGGACGGGCGGACGATCCTGTCGATCCTCGAGGTCGGCCCGAAGATGCTGGGCCGCCAGATGCTGGCGAACCTGCCCGGCGGCTGACCGCTCGGCGGCCGGCAGGCCGTCAGGCCGGGCGGCGAGTCGCCGGTCCGCCCGAGTCCGGCCGTCAGCCCCGGGCCGCCGGTGCCGGCACCAGCAGGTCGTGGCGCACGTCGGACGAGCGGACCGCCCCGGAGAGCGCGAGGGCCAGGTCGTACTCCGCGGTGAGCAGGTCCAGGGCCAGGCCGGCGCCGGCCTGGCCGCCCCAGGCGAGCGCCCAGAGGAGCGGCCGGCCGAGCATCACGGCCCGCGCCCCGAGGGCCAGCGCGGCCAGCACGTCGGTGCCGCGCCGGATGCCCCCGTCGAGGAGGATCGGGACACGCCCGTCGACGGCCTCGGCGACGGCCGGCAGCGCGTCGAGCGCCGCGATCGACAGGTCGAGCTGGCGGCCCCCGTGGTTCGAGACGTCGATCGCGGCGGCCCCCTCCGCCAGGGCCCGGCGCGCGTCGTCCGGGTGCAGGATCCCCTTGACGATCACCGGAAGGCGGGTATGGCCGACGGTCCAGGCGAGATCGGCCCACGTGTTGGAGGCCTTGAACGAGTCGTCGCCGTAGGTGTCCCCGCGCCTGGCGCCGGAGCGCCTGATGTTGGCGTACCCGACGCCGTCGGGGAGCCGGAAGCCAGTCCGCAGGTCGCGCTCGCGGCGCCCCAGGATGGGCGCATCCATGGTCAGGATGATCGCCTCGCACCCGGCTGCCGCGGCCCGGTCCAGGAGCTCCTGGTTGCGGGCCGGCTCGCTCAGCAGGTAGAGCTGGAACCAGAGCGGTGCTCCCGTCGCGGCCACGTCCTCGATCGTCGAGCTCGCGACGGTGGACAGGCTCATCGTCAGGCCGCGTGTCGCGCAGGCCCGGGCGAGCGCGACCTCGCCCTCCGGGTCGGCCATCCGCATCAGCGCCATCGGGGCCGTCATGACGGGCAAGGGCCAGCGCCGGCCGAGCAGCTCCACGGATGCATCGCGCACCGCGATCTCCGCGCCCATCCGGGGCACGAAGCGCCAGCGCAGGAAAGCGGTCTCGCTCTCGCGGAGGGACACCTCGTCCGCCGCGGCTCCCCCGTAGTACCCGGCCACGCCCGGGTCCAGCCGCTCGAGCGCGAGACGCTCGAAGTCGTGGAGGTTGAGCGGGCGTGTCGTGGGCGCCCCGCTGCCGATGCCCAGGTCGCCCGGGGTCGGGGACAGGCCCGCCTCGGGGCTGCCTCCCGGCGTCTCGCTGGTCATGCCAGGCCCCGGATCCGGATCGCGGCGCCGTGGGCCGGGAAGCCCTCGTGGTCCGCCAGGGTGACCGTCGCGTGGGCCAGCGAGGCCAGCCCCGCGGCGCTGAGCTTCGCGACCGACGTCACGGTCATGAACGTGCGGGCGGTGACCCCGCCGTTGATCCGCGCGAAGCCGCCCGTCGGGAGGGTCGCCGGGACGCCGATCGTGAAGTTCGCGGCGCTGACCGGCGAGTCCTGCCCGAGGAGCGCCTCCCCGGCGTAGGTCAGCCGGGCGAACGTGGCCTCGACGTCCCGGGTGGCGACCTGGAGGTGCTCCGGGGCGTAGGCGCCCGCGAAGTCGACCGCCTCGTCCATCGTGGCGAACAGGAACGCGCCGCCGAGGTCGGTGAGCGCCGAGCGCGCGTAGGAGGCCCGCGGCTCGGGAAGCCCGGCGATCTGGCGGGCGACCTCCGCGTCGATCCGCTCGGCCGTCTCCAGCGAGTCCGTGACGAGCAGGGCCGCCGAGTCGGGCCCGTGCTCCGCCTCGTTCAGCAGGTCGGCCGCGAGGCGGACCGGGTCGACTGGAGTCGTCGGCGATGATCAGCGACTCCGACGGCCCGCACAGCATGTTCGTGGCGACGCCGTGGACCTGGGCCAGGACCTGGGCGGCCGTCACGGCCGGGCCGCCGGGACCGACGATCTTGGCCACCCGGGGCACCGACTTCGTGCCCAGCACGACCGCCGCGACGCCGGCCGGCCCGTTCGCGCGCAGGACCCGGGTGATCCCCAGCTCCCGGGCGGTTGCCAGCACGCCCGGGTCCACCCGGTCCGTGCCGGGGAGAGGCGGGACCACGACCGTGATCTCGGGGACGCCCGCTACCAGCGCGGGCACCCCGATCATCACGAGGACGGAGGGAAACGAGCCCTTGCCGCACGGGACGAAGAGGCCTGCGCTCGGGATCGCCCGCGACCGCTCGCCGACGACAACGCCGGGCCGGATCTCGCGCCGCCAGTCCGGGCTGGCCGCCAGCTGCGCCTCGTTGAACGCCCGGACCGAGGCGATCGCCACCCGGATCGCGTCGAGCAGGTCCGGATCCAGGGTGTCGTGGGCCGCGTCGATGGCCGCCTGGGAGATGAACAGCGCGTCGGGCGAGATCGCGACCTTGTCGAACCGGAGGGTCGCGTCCGCGACGGCCTCGTCGCCCCGGGCGGCGACATCCGCGTAGATCTGGCCGATCGAGGCGAGGAGCGCCGGATCGAGGATCTGGCTGGTCGCGCGACCCATGATCCGGGCCCGCTCGCCCTCCTCGACCTCCGCCCAGCGACGCAGGGTGAGCACGTTCATGCATTCCTCCCGCCATCCGCGACGATGGCCGATCCGGCAGGGTGACGATTCACCGGAGACAGGATGGCGACCAGCGCGGCGATCTCCGCCGGATCGGCAACCGGTCCCGCTGGCCGCGCAGCGGGCGTGCTCGGGGATACGAGCGGACAGGGTACCGCGACGGCGCCCCCAGCCGTGTCGCGACCCGCGAGCCGCCATTGTGCCGACCCGCGGATTGCCCCTGGGCAGGCCCGGCGCTACCGTAGGGCCGCGGCCAACCGGGGCTCGGCAGGGGATTCGCGTCCGCCGACTGATCCGGCCGGTCGCCGGGCCCGCCGCGCGTCCCGACGACGAAGACCGCAGGAGGACGAGGATGACCGGAGCCGGACCCCGGCCGGTGCGCGCGCCGCGTGGCCCCGAGCTGTCCTGTCGCGGGTGGCAGCAGGAAGCCGTGCTGCGCATGCTCATGAACAACCTGGACCCCGAGGTCGCGGAGAATCCGGACGCGCTCGTCGTGTACGGCGGCACGGGCCGGGCGGCGCGCAGCTGGGACGCGTTCGATGCGATCGTCCGCGAGCTGCGCACGCTCGCGGACGACGAGACGCTCCTCGTCCAGTCGGGCAAGCCGGTCGCCGTCTTCCGGACGAACGAGTGGGCGCCCCGCGTCCTGATCGCCAACTCGAACCTGGTCGGGAAGTGGGCGACCTGGGAGCACTTCCGGGCGCTGGAGCGGGCCGGCCTGATGATGTACGGGCAGATGACCGCCGGCTCCTGGATCTACATCGGGACCCAGGGGATCCTGCAGGGCACCTACGAGACGTTCGCGGAGCTCGCCCGCCAGCACTTCGGAGGGACCCTCCGGGGGACCGTGACCCTCACGGCGGGCCTCGGCGGGATGGGTGGCGCCCAGCCCCTGTCCGTCACGATGAACGAGGGCGTGGCGATCTGCGTGGAGGTGGACGAGGCCCGGGCCCGGCGCCGCCACGAGATCGGCTACGTGGACCGCCTCACCCACGACCTCGACGAGGCCCTCGCGCTGGCCCGCGCCGCCGCGTCCGCCGGCGAGGCGCTGAGCATCGCCCTCGTCGGCAACGCCGCCGAGACGCACCCGGAGCTGGTCCGGCGCGGCGAGCGCTTCGACGTGGTCACGGACCAGACCTCGGCCCACGATGCGCTGGGCGGCTACGTGCCCCCGGAGATGACCCTCCAGGACGCGATCACGCTCCGGGGAACGCAGCCCGACGTCTACGAGCGGCGCTCGAAGGCGGGGATGGCGGCCCACGTCCGGGCGATGCTGGCCATGCGCGCGGCCGGCGCGGTGGTCTTCGATTACGGCAACAACCTGCGGGCCCAGGCCCAGGAGGCCGGCGTCGCGAACGCGTTCGACTACCCGGGATTCGTGCCCGCGTTCATCCGGCCGCTCTTCTGCGAGGGCAAGGGGCCCTTCCGGTGGGTCGCGCTATCCGGCGATCCGGAGGACATCCGGCGGACCGACCGGGAGATCCTGCGCCTGTTCCCGGAGGACGCCGGGCTGCGCCGCTGGCTGGCGATGGCCGAGGCGAAGGTGCCCTTCCAGGGCCTGCCGGCCCGGATCTGCTGGCTGGGCTACGGCGAGCGGGCGAAGGCGGGGCTCGCCTTCAACGAGCTCGTTCGGACGGGGGTCGTGAGCGCGCCGATCGTGATCGGCAGGGACCATCTCGACTCCGGCTCCGTCGCCTCGCCGAACCGCGAGACGGAGGCGATGCGCGACGGGACCGACGCCGTGGCCGACTGGCCGCTCCTCAACGCGCTGGTCAACACCGCGGCCGGGGCGACCTGGGTCTCGATCCACCATGGCGGGGGCGTCGGCATCGGGTACAGCCAGCACGCGGGCATGGTGGTGGTCGCCGACGGGACCGACCTGGCCGCCCGCAAGCTGGAGCGGGTCCTGACGACGGATCCGGGCATGGGCGTCGTCCGGCACGTCGACGCCGGCTACGAACGGGCGATCGAGGTCGCGCGCGAGCGAGGCGTCCACATCCCGATGCTCGAGGACGCGTAGGGCCTCACATCCGGGGCCCCGGGCCCGATGCCCCCGGGCGGGGCCGCGGACCCGGGCGCGCCGGTCGGGCGCGGCGCCGGTCAGGCCGGCTCGGCCGGCTCCTCGACCGCCTTCGGCATCTCGCGGATGGTGCGTACCGGCCCGAGGAGAACCGGCAGGAAGGCCAGCGACGCGCCGATCCCGCCGATGAGGATCGTCTCGCGCACGCCGATGAAGGTCCCCAGGAGACCGCCCAGGATGCCCCCGATGGGCATGGTCCCCCAGACGATCCAGCGCATCGTCGCGTTCATCCGGCCCTGGAGCCGGGTCGGCGTGATCGCCTGGCGGAAGCTGACCTGGGCGACGTTGTAGACGACGTTGCTCACCCCGCCGACGAACCCGACCAGCGCGACGAGGCCGACCAGGACGGGCTGTGGCGTGCCCTCGGGGGCCAGCCCGAACAGGACGACCGGGGGCCCGCCGATGGCCGCGAACGCGACGATCGTCCGGCCGACGCCCAGGCGCATCGAGATCCGGTTGGCGGTCAGGGCGCCGAGGAGCGCACCGAGCGAGCCGATCGAGAAGCCGATGCCGATGCCGGCGGCGGTCATGCCCAGCGTGCGCACCGCGAACACGAGGATGACCGCGAAGGCGATCGAGTTGAAGAGGTTCCCGCTCCCGGTGCACGCCGCGATCCGGCGCAGGTACGGGTTCCCGAGCACCCAGTGCAGCCCCTCGGCCATCTCGGCCCGGAACCCGGGCCGCGGCGAGCCGTCCGTGACGGGGCGCCCGGGCGGCGGCTCGGGGCGGCGGATCCACCAGATGAAGACTCCGGAGCCCAGGAAGGACAGGGCATCGAGGGCCACGGCGAACGGCGCCCGGATCAGCCCGATCAGGATGCCGGCCAGGGCGGGGCCAACGGCCTGGGCGCCGGACCGGCTGATCTCCAGCTTCGCGTTGCCCTCCTGGATCTGTTCATGGTCGACCAGCGAGGGCAGGTAGCTCTGGTAGGCGATGTCGAAGAAGACGGTCAGGACGCCGACCGCCGCGCCCACCAGGTAGAGCTGGACGATGGTCAGGACGTTCAGCAGGAAGGCGAGCGGGATCGTGGCCAGGAGCACGGCGCGGCCGAGATCGGCGGCGACGAGGATCGGGCGGCGCCGCAGCCGGTCCACCCAGACGCCGGCCGCCAGGCCGACGAGCAGGAAGGGGAGCATCTCCACGACGTTCAGGAGCGCGATCTCGAACGTCGTGGCCTTGAGGATGTCCAGGGCGACGAACGGGATCGCGAGCTGGCTGACCTGGCTCCCCAGCTGGCTGATCGTGTCGGCGGACCAGAGCTTGAGGAAGTCGGGGTGGCGGGTCAGGGGGACGGGCGCGGCGATCGGCTCGGACACGATCCTCACGATACGCGACCGGGGCGGGGCAGATCGCGGCCGTCCGCCTGCCGCCGGCGGGCCGCGCCACGGTCGCCGTCCGTGGCACGATTGAGCCATGGCCATGCTCGTCGAATCCGTCCCCAACGTCTCCGAGGGCCGTCGTCCCGAGGTCGTCGACCGGCTGGCCGAGGCGCTGTCCTCGGTGCCGGGTGCCCACCTCCTGGACCGGACCAGCGACGCGAGCCACAACCGCAGCGTCTTCACGCTCGCCGGGGAGTCCGCCGCGGTCGGCGACGCGCTGGAACGGCTGGTGGCGGCCTCCCTGGCCGAGATCGACATGGAGACCCAGGAGGGGGAGCATCCGAGGATCGGCGCGGTGGACGTGGTGCCGTTCGTGCCGCTCGGCGCCACCACGCTCGACGACTGCGTGGCCCTGGCCCGCGCGTTCGGGCGCCGGATCGCCGACCGCTTCGACCTGCCCGTCTACCTCTACGCCGCCGCCGCGACCCGCCCGGACCGGGTCAGGCTGGCCGACGTCCGGCGCGGGCAGTACGAGGGCCTGAAGGCGGAGATCGCGACGGCCGACCGCGAGCCGGACTTCGGGCCGGCCCGGATGCACCCCCGGGGCGGCGCGACCGCGGTCGGGGCCCGCCCATTCCTGATCGCCTGGAACATCAACCTCGCCTCGACCGACCTCGACCTCGCCAAGCGGATCGCGCATCGCGTCCGCGAGTCGTCGGGCGGGCTGCCGGCGGTCCAGGCGAAGGGCTTCCGGATCGACGAGCCCGACTGCGCCCAGGTCTCGATGAACCTGCTGGACTTCGCCCGGACGCCGATCTGGCGAGTCTGGGAGCTGGTCGCGGAGGAGGCGGCGGCGGACGGGGTCGAGATCCTCGAATCCGAGCTCATCGGCCTCGCGCCCCTGGCGGCCTTCCTCGACGTCGGGAACAGGGCGGGAGTCCGGCCCGACCTCCCGGAGGGCGAGCGCGTCCTGGCCGCCGGTCGCTTCCTGCGCCTCCGCGGCGCGTCGCCCGACATGGCCCTGGAGCTGCGCCTCGGCTCCCTCGCCGGGGGCTGAGAGATGTCCCCGACCGCTCCCCGCGCGCTCCTCGTGACGGGCGCTTCGGAGGTGGCCACGCTGGCCGGCGGGCTTCGACGTGGTCCGGGGCAGGACGATCCGGCGATCGCCCCGCCGGGCAGCGCGATCGCGCTCCTGGACGGCCGGATCGTGGCCGTCGCCGACGAGGCGGACGCCCGCGAGATGCTCGTGGAGGCGCTCCGGAACGCCTCCTCGCCCGCCTCGGCCGAAGGGCCGCCGGATCCGGCTCCGGTGATCGCGGAGCTCGACGCGTCCGGCGGCACGGTCACGCCGGGCCTCATCGACCCGCACACGCACCTCCTCTTCGCAGGGTCCCGGGAGGCGGAGATCCGGCTCCGCCAGCGCGGAGCGAGCTACCTCGAGATCCTCGCCGCGGGCGGGGGCATCCTCTCCACGGTGGCGGCGACCCGGGCGGCGAGCGAGGCCGATCTCCTGGCCCACGGGCGGCGCTGGCTGGGCGAGATGCTTCGCCAGGGCAGCACGACGGTCGAGGCGAAGTCCGGCTACGGGCTGGACGTGGCGACCGAGCTGCGCCTCCTGGCCCTCGCCGGGCGACTTGCCGCCGAAGGGCCGGTGGATGTCATCCCGACCTTCCTGGGTGCCCACGCGGTGCCCGCGGAGGTCCGGGCGGCCCACCCAGGCGATCCGGAGGCCGCGACCGAAGCCTACGTCCGGTCCGTGATCGAGGAGCAGCTGCCGGCGGTCGCCGCCCAGGGGATCGCCCGCTTCGCGGACGTCTTCTGCGAGCGGGGCGTCTTCACGACGGACCAGGCCCGGCGGGTCCTGCTCGCCGCGCGGGCCGCGGGCCTGGCGTTGCGCCTCCACGCGGACGAGATCGCCGCGTCGGGCGGGGCCGAGCTGGCGGTCGAGGTGGGTGCCTGCTCGGCTGACCATCTCGGGGCCCCGTCGACCGACGGACTGGCCGCCCTGGTCCGCGCCGCGGCCGGTCCTTCGCCGGTGGTCGCGACGCTCCTCCCGACGGTCCCATGGTTCCTGGGCCTGGGCGCGACGGAGCCCGCCCGCGAGCTGGTGGATGCCGGCGTGCCCGTCGCGCTCGGGACCGACTTCAACCCCGGCACCTCCCCGGTGGCCGGCCTTCCGCTCGTGATGACCGTGGCGGCTCTCGCCCTGCGCATCTCGCCGTCGGAGGCGCTCGTCGCGACGACCGTCAATGCCGCCGCCTCGCTCCACCTTGCCGATCGCGGCGTGCTGGAGGCCGGCCGCCGGGCGGACCTGGTGATCTGGAACGTGGCGACCCACGCCCAGATCCCGTACTGGGCGGGCGCGGCGCTGGCGCGCTCGGTCGTGGTCCGCGGGCGCGTCGTCCACGGCAGGGAGGCTCGCCCCGGCTGAGGTGCCCGGCCGCCCGTGGCCGCGCCTTCCTCGGGCCGGCCGACGTCTCTTCCGTTCCGCCCTGCGCACCGCTCGTCGACACGCACGGAACCGGGACGCCGTCAGACCTTCCCGCGCGACTCCAGCAGGACGGTCGTCGTCTCCTCGGGCAGGCCGCTGGGCGTGAGCGTGAGCTTGGCCTGGGGCGCCAGGTCGATGGCGCCCATCTCGTGGAGGAACCGGGCCATCGCCTCCGCGCAGTCCGCCTCCTCCTCGCACACGGCCATGGGCACCACGATCTTGGGGTCCAGCTGGGACACCAGCTCCGCCGCCTTCGTCGGGCCGAGCGGACCGCCGATCGGGACGCAGGCGACGTCCACCGGCCCGATCTCGCCGAGCTTCTCCTCGGTGAGCACATGGGCGACGTCACCGAGATGCACGACGTGGACGCCGTCGAGCTCCACCACGAAGCAGACGTTGCGACCGCGGTCTGCCCCCCGCCGATCGTCGCGGAACGTCCGGACTCCGTTGACCAGGACGTGCTTGACCTCGTACTCGCCGGGACCCTCCAGGATGAAGGCGCTCTCCAGGCTGGCCGGCAGGTAGATCCGGCCGTCCCGCGTCTGGGGACCCTTCGCTCTCGGGAGGGGAGCGTCGTCGGGGTGGCTGTACGTGACGATGTCGCCCGTGATGCCACGCCCGGTCGGGCCGACGACGGACTGGTAGGGATCGTTCACCACGACCGCGTCGCGGCCCTTGAGGCGGACGCAGGTGCGCCCATACCAGGTCAGTTCCATATGCGTCGATTCTGCCACGCGCAGCTCGATCGCGGCTCAACCGTGGCGGGGGTGGTCCAACGACCTGCGGACCAGCGGCGCGGCTCCCTGCCAACCCCGGAAAAGGGAACCGGGGGCGCCTGCCCAATCGGCGCCCCCGGTCGGAGGGAGGGAGGATGGATCTGTGGTCGGAGGGTATCGTCCCGCAGGTCCTTGCGGAACAGTACGAGCGCCGGGTGAATCCCAAAGGGGCTGCGCGGTAAAGAAACCGCTACCTCGGTGGACCATGCCACAATCCCGCCATGGCCCGCCGGTCCGTGCTCGCGCTCGCCGTCGCGCTGGTCCTTGCCGCCTGCGGCGGGCCCGGGCCGACCGGCCAGGCGCAGTCCGCGACACCGACGGCAGCGCCATCCGGTGCTCCGTCCGCGCTTCCGACCGCGAGCCCTTCGCCGACCGCAGGGCGGACCCCCGGTCCTTCCGACGCCGCGACGCTGACCGCCCTCTACCGCCAGATCGAGGACCAGGTCATCGCGCTCCGGGGCCTGCCCCTCAAGCAGCGCCTGGACCCGACGATCCTCTCCGAGGCGGAGCTGCGCGCGAAGTTCACCGCCCAGTTCGCCCAGGAGAACACGCCCGACCAGGTCGCGACGTCGGAGCTGCAGCTCAAGGCCCTCGGCCTCCTGCCCCAGGACGCCTCGCTCGAGACGCTCTACCTGGACCTGATGGGCGCCCAGGTCGCCGGCTTCTACGACCCGGCCGCGAAGCAGATCTACGTCGTCGCCCGGACCGGCACCGTCGGCCCGACGGAGAAGGCCACGTTCGCCCACGAGTTCGACCATGCCCTCCAGGACCAGAGCTTCGACCTCGAGAAGATCCTCGACGCCCCGGTCGGGCGGGGGGACCTCATGCTCGCTCGCCGCGCCTTCGTCGAGGGTGACGCCACGTTCGTGCTGGGCCAGTGGATGGTCGGCTACCTCTCGCCGGCCGAGCTGGGCCAGATCCTCGCCGGCGACCCGGCTGCCCAGGCCGCCCTGGACAAGGTCCCGGCGATCCTGCGCGAATCGCTCACGTTCCCCTATACGGCCGGCTTCGCGTTCGTGAACGGGCTGCACTCGTCGGGCGGATGGCCGGCCGTCGACGCCGCATTCGGGCGACTGCCGGATTCGACGGAGCAGGTCCTCCACCCGCAGAAGTGGACCGCCGGCGAGGAGCCCGTCGCCGTGCCGCTCGAAGGCGCGGCCCTGGCCGCCCGGCTGGGCGCCGGCTGGAAGGCGACGCCCGAGGACACGCTCGGCGAGTTCCAGATCCGGGCCTGGCTCCAGGCGCGGGGCGCCGACGGGGTCGGCGGTCACCCCGACGGCAGCGCCGCCGCGGCCGGCTGGGGAGGGGACCGGATCGTCCTGCTCCGAGGCCCGAACGGCGCCTATGCCCTGGCCATCGTGACCGCCTGGGACACCCAGAAGGACGCCGACGAGTTCGCGGCCGCGGCCGGGTTCGCGGTGCAGGGGCTGCCCGGGGCCGCGCGCGTCGTCAGCCCGGCCACCGTGTCCGGGCACGCCGGCGTCACGGTCCTGGTCGTCTCGAACGCCTCGCTCCTCGACGCGCTCCAGGCGGCGCTCCGGGGCTGACCGCCCGATCCCGCGCCCCCGGCGGCTACATCGCCTCGGGTGCCGCGATCCCCAGGAGCGCGAGGGCGTTGGCCAGCGTCTGCTGCGCCGCCAGCACGAGGGCCAGCCGGGCCCGCGACCGTTCGGGCTCAGCCGGGTCCACGACCCGGGCGTCGCGGTAGAAGGCATGGAACTGCGTCGCCAGGTCCGTCGCGAACGCGGTCACGCCCTGCGCCTCTTCGGCCGCGGCCGCGTCCTCCACGACCTCCGGGAACCTGGCCAGGGCGCGCGCGAGCGCCGCCTCGGGACCGCCGGCCAGCCACCCCTCCAGCGACGTCGCGGGCTGGAGCCCGGCCTCGGCGGCCTTCCGGAGGATCGAGGCGATCCGGGCGTGGGCGTACTGCACGTAATAGACGGGATTCTCGGCAGACTGCTTCTTGGCCAGCTCGATGTCGAAGTCGATCCCGGACGTGTGCCCCCGGGCGGCGAAGAACCAGCGGGCCGCGTCCACGCCGATCTCGGCCAGCAGCTCGTCGAGGGTGATGAACTCGCCGGCCCGCTTGGACATCGAGACTTCCATGCCGTCGCGGACGAAGCGAACCCAGGCGATCAGGAGGACCTCCACTGCGTCGCGCTCGAAGCCCATGGCGCCGGCCGCATTCCGGAGCCGGGCCACGGTGCCGTGGTGGTCGGCGCCCCAGATGTAGACCAGGCGGTCGTACCGTCGGCTGAACTTCTCGACGACGTAGCCGACGTCGGATCCGAAGTACGTGAAATCGCCGCTCGACTTGCGGACGACCCGGTCCTTGTCGTCACCGAAGTCCGTGGAGCGGAACCAGAGCGCCCCGTCCTGCTCGTACAGGTGGCCGCCGGCACGGAGCCGCTCCACCGCCCGCGCGACCCATCCCTCGGAGTACAGGGAGCTCTCGGACTTCCAGACGTCGAAGCGGACGCCGAGGTGGGCCAGGGAGGCCTCGATGCCGGCCCGCACGCGCTCCGAGGCCCACTCGCCCACGACCCAGGCGGCATCGTGAGCGGCTCCCGCCGCGTCGGCCGCCTCGCCCGCGCTCCAGACGTCGGCCGGGACCTCCCGGGCCAGGTCGTGGACGTACGCGCCCCGGTAGGCCTCCTCGGGAAGCGGCTCGCCGCGGTGGATCGCGACCACCGACGCCCCGAGGTTCCGGACCTGGGCTCCGAAGTCGTTGAAGTAGTACTCGCGCGTGACATGGTGGCCGGCCGCCTCGAGGACGCGGCACAGGAGGTCGCCGACGAACGCTCCGCGGGCGTTCCCGATGTGGAGCGGCCCGGTCGGGTTCGCGGAGACGAACTCCACGTTCACGCGGCGAGGGGTCGTCGCGCGGACCCGGCCCCAGGCGGCGGGATCCGCCACGATCCCGGCGACGAGGTCCTCGAGCGCCCCATCCGCGACGCGGAGATTGAGGAAGCCGGGAGCCGCGACGCTGACCGCGCCGACCGGGCCCCCGGGGCGGCCGACGTCGGCCGCCAGCTCGGCCGCGAGGGCCTCGGCGACCTTCAGGGGTGCCATCCGGCAGGGCCGGGCCAGCTTCATCGCCAGGTTCGAGGCGAGGTCGCCGTGCTCGGGGTTGGCGGGCCGTTCGATCTCCACCGCGGGCCGGTCGGCCGTGCCGAGCGGCGGCAGCGCGCCCGCGACGATCGCGCGCTCCCAGGCGGCCTCGAGGGCGCGGCGGACGCTGCCGCGGAGCGGGGCGAGGAGCCCGGCTGGATCTGGCGCGGACGGGGCGGACACGGAACCTCCGGTGCAAGCGGACGGGCGCAGCGCTGGACGACCGGCAGGAGGAAGCGCGTCGTCTCCGTTCGCGCGCCGGCCCCGTCGCCCGGCGACCATGGTAGCCGACCGAACTCCCACGACCCGCTCGCGCCGAGGGTCCCGGGGCCGCCGACCCGGGAGTACCAGGGTCGGGGAGGACCTCCTGTTGCCTCGGCGCACCAATTCCCGAGCCAGGAGGTCGGAATTGTGTGGTCTGGATGGGTTCTGCCAGAGAAAGGTACTGGACGAGTACTGTCCCGATCGCGGACGATACGGCCTCGTTGACCGAACGCGTGAAGGTCTGGCGCTTATCGCCACCGGTTCGGACGGCGCGGAGTCATCCAGGCGGCCTCTCCACCGCCAGATCTTCCGGGGGGTACGTATCGAGATGTCCACGACACCCAAGTCACAGGTGTTTCGGCGGGTCGGCTGGCTCGCCGTGGCGGGGCTGACCGCCCTCGCCCTCGCGGGCCCGGGCGTGGGTACCGCCCTCGCGACCAAGCCGGCGCCCGACCACGTGGTCACGGCCACTTCATCGGCGGGCTCCTCCTCGACCAGCACCGAGGGGTGCTCGAGCGGGTCCGAGAGCGGACACGCCTCCGCCCTGCACAACAACGAGTCGAACTGCACGACCTCCTCGACCAGCACCGAGGGGTGCTCGAGCGGGTCCGAGAGCGGACACGCCTCCGCCCTGCACAACAACGAGTCGAACTGCACGACCTCCTCGACCAGCACCGAGGGGTGCTCGAGCGGGTCCGAGAGCGGACACGTCTCCGCCCTGCACAACAACGAGTCGAACTGCACGACCTCCTCGACCAGCACCGAGGGGTGCTCGAGCGGGTCCGAGAGCGGCAGCATCTCGGCCCAGAACCACGACGAGAACTGCACGACCTCCTCGACCAGCACCGAGGGGTGCTCGAGCGGGTCCGAGAGCGGCAGCATCTCGGCCCAGAACCACGACGAGAACTGCACGACCTCCTCGACCAGCACCGAGGGGTGCTCGAGCGGGTCCGAGAGCGGCAGCATCTCGGCCCAGAACCACGACGAGAACTGCACGACCTCCTCGACCAGCACCGAGGGGTGCTCGAGCGGGTCCGAGAGCGGCAGCATCTCGGCCCAGAACCACGACGAGAACTGCACGACCTCCTCGACCAGCACCGAGGAAAGCTCCTCGACCAGCACCGAAGGGTGCTCGAGCGGGTCCGAGAGCGGCAGCATCTCGGCCCAGAACCACGACGAGAACTGCACGACCTCCTCGACCACCACCGCCGATACGACCACGACGACGGCGGACACGACCACGACGACCGCGGACACGACGACCACGACCGCAGATACCACGACGACCACAGCGGACACGACCACGACGACCGCTGATACCACGACGACCACCGCGGACACGTCCACCAAGACGGCGGACACGTCCACCACGACCACGGACCCGTCCACCACGACGACCACGACGCACTCGCAGACCGTCGAGGGCGCCACGGGCAAGCCCCGGATCACCCCGCCGCCCACGAGCACGCTCGGCTCCGAGCCGGTCGGCCAGACCTCGAACAGCTGGCGGTTCGCCCTGGTCCTGCTCGCAGGCCTTCTCGCCGCCATCCTGCTTCTCACCCCCAGCGTGACCGCGCGGAGCCGCCGCCGCTAGGGACTGATCGCTGCCCCCGAGGCAACCAGGGGCCACCGGGACCGCGCGGTCCCGGTGGCCTTTCTGTGTCCGCCCACCGGCCGGGCGCAGCAGGACGGGGCGGCGCGCCGATTCGGGGCAGCATGGCCCGGGGACCGGCAGCCTGCAGGCGTGGGTTCCGGCGGTCAGACCTGCCGTCGGCGACGAGCCCCAGCCCGACCGCTCAGGGGAGCTCGCGGAACGGGAAGTAGGCCAGGAAGCCGACGACGAGAGCCCCGAGATAGGCCCACGTGACGAAGCCGGGAAGCCGGGAGCGGCGGAGGAGCAGCGCCATCGCCACCGCGAGCGCCGGGATGACCGGCAGGTAGTAGTAGAAGTACTGGATCCTGTTCGTGAGGATCGCGAGCGCCACGTAGGGCAGCCAGTTCGCTCCGGCCCAGACGATCGCCCAGAGCGCGAGCTGGCTGCGCCTGCGGATGGCCAGCCAGGCCGCCACGGTCAGCGCGACCACGACGAGGCCCCCGGCCAGCATCGGGTTCACGGCACCCCGGAAGTCGACGGTTGGCCGGGAGCTCACGATCGTGTCGCCGGTCTTCACGTTCACGACGGTCCGGAAGTAGTTGATCTGGCCGTCGTTGACGACCCACTCCCAGGGCTTGCTGTCGATCGCACCGCCGCCGCCGGTCGGGGCGTTCGGCGCCTTCGTCAGGGACGCCCCGTACTCGACCATGTGGCGAAGATGGTCGATCGGCGACGTGTAGCTCGAGAACCGGGCGTCCAGCAGCCCCAGCCCGCCGACCCCGACGACGGCGAACCAGCCGAGGAGCGCGACCGTGGGCAGGATCTCGGCGCGGCCGATGCGCCGGCTGGACCGCCATCGGAGCGCGACGCGGACTGCCTGGAGGACGAGCAGGGCGAGCAGGCCGTACAGCGCGGTGAGCTTCATCAGGAGGCCGATTCCCGTGACCGCGCCCGCGAGCGACCACCGTCCCTTCATGCCCAGCCACGCTCCCACCAGGATCGGGGCCAGGACGAGGATGTCGAGCGTCGCGACGCGGCCGTGCACGAAGGCCAGGTTGTCGAGGGAGAAGATCGCCACGGCGAGGACGCCGAGCCGGGCGGTCTCGCCGGCCGCCCGGACCAGCAGGTAGAGCGCGAGGAGCGCGATCATCGCGGCCACCACGCTGGGCAGTCGCTCTCCAACGCCGTTGTCCCCGAAGACGAGCATCGAGCCGGCCATCAGGAGCTTCCCGAGCGGCGGGTGCTCGGAGTTCGGGTCGAGGCCGACCGGGGACCCGGAATAGTGGGCCCCGGCGGGGACGCTCCAGCCCAGGATGATCCGGGCCGCGTTCACGTAGTAGGCCTCGTCGAAGATCAGGGCACCCTTCGGCGTGTCGAGCCAGGCCAGCCGGAGCGCCAGGGCCGCGATCAGCACCAGGGCCAGGAGGTTGCCCGGGTCCGTGAGCGAGTCACGCAGGCGCTCCACGACGATCGCGATGGGGGCCGGGAGGCGCAACCGACGTCGCCGCATGCCGTCCGCGGGCTCCGGGACGGTCAGCCCAGCGGGAGCCTCTTCGACCACGTCCGGGCCATCGCCGGGGAGCGGGGTCGTCGTCCAGGTTTCGGGAGAAGCCCCCTCGTTGCCGTCCTCAGGCACGGTCGCGCCCGGAGATCCGCTCGAGGTCCGCCGCGGCAGCCCGCGGCTCGGCGGCGTGGTCGGCGGCTCGCCAGCGCGTCGCGTCGTGATCGCGCGCGGGCCGGGCGGCGCCGACGTCGGGCGACCGGCGGGCAGGACGGGCGCCGTCGGTCATGGGCGGGGCCTCCAGCGGGCGGGGACCGTCGGAGCGTAGAGCATGACCCGGGGGTCGATCAAACCGGGTGCGCCGGGACGCGGCATCCTGCGATCCCCTCAGGGCCCGACGTGCGCAACGGCGACGCCATCGGCCCGCATGAAGACCGTCTGCCCGTCGTTCGAGAGGACGCTGACCTGGACGCGGTAGTCGCCTCGCTGGGCATCCCCCGGGCTCCAGTCGACGGCGAAGCGCCGTCGTTCGCCCGCGCCCCACGAGACATCGGAGACCCACGCGGACCAGCCGGTCCGTCCGTCGGGGGCGAGCACCGCGAAGGCGACGCGCGTGCCGCTGAGGGCTGGGCCCCGGTTGTCGAGCTGCGCCCAGATCGTATCGAGCTCCCTGCCCGAGGTCGCCACGGGCGTGACGCCGGCGTCCGCGATGGCGATCGAGCCTGCGGCTTCGCCGGGGTTGCTCGCGGCGACGGCGCTCGGCGGGGGGAACGGGAGCGCGAAGGCCACGATCAGCGCCACGAGCGTGCCAGCGACCAGGAGCGTCGCCCGTCGCGCCGCGGTCCCGGCTCGGAACGTCGCGACCAGCGCGACGGCCCCAACGGCGAGCACGGGCAGCAGGATCAGGAGCGGCTCCAGGCCATGCAGGCCGAAGCGGAGCCAGGCGATGGTCTCGCCGAGATCACGGCCCAGCAGGCGCGGCAGCCAGAGGTCGTAGAGCGGATCGCGGTACAGCTCGGGCGCGTTGGGCATCGTCACCGTCGCCGCCAGGAAGATGGCGGCGGCGACCGCCATGAGGAGCGCCGTGAACGGGCGGATCACGGCCGGCGCCAGGGCCACCAGGATCGCGGCGAACGGCAAGGCCGGCAGCAGGTAGCGCGGCCCCGGGGTCCAGCCGCCAAACGGGTTGAGGGCGCCGCTGTTGTAGACGAGGAAGACGCAGCAGATGGCCGCGCAGACGGCGATCTCCGCCTGCAGGACGCGCCGCCGGTAGGCGAGCACCCCGAGGGGCACGACGCAGAACCAGGGCGCGAGGCGGAGCAGCCCGCGCGGGCCCAGGAGGAGGTCCAGGGCGGTGGTCCACGAGGGCCACACGATCGAGACGATGCCCTGGCTGTTCTGCGGGCCGAAGAGCGTCGCGTACTGGTAGCCGAGGCTGAACGGACCCCCGAAGGTGAGCCAGTTGTAGGCCATGAAGACGAGGAGGATCGGGATGCCGCCGCTGACGAACCGCAGCGCCGGGCCGCGCCCGAGACGGAGCGCGTAGAGGCCGAGGACCGCGACGCCCAGCACGACCGGGACCTCCGTGATCACCGCGCAGCCCGCCAGAAGGCCGGCCAGCAGCGGCCGCCAGGAACCCCCGTCGGCGCGCCAGCGCCACAGGAGGTAGAAGGCCGCGAACAGGAAGAACGCGGACGCGGCGTGGCCGAAGAACATCGTGGCGAGCGGGAAGGCAATCGACCCGAGGCCGTACCCGAGGCTCATGACCAGCGCCCAGCGCTCGCCCACGACCGGGCGCAGGAAGCGCAGCAGCAGGAGGACCAGGAGAACGGTCAGGACCCCGCACTCGACGAACACGAGGGCCTCGATCGCATCCAGCGGGGCCGGCGTCTCGACGCCGACGGCGTGGGCGGTGAGCGTCACCAGCAGGTAGACGGGGACGCCCATGAGCGCCGTCCCGGGGGCCTTGTCGGAGTAGTAGTGGCCCTGGTAGTAGGCCTTGTCCCCCGTGTTGCCCTGGAAGCGGTCGATGCTCGTCGTGCCGTCCTCGACGAGCGCCCGGACGAGGTCGTAGCGGCTGTACTCGTTCCACACCGGAACCTGCCGGAAGAACCCGTAGCAGAAGAGCAGCAGGAGCGCGAGGAGCATCTCGCGGCGAACGGGCGCGCTGAAGCGGGACCATCCGGGCGCAGCCGGCCGGCGGCCGCCTGAAGACGGGGAGGCCGGAGGCTCCAGCTCCGTCGTCGCCGCGGCCGGCGGGTCCGGCTGGTCCGGTCCCGGTTCGACCCCCTGGGCTGACATGCTCGGACTGACTCAGGCGAAGGTGATGCGGTCGCCGTCACGAACGAGCGTGACGGGACCCGCCCAGCGGCTCAGCACCGCGGACAGCGTCGCATCCGGGTCCCGGTTCATCTGGAGGTGGGTGAGCAGGACGCGGGACGGGTCGCTCGCGGCCGCGAGGGTCCCGACGGCGGTCCCGTCGAGGTGGAGGTCCGGGACCGGGACGGGCCCCGGACCGAAGGCGACCTCCGCGAGCAGGAGATCGCCCGGGCGGACCAGCGGGGCCAGGTCCTCCCAGCGGCCGCAATCGCCGGAGTAGACGAGGCCCGGCGAGCCGGGCGCCGCCTTCACGGACACCCGCGCCGCGTAGCTCTCCTCGGTGTGGGTCACGCGGCGGCTCTCGACGAGGAACGGCCCGATCTCGAGGTACCCGTCGGTTCGCCTCTCGATGTCCAGGGAGGCGGCCGCGAAGCCCGGGTCGCCGGCGAGCCCGTCGATGCGCTCGGCGAGCCCGGCCGGCCCGATCACCCGGACGCGACCCGGCGGCCGGACCTCGTAGCGCAGGAAGTGGCGCAGCGGCACCAGGTCCACGAAGTGGTCCGGGTGGAGGTGGCTGACGATCACGGCCGCCAGGCCGGTCGGGTCGAGCCGCCCCGCCAGCCCCGCGAAGGAGCCCTGGCCCATGTCGAGGCAGAGCGCAGCGCCGGCCGCGCGCAGGACGTAGCACGACGAGGCCGTCCCCGGGCGGTCCGGATACGCGGCACCGGCGCCGATCACGAGCAGCTCCATCGCGCGGAGCCTACCCGCGCGGCCCGGCCGCGTCACCGGGCAGGGCCCGTTCCCGGGGCCCGATCCCGGCGCCCGCGCCCGGACGCTCCAGGACGCGGGCGGGGATCGCCAGCCGGGCAGCGCCCCGCGGCCCGTCGGCGGCCCGCCGGAACGAGAGCTCCTCGAACCCGGCCGCCGCGAGCGAGGCGTAGGCGTGGCCGAGGCCGTAGGCGAACGAGTGGGCCCGGTGAGCGTCGGAGCCGGCGGTCACCCGGGCGCCGCCCAGCGCCCGGAACCGGGCGACCGTGGCCGCGCTCGGATACGTCTCGCGGGGCGCCTGGCGCAGGCCGGAGGCATTGACCTCCAGCGCGGTGCCCGTCTCGACCAGGGCCCGCAGGAGCGGCTCGTAGAGATCGGGCCGGGCCGCCAGCGCCCCCTCGGGCAGGTGCTCGAAGAGGTACTTCTTGACGTAGTCGAGGTGACCCAGCGTGTCGAACAGCTCGCTCCGGATCGCCGCGAGGACCTCGCCGAAGTAGGGCGCCACGATCTCGTCGAGGCGCTTGCCGGCGACCCAGGCGGCGGCCCGGCTGCCGGTGAACGGGGAGTAGCGCATCACGTGGACCGAGCCGATCGTGTAGTCGTAGGGGTGCCCGGCGAGGTGCTCCCGGATCTCGAGCTCGCGGCCGGACTCGTAGCTGATCTCGACGCCGAAGCGGACCGCCAGGCCGCGATCCGCCCAGCGCGCCGCGGCAGCGCGGATCACCCGCTCCCGCCGGGCGAAGTCCGCGAACGCGAATGCCGGCGCGCGGGGATCGAAGTCGAGGTGATCCGTGATCGCCAGCTCCGGGATGCCGCGCGCCACCGCCTCCGCGCAGTAGACGTCGATCGGGACGTCGCTGTCGGGCGAGAGATCGGTGTGCAGGTGCGCGTCGAGCGGGAGATCCCGGTCGGCCCCGGGCCCGGGGTCCGGCAGGCCCGTCACCCGGCGACGAGCCCCAGCTCGCGGCCGACCCGGGCAAACGCGGCAAGGCACGTGTCCAGCTCGTCGTCCGAATGGGCGGCGGTCACGATCGTGCGCAGGCGGGCCCCGTCGAGGGCGACCGTCGGGTAGACGACCGACGTGGCCCAGACCCCTTCCTCGAAGAGCCGGTCGGCGAACCGGATGGCGGTCGCGGAGTCGCCCACCATGATCGGCGTGATCGGCGTCTCGCTCACCCCGGTGTCGAAGCCCAGGCGGGCAAGCTCGGCCTTGAACCGGCGGGTGTTCGCCCAGAGCTGTGCGACGAGCTCGGGCTCGTCGTCGAGGACCCGGATCGCCGCGAGACAGGAAGCGGCGACGGCGGGCGGGTGGGAGGTGGAGAACAGGAACGGCCGGCCGCGCTGGATCAGGATCTCGCGCAGGGCGGTCGTGCCGGCCACGTAGCCGCCCAGCACGCCGATCGCCTTGGAGAGCGTGCCGACCTGGATCGCGACCCGGCCGTGGAGGTCGAAGTGGTCCACGCTGCCCCGGCCGTTCCGGCC
This sequence comes from uncultured Chloroflexia bacterium, assembly GCA_963801445.1. Classification (GTDB taxonomy): domain Bacteria; phylum Chloroflexota; class Limnocylindria; order Limnocylindrales; family CSP1-4; genus CTSoil-043. Next base: position 16,275 of record CAWDEW010000010.1, on the reverse strand, counting down.
GAGCACGCCCGAGGCATGGGCGTCGTCCACGAAGACGGCGGCCCCGAACGCCTCGGCCGCGTCCACGATCCCGGGGAGCGGGGCGATGTCGCCGTCCATGCTGAAGACGCCATCGGTCACCACGAGGATCGCGCGGTAGGGCTGGCCGTCGGGCCGTCCGTCCCGCCGAGCCGTCTCGAGCAGCTCCCGGAGGTGCCCGACGTCCTTGTGCCGATAGACCACCCGGGGCGCCTTGCTCAGGCGCATGCCGTCGATGATCGAGGCGTGGTTCAGGGCGTCCGAGACGATCAGGTCCGGCTCCGAGGCGACCACCGGGATGACTCCGGTGTTGCAGGCGAACCCGGACTGGAACGTCAGCACCGCCTCCACGTTCTTGAACCGGGCGAGCTCCGCCTCCAGCTCCTCGTGGAGCGCCATCGTGCCCGAGATCGTGCGCACGGCTCCCGATCCCGCACCGAACCGGCGGGTGGCGTCGAGGGCCGCCTCGACCAGCCGCGGGTGGGTGTTGAGGCCGAGGTAGTTGTTGGAGGCGAGGCTGATCACGTCCCGCCCGTCCACCGTGACGCGCGTGCCGTTCGCGCTGCTCATCACGCGGAGCGGCCGGTAGAGGCCCTGCGCGCGGATCGCGGCCACGTCGTCGGCGAGGTGGGCCAGGGGGTCGCGGGTGCTGTTCATCGCGCAGATCTCCTCGCGGTGGCGGCCGTCAGGCCAGCCAGTCCAGGATCACCTTGCCGGCGTCGCCGGAACGGGCGGCGGCGAACGCTGCTGCGTGGTCGCGGAACGAGAACCGGTGGGTGATCGCGGGCCTGATGTCCAGCCCCGACTGGAGCATCACGGTCATCTTGTACCAGGTCTCGTACATCTCGCGGCCGTAGATGCCCCGCAGCGTGAGCATCTTGAAGACGACCTGGTTGACGTCGATCGAGATCTCCTCGGTGGGGATCCCCAGGATCGCGATCCGGCCACCGTGGGCCATCGAGGCGATCGCGGAGCGGAGGGCGGCCGGGTTGCCCGACATCTCCAGGGCCACGTCGAAGCCCTCGACCATGCCCAGCTCCGCCTCGACGTCCGCGAAGCTCCGCTCGCGGGGGTCGATCGCGACCGTGGCGCCCATCCGGAGGGCCAGCTCCCGGCGCACTGCGTTGGGCTCCGAGACGACCACGAACCGGGCGCCGGCATGGCGGGCGACCGCCGTGGCCATCAGGCCGATGGGTCCCGCACCCGAGACCAGCACGTCCTCGCCCAGCACGGGGAACGCCAGCGCCGTGTGGACCGCGTTGCCGAACGGGTCGAAGATCGCGGCGACCTCCTCGTCGACGCCGGGCCAGTGGTGCCAGACGTTGGTCATCGGCAGCACGACGTGCTCGGCGAACGCGCCGTCACGGCCGACCCCGAGCCCGATCGTATGGGCGCACAGCTCGCGGCGGCCGGCCAGGCAGTGCCGACAGCGCCCGCAGACGACGTGGCCCTCACCGCTGACGAGGTCGCCCGGGCCGAAGTCCGCCACATTGGAGCCGACCTCCACGATCTCGCCCACGAACTCGTGGCCGAGCACGAGGGGCGGCACGATCGTCGCCGCGGCCCACGAATCCCAGGACTCGATGTGCAGGTCCGTCCCGCAGATCCCCGTCCGATGGACGCGCACGAGCACGTCGTTGATCCCCACCCGGGGCAGCGGCACCTCGCGGAGCTCCAGCCCGGGGCCGGGTGCCGACTTCACGAGGGCGAGCATCGCAGCCTCCTTGGCGCCTTCGCGGTCGCCGCCGTCAGGTCCTGACCCTCATGATGCGCCCGCCGCGGCGCAGTGTCCGGCTTGGGGGCGCCGCACCGGCTGGCGGCGATCCACGGCCGCCCGCGCCGTCGCCGCGGGTCGACTATGCGCCGGGCCGGGCCGCCCGCGGGTGCGCCGCCAGGAACAGGGCAGCCGGGCTCATTGCTGGGGCGTTCCCGTCGGCGTCCACGATCGGGTTGACCAGCGATCCGATCCGCTCCACCTCGACGCGGGTGACGTAGCCCGGCTCCATGAAGACCGGCGGGACGCGCCAGATACCCACGCCCGAGGGCGTTCCCGTGACGAGCAGGTCACCAGGCTCCAGCGTGATGCTCTGGCTGACGAACGCGATCAGCTCGGCGACCGAGAAGATCATGTCGGCGGTCCGGCCATCCTGGAGCAGGATCTCGCGCCCGGCGTCCGGGCCGCTGCTCGGCGTCCAGTACCCCCGGACCGCCAGGTCCGACGGGTCGCCCAGCTCGTCGGGGGTGACGATGCACGGCCCGAGCGGCAGGAACGTGTCGGAGCCCTTGGCGCGCAGCCACTGGCCGTCACCGTGCTCGCCCTCGCGCAGGGCGGGCTTCGTGCCCTGCAGGTCGCGGGCCGAGATGTCGTTCGCGACCGTGTATCCGGCCACCGTCTCGAGGGCCTCCGCCACGGGGACGCGGCGCGCGCGCCGGCCGATCACGACGGCCAGCTCGGCCTCCAGGTCGAGGGCGTGGGTCGTGGCCGGGTGGATCACCGGCTCGCCCGTGCCGACCACCGTGTTGGCGAACTTGGCGAACAGGATCGGACGATCCGGGAGGGTGCCCTTCTGCTCCTCGATGTGGGTCCGGTAGTTCAACCCCACGCAGATGATCTTGCCGGGCTCCAGGGGGGCGACCAGGTGGAGCTCGTCCCCGGGCACGCCGCGTCGGCCGCCGGCCTGGGCGCGCTCCAGCGCGGCGCGCGTCTCCACCAGATCCTCGTCCTCGGCCAGGAGGCCCCGGACGTCGAGCAGGGCCAGCTCCTCGCGCAGCCCCGCGTCCTCGGCCAGGAGCTCCAGGGTGAAGACCTCGTTGCCGACGAGGATGCCGGCGACGGGCAGGTCGAGGTCGTCGAGATAGGCGATCAGGCGCATCGGGGTCTCCGGATTCTGGGGCGCTCAGGGCCGCAGGCGCGGACGGGACTGGTGACGGGGGTGTATCGCCAGCGTAGCGGTTTCGACCCTCGCGCTGCCACGCCGCCGGACGCGGCCCGGCGGACCGGCGCTACGGCTCCGAGAACCAGGCGTGCGAAGCCGGCCGTCGGAGGCCGAGGAACAGGAGCACCCCCAGGAGGCCCGGACCGAGGGCGAGGACCGGGATCCCGACCAGCAGGAAGAAGATGGCGGCGGGGACGGTCAGGGTGGAAAGGCCCACGGCCATGCCGCGAGCAGCCTCCTTGCGCTGCAGGACGAGCGTCGTCGTGAAGATCGTGTACGCCAGCAGGACCATCACGACCAGGCCAGGGAAGCTGATCGGCGCCGAGATCGCCAGGTCGATGACCCAGCGCAGGGAGATGCCGATCGCGGCCAGGATCAGGAAGGCATAGCCGAGGAAGAGCAGCACGCCCGGGGGCGGGAGACGGCGGGGAGATGGCTCCATCGCCGGGGATTCTGCCACGCGATCCCGGTCCCGGCCCGGGTGCTGCGAAGGGGGGCCGGCGATGGCCGCCGGGGGTCCGACCCGGGAGGGGGCTTGACACGCCGCAACCTCCCCGCTACCGTCCGTTAAACCGGTTTGCTAAACCGGTAAACGCGCGGTGGCGAGCGCGATGGCGAGCGGCCAGCGGGCGGGGGAGGAGTCGAGGGATCGTGAGCCAGGAGACCCGGCAGAGGCCTCGGATCGCCGATGTCGCCCGCGCGGCGGGCGTCTCGAAGACGGCGGTCTCGTTCGCCTTCAACAGCCCGGAGCGCCTGAGCCCGGACACTGCAAGCCGGATCCGGGACGTCGCGGACTCGCTCGGATACCGACCCCACCCCGTGGCGCGCATGCTCACCCAGGGCCGGACGCGAACGCTCGGCGTCCTCACCCCCCAGGCGCTCTCGGTCGTCTTCGCCAACCCCTTCTTCGGGACGTTCGCTGAGGGGGTCGCGATGGTGGCCGAGGAAGCCGGCTACGGGCTCCTGTTCGTGTCGCCGCTCCAGGGCTCGCTGGCCCGGGCTGTCGGCCGGGCGACGGTCGACGGGTTCGTGGCGCTGGGCCTCTCGGAGGACCACCCGGAGGTTGAGCAGATCCGGCGTGCCGGGCTGCCCATCGTGATGGTCGACTCGGCCGCCTTCCCGGATCACGACGCGGTGGACGTCAACGACGAAGGTGGCGCTCGCCTGGCGGCCCAGCACCTTCTTGGCCTCGGCCACCGCGACTTCCTGGTCATCGGGGTGGAGCCGCCGACCCCCGGCGCCCACGTCGATTTCGGGGGCGTCGTCGGCCGGCGGCTGGCGGGCTATCGAGCGGCCCTGGCCGAAGCCGGCATCCCGCTGCCCGACGACCAGGTGGTGGTCGGGCCGGCCAGCCTCGAGGGAGGCTCGGCCTGCTTCACCCGTGCCTGGGAGGATGGCCAGCGCCCCACGGCCGTGCTCGCGATGAGCGATGCCATGGCGATCGGCGCGATCGGGGCCGCCGCCAGGCTCGGGTTCCGCGTCCCCCGTGACCTGAGCGTCGTCGGGTTCGACGACATCGAGCTCGCCCGGCACGTCGAGCCACCGCTCACCACCGTGCACCAGCCGGTTCGCCGGAAGGGCGAGGAGGCCTCGCGCCTCCTCCTCGAGGCGATCGAGGGGCGCACGGTCGGACACCCCGAGCACCGCATGCTCGAGACGCGGCTGATCGTCCGCGGCTCGACGGGACCCGCCCCCGGGCGGGAGGAGGTGGCCGGGGACCATTGACGGACCGGAGGAGCGGGTTGCCGGATCGGCGACCCGGGACCGGTACCCCGGCAGCACAGGCAGCCGGGTCCATCACATGAACCGGGCGCGTGAGCGACCGGACGCAGGAGGAAATACAGGACCCATGCAGCGCAGCACGAAGTTGACGACGCTCATCGGGGCGCTCGCCATCGTCGCGACCGCGTGCGGTGGTGGCGCAAGCCCCACGCCCGCGCCCGCGAGCACAACCCCATCCGCCGCCCCGTCCGCGGCGACATCGGCCGCCCCCTCGGCGGCGACATCGGCCGCCCCGTCGGCCGCCGCCCTCACGGGCGCGGTCACGATCTGGGAGGCCTACGGCGCTTCGGGAAGCGCCGAGAAGACCGCATTCGACACGATCGTCGCCAACGTCCAGGCGGCCAACCCGGGTCTCACGATCACGGTTCTCGACGTCCCGTTCGCCAACCTGTTCACCAAGTTCGAGACCGAGGCCGGATCCGGCGGCGGGCCGGACCTCTACATCGCCCCGAACGACAGCCTGCCCAAGGAGGCCCGCGCGAGCCTGCTCAAGGACCTCTCGTCCATGAGCGCGACGCTGGCGGCCGCCCCGTACAACATCTCGCAGACCGCGCTCACGGCCGACACCGTTGACGGCAAGCTGTACGCGATCCCCGAGTCCATGAAGGCAGTCGCCCTCTTCTACCGGACCGACCAGCTCGCGACGGCCCCGGCGACCACCGCCGACTACATCGCAGCGGCCCAGGCCGGCAAGAAGATCGGCATCGTCTACGGAGCCAACGGCGGCGGCGCCTACTACCAGTGGGGCTTCTACGGCGCCTTCGGGGGCACCATCCTCGATCCCGCAACGGGCAAGTGCGCGGCGACCGCGACGAGCGGCGTGGCCGACTCGCTCAAGTTCCTCACCGACTTCAAGGCGGCCGGCGGCATCCTCTACAAGAACGACACGGACGCCAAGAACGACTTCCTCTCCGGCAAGATCGCGGGCTTCATCGATGGCCCGTGGCAGACCGGCGACCTGAAGAAGGCCCTCGGCGACAAGCTGGCCGTGGCCCCCGGACCGAAGGCGGTCGCCGACTTCAGCCCGATGGCCGCCCCGGACGGGTACTACATCAACGCGAGCTCCCCGAACGCCGACCTGGCCGTCCAGGTTGCCCTCCAGATGATCGCGCCGGCGAACGAGCAGCTCTTCGTGGACCAGGCCGGGCACATCCCGGCGAATGCCACCATCACCAGCTCCGACAAGATCAACCAGGGCTTCGCGGCCGCGGTTGCGACGGGCTTCGCCCGGCCGACCGCCAAGGAGCTCGACAACTACTGGACCAACTTCGGCAACGCGATCGCCGCCGTCGTCGAGACGGGCACCGCGCCGGCCACCGCCGTCGCCACCGCCTGCACCGCGATGGACAAGGCCAACGGCAAGTAACTAAGGTTCGGGAGCGATCCCGATTCTGCGTGCGATGGGGGACCGCCAAGGTCCCCCATCGCACACGCTGGACCAGGTCAACGAGGCACGGTTGCGAGGGCGGAGCAGACCATGAGCGCGATCACGGCCGGAGCAGTCCCCCGTCCCAGACCCCCGCTGTGGCGACGAACCGCCAACTCGCGGACCGCCTACGCCTTCCTCCTGCCGGCCCTCCTCGTGATGGCCGTCATCACCTTCTACCCGCTCGTGTTCCAGGTCTGGATGTCGTTCACGGACTACGGGCTGAAGAACCTCAAGCCCACGTCCCCGGCTCCCGCCTACGTCGGCCTCGACAACTACCTTCGGATCCTGCAGAACAACATCGTCATCCCCAACTTCGACTTCCTGCGGATCCTCGTCTTCAACCTCTTCTGGGCGTTCTCCAACGTCATCTTCCACGTCGTGTTCGGCGTGGCCATCGCCCTCCTCCTCAACGTCTCGGGGCTGCGCTTCAAGGGGATCTACCGGGCGATCTTCATCATTCCCGTGGTCATCCCCCAGATCATCGTCGCGACCGTCTGGCGCCAGATGTTCGATCCCCAGTACGGCGCGGTGAACCTGCTGATCAACGGCACCGTCGGCGTCCTGTTCAAGCTCCCGCCCTTCACCCTCGACTGGCTGGGCCAACCGAACCCGATCTTCAGCGCGGGCCCGCTCATCCTGCCGATGGCCTATTTCGCCCTGCTGGCGGCGAACATCTGGCTGGGCTGGCCGCTGAACTCGGTCGTCGCGACCGGCGCCCTGCAGAGCGTCCCGAAGGATCTCTACGAGGCCGCCGACATCGACGGCGCCGGCGCCTGGCAGAAGTTCAAGGTCGTCACGCTGCCGTACCTGCGCCCGGCGATGCTGCCCTACGCGATCTACGGGTTCGTCATCACCTTCAACCTCTTCTACCTCTCGTACTTCATGTCCGGGGGCGGGCCGTTCGGCCAGACGGAGCTCCTCGTGACCACGGCCTACCGGCTGGTCAACGAGCAGCAGCTCTACGGGGTCGCGGCGGCCTTCGCGGTCTTCCAGTTCTTCATCCTGCTCTCGCTCACGCTGATCACGAACCGCCTGGGGAAGGCCACGGCCAGCTATGACGCCTGAGCGAGCCTCCAGCGCCGGCTCTTCCGCGAAAGCAGGGTGGGATCGATGACGAACGAGACGCTGGCGGCCAAGGGCGTCGTCGCCCCGGTCGCCCGGTCGAGGGGCAAGAAGGCCCACGGGCCGCGCCTTCCGCTCGGCCGGCAGCTGCTCCTGCAGCTCGTCTGCCTGGCCATCACCTCCACGGTCCTCTTCCCGATCCTGTGGATCGTGAGCATGGCCCTCGACCCGCGCAACCTCTCTCGGCCCGAGTCCCTGTCCCTCATCCCGCCCGGCGCCTCGCTCCAGGCGTTCCAGACGGTCCTCATCAAGCCCACCACGAACCCGGTCAGCTTCCTGGAGCTGGCGACCAACAGCCTGCTCATCGCGGTCATGGTCGCGGTCTCGAGCGTCACGATCGGCGTGCTGGCCGCGTACGCCTTCTCGCGGATGCGTTTCCGGGGCCGCGAGACCCTGATGATCGGCGTCCTCGCGGTCCTGATGCTGCCGGCGATCGCCACGATCGCGCCGCTCTTCGTGATGCTGAACGCGGTCCAGGTGGGCGACTTCAACCTGCGCAAGTCGCTGTTCGGGGTTGCCCTGGCCGTTACGTCCAGCCAGCTCCCCTTCGCGATCTGGAACATGAAGGGCTACCTGGACACCATCCCGAAGGAGCTCGAGGAGGCGGCGACGGTCGACGGTGCCTCGCGCTTCCAGGCCTTCCGCCAGATCATCCTGCCGCTGGCGACGCCGGTGATCGCGGTCACTGCCTTCCTGGCCTTCATCACGGGTTGGACCGAGTTCTACTTCTCCTGGACGTTCCTCACCAACCCCAAGACCTTCACCCTGGCGATGGCCCTCAACGGGATGGTCGGCCAGTACGCCGGGAGCACGCCCTGGTCATCGTTCGCCGCGTTCTCGATCCTGGTCGCGCTGCCCGTGTCGGTCGTCTACCTGTTCCTCCAGAAGTACATCATCTCGGGCCTCACCATCGGCGGCGTCAAGGGTTGAGGCGGCCCGGCCGCCGACCCGCTCGATCCGAACGGCTCTTCCGGTCGGAGTGGTCGGGGCGCATCATCGCGTCGGTCCCGGGTGGCTTGACGAGGGCCACGGGGACCCTGCCGGTGCGAGGCGGGCATGCCGTTTCCGTTCCTGCCCCTTGGAGCGCTCTTCGCGCTGACGATCCTGCTGGCGACGCTGGTGGCCTTCGGCCTCGCCGCCCGGGCGCTGGACCGCACCGTCACGGAGATCGGGACCTCGATCCTGCCCGGACTCGTCGCCGGCGTCGAAGCCTGGGGGTCCCGGGGCGATCCGCGTCCCCGACCGTCGTCCCGGGCCGCCCGGCAGCCGGAGCCGCCGGAGGACCGGCCGGCCCTGCGCGACGGCGCGTCGATCGAGGAGCTCCCGTCCGCGTCGTCCGTGACGACGACGCGCGTCCGGTCCCGACACGACTAGGGCGCCCCGGGCCGCGGCCGGGCGGCCGCAGCACATGACGACGATCGGTCGCTCCCCCGGGATGCCCGCGCCCGACGTCCCCGGCTGGGTCCGGGATGCGGTCTTCTACCAGGTCTTCCCGGATCGCTTCGCCTCGTCGGCGCGCGTCCCCAGGGCAGGCCCGCTGGAGCCCTGGGACGCACCTCCGACGGGGCACGGGTTCAAGGGCGGGGACCTGCTCGGGATCGCGGAGCGGCTCGACGAGCTCGCCGACCTGGGCGTCACGGCGCTGTACCTGACCCCGATCTTCACGTCCGCCTCGAACCACCGCTACCACACGTTCGACTACCTGGCGGTCGACCCGCTCCTGGGCGGGACGCCCGCGCTGCGCGAGCTCGTGGACGGGGTCCATGGGCGAGGGATGCGGATCGTCCTGGACGGTGTGTTCAACCACACCGGGCGAGGGTTCTGGCCGTTCCACCACATCGTGGAGAACGGGCTGGATTCGCCCTATGTCGACTGGTTCCACGTGGACCGGGAACGCCTGGCCGCGGGCGACGGGCTCCAGCCCTACCCGGAGCGCGCGACGCCCTGGACGGAGGCCGCCGCGAACGCGGACGAGCACCGCCTGGGCCTCCACTCGATCAGCCGGCTCGGGTACCGGGCCTGGTGGGACCTGCCCGCCCTCCCCAAGCTCAACACGGACCACCCGGCAGTCCGCGAGTACCTGTGGAGCGTCGGCGAGCACTGGCTGCGCTTCGGGATCGACGGCTGGCGCCTGGACGTCCCCGCCGAGATCGACGACGAGTCGTTCTGGCAGGAGTTCCGGCGGCGCTGCCGCGCGGTCAATCCGGAGGCCTACCTCGTCGGCGAGATCTGGCAGGTGGCCCCCGAATGGGTCCGCGGCGATCGCTTCGACGCCCTGATGAACTACCCGCTCCTGGAGGCCATCCTCTCGCTGGTGGGCGGGCCGTCGCTGGACCAGGCGCTGGTCGCTCGCCACCACGAGCTCGGCCGGAACGTGCACCCGAGCGACGGGCCCGGGTTCGCGGACCGCCTGCGGATCGTGCTCGACGCCTACCATCCCGCGACCGGCGCGGCCCAGCTCAACCTGCTCTCCAGCCACGACATGCCCCGCTTCCGCTCGCTGGTCTCGGGCGACCTCGCCGCGGTCCGCCTGGCGACGCTGCTCCAGATGAGCCTGCCCGGCGCGCCGTGCATCTACTACGGGGACGAGATCGGCATGGAGGGCGGCCACGATCCCGACTGTCGACGCGCCTTCCCGGTCGGCGCCGAAGGTCGGGACGACGTGCACCGGGCGACCGTCCGGGCCCTGGTCCGGGCCCGTCACGCCCACCCGGCGCTGCGCTCCGACGCGGTCGCGGTGGCCGGCGCCGCAGGCTCCGCGGTGGTCCTCGCGCGCGGCGGAGCGACGGACCCGACGGCCGCCGGGGAGATGCTCCTCGTGGCCGTCAACGCCGGCGCTGCGGCGCAGGAGGTGACGGTCGATCTGCCGGAGCTGGCCGGTCGCGCCATCGTCGGGCTGGACCTGCCCGGGCTCGCCGGCCCCGGCCCGTCGACCGTCGACGCGGCGGGACGCCTCCGCCTCGTCCTGCCCGCGCGCTCGGGCGGGATCCTCGAGGCGGCGCTATCCTCGATGACAGGTGGCTGATCTTCCGTTTGCCCCAGCCGATGCAGGGAGCGCCGAGCAGAATTCTCCGTGCCATGGACCCCGACCGGAAGGTCCTGCGCGGGCTCGATGCCCTCGGTCCCGTCGCGGGCCGCGAGGTCGTCATCCTTGGCGAAGCCCCGCTCCTCGAGGCGCGCCTGCGGGAGCTGGGATCGGTCGTCCGGGTGGCCCCCGCCGGGCCCACCGGTTCCTGGGGCCGGGCGACATTCGCCGCGACCGCGCTCCCGGCCGCCAGCGCCGACGTGGTGCTGGCGCAGTGGATCGCGTTCGATGGCGTCGCCGACGCGGCCGAGCTCGCCGAGGTGGACAGGCTGCTCAGGCCCGGGGGCCGCCTCCTGGTCGTCCAGGATTACGGCCGCGACGACCTCGACGACGTGCGGGGCGCCGGCCTCGTCGCCGAGCTCCTGGCTCGCAGCCGGCGCGACGGGCCGCTCCTGATGGCCGGCTTCAGGGTCCGGGTCGTTCACGCGTTCTGGGAGTTCGCGGACCTCGACGAGGCCGCACGGGTGCTCCGGGCCGCCTTCGGTCCCGCGGCCACCGCGACCATCGCAGCGCTCCGGCGGCCGCGGCTCGCCCACAACGTCGCCATCTACCACCGCCCACGCGGTGGCGTGCCGGAGGCGGACGTCCCGGCCCACGGCACCCATGCTCCCGCCCGCAGCCGACCGACCGCGAGCGCGCTGAGCGGAACCATCGTCGGGCGCTGACGATGGCGTTCGATCCCACGTCGCGCCCCGCCAGTCCCCGCCAGGTGGGGCCCCGGAACCCGGATGGCAGCCGCGGACGAACCGGCCTCCACCTGGGTCCGGTGCGGATCACCCCGGCCCGGGTCTTCCTCGCGATCGCCCTGATCGGCTCGCTCGCCTACACGGGCTACGCGGTCACGGTCCGCGACGCGGACCAGATCCCGGCCCTCGCCTCGGGGGCGGCCCTGCTCGGCATCGTGTTCACGGCGCTCGCGATCACGGGCGTGGTCGCCACCCTCCGGGCAGCCCGCGAGGGTGCCGCCGGGCGCTCGGTCCTCTACGCCGTCCTCGGCGGTGTCGCCGCCCTGGTCGCCTTCGGCTGCTTCGCGGGGGCGGCCATCCTGGCGATCCTGGCCCGCCCTGCCTGAGGCTCGGGACGGCGCCCCGGACGAGCGCCCGTGGACGGGTCTGCGGACGGTCCCGGGCGCGGTTCACGGCGCCTCCCCTGCTAGACTCGCCCTGGGGCCCCCATCGTCTAGAGGCCTAGGACGCCACCCTTTCAAGGTGGAGATCAGCGGTTCGAATCCGCTTGGGGGTACCACCCGGCGGCGCCGGGCGGCGCTGCCGCCAATGAGTCGGGGAGTGCCACCGAAGGACCGAAGGCTCCAGGTCGTGCTGACCGGAGAGCCGCCGGTGGGCCAGGTCGCCGCGGTCATCCCGTAGCCGTCGTAGCGGAGGGCGTCGGTCACCGACGCCTAACCCTTTACCGTCCGTGCCGGGATCGAGGCCGCGGTTCGACCGGGTTCGAGGTGCCTCGGTCCGATCGATCGGTGGCTCTATCCCAGAGTCGACGCTGAAGCCCAGCTGCCTCTCTTCGTCGTCGGGGCCGGCCCGCATCAGGGCAGCAGCGGGACGAAGACGTCCTCCACCCAATCGAGCGCCACCGCGGGATCGTAGGCGACGCCGGGACGGAGCAGAGGCCGCACCTCCTCGAGGAACAACGGCACGCGCTTCGCGGCCAGGTTCGCCCGCAGCTCGCTCGACCGGATCATTGGCCGGCCGGCCGCGGCCTGGTAGTCGCCCAGGAGGGCGACGATCCGGGCCGGGTCCGGTGCCGCCTGCTGATGCGCCCACCACAGGTCGAAGAGGTCGCGACCCTTCCGGCGCTGGTACAGCGCGCGCAGCTTGGTGGCGAGCAGCTCGTCGAGCTCGTACGTGGGGACGGCCGCGCTGTTCCCGACCGGCAGGTCCGGGACGACAAACAGGCGCGGGACGACGTGTCCGAAGTGCTCGTGGCTGTTGATCTCGAGCTTCAAGCGCCGGCGGGTGCCGTTCTCGGTCTCGAACCGGAACGTGAGCTTTGGGTGCTCGCCGGTCTCGGACCGAGCGGGGCCGATCCACTCGAGCACGCGGCAGAGCCGGGAGAGCGTCGGGCCGATCGGGCCCGGCTCGCGCTGGACGAGGTCGATGTCCTCCGAGTAGCGGGCCGCGGGCGCGAGGTGCAGCTTGTGGAGCGCGGTCCCGCCGCGGATGGCGAGCGCCGCCTTCAGGGTCTCGTCCCGGAAGATGTCGAACAGGGCAAGGGTGATCACGAGGTCCTGCTCGACATCGTCGTCGTCGGCCCACGGAGCGACAGCCCGCCAGCGGACGATGTCGACCTGCGGGAACACGGTCAGTCCACCTCCGGCTCGAGGTCGACAACGACATGCCAGCGCCGGTCCCGCGTGACACCGCCAGGATTCCCGAGCTCGCCGGGGATGAGCGGCACCCAGCCCACCCGTCGCGTCGCCAGCTCGGCGTCGAGCGCGGCAAGCACCGGATCCGCGCCGACCCTCTCGAGGAGGTGCCCGAGACGCTGGAGCTCGGGCACCGCGGGCTCGACCAGAAGCGCCGCCCGCATGCCCGCCCGGCGCAGCGAGGGCGCGAGATCCCGGAGCACCGTTGCGACGTTGGCCCACCCGGCAGCCTTCTCGGGATAGCGGACGAGGTCGAGTGCGACGAGCTCAGGTGTCGCGACCCGCAATCGGCCCGACGGCGTCGTGCGAAGCTCGACCGGTGCCTTGGCGGCCGTCCGCCGCACCACGAACTCGATCGCCAGTCGCCCGACGCGCACGTGCCTCCGCGGGCGGGCCGTCACCACCTGGACGACCTGCGCCGCCTGCCCCGAGGCGCCGTGGATCGACGCCGCAGTGAGGAGTCCCACGTAGTACGGCATCCTCAGGTGTGTCATCAGCGGGTCGAGGAAGAGCCGCCAGGACGGCGTGCCGGTCCCCCGGTCCTCGAGCGGCAGCACGACGTGGAACCCGCGCACCGGCGACGCAATGAGGCGGTCGGCCTTCGCCCGGTCCAGGGCCGCAGAAACGGCAGCCTCGGACGAACCCTCGGCGACGGCGCGCGCCTCTGTCGTGGTGAAGGTGAACCGTCCCTGCGATGGCAGCTCGAGAGCCCAGTCCCGCAGCGCACTCATGTGCGCAACTGTACGCCTCGTGTCGAGTTGTGCAAACGTATTTGCACGGGTCAAGGCTGTCTCTGTGCGGGAATGAGGGCAGCTGTCGAACTCGGTCGTCCGGGTGGCCAACGCAGGCGGCAGCGGGACGACCGTCGACTCGATCGTCGATCCGGCCGGGGACCGCCTGGGCACCAGGGTCGGGACGACCGTGGCCTGGCTCCTGCCCGACCTCCACGGCAACGTGGCGGCCGGGCTCGCCCAGGACCGAGTCCGTCGTCACCGACGCCCTCCGCTACGACGGCTACGGGATGACCGCGGCCACCTGGCCGACGGGCGGCTCAGCGGCCAGCACGACCTGGAAGTACCAGGGCCGGCTCGACCTGTCCCCCACGACCACGAGCCTGTATGACTTTGCCGCCCGCGAGTACGCCCCGGGGCTGGGCACGTTCACCAGCCTCGACTCGGTCCTGGGCTCGGCCCAGAACCCCGGGCAGCTCAACCGCTTCCTCTATGCGGCGGCGAACCCGGCCACGCTCGTCGACCCGGACGGCCATGCCATCATCGACCAGGAGGGCACCGGCGCGGCGATCGTGAACACGATCGTGCGGGCCACGAGCACGGCGGGCCGGGGCACGAACAACTCCGCCTACAACCGGGCCCAAGCGGCCGCCGAGTATCGAGCGGCCAATCATCGGGTCGGGAGCGCCGCCTCCGCGAGCGCCCGCGTGCCTGGCGGTGGACCTGTCAAGGGGCCGCTGACGTCAGGATGCGTGTCAACGGGCGATTGCCTGACACCAACGGTATCCATGCCCCCGCCGGCGGACATCACATCGGCCTGGGGAGTCTGCGGTCTCGTTCCGGACGACTCATCCGCGTCTGCCATGGCATGCATGCAGAGCCATCTCGGCAAGCAGGCGGGAGTGGTCGCATTCCTCCAGCAGTACGACGGCCGCTTCGACAAGGGACCTCTCGACTGGGCTCTGTCGTTGGCGACGTGGGCCGTGGCGGCGCACGGCGCTGGACCCGCGCCCGCGCTCCAGGCAGTTGATCCCCTGGAATTCGCCGCGGACTCGGTTGTCCCAGCAGGCAAGGTCCAGTACCTTCTTGGACAGATCACGGAGGGACCCAGCGCGGCGAGAAGCGCCGGCAAAGGGGGCCTATTTGCCGATATCCTCGCCTTCGATAATGCGACACTTCCTAAGGCACTTCTCGAGCATCTGAAGGCAGGAATCGGGACCATGTCCGACATCAAGCTGAATGCGCAAGGTGAATGGCAATTCAACGTTACCGGCCCAATGACAGGTCCGAGCGGCCTCACTGAATTGATCGTGGCCGGCTGGAAGCTCACACCGGACGGCGTTCTCTCCATCGTCACTGCTGTTCGAGAGTGAGCGAGCGTGTTGGTGAACACGATGGCGCGGTGGAGCGCCCGATCGACTCGGTCGATCAGCTTCTCGCGGTCCTCGAGTTTCTCAGCGACCGCGATCGAGTCGACTTCTCCGAATGGGCCGTGCTGTTTCTATTGAAGGTCGGAGTAGGCCCTCGTGGGTTGCTCAGCGGCGCTGAGCGGAAGGCGCACGACGTTTTCGAGCGTCTCGGCGATGGGACGATCTCCATCGCCGAGCAACGCGACCTTCACGCCGATCCAGGGAGTGAGGCATCCTGGTACGAGGGGGCTCAGTTGGCAAGCGATCTCGCAAAGGCGCTTAACACTGGGAACCAGGCGTCGCTAGCGAAGTTGCAGCCCGCGCTCGACTGGCTCGAGGCTGCCGCGGCTCGATCGAAGGGTTCGGACGCTATACAGAAGGAACGCTGACGGCGGGCGCCCGTGTTCGACTGACGCGGTCGACCATGGCTAGAGACCCCCGGCGCACAGGATCGTGTGGAGCCCGGCCTGGCGGCCGTCGCGACCCCATGCAACCGCGGCGCCGTCGCCGGCGTCCCAGCCACCAGCAAAGGGGTCGAGCCCCACCGGATCGCCCGGACCCACGACTGCCGGGGGCGGGCGATCCGCGGGGGAACCTCGCCCCAACGCTCCGTTCTCCCGAGGGCCCGGGCAGGCCGTCTCCGCTGTGGACCACGAGTCCGTCGTCGTGTGTGACCGCCCGGGCCGGGAATGCCAGGGAGAGCCTGTGGGGGAGACGTGCCATGCGCGCGATCGGGATCGATCTCGGGCGGCGGGTGGCGGCGGTCGCGGTCTGTGAGGAGGGCGAGGTCCACGCGGCCGGGACCCTCCCGGTGACCCGCGAGTCCCTCGCGGCCTACGGGGCCTCCCTCGGTCCCGACGATGCGCTGGTCGTGGAGGCGACCCTCAACACCTGGGCGGTGGTCGACCTGCTGGCCCCCCGGGCGGGCAGGGTGGTCGTGGCCAACCCACGGCCCGCACTTGGAACGGGACGGCCAACCCGCTCACCTTCACGTACGACGCGGCCAAGCGTCCGATCCAGGTGGCCAAGACCCTCGGGTCGGGATCGCTCAGCCTCACCGAGACCTACGACCGCCTGGGCAACGTCCTCTCCGAGGGCCGCTCCATCAGCGGGGTGCCCGGGGACGCGGGGACCGCGACCCAGGCCTTCACGTACGACAACCTCGCGCGCCTGACCGGCTCTTCGGGGCTCGCCGCGGGCTCCCACGCGTACACCTACGACCTCGACTCCAACCGGACCGCCAAGACCGACGGGTCCGACTCGTTCGCCGCCGCCTACGACCGGACCGACGAGCTCGTCTCGGTGGCCAAGAACGGCCTCACCCCGATCAGCGCGGCCTCCGACCCCTTCGGCAACCTGACCGCCGACCCCGAGGCCGGCACG